>JADJEZ010000003.1 GCA_016708825.1 Betaproteobacteria bacterium | reverse complement strand
TGAGCGTGCCCGTGCAGCCGGCCGGGCTCGCCGTTGCCGTGAGCGCACCCGTGTGAGTCCCGCCGGATACGTGTCCGTGAAGGCCACCCGGCGAGCGCCACGGTGTTGGCCACCGTTCTGCACGGTGATGTTCATCGTCAGGTCCCACCCACCGCCACGTTGGTCGCCATGAAGGACTTGGTCACCAGCGGCGCCCATCACCGTGAGTACCACGCCCGTGGCGGTCGTCCCGGGTGAGGGGCGACTGGGCCCGTCGCCGCAGGTGCGGTGGTCGCGTTCGGGCCCGTGGTCGGGCTGTCACGCTAGCCTGCGTGATCGTGCAGGTGCCGCCCGGCACGATGGTGCCGGCGTTGACCCCCAGCGCTCGTGCCGCCGTTCACGCCGCCCGGTGAGTGTCGCGCCCCCGCGCCGCTGCAGGCGACCGACCCGCCGCTATGTTGTTCGCGAGCGTTCCCGTGCACGTGTCCTGATCGATACGCCCGTCAAGTTCCCCCGGGTTCGCAGCGTGGTTGCCACCGTGATGGTCAACGTCGAGGTCCTGCCGGCGGCGATCGTGGGCGGCGTAAAGCGGTTCCCCACCACCGTCGGTACCGCGTAGACGTACAGGGTCGCGCGGCCGCCGCCGTGGTCCCTCGCCCCGTTGGTGAGCGCGCTGCTGGTGCTGGTCAGCTTCGCTCCTGCAGTCGACGACCCCGTCACCGTCACCGCGATCGTGCAGCGCCGGAGGGCCGGACTCGGTACCACCCCGCCTTGATGAGAGCCGTGCTCCCGGCGTGATGCCCTGAACGGCCCAGTCGGCTTGTCGTCCGCCGCGCGTGCACCGCACCCGCCGCGAGTCCCGCTGCACACGTTCCGTGGAAGCCCACGCCGGCGGGGAAGCGCCGCTGAGTGTCTGTGGCTACCGTTCCGTTGTTGCAGCGTGTAGGTCAGCGTCGTGGCCCCGCCCACCGCCACGTTGGTCGCCGCCGCGAAGGACTTGGCGCACAACGTGGCGCCGCACCACCGTGAGCACCACGCCCGTGGCGGGCGTCCCGGTGAGGGCCACCGGCCCCGTCGCCGCAGGCGCCGTGGTCGCGTTCGTGTTCGTGGTCGTGGCCGTCACGCCCTGCGTGATCGTGCAGGTGCCGCCCGGCACGATGGTGCCGGCGTTGAAGCCCACGCTCGTGCCGCCGTTCACCCCGCCCGTGAGCGTCGCGCCCCGCGCGCCGCTGCAGGCGACCGACCTGGCCGCGTTGTTGGCGAGCGTCCCGGTAATGCGTGTCCCCGATCGACACGCCCGTCAAGTTCCCTTGGGTTCGCTGCGTGCGGGTTGCTCACCGTGATGGTGAGCGTTGAGGTCCCGCCGGCGGCGATCGTTGCCGGCGCAAAGCTCTTCACCACCGTCGGTACCGCGTAGACGTTCAGGTCGCGCTCTGCCGCCGCCCCGCCTCGCCGCGTTGGTCGAGGTCACCGCGCCGGTGCTGTTCAGTTTTGCCCCGCCGGGTCGCCCCGTCACCGTCACCGCGTAGGTGCACGTCGTGGCCACCGGCACCACCCCGCCCGTGAGCGCCAGGCTCCCGGCCGCGGCCGTGAGCGTTCCCGTGCAGCCGGCCGGGCTGGCCGTTGCCGTGAGTGCGCCCGTGAGTCCCGCCGGATACGTGTCCGTGAAGGCCACCCCGGCGAGCGCCACGGTGTTGGCCACCGGGTTCTCCACGGTGATGTCCATCGCTCATCCCACCCACCGCCACGTTGGTCGCCACAAAGGACTTGGTCACCACCGGCGCTCCGACCACCGTGAGCACCACGCCCGTCGCAGGCGTCCCGGTAAGTGCGACCGGGCCCGTGGCCGCAGGTGCGGTGGTCGCGTTCGTGTTCGTGGTCGTGGCCGTCACGCTCTGCGTGATCGTGCAGGTGCCGCCCGGCACGATGGTGCCGGCGTTGAAGCCCACGCTCGTGCCGCCGTTCACGCCGCCCGTGAGTGTGGCGCTCCCCGCCCCGCTGCAGGCGACCGACCCGGCCGCGTTGTTGGCGAGCGTCCCGGTGTACGCATCCCCGATCGATACGCCCGTCAAGTTCCCCGGGTTCGCCGCAGGGTTGCTCACCGTGATGGTCAGCGTCGAGGTCCCGCCGGCGGCGATCGTTGCCGGTGCAAAGCTCTTCACCACCGTGGGTGCGGCGTAGACGTTGAGCGTGTCAGACGCGGCCGCCGTGGTGGTCCCCTGCGGCGGTGGTGAGCGCGCTGCTGGTGTTGGCCTTCGCACCCGCACTCGACGAGCTCACGTTCACCACGATCGTGCAGCTGCCGGAGGCCGGAATCGTGTAGCCGGCCGCCTGGATGGAGATGTGCCCCGCCGTGATCGCCCCGAACGGAGTCGCCCCCGTCGTCGCCCGCGACTGCACCGCACCGGCCGCGCAGCTCCCGCCCACCGTTGCGTTGGCAAGGCTCACGCCCGCGGGGAAGTCGTCGATGAAGGTGGCGCCCGTCAGCGCCTGCGCGTTGCCGTTGGTGAGCGTGAAGGTGAGCGTCGTGGCCACGCCCACCGCCACGTTCTTCGGCGCCGCGAAGGCCTTGGCAAACGTCGGCGCCGCAAGCACGGTGAGCGTCGCCGCGGCGGGCGTCCCGGTGAGTGCGACCGGGCCCGTGGCCACCGGCGCGGCCGTCACGTTGTTGCGCGCGCCCGTCGTGGACGAGGTCACGTTGATGTCCGCCTGAAGACCACCGTCGCCGGCGCCGCCACGGCGATATTGAAAGTTCCCAGCGGGTCGCTCACGGAAACCGCCGTCAGCGCCGCGGGGTTGGCCGCCGGATTGGCGAGCGAGACGCAGCGCGCTCGTGCCCCCCGAGGCAATGCTCGCCGGGACGAACGCCTTGGCGAGCGTCGGCGGCGCGAAAGCGTTCAGCGTGGCGCTCGTGGCCGTGGAAACGCTCCCCGCGTTCGTCGTGGTAATCGTTCCGGCCCCGAGGGTGTTGGCGTAGGCCCCGGGCGCGGGGACCGTGACGTTCACGGTGACGCTGCAGGAGCCGCTGCCGGGAATCGTGCCGCCGGTGAGCCGGATGCCGGCCGCCCCCGCAGCGATCGCGCCGCCGAGGTTGTTCGTGAGCGCACCGCCGCAGGTGTTGCCGGTGGTCACGTTGGCGATCGTCATCGCGCCCGGCGCGACGGGGAAGGTGTCCGTGAACGCGAGCCCTGTGGCCGGCGCCGCGTTGGCGTTGGTGAACGTGAGCGTGAGCGAAGTGACGCCGCCCGTGGCCACGCTCGCGGCGCCGAACGCCTTCGTCGCGGTGGGTGCCGCAAGGACGTTCAGGGTGGCGTTCACCCCGCTCGCGTCCATCGAGGCGGGCGCGCCCGAGAGGTTCGCGGCCGCGTTCACGTAGGTGCCGACCTGCGCCGAGCTCACGTTCACGCTCACCGTGCAACTCGCCTGGGCGGCCGCGAGCGACCCGCCGCTCAGTGCAACGCTCCCCGCGCCGGCAACCGGCGTGAAGGCACCGCCGCAGGCATTGACCGCGCCGGGAGGGGAAGCGACGACGAGGTTCGTCGGGAAGGTGTCCGTGAACGCGAGCCCGGACTGCGCGGGATTGCCGGCGCCGTTGGCAATGGTGAACGTGAGCGTCGAGGCCACGCCGGGGCCCACCGCGGTCGGGCTGAACGCCTTCGTGAGCGTCGTGCCCACGACGGAGAGCGTCGCATTGGCTCCCGCTGCCGTGAGACCACCGGCAAGCGCGCCGAGGTTGCTGCTGTTGTTGTTGTAGTTGCCCACCACGCCGGCGGTCACGTTGACGCGGACCTCGCACGAGGCCACGCCGGCGTTGAGCGCCGCGCCGGAGACGGCGACGGTTCCGCTTCCGGCCCCCGCCGTGACCGTGAACCCGGGCGCGGCGAATCCGCCGCCGGCGGGGCAGTTGGTCTGGACGGTGGGCGTGGCGGCCACCACCACCGCGCCGGGGAGCGTGTCCGTGAAGCCCAGGCCGGCCTGCGCGGGATTGCCGGCACCGTTCGTGATCGTGAAAGTGAGCGTCGAGACCGCGCCCGGTGCAACGGAGGCCGGATTGAACGCCTTGGTGAGCGCCGGCGCGGCATTCACGGTCAGCGTCGCCGAAAGCCCCGCGGCGGAGAGCCCGGGTGACAGCCCGGAGATATTGGCCGGCAGGTTGTTGTAGGCCCCCGGCGTGGCGCTGGTCACGTCCACGCCGACGGTGCAGGTGGTGCCGCCCGCGGCGAAGCTCGCCCCGGAGAGCGCGAGCGTGGCGCCGCCTCCCGGAGCGTTCACCGATCCTCCGGTGCACGTGGAGGCCGTGTTCGGAACCGCCGCGATCGCCACGCCCGCGGGAAGCGTTTCCGTGAAGGCGAGGTTCGCCTGCGCGGGATTGCCGGCTCCGTTCGTGATCGTGAAGGTGAGCCGCGAGACGGTCCCGGCGGTGATCGCCGCGGGCGCGAAGGCCTTGGTGAGCGCCGCGCCCACCACCGTGAGGTTTGCGACACCCGAGCCCGCGCCGGCCGTGGGCACCTGCGTGGTGGACACGCCCGTGGTCGCGTTGGGGTTCACGCCCACGTTCGTGCTCGTCACCGTGAAGCTCACCGTGCAGCTTCCGCCCTGCGGGATGGAGATGCCGCTGAAGGCGATGAGCCCGGTCTGGCCGTTGGTGAGGCTCGCCGGGGTCGTGCCGGCGCAGGTGCCGCCGACCGTCTGGTTGCCCGCGACGCCTCATGTTCGCGAGCGTGTCGGAAAAGCTCGCGTTGGCGAGCGCCGGGGTTCGCCGCCGGGTTGGTGAGCGTGAGGGTGAGCGTGGACGTTCCGCCCGCGCCGATGGACGCCGGCAGGAAGGCCTTGGCGATCGTGGGCGCCTGCCAGAAGCGGATGGTGGCAGTGTCGGTGCGGCCGTTCAGCGCCGCGTTGCCGCCGCCGGCGTTGGTCCCGGTGACGGTGTTGTCCTTGACCCCCGCGGTCGTGCCCGTCACCGTCACGGCGACCAGGCAGCTCGAGTTGTTGTCGAGGTCGTCGGGGTGCCGGCCCGCATTGAAGTTGAAGGTGCCCGCCCCGCCCGCCTCGTTGGGTATCGGGTTCGGGCTCTCGTCGCACTGCGTGCCGTTGCGCGACACGAAGATGTCGCCCGCGACCGTCTGCATGCCCGCCGGCAGGGTGTCGTTGAAGAACAGGTTGTTCTGGTTGTTGCCCGCGCCGTTGTTGGTGATCTCGATCCACAGGAAGACGTTCGTGCCCACCGGCGCGTCCGTGACGGTCGTGCAGGTGGACGCGCCCGGAGTCGCGGCCGGAAGGTTGCTGCAGAACTGCTTGTTGATGCCCAGCGCGCCGACGGAGAGGACGTCGGTGCCCCCGGTCGTGGGCGTGGGCGTCTGGTCGGAGACGATCGCCGTCACCGTGTTGGAGTACGCCCCCGCGGTGCCGCTGGTGACGTCCATGAGGATCGTGCAGCTCGAGTTCGCCGGCAGGAACGTGGAGGTGAAGGTGATCGGGTCGGCGAGGCCCGCGGCCTTGGCGCTGGGGATCGTGCCGGTGCAGGTGCCCCGCGCGCCACCGATGAAGCTCTGGGCCGCGGTGTTCGAGAGGTTCGCCGGGAGGTCGTCGGTGAAGCGCACGTCGGTGAGCGGCACCGCGTTCGGGTTGGTGAGCGTGAAGGTGATGGTCGAGGTGCCGCCGGTCGCGATGGCGCTCGGCGCGAAGCTCTTCGTGATCGCCGGCGGGGCGAGCACGCGCAGGTAGCCGGTCGCCGCGGGGCCCGGGTTCACGGCGGTCTGCGTGCTCGTCACCGTGCTCGTGGTGTTGGGGTGCCCGCCGGCGGGGCTTGCGATCGCGCTGGTGACCGGGCTCACGGTGATGGTGCAGGTCTCGCTCGCGGCCAGCGTGTTGAGCGTAAGCGTGAAGTTCGTGCTGCCGCCCGCCACGCCCGCGGCCGCCACGTTTCCGCCGCAGGTCTCCACCACGCCCGCGCCTGTTCCCAGGGCCATGTTGACGAGCGGGTCGCTGAAGCTCACGTTCGCGAGCGCCGTGGCCTGCGGGTTGGTGACGGTGAAGACGATCGCCGAGTTGGCGCCGCTCTCGATGGTGCCCGGGACGAAGTTCTTCTGCAGCAGCGGCGGCGAGAGCACCACGAGGTTCGCGGTGTTCGAGGGCGCGCCCGCGGCCGGCGTCTGCGTGGAGGTGACGCCGCTCGCGGTGTTGGGGTGCGTGCCCGAGACGCTGCCCGTGAGGGTCACGGTCACCGTGCAGCTCGCGTTCGCGGCCAGCGCGGGCACCGTGAGGTTCAGCGCCGTGGCACCCGCCACCAGGGCCGGCGCGTTCGTGGTTCCGGCGCAGCTGCCGCCGATGGTCCCGTTGGCCGCCGTGAGATTCACGAGCGCGTCGGTGAAATTCAGGTTCGAGAGCGCGAGGGTGGCGTTGGGGTTGGCCAGCGTGAAGGTGACGAGGCTCGTGCCGCCCTGGGCGATGGGGCTGGTCGCGAAACTCTTCGTGATCGTCGGCGCCGCCGCGACCACGAGCGTGGCGGTGTTGGAGCCGGTGCCGCCCCCGCCCGTCTGGGTGGTGGCGACGCTCGAGGCGGTGTTCGCGTAGCTGCCCACGGACGCCGCCGTCACGGAGACCGTGATCGTGCAGCTCGCCGTCGCCGGGAGGTTGCCGCCGGTGACGTTGAAGCTGCCGCCACCGGCCGCCGCGGTCGTGGTCACGCCCGTGCAGGTGCCGCCGACCGCGAGCGGGGAAGCGTTCACGAGGCCCGCGGGGTAGGTGTCGGTGAAGGCCATGCCGGTGAGCGGAAGCGGGCCTGCGTTGGCGATCGTGAAGGTGAGCGTGGAGACGCCGCCCGGGGCGATCGTGGACGGCGCGAAGCCCTTGGCGATCGTGGGCCGGGCGAGCACGGAAAGGGTGGCGTTGTTCGAGGCCGGGCCGCGCGGCAGCACGGCGGTCGCCACGCCGCTCGTCACGTTCGCCTGGTTGCCCACGGTGCTGCTGGTGACCGAGAAGCTGATCGTGCAGGAGCCCGCGGGCACGGTGATGCCGGTGAAGGAAATCGCCGTCTGGCCGACCGTGAGGGAGGCGGGTGTGACCTGGTGCAGGTGCCGCCGACCACGGTGCTCGACACGCTCATGTTCACGAGCGAGTCGGTGAAGTTGCCGGCGGTCTGCGCGACCCCCGTCGGGTTGCTGAGCGTGAGCGTCACCGTCGAGGAGCCGCCGGTGACGATCGCCGCGGGCGAGAAGGCCTTGGCGATGTTGACCAGCCCCACGCCGAGGTTCGCGGTGTTGGAAGCGGGCCCCGTCGTGTTCGCCTGCGTGGTGGTGACGCCCGACGTGGTGTTGGCGTAGATGCCCGTCGTCGCGCTGCGCACCGCGAAGGAGATCGTGCAGGTGCCGCTCGCGGCGATGGTGCCTGCGGTCGCCGTGAAGCCGGTCGCCCCGGCCGCGAGTGCTGCCGGCGCCAGCGCGCCGCAGCCGGCCGAAGTCACCGCGCCGCCCGTGGCCACGAGCCCCGCCGGGAAGATGTCAGTGATTCCCGGGTTGGCGAGCGTCATCGCCACGGTGTTCGGGTTGGTGAGGACGAGCGTGAGCGTCGCATCCGCGTTGGGGGCGACGGCATTGGGCGCGAAGGACTTCGCGACGGTGACGTTGTTGTAGAGCGTGGCGGTGCCCGGGGCCGGGTTGGTGACGCCCTGGGTGCTGGTGAGCGAGTTCGCCGGGATCGTGTTGGTGTAGGGGCCCGCGGAGGTGACCGTCACGTTGACGGTGATCGTGCAGGTGCCGGCCGCGGGAATCGCGCCGCCGGAGAACAGGAAGGAGCCCGCGCCGGGCGTGGCGGTGACCGTACCGCCGCAACTGCTGCTCGCCGAGGGGCTCGCGCTGTTCACCATTCCGGCGGGGTAGTTGTCCACGAGCCCCACGTTCGCGAGCGCCACCGCGCCGGGGTTGCCGATGACCACCGACATCTGCCCCCGCTCGCGCCCACGGAGATCGCCCCGGGCGTGAAGCTCTTGGTGATGGTCGGCGCCACGACCACCTGGACGTCCTCGCCCGTGGAACTGGCCGAGGCGTAGTTCGATCCGCCGACGGTGCCGCCGCCCGTATAGGTGCCGCCCGGCGTGACCGTCTGTGCCGCCGTGCGCGTCGGATCGAGGTAGGTGACGCTCGCCGGGTTCTGGTAGGTCCCCGTGGGCGTCGCCCCCGCGAAGTTCGCGACGAAGGTGAGGGTCACGCTCCCGCCGCCGGGAATGGAGAAAGCGCCCCAGACGGGCGTGGTGGCGCCGGCCGTCGGATCGGCCACCGCCGTGCGGGTCGCGCCGCCCGCGAGCGCAATCGACGTGGTGCTCGCGTAGGTGATGTTCGGGTTGCCGGGCAGCGGGTCGGTGATGGTCGCCGTGGTGGCGGGCTGTTTGCCCGCGGCGTTCGACACCACGATCCGGTAGATCGCGGAGGTGCCCGCCGCGACCGTCGGCGTCGTCGTGGTTTTCACCACGGTGAGTTCCGGGAAGCAGGCGCGCGTGCCGCCCGCGCCCGGGATCTGCCCGGCGGTGAGGGTCACGATCTGGAAGCCGCCCACCGAGGAAGTCGAGCCGTACTCCACCGTCGAGGTGGCGCTGGGTGCCGTGGTGCCGTTCACGCCGCCGGCAACGCCGAAGGCCGCGGCACCCGAGGTGATGGCGAAGCCGCCGCTGCCGCCGCCGCCGGGGCCGTGCGGCGAGCCGCCGCCGGTGTTGCTGCCGCCGTTGCCGCCCTGGACGTTGATGGAGACGCCCGTGGCGCCCCCGGTGTTGTCCACGAAAACCAGCACGGAGCCGCCCGCGCCGCCGCCGCCGGAGGCGTCGTTGGTGATGGTGGAATTGCCGTCGGTTCCGCGCGCGTTGATCGTGCCGCCGCCCAGGACGCTGCCGGCGCGCACGAACACCATGCCACCGCCCGCGGCGCCGGAACTCGCCGCGCCCGAAATGGGCGTTCCCGTGCAGTTGTTGGTGGTGCCCGCGCCGCCGCCGCCGCCGAAGAAGAGCCGCGCCGCCCGAAGGAAGCGACATGCCGCCGAAGCCGCCGGTATCGAAGCCCGGCGGCGTGCCCGGCGTCCAGCCGTAGCCGCCCTTGCCGCCGATGCCGTAGTTGCCGCCGCCGCCGCCGCCCGTGTTCTGGTCATTCACCGGCGGGTTGCCGTCGGTGCCGCCGCCTCCCGCGTTGCCCGGCGCGCCGCGCCCGAAGCTGCCGCCCGGGTAGCCGCCGGACGTGCCGTCGGTGCCGCCGGTGTTGGTGATCGTGCCCGCCGCGTTGCTGCCCGGCGTCGTCGGCGTGAACACGATGATCGGCGTCCCCGCCACGCCCTCGCCCTTGGGGTTGTTGGGGGTGGTGCCGACCGGCGGCGCCGCGGTGCCGAGCGTGAGACCCGCGGAAGAGGTCACGTAGTCCGTGTTGGCCCCGTGCCGCCGGCGCCGATGGAGCACTGGCCACCGCCGCCGCGGAAGCCCCGCCCGTTCACGTCGATGGTCTGGCCGTTCCAGTTGAGGCTCCCGGCCACGTCGAAGGCCACGATGCCGCCGGTGTTGCCGTCCCACGGGGGAGCGGTGACGGTTCCCGTGACGCTCGCGCTCGAATACTGCGGCACGCGCACGACCTGGAAGCGGCGCTGGCCCTCGGCGTTGGCCGCGCCCGTCGAATAGCCGTTCAGGAGCGGCGAGGTGAGGGTCACGAAGCCGCCGCCGACCGGCGCCGCCGCGACCGCGTACTCGTAGAGCCCGGCGTTGTTGAGCGAGGTGTAGCCCTGTCCGCCGCCGCTGCCGCCGTAGGCCGCGGAATTCGACGTGCTGATCGATGCGTCCTGGACCTGGACCACGAGGAGCAGGTCCCCCGCGGCGATGGGCGTGCCCGCCCCGGTGGGCGCGCCCACGGCGATGGAGGTCGAGCCCGCGGAGACCGATGCCGCTCCCGGGTAATAGGTGTTCACGATGCCGGCGACCGTTCCCGCGCCCAGCGTGCCGGGCACCGCGCAGACCTGCGCGAAGGCCGCACCCGCGAACGCGAGCCAGAGGGCGAAGGCGGCCACGATCGCGGCCATGCGACGTGCCCTCATGGCGAGGCCTCCGCGACCTTCCGGCCGAGCGGTGCCACGCCCACGCTCTCGAGCAGAGTCTCGTCGAACTTGTAGCGCAGCCGCACGAAGGGCCCCCTGGCCGTGTAGTCGGCGCCGGAGAGGTCCGCATCCCGGTAACCGAAGAAGTTGTATCCGGCGGAAACCCAGAGATTGGTCGCGACCAGGTAGCCGAGCTCCACGCCGACGCCATAGTGCCGGGAATCGAGGTTTTCTCTCCCACCAGCAGGCTCGTGACGAGGCCCAGGTCCCAGTGCGGGGCGAACTCCCAGGTGGCGCGTGCACCGATCACCTGCGCCCGGTACTTGCTCGAAAGCCCGTTGGACTTGTCGGTGGTCCACTTCGCCGCGTAACGCCCGCTCACCAGGAAGGGCCGCCGCGGTTGCCAGTCGGCATGCACCGACACCAGCGTGGTCGAGCTCTTCAGCTGCACGCCCGCCTGCGTGTCGTCGCGCTCGAGGCGATGCTCGATGCGGCCGAGGGCGTTCCACCGGTTGGTCTCGGTGTCGCGCCACGCGAGCCCCGCCTGCAGCCGCTCGACGACCCGCTCGGCGCCGCTCTCCTTGGCGCGCTGGAGCGTGTAGGCGTTGCGCGCGAGCGCGGTCCAGTCCTGGTTGATCCTCGCCGCGAGCCCCACCGTGAAGAGGAGCGATTCGGTGGTCGAGGCGTCGCGGACCTCGAGGCGCGTGGTGCCCTTCCAGAGCGGGTTCGCGGTGTACTCGAGTGCCAGCGCGCCCGCCGTGTTCTCGTTCTGGCCCTTGCCGGAGAGCGCGTGCACGCGCTCGATGGAGGTGCCCAGGCGCAGCCCCGGGGCGAGGGTCCACAGGTTCTTCAGTCCCAGCGCGGCTTCCGCGTCGCCGCTGGAGATCGCGTCGCGGATGCGGTACTCGCTGAACATGCGCCCGTCCCGCATGTAGTCGAAGTCGACGCCGACGGCGGTGGTGTTCTGCCGCTCCGTGGCGTTGAGCCCGTAGGGGCCGGTGATCGAGGAGACGAACTCGTGCCGGCCATAGACGCGGCCGCGGTTGGGCAACGCGTATTCGCCGCCCAGGGCGAGGATGCGCCGGTCGGCGTCGCGCACGTCGACTTCCACCTCGCCGTAGGCATTGGCGCCCGCGAGGAACGGCACCTGACCGGTGAGCCGCGCGCGCACCGTGGTCACCTCTTCGGGCAGCGCCGCGGCGGCGGGCTGGCCCTCGACCGCCGCCACCGGCGAGGTCGCGCCCTTCTCCGCCGCGTAGCGCACGCCGACTTCCAGCGTGAGGTTCTTCGCCACTTCCTGGGTCACCGCGGCCATGGCGCCGTCGCGCACGGAAGCGCTCGCGAGTTCCTCGGTGCGCAGCGCCTCCGCGCGCAGGTGCGTGCCTTCGCGGATCCGGTACTCGGCGCGCCCGCCCGCTTCCGAACGGCCCTTGGCGAGCCAGGCGCCGGGGTTGTCGAATTCGCGGTCGCTGCGCGCGACGAAGGCCTGCGCCTTCAGGTCCTTCGAGTCGTGCTTCACCTCGATGCGCGCGGCCTCTCCCTTGCGCGCGTCGGTGCCGCGCTCCGTGCGGGCGACCTCGCCGATCAGGAACGTGCCTTCGCCCAGCTTCGCCACCGCGTGGGCGCCGGCGAGCGTGAAGGGCTCCTGGGGATTCCGGTCCTTCACGAAGGTGCCGCCCACCTCGATGCGGTCCGTCACCTTCACCTGCGCGTCCACGCCCGCGACCCAGAACTGCTCGCCGCCCTGGTCGACCTCGTAGGTCACGCGCACGAAGACCGGGTTCAGGTCGCGGTCGACGCTCGCCACGGGGCTGCGGAAGAGGATGCGGCCGGTGAGCGTCTCGATCTCGTAGTCGGCGAAGCGCGCCTGCGCAAGCGTCGCGAGCACGATCGAGGGCTGGTTGCGGTCGCGGGTGACGATCTCCACCTTCTCGCTGTTCACCAGCGCGCCTCGCGTGCCGAGCTCGTAGGGGCCGGAGGTGCCGTTCGCGCGCAGCTCCTCGATCACCTGGCGCGTGCTGTCGCGCGTGGCGAAGGCGTTGGCGCTCACGCGCTCGTTCTCGAAGTGCTGCTTCACGCCCGTGAGCGAACGGCTGTAGTTCGACAGCCGCCTCGCGTCGCCCGGCGCCTGGGTCGTGAAGTCGCCCCAGAGCAGGTAGGAGCGGTTGCTGTCGACGCGCACGTAGAGCCGGCTCGTCGACTGGGCGTCGTAGCCGCGCACCGCCGAGTCGCCGTAGATCGGGTGGAACTCGTCGGGCTGGATGTCGCGCAGCAGGCGTTCGCGCGTGTCCTTGTCGGAGTCGTAGGCGGCGGTGAGGAGGAAATCGCCGCGGATCTTGCCCTTGAGGAAGAAGGCGGCGCGCGCCCCGGCCGCAAGCTTGCCGTCGTCGCGCTCGCGGGAGAAGTGGCGCAGCTCCTGCTCGAAGCCGTCGGCATCGCGCGCCGGCAGGAGGGAACGCGAGTTGAGGTTGCGCAGGTTCACGACACCCTCGACCACGCCGGTGGCGACCAGCGGCCGCAGGTCCGGCAGGAAGTCGAGCCGCGCTTCCGCGCGGACATTGCCGCTCGTAACCACGACCTGGCTGGAAGCGGGCTCGAGGGGCGGGGCAAGCGCGAAGCCCGCGGTTCCGCCCTCGACGAAGGCCTGCACGCCCGGCGTGGCCGGGTCGGCGTCGTCCACCTTCCAGGTACCGAGGCTGGCGGCGAGGGTGACGGCGGTGCGCGAAGTCACGGCCACGCCGTTCTCGTCCAGGATCTTCACCACGACGCGGGCCGGGGTCTTGCCATCGGCGATCGCCCCGCCCTTCGGCAGTTCGAGTGCGAGCTTCGCCGCGACGCCGGGCGCCACGACGCGGATCGCGACCGTGCCGCGGGGGTTGCCGAAGCCGTCCACCTGCGAGACGGAGAGCTCGTTCGCGCCGGGCTTGAACGCGACGCCGATGTATTCCCAGGCCTGGACCTGCTTTTCCGCAAGCGTGGCGCGCTTGCCCACGCGCGCCTCGGGAACTTCGACGCCGTTCACCGAAAGCCGGAAGCTGGCGCCGGCGGTGCCCTTCACGCGAACAGTCGCCTGGGCGTAGGGCAGCGTGTCGCCGTCGGCGAGGCCGACGAAGCCGAGGCTCTTGTCGAGATCGGGCACGAGGCTCTCGAGGGGCACGCCTGCCGCCTGCGCCGGCGCCGCGGGGGAAATCGCCGGCGCGGGAACGGGTCGCGTCGCCGAGACCGGCTCGAGCGCGCTCGCGAAGGGACCAACCGCCGCGGCGCCCTCGGCGCCGGAAGCGGGAGTGCCGCCCGGCGTGGCGGTGGCGCTCACGATGCCGCTCGCCGGGAGCGCCTTCACGTCCTGGGCGGGCCGCGCCTCCGTGGCGAGTTGCGCGCCCGCCAGCGCGCCCAGCAGCGTTTCGCCGCCGTCGCCCATGGCCTTCGCGCGGGCGCGGACTTCTTCCACGACCGCGCCGTCGCAACCCGAAACCGCGAAATCGCCGCGATGCATCTCGCCCGACTTGAGATCGACGAGGCGGCTGCCCGCGTCGCCCAGGTGGCGGGCGCTGATGGCGGCGAGCCGCGCGCCCGCCGGCATCGACGCCGGATCGACCTTGAGCACGTGGCTGCGGGCCGACAGCCCGTAGAAGCTGTAGCGGCCCTGCCCGTCGGTCACGACGTAGGTGCCGTCCTCGATGAACAGGCGCACGCCCGGCACGCCGGCCTCGCCCTGGTCCTGCACGCCATTGGCGTTGCAGTCCAGGAAGACCTTGCCGAGGATGAAACCGCGATCGCTGAAGACCCCGCCCAGGACCTGCACCTTCGCGGTCGCGACGTTGGAAACGGTGCGCGTGCCGTTGGCCTCGTAGGTGGCCTGCACGCGGTTGGTTCCGTCGCCCTGCTGGGCGCCCGGACCCACGCGCACGCGGTAGCTCACCGCGATCTCCTGGCCGCGCGCCAACGCGCCCACGCCGAAGGTGAGGCGCGGGCCGGCGCTGGCGGGTTCGGCGAGCGCCTTGCCGTCGGCGCGCGCACTGCCCGCCACGTAGGCGAAACCGGCCGGGAGGTCGTCGACGAGCTGCACGCTCGCCCGGTCGAGGGCGTTGCCGGTGCCATTGCGCACGCGCACCACGTAGTCGACGAAACCGCCCAGGTCGGCCACCGCCCGCGAGGCCGCCTTCTGCACGAAGAGGCCGGATTGCGCCGTCGGGTCCACCGGCACGTCGACCACGATGCCGTTGCCGTCGGAGCGGAACGGCTGGCCGTAGGAACCGCCGGAGGTGGGGCCGGTGACGACGAGATTTCGACCCGGCACGAGCACGGTGTAGGGGACCTTCGACGGCGCCTCGTAGCCGTTGGGCGCGGTGACGGCGAGGCAGTAGTCGCCGGCCGCTGCCGCCGGGAAGGCATAGCGGCCGCTCGCGTCGGTGGTGGCCGGGTTCGCGTCGAGCGCCACCGGCACGCTCGAGCATTGGCCGCCCGAGGCGGCCACGAGCGTCACGGTGGCACCCGCGACCGGTTCGTTCAGGGCGCTGTCGAAGACGATGCCCACGGGGTCGGTCACCGTGATCGTCGTGGCGATGCGCCGGCCGCAGCCGAGGATCTCCGCCTCGAACACGTCGAACGCCCGCCCCTGCAGGATGCGGTCGCCGGCGGCCACGGGCGGCGCGCGCACGGGCAGCGCGGGCGCGATGAAGATGCCGGTGTCCGCGCCCGTCTCCGTGGCGACGACTTCCTCGCGCTCCCCGCCGGGGCCGGTGATCACGAGCGTGCGCGATTCCGCGACGCCGGGAATCGCATTGCAGGAAGCGGCGTCGGCGCGCAGCCACGCCGTGCCGCCGAGCACCGCCCAGGCGGTCGGCACCTGGTAGCTCGGGGTCGTGAAGTTGCGCAGCACGTCGGCGGGCAGGATCGGCGAATCCTTGTCGTCGATCGTCGTGCGGTCGATCACCCGGAGCGCGCCGCCCGTGGCGCTGTCGATGACGAGCGTGGTGACGTTCGTTTCCACCAGCGCCTTGGCCGCGCGCTTTGCCGTCGCCGGATCCGGCGGCGCGAGCACGTCCACGAGGATGCGCAGCCCCTGCCCCGGCGCGAGGACCGCGCTCCAGCCCTCCACCACCGGCGTGTCGGTGCGGTCGAGCACGCCCGGGACCGAGGCGCCGCCGGCCACCGGGTTGTCGAGGTACGCGCCCGAGACCCAGCCCGGCTGGCTATCGGCGAGGTAGCCCGCCGTGACCCGCACCGTCTCGTCGCAGTTGCCCTGGTTCTCGAGGAAATGCGTGTAGGTGATGTGCCTGCCGTAGGCGCTCTGCGCCTGGTTGTCCGGCGTGAGGGTGATGCGGCAGAGCCGGCCCACGGCGCCCACGATGTCGTCGGCGGACGCCGAACGAACGGCGGCCCGTGCGCTGCGCGCCGTCTTCGTCACCCGGTATTCCCCCGGCGGCGTCGAGGCCGGCAGGTTCGCGCGCACGACGATGCGATAGGAGGCGCCGGCCGCCACGAGGCCCGTGTCCGGCAGGCCGTTGCCGTCGCTGTCGGCGAGCGGCGTGACGCCATCGGACTGCCAGAGGGAGAAGGCGGTGCCCGAAGGGAAGGTCGAGCCGGCGAGCGTGATGTCGAAGCGCTCCGCCTCGGTGCCGCGGTTGGTGAGCACGTTGGTGAAGGCCACCGTCGTGCCGGGCGTGGCCACCGGGATGCGCTCGCCCGTGAGGGTGAGGTCGATCGTGCCGGTGACGCGGTAGGACGCGGGGTTGGTGTCGCGCCACCAGGAATCCACGGGCCCGAGCCAGCGGGCTTGCGCGACGTTCACGAGCACCTCGCCCGCCGCGCGCCCCGCGGCGACGTTCAGACGGAAGCTGAGCGTGCCTTCCTCGAGGGAGCCGAGCATCGGCAGGCTCGCGTGCACCGCTCCCGGCTGCGTCACGCCGAAATCGTAGGCGATGCCCGCGGGCTCGCCGCCGGCCGCGTCGGTGAGCGCGGCGGCGGTTCCGCTCCAGCGCCCGCTGCCGGGGACGTATTCGAAGCCGGCGGGGATGGCGTCGAGGATCCGGAAGTCGCTGCGCACCACGCGCGTGTTGGCGTAGCGGATGCTCACGAGGATGGAGGCGTAGGGCGAGGGTCCCTCGACGACCGAGAAGGACTTCACCACGTTCACCACGTCCGGCGGCGGCACCCCGCCGTCCACGAAGATCTCGGCGGTGTCGATGTTCGCGAGCACCGGCCCCAGCGGCGTGGTGCTCACCGCGTTCACCTGGAGACGATCGGTGCTGAAGTTCGGCGCCCCGGCGGGGGCGGTCGCCGCCACGACGAAGCGGAAGACGCCGCCCGGCAGCAGCGCAACCGTGGCCGGCACCGGCACGGCCGAATCCGGGATGCCGTCGCCGTTCGCGTCCGGCAGGATCACGATGGAACCCAGGTCGAAGGAACCGGCGAGGTTCGCGACGGAGAGCGTGAAGCTGTCGGCAACGGGGCCGTTCGTCAGCATATGCGGGAAGTAGACGACGCCTCCGGGCGCCACGCGACGCGTCGTGTTCGCGACGAGCGTGGCCGAGCCGGCGCCCGCGGGCAGCGACGTGGTGAGCTGCACCACGTTCGACGCGGCGGCGACGGGTGTCACGCCGACCACGGCGGTGCCGCTCGCCTGGTTGGCGATCACCGTGCCGGCCGGCGGCGCGCCCGCCACGGGCAGCGCGAGCGCAGCCGCGGCCGCCACGCGCGCGAGCAGCGCGGCGAGGCGGGAGGCGAACGGTGGGCTCGGGTTTCTCACGGTGTCGGGGATGTCGTCGTGTTCGTCACTTTTCGCTGCGCCCTCGCGAGGGAGGAGGCAGCGAAAAGCGGGCTGCGGTCACCCGCAGCCCGCCGAAGCTCACCCGGCCGGCCCGAAGGCCACCGGGTGGAGCGCAGGGCGAGGTCTCGACTGCGTCACGGATCGATCCGCACGCAGAAGGTCACGACCGCGCTCTGCGAGGGCGCGAGCGGCCCCACGGTCGCGCTGACCGTTCCCGTGGCCCCGTCGGCAGGCGCCGTGACCGCACCCAGCGTCGTCGCCGCACCCGGCGCCGCACCCGTGCCGCAGGAGAAGCGGTGCGTCGTGTTCGCCGGGATGTTGTCGTTCACCACCACCGAGGTGATGCCGGCCGCCGTCGTGTTGGTGGCGGCGATCCGGTAGGCGATGCAGTTGCCCGGGGCCGTCGCCGGGCCGGAGGGAATCAGCGCCGTCGAATAGCCCGCGTGCGGCACGGGGGTCGCGCAGTTCACGGCCACCTGTTCCTTCAGCAGCACCAGTCCGTCGGAGACGGTCGTGGAGTCCGTCGCCGCAGCCGACGCCGTCCCCGCGTTGTAGCGCGCGGTGATCGTCGTCACGTTGGCCGGGTCCGCGCTCACCGCGCTGCCGGGCGCGAAGACGCGCACGAAGATCGTGCGGCTCGCGTTCACGCCGAGCGCGAACGAGGTCGCCGTCGAGATCGCGTTGGCCGGCACGTCGTCCACGCCCGGATCGAACACCCCGTTGCTGTTGCCGTCCACGTAGGCGAGCGAGGTCCAGCCCTGGCCGGAGCGCGAATCCGTGAGGAAGCCCGCGGCGAAGCTGATGGTCTCGGAGACGTTGCCGAGGTTCGAGAGCACGTGGGTGTAGGTCACCGAGCCGCCCGGGAAGGTCTGCTGCGTGTTGTTGGGCGTGAGGCTCACGCTGTTCACGGCGTTGACCGTGACGCGGTCGCGCTTCGCATCCGTCACCGTGCAGTTCAGGGCGGAAGTGGCCGTGAAGTCGAAGTCGTAGTTGCCGGCAGCGGCCTGGTTCGACGTCGTGATCGGCACCGTCACCTCGGCGCAGATGAGGCGCGCCGCGGCGGCGTTGATCGTGCCGGTGTTGGTGAGGCTCGCGCCGACCGTCGAGCAGTCGTTCGCACCGCCGTCGGCACGGAACACCACCGACCAGCCCGCCGGCGTGGCGAGCGTGGCGAGGTTGAAGGAGTCGTTGATCGACCCGGTGTTGTTCACGTACAGCCGGAAGCGCGTGATCGTCGGCCCGGTGGTCGAGGGGGTCACCGTGTTCGTGGTGATCACCGTCGTGCCGGTCGAGCCCGCGCCGGGGGCAGCGCCGCCGGCGGAGTTGTTGGTGAGGTCGACGGAGTTGGCCGTGACCGCGGTGAGCGTGTCGATCACCGTGTCGGTCTTCGTGTTGTCGAAGCTCGAGGTCGCCGTCTTGGTGATGGAGAACGGGCCGCCCGTGGCCGAGACCGGCAGCTGCACGCGCAGGATCACGCGGTAGCCGCAGAACTGGGTCGGCGCGGAGGCGTCGGTCTCGAAGCCGGCCGGGCAACCCGCGCTGTAGACGGGGATCGAGGGCGTCGTGTTGGCGATGAGCGAGGTCAGGCCGTCGGACTGCAGCAGCGTGAAGGTCGAGCCCGCCGGCCAGGAGGCCTGGCCCGCCATGGAGATCACGAAGGTGTCGGGGGCGTTGCCGGTGTTCCAGATCACGTTGGTGAAGGTGATCGTGGAGCCCGCGGCGGCCGCGGCGACCGTCACCGGCTCGCCGGTGCCGTTGGTGCTGTCGGTGGTGGAGCCGTTGCCGATGACGCCGGCCGTCTGCAGCACCTGGTAGCTCGCCGTGTTGGTGCTGGTGAGCGCCTGGGTGGAGGTCTGGTACTGCGCCGTGTTGTTGATGAATCCCGGCGGACGGCCCGCGGCGATCTGCACCTGGAAGGTCACGGTGCCGGAAAAGCCGGCCGGCACGCTCGCGATCGTGGCGGTCACTTCACCCGCCGTCGTCACGTCCTTGTCGTAGACGATGCCACCCTGGTCGAGGGTGTCCAGGTCGGTCAGCGTGACGCCTGCGCCGGTGACGCTCCAGCGGCCGCTCGCGGGAATATAGGTCATTCCCACGGGGATGAAGTCGCGCAGCAGCAGGTTCGCGGCGGCCGCGCTACCCGTGTTGGTATAGGTGAGGGTGACGGTGATCGGGCCCGCGTTGGGCGACGGGCCGCTGGTGATGGACAGCGCCTTCGAGACGGTGATCGCGGAATTGGAGACCGTGGTCGTGTCGAGGTTGGTGAGCGTGGTCGTGCCGGTGTCCGAGACGGAGGCGGTGATGGTTCCCGTCTGGGCGTCGATGGCGCTGCCGGGCACGGTGCCCGCCACCACGAAGCGGAAGATCCCCGCCGCGGCGATGGGGCCGCTCGTGACGATCGGCGTGAAGTTGTCGGGCACGCCGTTGCCGTCGGCGTCGATGTAGTACACGAGGCCGGTGTGGTTGAAGGCGCCGCCCGCGACCGGCGCGTTGAGCGCGAACGTGTCGGTGCCGTTGCCGGTGTTGGTGATGGTGTGCGGGTAGTACACCGTCTGGCCGGCCGACGCCGTGCGGAAGCCCGGCGCCGTGAGCGTGAAGCTCTTCACCTGCGAGACCGTGGTCTGCACCAGGTTCGACGTCGCGGTGCGCGGCGCGAGGCTCGCATCGAGGTACGTCGCCGAGGCCTGGTTGCCGATCACGGTGCCCGCGGCGGGCGCGGCGAGCGCGGCACGCGGCGCGAGGGCGATGAACGCCCCGACGACGAGCACCGCGAACGCCACGATCGCCGCGCGGAGGCGTTCGCCCCGGCCCTGCGTCTGCGTGAATCCGTTCATGGATTTCTCCTTTTTCACTGAAGTGGATTGCGGAAAGACTGCGGATCGAAATAGCGGAATGCCCGGCCGGGGCCGGGCGCTGGAAATCCTGGAGGTGCCTGCTCATTTGCCACCTGCCTTGGCCGGCGCAGCGCCGGGAACGGGGTCGTCGATCACGCGGACCCGGGCGGTGAAGGCGGCCGACTTCTCGCCGCCCAGTTCGCCCGCGGACCAGCGCAGGGCGCGGTATTCGCGCCACGGCACGGGCTCCTCTACGCGCCTGCCGTCCCGCTCCACCGTGCGCTTGAGCGGAACGGCGGCGAAAGCTCTCCCGTCGAGGCTCGCGCTCACCTGCGCGGGGCGCGCGGTCCCGGGAATGAACTCGGTCTGCGGGGGGATGGGCAACGTCGCCTGCAACCCCGTGATCGCGGCCTTGCCCGTGTTGCGGTAGGTGGCGGTGTACTCGATCACGTCGCCCGGCTTCGCGCTGGCGGCGTCGACGAGCGACTCGCGCCCGTCCTTCACCACGACCCTGCTCGCCTCCAGGCGCGATTGCAGCGGGTCGCCGGCCTTCTGGGCCAGCACGGCGCCTGCCGGCAGCAGCCATAGCGCCGCGACAGCGAGTGCGGCGGTCGGTCTCTTCATCATCGTTCCCCTCTTCTCCCCTCCGGCGGCTGCGCCGGAAACCGGTGCTGCGTGAAAGTTCGTCCACCCTCTGGCGCGATTGTGGCGGCAGGGCGCGCGCGGGCCTATGCGGAAACCCACAAAACCCGTCCCCCGCGGCTTACAGCCGAAACAGGGCCGAAAATCTCCCCCTTAACCCCATAAAACCTTTGTTTATCAATTGCTTGCAAAACTCCACTGGGCAAAACAGCCTTGTCCACCTGCGTTCGGTCCGATTCCCGGAAAAGCATTTTCATTAGCTTTTTCAAGGCCTTCCGACACTCCTGCGCATCCTCGGGGCCCGAGCCGCCGATTCGTGTCCTGTGACGGAAGTCACATTTCCGGTCGCCATCGGCGGCACTTTCGGCGACCCGAGGGCCGCGAGGGAGAAGGCGACGATGTGCCGGGCCAGGCGATCCACGAGATCCGGGCAGCGGGCGAGGTCCGGAAAACGGTCCTCGAGCACGCGCCGGCCGAAGAGGAACGGGGACCACTGGCCCGCGATCGAGAATGTCGCGAGAGCGAGCTCCTCGCGGCTCGCCTGCGGCCCGAGGAGCGCGGCCACGATTTCCGTCAGGCGCGTCCAGGGCGGCCCGGAAAGCTCCTCCAGCATGGTGCCGAAGGCGGGCGTGGGATCGAGAAGTTCGCGGGCCTCGAGCCGTGCGGCGGGCGAGGCCTGCGCCGCGCCGAGCAGGCGAACGAGCATGGCGCGCACGAACGCGTGGAGTTGCGCTTCTGGCGCGAGATCACCCCACCCCGTCGACGCGCCGGGAAGGTCCTCCTGCGATCTCTGCGCAAGCATGGCGAGGGTCGCCCGGTAGAGCCCCTCCTTGCCCCCGAAGTGGTAATTGACCGCGGCGAGATTGACTCCGGCCGCATCGACGATGTCGCGAATGCGGGCGATGGCGTATCCGTGCCGGGCGAATTCGTGTGCCGCAGCATCGAGGAGACGCCGCGCCGTGTGGCCGTCCTGGCCAGCCTTGGCGAAGTGGCGCAAGGTCCTCCCAGTTTCAAATTATTGTTTGAAACCGGATTTTTACTTGTTTTCAGCTAGTTGCGCAACATTCTTCACCATTAACTTTAGTTCGCAGTCGCTCGTGTTGCGGTGCGGGATTTCGAGCGCCCTGACCGGGGGCGGCGCGCGCGCCCGCGCCGCAGCCGTGTCACGGCCCCGTCGACGTGAAGTTCATGCCCGCGGACCACGGCCCCGCGCCATTGGAATTCCACGTGAGCACGAACCAGGTGTAGCCCCCCGCGGGAAGGCCGGCGCCGGCGATGCTGCAGGTGCCGATCCCGCTCGCGCACCCCGCTTCGCCGGCATCGTGCACCGTGAGCGAGCCGTTGCTCAGGTAGAGCAGGTAGTGCGACGCGTTCGAGACGGCATTCCAGGTGTAGGTGGGCGCTCCGCCCACCGAACCCGAGGGACCGATCGGGCTCGAGGCCGCCGGCAGCGCGGTGGAGGCGACGGTGAATCCCATCCCCGCCGACCACGGCCCCGCGCCGTTCACGTTCCAGGTCAGCACGAACCACGTGTAGTTGCCCGATACCAGCGGCGGACCGGCGACGGAGCAGTTGCCGATGCCCAGCGCGCAGTTCGCCTCGCTCGCCGTGTGCAGGGTGAGCGCGCCGTTGCTGAGGTAGCGGAAGTAGTGCGTCGCGGCAGGCACCGCCATCCACGTGTAGGTGGGCGCGCCCGGGATGGTTCCGGACGGTCCGATCGGGCTCGCCGCGGCCGGCGGACCGGCAGGCGACACCGTGAAGTTCATGCCCGTCGACCACGGGCCCAATCCCGTGGGGTTCCAGGTCAGCACGAACCAGGTATAGCTGCCCGGCGGCAGCGCGGAGCCGGCGACCGAGCAGGTGCCGGTGCCCGTGCCGCAGCCCGCCGCGCCGGCGGTGTGCCACGCGCCGGTGCCGTTGCTCAGGTAGACGAAGTACTGCGCCGCGGCGGCAACGGCGTTCCACGAATAGGTCGGCGTGCCGCTGATCGTGCCCGACGGCGCGATCAGGGTCGCCGCGGCGGGAACCGCAGGCGGCGAGAGCCACTGGTGAAGCGCCGCGCCGTACGCCACGTCGAAGCGGCCGTACTGGTCCGGGGCGGTGGGCATGGCGCAGAAGCTCGAGCCGCCGTGCAGCTGGCCCACGAGGTAGCGGCTGGCGCCCGAGGTGATCCACAGGCCGGAGCCGCTGCTGCCGCCTTCGGTCACGCCCTGGTTCCACACGACGTTCAGGTGGTTGGCGGTGGCCGCGGATGCGGAACTGCAGGAGTAAGTGGAGCCGCCGGGGATCGTCGAGCAATTGAGATACCCCGTCACGGCCCCGAAGCTGATCTTCTGCAGGTCGCCGCTGGGATGGTGGATTCCCGTGACGGCGGCGCTGAGCGCGGCGATGCTGGCGCTCCACCCGGCGAACAGGGCGCCGGCGGGCGGCGTCCCGTTCAGGCGCAGGAAGCTCGTGTCGGTCGCCGCACCGGCATGGAGCAGCGTGGCGCCGCCCGCCAGGGTCTGGGTAGACGGGTTGAGCGTGCCGCTGTTGCAGCTCGAGGAACGGTAGAACCAGTAGGTCTGCAGCGTCGAGGCGACGATCTGGGTCGAGATGCAGTGGTTCGCGCTCAGGAAGTACGGAATGAAAGTGGCCGGCGCATTGTCGGCGAGGAGCGTCCCGGTGCAGAGGTAGGAAGAGCCGGAGTCGGTGAACACCATCCGCGCGGTCGCAACCGATTCGGCATTCCACGGAGAGGTGTGGCACGTCGCGTCCAGGTTGCACGCGCCCGACTGGCCGATCTTCGCCTGCAGCGCCCGCGTGTCCACGGGCGAGGCGAAAAGGTGCGAGAGCAGCGGTGCGGCAATCTCCACCTCCCCGGGTGACACGCCGGCCGGCAGGTCGATCTCCACGGTGATCTCCGCGCCGTCGACCACGGGCTACCAGTAGGTCCTCGCCGCATCGCCCTCCCCGCCCGAGGCGAGGTTGCGATCGATCGTCTCCCGCATCTCGCGCCCCGACACCTCGAATACCGTCGCCGCATCCGGCGCGTAGAACCGCAGCACGGCCGCCTCCGGCAAGCGCTCGATCGCGAGGCCCAGCCGTACTCCGGTCGCTTCCGGGGAAACCACGCTGAATGCCGAAAGCTGCCGGCCTCCCACGGGCGTCCACGCCATCAACGCCTTGGCGCGGGAAGCGCTTGCGAGCGTCGGCACCGCGCGGCCGAAGCCGATCCGCAGCGGCGTGCCGGGCTTGCCGGGCTGCAGCATCGCCTCGGGGCCCGCGAGCTTCGCCTCTGCGCGCTCGAGGATCACCTGCACGGGCAGGCGGTCCCCGGGCCAGTGCCGTTTCGCCGCCGCGCGGGGGCTGGCGGGCGCGGGCGCGAACTCGCCCTCGGCATGGGCAGCCGCGCGGATGCCGTCGCGCGGATCCGGGCCGGCCGCCGATGCGAAGTACGGAAGGAGCAGGAAAAGCGCCGCTAGGGCTGCGACGACCGATGGACGAGCAGACCGCGATTCGATTGTCATGACGCCTCGCTGCACGGGAAGGGTGGCAAACGCGTGGATGCGCTGCGGCGGGACCACCCGAGGCACGCTACCCCGATTGCCTTCCCCGGACAACACCCGCGGGGCTCGCAATCACGTCCGTCCCTCGCGGAGCGCCTGCGCCAGGTTTCGAAATGCCGCGACGGCGGCGGTCGGCACGCGCCGCAGGTTTCCGTCGGGCTCGGCCACCACGTCGTAGAGCCCGTTGTTCCAGCCGCCGGGATAAAGAAATTCGCCCAGGGGCTTTTCGACCGCTTCGCGGTATTCCCAACGCACGGCCTGCAGCAAGGGCCACCAGTTCAGCCCGACCAGGGGAAAGGCATCCGCACGCAGGCGCGCGACCATCCGGCCGAGGGCCGCTGCGTAGGCCGCGCGGACCTCCGCGCCGAGCCCCGCGCTTGTCTCCGCGAGCGATATGTCGCGTCCGAAGTAGGCGTGGGCACGGCGCAGCCCGCGTTCGACGCGCAACGCGGCCTCGTCGGCGGCGGCGTCCAGGGGCACGGCTGCGCCACGCGTGAAATCGGGGCTGCCGGGAAAATCGACGAGGTCGGGGTAGTGGTTGTAGCCGATGACGTCAGGCGGCTGGGCGCGGCTCGCGAACCATTCGAGGTCCGCCCTGGGCACCCCGAGGCTCACGAGAATTGCGCCGAACGCGTGTTCCGGCAGGAGCTTGCCGTAGGCGAGGCTCGCCGGAAAACTGCCGACCGCGGCACGCAGTTCCTCGGTCACCTGCCCCTGGGCCGCCAGTTCCGGCATCAGCACGTCGGCCAGTTCCCAGTTGATCGATTCGGCCGAGATCAGCCGCGATGCGGGCCGCACGCCGCGCAGGCCCTCGGATGCCAGGACCAGCGCGCGGGCGACGCGTACGCCGATCGTCGCGAACGCCGCCGGGCTCGCGGCATAGGGCGGCCACCGGCCCACGGCGCCGCACAGTGCGGTGGCCACCTGCGGCTCGTTGTACGGGGTGAAACGGGTCGCGAGGTCGCCCAGGTTCTGCGCGCTCGCCCGGGCGTAGCGCCCCAGCGCCTCGGGAAATCCCGCATCGCCGATGCCATCCGGCATCCAGGCAGGCGTGCCGTAGTGAATCAGGTCCAGGACCGGCGCGATGCCGAGCGACACCAGGTACTCGAGGCGCGTGCGCAGCCCGGAGAACGCGAACACCCCCGGCGCGGTCCCGATGCGCGGACAGGGCATGCCGTAACGCAGGGTGTGGCCCCCCAGGTCCGCGGCCCGCTCGAAGTCTGCTCGCCAGTGGTCGTCGTGACCGGTCAGGGCGAAGGCGTCCAGGGCGCGCCGGTTCCCGTCCTTCAACGGGTCGGCCTGCACCATCCAGGTGTTCTCGATGCCGACGCCCAGTTCGAACCTGGAAGCGGGCTGCGCCTGCATGCCGGAGCCGCCCTGCCCGCAGCCTTTCACCGACAACGCGCCCGCCGCGATGCCGAGTCGGCCCAGGAATGTGCGGCGAGTGATCAAGGCGTGGAGACCCCGGCGAGTCGGGTGCGGGTTTGCCGCGTTGCGGACCGGAAGAAAAGCGCCCGTCTGCTGAGACAGCCCGGCGCTTCCTTCGTGAATTGGCGGAGAGGGTGGGATTCGAACCCACGGTACCCCGGAGGGTACTTCAGATTTCGAGTCTGACGCGATCGACCACTCTGCCACCTCTCCGGGGCCATCGAAGGGCGCGATTATAGCCGACCGGGGCTTCGATTTCGACTGGCGGGCTCAGCGCGCCGGCACGGCGAGTGCGGCGAGCAGTTCCTCGACGTGCTGCGGGCCCACCGCGTCGCGCCAGACACGCTCCACCCGGCCGTGGGCGTCGACCAGGACGAAAAGTTTGCGCGCGAACTTCAGGAACCCGAGGTTCACGAGCGCCCCGTAGGCCTTCGTCGCGCGCCCGTCGGGATCGCACAGGACGCGCAGTCCCTGGCCGTGCGCGTCGCCGTAGGCCGCCGCCGCCTCGCGCGTGCTCACCACCACCGTCGCGAGCAGGACGCCGGCCGCCTCGAGGCGCGGCGCCGCGGCGCAAAGCCGCTCGACCACGGCTACGCACTCGGGCGTCTCGTCCTGCGGATGGAACACCAGGACCACGCGCTGCCCCGGCGAAGGCAGGCTCTGCTCCTCGCCCTGCGTCCCGGCAAGCCGGATTGCCGGCGCGGGCTTTCCCGGCGCGGGCGGCTCGCCCGATTGCGCGATGGCGAGCCACCCCACGACGGCGAAGGAGAAGACGACCATCACGACGAGCACGATTTCCATGGGCGGGCGATGCAGTTGGGGCGCGGGCAGTGTAGCAGCGGCGCTCGCCGGCGTGCCGGCCGGTGTTATCCTCGCGGTGCGCTCCCATGACGAAAATCATCCACCGCAACCTGCGCGGCACCCTCCCCTACGCCGTCTCGGCGCAGGGCCTTCGAATCGTCGACCGCGAGGGCCGCGAGTACCTCGATGCCTGCGGCGGCGCCGCCGTATCCTGCCTCGGCCACGGCCACCCGGACGTGCTCGCCGCCATGCACGCGCAGATCGACCGCCTGGCCTATGCGCACACCAGCTTCTTCACCACGGACGTAGCCGAGGAACTGGCGGACACGCTCATCAGTGATGCCCCGGCGGGCATTTCCCACGTCTACCTCGTCTCCGGCGGCTCCGAGGCGATGGAGGCGGCGCTCAAGATGGCGCGCCAGTATTTCGTGGAAACCGGCGAGCCCGGGCGAAGCGTCTTCATCGGCCGCCGCCAGAGCTACCACGGCAACACGCTCGGAGCCCTCGCGGTGGGCGGCAACGAGTGGCGGCGGCGCCAGTTCGCCCCGCTCCTGATCGACGTGGCGCGCGTCTCCCCCTGCTACGAATACCGCGACCGCCGCGAGAACGAGTCGCCGGAGGCCTACAGCGAACGCCTCGCCGCGGAACTGGAGGCGAAGATCCAGGAAGTCGGGCCGAAGCGCGTCATCGCCTTCGTGGCCGAGACGGTCGTGGGCGCGACGGCGGGAGCGGTGCCGCCCACACCCGGCTACTTCCGGCGCGTGCGTGAGATCTGCGACCGCCACGGCATCCTGCTCGTCTCCGACGAGGTGATGTGCGGCATGGGGCGCACCGGCACGCTCTACGCGATCGAGCAGGAGGGCGTGGTACCGGACCTCGTGGCCATCGCAAAGGGCCTCGGCGGCGGCTACCAGCCCGTCGGCGCGGTGCTCGCGCAGGCGAAGATCGTCGAGGCGCTGCGCGCGGGCAGCGGGCACTTCCAGCACGGCCACACCTACATCGGGCACCCGGTCGCCGCCGCCGCCGCCCTCGCCGTGCAGCGCGTGATCAAGCGCGACGGCCTGCTCGCGGCGGTGCGCAATCGCGGGGCCTACTTCGAGCGACTGCTGCGCGAGGTGCTCGGCAAGCAAGCGCACGTGGGCGACATCCGGGGCCGCGGCCTCTTCTTCGCGGTGGAACTCGTCCGGGACCGGTCCACGAAAGAAACCTTCGATCCCGCGCACCGGCTGCATGCGCGGGTGAAAGCCGGCGCCATGGCGCGCGGCCTCATGGTCTACCCCATGGGTGGCACGATCGACGGCGTGCGCGGCGACCACGTGCTGCTCGCCCCGCCCTTCATCGTCTCCGAGGCGGATCTCGACGAGATCGTCGCGCGGCTCGCCGCGGCCATCGAGGCCGGCACGGAGGAAGTCGCCGCGCTCCACGCGCCTGAGCGCCGGACCCGGGCCACTACCTGAACTGGCGTCTCCGGGGCGGTGCACCTTGACATGCCTCAAGAGCGCTTGCGGCCAACGGGTTACAACCATGCGCTCGACCCTTCGACCGTCGGCACGACGGAATTCCCATGGAAGCCCCCACACGCCGCGACACCGACGATTGCCCGGCGATGCGCTCGGCCGTGTCGATCATCCGCGGCGAACACCTGGCCTTCGCGACCGCGCTGCACGCCCTCGAGCGCTATCTCGCGCCGGCGATCGAACAGGGGCTCAAGCCCAACCACGACCTGTTCGGGACGATCCTCGCTTACATCGAACGCTTCACCGACCGCTTCCACCATCCCAAGGAAGACGAGCACCTGTTCCGATCGGTGCGCGCGCGCACCGATCGCGCCGACGCGGCGCTGCTCGACCTGCAGCACGATCACGCGACCGGGGCGGCACGGCTGCAGACGCTGCACGAGTCGCTGCGGCGCGCGCAGAGCGGCAGCGGCGCGGACCTCGCGGACTTCGCGGGCCGGCTGCGGCGCTACATCGCGGGCCAGGAGGCGCACATGCGCAAGGAGCACGAGATCGTCATCCCGATCGCGCGCGAAACGCTCACCCCGGGCGACTGGGAGATGGTCGACCTCGCGTTTCGCGACAACCGCGATCCGCTGTTCGGGACCGGTCCCGACGGATCGGTGGGCTACCTCTTCCGACGTGCCCGGGAAGCGCCGGACCCCTAGGCGGCGCGCTTTTCGGCCCGTTCGCCGGCACCGGTCGCGCGGGACCCGCGTGCGATAATTCGCCCGGCAGCGCCCCGGTAGCTCAGTGGATAGAGCAGCCCCCTCCTAAGGGGCAGGTCGGACGTTCGATTCGTCTTCGGGGCGCCAACCGCCCGCGCCGCGCCCCTCATTCCGGTGGCGTGTTGAGCGCGATCCAGTAGGTCTCGATCTGCTCGGTCACGAGCAGGAAGCGGTCGAAATCCACGGGCTTCACGATGTAGGAGTTGGCGCCGTTCCGGTAGGCCGCGCGCACGTCCTCGTCCACTTCCGACGTGGTGAGCATCACCACCGGTATCGAGCGCAGGTCGGGGTGCGCCTTCAGTTGCCGCAGCACCTCCAGGCCGCCGATCCGGGGCATGTTCACGTCGAGCAGGATCACCACGGGGCGCGGCTCTCCCGCCTCCCAGCGCGGGATCCAGGCGAGCGCCTCCTCGCCGTCGCGCGCGACCAGGATGCGATGGCCGAGCTTGCGGCGCCGGAACGCCCGCAACGTGAGATCCACGTCCATCGGGTTGTCGTCGACGAGAAGAATGGGGCGGCGCAACGGGATATCGCGGATTCGAACGCGGCGCCCCGCCCGGCCGGATGCCGCGCGGAAGACGTCAGTTGATGGTGACCGGCGGCACCCTGCGCAGGACGATCGAGTCGCCTACCTGCAGCCGCTCGGCGAAGCGCACGTTGCGCCGCACCGCCTCCATGTAGAGGTTGGCGCCTCCGAAATGCTCGCCCGCGTACTGCCAGGCGGCCCCGAGATCGTGATCGAGCCGCCGCGAGGCGGTGACGAAGAAGCCGGGGGCCTTGCGTATGAGGTCCTCCGCCGAGGCGAAGACGGTCACCTCGCCCTCGCCGGTCACGCGCCGCGCGATGCCGCCGTCGACGAACTCCGGATAGAGGCGGTCGTGGCATTTCTCGAGGTAGCAGCGGTCCGACATCTGCGCGATGATGTCCGCCGATCCGAGAAGGCTGCCGAGCAGGCGAAAGCGGGGATGCGGAAGGCGGATGGAGGCGACCGAGCGCTCGTATCCGGTGAAGTGGAGCACGGGCCCCGCCACGGACGCGAACTCCGCGAGGCCGATGCCGGGAAGGTAGCCGCGCAGGAAGCGCGCGCCGCGCGAGACGTGGATGCGCGTGTACTCGGCGCCGCGGCGGTGGCGGCGATCGCCCCGGCGGCGCAGGTAGCCCATGTCGTGGAAGAGCGCGCAGACGATGCCCAACTGGAAGAGGCGATCGCCCAGCGCCGGCCCGTCGGCGCGGGAGCGTTCGTAGCCGTCGAGGAGCCGCGCCATGGCGAGGGACACCTCGAGCACGTGCTGCAGGTCGTGGTAGGCCGTGTCGCACTTCTCGAAGCCGGGATGCTCTCCCCGGTAGAGGGCCGTCACGTCGTCGAAGGCCCGGGCGAAAGCCGGAATTCCCGCCTGTGCGTGGAGCGACTGGTGGATCCGGGAGACCTCGAGCTTCACGCTCACGGGGTCGGTCGTGTTGACCCGGTTGCTCACGTCGAAATCGTTGCGGCGATATGACATGGTGCGCTCCTCCTGACGCAACATCTTGTTTTTGTTGCCTTTGACCGCAAGGCGCTTCGGCCCATTCTCCGGGGAAAGCCGCGCACGGGCAAGCGGTCCTTGCGGCCTGTCAAGACTAGCCAACCGCAGGGCTTGGGAGTAAGGTTTCCGGGACATCTTCGGAGGAACAGGAACCATGGTGACCATCGCGGAGAATGCCGAAGAGATAAAGCGGCGCATCGGCGAGTTGAACCTCGAGCACCGTGATCTCGACCGCGCAATCGAAGCTCTCGAACTCAATCCCCTCCACGACGAACTGCAGCTGAAGCGGCTCAAGAAACGCAAGCTCATGCTGAAGGATCAGATCTTCATGCTGCAGCGCCAGCTGGTCCCCGACATCCCCGCCTAGAACGCCGAACGCGGCCCGCGCGAGGCCGACTCCCCGGCATTACCCGTGAACCGATCAAGGTCCCTGCTACGCCGCCTTTGGGGACGGCCAGGGATTTGGTTCATAATCACGCGCGACCACACCATGCGCATGCTTCCCGTCGTTGTGGGTTCACTCGCCCTCGTGGCCGTGGGATCCCTTTCCTATTGGGCCGGGACGCGCACCGCCACGCCCGGCAGCGCGCCCGCCGCGCGCTCCACGCCCGCGAAAGCCGGCGCGGCCCCCGCCGAAGTCCTCGTGGAGGCGGCCGACGTACGCGTCGAAAGACTGCCGCGTTCCATCACCACCGTGGGCAGCCTGCGCTCGGACGAGACCGTGGTGGTGCGCCCCGAGGTGCCGGGCCGCGTGGCGGCCATCGGTTTCCGGGAGGGCGAAAGGGTCGAGGCGGGCGCCGTGCTGCTCTCGCTCGACGATTCGGTCCAGCGCGCGGAACTCGCCCGCGCCGAGGCGAACCTGGCGCTCGCGAAATCCAAGCACGAGCGCTCCCTCGAGCTGCGCGGCAAGGGCTTCATCTCGATCCAGGCGATCGACGAGGCCGAGAACAACCTGCGCGTCGCGCAGGCCGAGGCGCAGCTCGCGCGCGCGCGCCTGGCCAAGACCGAGCTGCGCGCGCCCTTCGACGGTTTCATCGGCCTGCGCCAGGTGAGCCCCGGCGACTACGTGAAGGAAGGACAGGACGTCGTGAACCTGGAGAAGACCGATCCGCTCAAGGTCGACTTTCGCGTCCCCGAGGTGAGCCACCGCGACGTCCGCGACGGCCAGTCCCTGCAGATCACGCTGGACGCGCTGCCCGAGCAGTCGTTCGAGGGCCGGGTGTACGCGATCAACCCGCTGCTCGACGCGAGCGGCCGCGCGCTGGTGATCCGCGCCCGGGTGCCCAACCCCGTGCACGCCTGCGTCCCGGCATGTTCGCCCGCGTGCGCCTGCTCACCGCCGAGGTCGTCGACAGCCTGGTAGTCCCCGAGGAGTCCGTCTTCACGGTGGGCGAGGACCGGTTCGTCTATCGCATAGTCTCCGGGCGTGCCGAGCGCCGCAAGGTGGAAACGGGGATGCGCACCGACGGGAAGGTCGAGATCGCCTCGGGCCTTTCCGCGACCGACCGCGTCGTGACCGACGGCCACATCAAGCTGCGCGAGGGCACGGCCGTGCGCGTGGCCGGCGACCCTGCCACGCCCGCGCCGGTGGGCAAGGCCGAGACGGCCCCGGCCCCCAAGGGCCGCACCTGAACGCGCCCGCGCGAGCGCCCCGGCCATGACGCTGCCCGAAATCTGCATCAAGCGCCCCGTCTTCGCGTCGGTGCTCTCGCTCGCCATCCTGCTGGTGGGCATCATTTCCTACTCGCGCCTCGCGGTGCGCGAGTACCCCAAGATCGACGAGCCGATCGTGAGCGTGCGCACGGACTACCGGGGCGCGTCCTCCGACGTGATGGAGTCCCAGGTCACCAACGTGCTGGAAGACTCGCTCTCCGGCATCGAGGGCGTGGACGTGATCTCGTCCGTCTCGCGCACGGAGCGCAGCGACATCACCATCCGCTTCTCGCTCTCCCGGACTCCGACGCCGCCGCTGCCGACGTGCGCGACAAGGTCGCCCGCGTGCGCGGCCGGCTGCCCCTCGACATCGAGGAGCCGGTCATCTCCAAGACGGAAGCCGACGCGTGGCCGATCATGTGGATCGGGTTCACGAGCGACCGGCACTCGCGGCTCGACGTCTCGGACTTCGCCTCGCGCAAGATCAGACCGCGCCTGCAGACGCTCCCCGGCATCGCCGACGTGCGCGTGTTCGGCGAGCGCCAGCCCTCGATGCGGATCTGGATCGACCGCGCGAAGCTCGCCGCCTACCGCCTCACCCCGCAGGACGTCGAGGCGGCCATCCGCCGGCAGAACGTGGAGATTCCCGCGGGGCGCATCGAGTCGCGGGCGCGCGAGTTCTCCGTGCTCTCCCAGACCGACCTCGCAACACCCGAGCAGTTCGGCGCCGTCGTCGTGCGCGATTCGGGCGGCAACCTCGTGCGCCTGCGCGACGTGGCGAAGGTGACGCTCGCCCCGGCCTCCGAGCGCATCGTCACCCGCTTCAACGGCAACCCGTCGGTTTCCCTGGGCGTCATCCGGCAGTCGACCGCGAACGCACTCGACCTCGCGCGCGCCGCGCGGGACGAAATCGACCTGATCTCGAAGACCTTGCCCGAGGGCATGCAGCTCGCCCTGTCCTTCGACTCGTCGGTCTTCATCGAGGAATCGATGCGCGCCGTGTTCTTCACGATCCTCGAGGCCGTGGCACTCGTGGCGCTGGTGATCTTCGTCTTCCTGCGCAACGTGCGCGCGACGATGATCCCGCTGGTGACGATCCCCGTCTCGCTCATCGGCGCGGGCGTGCTCCTCTACGGGGCGGGCTTCTCGATCAATACGCTCACGCTGCTCGCCATGGTGCTGGCGGTCGGCATGGTGGTCGACGACGCCATCGTGGTGCTCGAGAACATCTACCGCTACCTGGAAGGCGGCATGTCGAAGCTGGACGCCGCGCTCAAGGGGACCCGCGAGATCGCCTTCGCCGTGGTCGCGATGACCTTCACCCTCGCGGCGGTGTATGCGCCGCTCGCCTTCGCGAGCGGGCGCACGGGGCGCCTGTTCACCGAGTTCGCCCTCGCCCTCGCCGGCGCCGTCGTCGTCTCCGGCCTCGTGGCGCTGACCCTCTCGCCGATGATGTGCTCGCAGGTCCTCCGGCACGAGCCCCGCCATGGCCGCCTGTTCAATATGACCGAGCGGTTCTTCTCAAGACTCAACAACGCCTATCGTGCCGGACTTGTCCGCGCGCTCGACCATCGTGCCATCGTGATCGCCGTGATGCTGGCACTCGGCGCGGCGAGCGTTGCGCTCTTCCTGCAGCTGCGCCAGGAACTCGCGCCCGTGGAGGACCGGGGCGTGCTGTTCGGCCCGGTCACGGCGCCGGTCGGCTCGACGGTCGCCTACACCGCCGAATACATGGAGCGGATCGAGGGCATCTTCCGCGGGCTGCCCGAGACCAGCCGGTACTTCACGCTCGCCGGCAACCCCACGCCCGATGCCGGTTTCTCCGTGCTGATACTCAAGCCCTGGCGCGAGCGCGAGCGCAGCCAGCAGGAGGTGGCGCGCGACCTGATGCCGAAGTTCCAGTCCCTGCCGGGGGTCTTCGCCTTTCCCCTGAGCCCGCCTTCGCTGGGTGGCGCCCGGGGCACGCCGCTGCAGTTCGTGGTCATGACGCAGGCGCCGTGGAACGAGCTCCAGGCCATGGTCGAGCGCCTCATGGACGAGGCGCGCAAGAACCCGGGCCTCATCTCGGTCGATTCGGACCTGCGCCTGAACCAGCCGGAGCTGCGCGTGGGAGTCAACCGCGAGAAGCTCGCCGACGTGGGCGTGCCCGTGGACGCCGTCGGCCGCACCCTCGAGACGCTCCTGGGCGGGCGCGTCGTCACGCGCTTCAAGCGCGACGGCGAGCAGTACGACGTGATCGTGCAGGTGGCCGACGCGGACCGCACTTCACCCCGGGACATCAACGACATCTACGTGCGCGGCCGGGACGGCGAGATGATCCAGCTCTCGAACCTGCTCTCGGTGAGCGAGGGCGTGGCGCCGAAGAACCTGAACCACTTCCAGAAGCTGCGCGCCGCCACCGTCACGGCAAGCCTCGCGCCGGGCTACAGCCTGGGCGAGGCCATCGACTACATGCAGAAGACCTCGCAGCGGGTGCTCCCGGGCGTGGCCACGGATCTCAACGGCCAGTCGCGCGAGTTCCGCGACTCGGCGGGCGGTACCACGCTGGTGATCGTCCTGGCGCTGGCGTTCATCTACCTCGTGCTGGCCGCGCAGTTCGAGAGCTTCCGCGACCCCTTCGTCATCATGCTCACGGTGCCGCTCTCGATGACCGGGGCCTTCGGGGCGCTCCTGCTCACCGGCGGCACCTGGAACGTCTACAGCCAGATCGGGGTGGTGACGCTGGTCGGGCTCATCACCAAGCACGGCATCCTCATCGTGGAATTCGCCAACCAGCTCCAGGAGGCCGGCCGCTCGGTCCACGATGCGGTCCTGGAAGCGGCCACCCTCAGGCTTCGCCCGATCCTCATGACCACGGGAACCATGGTCCTGGGCGCGCTGCCGCTCGCCTTCGCCGCGGGCGCCGGCGCGGAATCGCGCCAGCAGATCGGCTGGGTGATCGTGGGAGGGATGTTCGTGGGGACGCTCTTCACGCTCTTCGTGGTTCCCACCGCTTACGCCCTGGCCGCCCAGCGCCACGAGACCTTCGAGCAGCGCCTGGAACGCGAGCGGGCGAAGACCGCCCGGGAACGCTCGACTTCGGCCGCCGACTGAGCCCCGGCTAGCCGCTCCTCGCGCGGAAGCGGTGGTAGAAGTCGATCACCTTCGGGACGTAGTTCTGCGTCTCGGGATACGGCGGGATGCGGTTGCCCGCGCGGATCACGGCATTCTCCCCCGCGTTGTACCCGGCGACGGCGAGCCGCATGTCGCCGTTGAACAGCGCAAGGAGGTCCTTCAGGTAGCGCACGCCCCCGTGGACGTTCTCCACCGGGTCGAAGATGTTCTGCACCCCGTAGCGGCGCGCGGTGTCCGGCATGAGCTGCATGAGCCCCGAGGCGCCCTTGCGCGAGAGCGCGTTCGGGTTGTAGCCCGATTCGGCCGAGATGACCGCGTGCACCAGCGCGGTATCCACGCCGTGGTGCCGCGAGGCGCTCTCCACGATCGCCTGGTAGCGCCGGATGTCGGCCTCCGTCGGCATGTAGCTGCGTGAAGGTCCCGGCGCCGAGCCCGCCTCGCGGCGAACCAGCTTGTAGCGCCGGTCCAGGCTCGGGATGTTGGTGAAGTGCACGACACCCCGCTCGTCCTTGAAGGAAAAGATATCCGCGCGCGCCGGCAGCGCCGCGCCGGATGCGGCCAGCAGCGAAAGGGCGGCGAAGATCGCGGCGGTGGACTGGAAAGCCATGGGCCTATTTTAAGGTGCCTTCTCAAAAATGCAAGGCAACTTCATCATTTTATTGATATTTCCCCCCAGGACCCGCTGCTGGCGGGAGGTATCGCGCCCTGCAGGGACCGAAAGTATCCCCCCGGGGTTCCCGGGTCGTCCACCGGAAAGGGGCCGTTCCGCCTGCGTTTTCAGGCGATGCGCGCCCCCGCCCTCCCCCTAGAGTCGGAGTCCTCCGGCAGGGTGGCATCGCACGGTCCTCCTAAAGTTCTCGCCGGCCGGGCCCGATAAGCGGGGCAACGACGGTCGCACAAGCTCTCGCGGACCGAAGTGACCCCGCGAGGGGATTCCGACAGCTACCCGGCAAAGGAGATTCACCATGCCCCAAGTCATCAACACCAACATCGCTTCCCTTACTTCGCAGCGCGCGCTCAACTCGTCGCAGAATGCCCTCCAGACGGCGCTCCAGCGCCTCTCCACGGGCCTTCGCGTCAACAGCGCCAAGGACGACGCCGCCGGCATCGCCGTGGGCGCCCGCATGGACACGCAGGTTCGCGGCATGACCGTCGCGATCCGCAACGCCGGCGACGCGATCTCGCTCGTGCAGACGGCCGACGGCGCGCTCTCCACGGTGACCGACGTGCTGCAGCGGATGCGCGAGCTTTCCGTGCAGGCCGCCAACCCCGTGTACGGCGCCGGCGAACTGGCCAACCTCAACACGGAATACCAGGCGCTCTCCGGCGAGATCACCCGCATCGCCGCCACGACCAGCTTCAACAACGTCGCGGTCATCGCCGGCGGCGCGGCCACCTTCGCCTTCCAGGTCGGTGCCAACGCCGCGCAGACGCTTTCCGTGACGACCGCCGCGGTGACCACCGTCGCCGGCGACCTCCTGTCGACCGCCAACGCCAACACCGCCATCGGCGCGATCGACACGAAGCTCGATGCGATCAACACCAACCGCGCCACCTACGGCGCGGCGATGAACCAGTTCGAGTACGCGATCCAGAACCTGAACAACGCCCGCGAGAACCAGTCGGCCGCCAAGTCGCGGGTCATGGACGCGGACTTCGCCATGGAAACCGCAGCCCTCACCCGTGCGCAGATCCTGCAGCAATCGGGTGTCGCGATGCTGGCCCAGGCCAATGCCGTCCCCAACAACGTCCTGCAACTGCTGCGCGGCTGATCGCGCACGCCCAGCCGGCCGCGGGCTCACCCCCGCGGTCGGCCCCGGCGCGGCGGCGGGAACCCGACTCCCGCCGCCGCGCCGGGTCTTTTCGTTTCCGGACTGAACAGGCCTCGCCATGCCCATCTCGCTCGCAGGCATCGGATCGAATCTCGACGTCGACGCCCTCGTCACGCAGTTGATGGCGCTCGAGCGCCGGCCCCTGAACCAGCTCTCGACCCAGTCGAGCGCCACCAGCGCACGCATCTCCGCCTACGGCAGCCTCAAGGGGCTGATGGCGGAATTCCAGACGACCCTGAAGGGCCTCGACGCCTCGAAGCTGGGCGCGATGAAGGCAGCCGTCTCCGACGCCACCCTCGCCCAGGCGAGCGTGACCGCCTCGGCCGCCGAGGGCGCCCATTCCCTGGAGGTCCTCGCGCTCGCCCAGCCGCACCGCCTGCGCACCGCGGCCTTCGCCGCCACCACGGAAATCGTCGGCAGCGGCAGCCTCACCTTCGAATTCGGCACCTGGGACGGAACCAGCTTCGGCGCCAATGGCGCGAAGCCCGCCCAGACCGTGACCATCGCGCCCGGCCAGTCCACGCTCGCCGGCGTGCGCGACGCCGTCAACGCCGCGGCGATCGGCGTCACCGCCTCCCTCGTGAACGACGGCACCGGGCAGGTGCTCGTCTTCTCCTCCACCGCGAGCGGTGCGGCCTCGAGCCTCAAGGTCTCGGTAGCCGACGACGACGGCAACGGGACCGACGCCGCCGGCCTGTCGCGCCTCGCCTTCGATCCGGCCGCGCTCGCCGGCGCCGGCCGCAACCTCACCCAGGCCCAGGCCGCCGCCGACGCGAGCTTCATCTTCGACGGGATCGCGATCACGCGCCCCACGAACCTCGTCACCGACGCGGTCGAGGGCCTCACGCTCACCCTGGCCCGGGCCCTGCCCGGCACGCCCGCCACGCTCAGCGTCACGCGCGACACGGCCGCCATCGAGACGGCCGTGGAGTCCTTCGTGAAGGGCTACAACGACGTGCGCAAGGCGATCTCCACGCTCTCGGCCTACGGGACGTCCTCGCCGGCCGGCGGCGCGCTCCAGGGCGAGAGCCTCATCCGCAGCATCGAGGCCAAGATGCGGGCCGTCATCGGCCAGCCGCCGGCCGGGCTCACCGGCACCGTCACCCAGCTCGCCGACGCCGGCATCACCCTGAAGTCCGACGGCACCCTCGCGCTCGATGCGGCCAAGCTGCAATCGGCACTCGCCTACTCGCCCGACGCCCTGGCGCGCCTTTTCACCGCCACCGGCAGGAGCCTCGATTCGCGCATCACGCTCGCCGGCTACGGCGCGGCCACCGCCGCCGGCAGCCATGCCGTGGACGTGACCCAGCCCGCCACGCGCGGCCAGCTCACCGGCTCCGCCACCGCCGGGCTCACGATCACCTCCGGCGTGAACGATGCGCTCACGCTCGACGTGGACGGCACTTCGGTGTCGGTCACGCTCGCCGCCGGAACCTACGCCGACGCCGCCGCGCTCGCGGCCGAAGTGCAGTCGAAGCTCAACGCCGCGCCGGCGCTCGCGCAGTCCGGGCTCGCGGTGGAGGTCGGCGCCTCGGGCGGCGTCCTGTCCGTGGCGAGCGCGCGATACGGCTTGCTTTCCACCGTCACCGGCGCCGCGGGAACGCGGCCGGCGGCCTCTTCGGCGCGCCCGCATCCGTCGCGGGCCAGGATGTCGCGGGCAGCCTCGGCGGCGTGGCCGCCACCGGCAGCGGCAGGATCCTCACCGGCGCGCCCGGCACCGCGGTCGAAGGGCTGCAGGTGCGCGTGGACGCGGCGGCGGCGGGCAGCTTCACGCTCTCCTTCACCCGCGGCTACGCCGACCGCCTCGCCGCCGCGATCGGCATCGTCCTCGATTCCGACGGCGGCATCGGCTCGCGGGTCACCGGGCTCAATGCCGCGATCAAGCGGATCCAGACCCGCGGCGAGGCCATGCAGCGCTCCCTCGACGCCACGGAAAAGCGCCTGCGCGCCCAGTTCGCCGCGCTCGACGCCCTGATGTCCCGCATGAACCAGACCAGCGCCTACCTCACCCAACAGCTCGCGAACCTGCCGGGCTTCACGAACAACGACTAGCACATGGAAACCGGAATGAACGTCGCCCAGCAACGCGCCGCCAGGGCCTACGGCCTCGTCGGCGTCACCACGGGAGTCGATACCGCGGACCCGCACGGCCTCGTGCTCATGCTCTTCGACGGGGCGATCGAGGCGATCTCGCGCGCGCGCATGCACCTGGATGCGGGCAAGGTCGTCGAGAAGGGGCGCGCCGTCTCCCAGGCCGTGCTCATCGTCGAGCAGGGCTCAACGCGAGCCTGGACCGCAGCGCCGGCGGCGCACTCGCCGCCACGCTCACCGATCTCTACGACTACATCGCCCGGCGCCTGCTCCTCGCGAGCGCGGGCAACGACCGCGGCGGGTTCGACGAGGCCCTGCGCCTGCTCTCGGAACTGCGCGCGGCCTGGACCGCCATTCCGGAGAACCGCCGGCCGGGAGGCGCGGCGTGATGGACGCCCGCACCCACCTCGCCCTGTGCGAGTCCGCTGCACGCGCAACGGACCGCATGCTCGACGCCGCCCGCGAGGGCGACTGGGACGAACTCGCCGTCGCCGAGGAAGCCTGCGCGGCGCTGGTCGAGCGCCTGCGCAGCGTGCGCGAGCCGCCGCCGCTGGACGATGCCCAGCGCTCGAAGAAGGCGATCCTCATCCGCAAGATGCTCGCGAACGACCGGCTGATCCGCGACATCGCGAATCCGGAACTCGCACGGCTGTCGAAGCTCCTCTCCCCCGCCCACGACGAGGCGCGCCTCGCGCGGGCCTACGGCGAGGGCAGCGGCGCGGGCGGCGCCACTCCATGAACGTGCCGGGACCGGCCGACCTGCGCCTGGTCCTCGCGGTCGCCCGGTTGCGCGAGGCGGCCGAGCGCGTGCCCGTGGTCGCGGCCTCCTCGGCCGCGTCGGCCGTGTTTCCGCTGGCGGTCGACGTCGATGGGCCCGGACAGGCGCCCCGCGACCTGCCCGCGCCCGCGCTTGCGCGACCGGCTGCGCAAGCCGGCGCGCCGGCGTCGCCGGACGCGGCCGACACCGATGCCGTGGACGTTTCGCCCCGCGCGCGCCTCCTCGCGGCCCTCGACCAGGCCGGAACGACCGCCGCGCGCGCCGCATCGGCCGCGAGCGCTGCCGAATCCGTCCGGACGACCGCAGCCACCGAACCCGCGCCGGCGCCCGGTTCCCCGGCGAGTGCGGCCGCCCCCGCGCCTGCAACCGCACCGGTGGCAGCCCCCATACCCGCCTGGCTTCCCGCGGCCATCGCCACGGTGCATTTCGAAGCCGTCGCGCCGCCGGAGGACGAGGCGCACGGGAAGCAAGAACCCGGCGAACCGGAGCCGGTCCTGCGCGCGCGCCTCACGGCGGAACTGCCCGCCCTCGGGAGCATCGCGATCGACGTGCGCCTGGACTCCGGCGCGGTCCGCGTGAGCCTCGCTGCCGCGGACGAATCGGGCCCCGTGCTCCGGAGTGGTGCGGCCGAACTCGCGCAGGCGCTTGGCGCCCGCGGCCTGGTGCTCGCGCGCCACGAGGTGACGCATGGCTGATCCCCGCCCCGCCCCGCGAGCCGCCGCCGTGGCCCTCGCCTACGGCGAGGGCGATCCGGCGCCGCGCGTGGTCGCCTCCGGGGAAGGCTGGCTCGCCGAGGCGATCATCGCGGCGGCCCGCAAGGCCGGCGTGCCCGTGCACGAGGCCCCGGGGCTCGCCCCCGCGCTCCTCGGGATCGAGCCGGGCCGCGCGATCCCGCCCGCCCTCTACGTCGCGGTGGCCGAGGTGCTCGCGCACCTGGCGAGGCTCGACCGCCTGAAGCTCCACCTGCCCGCCCCGAGAGGAGCGCGATGAACGACGCCGCCTTTCCCATCTCCGCCGAAACCGAGCTGGACAACTGCATCATCCACTCGCGGCTGGAGATCATCCCGATCCTGCGCGACATCGCCGCCAAGCACGCGCTCCTCACCATCCACTTCAGCGGCGGCGCGGACTTCATCGTGACCTCGCTCCTCGCGGTGAATCCCGATTTCGAGGAGATGGTGATCGACTGCGGCGCCGACCCGGTGGTGAACGCGCGGCTCCTCGCCGCGCCGCGCCTGACGGCGGTGACCTTCCTCGACCACATCAAGATCCAGTTCTCGACGGCCGGGGCGCAGCAGACGAGCTTCGAGGGCGCGCCCGCCTTCCGCATCCGCATGCCCGACTCGCTCCTGCGGCTGCAGCGGCGCAACTATTACCGCGTGAAGGTCCCGCTCGCGCGACCCGTGGTCTGCCGCGTGGCCCATCCGGCGCAACCCGGCAGGCTCCTCGACCTGAAGGTGCTCGACCTGTCGGTGGGTGGCCTCGCGCTGCTCGTCAACCCCGCGGACTTCGACCGCGAGCCCGGCGGCCTGGTCGAGGACTGCAAGATCTCGCTGCCCGACCACGGCCACTTCCACGCCGAACTCGAGGTGCGCAACGCCGAGGTGCTCGCGGAGAACGCGAAGCACCGCCTGAAGCGCCTGGGCTGCCAGTTCCTGCTCCTGCCCGGCCACGTCGGCGGGCAGATCCAGCGCTACATCCTGCAGGTCGAGCTCAGCCGCCTCGGCACGAGGTGACCGCGCGGATCGCCGGCTACACCGGCATGTTCATGATGTCGTGATAGGCGCTCACGAGGCGGTTGCGCACCTGCACGGCGAACTGCAGCGACAGGTTGGCTTCCTGGAGCGCGACCATCGTCGACTCGAGGCTCACTCCCTCGGCATTGGCCTGGTAGGCCTGCGAGAGCCGTTCGGCGTTTCCCTGGGCCGCGTCGGCGCGCTCCAGCGCCTCGCCCAGCGCCTTGAGGAAATCGGCGCCTCCGGCCGGGGCGGCGGGAGCCGCACCCGTGAGGGCGGGGGCGGCGAACGAAACGGCGTCGAGGGGGCTGATGGCAGTCATGGCAAGTCCTTCGGGGCGACCATGCCGGAGAGACTAGCGCGCGCGCGACGGGGCCCAGCCCGCGAAAAGGGCGCCGAAACCTCCCCCTTTTCCCGCGACGGACCGCCGGGCCGCCTTTCGATAATGGCCGCCATCCTGTCCGCATTGGCGAGCGCCCCCGATCCCCATGGCTGCACATCCGACCGTCCTCACCACCTTGAACGGCTTCGGCCGGCTGCCGCCCGTGCAGAAACTGGGCTTCCTGGTGGCGGTGGCCGCCGCGGCGAGCCTGGTGGCCGCGTGGTGGCTGTGGAGCCAGACGCCGGACTGGCGGGTGCTCTATTCCAACCTCTCCGACCGCGACGGCGGCGCCGTGGTGAATGCGCTGTCGCAGATGAGCGTGCCGTACAAGGTCGCCGAGGGCGGCGGCGCCATTCTCGTTCCCGCCGACCAGGTCCATGACTCGCGCCTGAAGCTCGCCTCCCAGGGCCTGCCCAAGGGCAGCATCGTCGGCTTCGAGATCCTCGACGGCCAGAAGCTCGGCGTCACCCAGTTCCAGGAGCAGGTCGCCTACCAGAGAGCGCTCGAAGGCGAGCTCTCGCGCTCCGTGCAGGCGCTCGCCGCCGTGGCGGGCGCGCGCGTGCACCTCGCCATCCCGCGCGCCACCTCCTTCCTGCGCGAATCCCAGAAGCCGACCGCCTCGGTCCTCGTGAACCTCCACCCCGGGCGCTCCCTCGAGCGCGCGCAGGTCGCCGGCATCGTCCACCTCGTGGCGAGCAGCGTTCCCGAGCTCACGCCGAAAGGCGTGAGCGTGGTGGACCAGAACGGCGCGCTGCTCTCCTCGAGCGCGACCCCGGACGGAACCGCCGCGCTCGACGCGGGCCAGCTCGCCTACGTGAACCAGATCGAGACCGCCTTCGCGCGGCGCATCGAGGAGATCCTCGAACCCGTCGTCGGTCGCGCCAACGTGCGCGCGCAGGTGACCGCCGACGTCGACTTCAGCGTGCAGGAGTCCACGGCCGAGACCTTCCGTCCCAACGCAAGCGGCCAGGAGGCGGCGCTGCGCACGCAATCGGTCTCGGAGAACTCCGACGGCGGCCGCGGCGCGGCCCTCGGCGTTCCCGGCGCGGCGTCCAACCAGCCGGCCGCCCCGCCCGTGGCCGCGGCGACCTCCTCGTCCGGCTCCCAGCGGCGCGAGACGAACACGCAGTACGAGGTGGACCGCACCGTGAAGCGCGTGCGCCAGCCCGTGGGCGCGGTGCGGCGCCTGTCCGCCGCCGTGGTGGTGAACCACCGCCGCTCCACCGACGCCGACGGCAAGGTGACCACCGCCGCGCTCACCGCCGACGAAATGACCCAGATCCAGTCCCTGGTGAAGGAGGCGATCGGGCTCAACACGACGCGCGGGGACACGATCAACATCGCCAACGCCCCCTTCGCCGTCGAGGCCGTGGCGCCGGCCGAGGAAACCCCTCTCTGGAAGGACCCCGCCCACATCGCCACCGCCAAGGAGGTCGCGAAGAACGCCGGCGTGGGCCTGCTGGTGCTCTACCTGCTCCTGGGCGTGCTGCGCCCGATCCTGCGCAACCTCTCCGCGGCCGGCGCCGCCCCCGCCGCGCCCCTCGACCTGATCGAAGGCGAGAGCCGCGCGCTCGCGCCCGGCGAAGACCCCGTGCAGGCGGTGCGCGCCATCGCCCGCCAGGATCCCAAGCGGGTGGCGAACGTCGTGAAGACCTGGGTCGCGACCAATGAGTGACGGCAGCCTGGACGACGGCGCGATCCTGCTCCTGTCCCTGGGCGAGGAGGAGGCGAGCGAGGTCTTCAAGCACCTCCTGCCCAAGGAGGTGCAGCGGCTCGGCCAGGCTATGGCCAAGCTGAAGGGCGTGTCCCGCGACCGCGTGAACGGGGTGCTCGAGAAGTTCCACGCCGAGGCCGTCGAGCAGACCTCCATCGGCAACAACTCCGACGAGTACATCCGCTCCGTGCTCACGAAGGCGCTGGGCGGCGAGAAGGCGACCTACATCCTCGACCGCATCCTGCAGGGCGGCGACGTTTCCGGGATCGAATCCCTCAAGTGGATCGAGGCTCCCGCGGTGGCCGAGCTGGTGAAGCACGAGCACCCGCAGATCGTCGCCTCGATCCTGGTGCACCTCGAGCGCGACCACGCCGCGGCGATCCTCGCGCTGCTCCCCGAGCGGATGCGCAAGGAAGTGGTGCTGCGGGTGGCCACCCTGGACGGCATCCAGCCCGCGGCACTCGCGGAGCTGAACGAATCCCTCGCCCGCGTCCTCACCGGCAGCGACAAGCTCAAGCGCTCGGCCCTCGGCGGGGTGCGGGCCGCCGCCGAGATGCTCAACTTCATGGGCGCGGCGAACGAGACCGCCATCATCGAGGGCGTGCGCGAGTTCGACGAGGAGCTCGCCCAGAGCATCCAGGACGAGATGTTCGTCTTCGAGAACATCCTGGAACTCGACGACAAGGCGATCCAGCTCGTGCTGCGCGAGGTCCAGTCCGAGTCCCTGGTGGTGGCCCTGAAGGGCGCCAACGAGGCGATGCGCGAGAAGGTCTTCAAGAACATGTCCCAGCGGGCCGGCGAGATGCTGAGGGACGACCTGGAGTCCAAGGGCCCGGTGCGGGTCTCGGAAGTCGAGTCCGAGCAGAAGGAAATCCTCAAGATCGTGCGTCGCCTGTCCGAAGAAGGACAGATAGCCCTCGGCGGCGGCGGCGACGACCAATTCGTGTGAACCCCGGAAACCCATGAGCTCCCGACTCATCCCCAAGGAACGCCTGGCCGACTGGTCGCGATTCGAGATGGGCACGCTCGGTGCCGCGGCCGGCAAGGCTTCCCCGAAGGCCGCGGAAGCCTCGCGGGAACTGGCCGAGGCCGAGGGCCGGCAGGCGGGCTTTCGCGCGGGCTACGCCGAAGGGCGGGCCGAGGTCCAGCGCTTCTGCGCCCTGGCTAACGCGCTGGAGCAGAGCCTCGCCGGCTTCGAGGATTTCCACGCCGGGCATCTCGCCGACCTGGCGCTCGAGATCGCCCGCCAGATGCTGCGCGGGGAAGCCAACGCGCGGCGCGAGGCCCTGGTGGGTGTGGCCCGGGAAGCCCTCTCGGCGCTGCCGGAAGGCCTGCGGCGCCCGCAGATCGTGCTGCACCCCGCCGACGTCCCGCTCATCCGCGCCCAGATGGGCGACCTGCTCGAGCGCGGCAACTGGGCCGTCGTGGAGGACCACCGGATCGAGCCGGACAGCTGCCGCATCGAGACGGAGTGCGGCGACGTGGACGCGACGCTGGCCACGCGCTGGAAGCGCCTCGCCGCTTCGCTGGGCCGCGAAAGCGGGTGGAATGACGAATAGCGCCGACTGGCCACGCTGGTACGCGGACTGTCGCGCGCAGGCGGTCGCGGTGCGCCCGTTCGAGACGAGCGGGCGGCTCACGCGGGCCGCCGGACTCGTCCTCGAGGCGGTGGGCCTCAAGCTTCCCCTGGGCGCGGGTTGCCTCGTCGAGCCGCCCGAAGGCGCGCCCATCGAAGCCGAAGTGGTCGGCTTCGCCGCCGAGCGCCTCTTCCTCATGCCCACGGGCGACGTGCACGGGCTGATGCCGGGCGCGATCGTGCGCCCCCTGGAGGCCCTGCCGCCTTTCCCGTCCCCGCGCGCAGCACCTCCCCGCGCGGGCGAAGGCGAACGCGGCAAGCGCCTGCCCGCCGGCCCGGCGGTGCTCGGCCGCGTGCTCGACGCCACCGGCCGCCCCCTGGACCGCGGCGGCCCGATCGAGGGCGGCGTCACCTGCGCGCTCGCCGCCCGCCCGATCAACCCCATCGACCGCTCGCCGATCCGCGCGCCGCTCGACGTGGGCGTGCGCGCGATCAACGCCCTCCTCACCGTCGGCCGCGGGCAACGCATGGGACTCTTCGCCGGCAGCGGCGTGGGCAAGAGCGTGCTCCTGGGCATGATGGCCCGCTATTCCAAGGCCGACGTGATCGTCGTGGGCCTGATCGGCGAGCGCGGCCGCGAGGTGAAGGAATTCGTCGACGACATCCTCGGCCCCGAGGGGCTCGCGCGCGCGGTCGTGGTGGCCGCGCCCGCCGACACCTCGCCGCTCTTGCGCCTGCAGGGCGCGGCCTACGCCGCCGCCCTCGCGGAGCATTTCCGCGACGAAGGCCGGCACGTCCTGCTGATCATGGATTCGCTCACGCGTTATGCCATGGCACAGCGCGAAATCGCGCTCGCCATCGGCGAGCCCCCCGGCGACCAAGGGCTACCCGCCTTCGGCCTTCGCGAAGCTGCCGCAGCTGGTCGAACGCGCGGGCAACGCCGAGGACGGCCGCGGATCGGTCACCGCGTTCTACACCGTGCTCGTCGAGGGCGACGACCTGCAGGACCCCATCGCCGACAGCGCGCGCGCGATCCTCGACGGCCACATCGTCCTCGCGCGCCGCCTCTCCGACCAGGGCCACTACCCGGCGATCGACATCGAGGCGAGCGTGAGCCGCGTCATGAGCGCCATCGCCACGCCGGAAACGCTCGCGGCGGCGCGCGTCTTCCGCGGCCTGTCGGCGCGCTACCAGCGGGCCGCCGATCTCATCGGCGTCGGCGCCTACCAGCCCGGGGGAGATCCCGTGCTCGACGAGGCGGTGCGCCGCCACGACGCGATGCAGGCCTTCCTGGCCCAGGAGGCGCGCGAACGCGCCTCCTTCGACGAATCCCTGGCCGCGCTCGCCGATGCGATCGGTGCGACGGCCGAAACCTGAGAGACGCGACCATGCCCTTCAACACCCCTCTCGATATCCTCCTCGACGCCGCGCGCCGCCAATGCGACGGCGAGGCCCGGCGCCTGGCCGAGGACCTCGCGCAGGCGAGAGCCTCCGAGGAGCGCCTCGAGCTTCTCGAGCGCTACCGCCACGACTACGAAATGCGGCTTCGCGAGAAGAGCTCCCTGGGACTCACCGCCGAAGCCTGGCGCAACTACCGCATCTTCATGGGCCAGCTCGACGTCGCGATGCAGGCCCAGCGCGCCGACATCGCCGGGCGCAAGCAGGCGAGCCAGGCCCGGCGCGACGCCTGGTCGGCCGCGCGCCAGCGCGTGCGCACCTTCGAGCGCCTGGTCGAGCGGCGCGTGGAGGAGGCCCGCGTCGCCGGCGATCGCCGCGACCAGAACGCCAGCGACGAACAGGCCGCCCGCCGCGCGGGCGCCTCGCGCAACGCGCCGCGCTAGCCGCCGGAGCACCGAGCCATGAACGACGTCGTCCCCGCCGCACGCGCCGCAGCGCCCGCGACCGCCGCACGCACCGTTGCTCCCGCGTCCGCCGCGCGCGCTCGGGCCCCGCGCCCGGCGCTCCCGAGCCCGGCGGCGGCGATTTCCTCCAGGCACTCCTGGGCCAGGGCCCTCGAGGCCACCGGGGAAACGGCCGCCGCGATTCCCGTCGATCCCGCAAGCCTTGCACCCGAAACCGATCCCGCCGCCGCGACCCTGGTGGCGTGGGAATTCCCCCTCGCGACCGCCGCCGCGCCGGATGCGAATGCGCTCGCCGCGGCGCTGCGCTTCGCGCCCCTGCCCGCGGCCGATGCGACCGCGGGCGCGGGCGAAGCCCACGACGATTCCCTCGCCCGCGTGTCCTCGCGCCTGGGCTCCGGCGACGAGGAGCCGCCTCGCCGGATTCGCCCGGGAACCGAACGCGCCACCCGCCCCGCAAGGGCCGAGATGCGCCTGCGCGCCGAGGAGGCGATGCAGCGTCCGGTACCCGAAACCGCCGTCCGTGCGGAGCCGATCCCGGAAACGGGCATGGAAGCGGCGCGCCTCGAGGCGCCTGCTGTCGCCGCCGCGGAGATCGGCCCGGGTCTCGTCGAGGCGGCCAGGGCCGCGCCCGCGCGCATCGCCATCGCCACCCCGGTCGCGAGCCCCGCCTTCGCCGATGCCGCCGCCACGCGCGTGGCCTGGCTCGCGGCGCAGGGCGTGGAGCGGGCCGAAATCGCGGTGACTCCCCCCGACCTCGGACCGGTCGAGGCGCACATCTCCATCCGCGACGGCGAGGCGACGATCCTCTTCGTGGCTGCCTCGCCCGAAGCGCGCCAGGCCCTCGAAGACAGCCTGCCACGGCTCGCCGAACGCCTCGCCGAGGGCGGACTCGCGCTCGCCGGCGCGAGCGTGTCCTCGGAACGTCGACCGGGGCGCGACGCGCACGCTTCGCGCGAAGACCGCGCAGGCGTGGCCGCCGTCGCGCAGCGCGCCCTCGACGACGTACCCGCCGCGCGGGCTTACCGGCACGCACTCGGCCTCGTCGACGACTTCGCCTGAAGGGGCGCCCGCGCACGCGGGGAATAGGCCCGGAATCGCCACCGTATTCAGCGCATGCCGCGGCGGGGCGCGCCGCGAGAATGGGTTCCGACACCCACTCCCGGAGCCGCACGCGACATGTCCGCCGCCAGCCCCCCCGCCGATTCCCCCCCTGCGAAAAAGGGCTCGAAAAAAGGCCTCCTCATCGCCATCGCCTGTGTCGTCGCGGCCCTGGCCGCCGCCGGTGGCGGCGCGGCGTGGTACCTCTCGCGCGCCCAGGGCGACGAAGCCGAGCCCGCCAAGGGTGCCGCGAAGACCGGTGCGAAAGCCGACGGCAAGCAGGCCAAGGCGAAGGAGCGCAAGCCGGGCGTCTTCCTGCCCCTGGACACTTTCACCGTCAACCTGCAGGGCCCCGGACGCGAGCACTTCCTGCAGGTCGGCCTCGTGCTGGAAGTCGCCGACGCGCCGGCATCCGACGCCGTGAAGCAGCTGATGCCCGTGATCCGCAGCCAGGTGCTGCTGCTGCTCGCGGCCAAGAACGCCGAGGAACTCGCCACGCCCGACGGCAAGGCCGCGCTCGCCACCGAGGTCCTCGCGAAGATCCGCCAGCCCCTGCCCGCCACGCCGCCGCTCGCCGGCATCGAGGCCGTCCACTACGCCGGGTTCATCATCCAGTAGGCGCCATGGCCGACGAATTTCTCTCCCAGGACGAGGTCGACGCGCTGCTGAAGGGCGTGAACGGCGACGAGGAGGAGGCACCCGCCGAGGCTCCCGCCGACGGCGTGCGCCCCTACAACCTCGCCACCCAGGAGCGCATCGTCCGCGGGCGCATGCCCACCCTCGAGGTGGTGAACGACCGCTTCGCCCGCCTCGTGCGCGCCGGGATCTTCAACTTCATGCGCAAGAGCCCCGAGGTGAGCGTGGGCCCGGTGCGCGCCGTCAAGTACTCGGAGTTCGCGAGAAACCTCGTGGTGCCCACGAACCTGAACCTCGTGGGCCTGAAGCCGCTGCGCGGCGCGGGGCTCTTCGTCCTCGAGCCCTCCCTCGTCTTCACCGTCGTCGACAACCTCTTCGGCGGCAACAGCCGCTTCCACACGCGGGTCGAGGGGCGCGAGTTCACGGCCACGGAAAACCGCATCATCCAGCGCCTGCTCGCCGTGATCCTGGACGAGTACCGCAAGAGCTGGGCGCCGGTGCACGCCATCGCCTTCGACTACGTGAGAAGCGAGCTCCACACCCAGTTCGCCAACATCGCCACCCCGAACGAGGTGGTGCTCGTCACCACGTTCTCGGTGGAATTCGGCTCCGGCGGCGGCGAGATGCACGTCTGCCTTCCCTACGCCTCCGTCGAGCCCATCCGCGACAAGCTCTGCAACGCGATCGCCGGCGACCAGCAGGAACCCGACCGGCGCTGGTCGCGCATGCTCTCGCGCCAGGTGCAATCGGCCGAGGTCGAGCTCGTGGCAACGCTCGCCGAGGTGCCGATGCAGGTGCGCAGCCTGCTCGCGATGCGCGCCGGCGACGTGATCTCCTTCGACCTGCCGAAGAGCGTCGAGGCGAGCGCAGCCCGTGCCCGCGCAGTTCGAGCCCCTCGCGGGCGATGGCCCCGCCGCGGCCGCGGCCCACGACATCGACCTGATCCTCGACATCCCGGTGACGCTCACCGTGGAGCTCGGGCACCAAGATCCCCATCAAGCACATCCTGCAGCTCGCGCAGGGTTCCGTGGTCGAGCTCGAAGGCAGGCCGGCGAACCCATGGATGTGCTGGTGAACGGCTGCCTCATCGCCCAGGGCGAGGTGGTGGTCGTGAACGACAAGTTCGGCATCCGGCTCACCGACATCATCACGCCCTCCGAGCGCATCCGGAAGCTGAACAAGTGATCGGCGCGGGACTCTGGCTGCAGGGCGCCCTCGCGCTCGCCGCGGTGCTCGGCCTGGTGGCGCTCGCCGCCTGGGCGGCGCGCCGCGCCGGCCTCGCGCGTCCCGTCGCCAATGCGCCCCTGAAGCCCGTCGCCTCCCTCGCGCTCGGCGCCCGGGAGCGGGTCGTGGTCGTGGAAGTCGGCGGGCGCTGGCTCGTGCTGGGTGTCGCGCCCGGCTCGGTGCGCGCCCTCGCCGACCTGCCGCCGGGCGAAATCGCGCCGCCGCCGGCCGCGCCGCCGTTCGCCGAATGGCTCGCGCGCGCCACCCGGGGCCGGAGCACGCCGTGAGGCCACGCGCGCCTGTCGCCGGCGCCACGGCGCTCATCCTCCTCACCGCGCTGGCACTCCTCGCCTTCCCCGCCCAGGCCGCGGACCTCTCGCTCGCGCAGTCCACGCCGCTTCCGGGCGGCGGGCAGTCGTGGTCGGTGCCGATCCAGACCCTCGTCGTCCTCACCTCGCTCACCTTCCTGCCCTCGGTCGTGCTGCTGATGACCGGCTTCACGCGGATCGTGATCGTGCTCCGCCGCTGCGCCAGCGCTCGGCACCCAGGCTTCTCCCCGAACCCGGTGGATCATCGGGCTCGCGCTCTTCCTCACCCTGGGCGTGATGGCCTGACGCTCGAGCGGATCTATCGCGAGGCCTACCAGCCTCAAGGCCTTCATGCTGCGCCAGACCCGGGAGGGCGACCTCGCGCTCTTCGCGCGCCTGGCCCAGGGCGAGGCCGCGGGCGAAGCGGCCGGCGAGGCGTCGGCGAAGTCCGAGGCGAAGCCCGAGGCGAAGCCCGAGGCGAAGCCCGCGGTGAAGCCCGCGGACCTCCCGCTTCGCGTCGTCGTGCCCGCGTTCGTCACCAGCGAGCTGAAGACCGCGTTCCAGATCGGCTTCCTGATCTTCATTCCCTTCCTCATCATCGACCTCGTGGTGGCGAGCGTGCTCATGTCGATGGGCATGATGATGCTCTCGCCGATGCTGGTGTCGCTGCCCTTCAAGCTGATCCTCTTCGTGCTCGCCGACGGGTGGCTGCTGCTCACCGGGTCGCTGGTGGCGAGCTTCGGGGGGCCCTCGTGACGCCGGAGACCGTCCTCACGATCGTGCGCCAGTCCCTCGAGGTGGGGCTCCTGGTCGCCGCCCCCATGCTCGGCGCCGCCCTCGTCACCGGCCTCGTCGTCGGCATCCTGCAGGCGGCCACCCAGGTGAACGAGATGACGCTCTCCTTCATCCCGAAGCTCGTGGCGCTCTTCGCGACCCTCGCGGTCGCGGGGCCGTGGATGCTCTCGACCCTGGTCGACTTCACGCGGCGCCTGCTCACCGAGCTGCCGCAGCTCGTGGGCTAGGCCGTGGTCGGCTTCACCAGCACCGAGCTCGCCGCGCTGCTCGCGGCGTGGTGGCTGCCCTTCTGCCGCGTGGCCGCGCTTTTCTCGAGCGCGCCGGTGCTCTCGCACCGCGCCTTCCCGGTGCGCATGCGCCTGGCCGCCGCCCTCGTCATTTCGGCGGCGGTGGCCGCCGGCGGCGGCGCCCCCGCGCCGCCCCAGGGCTCCCTGATGATCCTCGCGGCCGCCGAGCAGGTGGCGATCGGGCTCGCCATGGGCTTCACCATGCAGCTCGTCTTCGCCGGCGCCAACCTCGCGGGCGAACTGGTCGGGCTGCAGATGGGGCTCGGGTTCGGGACGCTCTTCGACCCGGCCGGGGGCGGGCAGACGCCCGCCGTCGGCGCGTTCTTCTCGATCACGGCGCTGCTGCTGTTCGTGGGCATGGACGGTCACCTGGTGCTCATCCAGGCCGTGGCCGTGAGCCTGCGCGAGCTGCCCCCGGGCGCCCTCGTCTCCCGCCTGGACCCGGTCCGCCTCGCCCAGGCGGGCGAAGTGGTGTTCCGCACCGGCCTTTCCATCGCGCTGCCCGCCCTCGCGGGGCTGCTCCTGGTGAACATCGCCTTCGGCCTGGTGGCGCGGGTGAGCCCGCAGCTGAACGTCTTCGCCGTGGGATTTCCCGCCACGCTCTTCGCCGGCCTGGCGCTGCTCGCCCTCACCGTACCGGCCTGGGTCGCCGCCATCGCCAACGCGATCGGGACGATGCTCGCCACGCTCGGACGCTAGCCGCGGGGCACCGTCTGTTACAGACGCAAGCTGCCGATAACCGGTCCTAACCCGCCCAAGACACGACCCATGGCTCCCCAGGGACCGCGCATTCTCATCGTCGACGACTCCGAGGACGACACGCTGCTTGCCGCCTCGCGGCTGCGGCGCGCCTTGCCCGGGATGTCCATGCGCCGCGTCGACTCGCCCGAGACGATGCGCCAGGCCCTCGACGGCGGCGAATGGGACCTCGTCATCTCCGACCACGCCATGCCGCGCTTCGATTCGCTGGGCGCGCTCGAGGTCCTCAAGGCGAGCGGCAAGTCGATTCCCTTCATCGTCTATTCCGGCCACTACGACCGCGACCAGGGGCTGGAGGCGCTGCGCGCCGGCGTGCGCGATTTCGTCCAGAAGAACGACCCGGGCCGCCTCGTGCCCGTGGTGCGCCGGGAACTCGGCGCTCCGGGGTCGGCCGCGGCCGAACCCGTCCGCCTGGATCCGGTGACCGGGCTCGCCGGCGCCTCGTGGCTGCTCGCGCAGGTCGACGCGGCCATCGCCGCCCACGACGCGGCGGAGCCGGCGTTCGCGCTCCTGCGCATCGACCTCGACCGCTTCCACCGCATCAACCGCGCCTTCGGCGCCACCATGGGAGACCGGCTGCTCGCCGACGTCACCGGAAGGCTGCGGCACGAACTCGCGGCCTGCGACCACCTCGCGCGCGGCGACGAGGACGAGTTCCTTTGCCTCCTCGACCGCGTGGGTGACCCGATCGCGGGCCTGCGGCGCGCCGAGCGCGCCCTGCGCTCCCTGGACGAACCGTTCCTGCGCGACGGCAATGCGTTCTACGTGACGGCGAGCGCCGGGCTCGCGGTCTTCCCGGTGCACGGCCGAAGCGCCGCGCAACTCTTTTCCGGCGCCGCCTCCGGGCTCGAACGGGCGCGCACCGCGGGCATCAACCGCGCCGCCTTCGCGCCGGAGGTCGCCGCGAACGATGCCGGCGCCGAGGGCGGCGCCATAGTCCCGGTCTCGGGGCTCTTCGTCCTCGGCCACCCGATCGTCGCCATCGCGAGCCGCCGGACCTGGGGCGTGGAGGCCACGGTGCGCCGGCGCCAGGACGGGCTGGTCCACGTGATCCCCGACCTGGACGCGCCGATCTCGCCGTCGCGCCCCGGCGTCGAGACGGTATCGGCGTGGCTGCTCGAGGAATCCCTGCGCCTGGCCGAACGCCTGCGCGGCGGCGGGCTCGCCGACGGCCGCGTCTCGCTGAACCTCTCCCAGGACCTGTTCCTCGACCCGACGGCGCCCGATCTCCTCGCCGCGCGCCTGGCGCGCGCCGGCCTGCCGTCCGACACGCTGGAAATCGAGATCCCCGAACGCTGGGTGCTCGGCGACACCGGGCGCGTCCTCGCGGCGGCGCGCCGCTACCGCGCCGCCGGCATGCGGCTCGCCCTGGACGAGTTCGGCACCAACTACGGCCCCCTCGCGCCGCTGCAGAGCCTCGCGGTGGACACGCTCAAGCTCGCGCCGGCGCTCGTGCGCGAGGCACGCGCCGGAGAGGCGGGCGACGGGGCGCTGCGCGGGGCGATCGCGCTCGCGCGCGCCATGGGGGTCGCGGTGGTCGCCGTCGGCGCGGAGACCGAGGAGGACTGCGAGCGCCTGGCTTCCCTCGGCATCGATCGGGCCCAGGGGCCCGCCTACCCGCCGCGGCGCATCGAGACCGCGCCGCTGCTCCCCGCGAGCTTCGAACCGCTTCCCGTCCAGGCCGCAAGACGCGCGAGCTGAGCGCGCCGGGCGCGCCCTCAGCGCGAGCGAATCGGTTCCACCGGCACGGAGCTCGCGCTCGCCGAGAGGCGGCCCGCCTCGCGTCGCCAGCGTTCGCGCAGCGCCACCTTCCGGGGCACGGGCTCGCTCGCGGGCGGCGGCGCAGCCGCGCGCCCGGGGGCGGGAATGCTAGACTGGGGCGACCACTTGGCCATGGCACCTGACGAACCGGATCTGGCCCTCGAGTATCGCCGGCCCCGCCGGCCGGCCATCGCGGAATCAGAGGGCCGTAACCGCCCCAGAATCCGCGATCGCCGGGGCCGCGACGACCCCACGATCTGCACGCACCCTTCGACATGGACACCGCGCGCGAACCCTCTCCCGCCGAAGCCGCCGATGCGCGGCTGCGCATTCTCGTGGTCGAGGACGACGCCACCGACTACGACCTGCTGCTGCTGCACCTGCGCCGCCACGGCCTGCGTCCCCAGGCGAAGCGCGTCGAGACCGCCGAGGCGATGCGCGAGGCGCTCGAGTCCGAGGACTGGGACGCCGTGATCTCCGACTACAACCTACCGCTCTTCAGTGCGCTGGGGGCCATCCAGACGCTGCGCCACTCCGGGCGGGACATCCCTTTCATCCTCATGTCCGGCGCCATCGGCGAGGAAAGGGCGGTCGAGGCGATGCGCGCCGGGGCCGAGGACTACATCCCGAAGGACCGGCCCGCGCGCCTGGTGCCGGCGCTTCGCCGCGGCGTGTCCGCCGCCGTGCAGCGCCGCGAACGCCGCGACGCCGAGGCCTCGCTCACCGCCGCCGCCGCGAACCTCCCCGGCGTGCTCTTCCGCCTGCGCACGACGCCCGAGGGTGCGGTCGCCTCCTTTCCGTTCATGAGCAACGGCGCCCTGCGCCTCTTCGGCATCGCGCCCGAACGGGCCGCGGCCGATCCCGAGGCATTCCTCGAGAGGCTCTCCGACGAGGACCGCGAACGCCTGCGCTCCGGGCTCGCCTCCGCGGCGCGCACCGGGGCCACGTGGCGCGACGAGCTGCGCATCCGCACCGAGGCGGGCGCGCAGCGCTGGGTACAGGCGAGTGCCAGCCCGCGCCGCACGGACCGCGGCCTCCTCTGGGACGGCCTCATCGTCGACGTCACACCGATCAAGGACGCCGAGGAGAGCCTGCGCGAGTCGGAGCGGCAGCTGCGCAGCCTCTCGGCGCACCTCGAGCGCGCCAAGGAAGGCGAGCGGGCGGAGGTCGCCCGCGAGATCCACGATGAAATCGGCGGCAGCCTCACGGCGATGAAGGCGGACCTCGCCTCGCTCGCGCGGCGCCTGCCGGGCGACGACCAGGCTGCCGAGCGCCTCGCGAGCCTGGAGTCCCTGGTGGGGCGCGCCATGGCTTCCTCGCAGTCGATCGCGCGCGCGCTGCGCCCCGCCGCCCTTGACCACGGGCTCTACCCGGCGCTCGCCTGGCAGGCGCGCGACTTCGAGGCGCGCCACGGCATCGCCTGCCGCGTCGTGGCCAACGACGAGGCTGCAGCTCGATCTCGACAGCGCCACGGCGCTCTTCCGCATCTGCCAGGAGGCCCTCACGAACGTCGTGAAGCACGCGGGCGCGACCGCCGTGGAGCTGAACCTCTTCGCGACCTCGACGCAGGTGAGCCTCGAAGTGCGCGACGACGGCCGCGGCGTGGACCCCAAGAATCTCGACAAGACCGGCTCCTTCGGCGTCTTCGGCATGTACGAGCGCGTGCGGAACCTCGGCGGCTGGCTCGAGATAGACGGCGGCGGCGGCGGCGGCACGACCATCATGGTCACCCTGCCGCGCGCGAAGCCGCGCACGAGGAAGACGCCGTGACGCGCGTGCTCCTCGCCGACGACCACCCCATGGTGCGACGCGGCCTGGCGCAGATCCTGCGCGAGGCGGGCGGCCTGGAGATCGCGGGCGAGGCCGGCGACTACGCGGGCGTCATGAAGATCCTGCGCGAGACGCAGGTCGACGTGCTCGTCCTCGACCACGACCTGCCGGGAAGGAATGGACTCGAGATCCTCAAGATCGCGAAGAAGGATTGCCCGGCGCTCGCCGTGCTCATGTTCAGCATGCATCCCGAGGGCGAATACGGCGTGCGCGCCCTGAAGGCGGGGGCCGCGGGCTACCTCTCGAAGAGCGCTCCGCCGGCGATGCTCGTCGACGCGATCCGCGCCGCCGCGGAAGGCCGGCGCTACGTGACGCCGGAGCTCGCCATGGCGCTCGCCGAGCGCGTGGCCGACGACAGCGACCGCCCGCCCCACGAGACGCTTTCCGACCGCGAGTTCCAGACCCTGAAGCTCATCGCCTCGGGCAAGCGGCTCTCGGAGATCGCCGCCGCGCTCTCGCTCTCGCCCAAGACGGTGAGCGTCTATCGCGCGCGGCTGCTGGAGAAGATGCGGCTCGCGACGAACGCGGAACTCACGCACTACGCGGTGAAGAACGGGCTGGTGGACTGACGGCCCGCGGGCCGCGCGGAAAGTGCCCGGCCCGCGCGAAAGAGCCCGGCCCGCGCCTTCAGGCGCAGGCGCCGCGCACCTGCTCCATGGTCGTGAGACCCATCAGGACCTTCTCGATGCCGTCCTGGCGGAGCGTGCGCATGCCGCTCGCGACCGCCTGCACGCGCAGCTTCTCGGCCGTCTGGCGCGACTGGATGAGCGGGCGAAGTGCCGCGTCCACGCCCATGAACTCGTGCACCCCGAGGCGGCCGCGGTAGCCGGTGCCCGCGCATTCGTCGCAGCCCTCGCCGCGTGCGGTGGCGAGCTTGCCGCCCTTGCCCAGGCGCTTGCGCCAGTCGGCGAGCACGTCGCCCGCCTCGAGCGCGGTGCCGGCGGCGAACTCCTCGGCCATCGCGCGCGCGCCGGTATCGTCGAGTGCGACGGGTTTCGCGCACGCCGGGCACACGCGGCGCACCAGGCGCTGCGCAAGCACGCCGAGGAGCGAATCGCCGAAATTGAACGGGTCCACGCCGAGGTCGAGCAGGCGGGTGACCGTCTCCGGCGCGCTGTTCGTGTGCAGGGTCGAGAGCACGAGGTGGCCGGTGAGGGAAGCTTCCACCGCGATCTCGGCGGTCACCTTGTCGCGCATCTCGCCGATCATGATCACGTCGGGGTCGGCGCGCAGGAAGGCGCGCAGGGCGTCGGCGAAACTCCAGCCTATCTTCGGGTTCACCTGCACCTGCGACAGGCCCTCCTGCGTGATCTCGACGGGATCCTCGGCCGTCCAGATCTTGCGTTCGGGCGTGTTGATCATCGAGATGAGCGAGTGCAGCGTGGTCGTCTTGCCCGAACCCGTCGGCCCGCACACGAGCACGAGGCCGTGCGGGCGCTGGGTGAGGGCCTTCAGCTCGGAGAGCACGCGCGCGTCCAGGCCGAGCTTCTCGGCCGGGAGGGGCTCGTGCGCGGCGAGCAGGCGCAGGATCACGCCCTCGAGCGCGTTGTTGGTAGGGATGGTGGCCACGCGCAGTTCCAGCTTCGCCGGGCCGAAGCGCGCGAAGTCGATCTTGCCGTCCTGGGGCTTGCGGCGCTCCGAGATGTCGAGGGCCGCGATGATCTTCATGCGCGAGACGATCGCGGCGCGGAACTTCGCGGGCACCTCGGCGTAGTCGGCGAGGATGCCGTCGCGGCGCATGCGGATGCGCGTCGGGCGCTTGCCCGGGGCCGGCTCGAAATGGATGTCCGACGCCCCGCTCTCCCAGGCGTCGAGGATGATCTTGTTCACCAGGCGCACGAGCGTGGAGTCGCTCTCGCGGACCGCGTCCGCGGTCTCGAGCTCCTCCACGGGCGTCTCGAGCGTGAGGCGCGACGTGAGTTCGGCCACGCCGTCCAAGTCGAATTCCAGCCCGTCTTCCCAGGACACGTCGCCGCCGATCTTCACGTGCGGCTCGGCCTTCGCGGGCGCGCCCGTGGGGCCCAGCAGCGCCTCCGTGGACCACACGTCGCGGGAGCGGGCCGCGAGAGCGGCGCGGATGTCCAGCCAGGAACCGAGCACCGGGACGATCCGCTGGCCGGTGGCGAAGCGCAGCGCCTCGAGGGCCTCGCCCGACATCGGGTTGTCCATGACCACGACCAGTTCGCCTTCCCCGTCGTGGCAGAGCGGCATCAGCTTGTGGCGCTGGCAGAGCGCGATGGGCACGAGCCGCTGCACCGGATGGTCCACGGGGAAGCCCTTGGCCTCCACGCGCGGGATGCCGAGCTTCTGCGCGAGCACGCTCTTCAGCTGCTCGGCGCGCACCGCGCCCATCTCGATCAGGATCTCGCCCAGGGGCATGCCCGGCTTCCCCTTCTGCAGCTCGAGCGCCTTCAGGAGGGTCGCGTGGTCGATGTGCCCCAGCTCGATCAGCGCCTCGCCCAGCCTGCGGATGGGCGGCGGCGCAGCTCCGCGAGCGCCTTGCGCAGCGCGGCGACGGTGTTGATCGGGCGTCGCACGCCGCTTTCGGCGCGGCAGCCTCTTCCTCCGCGGGCGCCGGGGACTCGATCTCGGGCAGCTCGATGTCCTCGATCTCCAGGTGCAGGTTCGCGCGCGGCCGGACGGTCCATTCGAACTGCGCGAGCCGCGCGGCGGGCACGAAGACGCGTGCCACGGCCGCATCGCCCGCCGGGGGATAGAGGAAGAGGCCGGCCTCGGTGCGGACCTCGCCCGCGCTTTCGCCCGAGCTTTCGGTGCCGTCGCGCAGCGCGAGGCGGTAGGGCCTGCGCAGCGTCGCGGCGTCCGCGGGTGGGGCGGCGAGCGCCAGCGGTCGCGTGAGAGAGAGCGTGCGGATGTCCTCGAGGCGCACCCAGCGCTCGCGGCTTATGCCGCCCTCGGGCCGGAAGAGCACGCCGCCCGCGGGGTCGAAGGCGAGCGCATCTCCCGCCTCGCTGCGCCCGTCCGCGTGCTCGACGTGGGCACGCTCGGGCTCGGCCGAGAGTTCTCCGTTGCACCACGGCGAGAGCGGCAGGGCGGGCCAGGCCTCGAGCAGGTTCACCGGCCCCGGCGGGGGCTTCGGCGCGTCGCCGTCGCGTGGCACGAGCGAGAAGCGCTCGAGTCCCGGGCGCGGGTGGGGCAACGGCATCGAGGCCATGGTCTTGGCTCCCCTTCGGGTGCGGTTTCAGTGGACGGCAGGCAGCGCCGCTGTCCTGTTATCGGCCGCGCCGGCCGGCACTTGAGCGCCCGGGATGCCCGCGGGTAGCCCGGGTTCCGGCAGCGGCGCGGGCTTGCCGAGGAAATGCCCCTGGGCGAAGTCGACGCCCAGGAGCCTCAGCCGCGCGAGCACCGCCTCGGTCTCCACGAATTCCGCGATGGTGCGGATGCCCATCACGTGGCCGAGCTTGTTGATCGCCTCGACCATCGCGTGGTCGACGGGGTCCTCGGCGATCCGGCGCACGAAGCTGCCGTCGATCTTCAGGAAGTCCACGGGAAGCGCCTTGAGGTAGCCGAAGGAACTCATGCCGGCGCCGAAGTCGTCGAGCGCGAAGAGCATGCCGATGCGGCGCAGCTCCGCGATGAAATGCTGGGCGAGGCCCAGGTTCGCGATGACCGCCGTCTCGGTGATCTCGAAGCACACCTGCTGCGGGCGCACTCCCGTGGCGGCGAGCTGCTGGTGGACGAAGTCGAGGATGTGCGCATCCGAGAGCGAGGCGCCCGACAGGTTGATCGCGCAGACCGCGTCCCGCCCCCAGGTGCCCAGCTCGGTGCAGCGGCCGAGGTAGCGGAAGGCCTCCGCGATCACCCACCGGTCCAGGCGCGGCATGAGGCCGTAGCGCTCCGCGGCGGGAATCCAGGCCATGGGCGGCACGAGCTGGCCGTCCTCGCCCTTCATGCGCAGCAGCAGCTCGATGTGCGAGGCGCCGCCGTGCGAGAGGGCCACGATGGGCTGGCCGTGCAGGACGAAGCGGTCCTCCTCGAGGGCGCGGCGCACGCGCCCCACCCATTCCATCTCGTTCTGGCGCTTGGCGATCTCGCGGTCGCCGGGCTCGTAGCGGTGCACGCGGTTCCTGCCCGCCTCCTTCGCCGAGTAGCAGGCGGCGTCGGCCGCGCGCAGCACGTCGGCGATGGAAGCCACGTCCTCGTCGACCGGGACCACGCCGAAACTCGCCCCCGTGGCGAAGGTCTTGCCCTCGTAGGAGAAGCGGTAGGTCTCCAGCCGCATGCGCATGCGCTCGGCCAGCTCCACCGCCTTGTCCATGCTGCATTGCATGAGCAGCATGCCGAACTCGTCGCCGCCCAGGCGCGCGAAGAGGTCGGTCACCCGCGTCTTCGCGCCGAGCAGCGCGCTCACCTCCTTCAGCATGCGGTCGCCCGCGGCGTGCCCGCAGGTGTCGTTCACGATCTTGAACTGGTCGAGATCGACGTAGATCACGGCGTGGCGCTCGCCGCGCGCGCGCGCCGAGTCGATCGCGAGGTCCACGCGGTGCTCGAACTGCCGGCGGTTGGCGAGCCCGGTGAGCGCATCGTGCTGCGCCTGCCAGGTGAGCTGCTGCGCGAGGCGCCGCGAGGCGCTCACGTCGCGAAACACCACCACGGCGCCCTGGATCGTGCCTTCGCGATCGGCGATGGGGGCGGCCGACAGGTCCACGGCGCGCAGGTCGCCGCCGCGCCGGCGCAGCACGTATTCGCCCACGAGGCTCACGGGCGAGCCGTGCCGCAGGCAGTCCTCCACGGGATTGGTCTCCACTTCCGCGCCACCTTCGGCGCCGAGCAGCACGACTTCGCGCACCGGCCGGCGCAGCGCCGTGTCGAGGCTCCATCCGGTGAGCAACTGCGCCACCGGGTTCAGATAGTCGACGAATCCCCCGGAGTCGACGGTGATCACCGCGTCGGCGATCGACTGGAGGGTCACGGCGAGGCGCTCCTTTTCGCGCGCGAGCCCCTCCTCCGCCTCGAGCCGGTCGGTCAGGTCGACGCTGAAGAAGAAAATGCCTTCCACGCCGCCGTCCGGTCCCATGTCCGGCACGAGCGTGGTGCGCTCGCGCAGCATCCGGTCGCCCCGTTTGCGAAGCGCCCGGTAGACCGTGCGCTTCTCGCCGCGCAGCGCGGCGGCGAGATGGGGTTCGACGCCTTCCCACGCCGCCGCGGGGAGCAGCTCGCGGATCGGCCTGCCCTCGATCTCGGCCACGGGGCGGCCGAACCACTGCTCGTACTCCTTCGAGACGAAGCGGTAGGCGAGGTCGCGATCGACGTAGGCGCAGAGGCCGGGGTAGTTGTCGAGCATCAGGCGGTTGCGACGCGCCTGGATGTGGAACTTGTCGATCGCCTGGCGCTGCTCGGTCACGAGCATCCCGATCGGCGCGGAATCGGCGATGGCGCCGGGCTGCGACTCGCCGCGTCGCGATTCCTCGCTCCGGACATGCGCGCGCCGCCAGGCAACGAGGGCCGCGGCGACCAGGGCCGCCAGGGTGGATCCGAGCGCGAGCAGCGCCGGTGCGCCGCCGGGCGCGAGGTCCGCGAGCGCCAGGCCGACCAGGAGCGAGCCGGCCGTCGAGCCGATTGCGCAGGCCGCGAGGACGGCAAGCCAGCGGGCGCCGCCGGCGCTGTGCGGCGGGGATCGCGGCGGTACCTGCGGCGGTGCCCTCTCGGAGCCCAGCGGGGAGATCACGGAAGCCAATTGCCCAGCTCCTTCACGCGGGCCGTACGCCCGTTCCCCGGGATATCGGCCCCGGTGCGAGGGACTTTAGGGCGGCGTTCCGGCGCACTCCACGCGGTTGCGGCCGGCGTGCTTGGCCACGTACAGGGCGCGGTCGGCGCGGTCGATCAGGTCCTCGCGGGATTCCCCGCCTATCAGCTCGGCCACGCCGGCGCTGAAGGTGATGAGCAGATGCTCGTTGTTGGCGAGGAAGAGCCGGCGCGTGAGCTCGCGCTGCACGCGTACCAGGGTCTCGGCCGCCTCGGGCTCGGGCGTGTCGGGGAGCACGATCACGAACTCCTCGCCGCCGTAGCGTGCCACCACGTCGGTGGGGCGGAGCGTCTCCCGCACCACCTGGGCGAGGTGCTCGAGCGCGCGGTCTCCCACGGAATGCCCGTGGGCGTCGTTCAGGCGCTTGAAATGGTCCACGTCGAGGATCGCGAGCGAGTACGGACGGCCCGAGCGCGTCGCCCGCGCCTCCTCCACCGCGATCGCCTCGTCGAAGCCGCGGCGGTTGAGGAGCCCGGTGAGCGGGTCCTCCCGCACGCGCTCGCTCATGGCCTCGAGTTCGTTCTCGAGGTCGCGGATCTTCGACTCGTGGCTGGTCGCCGTCGTGCGCTGCGCCTGCACGTGGTCGCGCTGGCGGATCACGTCGGCCTGCAGCAGGCGCGTGTCGACCAGCAGGGCCTCCACCACGCGGGAGAGCTGCGACAGGTCGTCGGTCTCCTCCATGCGCCGGCGATGCTCCGCGATCCGCGTCTGGTACTGGCCCGTGGCCTCCGACATGTCCTCGAGGCCCGCCACGAAGACCGCCACCATGTCCTTCAGCGCCTGCTTGGCCTGGTCGAGGGAGAGCTTGCGCGCGCTCTGCTTGTAGATCACGGCCCGCAGCGCCCGCTCCGTGTCGCGCAGGCGCGCCCGGGTGACCGGCATCGCGAGGAGCAGCTTCACCGCGTCCACCTGCCCGTTCATCCACCGGTCGTCGCCCACCAGCTCGCCCACGTTCTCGGCCATCAGCTTCAGGAGCGAGGCGAGGCCGCGCACGATGTCCTCGCGCTCGGAGGCGCGCAGCTCCCAGCGCATCCAGAGCTTGCGCACCGCGGGCGCGAGCTTGCCCGGGTCCGCGCCACCGGCGGGTTCGCGGCACTGCGCGACGATCGCCTGCGCCTCGGCGTCCTCGCCGCCGTCGCGGGAGCGCGCCACGAAATCCATGGTCACCGCGAGGAGTTCGCGCCACTCTTCGGCGCCCTCGGCCGCCCGGGGCAGCGCGGGAGGAATGGCGCCCGGGTTCCGCGCGCCGGCCACCTCGATCGCCGCGCCTGCGGGCGCGAGCGGCGTCGACGACCAGGAATGCACGAGGCCGGACAGACGCACGTGCATGCGTTCCTCGTCGAGGCTGAAGGCGCTCAGCACGTGCTCCAACGCCTCGCGCTTCTTCGCCTGGGTGAGCCCGGCGTGGCGCGCCTCGAGCTGGCGCAGGAGGTCGCGCACGAGGGGCGCCCAGCGCGGCCCGGTCCCGGCGGACTGCAGGAGGGACTGGAGGAGCGTTCGCGCCGCGTCCCAGTTGCCGCGGGCCACCGCCCGGGCGAGCGGCCGGGCCTGGCGGCCGGCCTCGGGCCCGCGGGCGCAGGCCCGCTCGGCGACATCGGCGAGCACCTGGGCGGCCGGATGGTCGGTCGACGCCCGCGGCCCGCCGGACAGCTCGTGGAACATCGCGGCGTAGTTCTCCGGCGTCGGCGGCAGGCGCTTGCGCGCGAGCTGGCGCAGCGCTTCGCGGGCGGTGTCGGAGGGTGCCGGGCTGTTCGGGGATCGGGGAGTCGCGCTCACGGGCCGCTTTCTTGGTTTTTGGGCAGTTCGCTCCAGCGAGTCTAGGCAGCCCCGCGCCCCGGGAACCGCGGAATAGAGGCCCGAATCCGGTCCACACGCCGCGATGGGCGCGGGCGGCGGGGCTCAAGAATGCGTCCTGCACGGCCGATATTCCCCCGCCATGGCACGCCCCACATGAACGTCATCATCATCGACGACACGCCCTTCGACCTGCACCAGATGGTGCGCCTGGTCGAATCGATCGACGGCGCGCACCCGCACGGGTTCCTGCGCACGGCCGACGCGCTGGGATGGTGCGCCCAGCAGCGCGCCGACCTCGTGATCGTGTACTACCTGATGCCCGGCGCCGACGGCTTCGACTTCGTGCGCGAGCTTCGCGCCAACCCGGAACACGCCCACGTGCCGGTGGTCCTCGTGACCGGATTCGAGGAGCCCCGCGCGCGCAAGCACGCCCGCGAGCTCGGCATCGCCGAGGTCTTCACCAAGCCGGTGGATCCGCGCCGCTTCGTGTCCCGGACCCGCGCCATGCTCCTGGGCGAGCCCGAGCCTGCCGAGGAACCCGGCGCCCTCGCCGCGAAACCCGCTCCGGCGGCCTCGACCTACGCGGTCGAGCAGGAGATCATCACCCGCCTCTTCCACGTGCTGCGCCTGCGCGACCCCTCGACGGGACTGCGCGGCTCGCGCGTGGCCCATTACAGCCGCCTGGTGGCCGCGGGCCTCGGGCTTGCCCGGGCCGACCAGCAGGTGCTCTTCCGCGCCGCCCCCTGCTCGACATCGGCAAGGTGGCGCTTCCCGACGGCGTGCTCTTCAAGGAAGGGCGCCTCACCCTCGAGGAGTTCGAGGCGGTCAAGCGCCACGCGCTCGACGGCTACCTGCTGCTGCGCGACAGCACGCTGCCGGTGCTCAAGTCGGCCGCGGAGATCGCCCTCACCCACCACGAAAAATGGGACGGCAGCGGCTATCCGCGCGGCATGCGCGGCAAGGCCATCCCGATCCTGGGACGCATCGTCGGCGTGGCCGACGTCTTCGCCGCGGTCACCACGGAGCGCCCCTACGGCGAGGCGTGGACCCTCGAGGAGGGTCGCGAACTCGTGCGCCGCGCCTCCGGCATCCACTTCGATCCCATCTGCGTCGAGGCCTTCCTGGAGAACTGGGAGCAGATCGTCGCGATCCAGGACTACTTCGGTCCCGACGAGATCCCCGGCAGCGCGAGCCTCGCGAGCTAGGACGGCGCGAAGCGCTGCAAACGCGTGAAGCGCCGCAAACGCGTAAAGCGCCGCAACCGCGTGAAACCCTAGAGCAGCGCGAAGAGCGAGAGCTGCGTGGTGGCCTTGAAGGACTTCTGCGCCGCCTCGAGCGCCTGCTGCTCGCGCGTGAAATCGCTGATGGCCTGCGCGTAGTCGAGATCCTGGAGCCGCGAGAGCTGGCGGTCGTACTCGACCGCGAGACCCTCGTGGGCCGCGGCCATGGTCTCCAGCTCGCGAAGCCCCGCGCCGAAGCGGGTGCGCACGCCCAGCGCGCGCTCGGAGGCCTGGTCGAGGCTCGCCAGCGCCCGTTCGAGTCCGGTCGCGAGGTTGCCGCGGGCCGGCGCCGAGGTGGTGGGGGGTCTCGAGCACGCCGACCAGGTCGCGGATCGTGCGGAACACGTCCTGGCGGGTCGCCGGCGCGATCGTGAAGGCATCGCCGTCGGCGGGCACGCCGGCCACCCGGACCTGCTGCCCGTCCACCAGGATCGACGCGCCGCTCGTGTAGGGGTTTCCCGAAGAGAGCGTGACTCCGAGCGTGGTGTCGACGATGGCGTAGGTCGTGGTCGCCCCGAGCACCGTGAACACGACCTGGTAGTCGCGGCCGGTGAGTTGCGCCGGGTCGACGACGCTGCCCGTGCCGATCGAGGCGTCGCCCGCGTTCGCCGCGGCCGCGCCCGTCTCGAAAGTGCCGTTGCCGACGGGAATGCCCTGGAAGAGGGTGGTCCCGCTGACGCCCACGGGGAGTTCCCGCGAGGCGGAGATCGCAAGCGCGCGCACGCCCTGGTCGCCCGCGTAGGCGACGGTGGTGCCGTCGTCCACGAACGGAACCGACTCCTCGAGGTAGCCGGCGAAGAGCGCACGGCCGACGCCGTCCTGGCGGTTGGCGACCTGCAGCACGTGCGCGAAGCGCTCCCGCAGGTCCGCCGCGAGCGAGCGGCGGTCGGCGTCGTTCAGGGACGCGTTGCCGGCCTGCAGGATGATCTCGCGGATGCCGTCGTAGGCGCCCTGGAGGTCCGCGACCGCGCCTTCCGCGGTGGCGAGCGCATCGTTCGCGGCGGCCACGTTCGCCTGGTACTGGCTGGTGACGTCGCGGGCCTGGGAGACGGCGAGCGCCTGGGAGGCCGCGACGGGGTCGTCGGAAGGCGCGAGCATGCGCCGCCCGGTGGAGAGCTGGGTCTGGGTGCGCAGGAGCTCGGACTGGCGCTCCATCATGGAGCGCGTGCCGGCGTCGTAGAGCATCGAGGTGGTCACGCGCATGGGCGGCTCATCGGCTGGTGATCGAGATCAGGGTGTCGAACATCGCCGCGGCGGTCTGGATCACCTTGCCCGCGGCCTGGTAGGCCTGCTGGAACTTCAGGAGGTTCGCGGCTTCCTCGTCGAGGTTCACGCCGGAGACGCGCTCCACGGCGATGTCGGCCTCGGCGGAGAGCGCGCCCTGGGAGCGCGCGGCGAGGCTCGCCTCGTGGGTGGAGGAGCCGACCGCCGCCACGAGCGCGCCGTAGGCCTCGTTCGCCGAGGAGGCGCCGCCCACGAAGCGCGCGGTCTGCAGCGCCGCGAGGGCCAGCGCATTGCGGTTGTCGCCCACGCCGCCCGCGTTGGCGACGACGGTGAAGCTGTCACCGGGGGCGGGCTGGCCGGAGAGCGTCACCTGCCAGCCGTTGTAGGAAAGGCTCATGCCCGGGGTGTAAGCGAGGCCCGCCGGATTGCCCGTGCCGGTGCCGGAGACGCTGAAGGTGCCGGCCGCGGTGAAGGTGATGGTGACCGGCTGCGCGAGGTTCGGGTCGAGGGCGTTCACCACGCCCGGCGAGATCGCGCCGCTGCCGAGGTTCGTGCTCGTCGCGGCGGTGCGCACCGGGGCTCCGGCGGCGATGCGCAGCGGGTCGGTCACGAACACACCGAGCCCGCCGGCGCCATCGCGCGTGGGCCGGAGCAGGTAGCGGTCGCCCACCGCGGGCGCGCCGGAACCCAGGTCCAGGGTGACGCCGTCCAGCGTGGCGGGAAGCGTGGCGAAGACCTGGCTCGTGCCGTCCGAGAGACGCGTGAGCGTCCAGCCGCCGGCGTCGAAACGCACGTCGTAGTCCGAGCCGGTGAGGGCTCCCGTGGCGGAGAAGGCCGCCGTGAGCTGCGCGTTGCCGGTGTTGGTGGTCGCCGCACCCGTCCACGGGCTCGCGATCGTGAAGAAGTCCCCGCCGGGGGCGCCCGTGCGGTCCTGCCCCAGGCGGTGCTGGGCGTTGAATGCGTCGGCGAGCGCGATGGCCACGCGGCCCAGTTCGTTCTGCGCCGGGTCGAGCACGTCGCGCCGGGCGGCGAGGAGGCCTCCCAGCTCGCCCCCGAACAGCGTGTCGGCGGTGAACTCCACGAAGCCGCTGCCGGCGACGAGACCGACCACGCGGCGCGCCGGGTCGAAGCGGTCCGGTGCCGCGCGCAGCTGGAAGGCGGTCGATCCCACCACCAGCGCCTGGCCGTTGGCCATGAAGATGTTGAGAGAGCCGTCGGACTGCGCCACGGCGGTCGCGCTCGTGAGCGCGGAGAGGTCGCGGATCAGGGCGTCGCGCCGGTCGAGGATGTCGTTGGGCGGCTGGCCGGCCGCGGACTCGCGGCCGACGCGATCGTTCAGCTCCGCGATCTGGCGCGAGAGTTCGTTCACCGAGGCGACGGTCGTCTCGATCCGCCGGTCGATGCCGGCCTGGCGGTTGGCGAGCGAGCCGTCGAGCAGGTGCATGCGCGAGGCGAGCGCTTCGGCCGACGAGAGCATCGCCTGGCGGGCGGCCGCGTCGCCGGGATGGGAGGCGAGCGTGTTCACGCCCGCGAAGAACTCCGCAAGCGCCGGGGCGAGGCCCATCTCCGGATCGGCGAGCAGGTTGTCGATGGCGGAGGCCTGCGCTTCGAGCGCGGAGAAGTGGCTCGCCGCCGACTGCGCGCTTCTCGCCTGGGCGGTGAGCAGGTTGTCGTAGCGGCGGATCACCGTCGCCACGTCGACGCCGCGGCCCAGGTAGCCGGAGCCGGTGAAGAGCCCGTTGCGGTTCTGCTGGATCGCCTCCTGGCGGCTGAAGCCGGGAGTGTTCGCGTTGGCGATGTTGTGCCCGGTCGTGGCGAGGCCGGCCTGGGCCGCCTGCAGCCCCGACACGGCGATGCGAAGAATGGAACTCGACATGGGCCGGTTTCCTCGTTGGACGTGCCGTTATCGGCGCACGGTCGGAATACTTGAGGCTCAGGCCGGGCCGGCGGCAGCACGGGCCGCCGCGATCACCCGCTCGAGCTTGGCCGCGTACTGCGGATCGGTCGCGTAGCCGCCCTCGGCCAGGGCCCGGGCGAAGGACGCGGCGTCCGGGGCGCCCACCACGCCGCGCGCGTAGCGCGGGCTGGTCGACAGGAGCTTCGCGTAGTCCGCGAATGCTTCCTCGAAGGACCCGTAGGACCGGAAGGCCTGCACCACGCGCCGCGCCACGCCGCCCACCACCTCGGTCGTGAGCGCCTCGGCCACCGCGCCCTTCCAGCCGGGACTCGCCTTGATGCCGAAGAGATTGAAGCTGCGCACGCCGTCGGCGCCGACGATCTCGCGCCGGCCCCAGGCCGACTCGTGGGCCGCCTGCCCGACCACGAAGGCCGCGGGCACGCCGAGCACCTGCGCGGCGCGCTGCGCATGGGCGAGCATGGTGTCCAGGAAACCCGCCTTGTCCGTCGTCGCCGGGCGCGGCGCGGCGCTCGCCGCGGGCTGCGGCGCCACTTCGGCGCGCTGCGCGATGCGTGCCGCGGGCGCCGCCGTCGCGAAGCGCGCGGCCGGTACGATCTCGCCCCGGGTGACATTCGCCCGGGCATCGGCGGCCTGGGCGCCCGCCGGGGCCGCCGCAGGAAGCAGCCGTTCGAGGTGCTTCGCGATCGCGTCGGCGAGCCCCGTGCCGCGTTCGGCGAGCTTCGCGGCGAGGTGCTGGTCGAAGAGCGAGGTCTGCATTTTCGTCGCCTCGCTCGAGAAGGGATCGGTGCCCGGCAGCGACTCGCGCATCTGCTTCAGGACCTGGTTCAGGAACACCGCCTCGAACTGGCGCGCCGCGGCCTTCGCGGCACCGCGTGCGTCCTGCCGGGCCTGGGCCTTCAAGGCATCGAGGGAGCGCGAATCGAGCGCGAGGCCGGCCGCGGCCGGGTCGAGGGAGGCGGCCATCAGAGGATCTCGAGCTCCGCCCGCAGCGCCCCGGAGGCGTGCAGCGCCTGCAGGATCGCGAGCAGGTCCTGGGGCGTCGCACCCAGCGTGTTCAGGCCGCGCACCACGTCGGAGAGCTTCGCGCTCGCCTCGAGGGTGGCGAGCTGGCCGCCTTCCTGCTTGATCTGGATGTCGGTCTTCTGCGTGACGACGGTCTCGCCGCGCGCGAACGCGTTGGGCTGGCTCACTTCCGGCGTGGCGTTGATCGTGACCGAGAGGTTGCCGTGGGCGACCGCCGCGGGGCGCAGCGCCACGGACTGGTTCATGACGATGGAGCCGGTGCGCGCGTTCAGGATCACCTTCGCCGCGGGCGCCGCGCTCTCGACGGTGATTTCCTCGAGCTTCGCGAGGAAGGCGACGCGTTCCTCGGGCGCGTCGGGGGCGCGCACCTGGATCACGCGGCCGTCGACCGCACGCGCGGTGCCCGGCGTCCACTGGGAGTCGATCGCCTCGGCGACGCGGCGCGCAAGCGTGAAGTCGGTCGCGTGCAGCTCGAGGCGCACGTCGGGGCCCAGGGCGAAGGAACTCGCGACCGCGCGCTCGACGAGCGCGCCGCCCGGAATGCGGCCGGCGGCGAGGTGGTTCACCTGCGCCTTGGAGCCTCCGGCGGACGCGCCGGCGCCGGCGATGACCAGGTTGCCCTGGGCGACCGCGTAGACCTCGCGATCGGCGCCCTTGAGCGGCGTGAGGATCAGCGTGCCGCCCTTCAGGCTCTTCGCGTTGCCGAGCGAGGAGACGGTCACGTCGAGGCTCTGGCCCGGCCGGGCGAAGGCCGGCAGGCTCGCGGTGACCAGCACCGCGGCGACGTTCTTCAGCTGCAGCGCCTGCCCGGGCGGCAGGTTCACGCCGAGCTGCGCGAGCATCGCCGTGAGGCTCTGCGTGGTGAACGGCGTCTGCGCCGTCTGGTCTCCGCTGCCGTCGAGGCCCACGACGAGCCCGTAGCCCACGAGCGGGTTGGCGCGCACGCCCTGCACGCTCGCCACGTCCTTCAGGCGCTCGGCGTGCGCGGGCCCCGCGGCGAGCGCGAGGACGGCGGCGAGGATGCGGATCAGAGCGGCCATACGGAGAGGAAGAAGCGCTGCATCCAGCCCATGGTCTGCGTCTCGTTCACGATGCCGGTGCCGGAGACCTCGATGCGCGCGTCGGCGACATGGGTGGAGGCGACCGTATTGCCGGCGAGGATCGTGGACGGGTTCACCACGCCCGACAGGCGCAGCCGCTCCACGTTGCGGTTCACGCCGATGTGCTTTTCCCCGGCGACGGCGAGGTTCCCGTTGGGAAGCACCCGGACCACGGTGACGGTGAGCGTGCCGGAGAGCAGCACGTCGCTCGCCGTCTCGCCCTTGCCGTCGAACTTGGAGCCGCTCTCGCCCGAGGCCTTCGCGCCCGCGAGCCCCTTGAGGGGCAGGTGCACGATGTCGCCCACGGAGAGCGAGGCGGAGCTGTCGCGGTTGGTGTTGGACGAGGCCTTGCGGCTGGCGCTCGTCTTCTCGACCAGCTGGATGGTGAGGGTGTCGCCGGCGGCGCGCGCGCGCACGTCCTCGAAGAGCGGCCGGTAGGTGGAGGCGTGGAAGATCGCGCCCGTCACGGGCGGGGCCGCGGGCGGGGCCGCGTATGCCGCCGGCGCGGGAGCGGGCGGGAATTCCACGTGGCCCAGGTGCGCGCATCCCGCGCACAGGAGGGTCGCGGCGAGCGCCGGGAGGCGGCTTTTTCTCACAACTGCGCGAGCCGCTGGAGCATCTGGTCGGAAGTCTGCACGGCCTTCGAGTTGATTTCGAAGGCGCGCTGCGTCTGGATCATGTTCACGAGTTCCTCGACCACGTTCACGTTCGAGGTCTCGGCGTAGCCCTGGTTCAGGACGCCCACGCCGTTGGTGCCCGGCGCGTTGGTGGTCGGCGTGCCCGACGAGGCGGTCTCGGCGAAGAGGTTCTGGCCCACGGCGAGCAGCCCCGCGGGATTGGCGAAGTTCGCGAGCTGGATCTGCCCGACCTGCTGCGGCGCCGCCGCACCGGCGAGCGTGACGCTCACCGTGCCGTCGGGGGCGACGGTGATGGCCTTGGCACCGGCGGGAATCGACATCGCGGGCGAGAGCGCCATGCCGTTGGCGGTGACGACCTGCCCCTGGCTGTCCAGGTGCAGCGAGCCGTCGCGCGTGTAGGCGATGCCGCCGTCGGGCATTTGCACCTGCAGGAAGCCGCCGCCATTGATGGCGAGGTCGAGCGGGTTGCCGGTCTGCGTGAGGTTGCCCTGGCTGAAGTTCCTCACCGTGGAGACGGTGCGCACGCCCGTGCCCACCTGCACGCCGGCGGGCACCGTCGTCTGCTGCGAGGCGGGCGCGCCGGGCTGGCGCACGGTCTGGTAGAGGAGATCCTCGAAGACGGCGCGCACGCGCTTGAAGCCGTTGGTGCCGACGTTGGCGAGGTTGTTCGAGATGACGTCGAGCTGCGTCTGCTGCGCGTCGAGGCCGGTCTTGGAAATCCAGAGGGAGCGGATCATGGGGCGGAGTCCTTCAGGCGGTGACGTTCAGGAGTTGCGAGGCCTGGCGGGCGTTCTGCTCCTCGCCGGTGAGCAGCTTCATCTGCAGGTCGTACTGGCGGGCGAGCGCGATCATGCCGACCAGCGCTTCCACGGGGTTCACGTTCGATCCCTCGAGCGCGCCGGGCGTGAGCACCACGGCGTCGTCGCGCAGGGCCGGCTCGCCGCCGCGCAGGCGAAAGAGCCCGTCGTCGCCGCGCACGATGTCGCGCTCCTCGGGGTTCACGAGCTTCAGGCGCGCCACCGGCGTGGGCGTGCCGCCCTTGCCGGGCGGTGTCGCGCTCACGGTGCCGTCGCGGGAGACCGCGATCCGCGCGTCGGGGGAAACGGAGATGGGACCGCCGTCGGACAGGACCGGGCGGCCCGACGAGGTGGTGAGGATGCCGTTCGCGTCGACCACGAGAGCGCCGGCGCGCGTGTAGGCTTCGGAGCCGTCGGAGGCCTCGACCGAGAGCCAGCCGCGCCCCTCGATCGCGACGTCCAGGTCGCGGCCCGTGCGCTGGATCGCCGCGGGCGTGAAGTCCGCCCCCGTGGCGAGGTCGTCGACCAGGGCGCGCGTGGTGCTGCCCGCGACGGGCACCGTCATGAAGGCGCGCGTCTCGGCGCGAAACCCCGGCGTGGAGACGTTGGCCAGGTTGTTGGCCGCCATCTCCTGGCGCGTGAGCGCGGCCTTCGCGCCCGACATCGCCGTGTAGATGAGCCGGTCCATGGCGCGTTACCGGAGGTTCACGAGGGTCTGCAGGACGGAGTCCTGCGTCTTGATCGTCTGCGCGTTGGCCTGGTAGATGCGCTGCGCGGTGATCATCTCCACCAGCTCGGCGGTGAGGTCGACGTTCGACTCCTCCACCGCGCCGGCCTGCAGCAGGCCCAGCGTGGCCGTGCCCGGCGCGCCCACCTGGGGCTGCCCGGAGATCGCGGTCTCGGCCCACTGGTTGCCGCCCAGCGGCTGCAGGCCCTGGGGGTTGTTGAAGTTTCCGAGGACCAACTGGCCCTGGGCGCGCGACTGGCCGTTCGAGTAGCGCCCCATCACCGTGCCGTCGGAGGTCACCGCGAATCCGGTGAGGCGGCCCGAGGCGTAGCCGTCCTGGGTGAGTCGTTTACGCCGAAGACCGAGCCGTACTGCGTGCTGCCGGTGAAGTCCAGGTCGAAGTCGAGCGGCGAGGTGGCACCCGTCGTGACCGCCGTGGAGAGGGCGAAGGGAAGCGCCGTGGACGCGGCGATGGCGCCGGTCGTGTCGAAGTCGATGGTGCCCACGGGCCCCGCGCCGATCAGCGTGCCGTCGTTGGCCGCGTGCACGCTCCAGGTATTGGCCGCGGTCTTCGTGAAGTACATGGTGAGCGTGTGCGCGTTGCCCAGGCTGTCGTAGACCGTCTGGGAAGTGGCGTTGTGGAAGGTCGTCGGATCCGTCGGGTCGAAGGCGGCGGCGAGCGGGGCCTTGCGCGAGTCGAGGTTCAGGTTCACCGCGGCGGCGGTGGTCGTCGCGGGCGCGATGTCCGCGCGCGACAGTTGCAGGTCGGCGGGGGAGGAGGCGATCACCTGCCCGTTGGCGCCCACGGGGTAGCCGGTCGCGCGCGCGCCCTGGGTGCTCACGATGAAGCCGTCCTTGTCCAGCTGGAACTGGCCGTTGCGCGACCACGTGACGGTGCCGTTGTTCGCAAGCCGGAAGAAGCCCTCGCCGTTGATCGCCAGGTCGAGCGGGTTCGAGGTCGAGGTGATGTTGCCCTGCTGGAAGCCCTGCACGATCGCGGCGACCGTGGTGCCGATGCCGATCGCGCCGCCCGCGCTCCCGAGGGAATTGGCGTAGACGTCCGCGAAGTGCGCCGAGGAGGCCTTGAAGCCGACGGTGTTGGCGTTGGCGACGTTGTTGCCGATCACGTCGAGGTTGCGGGCCGAGGCGTTCAGGCCGGAAAGGCCTTGCTGGAAGCTCATGGGGACTCCTTGGGGTGGCGGGCGCTGCGTGGAAAGGGGGTCAGAGGATCTGGGCGATGCGCGAGAAGGGCACGATGCCGGCCGGCCCCAGGTTGAGGGCGAAGCCGTCGGAGGCCGGGATCACGCCCTGCACCGTGGCCACCGCGAGCGAGCGGACCGCGGCGGGCTTGGCGCCGTTCACCGCGGAGACCGCGAAGCTGTAGGCCCCGTCGGCGAGCGCGCGACCGGCGTCGTCCCTGCCGTCCCACTCGAAAGTGGATATGCCGGGCTGGCGCGCGCCGAGCGTGATCGTGCGCACGGGCTTGCCTGCCGCATCGCTCACCGTGATCGTGAGCGCGGTGGCCGGCTCCTCGAGGGAGTAGCCGCCGCGGGCCGCGCCTTCGGCGAGCGCCATCGCGTTGCCTTCCACGGCCACGGGCTTGCCCACGAGGCCGGCGGCCTGGATGGGCTGCAGCGCGGAGAGCGAGGCGAGCACCGTGCCCATGGTCTCGTTCAGCTGGTTGATGCCGCTCACGGTCGACAGTTGCGCGAGCTGCGAGGTGACCTGCGCGTTGTCGAGGGGATTGAGCGGGTCCTGGTTGCGCATCTGCGTGACCAGGAGCGTGAGGAAGCGGTCCTCCGCGCTCTTGTCCCGGGTGGTGGCGGACGCGGCGGAAGTCGCGGCGAATGCGGTGCTGACGGTGTCGGCGGCGGAGATGGCCATGGTCGTTTCCTCAGGAGCCCAGGGTGAGGGCCTTCAATTGCAACTGCTTGGCGGTGTTCATCACCTCGACTGCGTTCTGGTAGGCCCGGGAGGCGGAGATCATGTTCACCATCTCCTCGACCACGTTCACGTTGGCGAGCGTCACGTAGCCCTCCTCGTCGGCGAAGGGGTGCTTCGGGTCGTGGACGCGGCGCGGCGTGGCGTTGTCCTCGATGACGGAGGCCACGCGGACGCCCTGGGGGCCGTCGGCGCGGGCGAGCGGGATCGCCTGGAAGACGACCTGCTTCGCGCGGAAGACGCGCCCGTCGGGGCCCGCGGCCGCGTCGGCATTGGCGAGGTTCGAGGCCACGGTATTGAGTCGCGTCGTCTGGGCCGTGGCGGCCGTGGCGGCGATGTCGAATACGGTTTTCAGGGACATGGCCGATTACCCCGTTATCACGGAAAGGAGCGCCTTCACCTGGTGGTTCAGGGTCTTCAACGCGGCCTCGTAGCGCACGGCGTTTTCCGCGAAGCGCGCGCGCTCGGCGTCCATGTCCACCGTATTGGCGTCGCGGGCGGCCTGGGCGGCGGGCCGCTCGTGGATTTCGGCGCTCAGGAGCCGCGCCTGCGCGGGCTTCGTACCCGGGGACGCGGGCGCCGTCGCCCGGCGCAGCGCCGCGGCGAAGTCCGCGTCCACGGCCTTGTAGCCGGGCGTGTCGGCGTTCGCGATGTTGGCGGCGATGAGGGACTGGCGTTCCGAGCGCAGCTCCAGGGCCCTGGCCTGGAACTGCAGGGTTTCGCTCAGGCGGTCGATCATGGCTTCCTCCCGGGGTCTCGGGCCGCGGGGTTTCGCGGCAGGTTGGGCCCCATTATCGAAAGCCGCGCCGCCGGCGATGGCCGGAATAGGCCGGGTTTGGCGGGTCTGTTCCCCGGCTGGCGCCGGTTTCGCGCGCGTACGCTGCGGGAGGATCGAACGAGGACCCCCATGAAAGACGCAGGACCTTTCCGGCTCGCCGGCGCGCTGCTCGCCGCACTTCTCTGGACCGCCTCCGGCCTCCCGGCCCGCGCGGCCCCCACGGCCATCGAGACCTCGGTGCGCCTCACCCTGGAGCGCGAGGCGAGTGCCGGCACGCGGGTGACGATCGAATTCCCGGAGTCTCCCCTGCCGCCGGCCCTGGCCGGATGCCGGCAGGCCGAGCCTTTCATCCCGGCGGGCGCGCGCCTCTGGGGCCGCACGGCCATCGGGGTGCGCTGCGTGGACGGCGCCGCCGCCTCTGCTTTCCTGCCCGTGGTGATCCGCGTCCACGGCCGCGCCCTCGCCGCCGCGCGCAACCTCTCCCCCGGCGAGGTCATCGCCGAGGAGGACCTGGTCGAGGCCGAAATCGAACTCACCGCCGGGCCCGGGTCGGTGCTCACCGAACCGCGCCAGGCCGTCGGCCGCACCCTCGCCCGGGCCACTCCCGCCGGCAGCGCCCTGCGGCCCCAGAACCTGCGCGTCCAGCACGCCGTGGCCTCGGGCGACCTGGTGCGCATCCTTTATGCGGGGACGGGGTTTTCCCGTGTCCGCCGACGGCAAGGCCCTCGCCTCCGCCCAGGAAGGCCAGAGCGTGCGGGTGCAGACCGAATCCGGGCGCATCCTCACCGGCGTGGCCAAGGCCGGGCGCGTCGTCGAGATCCGGGCCTTCTGATGCGCCCCCGATCCGGCCCTCAAGTTTCCGCCCGGACGGCCGATGAGGTCGTCAGGGCCCGCCCGCACCTGCCTTCCGCAGGGCGTGCCGGCAGCAAACCCAACCAGGGGAGTCAACCATGAAGATCCATCGAACCGGGGACATGCCGTCCCCAGAGCCCGCCGGCCCCGAGGCCGCGGCAAGGAAACGCCCCGAGGCGCAGGCGCCCGCCGGCGATTCCGTGCGCCTCTCGGGAGCCTCCCGCGAACTCGCCGAGGCGTCCCAGGCCGGGTCCGCCTTCGACCCGCAGAAGGTCGAGGCCGTGAAGGCCGCGATCGCCAACGGCAGCTTCCGCGTCGACACGGGCAAGGTGGCCGACGCGCTCATCGCGAGCGTGGCCGACCTGCTCGGCCGCAAGACCCAGTAATGGGCGCCGCGGCCCTGCCCGCGTTCGCGGGTGGCGAGCAGGAACTGCTCGCCGCGTTGGTTCGCCTGCTCGCCTCCGAGGAACAGGCGCTCGTCGGCACCGACCCCGACGCGGTCGAGTCGCTCGCCCGCGCGAAGGCCGCCTGCCTCGACCGGCTCGCGGCCCTTCCGGCGTCCCGCGACCCCTCGCCCGATGTGCGCGCCTTGCGCATCGCCGCCCAGCGCGCCAACGAGCGCAACGGCCGGCTCATCCGCGTGCGCCTGGCGCGCGTGCAGCAACGGCTCGACGCCCTCACGGGCCGGCAGGATTCCGGCGCGGCCTACGGCGCGGACGGCTTCGCGCGCTCGCGCGGCACGACGCACCCCTCGCAGTCCTACCTCGGTTGATTTCGCGCCGCGCGTCCCGCGCGGCCGCCTGCCTGATCCGGGCTAGCTGCCGGAGCCGGGCATGGGCGCCTGGTTGATCTCCATCCAGTAGCGCGCAAGGTCGCCCATCGCCCGCGTGAAGGCCTCGAAGTTCACGGGCTTCACCACGTAGCTGTTGGCGCGGTTCTGGTAGCAGGCCTCGATGTCTCGCGGCTCCTTGGAAGACGTGAGCACGACCACCGGGATGTCGCGGGTGCGCGGATCTTCCTTGATCCGGCGCAGCACCTCGAGGCCGTCGATCTTGGGCAGCTTGAGATCGAGCAGCACCACGCTCGGTCGTGCGTGCGGGGGACGCTGCGCGAACTCGCCCTGGCAGAACAGGTAGTCGAGCGCGCGGGCGCCGTCGTCCACGTGCAGCACGCGCGGCGTCACCGTCGCCTTGCGCAGCGCGCGCAGGGCGAATTCGGCATCGTTCGCGTTGTCCTCCACGAGAAGGACGTCGACCTCTTCTTCCCTGACCATCGCCATCAACTCCTCGAAAGTGCGCCGATTATGCCCCGTCACGACGAGCACTTCCACGCCGTGACCGGTAACGTCTGCAACCGTGCGCGGGTCCCTTTCTCCGCTCACGGCCGCTCCTGCGCAACCCCGCCGGACCGCGCGGGAATCTCGAACGAGAACCGCGCGCCGGCGCCCGGATTCGCCTCGGCGCGGATGCTGCCGCCGTGGCGCAGGACGATGCGGCGCGCGATCGCGAGTCCGACCCCGGTCCCGTCGAAATCCGCCGGGTGGTGCAGCCGCTGGAACATGCCGAAGAGCCTGCCCGCGTGCTTCATGTCGAATCCCGCTCCATTGTCCTCAATCGTGAATATCGGTCCCGATTCGCCTTTCTGAATGGCGACGCGCACGCGCGGCGTTTCAACCGTAGCGCTGAACTTGACGGCGTTGGCGAGGAGCTCGTCCCAGACCTCGCGAAGGCGGTCGGGGTCGCCCATCACCGGCGGCAGGGGGGCCACGTCGATGGCGGCCCGCCCGGCCGTGCCCGAGCGCTCGAGCGCATCGGCGGCCTCCGATGCGAGCCGGTACATGTCCACGGGCGCGCACGCGAAGTCCGCCCGCGCGAGCCGCGAGAAGCGCGCGAGCCCGTCGACCAGCCGTACCATGCGCGACGCCCCGGCGCCGACCGCCTCCAGCCAGCGCTGGCCTTCCTCGGAGAGCTTCCCGCCCTCCTCCTGGGTGATGAGCTGCGTGTACCCGGCAATCGCCCGCAGCGGCGCGCGCAGGTCGTGGGTAAGGGTGAAGGCGAGCTCGTCGTGCTCCTCCATGCCCGCCTCGAGTTCGGCCACGCGCCGCTCGAGGGCGGCGACCGACGCCGGCCCTGCGGGCCCGTTCATGGCCCCGCCTTCACCGCGGCCTCTGCGCGCGGCCCGCCCTCCCCGCCCCGGACGGGGACGGTGAAGTGGAAGCTCGCGCCCTCGCCCGGACGGGAATCGGCCCAGATGCGCCCGCCGTGGCGGGTCACGATGCGCGCTACCGTGGCGAGCCCGATGCCCGTTCCTTCGAACTCCTCGCGGGAATGCAGGCGCTGGAAGACGCCGAAAAGCTTCGAGGAGTACTGGGGATCGAAGCCGACTCCGTTGTCGGTAATGCTCACCACGATCTGGCCCGGCGCGGTGGTTGCCTCCACGCGCACCCGCGGCTCCGCCACGCGCGCGGAGAACTTGAGCGCGTTGTCCATCAGGTTCACGAACACCAGCCGCATGAGCGTCGGGTCGGCGTCGACCACGGGCAGGTCAGCGAAAGCCACCGTCGCATTCGCGTAGTCGGGCGAGATCTCGCCGGCCACCAGGCGCGCGAGCCCGTCGAGATCCACCGGGCGCAGGCTCAGCTCCGTGCGGCCGATGCGGGAGAAATCGAGCAGTTCGTCGATCATCTGCGCCATGACGGTGGTGTTGGCGCGGATGCGCTTGAGGAAGCCGCGCTCCTCCGGGGCGAGCCGGGAGGCGAGTTCGTCCTCGAGCACCTGCGAGAACCCGTCGATCGCCCGCAGGGGCGCGCGCAGGTCGTGGGCCACGGTGTAGGAAAACGACTCGAGCTCGCGGTTGACCGCGGAGAGCTCGGCGGTGCGCTCCTGCACGCGGGACTCGAGCGTGGCGTTGAGTTCCTGGAGTTCCCGCTCGGCGCGCTTGCGGATCTCGATGTCGCGCACGAACCCGACGAGGTAGCGCCGGCCGCCGAGCTGGGTAAGGCTGAAGGACAGCTCGATGGGAAACTCGCGCCCGTCGCGGTGCAGGCCGGTCGCCTCCACGGCGCGCCAGTTCTGGCGCCGCTCGCCGGTGGAGAACGCGCGCCGCACGCCGTCGCGGTGCGCCTCGCGCAGCCGCTCGGGCTGCAGGACCGCGAGCCCGCCGCCGACGAGCTCCGCGGGCATCCAGCCGAAGAGCGCCTCCACCGCCGCGTTCGCATAGCGGATCGTGTCGGTGTCGTCGACCATGAGAACCGCGTCGGTGGTGGTCTCGAGGAGCGTGCGGTAGCGCGCCTCGCTTTCGCGCAGGGCTTCTCCGGCGGCGACGCGGTCGGTGATGTCCTGGGAGATGCCGAAGATGCGGTCGCGCTCCCCGGGAGTGCCCCGCCGCACCACGCCCTGGGACTTGATCGTGTGCACGGAAGCGTCGAGCCACACCACCCGGAACTCGCAGTGGTAGGGCCCGATCTCCTCGAACGCTCGCCTGCCCGTGGCGAGGTAGCGTTCGCGGTCGACGGGATGGACCATGTCGCGGAAATCGGGGTAGTCGGCCACGCCGGGCGGAAGCGGCCCCCGGATCTGCTCGTTCCTCTCGCCCCAGCCGATGCGCGCGTCGCCCACGGACCATTCCCAGGCAACGAGACGGCCCGCGGCGAGTGCGAGCTGGTGGCGCTCCTCGCTCGCGCGCAGGGCCTGCTCGGCCAGCTTGCGCCCGGTGATGTCGACCCGCAGGCCGATCACGCAGCCGTCGGCCGTCCTGCGGTCCGAGACGAGCAGCCACTTGCCGCTCTCGTCCCGGTATTCGTGAGTCGCCCTCGTCGGGATGGGCGTGCTGCTCGACGCGCGAGCGCACGTAGTCGTCCTCGCCCAGCGGGTAGCTTGCCTTGAGGCAGCGGCGATGGTGGGCGCGGGCGATGTCGGCGTAGTCGGTGCCGGGCACGAGCAGGTCGGCCACCGCCGGGTAGACCTCGCGGAAACGCCGGTTGCAGAAGAGCACGCGGTCGTCCGCGCCGTAGAGCACGAGACCCGCCTCGAGATGGTCCAGGCCCTCGAGCACCTGGGCGAGCCGGCTGGCGACGTCGTCGTTCTCGCGCGGGGTGCTCGCGGCGTTTCGGTTCTCGTCCAAGCGAAGGGGGCGGGCTGGGGGCATTGCGGCGAAGGACAGAGGATATCGCGGACGGGAACGCGCTGCTCGCGGGCGCGCGCGCCCTAGTTCCGGATGCCGGCGACCTCGCCCTGCCACTCGCCGAGCATGGCGCGCAGCCGCGCCACGGCCTGGCTGTGCAGCTGGCAGATGCGCGACTCGGTCACCCCGAAGACGGCGGCGATCTCGCGGAAGTTCAGGTCCCGCTCGTAGTAGAGGCCCATCAGGTTCTTCTCCCGCTCCGGGAGTTTCCCGATGGCGCCCATGAGCGACTGGCGGAAGCGCTTGTCGGCGAGCCTCGCCAGGGGATCGTCCTCGGGCCCGCTCGCGATCGTGCGGGCGGCGTAGGATTCGCCGCCCTCGTCGTCGGAGAACTCGTCGTAGTAGAAGAGCTGGGCGCCGCGGGCCTCGCCGAGCATCTCGTGGTAGGCCTCGATCGTCACGCCCAGCTCGCGCGCGATCTCGCTCTCCGTTGCCGCGCGCCCGAAGCGCTGCTCCAGGGCGGACATGGCCCCCTGGATGCGCTTCTGCACGCGGCGCACGCCGCGGGGCATCCAGTCGTTCGCGCGCGCAATTCGTCGAGCATCGCGCCGCGGATGCGCGGGGTGGCGAAGGTCTCGAACTGCGTCCCGTGGGAGGTCTCATAGCGGCTGGCCGCGTCCATGAGGCCCATCATGCCGGCCTGGATGATGTCGTCGACCTGCACGCTCGAGGGCAGCTTCGCCACGAGGTGGTGCGCCATGCGGCGCCGAGCGGCGCGAAATCGGTGACGAAGCGGCCCTGTTCGGGAGATCCGGTGGCGGTGTACATGCGGGCTCCTGGTTGCGCGTGGCGCTCTAGTTCGTTTCCTGGGCCGGTTCCGGGCCAGCGGCGCGCAACGCCAGTGCGCGAGTTCGTTGGCGAGGTGCACCGGGTCCGCGCCCGGGACCGCGGCGGCGAAGGCCGCGGGCAGTCCGAGGAAATCCTCGGCCACGCGCGCGAGCTCGCGGCCGGCCTGCTCGGCACGGGCATGGGTTCCGACGAAGAGCCGGAAACCGCCCGCACCTCCGTCGCGGGCCATGCGCTTCATGAGCGCGTAGGCGGCCGTGCGTCCCGCGGCCCCGGTCCGGCAGGCCACGGCGATTTCCGCGCCGGCCGCGAGCGACGCTCCGGCCTCCGCCCCGGCGGCGTCGGCGGCGATGAGAATCCAGTCCTCGGCAAGGCCCAGGGCATCGGCGAGGCTTGCGAGGCGCTCTCCGGGCCGTGGCGATCCGGCGAGCTGCGCGAGCCCGCGGGAGGCGGGCAGCACGCGAAGCCCCGGCGAGGCTTGCAGTACCACGTCGGAGAGGCGCCGATCGCCGGCGGTCGCGTGGCACAGGTCGTACCGGGCCGCGAGCCCGAGGGAGCGCGAAACCTCGCCGCGCGTGGCGTCGATCACGAGGCAGCGCCCGCCCGCGGCGTTGACGGCCCGCGCCACCGCGAGGACGGCCGCGCCGGGGCGCTCGCCTTCGGCGGCCACTACCGGCAGCACGCGCAGGCCCTTGCGCTCGAAGAGTCGCCGCAGGCCCACCGCCTGGTCGGCAACCGCCGTGGCGGAAGTTCCGTGCGCGTCCCGGGATTCAGCGCGCAAGGGGCGCTCCCGTGGCGAGACCCGCGAGGGAGGCGGCCGCGACCAGCCCGAACTCCTCCGGGCGCGGGGCCCAGGCCCGCGGCGGTACGCGCAGCGCGCGGTGCGCGAGAAACGCGCCGGCGGCGCCGTGCAGGTCCTCGGGCACGCGCTGCCCGGTGGTGATGAACTGCAGCTCCGCCCGGTGGCGGATCGCCACGTCGAGCACGCCGCCCAGGGTCACCGCCTCGTCGACCTTGGTGAGCGCCGCACCCGCGCAGGAACGCGCGCCGTAGGCCTGCGCCACCTCGTCGAGGGAGTCGGCCTGCGCGGCCGCGTTGAGAAGCAGCACGCGCCGCGCGCCGCAGGCATCGAGGACTCCCGCCTGCTCGCCCACGCGCGGATCGCGCTGGCCCATGCCGACGGTGTCTATGAGGACGACCCGCTTGCCGGCCAGCGCGGCGAGCGCGCTCTTCAGGCTTTCGGCGTCGTGGCAGACCTGCACCGGCACGCCGAGGATCCGCCCGTAGATGCGCAACTGGTCCTGGGCGCCGATCCGGTAGGTGTCGGTGGAAATGAGGCCGAGCGACTGCGCGCCATGGCGCACGACGCAACGCGCGGCGAGCTTCGCGGTGGTGGTGGTCTTGCCCACGCCCGTGGGCCCGACGAGCGCGAAGACGCCGCCGGCTTCCAGGAGCGATTCGGGGCCGGGCGCGCAGCGCAGGTTCTTCGCGATCGCCTCGCGAAGCCACGCGCGGGCGCGCTCGGCCGCGTAGTCGTCGGGCAGGCGCCCCGTCACTTCCCGCGCGAACCATGCGCTGAAACCGGCGCCGAGGAGTTCGCGCATCAGGTCGGCGCGCAGCGGCCGGCCATGGCCCGCCTGCAGCCAGGTGAGCGCGCCGCCCTGGGATTCGACGAGTTCCCGCAGGCGCCGCAGTTCCGCCATCAGGGGCGCGGGGGCTTCGGCCTCCCGGGCAGGCTTCGCCACCGGGACCTGGGCGCTCGCCGGCTTCGGCGCCTGCACCGGGCCGGGCACCGGCCCGGGTCGCGGCGATTCGGCGGGTTGCGGCGGCCGGGACGGCCGGGCGTCGACCCACGCGGTCGCGGCGCCCTCGCCAGGCGCAGGCGCCCGGGTGGCATCGCGGCCCGCGGCCCAGTCCTGCAGGGGCTGCGGCCTGGGCGCGTTCGCGGCCCTGCGCGGATTGGCGCCCGCGGGGGGCTGGGCCGGCGCCGCGGTCGCGAGGCGGCTCGCCTCGTCGCCGGGAAGCGCGAGGATCTCGCACTGGCCGCCCACCTGCCGCGTGGACAGCACCACCGCTTCGGGACCGAGCGCACAGCGCAGCAGCTTCAGCGCGGCGTGGGACGTGGGGGCGACGAATTTGCGCAGGTTCATGGACGCGCTCCGATGACCGCGTGAACGCGGAGAGTCTTGGAATCGGGGATCTCGGCATGGCCGAGGACCTTCAGGTGCGGGGCGGCGCGCTTGAGCAGGCGCGCGAGCGTCGGGCGAAGCCGGTCGGGCACGACCAGGGCCGCGGGCTCGCCCAGCGCCTCGCGGCGCGAGGCGGCCTCGGCGGCCTGCCGCGCGATGCCGTCGGCGAGCCCCGGCTCGAGGGCCGACTCGGCCGACGCGGACGATTGCAGCAGCACGCGCTCGAGGTCGGGTTCGAGCACCAGCACCCCGATCTCGGGCGCCGCGCCGAAGACGTGCTGGACGATCGCGGGCCCCAGGGCCACGCGCACCAGCGCGGTGAGTTCTCCCGCCTCCTGGGTGCGCGGCGCGTACTCGGCGAGCGTCTCCAGGATGGTGCGCAGGTCGCGCACCGGAATGCCGTCCTCCAGCAGGTTCTGCAGCACCCGCTGCACGGTCGAGAGGGTGAGGAGCTTGGGCACCAGGTCCTCGACCAGCTTCGGCGAGGTCTTCGCGAGGTGGTCGATGAGCCCCTGGGTTTCCTGGCGGCCGAGCAGCCGCGCGGCGTGGGCCTGCAGGACGTGGCTGAAGTGCGTCGCGGCGACACTCGCGCAGTCGACGACGGTGAAGCCCTGCTGCTGCGCGCCTTCGCGGGCGGCCCCGTCGATCCAGGTCGCGGGCAGGCCGAAGGCGGGGTCGCGGGTGGGGGCGCCGGCGAGCGTGCCGATGGCGCGCCCCGGGTTGATCGCGAGGAAGTGGCCGGGCTGGAGCTCGCCTTCGCCCACCGGGACACCCCGCAGCGTGATGCGATAGGCGCCGGGCCGCAGCTCGAGGTTGTCGCGGATGTGCACGGGAGGCGGCAGGAAGCCCACGTCCTGGGCGAATCGCTTGCGGATCGCCTTCACGCGCTTGAGCAGCTCCGCGTCCTGCGCGCGGTCGACGAGCGGCACCAGGCGGAAGCCGACTTCGAGCCCGAGGGCGTCGAGCGGTGCCACGTCGTCCCAGGAGGCCTCGTTCGCTTCCGCGGCGCTCGCAGGTGCGGCGACGGGCGGGGCCGCGACCTTCTCGCGGCGGTCCTGCGCGATCCAGCGCGCCGCACCCCCCGCGATGGCCGCGAAGCTCAGGAAGGCGACGTGCGGCATGCCGGGGATGAGCCCCAGGATCGCGAGCACGAGCGCGGTGATGCCGAGCGCCTGCGGCGAGCCGAAGAGCTGCGAGACGATCTGGCTGCCGATGTTCTGCTCCGAGCCCACGCGGCTCACCACGAGGCCGGCGGCCGTGGAGATGATGAGGGCGGGCACCTGGGCGACGAGGCCGTCGCCGATGGCGAGCAGCACGTAGTTCGAGGCGGCCTGGGAGAAGGAGAGCTTGTGCTCGAAGATGCCGATCGCGAGGCCGCCGACGATGTTCACGACGAGGATCAGGATCCCGGCGACGGCGTCGCCGCGCACGAACTTCGAGGCGCCGTCCATGGCGCCGTAGAACTCGGCCTCCTGGCCGACTTCCGTGCGGCCGGCGCGCCTCGGCCTCCCCGATGAGGCCCGCGTTCAGGTCGGCGTCGATCGCCATCTGCTTGCCGGGCATGGCGTCGAGGGCGAACCGCGCGCTCACTTCCGCGATGCGGCCCGCGCCCTTGGTGATCACGACGAAATTGATGACCGTGAGGATGGTGAACACCACGAAGCCCACGGCGAAGTTGCCGCCCACGAGGAAGTGCCCGAAGGCCTCGATCACCTTGCCCGCGGCGTCGGGGCCGGTGTGACCGTTGACCAGCACCACCCGCGTCGAGGCCACGTTGAGCGAGAGCCTCAGGAGCGTGGTGATCAGGAGCAGCGTCGGGAAGGCGGCGAATTCCAGCGGGCGCGTGGTGTTCAGGCTCGCGAGCAGCACCACCATCGCGAGCGCGATGTTGAAGGTGAAGAGGAGGTCGAGCAGGAAGCGCGGCAGCGGCAGGATCATCATCGCGAGGATCATCACGATGACGAACGGCGTGGCGAGCGAGAGCCAGGGACGCCCCGCGCCCGGCGCCGCGACGGTGCTCATGGGGCAGCTCCGGCCGCGGGATCAAGTCCCGCGGGGACGGCGACGTCGCCGGGCGGCGGCGGCGCGGGGCCGCGCCCCGTGGCGGCCTTCACCTGGAACACCCAGGCGAGGACCTGCGCGACCGCCTGGTAGAGCGCGGGCGGCACCTCGCCGCCGATCTCGACGTGGCGGTTCAGGGCGCGGGCGAGCGCCGGCGCCTCGAGGAGCGCGACACCCGAGGCACGCGCGATCTCGCGGATGCGCTCGGCGACGAGACCGGCGCCCTTGGCGACGACGCGCGGCGTGCGCAGCCCTTCGCGCCACTCGATGGCCACGGCGTAGTGCGTGGGGTTGGTGACGACCACCGTGGCCGTGGGCACCGCGGCCATCATGCGGCGGCGCGCCATGGCGCGCTGCAGGCCGCGGATGCGCGCCTTCACGTGCGGGTCGCCCTCGAGTTCCTTCATTTCCTGCTTCATCTCGACCGGCGTCATGCGCAGGCGCTTGCCGTGCCGGAAGATCGCCACCGGCACGTCGATCGCGGCGAGTATCGCGAGGACGGCGAGCAGTATCGCCGAGCCCTCGATGAGCACCTGCCCGGCCAGCGCGAAGCCGGCGTTGCCGGCCGTGGCCGTGGCGGCAAGTTCGGGAATGCTGAAGACGATGATCCAGGCGGCGGCCGCGGCGAGGGCCAGCGCCTTCAGGGTGGCCTTGGCGAGCTCGATCAGGGCTTCGCTCGAGAACATGCGCCCGATGCCCGCCAGCGGGCTCAGGCGCGTGAAGTTGGGCACGAGCGGCTTGGTGGTGAAGTTCCAGCCCCCCAGCGCGATCGCGGCGAGGAGCGCTGCGCCGGCGAGCACGAGCAGCAATGGCGAAAAACTGACCGCGGCGGCGAACGAGAGGTCCCCGAACCGGGTGAGCGCGCGTTCCGTCGTCATGGCGGCGCCGCGGTCGAAGGCGAGCCCGGACCTGAGGAGCGAGGCGCCCGAGGCCATGACCGACGGACCCGCGAGCCACAGCCCGCCGATGGCGGCGGCGGTCACCGCGGCCGCACCCAGCTCGCGGGAACGCGCAACCTGCCCTTCCTCGCGCGCCTTCTCCAGGCGTCGAGGCGATGCGGGCAGGCTTCGGTCTTCCTTGTTTTCGTCGGCCATGGCGGGGTTTCGGGGATCGTGGGGCGATTATTTGCCCCCGCTCCCCCCCGAAAGCCGGGGAATAGGCCCGCCAAAGGCCTCCAATTCGGGCACTGGATCAGCGATGCAGCGCACCCGTCACACCGGGCCGGGGAGGAACCCCGGCCCATCGCACCGGGCCGGGACGGGCCCTAGGCCATCGCGCCGGCCCAGCGCAGCGCCGCGTCCGTCGCCTCGAGCAGGTGTTCCGGCGCGAGGCCCGGCAACTCCGCGAGGGCACGGGACACGCCCGGGCCGTCGTCCGCTTCCGTGGCGCGCGCGAGCCGCAACAGGCTTCCCAGCGCGCCCTCGCCCGCCAGGAGCGCACGCGCGATCTCCGCGTCCAGGGAAAGCCGCCCGACGATGTCGTCCATCGGCAACCCGACGGCAACGTCGAAGAGCGAGACCATGCCGGCGAGGAACGCCCGTTCACCCGAACAGCCGAGGCGGCGGGCAAGGCACTCCATCGTCTTCGCGCGCACCGCCGCCATCTGCACCAGGGGGTTGTCCACCGGGTCGCCGCCTTCGGCGCCCAGGTAGACGAGCAGGAGCAGCCACAGGCGCACTTGTCGGCGGCCCAGGTGCAGCTGCGCCTGGCGCAGGGAATCGATCGGCTTCGCGAGCCCCGTCGCGGCGGCGTTCACCTGGCGCAGCAAGCCCACGACCAGCGCCGGGTGGCGCTTGATCGCGTCCTCCACCTCGGGGTCCTCCCCGTCCTGCTCCAGCACGGAGAGCGGGGCCAGGGCGGCTGCCCGGGAGGTGTCGCCGCCCGTGCGCCCGAGGACCGCGGGCCGCGCGAAATGGTAGCCCTGGAAAAGGACGTACCCCGCGTCGCGGCACTGCAGGAACTGCGCCTCGGTTTCCACCTTTTCGGCGAGCATGGCCATGCCGGGAAGGCTCCGCGCGATCGCGCCCGGATCGCGGCCCCCGAGGAAGGGCAGGTCCACCTTGACGATGTCCAGGAGCGCGAGCGCCGGCGCGATCGCCGCGTGATCGCCCCGGTAGTCGTCGCTGGCGAGCCGGTAACCCTTCGCTTTCAACTCCCCGCACCGCGCCACGACGGCCGGGGTGAAGCACGTCGTCTCCAGGATCTCGAGCACGATCCGCTGCGGCGGCAGGAACTCCACCAGGTCGCTTTCGAGGAACGCGGTGTCGACGTTGATGAACCCGCGGTGGCGGCCCAGGAGGTCCGCGAAGGCCGGATCGGCGAAGGCGGAAGCGGCAACACTCGCCGTCGCCCGGCCGCCATCGGCGATCGCCTCGCCGCCGGTGCGGAACAGCAGCTCGTAGCCCGCGATCCGGCGGTGGACGTCGACGATGGGTTGGCGCGCGAGATACACGAGACCGGCGTCCTTCTTTACACGCGCGTGCGCTGGCGCTCGCCGGCGGCGAGCCGCTCGAGCGTCGCGGCGGCGATGCGCGACACCGGCAGGATTTCGTCCACCGCCCCCGCGGCGATGGCCTCGCGCGGCATGCCGAAGACCACGCACGAGGCCTCGTCCTGGGCGAGGTTCCAGGCGCCGGCCTGCTTCATCTCGAGCATGGCCGCCGCGCCGTCCTTGCCCATGCCGGTGAGCATGATGCCGATGGCGTTCGCTCCCACGGCCTGGGCGGCGGAGCGGAAGAGGACCTCCACCGAGGGGCGGTGCCGGTTCACGGGGGCGGCGTCGGAGAGCGCCGTCATGTAGTTCGCGCCGCTGCGCCGCACCAGCAGGTGGCGGTCTCCCGGAGCGATGTAGGCGTGGCCGGGGAGGATGCGCTCGCCGTCCTCGGCCTCCTTCACGCGGATGCGGCACAGGCCGTCGAGGCGCTGCGCGAAGCTGCGCGTGAAGCCCGCCGGCATGTGCTGGGTGATGAGGATGCCGGGGGCGTCCGGCGGCATGGGCAGGAGGACTTCCTTGATCGCCTCGGTTCCGCCCGTCGAGGCGCCCACGATCAGGAGCTTCTCGGTGCTGGCCCGCGAAGCGACGGCGGCCAGCGGCTGCATGGCCGCACCCGGCGGCGCGGCCCGCCGGACCTTTGCGCCGGCGGCGAGGCGGATCTTGTCCACGATCTCCGCCGCACTCGCCTCCATGCCCCGGGCGATGTCGATGCGGGGCTTGGCGACGAAGTCCACCGCGCCCAGCTCGAGCGCGCGCAGCGTCACCTCGGCGCCCTGCTGCGTCATCGTGGAGACCATCACCGTCGGCGTCGGCCGCAGCCGCATGAGCTTCTCGAGGAAATCGATCCCGTCCATGCGCGGCATCTCGACGTCGAGGGTGACCACGTCGGGATCGAGGCTGCGGATCATCTCGCGGGCCGCATAGGGGTCGGGCGCGGCCCCGACCGCCGTCATGTCGGGCTGCCGGTTCACGATCTCCGTGAGGAGGCTGCGGATGAGGGCCGAATCGTCGACGATCAGGACCTTGATGCGCCCGGTGGCGGCGCGCGGGACGGGCTGCGCTTGCATGGGTGTCGCCCTCTCAGGTGAACAGCTCGATGTCGCCGACGGCCGGCTCCTGCGCCAGGCGGCGCCGGTATTCGATCTCGCGGGCGAGCACGGTGTCGTTGTGCAGCGTGCGCAGCCGCTTGATGAGCGCGCGCCCGGTCGCGGGAAAGTAGTAGACCTTGCGGGGATGGAGATCGGCCAGGTCCCGCGCGGCGATCCGGACGCGCTCGCGCTGCAGGTAGTGCACGACGAAGGCGCTGTTCTTGTGGCCGACGTTGGCCTGGGTGAGCCCGGGCAGGACGTTGCCGCCGCCGAAGACCTTCGCCTCGAGGTGCTCGCGCCGCGCGCCAAGCTTGAGCAGGTGGTTCACGAGTACCTCCATCGCGTAGGTGCCGTAGCGCGCGCCCCCTTTCGCGAGGTCCTCGGATTCCGTGTCCGGCAGCATGAAGTGGTTCATGCCGCCGATTCCCAGCCGGGTGTCGCGGATGCACGCCGCCACGCAGGAGCCGAGCACCGTGACCAGCACCATCGGGCGGGTCGACACGAAGTACTCGCCGGGCAGGAGCTTCGCGGCCTCGGACTCGTGCTTGCGGTCGAAATAGACGTTGCGCGCGAAGCACTCCGGCGCCGGGGATGTCGCGAGCTCGCCCGCCTCCGGGCGGCCCGCGCCCAGCACCTGCCGCGCGTCGGAATTCACGCCGCACCGCCTCGCGCGGCGAGCCCGTAGACCGTCTTGCCGCGCAGCCGGAAGACGTGCGCGGCGTGGTGCAGGCTCTCCGAATGGCCCGCGAAGAGGAGCCCGTCGGCGGCGAGCAGGGGCGCGAAGCGCTCCACGACCCCGAGTTGCGTGGGCTTGTCGAAGTAGATCATCACGTTGCGGCAGAAGACCGCGTCAGGGGCCCGCGCACGGGCCAGGATTGCTCGAGGAGGTTCACGCGCCGGAAGCTCACGAGGCTGCGCAGGTCCTCGCGCACGCGGACCTGCCCCGCCCGGGCGCCGGAACCGCGCAGGAAGAAGCGCCTGAGGCGCGCGGGGTCGAGCTGCTCCACGCGGTCCGCCGGGTACACCCCTTCCCGCGCGGTTTCGAGCACGCCCGTGTCCACGTCGGTCGCGAGGATGCGCACCGGGGGCGTGAAGCTTCCGAAGGCCTCCACCGCGGTCATGGCGATCGAATAGGCTTCCTCGCCGGTGGAAGATGCGGTGCACCAAACCGTCTGCGAACGCGGTGCGCCGCTGCGCAGCAGGTGCGCGGCGAGCAGGGGAAAGTGGTGCGTTTCGCGGAAGAAGGCCGTGAGGTTGGTGGTGAGCGCGTTGGTGAAGGCCTGCCACTCCTGCCCATCGCCCTGCTCCACCCGGTCGAGGTAGGCGTCGAAGCTCGCGAGGTCGTGGGCGCGCAGGCGGCGGACCAACCGGCTGTAGACCAGGTCGCGCTTGGCGGGGGGACAGCGATATCCCGGCATGTTCGTGGATGAGCCTGCGCGCCCGCTCGAAGTCCCGGTCGGTGAAGTCGAACTCCCGCGCCCGCGCGGGCGTTGCCGCCTGCAAGGCCCTCACCTCACGCCGCGCGCCGGCGGGCGTTCTGGTCCGCGACGGTGCCTGCGGCGATGCGGAAGGTGGCCACGGCCGCGACCAGGCCCTGGGCCTGCTCCTGCATGGATTCCGCGGCAGCCGCCGCTTCCTCCACCAGCGCCGCGTTCTGCTGCGTCACCTCGTCCATCTGCGTGATCGCGGTGTTCACCTGCTCGATCCCGCCCGACTGTTCCTGGGAAGCGGCCGTGATCTCGGCTATGATGTCCGTCACCCGCTTCACGCTCGTGACGATCTCGCCCATGGTGCGGCCGGCGGCCTTGACCTCCTTGGCCGCCGCGGCACTGCGCTGCGCGAGGTTGCGCACCTCGCTCGCCACCACCGCGAAGCCGCGCCCCTGCTCGCCCGCACGCGCGGCTTCCACCGCGGCGTTGAGCGCGAGAATATTGGTCTGGAAGGCGATCCCGTCGATCACCCCGATGATGTCGGCGATCTTCCTCGACGCTGATATCCCGTTCATCGTCGCTACCACCTCGCCCACCACCGCGCCGCCCCTGACCGCCACGTCGGAGGCACCGGCTGCGAGCTGGTTGGCTTGCCGCGCGTTCTCCGCGTTCTCCTTGACCGTCGCGGTGAGTTCCTCCATCGAGGGAAGCCGTCTCCTCGAGCGAGCTCGCCTGCTCCTCGGTCCGCTGCGACAGGTCCGCGTTGCCCTGGGAGATCTCCCGCGAGGCCGTCTCGATCAGCTCCGCCGACTCCTGGATGCGCCCCACGATCCCGGTCAACTGGCTCACCGTCGCGTTGGCGTCGTCCTTCAATCTCCCGAAGGTCCCGGCGTAGTCGTTCGTGATCTTCTGCGTGAGGTCGCCCTGCGAAAGCGCCGAGAGCACCCCGCCCAGGTCGGCGAGCGAACTCTCGTTCACCGCCATCAGCCGGTTCACGCCCTCGACCATGTCCCGGAACGTGTGCTCGTAGCGACCGGCTTCGCCGCGGGCGGAGAACTCCCCGCGCCCCGCCGCCGCCACCAGGCGCATGAGATCCGTGTTCACGCCCTGCAGGTTCGATTTCACCGCGTCCAGCGCCGCCTTCACCGCGGCGCGCTCGCCCGGAAGCGCCGGGAGATCGGCGCGGAAGTCGCCCTTCGCGTACTGCCCGATGATTTCCAGCACCTCCTGCTGGACGCTCACGTGCCCGTCGACCAGGGCATTCAACTTCGCGCCCATGTCGCCGAACGCGCCGGGGAAGCGCTCCGCATCCATGCGCACGCTCACCTCGCCGGCCCCGTGGCTCGTGGCGAGCCTTTCCTGCTCGCCCACGAAGTCCCGCAGGCGCGACTGCATGGAGCGCATCGCGTCGATCAGCTGCCCGAACTCGTCCGCCGCAGCGTGGCGAGAGGACCGGTTCAGGTCTCCCAGGGCCACGCCCTCGGCCATGGCCACCGCCTCGGCGACCGGTTTCGTGATGCTGCGGATCGTGAGCCGCGCGATCACCACGCACGCCGCAATCGCGAGCAGGCCGAGACCGAGCAGCCACGCGATCGCCTCCCGCACCACCGCGTCGAGCGCCTGGCTCGACTCCCGGCTGCGCTGTTCGATGTAGCCGACCAGGTCGTCCAGCGCCTTGAGCATCGCGGCCGCCTTCGGCACGAGTTCGGCGTCGAGGCGCGCCGCCGGCTCGCCCATGAGGATGTCGTCGCGGATCACGGCGCGCAGCTTCACGAAGGCCTCGCGATGAGAGCGCACGGCATCGGCCAGGCTGCGCTCCCGCTCGTCGGCGGCCATCGCATCGAGCTGCTTCTGGAGATCCGCGACGGGTCCCTGCGAAGCCCCGATGCTTTCGTTGATCGCGCCCACGGCGGGCGCGAGGCGACCCTGCACGGCCTGGTCGCCGCCCGCTGCGGCGTCCAGGCGCGTGGCGATCATGGCGCGGTCGAGGTTGTTGCGCACCAGCGCATTCCACGACTGCGCGGTGCGCGCCTTCTCGCCCTGCAGGACGATCTCGGCGTTGAGGCCCGAGATGCGCTGCAGGTTGTGGGCGGCCAGCAGGATCATCGCGAGCGTGATGGCGACGATGCACGTGAAGCCCAGCGTGAGGCGCCCCGCAACACGATGGACGCCGAATCGTTTCGCGAGATGCTTCATCCTAGAACTCCTGCCATTCGTCGTCGGTTCCGATGGCCCGGGCCCTTGGCGCGGGCTTGCGCACCCCTGCCGCCTGCCCGCGCACCGCGCGGTCGGCCTTCGCCGGCAGCCGCGAGACGTTTGCCGGGCGGGTCGCCGGGTTGCGACGCTCCACCAGGGGTCCGGACGACACGGCCTGTGCGCCGTGCGCGAGCCGGAAGGTGGCCACGGCCGCGACCAGGCCCTGGGCCTGCTCCTGCATGGATTCCGCGGCAGCCGCCGCCTCCTCCACCAGCGCCGCGTTCTGCTGCGTCACCTCGTCCATCTGCGTGATCGCGGTGTTCACCTGCTCGATCCCGCTCGACTGCTCCTGGGAGGCCGCCGTGATCTCGGCCATGATGTCCGTCACCCGCTTCACGCTCGTGACGATCTCGCCCATGGTGCGGCCGGCCTCGTCCACCAGCTTCGAGCCCGCGTCCACCTTGCCCACGGAATCCTCGATGAGCGCCTTGATCTCCTTGGCCGCCGCGGCACTGCGCTGCGCGAGGTTGCGCACCTCGCTCGCCACCACCGCGAAGCCGCGCCCCTGCTCGCCCGCACGCGCGGCTTCCACCGCGGCGTTGAGCGCAAGGATGTTCGTCTGGAAGGCGATCCCGTCGATCACCCCGATGATGTCGGCGATCTTCCTCGACGCTGCCGATATCCCGTTCATCGTCGCTACCACCTCGCCCACCACCGCGCCGCCCTTGACCGCCACGTCCGAGGCACCGGCCGCGAGCTGGTTGGCTTGCCGCGCGTTCTCCGCGTTCTGCTTGACCGTCGCGGTGAGTTCCTCCATCGAGGAAGCCGTCTCCTCGAGCGAACTCGCCTGCTCCTCGGTCCGCTGCGAGAGATCCGCGTTGCCCTGGGAGATCTCCCGCGAGGCCGTCTCGATCAGCTCCGCCGACTCCTTGATCCGCGTGACGATTGCGCTCAACTGCTCCACCGTCAGGTTGGAGTCGTCCTTCAATCTCCCGAAGGTGCCGGCGTAGTCGTTCGTGATCTTCTGCGTGAGGTCGCCGTGGGCGAGCGCGCCCAGCACGCGGGCCACTTCGTCCAGCCCCGTCTGCGAGGTCTGCATGAGGCGGTTGAGTCCCGCCACCATCCGCCGGAAGTCGTGCTCGAATTTCGCTTCGTCTCCGCGCACCGTGAAGTCGCCGCGGGCGGCCGCTTCCACCAGCGCCTCGATCTGGCCGTTGACCGCCGTGAGGCTCGCCTTCACGCCGTCCACCGCCTCGGTGATCCTCGCCTTCTCGCCCGGCAGCCGGTCCATGTCCACCGACAGGTCCCCCGCCGCGTAACGCCCCACCACTTCCACCACCCGCGCACTCACCGCGATGTGCGAGCCCACCAGCGCGTTCATGGATTCCGCCATGGCGCGGTAGGCGGAACCGAATTCATCCGCGGGCATCGCGTGCCCGATGTTGCCTTCCTCGTGTTGGCGCGCCATTTCGGCCTGTGCCGCAACGAACCGGGTGAGGGTCGCCGCGACGCCCGCCATCGCCTCGAGCAGGCGCCCGACTTCGTCCCTGCCATGCTCGGGCACGGCGGCGTCGAGATTGCCTGCCGCCACGCGCTCGGCGAGCCCCACCGCCGCGTCGAGCTGGCGCAGGATGCTCTCCTTCACGAGCCAGCCGAAAATTATCGTGAGGACGATCGCGACGGCGAGCGCGATGGCAAGTGCGAGCAGCGTGCGATCCTGCGCCGTGCCGATCGCGCGGCGCGCCTCCTCGGCCAGCCGCTTCTGTTCGCCGCTGAAAGCGCCCAGCGTCGTGCCGAGCGCGAGGAAACCGTCGTCGGCCGCCTGCATCATCATCGCGGCCATGTTCACGTCGACCTCGATGCCGTCGACCGCGTCCTTCGCGGACTTGTCGTAGGCCTCGACCGCTTTCGCGGCCGCCGCGAGCAGCTCCCGGGACTTGGCGTCGAGCCCCTTCCGGTCGATGAGGCCGGCGATGAGCGCCTGCCCTTCGGCCGCGAGAGCCTTGCGCGACTTGAGAATGCCGTCGAGCACTTCCTGCTTCGCGTTCGTGCGCACGGCGGACAGCGCCCGGTAGAGCGTGCTGTGCGCCTCCGCCATCTTGAGCTCGCCTTCCTGCACCGCCTGCAGGATTTCGAGCTGCCCGGCGAGATCGACGTCGATGCGCCGCTCCTGGGCCTTGAGCATCCAGGCGCACAGGGCGCCGAAAGCGAGAAACAGGGCCAGCGCGAACGCCGGGGCGAGAAATACCTTCGCCCGGAAGGGCAGTCGGTCGATGATCTTCACCGCTTGTCTCCTTAGGTCGCGTGGCCCCGATTCCTCAGGCGCCGTCCTTGTAGACGCCGCCGCAGACGATCACGTCGGTCACGCGTTCGCAGTACATCTGCTTGGGCAGCACTTTCTTCGAGAGCGGGTCGGTGAACTTGTAGTCCTGCCAGAACGTGCCTTTCGCCTTGGCGAGGTCCACGCGCTCCTGCACGAAGGGCTTGCCGTCCGGGTCCTTGAGCGCGATGAGCTTCTTGCCCACCTGCTTGGGGTTCTGGCCGTGGGCGACGCAATTGCCCTCGAGGTCGTAGATCACGAGATAGAGGTCGCGGTCGACGTAGGACTTGCTGGGAGCGGTGAATTCGTTCACGGCCTTGTCCTTGCCGCCGGACTTGAGCAGCTCGACGCCCTTCTTGACCATCTTTTCGGCGTCCCCCCGGGTCGCGCGGGATTCCTGCGCGAGCACGGTGGTCATCGGCAGGGCGGCCACGACGGCCGCGATCATCATTTTCCTGAACATGTCATGTCTCCTCGGTTGCTGGGTTGTGGTTGAAAACACCTGCTGCGGCCGCAATGGCCGCTAGAACTCCTGCCACTCGTCGTGGGTGCCGACGGCTTTCGTTCTAGGTAGCGGCTTGCGACCCGATGGCGCCTCGGGCTTGAACCCGGAGCGCTCCGCCTTGGCTGGCAGCGGGGTCACCTTCGCCATGCGCGGGTTCGCCGGGGCCTGCGCGCCCTGCTCCAGCCGGAAGGTGGCGACGGCCGCGACCAGGCCCTGGGCCTGCTCCTGCATGGATTCCGCGGCAGCCGCCGCTTCCTCCACCAGCGCCGCGTTCTGCTGCGTCACCTCGTCCATCTGCGTGATCGCGGTGTTCACCTGCTCGATCCCGCCCGACTGTTCCTGGGAGGCCATCGTGATCTCGGCCATGATGTCCGTCACCCGCTTCACGCTCGTGACGATCTCGCCCATGGTGCGACCGGCCTCGTCCACCAGCTTCGAGCCCGCGTCCACCTTGCCCACGGAATCCTCGATGAGCGCCTTGATCTCCTTGGCCGCCGCGGCACTGCGCTGCGCGAGGTTGCGCACCTCGCTCGCCACCACCGCGAAGCCGCGCCCCTGCTCGCCCGCACGCGCCGCTTCCACCGCTGCGTTGAGCGCGAGAATATTGGTCTGGAAGGCGATGCCGTCGATCACCCCGATGATGTCGGCGATCTTCCTCGACGCTGCCGATATCCCGTTCATCGTCGCTACCACCTCGCCCACCACCGCGCCGCCCCTGACCGCCACTTCGGAGGCACCGGCCGCGAGCTGGTTGGCTTGCCGCGCGTTCTCCGCGTTCTCCTTGACCGTCGCGGTGAGTTCCTCCATCGAGGAAGCCGTCTCCTCGAGCGAACTCGCCTGCTCCTCGGTCCGCTGCGACAGGTCCGCGTTGCCCTGGGAAATCTCCCGCGAGGCCGTCTCGATCAGCTCCGCCGACTCCTTGATCCGCGTGACGATTGCGCTCAACTGCTCCACCGTCGGGTTGGAGTCGTCCTTCAATCTCCCGAAGGTCCCGGCGTAGTCGTTGGTGATTCGCTGCGTGAGGTCGCCCCGCGAAAGCGCGCCGAGCACGCGCTCGATGTCGGAAAGCGCCTTCTCCACGGTTTCGGCGAGCGCGTTCAGGCCGCCGGCGATTTCCTTCTGGAACCCGGACATCGCGCCCACGTCGATGCGCGCGTCGAGTTGGCCGCCGCCGACCCGGGAAACCGTCTCGCTCAGCTGCGAGACGATGCCGCCGAGTGTTGCGACGGTCGCGTTGCAGTCCACCTTGAGCCGGGCAAAGGCGCCCTCGTAGTCCTTATCCATCGTTTGCGACAAATCGCCGCGGGCGATCGCCCCGAGCACGCGCTGGACGTCGGAGACCGCCCCGTGGGTGGCATCGGCCACCTGGTTGATGCCGTTGCCAAGTTCGCGCGCGAATCCGGCCTTGCCCGCGAGATCCACCCGCTTCGAGAAGTCGCCCTTCGAGCAGGCGTCGACCACGACCTGGGTTTCGGCCAGGACCGTCGCGAGCGACTCCTGCATCGTGTGCATCGCGAGCAGCATGCTCGCCCGGTCGCCCGGCCGAAGCGCCACGGGCTCGGAGATGTCGCCCGACGCGATCCGCGCGGCGACGCGGGCCGCGTAGCGCGGCTCGCCGCCGAGTTCGGCCGTCAGGTGTCGCGTCAGGCGAAAGATCACCACGAGGCCCGCCAGAAAGGCCGCCAGTCCCAGTCCCACGCTCATCCAGAACGCGGTGGCGGTGAAAGCGGACATATCCGTTCGCTTCTGCGCAACCTGGGCCGATTTCGCCTTCGAGAGGTCCAGCAGTCGTCCGCGCATGTCGCGCCACAGGGGCGTCTCGTCCTTGTTCAGGAGGGCGATCGCCTTGCCCTGGTTTTCCTTCGCGGCGGCGATGATCGCCGCCTGCAGCGGCTGCTGGCTCGCGCGCAGGCGGCTTACCGCCTCGAGCGCCGCGAGGGTCTCCGGCTCGTCCTTGGCCAGCGCGAGACCCTGCCCGAGCGCCGCGGAGAAGGCCTCGCCCGCCGCGTCCAGGTTCTTGTGGCCGGTGGCATTGGCCGGATCGAGGATGATGTTGCGCAGGGCCTGCCCCATCTGCAGCCCCTGGGCGTAGGTGCCGGATACGGCGCCAGCGAGCGCCACGTCGCGCCCGATGAAGGCGTCGAAACGCTCGCCGGACTCGCGCACCGCGATCACGGAGGCGCCGATGGCGACGATGCACAGCGCGACCGCCACGCCGAGGTGGAGCGTGATTTTCCAGCGAAGGGATAGCTCGTCCAGGTACTTGCTGAATCTCGTCTCCTTGTCTTCCCGCGGCGGGCGAGGCGCCCGCGGCAGCGAACCCTAGTGCACGGCCTGGTCGGTGAGCCCCATGTCGGCCCCGGCCATCAGCCGCTCGATGTCCATGAGAATCAGCATCCGGCCCTCCACGGTGCCCAGGCCCGTGATGTGCTGCGTGTCGAAGGTCGAGGAGAAGTCCGGCGCCGGGCGGATCGCGTCGGCCCCGAGCTGGATCACGTCGGAGACGCTGTCGACCACCATGCCCACGACCCGGCCGCCCACGTTCAGGATGATCACCACCGTGAACTGGTCGTAGCCGGCGTGGCCGAGATTGAACTTGATGCGCATGTCGACGATCGGCACGATCGTCCCGCGCAGGTTCACCACGCCCTTGATGAAGGCCGGCGCGTTGGCGATCTGCGTGGGCGGCTCGTAGCCGCGGATCTCCTGGACCTTGAGGATGTCGATCCCGTATTCCTCGGCGCCGAGGCGGAAGGTGAGGAACTCCTGGCCCTGCGCGTTCGCGCGCGGTGCCTTGCCTGCCGCGGCGTTCGCCGCCGCGCCCGGTGCCTGCTCGTGCATGGTGCTTCTCGCCCAGGTCCCTGGGATTCGCGCGCGCCGTCACGCCGCCTTGGCGAGGCGGCTCGAGGCGCGGGCGACGACGTGCGAGACGTCGAGGATCATCGCCACGCGACCGTCGCCCATGATGGTTGCCCCGGAGATGCCGGGGATCTTGCGGAAGTTGGTCTCCAGGCTCTTGATCACGACCTGGTACTGGCCCACGAGGGCGTCCACGAGGAGCGCGGTCTTGCCGCCTTCGGCCTCCAGGATCACCACGATGCCGTCCCGGGCGTCTGCTTCGCCGGGTGCCGTGCCCATGACCTCGTGGAGCGCGACCACGGGGAGGTACTCGCCGCGCACCGCGATCACCCGGTCGCGCCCGGCCAGCGTGCCGATCGAGCCCGGCGCGGGCTGGAGCGACTCCACGATGTAGGTGAGCGGGATGATGAATATTTCCCGCCCACGCGCACCGACATTCCGTCGAGGATCGCGAGAGTGAGCGGCAGCCGGATGGTGATGCGGGTGCCGATTCCGAGGCTGGATTCGATCTCGACCCGACCGCCCAGCTCCTTGATGTTCCTGCGCACGACATCCATGCCCACGCCGCGGCCCGAGACGTCCGTCACTTCCTTCGCCGTGGAGAACCCCGGCTCGAAGATGAGGCCCCAGACCTCGGAGTCGCCCATGTCGTCCGCGACCTTCATGCCGCGCTCGCGCGCCTTGGCGATGAGCCGGCCGCGGTCGAGACCGGCGCCGTCGTCGCTCACCTCGATGATGATCGCGCCGCCGTGGTGGTAGGCCCTGAGCGTGATCGAGCCCCGGGCGAGCTTGCTTTTCGCCACGCGCTCGGCGGGAAGCTCGATGCCGTGGTCGAGGCTGTTGCGCACCAGGTGCGTGAGCGGGTCGACGATGCGCTCGATGAGCCCCTTGTCGAGCTCCGTGGCTTCTCCGACGGTGTGCAGCTCCACTTCCTTGCCCAGCTTCGCGGCGAGGTCGCGGACCACGCGCGGGAAGCGCGAGAAGGCGAAGGACATCGGCATCATGCGGATCGACATCGCCGCCTCCTGCAGGTCGCGCGTATTGCGCTCGAGGAGGGCCAGGCCGTTGAAGAGCGCCTCGTGCACGACCGGGTCGACCTTCGAGGCGGTCTGCGCGAGCATCGCCTGGGTGATCACCAGTTCGCCGACCATGTTGATGAGCTGGTCGACCTTCTCGACGCTCACGCGGATCGAGGCTGCATCTGCGGCTGCGGCCGGTTTCGCGGCGGCCGATTTCAGGTCGACCACCTTCGGGGAGGTTTCCGCGGGCTTCGCCGGGTCGGCCCCGGCGAGGTTCGCCGCCGGAAGCGTGGCCGGGTCGACGAAGAGACCGAATCCGGCGTCCTCGACCGGCGCCTGCGCCGCGACCGGCGCGGGTGCGGGGGACTCGAGGCTCTCGAGCAGGCGCACCTTCAGGTTGTCGGAGCTCACCATGAAGGCGAGCGTGTCGGCCATGTCTTCGGCGCCCAGGTCCGTCACCAGGCGGAAGCGACGCTCCTGCGGGCCCGTCGGGACCGCGACGGACTTGCCGGGCTTTCCCGCCTTGGTGGTCCTCGCCTTGGCGGCCTTCGCGCCCTTGCCGTCCTTGCCCGTCTTGCCGCGAACTTTCGCGGATTCGCCCGTCGCGGGCGGCGGTGCGGCCGGCGAGGGCTCGAGTTCCTCGATTTCCCCGAAACCCCGGAGGTCGGCGATGACGCCGTCCAGGGACGCGGCCGTGAAGAGCGCATCGAAGGGCCCGAAGGTGATTTCCAGCACGTTCCGGGTCGCGGGCTTCGGCGGCGCAGCCACATTCGCCACCGGCGCGCTGGCGACGGGAGCGGCACCCGGCGCAAGAAAGGCGCGCAGGCGCGCGCACAACGACGCGACGTCCGCGGCTTCCACGCCCGGCGTCGAATCGCGGCGTGCCGCGAGCATGGCCTTGAGCATGTCGCCGGAGGCGAGGAAGGCGTCGACGAGATCCGTCGTGAGGTCCATCTGCGCCTTGCGCACGCGGTCGAACACCGTTTCCATCTCGTGCGTGAGTTCCGTGATGTCGCGGAACCCGAACGTGGCCGCCCCGCCCTTGATCGAGTGGGCGGCGCGGAAGATTGCGTTCACCTGCTCGGCGTCGGGTGCGTCGATGTCGATGTCGACCAGGAGCGCCTCCATGCCGCCCAGGTGCTCCCCGGCCTCGTCGAAGAAGACGCCGTGGAACTGGCTCAGGTCCGATTCATCGAGACGCGCGCTGTCCTGGCTCATGGCCGGGCTCTCCCGTCCGTTCTCATCCGATGACCTTCTTCACCACGTCCACCAGGCGCTTCGGGTCGAAGGGCTTCACGAGCCACCCGTGGCGCCGGCGGCGCGCCCTTCGCCTTCATCTCGTCGCTCGACTCCGTGGTGAGCACGAGGATGGGGACGCGCTCGTAGCGCGACAGGCCGCGCAGCGACTTGATGAGCGTGATGCCGTCCATCTTCGGCATGTTCTGGTCGGTAAGGACGAGCGCCACGTTCGCGTCCTTCGCCCGGGCGAGGCCCTCCTCGCCGTCGGCGGCCTCGATCACCTCGTAGCCCTGGCCCTTCAGCGTGAACGCCACCATCTGCCGGATCGACGCGGAGTCGTCGACTGCGAGCACCGTCTTCACCATGTTGTTTTTCTCCCTGTGCCCATCAGAAAAGCTCGACGCTGCCCGCGTCGAACTGCTTGTGGTTGACGGGCATCTGCCCGCCGCGCTCGACCATTGCATCGGCGCTGCGCTGCAGCCGCTCGAAGGCGATCCCGGCCTCGGCCGGATTGCCCCCGTCGAGCGCCTGCGCCATCTCGCGCAGCTCCATCGAGGTCTCCTGCGCGTCGCGCCAGCGCTGGCGGGCGTGCGCGATGACCTGGGAAGCCATGTCCTGGAACTGGAGCGCCGTCACCGCGCGCCCGACGCTGTCGTCGCATTCGCGGGCGACGCGCTCGAGCGGGCCGATGAGCGTCGCGCCGGAACGGGTCTCGAAGGCGAGCCGCCGCGCGAGGCCGTGCTGGCGCTTGGCGTTCTCCGAAATCGAGTGGAAGCTCTCGAGGAGCTTGCCGATAGCCTCGGAGAGCACGATGTCGAGGCGCTCGAGGTCGTTGCGGGCGTCTTCGCACTGGCCCAGCAGGGCGTCGGAAGCCGAGCGCACGCCGCGGCCCAGGTCGCGCATCCATTCGTCTTGCGAGAGTCTTCGGGACATGTCGTGGTTCTCCAATCGGACACCGAATGCTCCACCCTGCATGGACGCGGCCATGGCGGGATTAGGTGGGGTTTCACGGCCAATTCCGGCGCCGCGGGCACGCCGCCTCAGAAACCCAGGCTCTCGAGCAGGTCGTCGACCTGCGCCTGGTCGGCGACCACGTCGTCCCGGCCCGCCGCGTCGATCACCGGCCCCGACGGGCCCGTCTCCGCGACCGGCGGGCGCAGGCCCGCGGGGTTCGTCTCGAGCAGGAGTTCCACGAGCTGGTCCTCGATCCCCTGGGCCACGCCCACCACCCGCTGGATCACCTGCCCCGTGAGATCGTGGAAGTCCTGCGCCAGCATGATTTCGGTGAACACCCCGCCGAGGCGCTCCGTGCGCCCGGACAGCGCTCCCAGGAACTCCCGCGTGCGCTCCTCGAGCACGCGGTGCGCGTCCACGCCGCGCTCGGCGCCGGCGGCTTCCTCCCAGCGCGCCTGCAGGTCGCGGGCGTCGCGGGCGATGTCGCCCTGCAGGGCCTGGCCTTCGTCGACGCCGGCAAGGACCTTTTCAGCCGCGCGCCGCGTGAGGGTGGCGATATAGCCCAGCCGCGCGCGCGCATCCGGAAGCGTGCCCACGGTCTGCTCGAGCTTCTCGTCGTAGCCCAGGCCGCGCAGGGCCTCGTGCAGGCTGCGCGTGAGCTGCCCGACGCGGTGGAAAAGGTCGGGGGCGCCGGCAGCGGCAGGGCCCGCGCCCGAGGCCGCGGGTTCCAGGTGGGCGGTGTCCATGGCGGCGCGCTCAGGCCGCCATCTTCGCGATGATCTTGGAGAGCTTCTCGTCCAGCGTGGCCTTGGTGAAGGGCTTGACGATGTAGCCGCTCGCCCCGGCCTGGGCGGCGGTGACGATGTCCTCCTTCTTGGCCTCCGCGGTCACCATGAGGACCGGCAGGGCCTTCAGGGCGTCGTCGGCCCGGATGGACTTCAGCAGGTCGAATCCGTTCATGTTCGGCATGTTGATGTCGCTCACCACGAAGTCGAACTTCGAGGCGCGCAGCTTCGCCAGCGCGTCGGTGCCGTCCTCGGCCTCGTCGGCGTTCGCGTAGCCCAGTTCCTTCAGGAGGTTGCGGACGATGCGCCGCATGGTCGAGAAGTCGTCGACGACGAGGAATTTCAGCTCCGTCGGTGACATGGCGGTCCTTTCGGTCAGTTCGTGGCTGCGGGCGCGGGCTGCGCCGGCGCGCCTTCCACGGGTGAGGCGATGTCCGCGCCGGACATGGCGCTGATGGTGGTGCCGCCCGTGCGCATCGCCGCCTCGGTCGCGCGGTTGAGCACGACGATCGAGATGCGCCGGTTGGCCGGCTCGAAGGGGTTGCCCGCGTCGAAGGGCAGCGAGGAGGCGAGGCCCAGCACGCGCATCACCTTGGTTTCCTCCAGGCCCGCGTTGAGGAGCTCCGGCGCGAGGCGTTGGCGCAGTCGCTGGAGAGCTCCCAGTTCGAGTAGCCCTTCTCCCCTCCCGCGTAGGGCGAGGCGTCGGTGTGCCCCGACAGGGTGAGCTTGTGGTCGACGGTGTTCAGCACCGTGCCGATCTCGCGCAGGATCTCGCGCGTGTAGTCCTTGAGCTTGGCCCGCCCGGTGTCGAACATCGGCCGGTTCTGCTCGTCGATGATCTGGATGCGCAGCCCCTCCTGGGTGATGTCGAGCTTGATCTGGCTCGAGAACCCGGCGATGCGCGCATTGCCCCGGAGTGCGGCTTCCACCTTCGCCTTCAGCTCCTCGAGCCTGCCGCGCTCCTGGCGCTCCAGCTCCGCCTTGGCGGCCTGGAGGTTGATCGTCTGGCGCTGGGGCTCGATGTCGCCGCGCTTGACCTGCCCGTGCTGGCGCGAGAGATCCTGCCCGCCGCCCTTGATCACGCTGGAGGAATCGCCGCTTCCCGAGCCGCCCGCGAGCGCCACCTTGAGCGGGGTGCTGAAGTAGTCGGATATCCCCTGCAGCTCGCCCTCGGTGGTGGAGCCGAGCAGCCACATGAGCAGGAAGAAGGCCATCATCGCCGTCACGAAGTCGGCATAGGCGATCTTCCACGCGCCGCCATGGTGGCCGTGCTGCACCTTCTTGATGCGCTTGATGACGATCGGGCGGATGTCTTCCTTGGCCATGGCCGGTCTCCTACTTCGCCGCGCGCGCGGGCTTCACCGCGGTCTCGAGTTCCTGGAAGGTCGGCCGCTCGGCCGCGTACATCACCTGCGGCCGAACTCCACCGCGAGGGACGGGGCGTAGCCGTTGAGCGAGGCGAGGAGCGTCACCTTCACGCACTGCAGCTCCTTGGTCTATTCGTCGCAGCGCTGCTCCAGGCGGCTGGAGAGCGGGCCCACGAAGCCGTAGGCGAGCAGGATGCCGAGGAAGGTGCCGACGAGCGCGTGCGCGATGAGCATGCCCAGCTCCGAGGGCGGCAGGCCCACGGAGGCCATCGTGTGCACCACGCCCAGCACCGCGGCCACGATCCCGAAGGCGGGCAGGCCGTCGCCCAGCTTCTGGATCGCGTGCGACGGGATCATCGTCTCGTGGTGGTGGGTCTCGATCTCGTTGTCCATCAGGTTCTCGATCTCCATCGGGTTCAGGTTTCCGCTCACCATGAGGCGCAGGTAGTCGGTGAGGAACTCCACGAGATGGTGGTCGCCCGCGACGGCCGGGTACTTGCCGAAGAGCGCGCTTTCCTTCGGGTTCTCGACGTCGCGCTCGATGGACATGAGGCCTTCCTTGCGCACCTTCGTGAGGACGTCGAAGAGCAGCCCCATGAGCGCGAGGTAGCGCGACTTGTTCTGCTTGGCGCCCTTCAGGGTGAGCGGCAGGGCCTTCAGCGTCGCCTTGACCGTCTTGGCGGAGTTGCCCGTGACGAACGCGCCCGACGCCGCCCCGCCGATGATGAGGAGCTCCAGGGGCTGCCAGACCGCCGCGAGGTGGCCGCCCGAAAGGGCGAAGCCTCCGAACACGGAGCCGACCACGATCACGTAACCGATGATGACGAGCATGCTGGGGGCTCTCGAAACTAGAGGTCGCGCTCCGCTCCACCCGCCAGACCGGATGTCTTGGGCGCGCCTGAGCAGTTTTCGGCCGCGGCCCCGGGATCTTTAGTGAGGTTTGTCACACACCCGCGGGACCGGCAAAAAAATGCCCGCCAATGCAGGCGGGCCGGAAGGGCCCGAGGACGGGCCGGGGGAGAAAAGCTTTGGCCTCAGTGCGCGACCGGCGCCTGGGCATCCGTGCGGAAGGCCCCGGCGGCGCGGGTCTTGCCGGCACGCGAGGGCATGTGGCACAGGCCGCAGACGTACTGCTCGGTGAGGTCGTAGGCGTGCACCACGAAGTGCCCGCGGCACTTGCGGCAGGGGGCGAGCGCCAGCATGTCGGCCTCGAAGAATTTCGTCAGGCGCCAGGCGCGCGTGATCGAGAGCGCCTCGGGCATGTCCAGGCGGCCGATCTGCTCGCGGTAGAGCCGGTAGGCCCGGGTGAGGGCTTCCACCTCGTCCAGGGCGGAGGTCTTGTCGAGGTAGCGGTAGATGTTCATGAAGAGCGAGGCGTGGATGTTCGGCTGCCAGGTCATGAACCAGTCCGTGGAGAACGGCAGCATGCCCTTGGGCGGGCTCTTGCCGACGATCTCCTTGTAGAGGCGCAGCAGCCGCTCCCGCGAGAGCTTGGTCTCCGACTCCAGGAGTTGCAGGCGCGCGCCCAGGCGGATCAGGTCGGCGGCGCGCCCGATTTCGCGCGCTTCGCCGGCCACGCTCTTCATCTTCATGCGGCGGCCGCGAGTTCGGCCGGGCGGCCCGCCATCAGGATGGAGGCGTGCATGCCGGCGGCCTGGCGGTCGCGGGCATGGCTCGCGAGCAGGTTCCGCACGACGCCGTCGTCGAAGCGGAAGCGGCACATGAGCTGGTTGGAGAGGCGATCTTCAGGAGCTGCGCCGAGCTGAGGTCGCCGATGCGGTCGGCGGCTTCATCCGAGAGGCCCAGGCGGTAGAGCGCTTCGGCACGGTCGGCATGGATCAGGTTCTGGGCGAGGAGGAGGTAGGCGAGGTTCAGGTCGCGGATCTCTTCCATCAGTCGGTCGTTCTTCATGTGCGCCTCCGGTGAAGGGAGTAGTAGTTGTTGTGGTGCTGCTGGAATGCATCGTCGTCCACCGGAGACGGAACTTGAATCGGGCGCACGCCGATTCTCGCGTCGGACGGTACGCCCGACGGCGTGTAGGAATTTGCCTGACAGGAGGCCGCCGCTCCCGCGCTAGAACACCTGCCGCACGGCCCGTTTCGAGAGCGCGACACCCAGCAGGGTGCCGCGGATGCTCACGTCGTCGGCGGCGCCGAAGTCGAGCGCCAGGGCGCCGACCGATTCCAGCGCGAGCGCCCCCGGCGACACGGGCTGCATCCAGGGGCTGCCCTTCGTCCGGTAGGCCGTTCCCGCGCAACGCCGGGAGCCCTCCCACTTGCAGTCCGACACGAAGAACCAGGTCGGCTTGCCGGCCTCGTCGTAGGTGAACCACATGACCATCGTCGCGTTGGAGGCGTGCTGGACCACCGACAGGCCCCAGCCGGGCTCCTCGGGGTTCCACCAGAGATCGCTGTAGTCCGCCTCCGGCGCGCCTTGCGCGGAGAGCACCGCGGTGAGCTTGGCGAAATCGAGATCCAGCCGGGAGTAGTAGTCGCGGTTGGCGGGATTGGAGACGACGCCCGTGCTCGCGCAGGAGGCGCTGCCGCCCTTGAGCCCGCCGCGCAGCAGGTACTGGCCGCCGTCCAGGGTGAAGAGGCCGGAGCCGCTGCTGCCCGGCTCCGTGGTGCCCGCGATCCAGGCCGCGGCGATCAGGTTGTCGCCAGCTTCCGTGGCGAGGCCCAGCGCCTGCCCGATGCTCACCTTCTTCACGTCGCCCCGCGGGTGGTGGATAGCGACCACGGGCGTCGAGGCCGCGGGAGGATTCGGGTTCCACCCGGCGAACCAGGCACCGGCGGGTGCGGCGTCGTTCAGGCGCAGCAGCGCCACGTCCGTGGACTCGTTGGCGTGGAGGAGCTTCGCTCCGCGGGTGAGCTGCACCGGTGCCGCCGAGGCGCCTCCGCAGCTCGAGGCCTCGTAGAACCAGAAGGTGTTGAGCGTGGCGGCGGCGGCCTGGGAGGCGATGCAATGGCTCGCCGTGTGCAGGTAGGGTATCTGCGAGGACGCGTCGGTGTCGTTCACGAGCGTTCCGGTGCAGGTATAGGTGGCGCCGTTTTCCGTGTACACCATCTTCACCACGGTGCGCCGTGCGGCGTCGACGGCGGGGTTGCTCGCGGCCACGCAGGCCACGTCTTCCTGGCAAGTGGCGGCCGCGACCTTGGCGAAGCCCGTCGACGGGCCCGCCACGAGGTGCGAGACCTGGGCGACGATGAAGCGCACCGGCCCGGGATCGGCGCCGGGCGCGAGCTCGATCTCGACTACCTGCGTGTCGCCTTCCACGACCGGGCCCCAGGAGATGCCCTGCGAGCGCACCGCCTCGCTCGCCTCGGCGCCGTCCTGCTCGACGACGGCGCCACGGCCGTCGGCGGCCGCGAAGCGCACGCGCGCGCCCGCCGGAAGGCTGCGCACGACGAGCCCTGCGCGGGTCGCGGCGGCGGATGCGGACCGGACCTGCAGGTGGGCGACGCGGCGCCCGTCGGCGAGCGTCGACCACACGGGCGCCGCGGCGGGTGTGACGCTGCGTGCGATGCCGATGGCGGAACGCTTTTCGGGAGCCGCGAGCGCGGCGAGCGCGGCCGGTTCCGGCGGCGGCAGTTCCATCCGCGCGACCGGCGCGCGGGCCAGTTCCGGTGCGGCAAGCCGCAGGCCGGTTTCGGCGCGCTTGGCCGAGGGCCACGCCGCCTCGCCGAGCACCTTGGGAAGCTCGGCCGCGGCGTGGCCGGCCGCGCACAGGGCGGCAGCCAGCAGGAGTGCGCGGATCGGGCGGGCCACGGGCAAGTCTTTCGGTCAGGCGCAGTTCGAGAACTGCAGCACCACCGGCCAGGGGCGCGCGCCTTCGGGGGCACCGGCCTTCAGGTCCATCCGGTAGCGCACCTTGAATTCGCGCGGCGCCGAACCCCAGAAAGGAATGCTCATCGCCGCGCCGCCCCGCTCGACGACGAGCTGGCGACCGTCGACTTCGAGGTGGGCGCGCTCGACATCGGCGTCGACCAGTTCGGCCGCGACGTTCACGCCGCTGCGGCAGTTGTTCTGCACCCGCACGACGGTCGTCTCCTCGGGCTCGACGCTCACGCGGCCCGCGGACGCCGGGACCTGGAAGAAGGCCGGCGCCTCCAGGAAGGCCACCCGCAGGATCGCCGGGATGACGATCCGGAAGTCGAGCTGCCGGCCCTTCTCGAACCGCGCGTGCGCGGCCGGGCTCGCGACGGCGAGCGTGATCGCCGCGACGAGGGCGGCGCCGAGGGCGCGGGAAAGGTGGCGGGCAATGGTCATGGAAGGCGGCCTCGGGTGCGGGTATCGATCCCTTATCGGTCTCGCCGGCCGGCCATGAATGCGGAGTTCGGCGACTTGTCGTGTAGGGAATTCGCCCTACACGCCCCTGCCTTCCCCCTCAAGTTTGTTTTCGCAGCGGCCGATGTCCGTGCCTGAAGATGCCCAAGAACGCGAACGGAGCCCGCCCCATGGAAATGTCCGAGCCCTTCCTTCCCGCGGTCGCCCGGTCGCAGCCGCGAGCCCCGGCGCCGGTGGCGCGCCTGCGACCGGCGCAGCCGCGAGGCGTGCCCGCACCCATGCCGCTCGACGAGTTCGCGCGGCTCGGCGCACTCGAGCGCATGCGCGTCCTCGACACGACGCGCGAGGAAGCCTACGACCGCGTGGTCCTCCTGGCCACCGCCCATTTCCGCGCGCCGATCGGCCTGGTCACCCTCGTGGACGAGGACCGCTCGTGGATCAAGGCGAGCGCAGGTCTCGCGGCCGCGCAATTCGGGCGCTCGGTGAGTTTCTGCGCCCATGCCATCGCCGGCCGCGAAACGCTGGTGATCACGGACGCGCGCAAGGACCCGCGCTTCGCGACCAACCCGCTCGTCGCGGAAGAGCCGCGCATAGTGTTCTATGCGGGCCATCCGCTGGAGGCGGCCACGGGCGAGCGGGTGGGCACGCTTTCGCTCATGGACACCGAGCCGCGCGACTTCGGTCCGGACGACTGCCGGCAACTCGCCGCCTTCGCGGCGATCGTCTCCGATGCGCTCCAGTTCCGCGTGGAACGCGAGTCGCACCGCACGCTGATCGAGGATTACGCTCTGGCGCGCCGCGAGCGGCAGATCGATTCCCTCACGCGGCTGTGGAGCGAGCGCGCGATGGGCGACATCCTCGCCCGCGAGCGCACCCGGGCGCTGCGGCTTCGCTCGCCGCTGTCCCTCATCGCCGTGGACCTGGACGGCTTCCGCCGCTTCCAGGAGGTGCGCGGCCAGGGCGCCGGGGACGAGCTCCTGCGCGAGGTGGCGCGGCGGCTCAGGCGCACGCTGCGCGCCTACGATTTTCTCGGCAGGGTCGGCGGCGACGAGTTCCGCGCCGTCATCTGCCACGCCAACCGCGACGAATCCCAGTTGATCGCGCAGCGCATGCTGCGCGTGGTGGCCGGGGCGGGCAGCGGCAACGCCGACGAGATCGAGTCCCTCACGGCGAGCGTGGGCGTGGCCTCCTGCCACTTCGGCAAGCAGCGCCACGGGCCGACGGCGCTCGTGCATGCGGCGGGCGAGGCGCTCGAACGGGCGCGCGCGACGGGGGGAAACCGGACCGTGAGCGTGGAGTTGGCGGAGTAGGCTTCACGGACCGGCGATGGTGATGGGCCGCGGCTCGCCGCGGCCCTTCGTGCTGCTCGCGTCCCACGGGAATTGTGCATCGGCCGCGAGCGCCTTCGCGGCCGATGCATCCGAAGCGCCAAAGCCAGGCGCTTCGGACCGCCGGCCCGGGAAAGACTGGGCTGGGCCGGCGTCCAACCGGAAGTCCGCAGGACTTCCGGTTGTCGAACCAGGGGGGTGCTCGAGGCACCCCGCAGCGATGCCACAAAGCGAAAAGCCCGCACGCGGCGGGCTTTTCACTTTGTGGCGTCCCCACGGGGATTCGAACCCCGGTTATCGCCGTGAAAGGGCGGTGTCCTAGGCCTCTAGACGATGGGGACAAGAAAAAGGAAGCCTGGCGGCTTCCAGTTCCCGTCGAACTCGTTTGGTGGAGGTAAGCGGGATCGAACCGCTGACCTCTTGCATGCCATGCAAGCGCTCTCCCAGCTGAGCTATACCCCCAACCGAGTCGGCGATTATACCGGCGCAGGCCGCGCGATGCAAAGGCGGCTATCCGGCCGCGGCGTGGCGCAGCCTCTCCAGCACCACTTCCTTGCGCAGCGCCGCCACGATCGCGTCGATCGCCTTGGTCTGGGCCTTGCGCGTCACGGCCACGCGAAGCGGCATCATGACCTCGGGCATCTTGAGGCCTCGGCCCTTCACGAAGGCCTGCAGCGCCGCCTTCACCCCGGCGGCCGTCCAGTCGGCGGATTCGAGCGCCGTGGCGAGATCCCCCACCACCGCGCGGCCCTTCGCGTCGAGGTACTGGTCCACGATGGCGCGATCGGTCGTCACCGGCGAGGCGAGTTCGTGCAGGAAGGCCTCGTGCTCGCCCACCAGCGACCAGCTCCCCTGCCCCACCGCCGTCATCGCCACCGGGTCCATGGCCGCCACGATTTCCGCGTGCAGGCGGGGTTGCGCGGCGCGATTCCCGCCACGAGTTCCGCCGGCGGGATCCGCTTCAGGTATTCGCCGTTCATCCACCTGAGCTTCTCGGGGTCCCAGCGCGCCGGCGAGCGGCTCACGTGCTCGAGATCGAACCACGCGACGAGCTGCTCCCGTGAGAAGACCTCCTCGTCGCCGTGGGACCAGCCCAGGCGCGCGAGGTAGTTCACCAGCGCCTCGGGCAGGAAACCCTCGTCGCGGTACTGCAGGACGCTCACCGCGCCGTGGCGCTTCGAGAGGCGCTGCCCGTCCGCGCCCAGGATCATCGGCATGTGGCCGAAGGCAGGCATCTCGCCGCCGAGCGCGCGGTAGAGGTTGATCTGGCGCGGCGTGTTGTTGACGTGGTCGTCGCCGCGGATCACGTGCGTGATCGCCATGTCCAGGTCGTCGACCACCACGCCGAAGTTGTAGGTCGGCACGCCGTCGGCGCGCAGAATCACAAGGTCATCCAGCTCCTCGTTCGCCACGCTGATGGGGCCTTTAACGAGGTCGTTCCAGGTGACGTCGCCCTCGAGCGGGTTCTTGAACCGGATGACGGCCGGGCGGCCCGCGGGCGGCGCCTCGGTGGAGTCTCTCCAGCGCCGGTCGTAGCGGGGCTTCTCGCCGCGGGCGACCTGCGCCTCGCGCATCGCCTCGAGTTCCTCCTTCGTGCAGTAGCAGCGGTAGGCCATGCCGGCCTGAAGCAGCTGCTCGGCGAGTTATCCGTGGCGGGCGAGACGCTGCATCTGGCAGTGCGGACCATCGTCCCAGTCGAGGCCCAGCCAGGCCAGGCCCTCGAGGATGGCCTGCACCGAGGCCTGCGTGGAGCGCTCGCGGTCGGTGTCCTCGACGCGCAGGATGAACTTGCCGCCATGGCGACGGGCGTAGGCCCAGGAGAAGAGCGCGGTGCGGGCGCCGCCGATGTGTAGGTAACCGGTGGGGCTGGGGGCGAAACGGGTGCGGACCATGGGAGTCTGGCGAGGGGGAGTAAGGACACATTCTAAGGCGCCGCGCGGCGCGCGGCCGTGCCTGCAGCGCGGAATTCCGCTAAAATGCGCGCCTTCCGGGTGGTTAGCTCAGCGGTAGAGCACTGCCTTCACACGGCAGGGGTCACTGGTTCGATCCCAGTACCACCCACCAGATTCCCCGGGGCCGCACGGTACCGACGAACGAAGCCGGGACTTCCCGGTTTGACGATCGTCAAGCGGTCAACCGCCGGGCCCCTTTATACCAGGTTTCCGTTAGGTGGCGCGCCCCGCCCTGTCCGGCAATGCCCGGGCGCCCGTCCCGTCCACTGATCCCAGGAGATAAAGCATGAAACGACTGATCCTTCCCTTCGTCATCGCCGCCTTCGCGGCCCCCGGCCTCGTCGCCGCCGACGAAGGCCTCGCCAAGAGCAACAAGTGCCTCAAGTGCCACGCGGTCGACAAGAAGAAGGACGGCCCGGCATTCAAGGAGGTGGCCAAGAAGTACAAGGGCAAGGCCGATGCCGAGGCGAAGCTCACCGCCTTCCTGTCCAAGGGCGGCAAGATCAAGGTCGACGGCGTGGAAGAGGACCACACCACGGTCAAGGGCGGCGACGCCGCCGTCGCGGGCAAGATCACCAAGTGGATCCTCGCCAGTAGGTCCGTCCCGCCGTTCATGAAAAACGCCGGCTTGCGCCGGCGTTTTTTTTTTCGTCTCGCCGCGGCTACTTGGCGCCGATGGCGTGGGCGACCAGTTTCTTCAGCTCGTCGTCGGTTGCGTCCACCTCGGGGTGGTCCTTGCCCTTGAGCATGGCGACCAGCTTGCCGGCGGCAGCCTTGTCGGCCTTGTGCTTGGCCGTCATCGCCGCGACCGCGGGCCCCTTCTTCTTCTTCTCCGCATCGTGGCACTTCACGCAGCCCTTGGACTTGAACAGCGCCTCGTCGGCCGAGGCCGGAAGGGTACCCGCGAGCAGGCCGGTCGCGGCCAGGACGATCAACATGCGTTTCATGACTTCTCCTTGTCAAAGGCCGCGCCGGGGCCAATCCCCGTCGCCGCCGTGATCGAATCGGCCATTGCGGACCGATTTCCCTTGCGCCCCCTAACCCTTCTTCGCGGCCTGATCGGCGGCCTTGGCGGGCTCCGCCGAGGCTTTCGTCGGCGGCTCGACCGACAGGTTCATGCCCGGCCAGGAACGACCGTGGCAGGCGGGGTTGGCGCAGAAGTTCCCGCCCTGCTTGCCGCGCTTGAGGGGCGTGCCGTGGCACTTCTCGCACTCCGGCCCTACGTCGTCGGCGTGCGTGTGCATGAAGTTGGGCTTCTGGTGGCTGGCGGGCTGCTTTTCGCCCGCCTTCTCCGGCAGGAGCGAGGCGACGCTGCCCTTGCCGTTCTCGCGCGTGACCTGCGGCATGGCATGGCAGAGCGTGCATTGCAGGCGGATCGCCTCGCCCTTGTCGTTGTAGTGCTTGCCGTCGTGGCAGCGGAAGCAGCCCGGCGTGTCGGCGTGGCCCCGTGTGGTTCGCGAAGGACTTCCAGCTGAAGCCCTTTTCCCGGAACGAGGCATTGAGCAGGATGTCGCGCATCGCCTTGTCGAACTTCAGCTCCGCCGACTTGAGTTCCGCCGGAGTCGCGGCCTTCGCCGCCTGGTCCGCGATCAGCTTGTCGACTTTGGCTTCCCGGTCCTTGCGCTCGCCGGTCATCTCGCCGAGCGTGTCGACCAGCGCCATGGCGCGCGCCTTGGCGGCCGGCAGCGCCCGGTCGATCTTCCCGGTGCGGATCGCCTCGTCCACCAGGGTCTCGGGGTTGGGAAAGGGGTGGCCGACCTCGTTGTGGCAGTCGTAGCAGGCCATGGTGCGCTTCTCGAGGGCGGAGATCTGCTGGGCGGTGAGCTTGGTTTCGCCGTCCGTGTAGGTGATCTTCGTGCCGTCGGGCTTCCTCACCTCGACCCAGGGGATTTCGCGGCGCTGCGGGTCGGGCGAGACGAAGCGGACCTCGTTCTGGATGTGCCAGTGGATGCCCTTGGTGTAGCCCTCGCGGATCGCTTCCATGCCGGTGTGCAGGACGATCCTGGTTCGCGACTCGCTGCTTTCCGGATTCTCGTCATAGCGGACCTTCACCGCGATGCTGTCGTGGTGCTCCACGCTCGGCCAGTGGCAGCTCTCGCAGGCCTCGCGCGACGGGCGCAGCGTGCCGGAGGTGATCGGCCTGTCGTAGCCGACGATCATGCCCCACAGCTCCTTTGCGTGCGTGGGCTTCAATGCCATGAGGTGCAGCGTGGAATTGCGGCCCATGTGGCACTCGACACAGTTCACACGGGCGTGCGCCCCGACCTTGTGGGCGGCGATCTCCTCCGGGTGGACGTCGTGGCACATGGTCGCGCAGAAGGCGTTGCTGTTGGAGTATTCCCATCCCGCGATGCCGGCCGCGCCGACCGCCGCGAGCCCGACGAGCACCACCACGATCGAGGTGATCGACCCGAGCATCAACGTCCTGCGACCCATTCGGATTTTCATGTTCCTGCGCTCCTCCTGCTTGTGGCGCGTCGCGTGGCCGTGGCCCCGGGCACGCTTCGACTCCGGCATGGCGGCAGGGCCGGACGAGCCGGCCCTGCGCCATTCATTGCGGGTTCGCTTCTCCGCGTCAAGTGATCACACTGTAGACGATCACGACCACCGTGACCGTGCCGACGATCACCGCGGTGCCCCCCACGATCCAGCCGAAGAGCTGGGCGGCAGGCGAAGGCGGCGTGGCCTCGATCGCCTCGAGCCCGCCTTCCTTCACCAGGCGCTCGGTATTCGTTCGGACGCTCGTCCTTCAGCTCGTGCTCGGAGATCCGACCGGTGAAGATCACGGTGTCCATCGGGAATTTCTCGGGGCGCAGGTGGCCGTTGAAGAAGTGGATGGTGAAGATGAAGCCCACGGCGAGGAGCGCCTCCTCGCCGTGCACCACCGTCGCGATGTTGAAGATCCAGCCGGGCAGGAAGGCCGCGAACTGCACCGGGAACCAGAGCATGAGACCCGAGCCGCCGATGATGAACATGCCCCAGAAGACCGCCCAGTAGTCGAACTTCTCCCAGTAGGTGTAGCGGTCGAACTGCGGCCTCGGGCCCCTTGCCCACGAACCAGAGCACGTGGCGCTAGGCATCGACGGCGTCCTGGGGCTGCGGCACCATCGAGTTCGGCCCCCAGAGGATCGCGAGGAAGCCGGTCTGCGTGGCGGCGCCCAGGAACACGCGCGCGACGTGCCGGCGAAGACCACGGATCATGATCGCCGGCGCAGATGCGGTGGATGAGCGCGCAGCCACTGAACCCGCCCAGCAAGCCCGCCAGCGTGACGGCCCAGCCGTGGTCGGAGAAGAGCGGCGGGATGCCGGTGATCGCGCAGCCGATGAAGGTGATCATGAGCCCGGCGTGCATCACGCGGTCGACGCGGTCGAAGCGCTTGTAGTAGCGCCGTGCGGCGCCGGGCCCCGCCTGCGACGGCGTGACGCCCGCGGTTTCGATTTGGCTGGCCATCAATGCTTCTCCTCGTTGCCTTCGCCCCGCCGCTTGCGCATCTCCGCGAGCCCCCGGTAGAGCCACAGTATCGTGTGCAGGCCGAAGAACGCGAACACGCCGGCGAGCAAGAGCTGCATGGCCTTGGTCGTGTAGTAGAGGATGAGCCCGCTTTCCTTGCTGTACTTGTTCGCGTGCGGCTGGAACTGCACGAAGTTCGCGTTGGCCTTCGCGTGGCACGCCTGGCAGGTGGAGAGGATGCGCTCGTCGGACACCTTGGACAGCGGGTTCGACTTCGGCAGCACCTCGTGGGAGCCGTGGCAGCTCGAGCAGGTGGCCACGACGGAGTAGCCCAGGTCCGTCACCTGGCCGTGATAGGTGTCGCGGTAGGTCTTGATGTACTGCGTGTGGCATCCGCCGCATTCCCGGATCACGTCGACCTGCCATTTGGGCGTCTTGGGGTCCGCGATGGTGTGGGTACCGTGGCAGTCGGTGCAGCCCGGCGCCGTCATGACGTGCTGCGCGCTTCATCTTGCCGTGGACGCTGCCCGCCCAGGCCTTCTTCGCCTTGGCGTGGCAGGTGCCGCAGGTCTCGGCGATGTTGGCCTTGGCGACGTTGCTCTCGGGATCCTTCTTCGGGCGCATGTCGTGCGCCGTGGCAGTCGGTGCAGATGGGCACCTGGTCCTTCGACTTGCCGTTCGACCGGAGAAGCCTGCCGTGAATGCTGTCGTGGTACATCGCCGCCACGTTGCCGCCCGGGACCTTGCCCTGCTTCACGAGGGCTTCGCTGCCGTGGCAGGTGGCGCAGGTCGGCTCGATGTGGGCGCGGTTCGTGAGCGAGGCGGGATCGATCGACGGCTTGATGTCGTGGGTGCCGTGGCAGTCGGAGCAGGTGGCCGCCACGCCGCTGCCCCCTTTCCGCGCGATGCCGTGGGCGGTGGCGGCGTATTCCTGGACGGCCTTCTCGTGGCAGCTCGAGCACTGCGCGGGCCCGGGCGACTTGTGGGGATACTTCTTCATTCCCTCGTCGGCGTGGCATTCGATGCAGGCGACCTTCGACTTCCCGTGCATCGACGCGTGGAACTGCTCCGGCACCACGAGCACCGGCTTGCCCGCCGCGCTCTTGTCGGCAGGCTCCGCCTCGGCGTGGCATCCCAGGCACTTCTCGTTCGGATCGGCCGCCTTCGTGGCGGCCTGCTTGGCCATCGCCGCGAGCGGCAGGCCGAGCATCAGGGCGAGCGCGAGGGTTCGAAGCGTCACGGGGTTCATCTGTCGTTTTCCTGCCTGATCGGCCCTTGCCCCCGGCCCGGAAACCGGGCGACTTCACCGCGCGGAAACCGGAGGACGCCGGCCATGGACTTCTTCGACGGCAACGGTCTCACGGTGGGGGGTATCCAATGTTGATATGGGTCAATGGGGAAAGGCCGCCTGCGCGTGGCGCCGACGCAGCTAGAATGGTGCCATGCGGATCCGCTTTCTCGGCGCGGCGCGCGAAGTGACGGGCTCGTGCTTCCACGTGGATACCGAGGCGTGCGCTTCCTGGTCGATTGCGGCATGCACCAGGGCGGGCGCGAGGCGGGGCCGAAGAACCGCGCCTTTCCCGCCTTCGACCCCGCGGAGCTCGATTTCGCGCTCGTCACCCACGCGCACCTCGACCACTGCGGGCTCCTGCCCGTGCTCTCGTCGCGTGCGCCGGCGCTGCCCGTCTACTGCACGCGCGCCACCGCCGACCTCCTGCCGGTGATGCTCCTGGACAGCGCGCACATCCAGGCGCGCGAGAAGACCCAGGGGTCGCGCAGGCGCGGGCCGGTCCCGGCGCCGGCGCCGCCCCCTGTTCACGGCGAAGGACGTCGAGCGCGCCCTGCGCAGCGTGAACGGCGTGCCCTACGGCGTGGAGTTCAGGCCCCATCCGCAGGTGCGCGTGCGCTTCCTCGACGCCGGCCACATCCTCGGATCGGCGATCGCCGAGGTGCGCGTCCGCGAGGGCGGGCGCGAGCGCCGCCTCGTCTTCTCCGGCGACCTCGGCCAGCCGGCGCGCCCGATCGTGCGCGACCCGGAGACCGTCGCCCGCGCGGACGTGCTCCTCGTGGAATCCACCTACGGCAACCGCCTGCACAAGCCGATGGACGAGACCGTTGCCGAACTCGTTGCGGCGTGCGACGACACCCTCGGCGGGCGCCGCGGCAACCTGGTCGTCCCGGCCTTCGCCCTCGGGCGCGCACAGGAACTCCTCATTCTTCTCTTCGAGCTTTGCGAGCAGGGCGAACTCTCCGGGCTCAACGTGTTCGTCGATTCCCCGCTCGCGCGCAAGGCGACGCAGGTCACCTTCGCGCACCTGGAGACCCTCGATCCCGTGGTCGGGCGCTTCGTGCACGCGATGCGCCGGCGGCGACTGCCGTTTCGCCTGCGATTCACGGCAACGCCGGAGGAATCCATGGCCATCAACAAGATCCGCTCCGGAGCCATCGTGATCGCCGCGAGCGGGATGTGCGAGGCGGGCCGCATCCGCCACCACCTGCGGCACAACCTCGCCCGCGAGGAATGCGCGATCCTCTTCACCGGCTTCCAGGCGGCCGGCACCCTCGGGCGCCGACTCGTGGACGGCGCCCGGACCGCGCGCCTCTTCGGCGAAGCGGTGCCGGTCCGGGCGAGTGTCCATACCCTGGGCGGATTGTCGGCCCACGCGGACCGCAATGCGCTCCTCGCGTGGCTGGGCGGGTTCAGGCAGCCGCCCGCGCACACCTTCGTCGTGCACGGCGAGGAGCACACGGCAGTGGAATTCGCGGCGACGATCGAGGCGGGCCTCGGCTGGCCCGCCGCGGCGCCGGAAGCCGGCGCGAGCCTGGAGTGCTGACCCAGCGCCCGCGTACGAGCGCCGCCGCTCCTGCTATCCTTCCGCAGCGCCAGTAACCTCCTCCGTAACGCCCGCCTCCCATGCCTCCGCCCGACCCGCCCGCGTCTCCCGAAAGCGCCGACCGCTGGCGCGAGGCCGTGCTCACCGCGGGGCTCGCCGTCTTCGACTGGGATGTGTGCGCCGGGCGCGTCTACCGCTCGCCGGAGATGCTCCCACCTGGGACTACCCCCAGGGACCCAACGACGCCGTGGACGGCGTGCGGGCGGTGCATCCCCCGACGACTCGGCGCGATCCGAAGGCGCGATTGGCGAGATGGAGACCGGCGCCGATCGAGCGCGCCACCTCGAGGTGCGCATGCGCGCCCGCGACGGGGCCTGGCGCTGGGTGCGCTGGCGCGCGCGCGTCGTCGGCCGCGGCGAGGACGGGCGCGCCCTGCGCGTCGTGGGAACGGTCACCGACATCGACGAGCTCTGGAAGGGCCGTGACCTCGCCCGCGAGAGCCAGTTGCGCCTGCAGGGCATCGTCGATTCCGCCATGGACGCGATCATCTCGGTCGACGGCGAGCAGCACATCACCCTCTTCAACCGCGCCGCCGAGCGCATCTTCGGCTACGAGCCGCGCGAGGTGCTGGGCCGCCCCCTCGACCTGCTCATCCCGCCGCGCTTCCACCGCGAACACCGCCGGCACGTGGAGACTTTCGGCCGCACCGGGGTGTCGAGCCGGCCGATGATGGCGCAGCGCATCGTCACGGCGATCCGCAAGAGCGGCGAGGAGTTCCCGATCGATGCGTCGATATCGCAGAACGAGATCCGCGGCCAGCGCTTCTACACCGTGATCCTGCGCGACGTGTCGATGCGCGAGCGCACGCGCCGCGAGCTCGCCCAGGCGAGAGAGGACCTGCGCGAGCTCTCGGTGGCCTCGCGCACGGCGCGCGAGCAGGAAAACAGCCGGATCTCGCGGGAGCTCCACGACGAGCTGGGCCAGAACCTCACGTCCCTCAAGATGGACCTCGCCTGGCTCGAGGCCAACGTGGCCGACGGCAACGAGCGGATCGGGCGCACGCTCTCGGGCATGCGCTCGGTGCTCGACAGCACCGTGGCGGCCACGCGGCGAATCTCCGCGGACCTGCGCCCGCTCATGCTCGACGACCTCGGGCTGCTCGCCGCGCTGGAATGGCTCGCCGAGGAGACCTCGCGCCGGCACGGGTTCACGGTCGATCTCGCGGTGGACGAGGAGACCGGGGCGCTTTCCGAGCCCCTGGCCTCCCACCTCTACCGGATCGTGCAGGAGAGCCTCACCAATGCCGGCCGCCACGCGGCCGCCGGGAAGGTGCGCGTGGCGCTGCGCACCATCGGGCGCGAGGTGCACCTCGACGTGCGCGACGACGGCCGCGGGCTCTCTCCCGAGGATCTCCAGAAGAAGGGGTCCTTCGGCCTGGTGGGCATCCGCGAGCGCGTCTACATCCTCGCCGGATCCGTGGAGATCCGCGGCGATCCCGGCCACGGCACCGAGATCCACGTGCGCCTGCCGATCCCGGAGAGCGCGCCATGACCCGGGTGCTGGTCGCCGACGACCATGCCATCGTCCGCGAGGGGCTCAAGCGCATCCTCGAGGGCCAGGAAGGCATCGAGGTCGCCGGCGAGGCGACCAACGGGCACGAGGTGCTCGAGCGCGTGCGCGAGGGCGGGTTCGACATCCTCATGCTGGACCTCTCGATGCCGGGCAAGAGCGGCATCGAGCTGATCAAGCAGGTGAAGGACGAGAGCCCGAAGCTGCGCGTGCTCGTCCTCACCATGCACGAGGAGGACCAGTACGCCGTTCGGGCCATCCGTGCGGGGGCCCAGGGCTACCTCACCAAGGAGAGCGCCCCGGGCCAGCTGGTCTCGGCGCTGCGGCGCCTGGCCGAAGGGCGGCTCTACATCAGCACGAACGTGGCCGAGCAGCTGGCCCTCGACGTGCAGCCCCGCAACGACGAGGCGCCCCACCGGCACCTCTCCGACCGCGAGTTCGAGGTGTTCCAGCTCCTGGTGGCCGGGCGCAGCATCAGCGAGATCGCCGCCCAGCTGCACCTGAGCGTGAAGACGGTCAGCACGCACAAGACGCGCATCCTGCAGAAGATGAGCGCGGCTTCGGTTGCCGACCTCGTGCGCTACGCGATCCGCCACCGGCTCGTCACGGAGCCTCCCCCGGCCCGCTAGTTGCGCGTAGGACGATTCCTACCCCCCCGGCCGAGGCGGTTCCTACCCCCCGAATCAGCCCGCTCCGATGGTGCGCCCGGGAGCGGCCGCGCAGAATGGGCTCATGGATACGAACCCAAGCGCAAGGCTTCCCCAGATGAATCTCTACATCGTTGAGGATTCTTCCCTCGTCCGCGAACGCCTGATGCGAACCCTCGAGGATCTTCCCGGGCTCGACATCGTGGGCACCGCCGAGGACGTGCCCGCGGCCATCGACGGCCTGACCAGCTGCCCCCCGACGCGCTGATCCTCGATCTCCAGCTGCCCAGCGGCAGCGGCCTGCAGGTCCTGCGCGCGGTGCGCGAGCGGCTGCCCCGCATGCGCGTGATCGTCATGACCAACTTCGCCGCCGAACCCTATCGCAAGGCCGCGCTGGCCGCGGGCGCCGAGGTCTTCCTGGACAAGTCGGCGGAGTTCGGCCGCGTGCGCGACATCCTGAGCGGATGGCGCGACGAAGCGAACGCGCCCGCCCTGCACTGAATGCACCCGATGCCAAACCGAAAGGACCCTTCCATGAGCACCGCCAAAGCCAAGAGCCACGTCGATGCCCATCGCTCGACACTCAGCGAAGTCTGCCGCCTGCTCGGCCTGCCCGAAGTCGCCGGCGCACGCCACGTGGACACCACGTTCCTGCACCGCCACCTCAAGGCAGGCCAGCGCCTCACGTCCCAGGGCGAGCCCTTCGAGGCGCTCTACATCGTCGCCGAGGGCTACTTCAAGACCTTCGTGGCCGACGAGACGGGCAACCAGCTCGTGCTCGGCTTTCCCCTCCAGGGCGACCTGGTCGGCGCCGACGGGCTCTGCAACCACCGCCACGCCTCCTACGCCGTGGCGCTCACCGACGCGGACGTGGTCGTCGTGCCTTTCCGCTGCATCGCCCACCTGGGACGCTCCCTGGACGACTTCGAGCAGATCATCTACCGCGCCATCAGCCGCGAGCTGGTGACGGACCACGCGCTGCGCTCCCTCGTGGGAACCCTCGGCGCGGAGGCCCGCGTCGCCCGTTTCCTCGCGAACTTCGCGGACCGCTGCGGCCGCCCGGGGCTTCCCGCCACGCGCTTCACGCTTCCGATGACGCGCCAGGAGATCGGCAGCTACCTGGGCCTCACGCTCGAGACGGTGAGCCGGGCCTTCTCCGCGCTCGCCGACGCCGGTCTCATGCAGGTCGCCCAGCGCGAACTGGAACTGCACGACGTGGACCAGCTTCGCGTGCTGCAGAAGCTCCACGCCACCGCCACGGCGCGAGGCGCATCGCGGCGCGGCGACCGCGCCAAGCGCGGCAACGTGACCTGGGTGGACATGCTGGGCGCGAACGTCTGAAGGAACTCCTCCTGCCGTGCGCGAGCACGGCCTTCATGCCGGTCGTGCCGGGGCACGAGATCGTCGGTCGCGTCGTGGCGCGTGGCGCCGGCGTCGCGCGGTTCCGGCAGGGAGAGCGTGTCGGCGTGCCGTGGCTGGGCGGCACCTGCGGGCATTGCCTGCAGTGCGCCTCGGGCCGCGAGAACCTGTGCGACGAGGCCGTCTTCACCGGCTGCCATCGGGACGGCGGCTACGCGCGGTTCGCGACGGCGGACGAGCGCTATTGCTTCGCGCTTCCGGACGCCTACGACGACCTGCACGCCGCGCCGCTGCTGTGCGCGGGATTGATCGGTTACCGTGCCTACGCGATGGCGCCCGGCGCGGCGCGCCTCGGGCTCTACGGTTTCGGCGCCGCGGCGCACCTCATCGCCCAGGTCGCGCTCGCCGAGGGCCGCGAGGTATTCGCCTTCACCCGTCCCGGCGACGATCGTTCCCAGGCCTTCGCCCGTGCGCTCGGGTGCGCGTGGGCGGGAGGATCCGACGAGCGCCCGCCGGCGCCCCTGGACGGCGCGCTGATCTTCGCACCCGTGGGCTCCCTCGTGCCGGCCGCGCTCGCCGCGTCCCGCAAGGGCGCCACCGTGGTCTGCGCGGGCATCCACATGAGCGACGTGCCGTCGTTCCCTTACGAGCTGCTGTGGGGAGAGCGGGTGCTGCGCTCGGTCGCGAACCTGACGCGTGGCGACGGGGAGGCGTTCCTCGCCGTGGCCGCCCGGGTGAAACTCGATGCGCGTCCCGTGCCCTATCGCCTCGAGAACGCCAACGAGGCGCTCGAGGATCTGCGCCGCGGGGCCTTCGACGGCGCGGCCGTGCTCACGATGCGCTGACGCCGCGCGCCCGCACGCGCCTGTCGGCCGAGCACCTTCAGTGGTCCCCGATCGTCCCGGACAGTGCGCGCAACGCCCCGCTCGCCGCACGGGAAAGCGAATCACCCGCGACATGGGCGCCTTCCTGCGCACCCGGAGGCGCGGGCTCTCCGGTCTCGGTTCGCGTGAGGAGCGCCGAGACGGTCGCGATGCGCGCGCGAAGCGGCGCCGGCATCGCCTGGGGAGGCTCCCAGCCTTCCCCCAGGGAGCGCTCGAGGTCCGCGAACTCGGCGAGCGCCTCGTCGCGTTCGGTGGACGTGAGGCTCCCGCGACCCTCGGAAAACTGCCTTGCCGCCGACTCGATCGCCTGCAGCGCCTGGCCGACGGCCTCTTCCAGCCCCGCCCACGCCCCGTGGCGCGTCTCGCGCACCGGCGCGGTCGGCGGGACCTCGCAGCTGCGGATTCCCTCGCCGACGGTGCGCGCGACCACCGCCACGTGGCCCGCCGTGAGCGAGCGGCTGCAGAGCGCATGCAGCGTGATGTCGCGGATCGCCTCGCGCACGTTGCGCATGCCCGCGGCTTCGCGCGCGCGCTCGAGCAATTCGTCGGATGTGGCGGGCCGGACCATGGGACTCCCTCGCGGTTCCGGCGCTTCTCGAGTCGTCGCCTTTCGCGATGAGCCTAGTGGAAAGCCGCGGCGCGGCGTTGAGATAGATCAACGGCGCCCGTGCCCGCGCGATGCTGCACCGCACGGTGGCCGGCGCGACCGAACGGTCTAGAATGGCCCGTCGTTCGCGAAGCACCCCTGTCCCGGCATGCGGCACAACCTTCTGGAGGAGGCGTCGATGGGTATTTCCGTTTCGATGAAGGTGAACGGCAAGGCGGTCACCGCCGAAGTCGAACCGAGGACCCTGCTCGCGGCGTTCCTGCGCGAGACGCTCTCGCTCACCGGCACGCACGTCGGCTGCGACACCGCGCAGTGCGGTGCCTGCACCGTGCTCGTCGACGGGCGAAGCGTGAAGTCCTGCAACGTGCTCGCCGTGCAGGTCGAGGGCTCCTCGGTGACCACGATCGAGGGTCTCGCCCCCGCCGAAGGCCTGCACCCGATGCAGGCTGCTTTCAAGCGCCACCACGGCCTGCAGTGCGGCTTCTGCACGCCGGGCATGGTGCTCTCCGCGGTGGAGCTCGCCGCACGCCCGAAGCCGCCCACCGATGGCGAGATCCGCGAAGCCCTCGACGGGAATTTCTGCCGCTGCACCGGCTACCAGAACATCGTGCGCGCCGTGAAGGCGGGCCTCGCGGACATGGGAGGCGCCCAATGAACGCATCCACCCTCGGCAGCCGCGTCGAGCGCAAGGAGGACGTGCGCTTCCTCACCGGCGCCGGCCAGTACACCGACGACATCACCCTTCCCCGCCAGTCCTGGGGGCATTTCCTGCGCTCGCCCTACGCGCACGCGCGCATCAAGGCGATCTCGCTCGACGCCGCACGCAAGTCCCCCGGCGTGCTCGCGGTCTACACGGGCGCGGACCTCCCCGACTCCGTGGGCGGCCTGCCCTGCGGCTGGCTCATCACCGGCACCGACGGCCAGCCCATGAAGGAGCCGAAGCACCCGCTCCTCGCCCAGGGCAAGGTGCGCCACGTGGGCGATCCCGTGGCCATCGTGGTCGCAGAGACCGCGTTCCTGGCCGCAGGATGCCGCCGAGCGCATCGAGGTGGATTACGAACCGCTCCCGGCCGTGGCCGACGTGCGCGACGCGCTTGCCAAGGGAGCACCGGCGGTGCACGACGACGCGCCGGGCAACGTCTGCTACGTCTGGGCGCTGGGCGACAAGGCCGCGGTCGACGCGGGCTTCGCGAAGGCCGCGCACGTGACCACCCTGGAGTTCGTGAACAACCGCCTCATCCCCAACGCGATCGAGCCGCGCGCCTGCAACGCCTCCTACTCGAAGTCGGACGAGTCGTACACGCTCTACGTGGCGAGCCAGAACCCGCACGTCGAGCGCCTGCTGATGACGGCCTTCGTGCTGGGCCTCCCGGAGCACAAGGTGCGCGTGATCGCCCCGGACGTGGGCGGCGGATTCGGCTCGAAGATCTACCTCTACGCCGAGGAGACGATGTGCGTCTGGGCCTCGAAGCTCGTGGGCCGGCCCATCAAGTGGACGGCCGAGAGATCCGAGAGCTTCGTCTCCGACGCCCACGGGCGCGACCACTTCACGAAGGCCGAGCTCGCCCTCGACAAGGACGGGAAGTTCCTCGCGATGCGCGTGACGACGAAGGCGGCCATGGGCGCCTATCTCTCGACCTTCGCCTCCTGCATCCCGACGATCCTCTACGCGACCCTCCTCGCGGGCCAGTACACCACGCCCGCGATCCACTGCGAGGTGACGGCGGTATTCACCAACACCGCGCCGGTGGACGCCTACCGGGGCGCCGGCCGTCCCGAGGCGACCTACGTCGTCGAACGCCTGGTCGCCACGGCGGCGAAGGAGCTCGGCATAGCGCAGGACGAGATCCGCCGCCGCAACTTCATCCGCAGCTTTCCCTACGCAACTCCCGTGGCCCTCACCTACGACATCGGCGACTACGACGCGTGCCTGGAGGGCGCGATGCAGCTCGCCGACGTCGCCGGCTTCCCGAAGCGCCGCGAAGAGGCCGCGAAGCGCGGGATGCTGCGCGGCCTGGGCTACTCCTCGTACATCGAGGCCTGCGGGCTCGCGCCTTCCAACATCGCCGGTGCGCTCGGCGCCCGCGCCGGGCTCTTCGAAGCCGGCGAGGTCCGCGTGCACCCCACGGGCAAGGTGACGGTCTTCACCGGCTCCCACAGCCACGGCCAGGGCCACGAGACGACCTTCGCCCAGGTGGTGGCCGCGCGCCTGGGGATCGGCGTGGACGACGTGGACGTGGTGCACGGCGACACGGGCCGCGTGCCCTTCGGCATGGGCACCTACGGCTCGCGCTCCCTCGCGGTCGGCGGCACGGCGATCGTGAAGGCGCTGGACAAGATCGTCGCCAAGGGCAGGAAGATCGCCGCGCACCTGATGGAGGTGAGCGACGCCGACGTGGACTTCGCCGACGGCAAGTTCACCGTCAAGGGCACGGACAAGAGCGTGCCCTTCGCCCAGGTCTCGCTCACCGCCTACGTTCCGCACAACTACCCCCTCGACAAGCTCGAGCCCGGCCTGGACGAGACCGCGTTCTACGACCCCACCAACTTCACCTATCCCGCCGGCACGCACCTCTGCGAGGTGGAGGTCGACCCCGAGACGGGTGCGACGCGCATCGTGAACTTCAGCGCCTGCGACGACTTCGGCAACATCGTGAACCCCATGATCGTCGAGGGCCAGGTGCACGGCGGGCTCGCCCAGGGCATCGGCCAGGCGCTCCTCGAGGGCTGCGTCTACGACCGCGAGAGCGGCCAGTTGGTCACCGGCAGCTACCAGGACTACGCGATGCCGCGCGCCGACGACCTGCCGGACTTCAAGGTCGACACGCGCGTCACACCGTGCACCCACAATCCGCTCGGCGTGAAGGGCTGCGGCGAGGCCGGCGCCATCGGCGCTCCCGCGGCCGTGATCAATGCCCTGTGCGACGCGCTGGGCGTGAAGGACATCGAGATGCCCGCCACACCGGAGCGCGTCTGGCGGCTCGCGCGGTCGGCGAAGGCCTGAGGAGGAGACGAGACCATGCACCCGTTCAACTACCATGCACCTTCCTCCCTCAAGGACGCGCAGTCCGCCAAGGGGGGCGACGTGAAGTATCTCGCGGGCGGGCAGTCGCTTCTCGCGACCATGAAGCTCAGGCTCGCGTCGCCCTCGGATCTCGTGAGCCTCGCCGGCATCGCGGACCTGCGCGGCATCCGGGCCGACGCGGCAATGCTCACCATCGGCGCCATGGCCACCCATGCGGAAGTCGCCGCCTCGGCCGAGGTCGCCGCGCAAGTCCCCGCGCTCGCCGACCTCGCCGGCGGCATCGGCGACCGCCAGGTGCGAAACCGCGGCACGATGGGCGGGTCGCTGGCCAACAACGACCCCGCGGCCGACTACCCGGCCGCCGTCCTCGGGCTCGGCGCGACGGTGATCACGTCCAAGCGCAAGATCGTGGCCGACGAGTACTTCACCGGGCTCTACGAGACCGTCCTCGAGCCGCGCGAGATCATCACCGCGGTGAGCTTCCCGGTTCCGAAGAAGGCGGCCTACGAGAAGTTCAAGAATCCCGCGTCGCGCTTCGCCCTCGTGGGCGTGTTCGTCGCACAGACGGCCGCCGGGGTGCGCGTGGCGCGTGACCGGTGCCGGTGGCGCGGGAGTATTCCGGGTCGCCGAGATGGAAGCCGCGCTCGCGAAACGCTGGTCGCCGGAGTCCGTGCGCTCGCTCGCCGTCGACACGAGCGACCTGAACGGCGACATCCACGCGAGCGCCGAATACCGGGCGCATTTGGTGGCGGTGCTCGCCGCGCGCGCCGTGGCGGCCGCGGGCTAGGCGGGCGCGGGTACCGGGCGAGCAAGCCGCCGTGCATCCCGGATCGATCGACGAGACCGCCGCCCTCCTCGCCGACGGCGGCTACGTCGCCGAGCGGCGCCTCGCGACGGCGCTCTTCCTCGCGTTGAAGCTCGGGCGCCCGCTCTTCCTCGAGGGCGAGGCGGGCGTGGGCAAGACCGAACTCGCGCGCGTGCTCGCCGCGCAGCTGGGGTGCGAGCTGATCCGGCTGCAGTGCTACGAGGGCCTGGACGCCGCGGGCGCGGTCTACGAGTGGAACGTGCAGCGCCAGATGATGGCCATTCGCCTCGCCGAGGCCGCCGGCCTCAGCGACCGTGAAGGGATCGCCGCGGACATCTTCTCCGCGGCCTACCTCGTCAAGCGCCCGATCCTGCGCGCGCTCGAGGGCCTGCCCGGCGCACCGGCGCCCGTGCTCCTCATCGACGAACTGGACCGCGCCGACGAACCCTTCGAGGCCTACCTGCTCGAGGTGCTGTCCGACTTCCAGGTGACGATCCCCGAGCTGGGAACCATCCGCGCCGGGCAGCCGCCCGTCGTGGTGATCACCTCCAACCGCACGCGCGAGATCCACGACGCCGTGAAGCGCCGCTGCCTCTACCACTGGATCGACTATCCCGCCGCCGAGCGCGAGCTGGAGATCCTGCGGCGCAAGGCTCCCGGCGCCTCCGAGCGCCTGTCGCGGGAGGTCGTGGCCTTCGTGCAGCGCCTGCGCGGCATGGACCTCTTCAAGGCGCCGGGCGTCGCGGAGACCATCGACTGGACGCGCGCGCTCATGGCGCTCGACGCCGTGGCGCTGGACCCCGCCACGGTGGACGACACGCTCGGCGTGCTCCTCAAGTACCAGGACGACATCGCGCGCCTGCAGGGCACCGAGGCCGCCGCGCTCGTGCGCGAGATCCGCGCGCGGGTCGGCGCCTGAGCGGTCGCGCCATGGCCGGCCGCCTCGCCGAGAACGTCCTTCATTTCGCGCGCATCCTGCGTGCCGCGGGCATTCCCATCGGGAACCGGCAAGGTGATCGACGCCACGCAGGCGCTCGCGCTCGCCGGCGTGGAGCGGCGCGCCGACTGGCACGCCACGCTCGCGGCGCTCTTCCTCACGCGCCACGAGCAGCAGGCCGTCTTCGACCAGGCCTTCGACGTCTTCTGGCGCGACCCGGCGCTGGAGGAGAAGATGATGGCGATGCTGCTGCCGAAGGTGCGCGGGCGCATGCCCGCCCCGGAGGCCGGTGTCAGCCCGGGGGTCGCCCAGGCGCTCTCTGCCCGCGCCGCGCGATGCGCCAGCGCCGAGGACGTGCCCGACGAACTGGGCGATCGACGCGACGCTCACCTTCTCGCCGGCGAGCGCCTTGCGCCACCTCGATTTCGAGAAGATGACCGCCGCGGAATGGGACGCAGGCCCGGCGCCTGGTCGGCGAGGCTCGACCTGCCCGTGCCCCTGGTCGCGACGCGCCGATTCCGGCCGGACGCGCGGGGCCGGCGATCGACCTGCGCGCCGCCCTCAGGCGCCTGGCGCGCCAGGGCGGCGAGCTCTGCCACTATCGCGCCGCCGGCGCCGGCCGGCGCCGCCCCCCCTCGTGGTGCTGTGCGACGTGTCGGGCTCGATGAGCCGCTACTCGCGCATGTTCCTGCACTTCCTGCACGCCCTGGCGGGCGAGCGCGAGCGCGTCTCCGTGTTCCTCTTCGGCACGCGGCTCACGAACGTGACGCGGCCCCTGCGCGGCCGCGACGTGGACCAGGCCGTGAAGCGGGTGTGCGACGCCGTCCCCGACTGGGCGGGCGGAACGCGCATCGGCGCCTGCCTGCGCGAGTTCAACTGGCGCTGGTCGCGACGCGTCCTCGGGCAGAACGCCTGCGTGCTGCTCATGACCGACGGACTGGACCGCGGCGACGAGACGGGGCTCGACCAGGAAATGGCGCGGCTTGCGCGGTCCTGCCGGAGGCTCGTCTGGCTCAATCCTCTGCTGCGCTACGACGGCTTCGAGCCCGTGGCCTCCGGCATCCGCTCGATGATGCCCCACGCCGACGCGTTCCTGCCGGCGCACAACATCGACTCCCTTCACGACCTCGCCCGCACCCTCGCGCAAGCGCCGTCCCGGCGCCATGGGTTACGATACGGACAGTCCCTTCAACCACGCGATCCAATCCCATGAAAGCGAACCTCCTCCTCGCCTGCCTGGCCGCCAGTGCCGCTGCAACGGGCCTCGCGGCCCCGCCCGATGCCTGCACCGTGATCACCATCGAAGAGGTGAACTCCATCGCCGCGGGCGTGGCCACGAAGATCTCGCCGAGAAAGAGCGGCAATCCGTCGGAATGCGCTTTCGAGGACTCGCGCCGGGCCGCGGTGGTCGTGGTGCGGATCCGCGAGGTCCAGTACGCCGCCGAGAACGAGCTCCAGTACGAGCGCGAGAACCTCGAGAAGATCTACCGCCGCAAGGTGGAGTGGGTCGAAAGCGTCGGCGACCGCGCCTTCTGGTTCGGAGCGAACAAGTCCGGCATGTTCCGCAAGGGCAAGCTCCTGGTGACGGTGACCTTCGCGCGCGAGAAGAACGCCAACCGGGTCGACACGATGCAGGCGGCAAGGCTGATCGAGAGCCGCCTGAAGTAGCGCGCGGGCGGCCCGTCGCGCGCGCGCCCTGAATTGGCGACGCCAATCGCCCGAATCGGAACAATCAATTGGACGGCTCCGCCCGGCCGCGCCTATGATTTCCTTCGGATGCGTTGATCACCCGATGGATGCCGTTCAGGCATCGTCACCCAACCAGGAGGCCGCATGAAACCCCTGAAGGGCACGAAGACGCACGACAACCTGAAGGCCGCCTTCGCCGGCGAGTCCCAGGCCAACCGCCGTTACCTGTATTTCGCGAACAAGGCCGACGTGGAAGGCCAGAACGACGTGGCGGCGCTCTTCCGCTCGACCGCGGAAGGCGAGACGGGCCATGCCCACGGCCACCTCGACTACCTCGCCCAGGTGGGTGACCCCGCGACAGACCTGCCGATCGGCTCTTCCCGCCAGAACCTCAAGGCGGCGGTGGCCGGTGAGACGCACGAGTACACCGACATGTACCCCGGCATGGCCAAGGGCGCCCGCGACGAAGGCTTCGAGGAGATCGCCGACTGGTTCGAGACGCTCGCGAAGGCGGAGCGCTCCCACGCCAACCGTTTCCAGAAGGCCCTGGACGCGCTCACGGACTGAACCGGGACCGCGGCCAACGCGCAGAGCGACCGAAAGGGGCGGGCAACCGCCCCTTTTCGCTGGAAAACCCCTAGGACCAAAGTGCCATGAGCGTGAGAGAAGGCAGTCTCGAGGCCCCCACCCGCCACCCCCTGGACTGGAAGAACCCCGAGTTCCACGACGAGGCGAAGCTCCACGCGGAAATGGAGCGCATCTTCGACATCTGCCACGGCTGCCGGCGCTGCGTGAGCCTGTGCGGGTCCTTTCCGACGCTCTTCGACATGATCGACGAGGGGCCGACGGGGGAGCTCGACGGCGTGCCGAAGGAGAAGTACGTCGACGTGGCCGACCAGTGCTACCTGTGCGACGTCTGCTACATGACGAAGTGCCCCTACGTCCCGCCGCACCCGTGGAACCTCGACTTCCCGCACCTGATGCTGCGCGCGAAGGCGGTGAAGTTCGCCTCCGGCAAGGTGGCCTTGCGCGACAAGCTCCTCGCCTCGACCGACGCGCTGGGCAGGCTCGCGACGATTCCCGTCGTGGTGCAGGTGGCCAATGCCGTGAACGCGACCTCGATCGCCCGGGCCGCCATGGAAAGCACGCTCGGCGTGGACCGCAAGGCCTGGATCCCGAGCTACGCGCCGCGCAAGTTCCGGTCGAACGCGGCACCGAGTGCGGCGCACCCGGTCAAGGACGGCAGTCGCACGCCCGGAAAGGTCGCCATCTACTCGACCTGCTACATCCAATACAACGAGCCGGGCATCGGCCACGACCTCGTGAAGATCCTCGCGCACAACGCGATCCCCTACGTGATCGTCGAGAAGGAGGCGTGCTGCGGCATGCCCAGGCTCGAGCTGGGAGACCTCGAGTCGGTGGCGGCGAGCAAGGAGCGCAACATCCCTTTGCTCGCGAAGCTCGCCCGCGAAGGCTACGCGATCGTGACGCCGATCCCCTCCTGCACGCTCATGTTCAAGCAGGAGCTGCCGCTGATGTTCCCGGGCGACGCCGACGTGCTCGCGGTGCAGGAGGCGATGTTCGACCCCTTCGAGTACCTCGTCGCCCGCCGCAAGGACGAGCTGCTGAAGACCGATTTCCCGGTGCCGCTCGGGAAGGTCTCGTACCACATCCCCTGCCATTCCCGCGTGCAGAACGTGGGCCAGAAGACGCGCGAGGCCCTCGAGATGGTGCCCGGCACCACGGTGAACACGGTCGAGCGCTGCTCGGGCCACTCCGGAACCTGGGGCTGCAAGAAGGAATTCCACGCGATGGCCATGAAGATCGGCCGCCCGGTGTTCCGCGCCATGGCGCAGACCCAGCCCGACTGGATCAGCTCCGACTGCCAGCTCGGGGGACGCCACATCGAGCAGGGCATGGGCGAGACGAAGGGCAAGGCCGAACTGAAGCACCCCCTCACGCTGCTGCGCATGGCCTACGGGCTGCCCGACTGAAACCGACGCGCGCGGCGAGCGGATTGCGCCCGCCGCGCTCCCGCCCAACCCAATACAGGAAAGCCATGATTGCCATGCCGAAGATATCCCGGGATTCCCTCATGACCCTCGAGGCCTACGCCAAGGCACGCAAGGACTACCGCGCCAAGGTCATCGCCCACAAGAAGCCGCGTGCGGTCCGCCTGGGCGAGCACGTGACGCTCCTCTTCGAGGACGAGCTCACCATCCGCTACCAGATCCAGGAAATGCTGAGGATCGAGAAGACCTTCGAGGAGGCCGGCATCCAGGACGAGCTGGACGTCTACAACCCGCTCATCCCCGACGGAGCCAACTTCAAGGCCACGATGCTGATCGAGTACGAGGATGAGGACGAGCGCCGCGTCGCCCTCGCGAAGCTGAAGGGCATCGAGGATCGCGTGTGGGTGCAGGTCGAAGGCTCGCCGCGGGTTTACGCCATCGCCGACGAGGACCTCGAGCGCGAGAACGAGCAGAAGACCTCCTCCGTGCATTTCCTGCGCATCGAACTCGCGAAGGAAATGGCCGAGGCGCTCAAGTACGGTGTGGCGCTCTCGATCGGGGTCGACCACCCGGAATACACCGCGGCCGCGGATCCGGTGGGCCCGGAGACGCGAGCAGCACTCGCGCGCGACCTCGCCTAGCGCCGAGGGGTCGCCTTCCGGGGCGCGGCGGCCCGCTTCAGGCAGGCGAGCTTCACCGAGCCGATCGCGCCGGCCAGGACCTCCACGGCCTCGGGGCGCGAGAAGCTCGCGCGCCACGCGATGGCGACCTTGCGCGAAGGCGCCGGATCGGTGAAGGGAATCTCCTTCACGAGCCTGGTGAGGTAGCGCCGTTGCAGCGCGGTGGCGGGCAGCACGCTCACACCGAGACCGGAAGCCACCATGTTGCGGATCGTCTCCAGCGAGCTGCCCGAGCGAGCGCCGTCGGGATTGGCGGTGTTCGACTGCCCGGGGCAGGTCTCCAGCACCTGGTCGCGGAAGCAGTGCCCCGCGTTCAGCACGAGAAGACTCTCCCCCGAGAGCTCGTCCGGGCGAATGCGCTTCTTCTTCGCCCAGGCATGCCCTTCGGGAACCACCACGCTGAAGGGCTCCTCGTAGAGCGCGCGCGTCAGCACGCCCGGCACCGTGAAGGGCAGCGCGATGAGGGCCACGTCGATCTCGCCGTCGCGCAGCATCGGCACGAGGTTGCCGGTGAAGTTCTCCTCGATCATGAGCGGCATTCCCGGGGCGCGCTTGTGCAGGATGGGCACGAGCTCCGGCAGCAGGTAGGGGCCGATGGTCGGTATGACGCCCAGGCGCAGGGCGCCGGCGAGCTGGTCGTGGCTGCCGCGGGCGAGCGAGGCGATCTTTCCCGCCTCGTCCAGCACGCGCCGGGCCTGTTCGACGATCGCTGCGCCCATCGCGGTCACCAGCACTTCGTTCTTGTTGCGCTCGAAGAGGCGCACGCCCAGCTCGTCCTCGAGCTTGGCGAGCGCCAGCGAAAGCGTGGGCTGGGTGACGAAGCATTTCTGCGCGGCGCGGCCGAAGTGGCGCTCCTGGGCGAGGGCGACGACGTAGCGCAGTTCGGTGAGGGTCATGGCAGCGTCGATTGGGGTTGGCTATGGAAAGTATAACCATTATCAATTGGAGAAATCAATCATGAAAGCCTATAATGGGTCATCTCGTCTATAACCAGCCAGGAGTCACGCCATGCTGCAGCCCAAGGAAGGCCAGAAAGTCCCCGCCGTCACGTTTCGCACGCGCCGGGACAACCAGTGGAAGGACGTCACCACCGACCAGATCTTCGCCGGGAAGACGGTGATCGTCTTCGCCCTTCCCGGGGCCTACACGCCCACCTGCTCGACCACCCACCTGCCGCGCTACAACGAGCTCGCCGCGACCTTCTCCGGCCTGGGCGTGGACGAAATCGTCTGCCTTTCGGTGAACGACGCCTTCGTGATGTCGGAGTGGCAGAAGGACCAGGACGCGCCCAACGTCACGTTCATCCCCGACGGCAACGGCGAATTCACCGGGAAGATGGGCATGCTCGTCGACAAGTCGAACCTCGGCTTCGGCAAGCGCTCGTGGCGCTACTCGATGCTCGTGAAGGACGGCGTCGTCGTGAAGCAGTTCATCGAGCCGGAGAAGGAAGGCGACCCCTTCGAGGTCTCCGACGCGGACACGATGCTCAAGTACCTCGCGCCGGCCGCGAAGGCGCCCGAGCCGGCCGTCATCTTCACCAAGCCCGGCTGCCCGCACTGCGCGCGCGCGAAGGCGCTGCTGGAAGCGAACGGCGTGGCCTACGAGGAGGTCGCGATCGGCAAGAACGTGAGCTTCTCCACCATCCGCGCCGTATCCGGGCGCGGCACGGCCCCGCAGGCCTTCATCGGCGGGAAGCTCATCGGCGGCGCCGACGAGCTCGAAGCCTGGTTCGCGGGCAAGCCCAAGCTCGCGGCGTAAGCATCGTCCCACCCGGGCCGACTCAAGGTGCATTCGGCATCGGAGCCGGCCCGCCCCTTCCAGGAGAGCGCCATGAAGTCCCTCAACGTCGACGTCGCCGTCATCGGCGCCGGAACTGCCGGCCTCGCCGCCTACCGTGCCGCGCGCGCGGGCGGTGCCCGGGCCGTGCTCGTCGAGTCCGGCCCCCACGGCACCACTTGCGCCCGCGTGGGGTGCATGCCCTCGAAGCTCCTCATCGCCGCCGCGGAAGCCTCTCACGCCATCGACCACGCCGCCGGTTTCGGCGTCCATGTCGAAGGCACGAAGCGGGTCGACGGCCGCGAGGTCATGGCGCGCGTGAGAAGCGAGCGCGATCGCTTCGTGGGTTTCGTCGTGCAGGATGTCGAGGCGCTTCCCGCCGCCGACCGCGTGAGCGGCAAGGCGCGTTTCGTGGATCGCAACACGCTGGAGGTCGACGGCAGGCTGCGCATCATCGCCCGCGCGACCGTGATCGCCACGGGGTCGCGCCCGGCGGTGCCGGCGATGCTCGAGGCCGCGGGTGACCGCCTCGTGGTGAACGACGATGTGTTTTCCTGGGATACCCTGCCCGCCTCCGTGGCGGTCTTCGGCCCCGGGGTCATCGGCCTGGAAATCGGCCAGGCGCTTTCCCGCCTCGGCGTGCGGGTGGTGGTGCTCGGCCGCGGCGGGCGCGTGGGCCCGCTCACCGATCCCGTCGTGCGCGACGCCGCCGTGCGCGCGCTTTCCGAGAACATCTACCTCGACCCCGATGCCCACGTGAAGCGCGTCGCACGGACCGCGCAGGGCGTGGAAGTGGCCTACACGCGCCTGGACGGATCCGAGTGCACGGAGACCTTCGATCACGTGCTCGCCGCCACGGGCCGGCGGCCGAACGTGGACGGCCTGGGACTGGAAGACCTCGGGCTCGCGCTCGACGCTTCGGGCGTTCCGGGATTCGACCCCGTGACGCTGCGCGTCGGCGACACGAACCTCTTCATCGCGGGCGACGCGGCGAACGACATACCGCTCCTCCACGAGGCCGCCGACGAAGGCCGGATCGCGGGCGGCAATGCCGCCCGGTTTCCGGCGGCGTCCGAACGCGGCCTGCGCCGCATGCCGCTCGCGGTGGTGTTTACCGACCCGCAGATCGCCATCGTGGGCCGGGGCTTCGCGAAGCTCCCGCCCGGCAGCTTCGTGGCGGGCGAGGTCTCCTTCGAGAACCAGGGCCGCGCCCGGGTGATGCGCGTGAACCGGGGTCACCTGCGCGTTTACGCGGACCGGGCCACGGGCCGCTTCCTGGGCGCGGAGATGGCCGGCCCCGCCGCCGAGCACATCGGGCACTTGCTCGCCTGGGCGGCCGCGAACAGAATGACGGTCGCATCGATGCTCGAGATGCCCTTCTACCACCCCGTGGTGGAGGAAGGGCTCCGGACGGCGCTACGGGATCTCGACGCGAAGCTCAGATCACCCCAGGCGAGTGCCGCGTAGACGGCCCCCGGGGGGCAAACGCCCGGGAGCGCCTTCACATGACGCTGGAAATGAAGAAATTCGGCTTTCGCATCCGCACGCGCGGGGGCTCGGTGGTCGACAACCTCACCATCCAGGGCCGCGACCGCGAGGAGGCCGAGCGCAAGCTCCGGCAGGTTTATCACCACTGCGTGGTGCTGGAAGCGAGCGAGAGCCAGGACCCCCTGCCTTCGGACGCCTCGGATTTCGAAGGAGTGATCTCGCTGATCGCCGACGAGGGCCGTCGCGGCGAGGGCTGATCGCCCTAGGCGACGGCGGCGAGCGGCTTGCGCTCGGGCGCCGCGTCGAGGAATCCCGTCGATTCCAGCTCCTCGAAGAGCGCGCCGTAGTCCGCGGCACCCCGGCTCGCCGGCGCATGGGAAAAGACATCGCGCTCGCGAAACGGGCTCTCGGCGATGCTCACGTTCTCGGAGATCCGGCTCTCGGCCACGTCCACGCCGAAGCGCGCCTTGACCGAGGCAAGGATGTCCCACGACATCCTGCGCCGCCCGTCGAACCGGGTGATCACGTAACGCCGCTCGATGCGCCGACCCACCACGCGCTGCAGGGCGTTGAGCGTACGCTCGACCTGCACCGCGCCCTTCACCGCGAGGTAGTCGGCCGAAACGGGAACGAGGACGCGCTCCGCCGCGAAGATCGCCGAGAGCGACAGCACGCCGAGCATCGGGCAGCAGTCGATGAGCACGCAGCCGGCCTCGCCGATTCCGTCCCGGGCGAGTCCCACACGCAGGCGGTTGAGAATGTTCGGACCCTTGCCGAACTGGGTGTCGACCTTCGCGAGCTCGATGTGGGCCGGAATGACGGGCCAGCCCAACGGCGAGGCGATCACGAGTCCCGAAAGGGGCCGCGCATCGCGATAGAACGCGTAGATGCTCCCGTCGGAGGTCTGCGGCACCGCACCGGCAATGGCAGACAGGTGCCCCTGGGGATCGAGGTCGATCGCAAGGGGAAGGCCCCCGCGCGCCGCGATCGCGGCGGCGAGGTTGAGCGTCGTCGTCGTCTTGCCGACGCCGCCTTTCTGGTTGAAGACCGCGATGCGCGCCACGGGACTCCGCCGGATTGTCCTGTCGAATCGGACCGAGCCCGGGCGAAGCTGGGCGCGGCTGGGAAAGCGCGGCCATATTAGGCACGGAATCAGTGGCTTGGCAATAGATCCTTCCGCGCGACCTCAAGAAAGGCACGCAAGCGCCTGATCAAATTGGGAGCCGACTACAGAAGGCCGGGAAACCGGGTCGCGAACTGGCGCACGTTGTCGGTGATGATGCCGTCCGCACCCCAGCCGAGAAGCCGCTCGGCTTCCGGCGGGTCGTCCACGGTCCAGATGAGGACCCGCAGGCCGGCCCCATGGGCGCGTGCGATCAGGTCCCGATCCGCAGCCTTGCGCGAGCAATGCAGCGATACGGCCTCGACCTGCGCCATGCGCCGGAAATCGGCATCCTGCGGCGACGACACGATGAGACCGCGAGGCAAGGCCGGTGCGGCCTCCCGGGCGGCCTCGAGCGCCTCGAAGGAAAAGGAGGACAGCAAAGGCGCCACGGCGGCGCCCTCCCACAGGGCCGACGCCCGCGCGGCCACCGCGAATCCGGTCGCCCGTTCGCGACCCGGCACCGGCTTGATCTCCACGTTGGCGTGCATGCCGGTCGATCGCAGCATCTCCGCCACCGCGTCGAACGTCGCCACGGGCTCGCCGCGAAACGCCTCCCCGAGCCAGCCGCCGGCATCGAGCCCGCGCACCTGCGACCAGTCGAGATCGCCCACCGGGCCGCTGGCGTTGGTCGTGCGGTCCAGCGTGGCGTCGTGCAGCAGGATCGCCACGTCGTCGCGCGTGAGCTTCACGTCGAACTCGGCCGCGCGGAATCCCAGCGAACGGCCGAGGCGGAACGCGGCGAGCGTGTTCTCCGGCGCGACGATGCCGCCGCCCCGGTGCGCGATCAATGCGGGATAGGGCCACGGCTTCACGGCGAAGGCCCGAGCCGGTGGACCGCGATCACGGTGACGGCGAAGACGAGGTAGGCGTAGCAGGCGGCGAGCAGGTCGTCCACCATCACGCCGAGCCCTCCCTTCACGCGGGATTCGAAGTGGCGTATCGGGAACGGCTTCCAGATGTCGAAGAGGCGAAAGAGCGCGAAGGCGAACGCCTGCAGCCAGGGGCTCGCCGAGGCAAGCGCGGCGAGCGGCAGGAAGGCGACCATCTCGTCCCAGACCAGGGCTCCGTGGTCCTCCACGCCCAGGTTGCGGCCGGCAACACCGCAGGCCCAGACGCCGACGAAGAAAAGCGGCACGGCCAGAAAGGCGATGGCCAGGGGCGGAAGCGCCAAAGCGAGGAGCCAGTAGAGCCCGAGGGAAGCGAGCGTGCCCACCGTTCCCGGCGCCCGCGGCGCGAGCCCCGCTCCGAAGCCCAGGGCGATGAAATGCGCGGGGTGCGCGACCAGGAAGCGCGCGTCAGGTCGCCGTGAAATGGTCGAATCCACGCCCGTCGACCTTGATCGGCTTGCCGTCTGCCCCCAGGAGCGATACGCCTTTGCCCTTGCGGACCTGCCCGATCCGCGTGATCGGAATGCGCAGGACTTCCGTCAGGTCCTCGATGCTCTCGCGCGCGGTCGACGGCGCCGTGAAGCACAGCTCGTAGACGTCGCCGCCGGACACCACGGCGCTCAGGCCCTGGGGCGTATCGATGTGCCGCGCGCCGACTTCGGATATCGGCAGGCGCTCGGCCTCCACCGTCGCGCCGACCTTGGAGAGCGCGCAGATGTGATCCAGATCGGCGAGCAGGCCGTCGGAGACATCGATGGCGCTGGTGGCCAGGCCGCGCAGCGCCTGCCCGAGGCTCACGCGTGGCGTCGGCTCGTACAGGCGCATCACCGCCTCCAGGTAATCGGCCTCCGAGAGCTTCACCTGGCCGCGGCGATGGGCCACGGCGAGCGCCGCGTCGCCCAGGTGGCCGGAGAGCCAGATGTCGTTGCCGGGACGCGCGCCGCTCCTGCGCAAGGCGGCGCCGGCCGGCACCTCGCCCATGATCGTGACGGTCAGGGTGAGCGGCCCCTTGGTCGTGTCGCCCCCGATGAGGGACACTTCGAACTCCTCGGCCAGGTCGAAGAAGCCCTTGGCGAACTTCTCCAGCCACTCGTGGTTCACCTCGGGAACGGTCAGCGCGAGCATTGCCCAGTACGGCATCGCCCCCATGGCCGCCATGTCCGAGAGGTTCACCGCGAGCGCCTTGTGCCCCAGGGTCTCGGGATCGACGTCGGGAAAGAAATGCGTTCCCGAGACCATCGTGTCGGTGGAGACCGCGAGGTCCATCCCGTTGGAGACATCGACCAGGGCGCAATCGTCGCCGACGCCGAGGACCGCGTTGCGCGCCGGGCGCGTGAAGTGGCGGGCGATTACGTCGAATTCCGGGGATTTCTGGGTCATGCCTGCACCTTGTGCGGGGGAACGCGGGCGGCCTTCTCCTTCTCCGCCTTCCTCGGTTTCCGTTCGGCCGTGCGGCCGGCTGCGACTTCCTCGGGACGCACCGCCGCGGCGATCCGGTCGAGAATGCCGTTCACGTACTTGTGCCCGTCGATGCCGCCGAAGCGCTTCGCGAGCTCGATCGCCTCGTTGATCGCGACCCGGTAGGGAACCTGCGGCGCATGGACGATCTCCCACGCGCCCATCAGGAGGATCGCCTTTTCCACCGGGCTCACTTCCGCCCACTTGCGATCGGCGAGAGGCTCGAGGAGCACCCGCAGGCCCGCGGCCTCACCGATCACGCCGGCGATCTCGGCTTCGAGGAACGCCCCGTCGGCGGCCCCGTGGCCCTCGAGTTCCGCGAGGTTGCGCAGCACCTCGCCGGCATCGGCGCCGGTCATCTGCCACTGGTACAGGCCCTGGAGCGCGAACTCCCGCGCCCGGCGCCGGGGGGACCTCATCCGCTCACCGCTTTCAGGAGGTTGGCCATCTCCACGGCGACGCGCGCGGCTTCCGCGCCCTTCACCGCGGCGCGCTCGCGCGCCTGCTCCTCGGTGCTCGTGGTGAGCACCGCGTTGGCCACCGGCACGCCGGTCTCCAGCTGGACTTCCACGATGCCGCGGGCGCTCTCGTTCGCGACGATCTCGAAATGGTAGGTATCGCCGCGGATCACCGCGCCCAGCGCCACCAGCGCGTCGTAGCGACGACCGAAGCCGCGCGTGCGCAGGGCGAGCGCCTGCAGGGCGAGCGGCAACTCCAGGGCGCCGGGAACGCTCGTCACGTCGATGTCGGCGGGGGCCACGCCCAGGTTCACCAGCTCGCGGTCGCAGGCTGTCAGGAGCTCCCGCACGATTTCCTCGTTGGAGCGGCTCCACACGATGGCGACGGCGAGCCCGTCGCCCTGAGAGGTCGGTGGCAAAGGCGGTCATACGGCCCTCACCTGCGTCGTGTCGTCCGGCGAGACGTACTCGACCACCTCGAGGCCGAAGCCCTCCATGCTCGGGATGCGCTTGGGCCTCGCCAGGACCCGCATGCGCCCGACGCCGAGGTCGCGCAGGATCTGCGCGCCGATTCCGTGGAACTTCGGATCCCACTTGCGCACCGAGCGCGCGGGCACCGGGACCGCGGAGAAGCGCTCCAGGACCTCCGCGGGCGGCTCGTGGCGGCGCAGCAGCACGATCACGCCTTCCTTGTGGTGGGCGATGATGCGCATCGAGTCCTGCACGGAATAGGCGTGCCGGCTCGCGTCGAAGTCGAACATGTCGATCGAGTGGAACGGCTCGTGCACGCGCACGAGGACCGGCCGCTCCGGCGCGGGCTCTCCCTTGACCAGCGCGTAGTGCAGCTCGCCCGCGGAGCTGTCGTGGTACACGCACAGGCGGAACGGGCCGTAGGGCGTGGCGATCGCGCGGTCCGCGACCCGCGCGATGACCTTCTCGGTCTCGCTGCGATGGCGGATCAGGTCGGCGATCGTCCCCACCTTGAGGTGGTGCCGTGCCGCGAACTCGACGAGATCGGGCAGGCGCGCCATCTCCCCGTCGGGCTTCATGACCTCGCAGATGACGGCTGCGGGCGTGAGGCCCGCGAGTTCCGAGAGGTCGCAGCCGGCTTCCGTGTGGCCGGCGCGCACCAGCACGCCGCCGTTCTGCGCCATGACCGGAAAGATGTGTCCCGGCTGGATGATGTCGGCGGGCTTGGCGTGCTTCGCGACCGCCATGCGCACCGTGCGTGCGCGATCGGCCGCGGAGATGCCCGTGCTCACGCCGGTGGCGGCTTCGATGGAGACGGTGAAGGCCGTGCCGTGGGGCGACCGGTTGTCGCTCACCATGAGGGGCAGCGCGAGCTGCCGGCAGCGCTCCTCGGTGAGGGTGAGGCAGATGAGGCCGCGCGCGTGCGTGGCCATGAAATTGATCGCCTCCGGGGTCACGAAATCGGCGGCGAGCACGAGATCGCCCTCGTTCTCGCGGTCCTCGGCGTCGACCAGCACGACCATGCGCCCGTGGCGGATTTCGTCGATGATTTCTGCGGTGGGACTGATGTTCAAGGCGTGTTCTCCCTCGTGAACCGCTATTTTGCCCGATTGGGCGGGGAATCGCCCGCAGCAGCACCCGGGTGCGGGGCACCTCGCCCCGTTCCGGCCGGCGCCTATCTCTCCAGGGGTTGCCTTTCGTCAAGTCCGCGGCGCGCGTAATGGTGTTTCTTTTCCACCAGGGGGCCCCGACGCCCGCCACGAGGAGGAGCCATGGACCACCGCCAAACGTCTCACCGCCTTGCATCGCCCGTCCTGGCCACGGCAAGCGCGCTCGCCCTGGTCATCCTGTCGTTCGCGACCGGCCCTGCGCTCGCCGCGCAACGAAGCGCGGCGGAGGTCGTGAAGGGCCATTGCGCCCGCTGCCACGACGCCGGAACCGCCGGCGCGCCGAAGCCGGGTGACAAGGGCGCGTGGGCGCCGCGCTTCAACCGGGGCGTGGATGCCCTGGTGCTCTCCGCGATCCGCGGCCACGGCGGCATGCCGCCCCGCGGGGGCAAGGCCGACCTGACCGACGCCGAACTGAAGGCCGCGGTGCTCCACCTGTTCAATCCGGCGGGCCCGCCCAAGGCGCCGAAAGGCGCGCAAGCGCAGCTACCCCCCGGAGCCGGCCCGCACCGCGTCACCGTCGACGGCCTGGACGTCTACCTGGGCCTCGTGAGCGCCGAGCGGATGCGCGGCTTTCCGGCCGGCTCGCCGGAAAGGAAGCTCCACGGCGGCATTCCGGGCGGAAGCGGCCACTACCACGTGAACGTTTCCGTCTTCGACGCGGCGAGCCAGTCCCCGGTGACCGGCGCGAAGGTCGCGCTCGACGTCGAGCAGGTGGGCCTGGGCCGCGAATCGACGGCCCTCGAGCCCGTCACCCTCGCCGGCGGGCCGAGCCACGGCGCCTACGTGCGTCTCGTGCCGAAGGGCGACTACGTCTTCGTGGTGCGCGTGCGCAAGCCGGGTACCGTGCAGGACGCCGAGGCGAAGTTCCGCGAGAAGCTCGAATGACCCGGACCGGCGGGTTGCGTCCGGGGCGAGCCTATGCCCGCTCGCCGACGAGGCGCTCGAGGTAGCGCGCGGTCATGTCGACCTCGAGGTTCACCGGGCTGCCCGGGGCCAGGCGGCGAAGCGTCGTCACCGACCGGGTATGCGGAATGATGTTCACCTCGAAACGCAGGCCCGAGACCGCGTTCACCGTGAGGCTCACGCCGTCCACGGCGATCGACCCCTTGCGCGCGACATAGCGCGCGAGATCCTCCGGCATCCCGATTTCCAGGCGCCAGCTCCCGCCGAGGTCCTCGAAGGCCGAGACGGTGCCCACGCCGTCGACGTGGCCGCTCACGAGGTGCCCGCCGAGCCGGTCGGCCAGGGTGAGCGACTTCTCGAGATTCACTTCGCGGCCTTCGGCGAGCCCCGTCGTCACCGCCAGCGTGGCGGCCGACGTGTCCACCTCGAAGCCGCCGTCGTCCTTCGCGACGACCGTGTGGCAGACGCCCTGCAGGGCGATGGAGTCGCCGAGCGCCACGTCCGCCATCCCGAAGCCCGGGGCGTCGATCCGCAGCCGCAGGCCGTCGCCCCCGGGGCGGGCGGCGGATATGCGCCCGATGGCGGTCACGATGCCGGTGAACATCTCAGCCCTCCAGTCTGGTGGTGATGCGGATGTCTTCCCCGATCCGGCGCACGTCCACGATGCGCGGGCGCAACGCCTCGCCAAGCTGCTCGAACACCGGCAAGGCGAACAGCCCCTGCGCCGCGTCGCCCAGCAGGAGCGGCGCGAGGTAGAGGACGATCTCGTCGACCACGCCCGCGCGCAGGAGCGAGCCGTTCAGCCGCGCCCCCGTCTCGACGGTCACTTCGTTGAAGCCGCGCTCCGCGAGAAGCCTCGCCACCGCCCCGAGGTCGGTCTTGCCCCCGATGGCGGCGACGGTCACGATCTCGGCGCCCCGCGCCTCCAGCGCCGCGCGCCGCGCGCGATCCTCGCTCACCGTCAACACGAGCAACGGCTCGCCGGACAGGATTCGCGCGGTAGGCGGCATCTCGAGGCGGCTGTCGACCACCACGCGCCGTGGCTGCCGGAAGCACGGGACGTCGCGCACGGTGAGCGACGGATCGTCGCGAAGCACCGTGCCGACGCCGGTGAGCATGGCGCAGGAGCGGGCACGAAGCGCGTGCACGTCCGCTCGCGCGGCCTCTCCCGTGATCCACCGGCTCTCCCCGTTGGCGAGGGCGATGCGCCCGTCGAGCGAGGCCGCGGACTTGATGCGCATCCACGGCCGGCCGCGGGACATGCGCGCGAGGAAACCGAGGTGTGCTTCCCGCGCCTCGGCGGCGAGGAGCCCCGTCTCCACGCGGATGCCCGCGGCGAGGAGCCTCTCGCGGCCCTGCCCGCACACTTGCGGATTGGGGTCGTCGAGCGCGGCGACGACGCGCGCGAGCCCCGCCTCGACGAGGGCGTCGGCACAGGGCGGCGTCCGGCCATGGTGGCTGCACGGCTCCAGCGTCACGTAGGCGGTGGCACCACGGGGGGAATGCGTGCAGGCCGCGAGCGCCATCGCCTCGGCGTGGGGCTCCCCCGGCCCGCGCGTGCCAGCCTTCGCCGAGGATGCGCCCGGACCTGGCGATCACGCAGCCCACGCTCGGATTCGGCGTCGCCGTGTCGCGCCCGCGCGCGGCGAGCGCGATCGCGCGCGCCATGAAGGCATGGTCTTCGGCGGAGAAGCTCACCCTACTTGTCCCGCACCTCGCGGATCGCGTCGCGGAAGTCCTCGACGTCCGAGAAGCTGCGGTAGACGGACGCGAAGCGGATGTAGGCCACCTTGTCGAGCTTCCTCAGCTCCTCCATCACCATCTCGCCGAGGCGCCGCGAATCGACCTCGCGCTCGCCCAGCCACGCGCGAGTCGATGACCTGCGTGTCCTCGGCGCCGCAGAAAGGGCATTTCATCGCGCGGGCTCCCGGCTCACCTCAGGCGAGACCGTAGGAGGCCCGCATGGCGGGGCCGTACACGGGGAAACGCGCGCAGAGCGCGTTCACCTGCTCCCGGATCGCGGAGAGACGCGCCGCGTCGCCGCGGGCCTCGAGCGCGTCGGCGATGAGGTTGGCCACCGCGGTCGCCTCCGCCTCGCCGAACCCGCGCGTCGTCATGGCGGGAGAACCCACGCGGATCCCGCTCGTGACGAAGGGCTTCTCCGGGTCGTTCGGGATGGCGTTCTTGTTGACGGTGATGTGGGCTTCGCCGAGCGTGGCTTCCGCGTCCTTGCCGGTGACCTTCATGGCGCGCAGGTCGACCAGGAAGAGGTGGCTCTCCGTCCTTCCCGAGACGATCCGCAGGCCCCGCCCGGCCAGGGTGGAGGCCATGCGTTGCGCGTTCGCGAGCACCTGCGCCTGGTAGGACTTGAAGGCCGGCTCGAGCGCCTCCTTGAAGGCGACCGCCTTGGCGGCGATGACGTGCATCAGCGGCCCGCCCTGGATCGCCGGAAAGATGGCCGAGTTCAGTGCCTTCTCGTGCTCTGCCGCGGCGAGGATCACGCCGCCGCGCGGCCCGCGCAGCGTCTTGTGCGTCGTGCTGGTCACGAAATCGGCGATGCCCACCGGGTTCGGGTAGAGCCCCGCGGCGACGAGCCCCGCATAGTGCGCCATGTCGACCATCAGCATGGCCCCGACTTCGTCCGCGATGTCGCGGAAGCGCTGCCAGTCGGCGCGCAGCGCGTAGGCCGAGGCGCCCGCCACGATCATGCGCGGATTGAACTCGCGCGCGCGGTCGCGCACCTGGTCGTAGTCGATTTCCTCGGTTTCGCCCAGCCCGTAGGCCACCGAGTGGTAGAGCTTGCCGGAGAGGTTCACGGCGGCGCCGTGCGTGAGGTGGCCGCCGTGGGCGAGCGACATGCCGAGGATCGTGTCGCCGGGCTTCAACATCGCCATGTACACGGCCTGGTTCGCCTGGGAGCCGGAGTGCGGCTGGACGTTGGCGTATTCGGCGCCGAAGAGCTGCTTCACGCGCGCGATGGCGAGGTTCTCGGCCACGTCCACGAACTCGCAGCCGCCGTAGTAGCGCTTGCCGGGATAGCCCTCGGCGTACTTGTTGGTGAGCGGCGTACCCTGCGCGGCCAGCACCGCGGGGCTCGCGTAGTTCTCGGAGGCGATCAGCTCGATGCCGTCCTCCTGGCGGCGGCACTCGTCCTGGATGGCCTGCCAGATTTCGGGATCGACCGCGGCGATGCTATGGGTATCGGGGAACATGGTCGGCCCGGCATCGCCGGGGTCTCGCGAAGTGATTGAAAGCGTGGAGGATTCTAGCACGCAGGCCGTGCGCTCCGGCCTGCCGGCACCCTCCCCTATAATCGCCCCACCCTGCCGGAGGCGCCGGACCTGCGCCCGCGGCCGAGGCCGGAGGAGATGCGATGGACGCGATGCTCAGGATTTCCCGGTGGATCGATCGGCTGAACGAGCGCGTCGGCCGGGGCGTGTACTGGCTCGTCCTCGTGGCGGTCGTGGTGAGCGCGGTGAACGCGATCGTGCGCAAGGTCTTCAACTACAGCTCCAACGCGTTCCTCGAGGCGCAGTGGTACCTCTTCTCGGCGATCTTCCTCCTCTGCGCCGGATACACGCTGCTCAGGAACGAGCACGTGCGGATCGACGTGGTCGCCGGCCGCTTCTCGCGCCGCACGCAGGCCTGGATCGACATCCTCGGCACGGTCTTCTTCCTGCTGCCCATAGCGCGGCGTGGCGCCCGATCCCGGCCTCGCGCTGCACGGCCATTCCGCGGAGCGGGAACTCGCCGGGGAAATCCGCAGGATCGCGGAGACCCGGCCCTGATGGAGTTCCTCGCGCACAACCTGGCGCCGATCATGTTCGCGGCGCTGGTGGTGTTCCTCCTGCTGGGCTACCCCGTCGCGTTCGCGCTCGCCGCCAACGGCATCTTCTTCGGGCTGGTCGGCATCGAGCTGGGGCTCTTGCGTCCCGAGCTCTTCCAGGCGCTCCCGGAGCGGGTCTGGGGGATCATGTCGAACGAGACGCTCCTCGCGGTGCCCTTCTTCACCTTCATGGGCCTGGTGCTCGAGCGAAGCGGCATGGCCGAGGATCTTCTGGACACCATCGGCCAGGTCTTCGGGTCGCTCCGGGGCGGGCTCGGATTCGCGGTGATCTTCGTGGGCGCGCTGCTCGCGGCGACCACGGGCGTCGTGGCCGCCTCGGTCATCTCGATGGGACTCATATCGCTGCCGATCATGCTGCGCTACGGCTACGACCGGCGGTTCGCGACCGGGGTCATCGCCGCCTCGGGAACGCTCGCGCAGATCATCCCGCCGTCGATCGTGCTCATCATCATGGCCGACCAGCTGGGCCGCTCCGTGGGCGACATGTACGCCGGAGCGATCATCCCCGGGCTCGTCCTCACCGGCCTCTACGCTCTCTACACCATCGGCGTGGCGGTGGTGAAGCCCGCGTGGGCGCCGGCGCTGCCTCCGGAAGCGCGCACGCTCCAGGAGTCCGACGGATCCGCCGGCACGACCTCGCTCGCCCTCCTCGTGGCGGCCTCGGCCGCGGTCGCCGTGGCCTTCGACCGGCTGTGGTACCTGGCGCGCTACCCGGAGGCGCACCTGGACGAGCGACTGGTTCTCGCCGCCGGCGCGGGCGCCACCTTCGCGTTCGTCCTCGCCCTCGCCGACCGGGCGCTTCGCTTCGGCATCCTGTCGCGGCTGGCGCAGCAGGTGGTCTTCGTGCTCGTTCCGCCGCTCGGCCTCATCTTCCTCGTCCTGGGCACGATCTTCCTCGGCTGGGCCACGCCGACCGAAGGCGGCGCCATGGGGGCGGCCGGCGCGCTCGCGATGGCCGTGGCGAGGCGCAGGCTGTCCTTCGGCCTGCTGCGCCAGGCGATGGACACGACGGCGAAGCTCTCCACCTTCGTGCTCTTCATCCTCATCGGCGCGCGGGTTTTCAGCCTCACCTTCTACGGCATCGACGGCCACAAGTGGGTCGAGGAACTCCTCGCAAACCTCCCGGGCGGGCAGATCGGTTTCCTCATCGCGGTGAACGTCCTCGTCTTCCTGCTCGCCTTCTTTCTCGACTTCTTCGAGCTCGCGTTCATCATCGTTCCGCTCCTCGTGCCCGTGGCCGAAAAGCTCGGCATCGACCTGATCTGGTTCGGGATCCTGCTGGGGGTGAACATGCAGACCTCGTTCATGCATCCGCCCTTCGGCTTCGCGCTCTTCTACTTGAGGAGCGTCGCGCCGGCCAGGGAGTACCTCGACAAGGTCACCGGAAAGCGCACCGCGCCCGTCACGACCGGGCAGATCTACTGGGGCGCCGTGCCCTTCGTCGTGATCCAGATGGTGATGGTCGGGCTCGTGATCGCCTTTCCGCAGATGGTCATGGTGTACAAGGACGAGGCTCCCAAGGTGGATCCCGCGACCATCCGGTTCGATATCCCCGAGGTCGACCAGGCAAACCAGGCGAACGACCTGATGCGGGACCTGCGCGGGCCCGGAGCAACCCCGCCCGCCGAGGATCCCGCCGCGGCGCCCGGGCGCGCGCCCGAGGGCGGCTCGCCCGGGAGCGCACCTGCCAAGGGCAGCGGCCGGGAGAAGACGCCCGAGGAAAAGGCCGCCGAGGAGATCGAGCGGGTGCTGCGCGGGGGCAGGTAGCGGCCGGGATCGCGCCGAAAAAAAGCCCGCCTCGCGGCGGGCTTGTCCCTGAAGCTTCGGCTACTTGATCGACCCTATGCCGTGCATGAAGTCGTCGAAGCCCTTTTCCGCCACGCGGAACCAGAGCAGCTGCTCGCTGCGGAACGCCACCATCGATTCGTAGATCTTCTTGAAGGCGGGGCTCTTCGCACCGGCTTCCCTGTAGACCTCGAGCGAGGCCTTGTAGGCCGCGACCATCGTCTCGCGCGGGAAAGCGCGCAGCTGGGTTCCCCCCGCCACCAGGCGCTTCAGCGCCGCGGGATTCTGGGCGTCGTACTTGGCGAGCATCCAGGTGTTTGCCTCCCAGCACGCCGCCTCGAGGATGTTCTGGTACTCCTTCGAGAGCTTCTCCCACTCCTTCAGGTTCACGTAGAGGTCGAGCTGCGGCCCGCCCTCCCACCAGCCGGGGTAGTAGTAGTACTTGGCGACCTTGTTGAAGCCGAGCTTCTCGTCGTCGTACGGGCCGACCCATTCGACCGCGTCGATCGTGCCCTTCTCGAGCGCGGGATAGATGTCGCCTGCGGCGAGCTGCTGCGGGACGACGCCGAGTTTTTCCATCACCTTGCCCGCGAAGCCTCCGATGCGCATCTTGAGGCCCTTCATGTCGGCGACCTTCCTGATCTCCTTGCGGTACCAGCCGCCCATCTGCGCGCCGGTGTTGCCGCAGGGGATGTTGTGGACGTTGTAGCCCTTGTAGAACTCGCGGAAGAGCTCGAGCCCGCCGCCGAAGATCTGCCAGGCGTTCATCTGCCGCGCCGTCAGGCCGAAGGGGATGGTCGTGTCCAGCGCGAAGGCGGCATCCTTGCCCCAGTAGTAGTAGGGCGCGGTGTGTCCCGCCTGCACGGTGCCGTTCTGTACCGCGTCGAGCACCTGCAGCCCCGGCACGATCTCCCCGCCCGCGAACACCTGGATCTGGAACTTGCCGCCGGTGGCGGCGGCCACCCGCTTCGACATCATCTCGGCCGCACCGTAGATGGTGTCCAGGCTCTTCGGAAAACTCGACGCGAGGCGCCACTTGACCTCGCCCGCGCCCTGCGCGAAAGCGGGCGCCGCGCCCGCGGCCAGGATGCCGGCCATGCCCGCGCCGGCGCCGTTCAGGAATTTTCTGCGCTGCATCCGCTTCTCCTCGGTGGTTGATGGTGCCGGGCCCGCTGGCGAAGGCTTCAGCCTGCGGCTGGAACGCGGCAAAGCCTACCAGAATCGGCCGGCGCCAAAGGGAGGAAACCGCGCGCTCAGTGACCGGCGACGGTCATGCGCTCCACGAGAATCGAGCCGGTGGATTTCGCCCCGCGGACGAGGACGTCGCGACCGACGGCCACGATGCCGCGATACATTTCGCGCAGGCCTCCTGCGATGGTCACCTCTTCCACGGGATAGCGGATCTCGCCGCCCTCGACCCAGAAGCCCACCGCGCCTCGCGAGTAGTCCCCGTTCACGGGGTTCACGCCCTGCCCCATGAGTTCGGTCACCACGAGTCCGCGGCCCATCCTGCGCACGAGTGCGGCGAAGTCGTCCTGCCCCGGCTGCAGGACGAGGTTGTGGCTGCCGCCGGCGTTGCCGCTCGTCTCCAGCCCGAGCTTTCGCGCCGAGTAGGTCGACAGGAAGTAGCCGGTGAGGATTCCCGCGTCGATCACGCGGCGCGCGGAAGTGGCCACGCCCTCGCCGTCGAACCAGCCGCTCGACATGGCACCCGGCCGGTGCGGTTGCTCGTCGAGATTCACGATCGGGGAGAAGACGGGCTCGCCCGCCGCGTCGACGAGGAAGGACGAGCGGCGGTAGAGGCTCGATCCGCTCGCGGCGGCGACGAAATGGCCGATGAGGGAGCCCGCGATGTTGGCCTCGAAGAGCACGGGCACGTCGGCGGTCGACACGCGCCGGGCGCCGAGTCGGCGCACGGCGCGCTCCCCGGCGCGGCGGCCCACGGCGGCGGCCGTCTCGAGCCGGGCGGGGTCGCGCTCCGAGGAATACCAGTAGTCGCGCTGCATCGCCGCGGCCTCCGAGGCGAGCACGCCGCAGGCGATGCTCGCCCGCGAGGACGGGAAGCCGCCGACGAATCCGAGCGAGTTCGCGAAGACGAAATCCACGTCCGACGACGATACCGTCGCACCTTCCGAATTGGTGATCCGGGCGTCCACCGCCCGCGCCGCATCCTCCGTCTCGCGCGCAAGCGCGATGGCCGAATCCACCGGAAGGTTCCACGGATGACACAGGTCGAGGTCCGGCGCCTCGCCGCGGTAGAGCCTGCGCGGATCCGGCAGCCCCGCCGCTTCGTCCAACGCAGTGTGGCGCGCGATGGCGCAGGCGGCCTCCACCGTGCGCCCGATGGACTCGGGAGAAAGGTCCGACGTGCTCGCATTGCCGCGGCGCTTGCCGAAGTACACCGTGATCGCGAGCGCCTTGTCGCGGTTGTACTCGACGGTTTCGACTTCCCCGAGGCGAACGGTCACGGACTGGCCCACGGAAGCGGAAGCCTCGGCCTCGGCGTCGCTCGCGCCGCGTGCGCGGGCGAGCTCCAGCGCGCGCAGGGCGGTCGACTCGAGCGAGGCGCGGTCGAGGGGAAGCGCCGGGGCGGCGGAGGTATCGGGCATGGGTTCCGGGGGCAGTCCAGGGCGCGGTTCGCGCGCACGGCCGCCAAAACCTCTAAAATCCTGCGGGCCCGGCAACGCGCGTGCACCGGCCATTGAAGACCAGGATGAGCGACGAGAATCTTATCAGCAAAACCCGCCGCAAACGGCAGATGCTCGACCTGCAGGACGCGGGCAAGGCGCTCACGCGCCTGCCCGCGGAGCAGCTCGCCCGCATCGAGATGCCGGCAAGCCTGCGCGAGGCCGTCGTCGCGTGCCGCGCGATGTCCAAGCACGAGGCCGTGCGCCGCCAGCTCCAGTACATTGGCAAGCTGATGCGCAAACTCGATGCCGTGACGATCGCCGCCCAGATAGAGGCCCTGCACGCGCCCACGCATCGCCAGACCGCCCTCTTCCACCGGGCCGAGCGCTGGCGCACGGAAATGCTCGCCGAGCCCGGGGCGGTGGCGCGATTCGCGCAGGAATATCCGCTGGCCGACGTGCGCCGCTTGCGGGAGCTCGCCGACGCCGCGCTGCTCGAGCGCGAAGCCGACCGCCCGCCGAAGCGCTTCCGCGAGCTCTTCCAGGCGATCAACGACATCCTCCAGGAGCGGGAGAGGCAGGTTCCATGAGCGCCCCCGACGCCGTCACCATCGGCCTGGTGGCCACGAGCGACCGCGCATCGCGAGGCGAATACCGCGACGAGGGCATCCCGGCGCTCGAGGCCTGGCTCGCGGGCGCGCTGCTCAACCCCGTGCGCTTCGAGCGCCGCCTCATCCCCGACGATCGCGCCACCATCGAGGCAACGCTGGTCGAGCTCGTGGACCGTGCCGGCTGCCACCTCGTGATCACCACGGGCGGCACCGGCCCGGCGCCGCGGGACGTGACGCCGGAGGCCACGCTCGCGGTCGCCGACAAGGTGCTTCCCGGCTTCGGCGAGCAGATGCGCCGGATAAGCCTCGCGTTCGTGCCGACGGCGATCCTTTCGCGGCAGGTCGCGGTGATCCGCGGAAGCGCGCTCATCGTGAATCTCCCCGGGCAGCCGAAGTCGATACGCGAAACCCTCGAGGGCGCGAAGGACGCGCCCGAACGTGCGGGGGCGGGCGGGATCTTCGCGGCCGTGCCCTACTGCATCGACCTGATCGGCGGGCCCTACCTCGAGACGCGCGACGACGTGTGCAAGGCCTTCCGGCCGAAGTCCGCCCTTCGCCGCCCCTGCCCCGACACCCCCGCCGAGACCTGACCATGGAACTGCTCTCCCACATCGAACTCGCGACCGGCGCCGATCCGCGGGGCACGGTCCTCTGGCTGCACGGCCTGGGAGCGGACGGCTGGGATTTCGTCCCGCTGGTGCGCGAACTCGACCTGCCGGAGGACCTGCCCCTGCGCTTCATCTTTCCCCATGCCCCGGTGCGCCAGGTCACCATCAACAACGGCCACGCCATGCGCGCGTGGTACGACATCGCGATGGCCGACATCGGTCGCCTGCCAGACGAGGCCGGCATTCGCCAGTCCCAGGCGCAGGTGGAGGCCTTTCTCGCCCGGGGAGAACTCGCGCGGGATCGCCGCGGACCGGATAGTCCTCGCGGGATTCTCGCAGGGCGGTGCGATCGCGCTGCATGCGGGCCTGCGGCATACGCAATCGCTCGCCGGCATTCTCGCGCTGTCGACGTACCTGCCGCTCGCAGAGACCCTGGAGCGAGAGAGCGCGGACGAAAACGCCCACGTGCCCATCTTCATGGCGCACGGCAGGGAGGACCCGGTGGTGCCGCTCTCGCTTGCGCAAGCCGCGCGCGCGACACTCGCCGCGCGCGGTCATGCGCCCGAGTGGCACGACTACCCGATGCCCCATTCGGTCTGCGCGGAGGAGGTGACGGCGATCTCGCGCTGGCTCGCCGCCCGCTACGCGAGCCCTATCCTCACCGCCTGAGTGCCTCGAGCGCGCGCCTCCACGCCTGAGGCAGCGCCGTGGGCCGGCGCGTGGCACGGTCGACGTACACGTGCACGAAGTGCCCCTGCGCCGCGGCGCTGTCCTTTCCCTCCCCGAACAGCGCGACCTCGTAGCGCACGCTCGAGTTGCCGACGTGGGCCACGCGCATGGCCGCCGTGACGGTCTCGGGATAGGTGAGGGAGTCGAAGTAGTGGCAGCCGGTCTCCACCACCAGGCCGATGATCGCCCCCTCGCGCACGTCGAGCAGCCCCTGCCGGATGAGCCAGTCGTTCACGACCGTGTCGAAGTACGCGTAGTGGACGACGTTGTTCACGTGCCCGTACGCGTCGTTGTCCATCCAGCGCGTGGCGATGTCCCGGGCATGCGGGTAGTCGGTGCGGCGATGGGCTTCGGGGCGGGCCATCAGGGCGCTCCGGCTTCGGGAGACTTCCCCGGCGGCACGAAGAACTTCACGGTGCGCGCGTAGGCTCCCGGAACCGGGCACATGGCCCCCCCGAGGAAGGCCTCGACCTCGTCGCGGCGCTTCATCGTGTCGTGGTAGCCGAGGTTCACGAGCTCCCGGCAATAGCCCTGCTCGAAGAGCAGGTAGCTCGCGAGGTTCGCCCCGCCGCGGCGCATGGCCCCCACCAGGCGCAGGAGGAAGCGGATCGGCCACGGCAGGCTGCGCAGGTGGCGGATCGCGATGGCATCCAGCGGTTGCGAAGGCGTCATCACGAGGACATCGACGTGGTGCAGCGTGAGCCCGAGCTGGCGAAGCCGGTCCCGGGGCACCGCGCTGATCGTGCGGTTGATGCGCTCCAGGCGCTCGATGTCGACGGCGAGGCTGTCGAGGAAGATGGAGTTCATGACGTGGCCGGCCACCTGCGCGAGCGTGGGGTAGATATCGCCCCGGGTGCGCTCCGGGTCGTCGTTGCGGATCCTCGCCGTGCCCACCACGACCACGCGATCGGCCCCCAGGTGCAGCGCGGGGCTGACCGGCGCGATCTGGCGCATCGACCCGTCGCCGAAGAACTCGCGGTTCAGCTTGTGCGCGGGAAAGAGAAACGGGATCGCGCTCGAGGCCATCAGGTGCTCGACCTGGATCTTCGTGCGGATGCCCACGCGCTGCGAGCGCTTCCACGCGCCCAGGTGCGCGGCCCCCTCGAAGAAGGTGACGCTCTGCCCCGAGGTGTAGCCCGAGCAGGTGATGGCGAGCGCATCCAGTGCACCCGCGGCTATGTTGTCCGGGATGCGCTCGAACTCCAGCTTCCTCGCGAGGAGCGCTGCGAGCGGCCGGTTGTCGAGCAGCGAGACGCGCCCGTCGCGCACGATGGCGCCGAAGAAAAGCGATGCGAGCCACCGCGTGCTGTTGGCCACGACGCCGGCGAAGTCCGACCGGTAGACGTGGCGCGGCTCGAAGTTGCGCCACACGTCCAGGAGGTTGTCCACCGCCTTGCCGAAGTCGTCCGCGTTGCAGGCCAGCGCACCGGCGTTGACGGCACCCGCCGACGTCCCCCCGATGATCGGGAACGGGTTGACCTTGGGATCCGGAAGCATCTCCTTGATCGCCTGGAGCACGCCCACCTGGTAGGCGGCCCGCGCGCCCCCGCCCGCGAGAACCAACCCCACCTTGCCCGACGCGACTTCCATGGCCTTGCCTCCGATGTCCGCTGCGCCGCGCTAGCGCGCGCGCCCAGCGACCCTCGATTTCGAGTGCCGGGCGGGCGCTGCAGCCTGCCCCAGCATTTCCCCGGCGTGCCGCCGCGTCGTTTCCGTGATGCGCGCCCCGCCCAGCATGCGCGCGATCTCCTCCACGCGGCCGTCGGCGTCGAGCGTCTCCACCGTCGCGATCGTTCCGCCCCCTCGCGCCTGCTTGGTCACCCGCAACTGGTGGCGGGCGCAGGCGGCCACCTGCGGCAGGTGCGTCACGCACAGCACCTGGTGATGGCGCGAAAGCTCCGCCAGCAGGGAGCCTACGATCTCCGCGACCCTCCCGCCGATCCCCGCATCCACCTCGTCGAACACGAGGGTCGGGATTCCGGCGCGCCCCCCATCAGGACTTGCAGGGCGAGCGCCAGGCGCGAGAGCTCACCGCCGGAGGCCACCTTGCCGACCGGGCCGGCCGGCTGGCCCGTATGGGCGGCCACGCGGAATTCGACCGTTTCGAGTCCGCACGCGGCAGGCTCGGCAAGCGGCTCGAGGTGCACGTCTAGACGACCGCCTTCCATGGCGAGGCCCTGGAGCCGGCCCGTGCCCCCCTCGCCCAGCCGGCGGGCGGCCTCGCGCCGCTTCGCGGACAAGGCCCTGGCGGCCTTGGTGCACGCGGCGCCGGCGGCCGCTTCGCGTTCGCGAAGCACTTCGATGCTCTGGTCACCGCCGATCTCTTCGAGCCGTACGCGACGCTCTGCAAGCGCCTCCGGCAGCCCGGCCGGCTCCACGCGCAGGCGACGTGCCGCGTCGTGCACGGCGCGAAGCCGCCGGTCCAGCACGTCGAGCCGCGCGGGATCGGGCTCGACGTCCTGCAGGTAGCGGCGCAGCTGGTGCGCGGCCTCGGCGGCGTGCGCGGCGGCGCCCTCGAGGTCGCGCTGCGCCTGGGCGAGCCCGGGGTCGACCTCGGCGGCCTGGGCCAGTCTCGCAGATGCGGCGGCGAGGAGCGCGGTCGCGCTCGGCTCGGCCTCGTCGACGGCCTCGAGCGCCGAACGGCAGTGGAGGATGAGTTCCTGCGCGTGGGCGAGGCGACGGTGTTCCGCCGTCTCCCCGGCCCACGATTCGTGCGTGAAGCCGAGCGCCTCCAGGTCGCGGACCTCGCCGCCCAGGAACTCGCGCTCCCGCACCGAGGAAGCCTCTGCGCGCTCCCGGGCCTCGCGCGCCTGGACCGCGCGCCTCCAGTCGCCGTGAAGCTGCGCGACCGCCTCGGCATCGGCCTCCGACGCGCCGAAGGCGTCGAGGAGCCGGCGCTGGTAGTCGCGCTGCGCGAGCCACTGGTGCTCGTGCTGGCCGTGGATGTCCACCAGGCACTCGCCCAGCTCGCGCAGCTGCGAGGCCGTGGCGGGCCGGCCATTGACGAATCCGCGCGAGCGGCCCGCGCGGTCGATGGTGCGGCGCACGAGGCAGGCGTCGCCCTCGCCCTCCTCCAGATCGTTCGCGGCGAGCCAGCGGCGCGCGGGCTCGAGGCCGCTCACGTCGAATTCCGCGGTGAGATCGGCGCGGTCGGCACCGGGCCGGATCACGCCAGGATCGGCGCGGCTCCCCAGCACGAGGCCCAGCGCGTCCACGAGGATCGACTTGCCCGCGCCGGTCTCGCCGGTGAGCGCGGTAAAGCCCGTGGCGAGTTCCAGGTCGAGCGACTCCACGATCACGAAGTCGCGAAGTGCGAGGGCGCGGAGCATGGGGGAGGCCGGCGCCTCAGGCGTTGCGCTCGTTCCAGCGCAGCTTGTAGCGCAGCATCGAGAAGTACCGGTAGCCGCGCGGGTGCAGGAGGATCGCCGGCTTCTCGGCGGCGGCGATTCCCACCACGTCGTCGGCCTCGAGGTCTACGTGCGACTGCACGTCGAAGTTGGCACGGGCCCCCGGACCCCGGACGAGGATGATGTCGATGCGCGACGAGCTGCGGATCGCCACGGGCCGGTTCGACAGCGTGTGCGGCGAGATCGGCACGAGCGCGATGGCCGACAGCCCCGGGTGGAGGATGGGCCCTCCCGCCGAAAGCGCGTACGCCGTGGAACCCGTGGGTGTGGCGGCGATGATGCCGTCGGCCCGCAGGCTGTAGATGAATTCCCCGTCCACGTGCACGGAGAACTCGATCATGCTGCCGGCGCCGGCGCGGCTCACCACCACGTCGTTCATGGCCTGCGTGGCGAAGATCTCGCGGCCGGCGCGCATGACGCGCGCGCCGAGCAGGAGCCTTTCCTCGGCCACGTAGTCCCCGTCCAGCACGGCGGAGAGCGTCTCCGAGACCTTGCCCGACGGAACGTCGGTGAGGAAGCCCAGCCGGCCGAGGTTCACGCCGATCAGCGGCACGCCGTGGGCGACCATGAGCCTCGCGCAGGACAGGAGCGTCCCGTCGCCTCCTACCACCACCGCGAGGTCCGACCGGGCCGGCAGCTCGCCGAGCGCCATCGTCTCGTCCGGCGGCGTGCGCGCGGCCCGGGCGGTGCGCGTGTCCATGAGCACCGCGGCGCCGCGGGAACGGAGCACGGCCACCACCTGGTCGAGCATTTCCGGGAGCACCGTGGCGTCGCTCTTGCCGACGACGGCCACGGTCTTGAAGGGCGTGGGCATGGAGCGCATTAGATCACAGCGCCCCCTGCAAACAAAGGCGAAACCCCGCCTCCGGGCCCGCCGATTTTTCGTACAATGACCCCCATGCTCAACGATCGCGCGCAAGCCCTGCTCAAGATCCTCGTGGAGCGCTACATCGCGGACGGCCAGCCCGTGGGTTCCCGGGTGCTCTCGCGGGCCTCGAGCCTCGAGCTCTCGCCGGCCACCATCCGCAACGTCATGGCCGATCTCGAGGAGATGGGATTCGTCGCGAGCCCGCACACCTCCGCGGGGCGCGTGCCCACGCCGAAGGGCTACCGGTTCTTCGTCGACACGCTGCTCACCGTGCGCCCCCTGGAGGAGGTCGAGCGCGCCCAGATCGAGGAGAGCCTCCTGCCCGACGACCCGCACCGCGTCGTCGCGGCCGCCTCCCAGCTCCTCTCCGATCTCACGCATTTCGCCGGCGTGGTGATCTCGCCGCGGCGCCGGGCATCCCTCAGGCACGTGGAGTTCTTCCACCTCTCGGAGAAGCGCGTGCTGCTGATCATCGTCGCCTCCGACGGCGAGGTGCAGAACCGCGTGCTCCTCACGGACCGGCCCTACAGTCCCGCGCAGCTGGTCGAGGCCGCCAATGCCATCAACCAGCACTACGCCGGACACGACTTCGCCACCATCGCGAGCCGCGTGCGCAGCGAGCTCCTCGACCTGCACCGCGACATTTCCGCGCTCATGCGCGCGGCCATCGAAACGGGCGGCGAGGCGATGCGCCAGCCCGCGGACGGCGTGGTGCTCTCCGGCGAGAGGAACCTCCTCGAGGTCGAAGCCCTGTCCTCCGACAGGGCGCGCCTGCGCAAGCTCTTCGACCTGTTCGAGCGCAAGGCGCAGCTCCTCGGGCTCCTGGACGAAAGCGAGCGCGCCGAAGGCGTGAAGATCTTCATCGGCGGCGACTCCCTCCTGGTGCCGCTCGACGAATGCTCCATCGTGACCGCGCCCTACGAGGTCGACGGCCGGGTCGTGGGCACCGTCGGCGTCATCGGCCCCACCCGCATGGCCTACGAGCGCGTCATCCCGATCGTCGATGTGACCGCGAAGCTGATCTCGGCGGCGCTGTCGCAGCACTGAATGCCCTACCTCCCCGAACCGCCCACCACGCACGGCACCCGGTCGCGCACGGGCGTCCTGCTCGTGAACCTCGGCACGCCCGATGCGCCCACGGCGGGTGCGGTGCGCCGTTACCTGTCGGAGTTCCTGTGGGACCCCCGCGTGGTGGAGATCCCGCGCGCGGCGTGGTGGCTGATCCTGCGTTTCATCCTCCTCGTGCGCCCGGCGAAGAGCGCGGCCAAGTACGCGGCCATCTGGACCAAGGACGGCTCGCCGCTGCGCGTGCACCTCGAGCGGCAGGTCCAGCTGCTGCGCGGTTTCCTGGGCGAGCGCGTGAAGTCCCCGCTCGCGGTCGCCGGGGCCTGCCGGTACGGCAGGCCCGGCATCGCCGAGGGCATCGCGGCGCTGCGCGGCAAGGCCTGCGACCGCATCCTCGTGCTGCCCCTCTATCCGCAGTACGCGGCGAGCACCACCGGCTCCGTGGTCGACGCGGTCGGCGCGGCGCTCTCCCGCCTGCGCAACGTGCCCGCGATCCGCACGGTGCGCGGCTTCCACGACCACCCCGCGTACGTGAAGGCCATCGCGAAGGGCGTGAACGACTACTGGATGAAACACGGCCGCCCGGACCGGCTCGTGATGAGCTTCCACGGCCTGCCGCGCTATACGCTCGACAAGGGCGACCCGTACCACTGCGAGTGCCGCAAGAGCGCGCGCCTCATCGCCACGGAACTCGGCTGGGACGACGAGCGCACGATCGTTACCTTCCAGTCGCGCTTCGGGCGCGCGGAGTGGTTGAAGCCCTACACGGCGCAGACCCTCGCCGAACTCGGCGCAAAGGGCACGGGGCGCGTGGACGTGATCTGCCCGGGTTTCGCGGCCGATTGCCTGGAGACCCTGGAGGAAATCGCCATGGAATGCCGCGAGACCTTCCGCGGGCCGGCGGCCGCGAGTTCCACTACATCCCCACCACGAACGACTCGCAGCCGTTCATGACGGCCCTCACCCTCATCGCGCTCGAGAACCTCCACGGCTGGGCGAGCCGAGACTGGGACGCCGCGGCAGCCGAGGCCGAGGCACGCGAATCCGCGGCGCGCGCACGCGCGCTGGGCGCGGGGAAATAGGCCCGGGCATGGGTTATCTCCTGCTCCGGTGGCTCCTCAGCGCGCTGGCACTCCTGGCCGTCGCCTACCTCTATCCCGGCGTGCGCGTGGAGACCTTCTTCGCGGCGGTGATCGCCGCGCTCGCGCTCGGGCTCGCCAATGCGCTGATCCGGCCGATCCTCGTGGTACTCACCCTGCCGGTGACGATCGTGACGCTGGGCCTCTTCCTCTTCGTGATCAACGCGGCCCTCTTCTGGCTGGTGGCGCAGATCGTCAAGGGCTTCCACGTGCAGGGCTTCCTGGACGCGCTCGTCGGCTCGATCCTCTACAGCCTGATCACCCTGGTGGTGAGCTGGATAGTCTCGGGATCGCGCAAACCGGGACCGCGCAGGTAGCCCGAATCAGCCGCGTGCCGGGCCGCCATCGCCGGACTGCATTCCCCTTTTGAATCAGCGGTCTGCGAAGGTTTCGGGAGCTTTCCCCGGGATCCCCGTCCGGGCGCATCCCTTGAAGTTTCCCGGCCCGCCCCAAGTTGCTTCGCAACGGTTTTGCTTTTTCAGGGAGAAACACTGTGGACGACCCCATCACGCCCGGGCAGGGACAGGATGCCCCGGCCGGGCCCGAAGCCGGGCAGGCGGACCTGGCTGGAAGGCTCGCGGCGGCCGAGGCCGAAGTGGCGCGGCTGAACGACGAGTTCCTCCGCGCCCTGGCCGAGACGGAAAACACGCGACGCCGCGCCGCCGACGACGTGGCGCGGGCGCACAAGTACGGCAACGAGTCGTTCGCCTCCGATCTCCTCGCCGTGCGCGACAGCCTCGAGGCGGCGCTGGCGGTCGAGGCGCCGACGGTGGAGTCCCTGCGCACGGGCGTGGAACTCACCTACCGCCAGCTGTCGGCGGCCTTCGAGAAGGCCGCGCTCGCCGAGATCGATCCCCGCGGCGAGAGGTTCGATCCCCGCCGCCACCAGGCCCTGAGCCAGGTGGAGTCGGACCAGGAACCCAATACCGTCGTGAACGTGCTCCAGAAAGGCTACCTCCTGAACGACCGCGTAGTCAGGCCCGCGCTCGTCATGGTGGCCGGAGAGCGCGCCCGAAAGCCGCAGGAACCACCCCGGGGCGCTTGAAATAGCGCCTCCTCCCCCCGACATTCCGAACTAGGCTCAGAACAAGGACAGCGAACATGGGAAAGATCATCGGCATCGACCTGGGGACCACCAATTCCTGCGTGGCGATCATGGAGGGCGGCAAGCCCAAGGTCATCGAGAACAGCGAGGGCGCGCGCACCACGCCCTCCATCGTCGCCTACGCCGACAATGACGAGATCCTCGTGGGCGCGACAGCCAAGCGCCAGGCGGTCACCAACGCGAAGAACACCCTCACGGCGGTCAAGCGCCTCATCGGCCGCCGCTACGAGGAAAAGGAGGTCAAGAAGGACATCGGCCTCATGCCCTACAAGATCGCGCGCGCGGACAACGGCGACGCGTGGGTCGAGGTCCGCGGCAAGGGCATCGCGCCCCAGCAGGTATCGGCCGAGGTACTGCGCAAGATGAAGAAGACGGCCGAGGACTACCTCGGCGAGCCCGTCACCGAGGCCGTGATCACGGTTCCCGCCTACTTCAACGACATCCAGCGCCAGGCCACGAAGGACGCCGGGCGGATCGCGGGTCTCGAGGTCAAGCGCATCATCAACGAGCCGACCGCGGCCGCGCTCGCCTTCGGCCTCGACAAGCGGGAGGGCGACCGCAAGATCGCCGTCTACGACCTGGGCGGCGGCACCTTCGACATCTCCATCATCGAGATCGCGGTGGTCGACAACGAGCACCAGTTCGAGGTCCTCTCGACCAACGGCGACACGTTCCTCGGCGGCGAGGACTTCGACCAGCGCCTGATCGACTACATCGTCGAGGAGTTCCGCAAGCAGTCGGGCATCGACCTGTCCAAGGACCCGATCGCGCTCCAGCGCGTGAAGATGGCGGCCGAACGCGCCAAGATCGAGCTCTCCTCGTCACAGCAGACCGAGATCAACGAGCCCTACATCGCCATGGCCGACGGTGCGCCCTCGCACCTCACCATGAAGGTCACGCGGGCCAAGTTCGAGTCGCTCGTCGAGGAACTCGTGGACCGGACCATCGAGCCGTGCCGCATCGCCATCAAGGACGCGGGCGTGAAGGTCTCCGACATCGTCGACGTGATCCTGGTGGGCGGGATGACCCGCATGCCGAAGGTCCAGGAAAAGGTGAAGGAATTCTTCGGCAAGGAGCCGCGGCGCGACGTGAACCCGGACGAGGCGGTCGCGATCGGCGCGGCCATCCAGGGCGGCGTTCTCAAGGGTGACGTGAAGGACGTGCTCCTCCTGGACGTGACACCGCTCTCGCTCGGCATCGAGACGCTCGGCGGGGTGATGACCAAGCTGATCCAGAAGAACACCACCATCCCGACCAAGGCACAGCAGGTCTTCTCGACCGCCGACGACAACCAGGGCGCCGTGACGATCCACGTGCTGCAGGGCGAGCGCGACGTGGCCTCGGGCAACAAGAGCCTGGGGCAGTTCAATCTCGAGGGAATTCCCGCCTCCCCGCGCGGCATGCCCCAGATCGAGGTGACGTTCGACATCGACGCGAACGGCATCCTGCACGTGACCGCGAAGGACAAGGCCACCGGCAAGGAGTCGAAGATCACCATCAAGGCGAGCTCCGGCCTGTCCGAGGACGAGATCCAGCGCATGGTGAAGGACGCGGAGTCCCACGCCGACGAGGACCGCAGGCAGCTCGATCTCGTCACCGCGCGCAACCAGGCCGACCAGCTGCTGCACTCGGTGAGGAAGTCCCTCGCCGAGCACGGCGACAAGGTCGAGGCGGGGGAAAAGGAATCGATCGAGGCCGCGGCGAAGGAACTCGAGGCGGTCCTCAAGGCGGGCGACAAGGAGACGATCGAGGCGAAGAGCCAGGCGCTCGCCACCGCGTCCCAGAAGCTCGGCGAGCGGCTCTACGCCGATGCCCAGGCGAAGGACCATCCGGGCGGCGGGCCCGAAGGCGGCGCCGGGCCGGGCCACGGGCCCGGAACGGGATCGGGATCGGGAAGCAAGGACGACGGCAACGTGGTCGACGCCGAGTACACCGAGGTGAACGACAAGAAGTCCGCCTGACGAGGCGCCACCTCGCGCCACCGGGGTGAAGGAGGCGATCCTCCTTCACCCCTTTCCCCTTGGAAGGGCTGGACAACAGAATGGCGAACAAGCGCGACTACTACGAAGTGCTGGGCGTGAACCGCGATGCCTCCGAGGAGGACATCAAGAAGGCCTATCGCAAGCTCGCCATGAAGCATCACCCCGACCGCAACCCCGACAGCAAGGAGGCCGAGGACAAGTTCAAGGAGGCGAAGGAGGCCTACGAGATGCTGTCCGAGCCCGACAAGCGTCGCGCCTACGATGCCTACGGGCACGCCGGCGTGAACCCGCAGATGCACGGGATGGGCGGCGGCGACCAGGGATTCGGCGGATTCGCGGAGGCGTTCGGCGACATTTTCGGCGACATCTTCGGCGGAGCCCGCGGCGGCGGGCGCTCCAACGTCTACCGCGGCGCGGACCTTCGCTACAACCTCGAGGTGTCGCTCGAGCAGGCCGCGCGCGGAACGGAGACGAAGATCCGCATTCCCGCGCTGGAGGAATGCGAATCCTGCCACGGCAGTGGCGCCAAGCCGGGCACGCAGCCCAAGACCTGCTCGACCTGCGGCGGGACCGGCACGGTGCGCATGTCGCAGGGATTCTTCTCGATCCAGCAGGCCTGCCCGACCTGCCACGGCAGCGGCCGGATGATCGCCGACCCCTGCCGCGCCTGCGGCGGCGCCGGACGCGTCAAGCGCCACAAGACGCTCTCCGTGAAGATCCCGGCGGGCATCGACGAAGGCGACCGCATCCGCCTCTCCGGCGAAGGCGAGGCAGGCGTGAACGGCGGCCCGCCGGGCGACCTCTACGTGGTCATCCACCTGAAGGAGCACTCGGTCTTCCAGCGCGACGCCAACGACCTGCACTGCCAGATGCCCGTGAGCTTCTCGACGGCAGCACTCGGCGGCGAAATCGAGATTCCGACGCTCGACGGTCAGGCCAAGGTGAAGATCGCGCCGGAGACGCAGACCGGCCAGGTGCTGCGCCTGCGCGGCAAGGGAATCAAGGGCGTGCGCTCGAGCCATCCCGGGGACCTCCTGTGCGAGATCGTCGTGGAAACGCCCGTGAAGCTCACCGACCGCCAGAAGGAACTGCTGCGCGAGTTGGAGGAGATCAACCGCGGCGACCGGGACCGCCACAGCCCGCGCGCCAAGTCCTTCATGGACCGGATGCGGGATTTCTTCGCGGGCTGAATCCGCCCTACTGCCCCGAAGCGGGCCGCGCTATCATGGCCGGGACTCGAATCCCGGAGGAGGCAAACCACCATGCATCGCGCACTCGCATCGATACTCGTGCTGGCCGCCGCGGCCGGCACGGCCCTCGCCCAGGGCGTGAGCGACAACCAGGTCGTCCTGGGCCAGTCGGTCGCGCTCACCGGGCCGGCGCAGGAGCTCGGCAAGGACATGCAGCTCGGAGCGAGCCTCTATTTCAACCAGGTGAACGCGAAGGGCGGCGTCAACGGCCGCAGGATCGTCCTGAAGACCCTGGACGACGGCTACGAATCGGTCCGGGCGGCCGAGAACACGAAGAAGCTGATCAACGAAGAGAAGGTCTTCGCGCTCTTCGGCTATGTCGGGACGCCGACATCGGCGGCTTCGCTGCCGATCTTCACCGAGGCCAAGGTGCCCTTCGTGGGGCCCTTCACCGGCGCGGAGCTTTTGCGCAGCCCCGTGAACCGCTACATCTTCAACGTCCGCGCGAGCTACTACGACGAGACGGAAGCGATCGTGCAGCACCTGACCGCGATGAGCGTGGACAAGATCGCGGTCTTCTACCAGAACGACGCCTACGGCCAGGCCGGCCTCTCCGGCGTCGAGCGCGCGCTCAAGAAGCGCAACCTCCAGATCTCGGCCAAGGGCACGGTCGAGCGCAACACGGTCGATGTCGCGAAGTCGGTGCAGGAGATCCGCAAGGCCGACCCGCAGGCCGTGGTGATGATCAGCGCCTACAAGTCCTGCGCGGCCTTCATCCGGGAGATGAAGCGTGCCGGGTCGAACCCGACCTTCTGGAACGTTTCCTTCGTCGGCAGCAAGGCGCTCGCGAAGGAACTCGAACGCGAGGGGCGCGGCGTGCAGATCTCGCAGGTGGTTCCCTTCCCCTGGGACTCCTCGGTTCCGGTCGTGAAGGAGTACCGCGCGCTGCTCGCGGCCGCCAAGGGCGAGCCGGGGTTCGGCACGCTCGAGGGCTACATCGCCGCGAAGGTCATGGTCGAGGGACTGCGCCGCGCGGGCCGCAACCTCACGCGCGAGTCCTTCATCCGGGCCATGGAGACGCTCGATCCCTACGACGTCGGTGGGTTCAAGGTGAGCTACGGCCCCGACAACCACAACGGTTCGAAATTCGTCGACCTCACCATCATCTCGAGGGACCAGAAGTTCGTGCGCTGACCGCCGGCAGCGGTTCCGAACCCGAGGGGCCCGGTGCATCCGGGCCCCTTTTCATTTCTTGCGCCACTCCGTCGACCCGCCCGGCCTGTCCTCCAGGACGATGCCCGCCGCGTCGAGCTCCGCACGGATGGCATCGGCGCGCGCGTATTGCCCGGCCTTCTTCGCCGCGGCGCGCTCGGCGACGAGCGCTTCGACGTCGAAGCTCACGCCCCCCTTGAGGAACGCCTCCGGATCGTGCTGCAGGATGCCGAGCGTGGCGCCCAGCCCCTTGAGGAGACCGGCGAGCCCCGGCGAACGCGAGCGGTTCACCTCGCCGCGAAGCTCGTGGAGCACGGCAAAGGCGACGGGCGTGTCGAAGTCGTCGTTCATCGCGTCGCGAAAGCGCACCGCGATCGGGTGCGCCCAGTCGAGGGCGCCGTCTTGCGGCGGCACCTCCCGCAGCGCGGTGTAGAAGCCCCGCAGCGTGTTGCCGGCATCCTGCAGCAGCTCGCTCGTGTACTCGATCTCGCTGCGGTAGTGCCCGCGCAGGAGGAAGAAGCGCAATTGCTCGCCGCCCTGCACGGGGTCCAGGCTCGCGAGCACCTCGCGCGCCGTGGAGACGTTGCCGAGCGACTTCGACATCTTCTCTTCCCCCATGTTGAGGAAGGCCGCGTGCATCCAGACATTCACGAAGGGCTTCGCATTCGCCCCCTCGCTCTGCGCAATCTCGTTCTCGTGGTGCGGGAACTGCAGGTCCCATCCTCCGCCGTGGATGTCGAAGGTCACGCCGAGCTCGCGGCAGGCCATGGCCGAGCACTCGATGTGCCAGCCGGGCCGGCCCGCGCCGAATGGGGATGGCCAGGACGGCTCGCCGGCCTTGGCGGCCTTCCAGAGGACGAAATCGAGGGGATCGCGCTTGGCGACCTCCACGGCCACGCGCTCGCCGGAGCGCAGGTCGTCGAGATTGCGGCGGGAGAGCTTGCCGTAACCGGGGAAGTCCCGCACGGAGAAATACACGTCGCCGGTCGCGCCGCGATAGGCGAGCCCTTTGGCTTCCAGCGTCGCGATGAGATCGAGCATCGGGCGATGTACGCGGTGGCGCGGGGCTCACGGTCGGGAGCCAGAGGCCCAGGGCCGCGCAATCCTCGGCGAACGCGGCGACGGTGCGCTCGGTGAGCGCCTCGATCGGCTCGCCCCGGCTGCGGGCCCGCTCCATGATCTTGTCGTCCACGTCGGTGATGTTGCGCACGTAGCGCACGGCCAGCCCGCTGGCCCGCAGCCAGCGCACGACGAGATCGAACACCGTGAAAGTGCGCGCGTTGCCGATATGGATGGCGTCGTAGACGGTGGGCCCGCACACGTAGAGCCCCGCATGGCCGGGCACGAGCGGGACGAACGTTTCCTTCCTGCGGGTGAGGGTGTTGTAGATCGCGAGCGAGGACATGGCGGGTGGTGGCCCGGGTCGGGCGTCGGTCTGGCGTCGGGGAGCGGGCGCGGGGCCCGCCGTCGGCTTCAGGAAGCGCGGATGGAACGACAGCCGAAGGACACTGCCAAAGCGCTGGTGGCGCTCCAGAAGGGCAACCGCGTGCGGCCGCCGTCAGTCCCCGGCCAGCACCGCCCGATTGTGAAGCCCCCCCAAGGTTGGTAGAATCTGTTTTCCATATAAATTCAACAAATTATAACACGATGCTCCCCCGTCCCCTGCGCTTTCCCGCCGTGATAGCCGCGTTTGCGCTGGTGCTTTCGGGCCTTGTCGCGGCCGCACCGGCCGACGACCTTCGCGAGGCGCAGAAGCTCTATGCCCAGGGCAAGCTGCAGCCCGCGATGGAAAAGGTCGACGCCTACCTCAAGTCGCAGTCCCGAGAACCGCAGGGCCGGTTCCTGAAGGGGCTCCTCCTCACCGAGCAGAAGAAGGTGAACGAGGCGATCCAGGTGTTCACCGGCCTCACCGAGGATTTCCCGGAGCTACCCGAGCCGTACAACAACCTCGCGGTCCTCTACGCCTCGCTCGGCAACTACGACAAGGCGAAGTCGGCGCTCGAGCTCGCCATCCACACGCACCCGAGCTATGCCACGGCCCACGAGAACCTCGGCGACATCTACGCGCAACTCGCGAGCCGCGCCTATGACCGCGCGCTCCAGCTCGACAAGACCAACACCGCCGCGCAGGTGAAGCTCTCCATGGTGAAGGATCTTTTCGTCTCGCAGAAGGCCGCGCCCGGGTCGCGGCCGGAACCGGCCAAGGTAGCCAAGGCGGAACCGTCCAGGGCCGAGCCGTCGAAGGCCGCGCCCGCCAAGGCCGTCACCGCGAAAGCCGAGCCCCCCAAGGCCGAGCCCACCAAGGCCGCGCCACCGAAGGCCGAACCGCCGAAGGCCGAACCCGCGAAGCCCTCGGTCGCCAAGGCGAATCCCGCTGCCCCCCGGCCGGGGGCGGAAGACAAGGCGGCCGTCGGCGAAGCCATCGAGGCCTGGGCCAGGGCCTGGAGCGCGAAGGACGTGAAAGCCTACCTCGCCGCCTACGCACCCGATTTCGAAACCCCGGGCAGCGAGTCCCGCGCGGAATGGGAGAAGCAGCGTACCGAACGCATCGAGCGCCCGAAATCCATCCAGGTCACCCTGAAGATCCAGTCGATCGCGGTCGAAGGCGATACCGCGACCGCCGTGTTCCGGCAGTCCTACCGGTCCGACACGTTCAAGGCCACCGGCACGAAGACGTTGACGCTCTCGCGCGTCGGCGGCAAGTGGCTGATCCGCCAGGAGCGCGTGGACGGGTGAGCCCAACGTTCCATCGGACTGCTCCCAGCCGCCTGGTCCGCGCGGCCGCGACGGCGATCCTCCTCCTCGCCCTGCCCGTGGCCACAGTCGCCGACGACGCGGCGCCCGATGCCACGTTCCCGGCTTTCGCGAACGATGTGGAAGCCTCTCTCGTGCGCGCAATCGTGGGATTGCGCGAAAGCGGCCTTCGCCGCGCCCTCGGCGAAATCGACCTGGCGCTCGCGAAGACGCCCAACTTCCGCCTCGGCCACCTGGTGAAGGGCGACCTCCTCATGGCCAGCTCCGGCAAGCCCATTGCTTTCGGGCCGTTGGCCGCATCGGCGAGCCCCAGCGTCGCACCCCTCCAGGACGAAGCGAGGGCGCGCCTGAAGCACTACTTCGAAGCTCCGCCGCGCGACCACCTTCCCCTGCCCATGCTCCAGATGGGCGCCGGCCAGTCCCACGCGATTCTCGTGGATACCGCACGCTCGCGGCTTTTCGTCTACGCCAATCACGACGGCGAGCCGCGGTACGTGACGGATTTCTACATCAGCCTCGGCAAGAACGGGGTCGAGAAGCGCCGCGCGGGCGACCGCAAGACGCCGCTCGGCGTCTACGTGATCGTCTCGGCGCGAGAGAAGCTTCCCGACTTCTACGGGCCCGGGGCCTTTCCGATCAGCTACCCCAACGAATGGGACAGGCAGCTGGGTCGCAACGGCCACGGCATCTGGCTCCACGGCACGCCCTCGGAGACCTACAGCAGGCCACCGTGGGCCACGGATGGCTGCGTCGCGCTCACCAACGACGACCTGCGCCGCCTGGCGCGCTATGTCGACGTCGGCCGCACGCCGGTCATCATCAGCTCCGGAATCGAGTGGGCCACGCCGGAACGCTGGCGGGAGAACCGCCGCGAGTTCCTCGACACCTTCGAGCAGTGGCGCTCGGACTGGGAGAGCCTCGACACGGAGCGCTACCTTTCCCACTATTCGCCCAGGTTCCGCTCCGACGGCAAGGACCGCTCCGCGTGGGGCGCCTACAAGCGCAAGGTGAACGCCGGGAAATCGTGGGTGAAGGTGGCGATCTCCGACCTGAGCGTCTTCGGCAATCCCGACGACGGCGACATGGTCGTCGTGACCTTCTCCCAGGACTACAAGTCCTCGAATCTCTCCAACCGGGCCGTCAAGCGCCAGTACTGGTCCCGGGACCAGGGGCGCTGGCGCGTCGTCCTCGAAACCCTCGTCTCCTGACCCTTCCGACATGAAACCCAATCCAGCCGCCGGACACCTCTTCGCCGCCACCCTCCTCCTCATCCTCGCCGGCGTGCCCATGGCCGCCGCCGCGCAGGCAAAGGACAAGCCGCGCGCGGCCGCGTCCGCCAGCTGCACCGCCAACCTGAAAGGAAGCACAAAGATGAAAGTGAAGCTCACCACCTCGATGGGCGCCATCACCATCGAGTTGAACCAGGAAAAGGCCCCCGCTTCGGCCGAGAATTTCGTGAAGTACGTCGAGTCCGGACACTACGACGGCACCATCTTCCACCGCGTGATCGACGGCTTCATGGTCCAGGGCGGCGGGTTCACGAAGGACATGCAGCAGAAGCCGACCCTCGCGCCCATCAAGAACGAGGCGGCCAACGGCCTGAAGAACGAGAATTACTCCCTTGCCATGGCGCGCACCGGCGTTCGCGACTCGGCCACCGCGCAGTTCTTCATCAACGTGAAGGCGAACGAGTTCCTCGACTACCGCGACGAGTCCGCGCAGGGCTGGGGTTACGCGGTGTTCGGCAAGGTCGTGGAAGGCCAGGACGTGGTCGACAAGATCCGCAAGGTCCCGACCGGCAATGCCGGGATGCACCAGAATGTCCCCCTGGAGCCGGTCGTGATCGAGAAGGCCGAGTGCCTCTGATTCGCCCGAGGACCTAGCCACTCACGCCGGCCGGTCCCGAGCTCCGCCGGTTCGCATCCGTGCCGCGCACGCTCTTCGTTTCCGACCTGCACCTGGCCGAGGAGCGGCCGGCATCCACCGAGCGCTTCTCCCGCTTCCTCTCCGAGACCGTTCCGGGAGCCGACGCGCTCTACATCCTGGGAGACCTGTTCGAGTTCTGGGTGGGGGACGACTGCCTGTCCGGCGGCCTCCCTGCGCGGATCGCGGACCTGCTGCGCCCTGTCGCGCGCAATATGCCGGTGTACTTCATGCACGGCAACCGGGATTTCATTGTCTCGTCCCGGTTTTCCGCGGAGACGGGGATCCGCCTGCTTCCCGATCCGACCGTGATCGATCTCTACGGGGAGCGGGTACTGCTCCTGCACGGCGACACCTTGTGCACCGGCGACCGGGCCTACCTCGCCTTCCGGGAGCAGGTCCGCAGCCCCGCCTGGCAGGCGGCGGCGCTCGCCCGGCCGATCGAGGAGCGCATCGCGCTCGCGCGCGACATGCGCGAGCAGAGCGAGGACGCCAAGGAAGGAAAGGGCGCGGCGATCATGGACGTGACGCCCGAGGCCGTGGAGGCCGCGTTCGCATCGGCCGGGTGCCGCGTGATGATCCACGGCCACACTCACCGGCCCGCGCGGCACGTCCACGAGGCGAACGGCGGCCCGTGCGTGCGCTGGGTCCTCCCGGACTGGTACGAGTCGGGCGGCTACCTCGAGGCGACTCCCTCGGGCATCCGGGCCGTCGCCCTCGGCTGAGTCAGGGCTCGTCCAGCCGCAGCGTGAGGCACTTGGCGGATCCGCCCGCCTTCATGAACTCCGAGAGCGGCGTCTGCACGACCTCGAACCCGCGCCTGCCGAGCGCATCTACGAACGCCGTGGTGGCGCGGTTCACCACGATCCGCGCGCCCACCGAAACGGCGTTGCACGCGAAGGCGAGCGCGTCTTCCTCGCCGATCGCGATCCGGCGCGAGGCGGGCACGAGACGCTCGATCGTCGCCCGCGAGGTCGCGTCGAACGCATTCGGGTAGTAGAGCAGGTGGCCGCCGTCGAGCGGGCAGAAGCAGGTGTCCAGGTGATAGAAGCGCTGGTCGGTGAGCTTGAGGGCGACCACCTCGCCGCCGAGCTTGCCGGCGATCACTTCCTTCGCGGCGAGGACGGAGCGGTGCCCGTAGGCGAGCCAGAGCCTTGCGGCGCCACGGTCGTAGAGCGCGTCGCCCGCCCCCTCGAACGGCACGTCGCGCGGCATCAGCGAAACCTCGTAGCCCCGGTCGAGGAACCAGTCTGCGAAATACGGCTCCTCGTACTGGCGTTCCGGATAGCGAAAGCGCGAGACGAGCACGCGCCTTTCCTTCACGAGTCCCGCATTGGCCGTGAAGACCATGTCGGGAGAACCCGGCTGCGAGTGGATCAGCCGGACGGTCGCGTGATCGGTGAGGATGTCGTAGAGGGCCCGCCACTGCTGCTTGGCGAGCGCGTTGTCGATCTTCCGGACGTTGCCGTGCATCCACGGATTGATGATGTACGAGACGTCGAAGTACTCGGGCGGGCACATCAGGAACACGTGCGGGGTCTTCATGGATCGTCCTTGGCGCTTGGCCCCGCCTCGTGGGCGGTGCCGTGGGTGGCTCGGGCGGATGGCCCGCGTCCGGATTCGCTAGGCGGCGGCGAGGCCTCGCTCGAGATCCTCCCGGATGTCTCCGGCGTCCTCCAGGCCCGCGGCCACGCGCAGGAGCCCCTCCACGACCCCGGCGGCCTCCCGCTCGGCGACCGGCAGGCGGCCATGCGTGGTCGAGGCCGGATGGCAGATCGTCGATTTCGTGTCGCCGAAATTGGCGGTGATGGACAGCAACTGGGTGCCGTCGACGACGCGCCAGGCCGCCTCGCGCCCGCCCCGGACGACGAACGACAGCACCGGGCCTCCCGCCGACTGCTGGCGCATGGCGAGCGCGTGCTGCGGATGCGACTCGAGTCCCGGAAAATTCACGCGCTCGATCTTTGGATGCGCCTCCAGCCAGCGCGCGAGCTCCAGGGCGCACGCCGACTGCGCCTCCACGCGCAGCCGAAGCGTCTCCATTCCCTTGAGGCATACCCAGGCGTTGAAGGGCGAAAGCGCGGGCCCGGCGGTGCGGACGAAATTGAAGAGCGGACCCTCGACCAGGTCGGCGCGCCCTGCGATCGCCCCGCCCAGCACGCGCCCCTGTCCATCGAGATACTTCGTCGCCGAGTGCACGACCAGGTCCGCACCCAGCGCGATCGGGCGCTGGAGCGCCGGGCTGCACATGCAATTGTCTATCGCGAGGACCGCGCCGGCATCGCGCGCGATGGCCGCGAGCCCGGAGATGTCGACGATCTCGCACACCGGGTTCGAGGGCGTCTCGGCAAAGAGAAGCCGCGTGCGCGGCCGGAGGGCCGCGCGCCACGCATCGAGATCGGAGGCAGGGACCCAGGTCGTTTCCACCCCGAAGCGGCCGAGTATCTGGTTCAGGAGCGGCACGACCGTGCCGAAGACGCCGCGCGCGGCGACCACGTGGTCGCCCGCGGAAAGCAGTCCCAGCGCCGTCGTCGCCACGGCCGCCATGCCGGTGGCGGTAGCCACGCACGACGGCGCCCCCTCGAGCGCCGCCAGCCGAGACTGGAACATCGAGACCGTCGGATTGGTGAAGCGCGAGTAGATGTTGCCCGGCTCCTCGTTGGCGAACCGGCGCGCCGCTTCCGCCGCGCTCGCGAACACGAAGCTCGCCGTGAGCACCAGCGATTCCGAATGCTCCCCGAAGTCGCTGCGCAGTCCCCCGGCCCGGACGCCGAGCGTGTCGGGCCTGTAGTCTTGCGTCATGGGTGGGTCAGTCGATGGCCGTGAGGCCGAGGTCGAGCTGGTAGCTCGACAGGCGGGTGCCCGCGCTCGACTCGCCGTCGTGCCGCGAGGCCTCGATGCCGGCGAGATAGTCGCTGGAGACGTCGCCGGTGATGTACACGCCGTCGAAGCACGAGCAGTCGAAGCCGTCGATGGCGGGATTGCAGGCGCGCACGTCCGCCATCAGCGAGGCGAGATCCTGGTAGAGCACGGCATCCGCCCCGATCGCCTCGGCGATCGCGCTCTCGTCGCGGCCGTTCGCGATGAGCTCGGAGCGCGTGGGCATGTCGATGCCGTAGACGTTCGGGAAGCGCACGGGCGGTGCGGCCGAGGCGAAGAAGACCTTCTTCGCGCCGCTTTCCCGCGCCATCTGGACGATCTCGCGGCTCGTCGTCCCGCGGACTATGGAATCGTCCACCAGCAGGACGTTCTTGTCCTTGAACTCGACGGCCATCGCGTTCAGCTTCTGCCGGACGCTCTTCTTGCGAAGCTCCTGCCCGGGCATGATGAAGGTTCGCCCGATGTAGCGATTCTTGATGAACCCCTCGCGATAGGGCTTGCCGAGCTTGGTGGCGACCTCGAGGGCGCTCGGCCTGCTCGAATCCGGAATGGGAATGACCACATCGATCTCGGGCGCGATCCCCGCGGCGAGTATCCGGTCGGCGAGGCTCTTGCCCATGTTGCGCCGGCTCTCGTAGACCGACACGCCGTCGATCACCGAATCGGGCCGCGCCAGGTAGACGAACTCGAAGATGCATGGATTGAGCGACGGCGATTCGGCGCATTGCCGCGCGTAGAGATTGCCGCTCTGGTCGACGAGGACGGCCTCCCCGGGAGCGACGTCGCGCATCGCCTTGAATCCGAGCGCGTCCAGGGCCACGCTCTCGGAGGCCACGATGAACTCCACGCCCTTGTCCGTGTCCGCCCTGCCGATGATGAGCGGGCGGATGCCCTTCGGGTCGCGGAAAGCGAGCAATCCGTAGCCGGCGATCATGGCCACCACCGCGTAGGCGCCCTTCACGCGCCGGTGCACGCCGGCCACCGCCTTGAAAATGGCGTCTGGCGTCAGGCGATGGCCGCCGTCGCACGCGTCATGGATCTCGTGCGCCAGGACGTTCAGCAGCACCTCGGAGTCGGAATTGGTGTTGATGTGGCGGCGATCCTGGAGGAAGAGCGACTTGCGCAGTTCCTGCGCGTTCACGAGGTTGCCGTTGTGCCCGAGCACGATGCCGAACGGGGAGTTCACGTAGAACGGCTGTGCTTCGGCCGCCGAAGCAGCGGATCCCGCCGTCGGATAACGGCAATGGGCGATGCCCATGGTTCCCGCGAGGCTTCTCATGTCGCGCGTGCGGAAGACGTCGCGAACGAGGCCGCTGCCCTTGTGCATGTGGAAGCTGTGGCCGTCGGCCGTGACGATTCCCGCCGCGTCCTGTCCGCGGTGCTGCAGGACCGTGAGCCCGTCGTAGAGATACTGGTTGACGGGGCTGCGCGCGACGACTCCGACGATTCCGCACATCTTTCAGGCGTCCTTCAGGCCGGGGGATCGTGACCCCGCGTTAGTGTAAGCGCTTTGCCCGCCATTGTGGCCGGCGCGGATCGACGACCACGGGCGCCGACCGGTCAAGGCAGAGACACCACGCGCGCCTCGAGCCCGCTGCGCTTGAGCTGCGCCGCGGCCCGCTCCGCCGCCTCGCGCGTCGGAAACGGCCCCGCGCGCAGGCGCGTGAGCTCGCCGGAAGCGCCGTCGAGGCGCTCCGTGTAATGGGCGAGGCGCGCCGCGGCGATGCGCTCGCGGGCCTGGGCGAGCTTTGCATCGTCCCGGAACGCGCCGACCTGCACGGCGAATCCCTCGAGCACGGGCGCAGGCGTCGCCGGCTTCGGCTCCGTTCGCGCTCCCGGCGGTGCCGGCTTGAACTCCGCGGCCTTCGGCTCCACCGTCTTCCTCGGCTCCGGCGCCGGCGGCGCGACCGAGGATGTTGCGGGTGCGGCAGCGGCTGCAGGAGCGGGGCGGGCAGGCTCGGGCGCGGCCTGGCGCGTGACCGCGGTCGCGACCGGCTTCGCGGTCACGACCGGGGCGGGCAGCCCCTCTCTCGGGGGAATGGCGAGTTCAGGCTGTTCGCGCCCGCGACGGGGCTCCGGGTCGAGCAGCATCGGAACGAACACGACGACCGCGAGGGCGAGCACGACGGCGCCGATCAGGCGTTGACGGCCCTTGCGGCGACGCTCGATCTGCTCGACGGTGGAGTCGTTCGGCATGTCAGGCTTTGGTCATCGCGGCATCCCGAGAACGGCAGCGACGGTGTGGAACGAGCCGAAAACGAGAATTCTATCATTCGGTCCCGCCTCGCGAAGCGCGGCCTCGTACGCGAGTGGCACCGTCGCGAAGACACCCGGGTTCGACCGGCCAGGCCGCGTGCGGCCAGGAGATCCGCCACCGCCTGTGCGGGCGCTGCCCTGTCGTTGGCGACCGTCGCCACATGCCAGCGGTCGACGCGCGACGAAAGGGCGTCGATCACCGCGTCGATGTCCTTGTCGGCGAGGATCGCGAACACCGCGATCGTGTTCTCGCAGTAGGCCATTTCCCCCAGCCCGCGAGCGAGCGCGCGCGCCGCCTGCGGGTTGTGGGCGACATCGAGCACCACGGACGGACGCCCGGGCAGGGCCTGCAGGCGCCCTTCGAGGCGCACGCCGGTGAGTCCGCGCCGGATCTCCCCGAGCGAAACCGGAAGGCGTTCCCGGAACTCGTCGAGCGCCGCCAGCGCGAGGGCGCCGCGTTGTCGAGTTGCCACGGCCCCGCAGCGCCGGCAGCGGCAGCGACCGCTTGGCGCCGCGACGCCCTCGAAGTCCCACTGCCCCTCGCGGACAATCGCCCGGAAGTCGCGGCCGCGCACCTGGAGGTCCGCGCCGATCGCCCTGGCGTGTTCCACGAGACTGCGCCGGCGGATCGCCTCGCCCGAAGAGAGCCGGGCGGCCGGGCCGGAAGATATGCGCCTTCTCGAGGCCGATCGCCTCGCGCGTGCTGCCGAGCCAGCCCTGGTGGTCGAGGTCCACGCTCGAGACGATGGCGCAATCGGCGTCGAGGAGGTTCACGGCATCGAGGCGCCCGCCCAGGCCGACCTCGAGGATCGCGGCCTCCACCCTCGCCTCCTCGAAGGCGGCCAGGGCGGCCAGCGTCCCGAACTCGAAGTACGTGAGGGGCGTCGCCCCTCGTGCGGACTCCACGCGCGCGAAGTGGCGAACCAGATCGGCGTCCGTCGCCTCCACGCCGTCGATGCGCACACGCTCGTTGTAGCGCAGCAGGTGCGGCGACGTGTAGAGCCCCGTCCGGTAGCCGGCCGCCCGCAGGATCGCCTCGAGGAACGCGCAGGTAGAACCCTTTCCGTTCGTGCCGCCCACGGTGATCGCGAATCCGGGCGGGGCAAGTCCCATCCGGTCCGCCACCTCGCGCACGCGCTCGAGGCCCAGTGCGATCTGCGCGGGGTGCTGCGCGGAGATGTAGTCGAGCCACGCCGCCAGGGCGGCGGCCGGACCGGGCGGACGGCTCACCGCGCGGAACGCGGGGCCGGACGGGCGCTCATGCCTCGGGCGCCGGCTCGCGCTTGAGCAACGCGATCAGCCGCGACACGCGGTCCCGCAACTCCCGGCGGTCGACGATCATGTCGATGGCGCCCTTCTCCAGCAGGAACTCGGCGCGCTGGAAACCTTCCGGCAGCGTCTCGCGCACGGTCTGCTGGATCACGCGCGCGCCGGCAAAGCCCACGAGGGCTCCGGGCTCCGCGATCACCACGTCGCCGATCATGGCGAAACTCGCCGACACGCCGCCCATCGTGGGGTCGGTGAGCACCGAGATGAAGGGCTGCCGCGCCGCGCTCAGCTGGTGCAGCGCCGCGGTGGTCTTCGCCATCTGCATGAGCGAGAGCAGCCCCTCCTGCATGCGCGCGCCGCCCGTCGCGGTGAAGCAGACGTAGGGCACGCGTTCGTCGCAGCAGGCCTGCACCGCCGCGCACGAACCGCTCCCCCACGACCGAGCCCATGGAGCCGCCCAGGAACTCGAACTCGAAGGCGGCCGCGATGACAGGCACGTTCCTCACCGCCCCCTGCATTACGACGAGGGCATCCGTCTCGCCGGTTTCCTTCTCCGCCTCGGCAAGCCGCTCGGTGTACTTGCGGCTGTCCTTGAACTTGAGCGGATCCAGCGGAATCACCTCCGAGGCGAGTTCCGCGCGTCCTTCCGCATCCATGAACGCGTCGAGACGCTGGCGCGAGGTGAGCCGGTTGTGGAAGCTGCACTTCGGACAGACGTGCAGGTTCTTCTCGAGATCCGTGAAGTAGAGCACCGCCTCGCACGAGGGGCACTTGCTCCAAAGGCCCTCCGGGACGGCCTTGCGGTGCGTGCCCTCCTCGCGCTTGATCTTGGGCGGCAGGAGCTTCCGGAACCAGCTCATGCGAGCGGCCCTGTCGCCCATTGCCGCGTCGATGCCGGCGCGAAACTGCGCAAGCACGGCGCCGGCGCGGTCGGCTGCTTCGTCGGGGCCGGCACGCTCGATCTCCTCGACGATCCGGCTTCCGACGACCACCGCGTCGGCAAAGCGCGCAATGGCGCGGGCGGTCTGCGGGTCCCGTATGCCGAAGCCCACGCCCACGGGGATGCCCGTGCGCGCGCGGATCCGCCCGAGCATGCGCTCCACGTCGGCCGCGTCGATGTGGGCGGCGCCGGTTACTCCCTTGAGCGAGACGTAATAGATGTAGCCTTTCGCCAGGCTTGCCACGAGATCGATGCGGGCCTCGGAGGACGTGGGCGAGATGAGGAATATCGGGTCGATGCCGGCGCCGGCCAGCACCTTGACCCAGGGCCCGCTTTCCTCCGGCGGGTAGTCCACGATCAGGACGCCGTCGACGCCCGCTTCCCCCGCACGCGCCGCGAAGGCGGCGACACCGATGCGCTCCACCGGGTTCGCGTAGCCCATCAGCACGATCGGCGTGCGATCGTCCTCGCGCCGGTATTGCCCGACCGCTTCGAGGATGCCCGCGAGTCCGGCGCCAGCGCGCAGCGCGCGCTCGGAGGAGCGCTGGATCGTCGGGCCGTCGGCCATCGGGTCGGAGAACGGAACCCCGAGTTCGACCACGTCCGCGCCGTTCCGGACGAGCGCCCGGATCACGTCGAGCGTATGCGCGGGCGTCGGATCGCCTGCGGTGACGAAGGGCACGAGCGCTGCGCGGCCCTTGGCGCGAAGTCCCTCGAAGGTGGCGGCGATTCGGCTCATGGCGTTGCGGGCGGGGTCGTGACGGCGGGCGCTAGAACGCTATGCCGGAGGCCTTGGCGACCGTGTGCATGTCCTTGTCGCCGCGCCCGGAAAGGTTCACGAGCAGGATGCGGTCCCTGGGGAGCGTCGGCGCGAGCTGCATGGCCTGGGCCACCGCGTGGCTCGACTCGAGCGCGGGGATGATGCCTTCGGTGCGGCACAGCGCATGGAATGCGGCAAGCGCCTCCTCGTCGGTCACGGAAACATACCGGGCCCGCCCGGAATCCTTGAGCCAGGCATGCTCGGGCCCGACGCCGGGGTAGTCGAGCCCCGCGGAGATCGAGTGCGTCTCGAGTATCTGCCCGCCTTCGTCCTGCATCAGGTAAGTGCGATTGCCGTGCAGGACTCCCGGCGTTCCCGTCGAGAGCGTGGCGGCGTGCTTCCCGGTCGCAATCCCGAGGCCGCCCGCCTCCACGCCGACAAGCTCCACGCCGGCGAAGGGAATGTAGGAGTGGAAGATGCCCATCGCGTTCGAGCCACCGCCGACGCAGGCGAGGACGCAGTCCGGCTGGCGGCCGGCGAGCGCGGGCATCTGCTCGAGGCATTCCTTGCCGACGACGGCATTGAAGTCGCGCACCATCATCGGGTACGGGTGCGGGCCGGCGACGGTGCCGATGATGTAGAAGGTGTTCGAGATGTTCGTCACCCAGTCGCGCATCGCCTCGTTCAGCGCATCCTTGAGGGTTCGCGAACCGCTCGTGACCGGCACAACGGTCGCGCCGAGCAGCTTCATGCGATAGACGTTCTGCGCTTGCCGCGCGACGTCCTCCGTGCCCATGTAGACGACGCATTCCATGCCGTAGCGCGCCGCCACCGTGGCGGTCGCCACGCCATGCTGGCCCGCGCCGGTCTCGGCGATCACCTGGGCTTGCCCATGCGCCGGGCGAGAAGCGCCTGGCCGACCGTGTTGTTGATCTTGTGGGCGCCGGTGTGGTTCAGGTCCTCGCGCTTCAGGTAGATCTGCGCCCCGCCCAGTTCGTCCGACAGCCGCCGCGCGTGATAAACGGGGCTCGGTCGTCCCACGTAGTGGGCGAGTTCGCCATCGAGCTCCGCCCGGAACGCCGGATCCCTGCGGCAGGCTTCATACGCCTCGCGAAGCTCCGCCAGGGCCGCCTGCAGCGTCTCGGCCACGAATACGCCGCCGTACGGGCCGAAATGGCCGGTCGCATCGGGAAGGTCGTAGGCCTCCGGGATCCGGGGATCAATCGCCGGCGCGCGCATCTGCATCTCTCACACTCCTCACGAATTCCTCGATCCGGCCGGCGTCCTTGACCCCGCGTTCGCGCTCGACACCGCTGGAGACGTCGACCGCCCAGGGCTTCACGGCTCGGATGGCGCGGCCCACGTTCCCGGCGTCCAGGCCACCCGAGAGCACCACCGGCCGAGCGAGCGCGGACGGCACGAGCGCCCAGTCGAACACGCTGCCCGTGCCCCCGAATTCGCCTGCGACCTGCGCATCGAGGAGCAACGCCGCCGCGCGCGGGAAACGACCTGCGCATTCTAGCAAATCGACCTCCGGGCCGACCCGGATCGCCCGGATCCACGGCAGGCCGAACTGGTCGCAGAAATCCGGCGTCTCGTCGCCGTGGAACTGGAGCATCGCGAGGGGCACGCGCGCGAGCACCTCGCGCACGGCCCCCGCCTCGCGATTGATGAAGAGCCCGATGGTGGCCACGAAGGGCGGAAGGACCCTCGCCACGGCCTCGGCCGCCTCGGGATCGATTGCGCGCGGGCTCGCCGCGTGGAAGACGAACCCGATCGCGTCGGCGCCCGCCTCGGCCGCGGCACGCCCGGTCGCGGGGTCGCGAATGCCGCAGATCTTTATGCGCGTCCGGTGGGAGATCATGGGGAGGGGAGGAGCGGATTCGGCCGGAAGGCGGGAAGGCCGAAGGCAGGATCATACTCGATGGCCGAAAGGTACAGGCCGTCCGGCGCGAACGTGGGCGCGGCCTCTCGCCGGTCGCGGCGATCGAGCAGCTCCGCCAACCACGTTGCGGGCTGGCGCCCCGCGCCCACGTAGACGAGGCTCCCGACGAGATTGCGCACCATGTGGTGCAGGAACGCATTCGCCCGCACGGTCGCGACCACCAGGCTGCCGACCCTTTCCACCTTCGCCTCGTGGACGATCCGCACCGGGGAGCGCGCCTGGCACTGGGCATCGCGAAAAGCGCTGAAATCGCGCTCGCCCACGAGGCACCGGGCGGCCTCGTGCATCGCCGCCACGTCGAGGCGGCGGTGGAACCACCCGGCCTTTGCCTTGAGGATGCCGGGCGCCACCGGATCGTCCACCAGCAGGTACTGGTAGGTGCGCGAACGCGCGCCGAAGCGCGCGTGGAACGACTCGGGAACCCGTCGCGCCCACAGCACCCGGATCGCGGCCGGGAGCGCGGAATTGGTTCCGCGAACCCACGAGACCTCCTCGCGCTCGACGGCGGTGTCGAAATGCACGACCTGGGCGCGGGCGTGAACGCCGGCGTCCGTCCTGCCCGCAGCCACGGTGTCGACGGGGCTCGCCGCAATCGCCGACAGGGCGCTCTCGAGATGGTCCTGCACCGCGCATCCCCCGGGCTGGTGCTGCCAGCCGCAGAAGGGCGCGCCGTCGTACTCGAGGCCGAGAGCGATTCGCATGGGCCGGGAAAGAAATCGGCGGGGGGAGACCCCGCCGATCAAGCGACTTGCAACCGCGAAGCGGTCAGAGCGAGGCGATCAGCTTCTGCGCTTCGGCGACTTGCGCAGGCGATCCTTCCTTCGCCACTTCCTGCAGGATCTCGCGCGCGCCGTCCTTGTCCCCGATTTCGAGGTAGGCCTTGGCGAGTTCGAGCTTGGTGGTCACGGCATCGCCGCCACCGGCATCCCCGCCTTCGCCGAGGTCGAGGTCCGTGAGGCCAAGCGGTGCCTGCGGCGCGCCTCCGGGGCGATCGTCGGAGAGGTTCAGGTCCGGTGCGGACGGCGCCGCGGCCGGGGTCGACGGCGAGGACGACGGGAAATCCATTCCCGAGAGGTCGAAATCGAACGCGGGCTTTTCGTCGGACTGGGCCGAAGACGATGCGTCCGGCGCTGCCGGCGCCAGGTCGAAATCGAGCGCGGGCACATTGCCTGACCCGGCGGACGGCGCCGCCTTGTCGGTGCCGAGGTCGAGATCGAAGCTCGAAGAAGACGACTCCGGGATGCCGGCACTTGACGCGGAGGAAGACGAATCAAGGTCGAAATCGAGATTGGGCTTCGGCGCTGGTGCCGATGCCTCGAACCCGGCCGACGCAGCCGCGGCTCCCGAGCTTCCACCGTAGAGCGGATTCGTGGGATCGATCTGCACGCCCATGGCCGCGGCCTTCTGCCAGATCGCGCTGGATTCCCCGGCGGCGGCGCGCAGTTCCTTGGCAACCGTCTCGAATGCCGTCGCGCTCTTGCGGGCGTGGTAGATCTCGAGCAGCTTCAGCCCTATCTCGTGGCGATTCTTGTCGCGCGCCATCGCCTCCTTGAGGATTTCCTCGGCCTGGGCGTCGCGACCGTAGGCGATGTAGACCTCGGCTTCCGCCACGGGATCGACCTCGTCCGTGTCGATCGAGCCCGGCCCGGTCTTGTCGAAGTCCGTGAGGAAGGAACTGTTGCCCGTATCGACGAGCCCCCCGCCGGACTTGCCGGTCACCGTGTTGGGCTTCAAGTCGGAGGGAAACGCGCTGGTCATCGAGCTGGAGGGCCCCGCATCCGCCTTCCGGCGGCGGTTGCGCATGAACAGGAAGCCACCGAGCAGCACCAGGCCCACGCCCCCGACTCCGCCGGCGACGATTGCCGGGTTGTCGAGCAGCTGGTCCATGAGATCGGGTTCAGGAGGAGGAGGCGCGGGTTTCTTGGCGGCCGGCTTGGGCGGGGGCGGCTTGGCAGCCTCCGCGGGCTTGGGCGGCTCGGTCACGGGAGGCGTCTCGGCCGGCTTCGCCGCTTCGGCGACCTTCGTGTCGACCGCCACGGGCGCCGGCTTCATGTCGGCCTTGGGTGCCTCGACGGGCGTCGGAAGGGGGGCGGGCTGCGGAGCCGACGTCGCGACCTTCGTATCCATCGTCTTGGCGGGTTCGCCGGCCTTTACGGGGGCGCTTCCCTTGAGATCCACGAGACGCTGCATGTCGCGAATCTGTTTTTCGAGGTCGGAGACCCGGGACTGCGCTTCCTTGAGCGCCTTGTCCTTCGCCGTGATTTCTTCCTGCATCGCGCCCAGGCGATCCTGCTGTCCGCCCGACTTCCCGGCCGCCCCGGCGCCCTTGGCGCCTTCGGTCTTCGAAAGCTTCAGCATGTCCTTGGGTGCGGTGGAAACGGAAGGCGGCGGAGAAACCGCCGCCGCGCCCACCTGACCACTCGCGGTCCTTGCGGATTCGCCCCGCGCGGGCATCGCCGCCACGCCTCCCGCCAGCCCCTCGCGGTAGGTCTTCCAGTTGCCTACGTGCGTCCGGACTTCCTGGTTGGCCTCTTTCCCGGAGATCTTGCCCACTTCCTCGGCGGAGGGAACGCGCAGGATCTGGCCCGCCTTCAGGAGGTTCATGTTGTTGTCGATGAACGCCGCCTTGTTCTCCCGGTACAGCGCGACGAGCATCTGCTCCATGCTCAGGTCCGAGGGCTTCACCTCCCCGGCGATCTTGCTGAGCGTCTCGCCTTTCTCGACGGGGCCATAGGAATCACGCGACGTCTTGCCTTCCGCGGCGGGGGTCGGTGCCGCGGCGGCCATTTCGGTCTTCGCGGAAGGCGAACCGCTGGCAGCCGGCATGGGCGCGGGGGCGTCCGGCGCCGCGGCGGGAGCAGGAGCTGGAGCGGCAGCCTGCTGCGCAGGAGCCGGCGCGGCGGCCGCGGGAACCGCTGCCCTTGCCTCGGAGAATCCCGGCGGGTCGAGGAGAATCGGGTATTCGCGCTGCAGGCGTCCCGCGGGCCACGTCACCTCGATCAGGACGTCGACGAAAGGCTCGTTGATCGGCGCGACGCTCGTCGCCTTGAGATAGGGCTGGCCATTGGCGCGCTTCTCCACGGAAAAGCGCAGCAGGCGCAGGACCGACGAATACTCGATCTTCGCGTCGCGGTAGGACTCCGGCGAAGCGACCCGCGCCGAAAGCGAATCGAGTTCGCCCGGCTGAATGGACACCAGTTCGATCTCGGCGGCAAGCACCTGCCCGAGCGCCGAGCTGACGGTGAGCTTTCCGAGGCCGGCGGCCTGGACCGCGAACGAGGCCCCGGCGAGCAGCGCGAAGGCTACCCCGGTTCTGATTGTGCGCAGCATTGTGTGCCCTCTCCCACCCCGGGAACTAGGTATGGAATACCATTGAATCAACAGCTTGGCGTTTCAATTTCACCCGGATTTTCACATTATCGCGTAAATCCGGCTTTTTTCAACCACTTTTTCCCTTTCAGCCCCGGAACCCGGCCATTTCGGGGGGTGCCCTAGGGTTGCGATCCGCACACCAGCCGGAGCATCCGCCGCAAGGGTTCGGCGGCCCCCCAGAGCAGCTGGTCGCCTACCGTGAAGGCCGATACGTACTCTCCTCCCATGCGCAGCTTGCGCAGCCGCCCGATCGGAATGTCGAGCGTCCCGGTCACTGCCGCCGGGGTGAGCCGCTCGAGGGAGTCGGGCCTTCGATTGGGTATCACGCGCACCCAGTCGTTGGCTTGCGCCAGGAGCTTCTCGATTTCCTCGATGGGAATGTCCTTCTTGAGCTTGAGGGTGAGCCCCTGGCTGTGGCAGCGCATCGCCCCGACCCGCACGCACAGGCCGTCGACGGCGACCGGCGCCTCTTCGCGTCCGAGGATCTTGTTGCTCTCGGCGTGCCCTTTCCATTCCTCGCGGCTCTGGCCGTTGCCGAGGTCGGAATCGATCCACGGGAGCAGGCTTCCCGCCAGGGGAACCCCGAAGTGCGTCGTCGGGAAGCGCTCGTCGCGCAGGATCCCCGCGACCTCACGGTCGATGTCCAGGATGGCCGACGCCGGGTCGTCCAGGAGCGCCTTGGCCGCGAAGTGCACCTCGCCCATCTGCTGCAGGAGCTCGCGCATGTTCTGCGCGCCCGCGCCGGAGGCGGCCTGGTAGGTCATGGCGCTGACCCATTCCACCAGGTCGGCCTTGAGCAGCCCGTCGATCGCCATCAGCATGAGGCTCACGGTGCAGTTGCCGCCGATGTAGTCCTTCACGCCGGCTGCCGAGCGCGCGGTCGATGACCGGCCGGTTGACCGGGTCGAGGATGATGACCGCGTCTTTTTCCATCCGCCGGGCCGAGGCCGCGTCGATCCAGTAGCCCTTCCATCCCGCGGCGCGGAGCTTGGGGTGGACGGCCTTGGTGTAGTCACCGCCCTGGCAGGTGATGAGGATCTCGCTTTTCGCCAGTTCCGCGATGTCGTTCGCGTCCTTGAGCGCGCCCGTGGGGCGACCGATGTCGGGCCCGGCCGCGCCTACGGCGGAGGTGGTGAAGAACACGGGGTCGACCAGGTCGAAGTCCCCCTCGGCGCGCATGCGCTCCATGAGCACGGAGCCCACCATCCCGCGCCATCCGATGATTCCTGCCGACTTCCGGTTTGCCATGGTCTTTCCGATCGTTTCGTGGTGGAAGCGCCTGCCTACAGCGCCTTCAGGACCGCCGTGCCCATTTCGGCGGTCGTGCAGGAGCGCTCGCCCGGTGCCGCGATGTCCGCCGTGCGCAAACCGGTGGCGAGTGCCGCCCGGACCGCTTTCTCGATGCGCGCCGCCACCTCCGCCAGGCCGAAGGTGTAGCGGAACATCATCGCCGTCGACAGGATCTGCGCCAGCGGGTTGGCCACGCCCTTGCCCGCGATGTCCGGAGCGGAGCCGTGGATGGGCTCGTACAGGCCCTTGCCGTTCGCGTCGAGCGAGGCCGAGGGCAGCATCCCGATGGAGCCGGTTAGCATCGATGCCTCGTCCGAGAGAATGTCGCCGAAGAGGTTGCCGGTGACCAGCACGTCGAACTGGCGCGGGTTCCTCACCAGCTGCATGGCGCAATTGTCCACGAGGATGTGGGTGAGCTCTACGTCCGGATACTCCGGCGCGATCTCCTCGGCGATGTCGCGCCAGAGCTGCGTCGTCTCGAGCACGTTCATCTTGTCCACCGAGCACAGGCGCTTGCCGCGGCTTCGCGCCGTGCGAAAGCCCACATGCAGGATGCGCCGGATCTGCGCCTCGGTGTAGCGCATCGTGTTGATGCCGACCCGGCTCCCCTTCTCGCCGGTAACGCCGCGGGGCTCGCCGAAATAGAGGTCGCCGGTGAGTTCCCGCACGATCATGATGTCCAGGCCGGAGACCACTTCCGGCTTGAGCGTCGAGGCGTCGGCGAGTTCCGGGAAGACCGTCGCCGGGCGCAGGTTCGCGAAGAAATCACACTCCCGGCGCAATCCCAGGATCGCCCGTTCGGGCCGCTTGTCGCGGGCAAGCGCGTCGTACTGCGGCCCGCCCACCGCGCCGAAGAGCACCGCATCGGCGCTCCGGGCGAGCGCCAGGGTCGTTTCGGGCAGGGGATCGCCCGCGACGTCGTAGGCCGCGCCTCCCACCGGCGCCTCCTGCGTTTCGACCTTGAGGCCGTCGCTGCGAAGCGCCTCGAGCACGCGCACCGCCTCGCGCAGGATCTCCGGCCCGATGCCGTCGCCGGGCAACAGCGCGATCTTCACCGGCGCCTCACGAGAAGATCCACGGCTCGGCCTTCCGGCGCCGTTCCTCGTAGGCCCGGATCGCATCCTGGCGGCGAAGCGTGAGGCCGATGTCGTCCCAGCCGTTCACGAGGCACTCCTTGCGGAAGGGCTCGACGTCGAAGCCCATCACGAGCCCCGAGGGCGTGGTCACGGTCTGCGCGGGCAAGTCCACCGCGAGACGGAAGTCGACGTTCGCCGCGATTTCCTGGAAAGGTGGTCGAGGTGGAAGTCCGGCAGCACGATCGGCAGCAGGCCGTTCTTGAAGCAGTTGTTGAAGAAGATGTCCGCGTACGAAGGCGCAAGGATCGCCTTGAACCCGTACTGCTGCAGCGCCCAGGGCGCGTGCTCGCGCGAGGAACCGCAGCCGAAGTTCTTGCGTGCCACCAGGATCGTGGCGCCCCGGAAGCGCGGCTGGTTCAGCACGAAATCCGGATTGGGCTTGCGCGAGGCGGGATCCTGCCCGGGCTCGCCCGGATCGAGATAGCGCCAGGCGTCGAAGAGGTTCGGACCGAACCCCGTCCGGTGGATGGACTTCAGGAACTGCTTCGGGATGATCGCGTCCGTGTCGACGTTCTCCCGGTCCATCGGAGCGGCCAATCCGGTTGTGAACTTTCCATCTGCTGCCTCAAGCCCCCCCCCCCCCCCGCGCCCGCGCCGCCGAACGCCACGCCCAGCCTTGCCTTTCTTGTCCGCGGCCTTCTCGATCACCTCCCCGCCCTTCTTGATGTCCTTGCCGAGGCCTTCGACCGTGTTGCAGCCCGCCAGCGCGAGCGCGGTGACAAGTGCGAAGAAAATGCGGTTCATGGTCTGTCTCCGTTTCATCCGAGTTTGCGAACGTCCACGAAGCGCCCCGCCAGCGCGGCGGCGGCGGCCATCGTGGGGCTCACCAGGTGCGTGCGGCCGCCCGCGCCCTGGCGGCCTTCGAAATTGCGGTTCGAGGTCGACGCGCAGCGCTCGCCGGCCGAGAGCTTGTCGTCGTTCATGCCCAGGCACATCGAGCAACCCGGATCGCGCCACTCGAATCCCGAGGCGAGGAATATCCGGTCGAGTCCTTCCTGCTCGGCCTGGCGCTTCACGAGGCCCGGAACCCGGAACGACCATCGCGAGCTTCACTCCCCCCGCCACGCGCCGCCCGCGCACCACGGCCGCGGCCGCGCGCAGGTCCTCGATGCGGGAATTGGTGCACGAGCCGATGAAGACCTTGTCGATGGCGATGTCCGTCATCGGCGTCCTGGGATCGAGCCCCATGTACTCCAGGGCGCGTTCCATGGCCTCGCGGCGCACGGGGTCCTTTTCCTGCGCGGGGTCGGGAACCCGGTCCTCGATCGACACCACCATCTCCGGCGACGTGCCCCAGGTCACCTGGGGCCGCAACTCCTTCGCCTCGAGGACCACCTCGCGGTCGAACTGCGCGCCCGCGTCGGAGACGAGGGTGCGCCAATAGGCCGCCGCCCGGTCGAACATCTCGCCCGACGGCGCGAAGGGCCGGCCCCCGAGGTAGGCGATCGTGGCATCGTCCACGGCGACCATGCCGGCCCGCGCGCCCGCCTCGATCGCCATGTTGCACACCGTCATGCGGCCTTCCATGGAAAGCGACCGGATCGTGGAGCCCGCGAACTCGATCGCGTGCCCCGTGCCGCCCGCGGTGCCTATGCGCCCGATCACCGCGAGCACCACGTCCTTTGCCGACACGCCCGGCGGCAGCGCGCCTTCTACCCGGATGCGCAGCGACTTCGCTTTCTTGGCGAGCAGGCATTGCGTGGCGAGGACGTGCTCCACCTCGCTCGTGCCGATGCCGAAGGCGAGTGCGGCGAAGGCTCCGTGGGTGCTCGTGTGGGAGTCGCCGCACACGACCGTCATTCCGGGCAGGGTGGCGCCCTGCTCGGGCCCGATCACGTGCACGATCCCCTGGCGGGCATCCGTCATGCCGAAATAGACCGGCACCGCGAACTTCTCGATGTTGCGGTCGAGCGTCTCGACCTGCAACCGCGCGATGGGATCGGCGATTCCCGCACGCCGGTCGTGCGTGGGCACGTTGTGGTCGGCCGTGGCGACCACCGAGCCGATCCTCCACGGCTTGCGGCCCGCGATCGCGAGACCCTCGAAGGCCTGCGGGCTGGTCACCTCGTGGACCAGATGGCGGTCGATGTAGATGAGCGCGGTCCCGTCCGGCTCCTCGTGGACGAGGTGGGAATTCCAAAGCTTGTCGTAGAGGGTGAGCGCGTTCATGTGCCGGGCATTCGAGAGTCGAAATTATAACCCGCGCCCGGTGCCGCTCGCCGCCTCACGCCTCCTCGGGATCAGGATCCTCGAGAGGTTGGGGCGCGCGAACGCCGCGCGCTCCCGCCGCCGCCGCCGTCGCCGGAATGCGCGGCGTGGCGCATTCTGCGTCCGCGTTCTGGGCGCGGTGGCGAAGCGCATGGTCCGCGAGCACGAGGGCTACGAACGCCTCCGCGATCGGTGTCGCGCGGATGCCGACGCAGGGATCGTGGCGGCCATGGGTCTCGATGGCCGCGGGATTGCCGGCGACGTCCACCGTGCGCCGCTCGAGCCGGATGCTCGACGTGGGCTTTATCGCGACGGAGGCGACGATGTCCTGCCCCGTGGAAATGCCGCCGAGGATGCCCCCGGCATGGTTCGAGAGGAAGCCCTCCGGTGACATCTCGTCCGAGTGCTCGGTTCCGAGTTGCCCGACGGACGCGAACCCGGCCCCGATCTCGACGCCCTTGACCGCATTGATGCCCATCAGGGCCTGCGCGAGGTCGGCGTCGAGGCGCCCGTAGAGCGGCTCGCCCCAGCCGGGCGGCGCACCGCTCGCCACGACACGCAGCAGAGCGCCGCAGGAATCGCCCGACTTGCGCAGGCGGTCCATGTACGCCTCCAGCGCAGGGACTTGCGTCGCATTGGCCGCGAAGAAGGGATTGGCGTGGACGTGCTCCCACGATTCGAACGCGATCTCGTGGGGCCCCAGCTGCGCCAGGTGCCCGCGCACCTCGACCCCGTAGCGCTCCCGGAGCCACTTCTTCGCGATCGCGCCGGCCGCGACCGCCGGTGCGGTGAGGCGCGCCGACGAACGCCCGCCTCCGCGCGGATCGCGGATGCCGTATTTCTGCAGGTAGGTGTAGTCCGCGTGGCCGGGGCGGAAGCTCGCGGCGATCTTCGCGTAGTCCTTGCTGCGCTGGTCCTCGTTGCGGATGAGGAGCGCGATCGGCGTGCCGGTGGTGCGCCCCTCGTAGACGCCGCTCAGGATCTCCACGCGATCGGCCTCCCGCCGCTGCGTCACGTGCCGGGAAGTGCCGGGTTTGCGCCGGTCCAGCTCGGGCTGGATGTCGCCTTCCGAAAGCGCCATTCCCGGCGGGCAGCCGTCCACCACGCAGCCGATCGCCGGGCCGTGGGACTCGCCGAAAGTGGTGACCGTGAAGAGGGTGCCGAGGGTGTTGCCGGACATCGGTCAGGAGGCTTGCGCAAGAGCTTCGGAGTCTAGCATGTGCCGCTTCGCGAACCGGGCGCTCACGGGCCGCCGTCCGGAGGCGATTGCGCATCGCGCCCGCCCGCCTTTACCTGTCGCGCGAGTCCCCAGGCCATCGCGGCGAGGAGCGCCACTCCCGCGAGCAGCAAGGCCCAGAGCGTGAGCCGCTTGCCGTCGGCGTCCGCGATCCATTGCAGGATTCCCGGCTCACCGGCGCCGGGACGCTCGACCATCGCGCCCAGGCGCGCGGCGGGAAGGGCGAACTCGTCATGGAGCCGGTATCCGGGCACGAGCGTCGTGATCGGATAGGCGACCGACGTTTCCCGCGCATTGCCGAACGCGAGCTCGTAGGGGCCATCGCCGCGCACGGCGAATACGACCTGGCGCGGCGGCCAGGCGAACTCCAGCGATACGGATCCGTCGCCGAATCCGCCGCCTCGCGAATCGGCCGTGACGCGCCAGTAGCGGTGGGCGCGCGGCGCGATCACGATCGGCGGCGAGGCGACCTCGAAGCCGTCGCGCCGGATGCGATAGGCGGTGCCGCTGGCCACGGGCCTCCACTCGGCCTTGGGGTCGTCGCGGGAATCGATCCGCACGGGCACGACGCTGTTCTCCTGGGGCAGGAGGACTCGGATGCGCTCAACCGGAACCCGCGGGCCGACGGCGAAGACCCGTTCGTCCGCGTGCGCTCCCCGGCTCGCCCCGACGACGAGCTCTCTCAGTGGACGTTCCGCGATGCCGGCGAGCGATTCCGCCACGACCGACTCGAGGGCGAGCGCGGGCCCGTGAAAGGTGAAGCGCAGGTACTTCGCGCGCACGGCGGGAAGCACCACGTCGTCTCGCCTGACGCGCGCGCCCTCGTGCGCGAGGTCGACCATCGGCGCGTCGGACACGACGGTGCGCCAGGTCGCGAGGTCGTCGCCCGCCTCGATCCGCATCCGGGCCAGGATTCCCGCTGGCGGCTGCGCCCACGTGAAACGCAGGCTCCGCAGGCTCCTCAGGCGGGAGGCGTCGGCGATCCACGCGACCACGGTCCCCGGACGCGCGCGTGCCGCCGGGCCCGATCGCAGTTCCACCAGCGTACCGTCGCTGCGGCTGCGGATGCGCAGGTCGACACCCCCCGCGGCACTCGCGGCCGTGCCGCGCACCGGAAACAGCGGCAGGGTTGACGTCTTCGACGTGGGCAGCACCGGCGCCGGCTCGCCTGCGAAGGCGAAGGCAAGCCGCTCTCCCCGGCCGTTGAAGACGCGCAGGTCCCCGAGATCGGCGCGCGCGGCGCCGCGGTGCACGTCGGCCGTAAGCTCCACCCGCTGCAGGCCCTCCGTGCCCGAAGGCGAAAGTGGAATCGCGAAACGGAAATCCCGCGGCGACTCGGCCCCCGCGGCGAGCGCCACCAGCGCAGCCACACCCCACGCGGCCCTCATGCCTCGCCCTCCTTCCGCGGCGGGACAGGCGCGAGGTACCCCACCAGCAGCATCAGCAAACCCACCCCGATGAACGACACGATGCGCTCGAGCCCGGCGATGTGCGAAAGATCCACAAAGAAGAGCTTGCCTACCACCACCGCCATCAGGGCCGCGCCCGCGATCCAGACGACTCGCCATCCCTTTCGCGTGGCCGCGAACATGAGGACCAGGGCGAGCAGCGTCCAGAAGAGGGAAAGCGCGGACTGCACGAGCACCGAGCGCAGCATCGTGTCGAGTTCGTAGGCCACACCCGCCCAATGGTGGATCGTGCGCAGCAGGATCGCATTGAGCCAGACGAAGACCGCGCCCGCGGCCGCGGTGCGCATGAGATAGCGACCGGCCGGCATTGCGATTGCCGTCCGGCGCAGCGCCAGCACCCACGCGAACACCGCGAACAGCCCGAGGACGTGGCCGAGGTCGATCGCGTTCAGGAGCGGCAGGTAGGGCAGCGGCTCGCTGCGGCCGTCGTGCGTGGCGTTGGCATAGAACGTCCACAGCCACAGCGCCACGACCACGGGCAGGGCGCCGCGGACGAGGTAGGCATCCGGGAAGCGTTGCACGGGCCAGCGCGCTCCTGCGCGCTCCGTAGCGATGCCGACGAGGGCCAGTGCGGGCACCAGCATCGCCGCGGCGACCGACCAGGCGCTGTGTCCCAGCCCCTGCGAGCGGGCGAACCAGTGCAGCTCCCAAGAGCCCATCGCGGCCGCGAGCAGGAACCCGATGGCGTGCAGCCACTGCAGCCAGTCCGCCGCGATTCCTTCTTCGTGCCCGCGCAGCACCTTCAGGTGCACGTGGAAGGCGAACGGCCAGGCGAGCCACCCGAGGTTCGCGAGGAGGCTCGCGTCATGGGCGACGGTTACGGCCGCGAGCCCCGCGAGGGCGGGCGCAAGGCCCCAGGTGGGCCACGACGCATGGGGCCACGCGAGGCGCGTGCTGAGCGCGCTGAAGGCCAGGGCCGTGCCAGCGAGGAACGCGGCCCCGGCGCTGAATCTCCCATCCGTGAGGAAGCGATCGATCTCGTTCGCGCCCGCGAAGAGCCACCAGCCGAGGCCCCACGCGAACAGCAGGGGCAAGGCGGCGCGTTCGACCACGGTCGTGTTCTCCCCCAGCCCCGACAGCAGGCGATTGGACGCAACTCCCGCCAGCGCGATCAGGAATGCGCCGATGAACGCGCCGTTCAGGACCGGAAAATCCCCGAGCATCCCGCCGTTCAGCACGTCCAGGAATACGAAGCCGGCAAGCACCTGGAGCGCGATACCGAATGCCCGGGCGAGCCAACGGCCCTGGCGCGCGCCCGCCCAGACGATTCCCAGTCCTTCGAGGGCCCAGGCCGCGGATGTCCAGCGCGCGTCGAGCGCGAACGGGATCGCCAGCGTGGCGAACACCACGCCCAGCGCGAGGAAGCTCTCGACCAGCAGGCGCAACTCGTCCCGGTGCCGCGCGTGCAGGACGCGGGCGAGGACCAGGTAGAACGCCGACACCGCCACCGCGCTGCCGGCGAGCGCGAACCGCTCGTCCTGCAGCATCGCCGCCTGGAAACCGAACGCGACGAGGGGCGTGCCGAAGATCAGCGTGCCGTCGGCGTATCGCGCCGCCCTGGAAGCCGGCCGCGAGGCATGCAGCACCGCGATGGCGACGTACAGCACGAAGAAGAAGACGAGGAAGGCCTCGGTGGACGCGAAGAGCCCGTCGCGATAGTTGCGCCAGCCCCACAGGAAACCGATGGCCGCGGTGAAGAAGAATCCCAGCAGGTTCAGTGGCCGCCACGACTTGCGCCAGGCGATCGCGAGGATGCCGGCGTTCAACACCGCGTAGTAGCCGAAGAGCGCCACGTGGTTGCCGCCGCCCGTCGAGGTGAGTACCGGCGCGAGGAAGCCGCCGGCCGTGCCGATCATGGCAAGCGCCATCGCGTCCTGCCGGACCGCGAGCATCGCCGAAAGCCCCGCCGTCGCCACCAGGAGCCCGAAGGCGGTGCCCGCCGGCAGAAGCTCGTAGAGGCGAAACGCGCCGAACATCGTGAGATAGAAAAGCCCCACGCCCGCGCCCTGGAGCGTGAGCGCGTAGCCGCGGCGCTTCTCGCGCAGCCGCCAGCCCGCCGCGAGCAGCGCGAGCGCGCCGCCCGCCACGGCGGAGAGCCGCAGCTCGATGGGCAGCAGGCGGTGGTCGGCCGCGTACTTCACCAGGAACGCCACGCCGAAGAAGAGGATGATCGCGCCGACGCGGGCGATGGTGTTGCCGCCGGTGAGCCACGCGACGAGGACATTCGGCGCGGCCGGTTCCGGCGCGGCGCGTGGCGGCTCGCCGTCCGTGGGGATCGCCTCCGGTGCCGGCGAAAGCGCAGCGGCTTCCGGCTCCCGCGGCGATGGAACGGGAGCTTGCGCCACGACTCCCGCGTCCGGCACGCCCGCCGCCGCCGCTTCATCCCGCCCCTCGACCCTCTCTCCCGTGGCGCCGGGATGCTCGAGCCGGTTCAGCCTTTGCTCGGCGCGCGCGAGCCGCTTCTCGAGCAGCGCGATGCGCTCCTCGCCGGCGGCGCCCGAAGGCTCGCCCACGGGCTGCGCGCGCTTGCGCGGAGCCAGGGCCAGCCCGGCGAGCCATCCGAGGAACGCTCCCACGAGCGCGCCGGGCCACTGCCCGAGGAAGGCGCCGACGACGAAACCGACCAGCAAGCCGATGAACCACATTGCCGCCCTCCTTCGGCGCCTAGCGCCAGTCGCCCCGCAATTCGAGAACCCGCTCCTTGAGCTTTTCGGGCGTCGCATCCGCCGGTCGCACCGGCGCGCCCACCGCAAGCCCGATGCGCGAAAACACGCCGCGCCGGAAGGGCCGGGTCATCGCCGCACCGCCCTTCCTGCTGAAGAAGCTCCCCCAGAGCCCGGAGAGCGCCATGGGAATCACGGGAACCGGCGTTCGTTCCACGATTCGGCGAATGCCGCCCTTGAAGTCCAGGAGCTCCCCGGAATCCGTGATCCGCCCCTCGGGAAAGATCCCCACCAGTTCGCCCGCCTCGAGCGCCTGCGCAATGCTCTCATAGGCCTCGTCGAGTATCCGCTCGTCCTCCCGGGCGGACGCGATGGGGATCGCCTTGCCCGTCCGGAACACGAACGAGAGCACGGGTATGCGGAAGATGTGGTGGTCCATCACGAAGCGTATCGGCCGGGGGCTCGCCGCGAGCACCACCAGGGCGTCGACGAAGCTCACGTGGTTGCACACGATCACCGCGGGCCCCTCCTCCGGAACATGCTCGAGGCCGGTCTTCCCCAGGCGATAGACGCCGTGCACGAGCAGCCAGCACAGGAAGCGCATGAGGAACTCGGGGACGAGCGTGTAGATGTAGGCCGCCACCAGCACGTTCATGAGGCCCACCGCGAGGAAGAGCTGCGGCAGCGTGAGCCCCGCCCGCATGAGGCCCGTCGCGAGGAGCGCGGCCACGATCATGAAGAGCGCGTTCAGGATGTTGTTGGCCGCGATGATCCGGGCGCGGTGCGACGCCTCGCAGCGGCTCTGGATCACCGCGTAGAGCGGCACGCTGTAGAAGCCGCTGAACATCGCGAGCAGGAAGAGGTCGGCGATCACGCGCCAGTAGGCGGGCTCGGCGAGGAACGCGCCCACGCCGATGCCGCCGGCCGGGACGAGCCCCCGGCTCGCGAACCACAGGTCCACGGAAAAAAGCGTCATGCCGAAGGAGCCGAAGGGAACGAGCCCCAGCTCCACCTTCCTCCCGGAGAGCCGCTCGCAGGCGAGCGAGCCCAGCCCGATGCCCGCGGAGAAGACCGCGAGGAGAAGCGTCACGACGTCCTCGGCGCCGCCGATCACTTCCCGGGTGAACGGCGTGAACGAGGTGAGGAAGATCGACCCGCAGAACCACAGCCAGGAGATGCCGAGCATGTACAGGAAGACCGACCGGTTCTCCGGGGCCACGCGCAGGTTGCGCCACGTCTCGGTGAACGGGTTCCAGTTCAGGCGCAGCGCCGGAGCCGGCGCCGGCGAGTGCGGGATGAAGTGGGCGACCAGCCTTCCGGCGACCGCCGCCGCGAGGGTCGCCGCCGCCACGAAGACCGGGCCGTTCGCGGAGTGACCGACCAGCGCGCCGCCCGCCATGGTTCCCGCGAGAATCGCGACAAAGGTGCCCATCTCCACCATGCCGTTGCCGCCGGTGAGTTCCGCGGGCTTGAGCTGTTGCGGCAGGTACGAGTACTTCACGGGCCCGAAGAGCGTCGAGTGCAGGCCCATGAGAAAGACACAGCCGTAGAGCAGCCCGGCGTTCTGCGACAGGAATCCCGCCGCCGCCACGCCCATCACCACGATCTCGAAATCCTTCACGAAGCGGATCAGGCGCCCCTTCTCGATCTTGTCCGCGATCTGCCCGGCGGTGGCCGAGAAGAGCACGAAAGGCGCGATGAAGATGGCGCCGATCACGAACCCGGCGGTGGCCGGATCGACCCCGCCCCACTGCGCCGCGTGGTACGTGGCGAGCAGCGTGAAGGCGAACTTGAACAGGTTGTCGTTCGCGGCCCCGAGGAACTGCGTCCAGAAGTACGGTGCGAAGCGGCGCTCGCCGAGCAGGGCGAATTGGTTGCGTGCGGCCATCGTCAGATCCTCCCGGGCCCGGGCTCGAAGAAGCGCCGCGTCTCGAACACGCCGCGCGGCAGGCGCGCCCCGCGCCAGGCGAGCGAGCGCTTGAGCACGAAATCGAAGACGAGGGGATTCACGTGGCGAAGCTCCCGGAGCACCGGGGCGGCCGAAGCGTCGAGGAGCCCGGCGCGCACCAGCCCCCCGATCGAGTAGAGCGGCATGATTCCCGGCAGCGGGTAGTCGCTGCCGTTCAGCAGCCGTCCATGCCAAGCCGTCGCGCCGATGATCTCGGGCAAGGCCTGCGCCCGGTTCGCCTGCGTCACGGCCGACAGGTCGCCGTGCAGCAGGTGCCGGTAGCGCGCCTCGCCCATGAGCCTCGCGAACAGGTCGAGGTTCCCGGCCCGCGGCGCCTGCGCCGGGTCGGGATTCGCGTCGAGATCCGGGCTCTCTCCCCGGGAGGCGCAATGCGCGGCGATCACCCGCACCCCGGCATCGAGCGGGTGCCGCAGCGCGAGGGGGTTGCCGAGATCGTGCCGCCCCGCGCCTTCCACCGCCTCTTCCTCGCCCACGTGGACGAGCAGCGGCAGCGCGAGCCTGCGCAATTCCGCGTAGAACGCGATGCTCCGCGCGTGCGCGAGGTCGATTCCCATGGCCTGGGGAAGCCATTTGACCGCGCGCGCGCCGGCGGCATGCGCGGCTTCCAGGGCCGCGACCGCGTCGCGGCGGTAGGGATGCACGGAGGCGATCCACTCGAAGCGCTCCGGCCGGGCGCGGGCGACGCGCGAGGCCTGGGCATCGGAGATGGCGAAGCTCGAAAGATCCGCTCGACGCGTGCCGTCCGCGTCGTGGACGAAGTCGAACGCGAGAAGCATCGCCTTCGCGCCGGGCGGCAGTTCCGCGGCGAGGTGCGCGAGGCGCTCGACGATCGCCGCGTCCAGGCGCTCCTCGTCCTCGCCGCCGCAGGCGGCGTTGAAGAACATCGTGCGGCGAACCCGTCCCGCGATGGTCGACGGGCGGTCGAATCCCGGGTTGAGATAGACGCCCGCGCCGCCCCTGCCATTTCCGAAGAGGTGCACGTGGCAATCCCACACCTGCGACGCATCCACGCCTTCCCAGGCGGCGCGCACGAGCCGGTCGCGCAGCACGCGGTGGTTGCCGGGGACACGGCACTCGTTGAAGAGCCCCTGCTCGAGGCTCAGCCCGCAGCCGCCGAGGGCGGAGGCCACGGCAGCGGTGGTGGCGGTAGCCAGGAAGCGGCGGCGGTTCACGCCTTGTCCTCGAGGTAGGCGCAGACCGCGCCCAGGGCGGACAGGAGAAACGCCTTGTCCAGCCAGAACCACACCTCCTTGCCGATCTTCTCCGAGCCCAGCACCCCGGATTCGCGCAGCACCTTGAGGTGGTGCGACACGGTGGTGCGGGACAAGGTCGAGACCTCGACGATCTGCCCCACGTTCAGGCGCTCGCCGGGCTCGAAGGTGAGCAGGATGCGCTGGCGGTGCTCGTCTCCGAGGGCGGAGAACACCTTCGAGAGGTTTCGCCATTCTCGCGGGACGGCGCGCAGGTAGTTCCGGTTCATGGGCATGGCTCCAATATGTCGATATGTTTAGTTATATCGACTCGTTTTGTCAAGCCCCGCCCCGAACGGGCCCGCCCTGCATGCTAGACTTCGCACAAACTTCAAGCCGCTCAAGGGTTTAGCACCATGCTCGACGACATCAAGCAAAGCGCCCTCGACTACCACCGCGAGCCGCGGCCGGGCAAGATCGAGATCGCGGCGACCAAGCCGCTGGCCACCCAGCGCGACCTGGCGCTCGCCTATTCCCCCGGCGTGGCCTTCGCCTGCGAGGCGATCCAGGCCTCGCCCGCCGAGGCGCGCAACCTCACCGCCCGCGGAAACCTGGTCGGCGTCGTCACCAACGGCACGGCGGTGCTCGGCCTGGGCAACATCGGCCCGCTCGCGGCCAAGCCGGTAATGGAGGGCAAGGGCGTCCTCTTCAAGAAGTTCGCGGGCATCGACGTCTTCGACATCGAGCTCAACGAGCTCGACCCCGACCGGTTGGTCGAGGTCATCGCCGCGCTCGAGCCCACTTTCGGGGGGATCAACCTCGAGGACATCAAGGCGCCCGAGTGCTTCTACATCGAGCGCAAGCTGCGCGAGCGACTGCAGATCCCCGTGTTCCACGACGACCAGCACGGCACCGCGATCATCGTGGGCGCGGCGGTCGTGAACGGCCTGCGGGTGGTGGGCAAGAAGATCGGCGAGGTGAAGCTCGTGGTGTCGGGCGCCGGCGCCGCGGCGCTCTCCTGCCTCGACATGCTCGTCGCCCTCGGCGTGCGCCTGGAGAACATCTGGGTCTCAGACATCGCGGGCGTGGTCTACGAGGGCCGCAAGGAACTCATGGACGAGAACAAGGCGCGCTACGCGAAGAAGACCGACGCGCGCGCACTGGGCGACATCATCGGCGAGGCGGACATGTTCCTGGGACTTTCCGCCGGCGGGGTGCTCAAGGCCGACATGGTGGCGCGCATGGCGGCCAACCCGCTCATCTTCGCACTGGCCAATCCCACGCCGGAGATCCAGCCCTCCGAAGTGAGGGCCGTGCGCGACGACGCGATCATCGCCACCGGCCGGTCGGACTACCCGAACCAGGTGAACAACGTGCTGTGCTTCCCGTTCATCTTCCGGGGCGCACTCGATGTGCGGCGCCACCACCATCACCGACCAGATGAAGCTCGCCGCGGTCAAGGCGATCGCCGACCTCGCGATGGCGGAGCAGTCCGACATCGTCGCCATGGCCTACCAGCACGAGTCGATCAGCTTCGGCCGCGAGTACCTGATCCCGAAGCCATTCGATCCGCGCCTCATCGTGAAGATCGCCCCGGCGGTCGCAAGGGCGGCCATGGACAGCGGTGTTGCGACGAGCCCCATCGACGATTTCGACGCCTATCGCCAGCGGCTGAACGAGTTCGTCAACAAGTCCGGCTACATCATGCGCCCCATCTTTGCCGCGGCACGGGCCGCGCCGCAGCGGATCGTGTACGCGGAAGGCGAGGACGAGCGGGTGCTGCGCGCAGTCCAGGTGGTGGTGGACGAGAAGCTCGCGCGCCCGATCCTCGTGGGGCGCCCGGCGGTGCTCGACAAGCGCATCGAGCGATTCGGCCTGCGCCTGAAGGCGGGGGAGCACTTCGACGTCGTGAATCCGGAACGGGATGCGCGCTACCGGGACTACTGGACCGAGTACCACCGCCTCACGCAGCGCCGCGGCGTGTCGGTGCCCTACGCCAAGATCGAAATGCGCCGCCGCCACACGCTCATCGGCGCGATGCTGATGCACAAGGGCGAGGCCGAAGGGATGATCTGCGGCACCTTCGGAACCCACAAGCTGCACCTGCATTACGTCGACCAGGTGCTCGGCCTGCGTCCCGACGTGAAGCACTACTACGCCATGAACATCCTCATGCTGCCGCGGCGCACCGTGTTCATCTGCGACACCTACGTGAACGACGATCCGACCCCCGGGCAGCTCGCGGAGATGACGCAGCTCGCCGTGGAGGAGATCCGGCGCTTCGGTCTCGTGCCGCGCGCGGCCCTGCTGTCGCACTCGAGCTTCGGCACCAGCGACGCGCCCTCGGCGGTGAAGATGCGCGCCGCCCTCGCCCTCATCCGCGAGCGCATGCCCGACCTCGAGGTCGAGGGCGAGATGCACGGGGACGCCGCACTCTCCGAGGAGGTGCGCCTGGCCGCCTTCCCCGACTCGCAGTTGAAGGGCGAGGCGAACCTCCTCATCATGCCGACGCTCGACGCCGCCAACATCGCGTTCAACCTCCTGAAGACCTCCTCGGGCGACGGCATCACCATCGGCCCCATCCTGCTGGGCGCCACGAAACCCGCCCACATCCTCACGCCGACGGCCACCGTCCGGCGTATCATCAACATGACGGCGGTCGCCGTCGTCGATGCACAGGCGCAACGCGGCTAGCACCGGGTTTCCATGATCGATCGCTTCGACCACCTCCACATCCAGCCCGCCGACTTCGACCGGTCGCTGGCGTTCTATCGCGACACGCTCGGCTGGTCCGTGGTGGCCTCGTGGGGTGATCCCGCCTCCGGCCGAGGCGCGGTCCTCTCCGGTGGAGCCACCAAGATCGTCCTCGCCGAACGCTCCAGCTTTCCCGCCGGCGCCGCGCAGTCCCGGCTCTCGGTCCACCTGGACATCCACGACATCGACAAGCGCTTCCGGGAGCTGCCCCCGGGGGACCACGTGGTGAGCGCGCCCGCCCTGGGAGAGCGCGGCAGGCGCGGATTCGTGGTGCGCGATCCCGACGGCAACCACATCGCCTTCGAAGAGCTCCACGGCGAACGTGGCTGATCGCCTTCCGGGGAGGCCGCGTCCCCCGGGCGCGCCTGCCACCCTCGGCGTGTTCTGCCTTTCGGGGCGCGTCGAGGCCGACCGCCTGGAGGCGGGAATCCGGCGTCTCGAAGCCGCGGGGCACCGGGTGATCACCGCGCCGGAGACGCGCAACGAGTGGCGCTATTTCGCCGGCACCGACGAGGAACGTCTCGCGGGATTCCACCGCCTCCTCGCCGACCCGGCCATCGACATCATGCTTGCCGCCCGGGGCGGTTACGGCGCGAGCCGCCTGCTGCCGGCGATCGACTGGCGCCGGGTGGCGGAAAGCCGCAAGGCCTTCGTCGGCTTCTCCGATTTCACCGCGTTCAACTGCGCCGCGCTTTCCCGCGCGGGGCTCGCGAGCTTCCACGGGCCGATGGTCGCGATGGACTTCGGCGACGGCGAGCCCGATGCGTTCATGCGCGGGCATTTCGAGGCGACGCTCTGGGGCGCGCGGGATTCGCACACGGTCGCCTGCGACCACGGCTCGCCCGCGGGCACCATCACCGGGCGCCTGTGGGGCGGCAATCTCTCCATGCTCGCGCACCTGGCGGGAACGCCCTACCTGCCGCAGGTGGACGGGGGCTTGCTGTACGTGGAGGAAATCGGCGAGCAGCCCTATGCGGTCGAGCGCCTGCTCGTCCAGCTCCACCTGGCGGGGGTGCTCGCGCGCCAGTCGGCGATCCTGCTCGGCGATTTCGACGATTGCCTGCCGACCAATCCGAAGCGCTACCCCTACGCCATGGCGGAAGTGGTGGAGTCGCTTCGCGCCCTCGCGGGCTGCCCCGTGCTGACCGGACTGCCCTTCGGGCACATCGCCCGCAAGCTCACCCTGCCCTTCGGCCTCGACGCCGAGCTGCACCTGGGGCACGGCGAATACACGCTCGCGTGGCCGGGGCTCGCAGGGCCCTGATCGCGGTTCAGGCCGCCACCTTCACCGCCTTCGTCCCGCCGACGCCTCCCGGCTCGCGAAACCGCGCCAGCAGCACCGAGCGGCGCTCCGCGACGCGGTCGAGGTGGCGCGCCTTGACCGGGCCGAATCCGCGGATCTCGTCGGGCAGCGAGGCCAGCTCGACGGCGGTCGCGTGGTTCGCCGGTGCGAGGCGCCCGATGATCTCCTCCACCGTCGCCTCGTACTCCGTGACGAGAAGGCGTTCCCCGCGCCGCTCCTCCGAGTAGCCGAAGGGATCGAACGCCGTTCCGCGCAGCCGCCTGCACCGGGCGAGCAGCGCCATCGCCTTGAGCATCCACGGACCGAACGCGGTCTTTCGCGGCTCGCCCGTGGCGGGATCGGCCCTGGCCCACAGGGGCGGCGCCAGGTGGAGCACCAGCCTGAATTCGCCCTCGAACTGGCCGGACACGCGCGACAGGAATTCCCCGTCGGTGTAGAGCCGGGCCACTTCGTATTCGTCCTTGTAGGCCATCAGCTTGAAGAGGCAGCGCGCCACCGCCTCGGTCAGCGCCGTCGACCCGGGCATCGCGGCCGCTTCGGCCTCGCGCACCCGCGCGAGGCGCCCGGCGTAGCGCGCCGCGTACTTCCCGTCCTGGTAGCGGGCGAGTTCCCCGCGCCGCCGCGCGATCGCCTCGTCCACGTCGGCCGACAGCCGGTGGCTTTCCGGGGCCGCGCCCTGTCCCGCCGCCGCCTTGCGAACGGCCGCGAGATCGACGGCCGCCCGCCGTCCCCACTCGAAGGCCGACTGGTTCGACTCGACGGCCGTCGCGTTCAGCACGATCGCCCGCAGGATCGACTCGCGCCCCACGGGAACGAGGCCCTTCTGCCACGCCATTCCCACCATGAAGAGATTGGTCGCGATCGCGTCGCCCAGGAGGGCGGTCGCGAGCGTGCCGGCATCGACGAAATCCGCGGCGTCCCCGCCGCAGGCCTCCCGGATCGCGGTGGACAGGTCGTTCGCGGGAACGGCGAAATCGGGGTCGCGCGTGAAGTCGCCCGTGGGCGCGAGATCGGCGTTGACCACCGCGCGCGTGGCCCCGGCCTGCATCTTCGCGAGAGCCTCGTCGGATGCCGTGACGATCAGGTCGCAGCCGATCACGGCGTTGGCCTCGCCCGCGGCGATGCGAACGGCGTGTATCGCCTCGGGTGCGCCGCAAGGCGGATGTGCGAGAAGACGGAGCCGCCCTTCTGCGCGAGTCCCGCCATGTCGAGCACGGACACGCCCTTGCCCTCGAGGTGCGCCGCCATGCCGATCAGCGCCCCGATCGTCACCACGCCGGTCCCTCCCACGCCGGTGACGAGAATTCCCCACGGCCGGTCCAGCGCGGGCAGCACCGGCTCCGGCAGCGCGCCCCACGCCTCGGCCGCCACGGGCAGGCGCTTGCGCAGGGCGCCTCCCTCGACCGTCACGAAGCTCGGGCAGAAACCCTTGAGGCACGAGAAATCCTTGTTGCAGCTGCTCTGGTCGATGGCGCGCTTGCGCCCGAATTCGGTTTCCACCGGCACGATGGAAAGGCAGTTCGACTTGACGCCGCAGTCGCCGCAACCCTCGCACACGCGTTCGTTGATCACCACGCGGCGCGCGGGGTCGGGATACCGGCCGCGCTTGCGGCGGCGACGCTTCTCCGCCGCGCAGGTCTGGTCGTACACCAGCACGGTCACGCCCGGGATCTCGCGCAAGCGGCGCTGCACAGCGTCCAACTCGTCGCGATGGTGCACCGTGACGCTTTCGGCAAGCGCGTTCGCGCCGCGGTACTTCTCCGGCTCGTCGGTGACGACGACCACGCGCCGGGCCCCTTCCGCGGCCACCTGGCGCGTGAGCATCGCGACGGTGAGGCTGCCATCGACGGGCTGGCCTCCCGTCATGGCCACCGCGTCGTTGAACAGGACCTTGTAGGTGATGTTCACGTTCGCCGCGATGGCCGAGCGGATCGCGAGGAGACCGGAGTGGAAATAGGTGCCGTCGCCGATGTTGGCGAAGACGTGCCGCGTTTCCGTGAAGGGCTGGATGCCGATCCACGGCGCACCTTCGCCTCCCATCTGGGTGAAGGTCTTCGTCTCCCCGGGCCGGATCCAGATCGCCATGTAGTGGCAGCCGATGCCCGCGAGGGCCTTCGAGCCCTGGGCACCTTCGTCGAGGTGTTGTGCGGGCATCCGGAACAGAAGTAGGGAATGCGCGCGACCTTCGGGCGGGGCCTGGCGAGGGCGGCTTCCTTGGCCTCGAGGAAAGCGAGCCGCGCCTCGACGATCCTCGAGGTGTAGAAGCGGCCGATCCGCGAGGCGATGACGCGTGCGACCATCGCCGGCGTGAGTTCGCCCGCGGCCGGCAGCAGCCAGTCGTTGCGGTGCGTTTCCCACTCCCCGAGCTCGTCGTACTTCCCGACGACGCGCGGCCGGACATCGTCGCGCCAGTTGTAGAGCTGCTCCTTCAGCTGGTACTCGATGACCTGGCGCTTCTCCTCGACGACGAGGATCTCGTCGAGCCCCCTGGCGAACTCGCGAACGGCGTCCGGCTCGAGGGGCCAGGGCATCGCCACCTTGAAGAGGCGGATGCCGATCTCGGCGGCGTGAGGCTCGTCGATGCCGAGGTTCTCCAGCGCCTGGAGCACGTCGAGGTAGGACTTGCCCGAGGCGATGATCCCCAGGCGGGGGTTCGGCGAATCGACCGTGATCCGGTTGAGGCGGTTCGCCCGGCAGTAGGCGAGCGCAGCGTAGATCTTGTCCTTCTGCAGGCGAAGCTCCTGCTCCATGGGCGCGTCGGGCCAGCGGATGTTCATCCCGCCGGCGGGAACGGGCCCGTCTTCCGGCAACACGATCTCGGGAAAGGCCGTGTCCAGGTCGATGGACGCCGTGGAGTCGACGGTCTACGACACGGTCTTCAACGCCACGTAGCATCCGGAATGGCGCGACATCGCGAATCCGTGCAGTCCCAGCTCGAGGATCTCCCGGACTCCGGTCGGGTAGAGCACGGGAATCATCGCCGCGTCGAATGCGTGCTCCGACTGGTGCGGGAGCGTCGAGGATTTGCACGCATGGTCGTCGCCCGCCACGAGCAGCACGCCACCGTGCTTCGCGGAGCCCGCCGCGTTCGCGTGCTTGAACACATCGCCGCAACGGTCGACTCCGGGCCCCTTGCCGTACCACATCGCGAAGACGCCGTCGTACTTCGCCCCCGGAAACAGCCCGCCTGCTGCGAGCCCCACGGCGGTCGCGGCAAGCTCCTCGTTCACGCCGGGCGTGAAGAAGAGATGGTGCGTCTCGAGGTGCGTCTTCGCCTTCCACAGGGCCTGGTCGAGGCCGCCCAGGGGCGAGCCGCGGTAGCCCGAGATGAAGCCGGCGGTGTTCAGTCCCGCGGCTGCGTCGCGCTCGCGCTGGGCGAGAGCGAGGCGCACGAGGGCCTGCGTTCCGGTGAGAAAGACGCGGCCCGTCCCGCGCGTGTACTTGTCGTCGAGGGAAATCGGCGATGCGGACATCGTGTGATCCTCTGTGTGGCTGCCTGGGTGCAGTGGCATCGTGGGTCCATCGAATACCCCTGCTCCGGCGTTTGGCGCTCCGCTTTCGACGTTCGGCGCGGCCGCAGGATAACACCGCGGGCGCCATGCGCGCTTTGTGCAAACGGTGCCGATATGCTAGAATTCGTCATCGCTCGCGGCACCGTTTTCTCGTCAACCCAACTTGACCCAGCCGCGATACGCACCGCGCCGCCAGGCGCGTCTTCCCGGCGGCCGATCGGCCGTTCGGTCCAGTCCATCACAGCGCACACCCGGAAGGCAACCGTGTTGACCGAACAGGACATCCATCTTTTTCGCGAGGGCAGCCATTGCCGTCTCTACGAGCGGCTCGGATGCCACCTTGACCCCGGCGGCCAGGGAGCGCGCTTCGCGCTCTGGGCGCCCAACGCACGCGCCGTCTCCGTGATCGGGGAGTGGAACGACTGGAGGCCCGGTGCGGACTCTCTCGCGCCCCGCGACGACGGCTCCGGCATCTGGGAAGGAAACGTCCCGGGCGTGCGCCGCGGCCAGTCCTACAAGTACCGCATCGAATCGCACCAGCGCGGGCACGTGGGCGAGAAGGCCGACCCGTTCGCGACCTTCGCGGAGCTTCCGCCGGCCACGGGTTCGCGGGCGTGGACGCTCGAGTACGAGTGGGACGACGCGCAGTGGATGGCCTCGCGCGGGCCGCGCAACGCGCTCGACGCACCGCAGTCCATCTACGAGGTCCACGTGGGTTCCTGGCGCCGCAAGGACGGCGGCTTCCTCGGCTACCGGGAACTCGCGCACCAGCTCGCCGCCTATGTCCGCGAGCTGGGCTTCACGCACGTCGAGCTCCTGCCGGTGATGGAGCACCCCTTCTACGGCTCCTGGGGCTACCAGACGACCGGCTATTTCGCGCCGAGCGCGCGTTACGGCACGCCCCAGGACTTCATGTACCTGGTCGACCACCTGCACCAGAACGGCATCGGCGTGATCCTCGACTGGGTGCCCTCGCACTTCCCCGCCGACGCGCACGGGCTCGGGTACTTCGACGGGACCTCGCTCTACGAGCACGCGGACCCCAAGCAGGGCTTCCACCCGGAGTGGAATTCGAGCATCTTCAACTACGGGCGCAACGAGGTGCGCGCGTTCCTGCTCTCGAGCGCGCTCTACTGGCTGGACAAGTTCCACGTGGACGGGCTTCGCGTGGACGCGGTCGCCTCCATGCTCTACCTCGACTACGCGCGCAAGGACGGCGAGTGGGTCCCGAACCGCTTCGGCGGAAGGGAGAACCTCGAGGCGATCGAGTTCCTGAAGATGCTGAACCAGTCCGTCTACCGGGACCACCCGGACTGCATCACCTACGCCGAGGAATCCACGGCCTGGCCGATGGTCTCGCGACCGACCTACCTGGGGGGCCTGGGCTTCGGCGCCAAGTGGAACATGGGCTGGATGCACGACACGCTCAAGTACTTCCAGCAGGACCCGGTCTTTCGCAAGTACCACCACGACCAGCTCACGTTCTCGCTGGTCTACGCGTTCCAGGAGAACTTCCTGCTGCCGCTCTCCCACGACGAGGTCGTCTACGGGAAGGGGTCCCTCATCGGCAAGATGCCCGGTGACGTCTGGCAGCAGTTCGCCAACCTGCGCGCGCTCTACGGCTACATGTGGGGGCATCCCGGCAAGAAGCTGGTCTTCATGGGCGGGGAGTTCGGCCAGCGGCGCGAGTGGACCCACGAAGGCGAACTCGAATGGTGGGTGACGGACCAGGCCGAGCACAGCGGCATGCAGCGCTGGGTCGGGGACCTCAACCGCGTCTACCAGGAGGAGCCCGCGCTGCACGAGGTGGACTTCTCCTCGGATGGATTCGAGTGGGTGGATTGCACGGACCGGGACGCGAGCGTCATCGCGTTCCTGCGCAAGCCGAAGGCGGGCGCGCCCGTCCTGGTGGTGTGCAACTTGACGCCGCAGCCGCGCGCGAACTACGTGCTGGGCGTCCCGCGCCCCGGGCAGTGGCGCGAGATCCTGAACAGCGACGCGAAGGGCTACGGCGGCGCCGGCTGGGGCAACCTCGGCGGCGTCGAGGCGGTTCCGATCGGCGCGCACGGCCGCCCCTGCTCCATCACCCTCACGCTGCCGCCCCTCTCCACCGTCTACTTCAAGGGCAACCCGGATGGCTGAGCGCAACCCGACGAAACCCGAAGCCGACGGCCGCCTTCGCGTGGTGATCGAGTCCGTGACTCCCCGCGTGGACGGAGGGCGCTTCCCCGCCAAGCGGGTCGAGGGCGAGAACGTGGTGGTCGAGGCGGACTGCTTCGCCGACGGGCACGACGTGTTGCGGGCGCGGCTGCTCCTGCGCGCCGAGGACGACAAGCAGTGGCGGGAAGCGGAAATGACCGCGCTCGGGAACGACCGCTGGCGCGGAAGCTTCGTCGCCGGGCCGCCGGGCCGGTATCGCTTCGCCGTGTGCGCGTGGGTCGACCACTTCGAATCCTGGCGAAACGAACTCGTGCGCCGCGAGGACCCGGAGGACATCCGCATCGCCGCGCTGGTCGGGGCCGACCTGATCCGTGGGACGGCCGGGCGGGCGAGCGGCGCGGACCGCAAGCGCCTGGAGGACTGGTCCGCAGTACTTCGCGCCAAGGCGCCCGCGGATTCCCTCAAGGCCGCGGCCCTGGACGAGGCGCTCGCCGCGGTGGCCGCGCGCTACCCCGATCGATCGCTCACGACGTGCACGGCCGAAATGCCGCTCGAGATCGATCGCACGCTCGCGGCTTTCGGCGCCTGGTACGAGCTCTTCCCGCGATCGGCCTCGACGGCGCCGGGCCGCCACGGCACGTTCAAGGATGTCGAAAAGCGCCTGCCCTACGTCGCGAAGCTCGGCTTCGACGTGCTGTACCTGCCGCCAATCCACCCGATCGGCCGCGAGAAGCGCAAGGGCAGGAACAACACCCTGGTCACGAAGCCCGGCGACGTCGGCAGTCCCTGGGCGATCGGCTCCGCGGAGGGCGGCCACCTGGCGGTGCATCCCGACCTCGGGACGCCGGCCGACTTCCGCCGCCTGGTCGCCAAGGCGAAGGAGCACGGCATCGAGATCGCGCTGGACATCGCCTACCAGTGCGCGCCCGACCATCCCTGGGTCAAGGAGCATCCCGCCTGGTTCCGCAGCCGGCCCGACGGCACGGTGCAGTACGCGGAGAACCCTCCCAAGAAGTACCAGGACATCTACCCGTTCGACTTCGAGTCGAAGGACTGGCGCGCGCTCTGGGAGGCCCTCAAGGGCGTCATCGATTTCTGGATCGGCGAGGGCGTGAGGATCTTCCGCGTCGACAACCCCCATACCAAATCCTTCGCGTTCTGGGGCTGGATGATCCCGGAGGTGAAGCGCTCCCACCCGGAGGTGATCTTTCTGGCGGAGGCGTTCACCCGGCCTCGGGTGATGCACCGGCTCGCGAAGCTCGGATTCTCCCAGTCCTACACCTACTTCACGTGGCGCAACACCCGCGCCGAATTGACGGAGTACTTCACGGAGCTCTCCCGCGGACCGGGGCGCGACTACTTCCGGCCCAATGTCTGGCCGAACACGCCCGACATCCTGCCGGAGTCGCTGCAGTACGGCGGGCGCGCCATGGCCGTCTCGCGCGTGGTGCTCGCCTCGACCCTGGCGGCGAGCTACGGCATCTACGGCCCGGCCTTCGAACTGATGGACAACCGGGCGCGCGTCCCCGGCGCCGAGGAATACCTCGACTCCGAGAAATACGAACTGCGCCACTGGGACCTCAAGCGGCCCGAAAGCCTCGGGCCGATCATCGCGATGCTCAACCGCATCCGCCGGGAGAATCCCGCGCTGCACGGCAACGGGAGCCTGCGCTTCCTGCCCACCGACAACGAGCAGGTCCTCTGCTACTCGAAATCGACGGCGGACGGCTCGAACCAGGTCGTGGTCGCGGTGAACCTGGATCCCCACAACCCGCACACCTGCTGGATCGACCTGGACCTCGAGGCGCTGGGACTCGAGCCCGGCCGCGCCTTCCAGATGCACGACCTGCTCACCGGCGCGCGCTACCTCTGGAATGGCCCGCGCAACTTCCTGCGGCTCGACCCGGCGCATTCGCCCGCGCACATCTTCCTGGTCCGGCGCCACGTGCACCGCGAGCAGGACTTCGACTACTTCCTCTGACATCCAGGATACCGTGAGCACACCAACCGTCATTGATTCGCCGGCCACCGAGGCCACATTCGCCGTGGCGCCTGGCGAGGATGCGCTCTGGTACAAGGACGCGGTCATCTACCAGGTGCACGTCAAGGCGTTCTTCGATTCCGATGACGACGGGATCGGGGACTTCCGCGGGATCACCTCCAAGCTCGACTACATCCGCGACCTCGGCGTCAACACGATCTGGATCCTGCCCTTCTACCCGTCGCCGCAGAAGGACGACGGCTACGACGTCGCCGACTACCACAACGTCCACCCGCAATACGGCACGCGAAACGACTTCCGCCAGTTCGTCCGCGAGGCGCATCGGCGCGGCCTGCGCGTGATCACCGAGCTGGTGGTCAACCACACCTCGGACCAGCACCCCTGGTTCCAGGCCGCCCGCCGCGCGCCACCGGGCTCGTCGAAGCGCGACTTCTACGTCTGGAGCGACTCCGACGAGAAGTACAAGGGCACGCGCATCATCTTCACCGACACGGAGACCTCGAACTGGACCTGGGACCCGGTCGCGAAGGCCTACTACTGGCACCGCTTCTTCAGCCACCAGCCGGATCTCAACTTCGACAACCCGATCGTGCTGAAGGCGGTGGTCCGCGCCATGCGCTTCTGGCTCGACATGGGCGTGGACGGCTTCCGGCTGGACGCGATCCCGTACCTGGTCGAGCGCGAGGGAACCTCCAACGAAAATCTTCCCGAGACGCACGTCGTCATCAAGGAAATCCGCACGCTGCTCGATGCGCACTACACCTCGAGGCTGCTCCTGGCCGAGGCCAACCAGTGGCCGGAGGACGTCCGCGAGTACTTCGGCGAGGGCGACGAGTGCCACATGGCGTACCACTTCCCGCTCATGCCGCGCATCTACATGGCGATCGCCCAGGAGGAGCGCTATCCCGTCATCGAGATCATGGAGCAGACGCCGGACATCCCGGAGAGCTGCCAGTGGGCGATCTTCCTGAGGAACCACGACGAGCTCACGCTCGAGATGGTGACCAGCAAGGAGCGCGACTACATGTACCGCATGTACGCCTCCGATGCGCGCGCGCGCATCAACCTCGGCATCCGCCGCAGGCTCGCCCCCCTCATGGAAAACGACCGCGAACGCATCAAGCTGATGAACAGCCTGCTGTTGTCGATGCCCGGCTCGCCGATCATCTACTACGGCGACGAGATCGGCATGGGCGACAACATCTTCCTCGGCGACCGCAACGGCGTGCGCACGCCGATGCAGTGGAGCCCGGACCGCAACGCCGGCTTCTCGAAGGCCGATCCGCAGCGACTCTACCTGCCGCCGAACATGGACCCGATCTACGGTTACGAGGCCGTGAACGTCGAGGCGCAGTCCCGGGAGCCCAATTCGCTCCTGAACTGGATGCGCCGCACGCTCGCCGTGCGCAACCTGAGCCGGGCGTTCGGGCGCGGAAAGCTCAAGTTCCTCAAGCCCGGAAACCCGAAGATCCTCGCCTACCTGCGCGAGTACGGCGACGAGGTGATCCTGTGCGTGGCCAACCTCGGCCGCTCGGCGCAACCGGTGGAGCTCGACCTCGGGCCGTTCAAGGGACGCGTGCCGGTCGAGCTCATGGGCCGCACCGCCTTCCCGCCCATCGGCGAGCTTCCGTACCTCCTCACGCTGCCCGCCTGCGGCTTCTACTGGTTCCGCCTCGCGACCGACGTCGAGATGCCCCGCTGGCACGAGGAGCGCCTCGCCCGCGAGGACCTGCCCGTGCTGGTGCTCTTCGACGGGTGGTCCAGCTTCTTCCGCGACCGCGTGGTGCCCTGGCGCATAGGCATGGCGCAGAAGGTGCGCGCGCAGCTCGAGGAGAGCGCCCTGCCGCGCTACGTCGAGGCCCAGCGCTGGTACGCCTCGAAGGGCGAATCGCTCAAGCGGGCGGCACTTGCCGACCAGGTGCTGTGGACGGTCGGAAGCCACACGTGGATGGTGGCGCAGATCGACACCGAGGGCGCGGCCGAGCCGGCCAGCTACTTCGTTCCGCTGGCACTCGCCTGGGAAGGCCAGGACGAGGAGCAGGCGCGCGCAATGGCACCGCTCACCGTGGCCAAGGTCCGGCAGCAGGCGAGCGTCGGCGCACTGGCGGACGCCTTTGCGGACGAGTCGTTCTGCCATGCCGTGGTCGACGCGATCGCGCACGGGCGCGAGGTCGCCACCACGAAGGGCAAGCTGCGCTTCACGCCGACCGCCGCGTTCCGTGAGATCGCGGGCGCGGATCACGCCGGCCTCGAGGTCAAGCGCCCGGTCGCGCAGAGCAGCAACACCATCGTGGCGCTCGGCGACCGGCTGTTCCTGAAGGGCTACCGGAGGCTGCGCCCCGGGCTCAATCCGGAACTCGAGATCGGCCGCTACCTCACCGAGACCGCGCACTTCACGAACTGCGCCGCCGTGGCGGGCGCGCTCGAGCACGTGGCCGCGGACGGGACGCCGACGACGCTCGCGCTGCTCCAGGCCTATGTCTCCAACCAGGGCGACGGCTGGAACCACACCCTGGGCTACCTCGAGCGATACCTCGAGGCTGCGAGGGACGCCTCGGATACGCCGCTCGAGGATCCCCACGGCGCCTATCTCGAGCTTGCGCGCACGCTCGGCGCTCGCACCGCCGGGTTGCACGCCGCCTTCGCCCTTCGCAGCGGCGATCCGGCGTTCGAGCCCGAGCCGGCGACGGACCGCGATCTGGCTGCCTGGAAGAAACGCGTGCGCGACGAGGCCGAGGAAACGCTGGCGCTTCTCGAGCGGCGCGCCAGCGAGCTTCCGGAGGCCGCGCGCGAGGAAGCACGCACGCTCGCCGGGCGCCGCAAGGAGCTTCTCGCGCGCATCGAGGCGAGCCGCGCGTCCGCAGCCACGGTGAAGACCCGCTACCACGGCGACTTCCACCTGGGCCAGGTCCTGCTCGCCAGGAACGACTTCCTGATCGTCGACTTCGAGGGCGAACCGTCACGGCCGCTCGCCGAACGGCGCGCGAAGGGCCCGGCGCTGCGCGACGTCGCCGGCATGCTCCGCTCCTTCGATTACGCGCGCTGGAGCGCGCTCGATCGCGCCGCGCGCAACGACACCGAGCGCGAACGCCTCGGCGCTCTCGCGGGAAAATGGCTCGAGGAGACGCGACGCGCCTACCTCGACGCCTACCAGGCGGGCACCGGCCCGCTGGAGAGGGGCCTGCTTTCGCTCTTCGAGATCGAGAAGGCGCTCTGTGAGCTTCGCTACGAGATCGGCAACCGGCCGGCGTGGATCCGCATTCCGCTGCAAGGCATTCTCGCGCTGGTCGCCTGACGGCGCCTGCGCGGGGCACACCCCAACGAGGAGATACCCATCATGAACGTCGAGATCCTTCTGGAGCCCGTCCGGGCGCTGCTTGCGCAGATCGGGGCGTTCGCGCCCCGTCTTGCGCTCGCCCTCCTGGTGCTCGTCATAGGCTGGCTGCTGGCAAAGGGAGCCCGCTTCGCGCTGGAGAAGGGCCTGCGGGCGATCAACTTCAACGTCCTCACGGAGCGGGCCGGCGTGGACGGCTTCCTCGAGCAGGGAGGCATCGGCCTGGACACCACGGCGATCTTCGGCATCCTCGCCTACTGGCTGGTGATCCTCGCCGCGCTCGTGATCTCGTTCAACAGCCTGGGGCTCACCTACATCACCGACCTGCTGGGGCAGGTGGTGCTCTTCGTGCCCAAGGTGATCGTCGCCCTCCTGATCCTCGTCTTCGGCGCGTACTTCGGGCGCTTCATCAGCGGCACGGTGACCACGTACTGCAAGAACGTGGGCGTGAGCGACGGCGAACTGCTGGGCAAGATGGCCCAGTACGCGATCATCGTGTTCGTGGTGCTGATCGCGCTCGACCAGATCAACGTGGGCGGCACGATCATCCGCGAGACCTTCCTGATCCTCCTCGCCGGCGTGGTGCTCGCGCTCGCGCTCGCCTTCGGGCTGGGCGGAAAGCAGTGGGCGGCCGGGCTGCTGGAACGCTGGTGGCCGAAGTCCGGAAAGGACGAGCCTTGAGCGGCTCGCGGCCGTCCAGTTCCCCCTCCCGGAATTCCGAAGGAGCAGGTCCATGAGGCGCGGTGCCCCCACCATACCGATCACCGCGGTCTGGTCGGGCCGTCCCTATCCCCGCGGCGCCACCTGGGACGGCGAAGGCGTCAACTTCGCGCTCTTCTCCGAGCACGCGGAGAAGGTCGAGCTGTGCATCTACGACCTGAACGGCCGCCGGGAACTGCAGCGTATCGAGATGAAGGAGCGCACGGACGAGGTCTGGCACTGCTACCTGCCCGAAGCGCGGCCGGGGCTCACCTACGGCTACCGCGTGCACGGGCCGTACAAGCCGGAAGAAGGACACCGTTTCAACCCCAACAAGCTGGTCCTCGATCCCTACGCGAAGAACATCATCGGCGCCCCGATATGGAGCGACGCGCTGCACGGCTACTCCGTCGGCCACCGCCGCGAGGACCTGTCCTTCGACCGGCGCGACAGCGCCGCCGGCATGCCCAAGAGCAAGGTGATCGACCCGGCCTTCACCTGGGGAGACGACCGGCGCCCCGATATCGCCTGGCACGAGATGGTGATCTACGAGGCCCACGTGGGCGGCCTCACCGCGCTGCATCCCGAGGTGCCTCCCGCGCTGCGCGGCTCCTACGGGGGGCTCGCGAGCGCTCCGGTGATCGAGCACCTGCAGCGCCTCGGCGTGACCAGCGTCGAGCTCCTGCCGGTGCACGCGATCGTCGACGACCGCCGCCTGGTGGACATGAAGCTGCGCAACTACTGGGGCTACAACTCGCTCGGCTACTTCGCCCCCGACAGCCGCTACTCGTCCTCGGGCAAGGTGAACGAGTTCAAGACCATGGTGAAGGCGCTGCACTCGGCCGGCATCGAGGTGATCCTCGACGTGGTGTACAACCACACCGCCGAGGGCAACCAGATGGGGCCGACGTTGAGCCTGCGCGGCATCGACAACGCGTCCTACTACCGCCTGAGCCCGGAGAACCCGCGCTACTACGTGGACTACACCGGCTGCGGGAACACGCTGAACATGGTGCACCCGCGCGTGCTGCAGCTCATCATGGACAGCCTGCGCTACTGGGTCACGGAGATGCACGTGGACGGTTTCCGCTTCGACCTCGCCTCGGCCCTGGCGCGCGAACTCCACGAAGTGGACCGCCTCGGCGCGTTCTTAGACATCATTCGCCAGGACCCGGTGCTCAACCGCGTGAAGCTGATCGCCGAACCCTGGGATCTCGGCGAGGGCGGCTACCAGGTCGGCGGCTTCCCGCCCGGCTGGGCGGAGTGGAACGACAAGTACCGCGACACCATGCGCGCCTACTGGAAGGGCGACGGCGGCCAGATCGGGGAGTTCGCGGTGCGGCTCACCGGGTCGAGCGACCTCTACAACCGCTCCAGCCGGCGGCCCTACGCCAGCATCAACTTCATCACCGCCCACGACGGCTTCACCCTGCACGATCTCGTGTCGTACAACGACAAGCACAACGAGGCCAACGGCGAGGAAAACCGCGATGGCCACAACCACAACCTGTCGTGGAACTGCGGCGCCGAGGGGCCGACGGACGACCCGGCCATCCGCGCGTTGCGCGAGCGCCAGAAGCGCAATCTCCTCGCCACCCTGTTCCTCTCCCAGGGCGTGCCGATGCTGCTCGCCGGCGACGAGATCGGCAGGACGCAGGGCGGCAACAACAACGCCTATTGCCAGGACAACGAGATCTCGTGGCTGGACTGGAACCTGGACGGGGACAGGGCGAAGCTGCTCGAGTTCACGACCCGGTTGATCGCGCTGCGGCGCGCGCACCCCGCCCTCCGGCGGCGCGACTTCTTCCAGGGGCGCCCCATCCACGGTGGAGGCGTGAAGGACATCGTCTGGTTCAAGCCCGACGGCGCGGAGATGAACGACGACGAATGGCAGCATGCCCACGCCCGCGGTCTCGGCATCTACCTCTCCGGCGCCGGAATAACCGAGACCGACGGGCGCGGCCGGCCGGTACGCGACGACGACTTCCTGGTGCTGTTCAACGCGCACCACGAGGCGATCGACTTCGCGCTTCCGGCGCCCGGCGGGGAGACGCACTGGATCGCGCTCCTCGACACGGCGCACGACGAGGCCGAGCCCACCCCGGCGGCGTTCAAGCCCGGGCAGGCCTATCCGCTCCAGGCGCGGGCGCTCGCGGTGCTCCTGCACGAGCGCCAGCACGCCGGACCCGTTTCGTGATGAAGTGCCGGCACGAGATGCCCTTCGGCGCGGAAGCGAGAAGCGACGGCACCACCCGCTTCCGCTTCTGGGCCCCGGCGAGCAAGCGGGTCCACCTGGAGCTGGACAAGGCGCGCAGCACGACAAAGCACGCCATGAGCGCGCTGGCCGACGGGTGGCACGAGTTCGTCGCACGCGACGCTCCGCCCGGTACTCCCTACCGCTACGTGCCCGAGGGCGCCACCGCCGTCCCGGACCCCGCGTCGCGCTACAACCGGCAGGGCGTGCACGGCCCGAGCGAGGTGATCGATCCCCTCGCCTTTCCGTGGCTGAACGGCGACTGGCAGGGACGCCCGTGGGAAGAGGCGGTGATCTACGAGATGCATATCGGCACCTTCACCCCGGAAGGCACGTTCACCGCGGCGACGGCGCTGCTGCCCGAACTCGCCGCCCTGGGCATCACCGCGATCGAACTCATGCCGGTCGCCTCGTTCCCGGGAGACCGCAACTGGGGATACGACGGCGTCCTGCTGTTCGCGCCGCACGCGGGCTACGGCACTCCGGCGGACATGAAGGGGTTCGTGGATGCGGCGCACCGCGCCGGCATGATGGTGTTCCTGGATGTCGTCTACAACCACTTCGGGCCCGAGGGGAACTACCTGCACGGCTATTGCCCGCAGTTCTTCAACCCGGCGCACCAGACGCCCTGGGGCGCGGCGATCAATTTCGACGGCCCGCACAGCGGCGAAGTGCGCGATTTCTTCGTCCACAACGCCCTGTACTGGATCGAGGAGTACTTCCTGGACGGCCTGCGACTGGACGCGGTGCACGCCATCCGTGACGACTCCGAACCCGACATCGTGTGCGCGATCGCGCGCGCGCTTCGCGAAGGGCCGGGAAGTTCGCGGCACGTGCACCTGATCGTGGAAAACGAGGACAACGGGGCCGCCTACCTGGAGCGCGACGAGGCGCACTCGCCGCGATTCGCCTCGGCGCAGTGGAACGACGACATCCACCACGCGCTGCACGTGCTCGTGACCGGGGAGAACGACGGCTACTACGCCGACTACGCCGACCAGCCGCTGCAGCGACTCGGGCGCGGGCTTGCCGAGGGATTCGTCTACCAGGACGACCCGTCGGCCTTCCGCAACGGGGAGCGACGCGGTTCGCCCAGCGCGCAGCTTCCGCCCGCCGCGTTCGTGAACTTCCTGCAGACCCACGACCAGGTCGGCAACCGTGCGATGGGCGAGCGCATCGGCGCACTCGCCGGCGATCCGAAGCGCCTGCGCACCGCGCTCGCGTGCCTGCTGCTCTCGCCGCAACCGCCGATGCTCTTCATGGGCGAGGAATTCAACGCCTCCAGCCCGTTCCTGTACTTCTGCGACTTCGGGCCCGAGCTCGCCGAGGCCGTCTCGCGCGGCCGCCGGGAGGAGTTCGCGCGTTTTTCCGCCTTCAGCGATCCGATAGCGCGGGAGAGCATCCCGGATCCGGGCGACCGGGAAACCTTCACGCGCTCGAAGCTTCGCTGGGAAGAACGACTGGCACCGGGGCAACGGGAGCACCTCGAGCTCACCCGCACGTTGCTGGAGTTGCGGCGGGACCACATCGCGCCGCACCTGGCCGGCACGGGCGGCCACTGCGGCCAACACGAGATCGTGGACGGCGCCCTGCGCGTGACGTGGGCCCTGGGCGACGGCGCACGCCTGCACCTCGCGGCGAACTTCGGTGATGCCGAGGCATTCCTGTCCGGCGCGCCCGCGGGCACTTCGATCTACGAGGATAAAACCGCCACGGACGGCTCCGGCACGCGGCTCGCGCCCGGCGGCGTGTCCGTCCGCCTGGAGCCGGCATGAGCGCCGGGCGCGCGGCGCTCGATCGCCTCTGCGCGCACCACGGCATCTCGACCGGCTATCACGACATCTGGGGCAACCGGCACGAGGTCCCGGAGTCGGGCCTGGTCGCGCTCCTCGCCCAGCTCGACGTCGACGCGACCACGCCCGAGCGGGTGGCGGAGTCGGAGAAGTCGGCCCACGCAAGGCATTGGCGCGAGAGCCTCGCCCCGGCAATGGCGATCGGCGCCTGCGCCGCTCCCTGGACCGCGAGCGTTCGCCTGCCCGAGGCGACCCGGTCCTTGCGCTGGAAAGTCACGGAGGAATCCGGAAGCGTGCAAGAGGGCGAAGTCGACTCCTCCGCGCTTCGCGAAACCGGATACGAGCGGATCGACGGGGCGGGGTACGTACAGCGCGAACTCCGGCTGGACGCGGCACTTCCCGCCGGCTACCACCGGCTCGAGATCTTCGACGGCGACAAGGCGCTCGGCAGCGCACTGGTGATCGCCGCCCCGCCGCGCTGCTACTGGCCGGAAGCGCTCGCCGGCGGCCGTCGTGTCTGGGGTCCCGCGGTCCAGCTGTACTCCCTCCGGTCCGACCGGAACTGGGGCATCGGGGATTTCACGGACCTCGGCCGCCTGCTCGAGGACTGGGCCGCGCTCGGCGCCGGCATCATCGGCCTGAACCCGCTGCATGCCCTCTTTCCGCAGTTTCCCCGGCACGCGAGCCCCTACAGCCCGTCCTCGCGGGAGCGACTGAACGTGCTGTACCTGGACGTCGAGGCGATCGAGGACTTCCGGGACAGCGAGCCGGCGCAGCAACGGGTCCGCTCGGCGCAGTTCCAGGCGCGCCTAGCCGCGCTTCGCGAGTCGGAACTCGTCGACTACGAGGGCGTGGCGGGCACCAAGTTCGAGATCCTGGAACTCCTGTACGCCGGCTTTCGCGCGCGGCATGTCGAAGCCGACTCGCCGCGCGCCCGCGCGTTTCGCGATTTCCAGGCCCGCGAGGGCGAGGCCCTGCGCCGGTACGCGCTGTTCGAGGCGTTGCACGCCGAGTTCCACGCCCGGGATCCCTCGGCCTGGGGTTGGCGGCACTGGCCGCAGGAATGCCGCGATCCCGATGCCGGGGCCGTCGCGCGCCTGGCCGCCGAGCGGCTCGAGCGCGTCGAGTTCCACGAATACCTGCAATGGCAGGCCGCGCGCCAGCTCGCCCGGCTTGGCGAGCGCTGCGACGAGCTCGGCCTGGCCCCCGGTCTCTACCTCGACCTCGCCGTGTCCGTGGACCGCGGCGGTTCGGATACCTGGTCGAATCCGCGCGGCTATGCGCTCGAGGCGAGCGTGGGCACGCCGCCAGACGAGTTCAAACAGAAGGGCCAGGACTGGGGGCTGCCTCCGCTGCGCCCGGACCGGCTTCGCGCCGACGGCTACGCCGATCTGAGGCGGGCACTCGTCGCCAACATGCGCGACGCGGGTGCCCTCCGCATCGACCACGTCATGGGGCTCATGCGCCTCTTCTGGATCGCGCGCGATTCCGGCGCGGGCAGCGGCAGCTACGTGCAGTACGCGTTCGACGAGCTGCTCGCGATCGTCGCGCTGGAGAGCCATCGCAACCATTGCCTGGTGATCGGCGAGGACCTGGGAACGGTTCCGGACGAAGTCCGCGCCGGGCTCACGCGAGTCGGCGTGCTCTCCTACCGGCTGCTCTACTTCGAGCGCGGCAACGACGGGGCCTTCCTGCCCGCGGCCGACTATCCGCCCGAGGCTCTGGTGGCGGTCAGCACGCACGATCTCGCCACACTTGCGGGCTGGTGGGAGGGCAGGGATCTCGTACTGCGCCGCGGCCTCGGCCTGTTTCCGAAGGACAGCACCTACGAGAAGCAGCTGGTCGACCGCGCCCAGGAACGCCTGCGGCTGATGCTCGCGCTGCAGCACGCGGACCTGCTTCCGGCTGGCACCGTCGTGGAACCCACGGGAGTCCAGGCGCTCACGCCCGCGCTCGCCGAGGCGATACATGCCTTCGTGGCCGCCTCCCCATCGCGCGTCCTGATGGTGCAGTTGGAGGACGCCCTCGGCGCTACGGAACAGGCCAACATGCCGGGCACGACGGACGAGCACCCGAACTGGTGCCGCAAGCTTCCGGAGAGCCTCGAACGGATGCGCGGTTCCGCCCGTGTCGCCTCGCTCGGCAAGCGGATGGCCGCCGCGCGTCCGCAGCCGCCGAAGACCGCGCCGCCGGGGGCGCGCGAGGTCCGCATCCCGCGGGCCACCTACCGGCTGCAGTTGCACCGGGGTTCGACTTCGATGCCGCGATCGCGATCATCCCGTATCTCGCCCGGCTCGGCGTGAGCCACGTCTACTGCTCGCCGTTGCTGCGCGCGCGCACGGACAGCATGCACGGCTACGACATCACCCACCACGGAGAGATCGCCCCGGACCTCGGGGGGCCGGAGGGCTTCGCGCGCTGCTGCGCGGCGCTGCGCGAGCACGGGCTCGGGATGCTCTTCGACATGGTGCCGAACCACATGGCGGTCATGGGCGCCGACAACGCCTGGTGGATGGACGTGCTCGAGAACGGGCCCGCCTCGCTCCATGCGCGCTATTTCGACATCGACTGGCTGCCGGCGAACGTCGAGCTCGCCGGCAAGGTCCTCGTGCCCGTGCTCGGCGAGCACTACGGCGTCGTGCTCGCGAAGGGCGAGCTCGTGCTCGTCTTCGAGGTGGAGTCGGGCGCGTTCGCGGTGCGCTACCACGAGCACCGCTTCCCCGTGGATCCACGCGAATATGCGGGGCTGCTGCGCCGGGCCGAGCAACTGCTGCCCGCGGACGCACCCGCGCACGCGCGCGGCGAACTCGCGAGCCTCGCCTCCGCCTTCGGGCACCTGCCTGCGCGAGACAGCGCGACTGCGGAGGAAATCGCCGAGCGCTCGCGGGACAAGGAAGCCCACAAGCGGCGCCTCGCAAGCCTCGCGCTCGGGCAACCGGTGCTCGCCCACGCGCTCCAGTCCGCGGTATCGGAAGCGAACGCCGCGCGGGCCGGCGACGGCACGCGAGAGGCGCTGCATGCGCTCCTCGAAGCCCAGGCCTACCGCCTGGCCTATTGGCGCGTCGCCTCCGACGAGATCAACTACCGGCGCTTCTTCGACATCAACGAGCTCGCCGCGCTGCGCATGGAGGACGAGCAGGTGTTCGAGGCCACCCACGGCCTCGCGCTGGAGCTGGCGGCCTCCGGCACCGTCGACGGGCTGCGCATCGACCACCCGGACGGCCTGTACGACCCGGCACAGTATTTCCGGCGCCTGCAGGAAGGCTACGCGCGCCGGCTCGGGATGCCCCTCGCCCCGGTGGGCGACGACGGCAGGCCCGCGCGGCCCCTCTACGTGCTCGCGGAGAAGATCACCGCGCCGCACGAGCACATCCCGGAAGACTGGGCGCTCCACGGCACGACGGGTTATCGGTTCGCGGCGGTGGCGAACGCGGTCTTCGTGGACCGCGGCGCGGCCCGCAGGATCGAGCGCACGTGGCGAAGCTTCACGGGGGAGAGCCTCGAATTCGAGGAACTCACCTACCTGAGCAAGCGCGACATCATGCGCAGCGCGCTCGCTTCCGAACTCACCATGCTCGCCACCGAGCTCATGCGCATAGCGCGGGCGGACCTTCGCACGCGCGACTTCACGTTCAACACGCTTCGCGAGGCGCTCGCGGAAGTGGCCGCCTGCATGCCCGTCTACCGCACCTACATCGCGGGCGCGCCTTCCGCCCAGGATCGCCGGTTCGTCGACTGGGCGGTCGCGCACGCCACGCGCCGCTCGCGCGCGGCCGATGCGAGCGTGTTCGGCTTCCTGCGACACATTCTCTTCGGCACGGTTCCCGAGGGATCCCCGGAGGGCCTCGAGAAGCGCGTGCTGCGCTTCGCGATGAAGTTCCAGCAGTTCACCTCCCCGCTCGCGGCGAAGGGCGTCGAGGACACCGCGTTCTACATCTACAACCGGCTTGCGTCCCTGAACGAGGTGGGCTCCCACCCGGAGACCTTCGGCATGTCGGTGCGCGCGTTCCACGGGGCGAGCGCCGACCGTGCCGCGCGCTGGCCGCACACGATGCTCGCGACCTCGACGCACGACAACAAGCGCAGCGAGGACGTGCGCCAGCGGATCAACGTGATCTCGGAGATGCCCGCGGCCTGGCGCCTGCTGCTGCGCCGCTGGAGCACGCTCAACCGCAGCGCGCGATCGGCCGCCGGCTCGGCGCCCGTGCCCTCGCGCAACGACGAATACCTCCTGTACCAGGTCCTGCTCGGCACTTTCCCTCCGGAAGGGCTCTCGGGCGAGGCGCTGGAGGACTACCGCGGCCGCATCGAGCGCTACATGCTGAAGGCGGCGCGGGAGGCCAAGCGCAGCACGAGCTGGACGCGGCCGAACGAGGACTACGAGCGGGGCCTCGCGCACTTCGTGGGCGCCCTGCTCGGCCGTGAGCGCCCCACGCCCTTCCTCGACGACCTGCACGCGCAAGCCTCGCGCCTGGCCTGGTTCGGCGCGCTGGGTTCGCTTTCGCTCGCTCTCGTGAAGCTCACCTCGCCCGGGGTGCCGGATCTCTACCAGGGCAACGAGTTGCTCGACTTCAGCCTGGTCGACCCGGACAACCGCCGCCCGGTGGACTACGCGCTCCGTGGGCGCCTGCTGGAGGAGATCCTGGCGACCGACGCCGGGCGCGCGGAGTACGCGGGCTCGCTTGCAGCCTCGCTCCACGACGGCCGTGCAAAGCTCCTCGTCACCGCACGCGTCCTCGGCCTGCGCCGGGACGAGCCGGAGCTGTTTCGCCAGGGCAGCTACCTGCCGCTCGACTCGCGCGGCGCGCAGGCCGCACACGTGCTCGCGTACGCCAGGCGCCACGAGGGGCGCACGCTCGTCGTGGTGGCCGGAAGGCTCTTCGCGAAGCTGCTGGGAGAGCCCGGAAAGCTTCCCGTGGGTCACGATGCCTGGGCCGACACGGCCATCGAGGCGGGCGAGTTCGGCGATGGTGCGCGATTCACCAACGTGCTCACGGGCGAGGAAGTGGCCGTGCGCGGCGGCACGATCGCGCTCGCGCAGGCGTTCGCGGCGTTTCCCGCCGCGGCGCTCCTCTCGATGGACTGATCGCTCGCCGCGTTTTCCAGTCCCGCAAATGCAAACGCCCGACCTCTTTCGAAGTCGGGCGTTTGTTTGTAAGGCCCTGGCGATTGTCACTTTGGCCCTCCTTCGCTCCGCGATCGGTCAAAGCACGTTATCGCCATCGGTCCCGCAAATGCAGACGCCCGACCTCTTTCGAAGTCGGGCGTCTGTTTGTAAGGCCCTGGCGATGACCTACTTTCTCACGGGCAATCCGCAATATCATCGGCGCGGCGTCGTTTCACGGTCCTGTTCGGGATGGGAAGGGGTGGTGCCAACGCGCTATGGTCGCCAGGAATTCTGTGTCGTGCCCGCGGTGGTGCTGGGGTGCGGTCACGCGCTTGTCTCGGGAAGTGAAGGTTGGGTGAGGCACTGCCTCGGCGCTTTCGCGCGCACAGGCTTCTTAGCAGAGTTATAGAGTCAAGCCGCACGGGCAATTAGTACCGGTTAGCTCAAGCGGTTGCCCGCCTTGCACACCCGGCCTATCAACGTCCTGGTCTCGGACGACCCTTCAGGGAGGTCAAGCCTCCGGGAGATCTCATCTTCAGGCAAGTTTCCCGCTTAGATGCTTTCAGCGGTTATCTCTTCCGCATATAGCTACCCGGCAATGCGACTGGCGTCACAACCGGTACACCAGGGATGCGTCCACTCCGGTCCTCTCGTACTAGGAGCAGCCCCCGTCAAATCTCCAACGCCCACGGCAGATAGGGACCAAACTGTCTCACGACGTTTTGAACCCAGCTCACGTACCACTTTAAATGGCGAACAGCCATACCCTTGGGACCGGCTACAGCCCCAGGATGTGATGAGCCGACATCGAGGTGCCAAACTCCCCGTCGATATGAACTCTTGGGAGGAATCAGCCTGTTATCCCCAGAGTACCTTTTATCCGTTGAGCGATGGCCCTTCCATACAGAACCACCGGATCACTATGACCTGCTTTCGCACCTGCTCGACTTGTCTGTCTCGCAGTCAAGCCACCTTATGCCATTGCACTATGAGTACGATTTCCGACCGTACCTAGGTGACCTTCGCACTCCTCCGTTACTCTTTGGGAGGAGACCGCCCCAGTCAAACTGCCTACCATGCACGGTCCCCGACCCCGTCAAGGCCCAGGTTAGAACCGCAACGCTATCAGGCTGGTATTTCAACGTCGCCTCCACCGGAACTAGCATCCCGGCTTCAAAGGCTCCCAGCTATCCTACACAGACAGCGTCACAGTCCAATGCAAAGCTACAGTAAAGGTTCATGGGGTCTTTCCGTCTAGCCGCGGGTAGATTGCATCTTCACAAACATTTCAACTTCGCTGAGTCTCAGGAGGAGACAGTGTGGCCATCGTTACGCCATTCGTGCGGGTCGGAACTTACCCGACAAGGAATTTCGCTACCTTAGGACCGTTATAGTTACGGCCGCCGTTTACCGGGGCTTCGATCAAGAGCTTGCACCCCATCACTTAACCTTCCGGCACCGGGCAGGCGTCACACCCTATACGTCGACTTCCAACGTCTTAGCAGAGTGCTGTGTTTTTGATAAACAGTCGCAGCCACCGATTCTCTGCGGCCTTCTTCGGCTTACGCGGGCAAGCCGCTTCACCTACCAAAGGCACACCTTCTCCCGAAGTTACGGTGTCAATTTGCCGAGTTCCTTCTCCTGAGTTCTCTCAAGCGCCTGAGAATTTTCATCCTGCCCACCTGTGTCGGTTTGCGGTACGGTCCCGACGGGCTGAAGCTTAGTGGCTTTTCCTGGAAGCATGGTATCTGCAGCTTCGGGAAGCAAAGCTTCCCTGGTCCCGCGCCTCAGTGTTGACCCCCCGGATTTCCCTAGGGGATCCACCTACACGCTTCACCAGGACGTCCAACACCTGGTCTGCATAACCTTCTCCGTCCCCACATCGCACCCGCCGGCGGTTCCGGAATATTGACCGGATTCCCATCAGCTACGCATCTCTGCCTCACCTTAGGGGCCGACTCACCCTGCGCCGATGAACGTTGCGCAGGAAACCTTGGCTTTCGGCGAGGGAGCTTTTCACTCCCTTTATCGCTACTCATGTCAGCATTCGCACTTCCCATACCTCCAGCATGCCTCTCGACACACCTTCACAGGCGTAGGGAACGCTCCTCTACCGCCGTCAGCGATCCCTTGATTGCGCTGCCCCCTCGAAGCACAAGGTTGACGCGTTGATGTCTCGCCACGCGAGACAACAAGGCGTCAAACCGCCCAATTGAGGCGAGCGAGCCCATCACCGCAGTTTCACGGCGAGGACATGGCCCGGCTCTCGTTGGACTTTGCTTCGAAGGTCGGAGGCTCGCTCACCTCATTCGGTGGCGGCTCCTTGGAACGCAATCAAGTGGATCGCTGACGACCCGCAGCTTCGGTTATTGGCTTGAGCCCCGTTACATCTTCCGCGCAGGACGACTTGATCAGTGAGCTATTACGCTTTCTTTAAAGGATGGCTGCTTCTAAGCCAACCTCCTGACTGTCTGTGCCTTCCCACCTCGTTTTCCACTTAGCCAATATTGGGGACCTTAGCTGGCGGTCTGGGTTGTTTCCCTCTTGACCCCGGACGTTAGCACCCGGGGACTGTCTGCCACGCTCTACTCTTCGGTATTCGGAGTTTGCCATGGTTTGGTAAGCCTATAGCGGCCCCCTAGCCATAACAGTGCTCTACCCCCGAAGGTAATACGCGACGCACTACCTCAATAGTTTTCGAGGAGAACCAGCTATCTCCGGTTTTGTTTAGCCTTTCACCCCTATCCACAGCTCATCCCCGACCTTTTCAACGGGCGTGGGTTCGGCCCTCCAGTAGGTGTTACCCCACCTTCAAGCCTGGCCATGGATAGATCAACCGGTTTCGGGTCTACGCCCAGCTACTGAACGCCCTGTTCAGACTCGCTTTCGCTGCGCCTCCGGCACCAAGCCTTAAGCTCGCAACTGAACGTAAGTCGCTGACCCATTATACAAAGGTACGCCGTCACCCCTTGCGGGGCTCCGACTGTTTGTAGGCACGCGGTTTCAGGTTCTATTTCACTCCCCTCCCGGGGTTCTTTTCACCTTTCCCTCACGGTACTGGTTCACTATCGGTCGATAACGAGTATTTAGCCTTGGAGGATGGTCCCCCCATCTTCAGACAGGATTTCACGTGTCCCGCCCTACTTGTCTCGAGCTCAGTTCCACACTCGCGTTTTCGCGTACGGGGCTATCACCCTCTGCGGCCGGCCTTTCCAGACCCTTTCGCTAACGCGCGTGCTAAAACTCGACGGCTGGTCCCATTTCGCTCGCCACTACTTTGGGAATCTCGGTTGATTTCTGTTCCTCCGGTTACTGAGATGTTTCAGTTCTCCGGGTTCGCTCCTGGCACCCTATGGATTCAGGTGCCGGTGACCCTTGCGGGCCGGGTTTCCCCATTCGGAAATCTGCGGATCAGCGCCCATTTGCCGGCTCCCCGCAGCTTATCGCAGGCTGTCGCGTCCTTCATCGCCTGTTATCGCCAAGGCATCCACCGCATGCACTTATTCGCTTGACCCTATAACCCTGCCCCCTCCAGACCCTCTTCGGACCCAAGGAACGACAGAAGCTACAAGGCTTCTCTTCATAAGCGCTTGTGCGCACTTGCGCCCTTTTGACTTGCGCAAATGCACGATGCAATACATACACCCAGTGTCCTCGCAGAACGGCCACGCACCCCATGCCACCGGGCACGCACCCACCCCGCAAGAACTACCTTCATGTTTCCCGAATTGTTAAAGATCAGCCGATCTGGAACTTCACGAAGAAGCCAGAAGACAGGCGCGCCACGCGCACCTGTCTACTGCCCTCTCGAAACGCTGGTGGAGCCAACCGGGATCGAACCGGTGACCTCCTGCTTGCAAAGCAGGCGCTCTCCCAGCTGAGCTATGGCCCCGTGTGACCCTCTCGTGATTTCCCGCCCCCCCACGCCCGAGTCGGTAAGTGGTGGGTCTGGATGGATTTGAACCATCGACCCCACGCTTATCAAGCGTGTGCTCTGACCAACTGAGCTACAGACCCCGCAGGCAAGGCGCGCTGCGCCAGACGATACAACCGATAGATGGTGGGAACTGCAGGAAGACGCTTCTCTAGAAAGGAGGTGATCCAGCCGCACCTTCCGATACGGCTACCTTGTTACGACTTCACCCCAGTCACGAATCTCACCGTGGTCGGCGCCCCCTTGCGGTTAGGCTACCGGCTTCTGGTGAAACCCACTCCCATGGTGTGACGGGCGGTGTGTACAAGACCCGGGAACGTATTCACCGCGACATGCTGATCCGCGATTACTAGCGATTCCGACTTCACGCAGTCGAGTTGCAGACTGCGATCCGGACTACGACGCACTTTCTGGGATTGGCTCCACCTCGCGGTTTCGCAACCCTCTGTATGCGCCATTGTATTACGTGTGAAGCCCTACCCATAAGGGCCATGAGGACTTGACGTCATCCCCACCTTCCTCCGGTTTGTCACCGGCAGTCTCATTAGAGTGCCCAACTGAATGTAGCAACTAATGACAAGGGTTGCGCTCGTTGCGGGACTTAACCCAACATCTCACGACACGAGCTGACGACAGCCATGCAGCACCTGTGTTCCCGTTCCCTTTCGGGCACACCCCCATCTCTGGAGCCTCAGGACATGTCAAGGGTAGGTAAGGTTTTCGCGTTGCATCGAATTAATCCACATAATCCACCGCTTGTGCGGGTCCCCGTCAATTCCTTTGAGTTTTAACCTTGCGGCCGTACTCCCCAGGCGGTCGACTTCACGCGTTAGCTTCGTTACTGAGAGTGTCAAACCCCCAACAACCAGTCGACATCGTTTAGGGCGTGGACTACCAGGGTATCTAATCCTGTTTGCTCCCCACGCTTTCGTGCATGAGCGTCAGTATTAACCCAGGGGCCTGCCTTCGCCATCGGTATTCCTCCTGATATCTACGCATTTCACTGCTACACCAGGAATTCTAGCCCCCTCTGCCATACTCAAGCCTTGCAGTCCCAAATGCCATTCCCAGGTTAAGCCCGGGGCTTTCACATCTGGCTTAAAAGTCCGCCTGCGCACGCTTTACGCCCAGTAATTCCGATTAACGCTTGCACCCTACGTATTACCGCGGCTGCTGGCACGTAGTTAGCCGGTGCTTATTCTTCCGGTACCGTCAGTAGTCGCGGATATTCACCACGACCGTTTCGTTCCGGACAAAAGAGCTTTACAACCCGAAGGCCTTCTTCACTCACGCGGAATGGCTGGATCAGGGTTTCCCCCATTGTCCAAAATTCCCCACTGCTGCCTCCCGTAGGAGTCTGGGCCGTGTCTCGGTCCCAGTGTGGCTGATCATCCTCTCAGACCAGCTACCGATCATCGCCTTGGTAAGCCTTTACCTCACCAACAAGCTAATCGGACATCGGCCAACCCAATCGCGCAAGGCCTTGCGGTCCCCTGCTTTCCCCTCTCGGGCTTATGCGGTATTAATCCGGCTTTCGCCGGGCTATCCCCCACGACATGGACATGTTCCGATGCATTACTCACCCGTTCGCCGCTCGCCGCCAGGTTGCCCCGCGCTGCCGCTCGACTTGCATGTGTAAAGCATTCCGCCAGCGTTCAATCTGAGCCAGGATCAAACTCTTCAGTTCAATCCATCAAAACTCACAAAAGAATCACTTGGATTCAAAAGTGAGCACTGCAAGATGCTTATCTCTCCGCGGTCACCGCAAAACATCACGGCTCCCGCTCGCGCACCCACAGAACCCACCTCTATCGGCTGTAACTTGTTAAAGAGCGTCGCTGCGTCGCCCGCTCGGGCCTTGCGGGTGAGCGGCGAAAGACAGCGATTATAGCGCGTTTTCCGGGGCGGTCAAGCACTTGGTCTGGGGCTTCAGGGAGGCGCCCCGAAGGCACACCCGCGCGAACCTGCGCTTTCCACCTCCAGCGTCGCAAGTTGCTCCCCGCCGGGAGCCGCAGCCCTTGTCCGAGACCTTCTCCCCGTTCACCTTCACGCCGCCCTGCTCGATCATCCGCAGCGCGCCTCCGAGGTGCTCGGCACACGCACCCGGAGGACCGCAGCACTTAGGGCATCGCACCCCCCTTCGGCCGGGACACCCCGATCACCTGCTCCGGGAGGTCGGTGGGGGATCTCGCCGTGGCGGAAGCGGGCCTCGAACTCTCGAGGGCCCGTGCGCGGCCGCCGCGTCGTGGAAGCGCGCGATGATCTCTTGGGCGAACCGCACCTTCACGTCGCGCGGATTCGCCCCGCGTGCTACCGAGCCTTCCATCCGCGATCGTGTCGAGCGACTCGAAGGAAAGGAGCTCGACGTAGCGCCACATCAGCTCGTCGGAGATGCTCATGAGCTTTCCGAACATTTCCCCGGCGGGGTCGTGGATGCCGACGTAGTTGCCGAGCGACTTCGACATCTTGTTCACGCCGTCCCACCCTTCCGGGCAGCGGCATCGTGATGATCACCTGCGGTTCCTCGGCCGCGGTACGCTTCCTGAAGCTCCCGCCCCACCAGCAGGTTGAACTTCTGGTCGGTGCCGCCCAGCTCGATGTCGGCCTTCATCGCGACCGAGTCGTAGCCCTGCATCAGGGGGTAGAGGAACTCGTGGATCGAGATCGGGCGCTGCTCGGGAATCGCTTCGAGAAATCGTCGCGCTCAGCATTCGCGCCACCGTCGAGGTCGCGGCGAGCTTGATCATCCCGGCGGCGCCGGTGCGTTGCACCACGTGGAATTGAAGAGATCTCGGTCTTGCCGGGATCGGAGACCTTGAACACCTGGGTCTTGTGGTTCCGCGTTCTCGGCGATCTGCTCGGAGTCAGCGGCGGACGCGTGGCGTTGCGGCCGCTCGGGTCGCCGATCATTCCGGTGAAGTCCCCGATAAGGAAGATTACGTGGTGCCCAAGGTCCTGGAACTGGCGCATCTTGTTGAGCAACGACGGTGTGGCCGAGATGGAGGTCCGGGGCCGTCGGATCGAAACCCGCCTTTACGCGAAGCGGCCTTCCCTTGGCGGCCTTCCGGATCAGATCCTCTTCGATGATCACCTCCTGGAGTGCCACGCCGGATGATCTCGAGGTCCTCTGTTGACTCATTGATTTGATTCCGTTTTTTCCAGAAAGGGAGGTTTCTGCTATCCTGCGGACTTGGCCCACGTCCGGCTGATGACCATCGAGAAGGTCGCCATTCTAGCGCAGCGCCTCGCCAGTCTTCTGCCGGTGAGGCAGCTGGCCCTTGGCGCATTCCTGCTTGGCGTTCCCGCGCTGGGGGTCGTCACCGCTTTTGGAATCGCCGGGAGCCGTATCGGATACCCTCGAGCGCTCGACGGTGGTTCGCGGACGTTCCCCTACCCGAGCTTTGCCGGTGAAGCGCCTTCGACGCACCGGTTTGCGAGTCAGGAGCGCGTGCTTCGCGGGAGACACGGGTTGCCGGCCTGTTCGAACGTCTCAACATCAGCGATGGCGCTATTGCCTTTCTTCGCACCGATTCCGTGGGTCGCCAGATCTTCCGAAAGCTGATTCCCGGCCGCACCATGCAGGCGGAGACGGATGAAAGTGGCGGGTTCCTGTCGCTTCGCTATTTCGTCGGTCCTGACTAAGGTTTTCGAAGTATCGCGAGGGAGACGGATGACTTCGGGCCACAGGGCACCTTCCGCCACCTCGCCCCAGGTGTTCCTACAAGTCGGCAACGATCACTACTTCACTGTTTGCGGCGACGGATGCCGCAGGCATCCCCGATGCCATCGCGATGCAGATTGCCCGTGTATTTGCGACCGACATCGATTTCACGTGGACATCCGAAACGGTGACAGCTTCTCCGTGATCTATGAAATGTCCTATGAGGGCGGCGAGCTCGTTTCTCCCGGGCGAATCTTGGCGGCCGGAGTTCGTGAACAGGGGCCATGCCTACACCCCGCCGTCCTGTTCCAGGACGGTGAGGGCGGCTACGATTACTACGAACTCGACGGGACCAGCCGAGCCAAGGCATTTCTTCGATCCCCGGTGGAGTTCTCGCGCGTGAGTTCCGGCTTCGGCAAGCGCTTCATCCAATTTTCAAGAACTGGCGCGCCCATACCGGTGCGGGCTTTTGCGGCACCGAGCGGCCGGTGCGTTTGCGGCGGCTGACGGTTACGGACTTTCGCTGGGCCGCAAGAATGGCTATGGCAACACGGTTGAGCTTCGGCACGGTGGCGGAATATCGACGCTCTACGCACATCTCTCCGCGTATTCGCCTCCGGTATCCGCTCGGGCGCGCGCGTGAAACAGGGCGATCCAGTTGGCCTTCGTCGGAGCCACCGGGTGGGCGACAGGCCCGCACCTCCACTACGAGTTCAAGATTTCCGGGATTCACCAGGATCCGATGAAGGTTGCCCTTCCCAAGGCGACTCCGGTCCCGCAAGCCTGCGGTCGCGATTCGACGTAGGGGCGGCCGGCGCGGGCGCGCGGATCGCGATGGTTCGCGAAACCACCTCGCTCCGATTCGAATAGCGTGCGCGGCCTCGCCATCGGCATCATGTCGGGCACGAGCCTCGACGGGGCCGACGCGGTTCTCGCCGATCTTTCAGGCCCGTCGCCAAGAGGCATCGCAAGCCTCTTTCGTCCCCTTTTCCCAACCTAAGGCGCGGCTTCTGGAATTGTGCTTGCCTGGGAAGGACGGGTCGACGCCTCAGGGGTGTGCTCGGTGGAGCTTGCGGAGATCTATGCCGACGCCGTAGGGCGGCTACTGGAAATCGCTCAGGTGCCGTCGAACGCCGTTCAAGTTATCGGTTGCCACGGCCAGACCGTCAGGTACCGACCGGAGCTTGGCTACACCATCCAATTGAACGATCCGCGCGGTTGGCCCATCGGACGGGGATAGACGTCGTCGCGGATTTCCGGCGTCTGATGTTGCTGCCGGGGGCAGGGCGCCCCTGGTTCCCCTTTTCACGACTCGGCGTTTCGACACGAATCTCACCATCGGGTCATTGTGAACATCGGCGGGATCGGCAACATAACCTCGCTTCGCCCGGGGCAGTTCGTATCCGGCTTCGACTGCGGCCCAGGAAATGTCTTGATGGACGCGTGGGTAAAGCAGCACCGCGGCGCCGATTTCGACGAATCGGGTCACTGGGCGTCCGAAGGGAAAGTGAGCTCGCGCCTCCTTGCAGAATTCCTGGAGGAACCGTTCCTTGGCGCAAGACCTCCCAAGAGCACTGGCCGAGAGCTGTTCAATGTCGATGGCTTCTTGCACATGGGTCGAGCGATACTCGCCTGCCGATGTCCAGGCGACGCTTCTCGAGTTCACCTCGACGACCATCGTGGACGCGATGAACCGGTATTGCAGCGGTTTCGACGAGCTCTATCTCTGCGGAGGGGGAGCGCGAAATCGGGCGCTCGTGTCGAGAATCGCCCAAATGACCTCACCTCGACCGGTTCGAAGAACCGACGAACTGCCGTCCCCGCGGGACACGTAGAAGCAATGGCCTTCGCGTGGCTGGCCGTCAAGTGCGTCCGGCGCGAGCAGTCCATCTGTCGAGCGTGACCGGCGCTTCCCGCCCCTGCATCCTGGGCGCGATCTACCCTGCCTGAAAGCGAAAGGGGGCCGCAGCCCCTACGATGCCGGGACAGTGTCGAGCGTTTACGAGGAAAGGACGACCCGCAGCCGCACGTCGACGACGCATTCGGGTTCTTGATCACGAACTGCGCTCCCTCGAGGCCTTCCGAGTAGTCAATCTCCGCGCCAACGAGGTACTGGTAGCTCATCGGGTCGATGAGCAGGCTTACCCCGTTCTTTTGCATGACCGTGTCATCCTCGTTCGCTACTTCGTCGAACGTAAAACCGTACTGCAGGCCTGAACAGCCGCCACCGGTCACGAATACACGAAGCTTGAGCTCGGTATTGCCTCTTCCTCTATCAGCGACTTCACCTTGTTGGCGGCGTTGTCGGTGAAAACCGAGCGGGTCGGGCATTGTCGTGGACATATCGTTCATGAAAATCTCCTGTTGTGTGAAGTCCGCTTCAATCGGAAGCGCCGCTCGCGGGCTTGAATTCGACGACCTTCTCGTTCTTCTGGGGGTTCTCGTACAAGAGCCGCCCCATCACGATCGCGCCGACATGGACCTCGATCGACTTGTACGCCACATCCCCTGTGACCCGCGCCTTCGGGAGAAGTTCGACATACTCCGTCGCCCGGATCGGCCCCGCCACGGTGCCATTCACGACAACGTGCGCCACATCGATTTCGCCCTCGACTTTGGCGAGCTCGGACACGACGAGCGTCCCCGGCTTGCTGCCGGTGGCCTTTACGTTGCCTTTGACGTGCCCGTCTATCCGCAGGCCTCCGACAAAGGAGATGTTCCCCTCTATCGTCGTCCCCACGCCGATCAAGCTGTCGATCGGACTTGGCTTGTTGCCCTTGCCAAACATGGCATTCCCCTATTGGACGTTGACGCTCCGTGAGAGTTTAACCTGTCCCCCGGGAAGCGCAATAACCCGGACCTCGTACCCCTTGAGGACGGCTCCCTCGGGAATCCGGAACCGCCCCTCGACCTTCTGGTAGAAGCGAAACTCCACTCCTCCCTCCCCTTCACTCGACTGGGCCTCGGGAAAGGCAAGCGTCGCCACGGTTCCCTGGTGGGCCACGCGCCCAGCAGCGGAACCCTGCCCTTGAAATCCTGCTTTCGCTGTCCACCCTGCGTAAGCAGCATTCGGTAACGGTATTCGTTGGACTGGCCGTCCTGCTCCACCTTCAGGTTCGCGATACCAAGGCCCTCGGAGTGGTGCCGGACGACATGATGTTGCGAAGAAATCCGAGGTCCTCCTTAAGGGCGGCGTTCTCGTCCTGAAGTTGCGTGACGTTGCGCGCGAGCTCGTTCTGCGCGGCCTTGTCGATGGCCACTTGCCGCTCGAGTTCGGCCACGCTCGCCCTTGCGGCCTCCAGATCTCTCTTGAGGCGGGACATTTTCGTCCCCGAGCGCCGCGATCTGCTGCCCTCTTCGCGATCGGAACCGGTGATTCGGTAGCTGTTCTCGACCACCCACCCCACCGTCCCCAACCGCGGCCATCATCACGACGTTCAGCAACCAGCGCCAGTACCACGCGAGGTGGGAACGAATCGTCATCCGCGACGAGCGGATACCGAAAACTGCAAGGCGCCGGGCGAAACCCTCACGGCAACAGGGCCGCGTGCTCCGAGCCCGCGCCTCGGAGCAAACGCGATGTTCATGTTCTGGACCGCTTGTCCTGCGGCGCCCTTCAGAGATGTCCTCTACCGCGAGAACGACGAGCGTGTCGCCTCCCGAAGGCCGGTGAACCGCGATTCGACGCATGTTGGAGCCCCTCACCCACCGTGTTTCCGGCTGGGAGCCGGCGGGAAGGACGTCCACAAAGGCTTCTCCCGCGAATCGTGACTCGAATAGCTTCTGGAAGTCGGCTTCCTTCGTGACGCGGGCATATACCGTCGCAAGAATCCCGCGATTCATCGGAACAAGGTGCGGGACGAATGTCAGGCCAACGTCCTTTCCCGCCGACTGCCTCAGTCCCTGCAAAATTTCCGGATGGTGGCGATGCCCCATCACTGCGTAAGCCTTGAAGTTGTCTGATGCTTCAGAGAACAGGAAGTCGACTTCGGCTTTTCGTCCCGCGCCGCTGACCCCTGATTTGGCGTCTGCAATGAGATGGTTGCAGTCGACGAGGTCGGTCTCGACCAGGGGAATCAGCGCAAGCTGCACCGCGGTTGCATAGCAGCCGGGATTGGCGACGAGACGTGCTTCGCGGATCCTGTCCCGATTCACCTCGGGGAGGCCATAAACCGCCTCGGCGACGAGGTCAGGAGCCACATGCTTCACCTTGTACCAGCGTTCCCAGGTGGCTATGTCCTGAAGCCGGAAGTCGGCGGAAAGATCGATGACCTTGACGCCTGCCTCGAGCAACGGGCGAACCTGTCCCATCGCGACGCCATTCGGCGTCGCAAAGAACACGCAGTCGCAGGAAGACAGGTTGGTGGATGCGGGGTCGCTGAAATCGATGCCGACACGGTTTCGCAGGGAAGGAAAGTAACGTGCGACCGGCGTTCCCGCCTCGCCGCGCGAGGTGATCGCGAGAATTTCGACATCGGGATGGCCGGCCAGGAGCCTCAGGAGCTCCACGCCCGTGTACCCGGTTCCTCCCACGATGCCAACCCGAATCATTCGTCGATTCCTTTCCTGCGGTTCGCCCAGTGCATGCTCGCGTTACGCGAACGAAAAAGCCGCCTTTCGGGGCGGCTTTGTCGTGTTCGGGCGAAACCGGACAGCGATCTCCCGCCTTAGCGTTTCGAGTATTGCTTGCGGCGCCGCGCCTTGTGGAAACCGACCTTCTTGCGCTCGACCTCGCGAGCATCTCGCGTCACGAGCCCGGCTTTCGACAGGGCCGGTTTCAGTGTCGGATCGTACTCGATAAGGGCCCGGTGATGCCGTGGCGAACGGCGCCTGCTGCCGGATTCCCCGCCACCGAACACGTTGACCTTGATGTCAAAGGTCTGAGCGTGATTCGTCAGCTCCAGCGGCTGGCGAACGATCATGCGACCGGTCTCCCTCGAGAAATACTCATCGAGCGGCTTCTCGTTCACCGTGATCTGGCCCTTGCCGGCCTTGATGAAAACTCGCGCCACCGCGTTCTTGCGACGGCCGGTGCCATAGTTGTAAATTGCCTATCATGGTCGTCGCTCCTTAGATCTCGAGGGCTTTGGGCTGCTGTGACGTGTGCGGATGCGCGGGGCCGGCGTAGATCTTCAGCTTCTTGATCATTGCATAGCCGAGGCGCCCCTTGGGCAGCATGCCCTTCACGGCGAGCTTCAGGACCCGGTCGGGATGTCTCGCCTGGAGCTTGTCAAACGTCGTTTCGTAGATGCCGCCGGGATACGTCGAATGGCGGTAGTACTTCTTGTCGCTCGCCTTCGCGCCCGTGACGCGCAACTTCTCCACGTTGACGATCACGATGTAATCGCCGGTGTCGACGTGCGGGGTGAATTCGGGTTTGTGCTTGCCGCGGAGCCGGCGTGAAACCTCGACGGCGAGACGCCCCAACACCTTGTCGGTCGCGTCTACGACATACCAGTCCCGCCTGACTTCCCGCGGGTTGGCGGAGATAGTCTTCATGATGATCCTTCTCGTAGTGGCGCCCCTGGGTGCTTCCGGCGAAGCGCCGGAAATACTTTGGGCCCCTTGTTTGGGGTGCGAACCTGAAATTATAGGAAATCGGGCTCTTGTGTCAAAGTCCGCGCGCATGGAAGCCCCGGGGACGCAAGGGGGCCCCTCGGATAGAATTCATGGACCTCTCCTGCGAACCACCATGGACTCAAGACGCTTCGAGCAATATGCACAGGCAGCCGGCATAGCCCTTCTGGTGATTGGCTGCTTTCTGGTCTTCCGACCCTTTCTCGCGGCCTTGTTTTTCGCAGCCGTTCTGTGCCTGTCGACCTGGCCAGCCTTTCGATAGATGAAGGATCGCCTCGGCGGGCGGCGGGCGTTGGCTGCCCTGTTCTTTGCGCTGGGAATGCTGCTCGCCATCGCGCTTCCCGTAGCGCTGGTGGCGTACAGCCTCGTGACCAACTCCGCACAGGTGATCGACATGGTTCGCGGTTTTCTCGACCGCGGACCGATCGAGCTTCCGGCGTGGCTGACGGGCCTGCCTTACGCGGGGAGCTGGATCGACGAGTACTGGCACCGGCTGATCGGCAGCCGCGAAGAGCTGGTCGGATTGGGCAAGCGCATGGCCGAGCCGGCTAGAGGATTTCTCCTGGCCGCGGGCTCGGCCGCCGGCGAAGGTCTGCTGCAGATCCTGGTTGCAATCTTCGTCGCCTTCTTCTTCTACCGGGACGGCGAAGACCTTGCCCGGCTGGTCCAATCCGGAATGACTCGACTCGCAGGTTCGGAGCGCGGGATGGCCGTCATATCGACTGCGAGGAATGCCGTCATGGGCGTGGTCTATGGCCTGATCGGCACCGCACTTGCCCAGGCGGCTGTGGCGTTGGTCGGATTTCTCATCGCGGGAGTTCCAGGAGCCTTGCTGCTTTCCGCATTGACCTTCGTCCTTTCCCTCATTCCCATGGGTCCCGTGCTCATTTGGGGCGGCGCCGCGGCGTGGCTCTATGCACAGGGCCAGTCCGGATGGGCAATCTTCATGGTCGCCTACGGCGCTCTCGTAATCAGCTCCGTAGACAACTTCGTCAAGCCGATTCTCATGAGCCGTGCTGGCGGCCTGTCGATGCTGCTCGTGGTCCTGGGGGTGTTCGGCGGGGCCATCTCGTTCGGGTTCATTGGGATCTTCATAGGGCCCGCCCTTCTCGCCGTGGGCTGGAGTCTCATCAACGTCTGGCTCGAGGCCCAGAACCTCAGGGAATCGCTATGAAAGCGCGCGTGAAGCTGGTGGAAGGCATTACGTTCGTCGCCGAGAGCGGCAGCGGCCACGCAATCGTCATGGACGCGTCGCCCGACGTAGGCGGCCGCAATCTGGGATCTCGCCCAATGGAACTCGTCCTGATGGGTGCGGGCGGTTGCAGCGCCATCGACGTGGTTCACATATTGAGGAAATCCCGACAGGACCTGGTCGATTGCGTGGTGGAACTGGAAGCAGAGCGTGCACCAGATGAGCCGAAGGTTTTCACGCGGATCCACATGCGCTATGTGGTCACGGGACGGGGGTTGCGCCCCGCCCAGGTGGAGCGCGCGATCAAGCTGTCGAAGGAGAAGTACTGTTCGGCGACCATCATGCTGGCCAAGACCGCAGAGATAACCACGGACTACGAGATCCGTGAAGCCTGAGTCCCTCTCGCGGAGCCTCTAGAAACGGTAGGCCGTTTCGGTCATCACCCTCGAAACAACCCGCATCGCTGCCCGGACTGATCGCGGCAGTTCCGCGGCACCCAGCGAGCGGCCCGTGTTCGCATGGCTGATTTCATCTTCCCGCATCTGTCGGAGAATGGCACGGCTTCTCGTATCTCCAGAGGGTAGGCGATCAAGATGGCCATCGATGTGCTTCTCGACCTGGCGCTCCGTCTCGACGAAACCCATGCTCCATCGATCGCCGGTCGCGCCCGATACGACGCCCAGAGCGAAGGACCCTGCGTACCAGAACGGTGACAGGAGGCTGGGGCGCGAGTCGAGTTCACGAAGGCGCTCGGCGCACCAGGCGAGGTGGTCGCGCTCCTCTGCTCCCGCCCGGTCGAGCGCGTCTCGAACACGCGAGTCCCTGGCAGCCAGTGATTGACCGGCGTACAGGGCCTGGGCGCAGACCTCGCCAGCGTGGTCCACGCGCATCAGCCCGGCGACGTGGCGCACCTCTTCGGGTTTCAAGTCACCCACCTGGCCTTCTCCCGGCGTCGCCCTGGATGGCGTGACAACGCCTGAAAGCGTGCGCAGGGCATTGTCAGCCGCAATCAGGACGCGATCGATCGCTGTGAACATCCGGAATTCTTCTCCAGCGGCTGTCAAAAAGAAAAAGGGCGCGGCTTCCGCCGCGCCCCTTGCTGCTATGTACGGCTCTGTGGAACCTATCAGAACACGTGCTTGATGCCGATCGCGAAGCCTTGCGGATCCTGGCCCGTGCCACCGAGCTGGCCGGCACCGAAGCGGCAAACACCGGCCGCATTGTTGTCGACCTTCGTGTACAGGGCGACGAGCTGCGAGCGCTTGGACCAGTTGTAGAAGTAGCCGAAGGAGTCGATGTCGCACTCGGGCTGAAGCGCAGCGCCGGTGACGCCGCCGTCCTTCGACTCCTGGTGCTGGTAAGCGAGCTGGTGCTTGCCCATCGTGTACAGGGCGCTGGCGAGCCAGTTCTTCTGCTTCGTCGAACCGGTCTTCTTGATTTCCTCGACCATGGCTGCGAGCTTGAAGCTGCCCCAGGTGAATTCGCCGGTGATCTCGTTGCCTTCTTCCTTGGAGACGGTCGCCGAGACGTCCTTTTGCTTCTCGTAGCCGTACTGGAGCTTGACCGGGCCCTTGGCGTAAACCACGTTGGCCGAGAAGGTCGACGGGTTCAGCGAGGCGGTCTTGCCCTCGTTGGCGGTCTGGGCGAACTTCGCGGAGAACCCAGCCCACGTCGGCGTCCAGTACTGGAGAACGTTCTGCTCGCGGCGGTCGAAGTTGCCGCGGTCGTGCAGGGCGGACGTGATGCCGGCGATCGTCAGGTCACCCCAGATGTCGGGGCCGTAACCCACGACCTTGTAAGGCGTGTCCCAGCGACCCATCACGAAGCTGCCCCAGCCACCTTGCAGGCCGACGCCGCTGTTGCGGGTCGCGAACGTGGTGGAGTTCGACTCGGGGTTGAACGCGGTTTCGAGTTGGAAGAAGGCCTTCAGGCCGCCACCCAGGTCTTCGGTGCCACGCACGCCGAGAAGCGACGACTGATCGCTCACGCGCGAACGGCTGGCGACCGGGGCTGCTCCGCCCTTCGCCTCGACCGACTCGAACATCACATAAACGCGCCCGTAGAGGGTCACGGGGTTCGCGGTCTGGGCCATGGCGGCCGGGGCGACGCAAGCGCCAGCCACTGCCAGAGCCATCAGTTTCTTGTTCATCAAAATCTCCTTTGTTGAAGTGAGGCCGAATTCACTTGAAAGCGCTTGGGAACCTCGAGGGGATCTTCGCCCCGATTCTTGGCACTTCTCCCAGATATTCATTGAGAAGCCAGTAGCATGATGCCAAAGCCGGGCCCTTCTCTCAAGGGGGGGGTGGGAAATGTGCAACAAACCCCTAGGGCTGTTGCGTCAATGCAACGCCCCATCGGGGGGTGAAAAAAGACGGGCAAGTTCCAATCCAGGGTCGGCCGCCGCCATCAGCGAACCCCCTATTAAGTATGCACTCACTTTCGCGTCATGCAAGCGCTGTACGTCTTCTGGAGTAGAAATTCCGCTTTCCGCAATCAACAGTTTTTCCGCCGGAACTCGCTTCGCGAGTTCGATCGAGGTCTCCAGGCGGATCGCGAAAGTGCGCAAATCCCGGTTGTTCACCCCCACGAGACCTGTGGAAAGCGCAAGCGCCCTGTCCAGCTGGCCGGCGTCGTGGGATTCCACGAGGACGTCCATTCCGAGAGATGTCGCCAGGACCTCGAGTTGGGAGAGCGTTGCGTCCGGAACGGCATCGACGATCAGGAGAATGCAATCCGCACCCCATGCCCGCGATTCCACCACCTGGTACGGATCGACCATGAAGTCCTTGCGGAGCACGGGCAGGCCACAAGCCGCCCTGGCCGCCTCCAGATCCGCCCGAGATCCCCCGAAATACTCGCGGTCCGTGAGGACCGAAAGACAGGCAGCCCCATTGGCGGCATACGATTCCGCGATGCGCGCCGGGTCGAAATCCGCACGGATGACCCCTTTGCTGGGACTCGCACGCTTGATTTCCGCGATGACAGCAGGCTTCCCGGCGGCTACGCGAGCCCGCATCGACGCAGCGAATCCCCTCGGCGGCGAAGCCGCCAGTGCGCGCCGCTCGATCTCCACCATCGGCACGGCGGCCCGTGCCGCATCCACCTCCATCCGCTTGGTGGCGAGGATCCGCTGAAGGATGTCGGTCAAGCCTTCCCTCCTTCGCAAAGGCTTGCGTGAAGGAAACCAGCCTGTCCAGTTTCGCCTTGGCGGCGCCCGAGACGATAGCCTCCCGAGCCTGCGCCACCCCATCCCAGAGGCTTTCCGCAATTCCGCAGACATAGAGGGCGGCCGCCGCGTTGAGGAGCACCACGTCACGAGACGGACCCGGTTCTCCCGCGAGAACCGCCAGGACCCGCGCCTTCGACTCGTCGGGCCCGGAAACCTGGATCTCCTCGATGGGAGCCGTATCCAGCCCGAACTGCTTCGGCTCCACCACGTATTCCGTGATGAATTCGTGCTTCAACTCGGCGACGTTCGTGGGTCCCGTGATCGTGATCTCGTCGGGCCCGTCGTGGCCGTGCACGGTGAGCACATGCCTGCTTCCCAGGAGCTTGAGCACCCGGGCCTGGATGCCGACCAGGTCCGCATGGAACACCCCCATGACCTGGTTCGGTGCCCCCGCGGGATTGGTGAGCGGTCCCAGGATATTGAGGATCGTGCGCATGCCGAGCTCCTTGCGAACTGGCGCCGCATGCTTCATGGCCGGATGGTGGCTCGGCGCGAACATGAACCCGAGCCCGACTTCGCGCATGCACAGCGAGACTTGCTCCGGCGACAGCGACAGGTTCACGCCCAGCCCCTCGAGGGCGTCGGCGCTACCCGACTTCGACGACACCGAGCGCCCGCCGTGCTTCGCCACCCGCGCGCCTGCCGCGGCCGCGACGAATGCCGCCGTGGTGGAAATGTTGAACGTGTGCGACTTGTCGCCACCGGTTCCGCAGGTGTCCACGAGATGCTCGAGACCGGAGGCATCCACCTTCGTGGAAAACTCCCGCATCACCGACGCGGCCGCCGCGATCTCCGATACCGACTCCGTCTTTACATGCAGCCCCATGAGAATGGCCGCTAGCTGAACCTGCGATACGGTCCCTTCCATGATCTGGCGCATGAGATCGACCATCTCGTCGTAGAAGATCTCGCGCTTGTCGCAAAGACGGTTGATCGCTTCGTGGGCGGTGAACATGGCTACTCCATGGTGAGGAAGTTGCGGAGCAGGTCGTGGCCGTGCTCCGTGAGAATCGATTCGGGATGGAACTGAACTCCTTGTACCGACATCTCGCGATGACGGACACCCATGATCTCGCCGTCGTCGGTCCATGCGGTGACTTCGAGCTCGGAAGGGCAGCTCTCGCGTTCGATGGCCAGCGAGTGGTAACGGGTTGCCTGGAAAGGGGAAGGAAGCCCGCGAAACACGCCCTTGCCCGAATGATGGATCGGCGAGACCTTGCCGTGCATCAGCGCCTTCGCGTGGACCACGCGCCCTCCGAACGCCTGGCCTATCGCCTGGTGCCCGAGGCAGACACCCAGAAGGGGCACTTTCCCCGCGAGCCGGTCGATGACCTGCAGCGAAATGCCGGCCTCGCTGGGCGTGCAGGGGCCGGGCGAGATGACGATCCGGGAAGGCGCGAGACGTTCGATCTCCCCGACGCCGATCTCGTCGTTGCGAACGACGCGCACCTCCTCGCCGAGTTCGCCAAGGTACTGCACCAGGTTGTAGGTGAAGGAGTCGTAGTTGTCGATCATGAGCAGCATGGTCGGCTCCTCACGCCGCCGGGGCGTCGAGCCCCGCGTTCACCAGCTCCGCCGCAGCGAGCAGCGCCCGCGCCTTGTTGCGCGTCTCGAGCCACTCCTGCTCCGGAATGGAATCGGCGACGATGCCGGCCGCGGCCTGCACGTGCAATTCCCCGGACTTCACGACGCCCGTGCGGATCGCGATCGCAAGATCGAGGTTGCCATTGAACCCGAGATAGCCCACCGCACCGGCATAGACGCCGCGGCGCTGCGGCTCCAGTTCGTCGATGATCTCCATCGCGCGCACCTTGGGCGCCCCGGTCACGGTGCCCGCCGGAAACGTGGCGCGCAGCAGTTCCATCGGCGTGAGGCCGGGCTCCACATCGCCTTCTACGTTCGACACCATGTGCATCACGTGGGAGTAACGCTCCACGGCCATCTGTTCGGTCACGCGCACGCTCCCGACGCGCGCTATCCGGCCGATGTCGTTTCGGCCGAGATCGATGAGCATGAGGTGCTCCGCCCTTTCCTTCGGGTCGCCCACGAGTTCGCGTTCCATCTCGAGGTCCCTCTCGGCCGTGGCGCCGCGCTTGCGGGTTCCCGCGATGGGCCGGAGCGTGACCTTGTCCGCCTCGCGCCTCACGAGAATCTCGGGCGAGGCGCCGACCAGCTGGCTGTCGCCGAAGTCGAAATAGAACATGTAGGGCGACGGATTCATCGAGCGCAGCGCCCGGTAGAGGTTCAGGGGCGAACCCGCAAACGGCTGCGTCAGGCGCTGCGACACCTGGACCTGCATCACGTCGCCGTCGGTGATGTATCGCTTGGCCCTCGCCACGGCGGCGTAGAAGGATTGCTCCCCGATGTTGGACTGCGGCGCCCGCACGGCGCCCGGTGGAACGTGTTCCGGAAGCGACGCGGCCCCGCGAAGCCTCGAGCGAAGTTCCTCGAGTCGCGCGCGGGCGCGCCCGTAGGCGCCGGCCTCGCGGGCATCCGCGTAGACGATCAGATGGACCTTTCCCGCCAGGTTGTCCACTACCGCCAGCTCGTCGGAAAGCAGCAGCCGGATGTCCGGGAGCCCGATCGGGTCGGGGCGAGAGTCGTGCGCGAGCCGCTTCTCGATGTAGCGCACCGTGTCGTAGCTGAAGTATCCCGCCAGGCCGCCCGCGAAGCGAAGACTGGAGGCAAGCGGGGCCGCGGCCACACGCTTGAGATAGTCGTCCACGAACGCGAGCGGATCGCCGGCATCCCGCTCTTCCGCGATGCGACCATCCCGGATCAGTCGCGCCCGGCCCCGCGCCACCTCGATGCGCTCCCGGGAGGCGAGCCCGATGATCGAATAGCGGCCGAAGCGCTCACCCCCGATCACCGACTCCAGCAGGTAGGAACCCGGGACATTGGCGAGCTTGAGATACAGCGACAGCGGCGTGTCGAGATCGGCCAGCGTCTCGAGCGTGAGGGGAATCCGGTTGTAGCCGGCGCGGGCAAGCGCCAGGAAATCGTTTTCAGTCATGTTTCACCACGCGGTACGGTTCGAAGGACGAGCGGTGCGGGACGCTTTCAGCGCCAGCTGTGCCATCGCCAGTCGAGCAGGGTTCCGCGAGGTGCCATGATGATCGTGTAGGTTTTCGAGCCCGGGCTTACGGCGCCATTGTAATCGATCTGGCGGCTTCCTCGATGCTCGCCACCACTGCGTCCGCGCCGAGTTCCTCGACGCGGAGTCCCTCGCGATAGCCATAGGAGACGACCACGACCGGGCACCCGGCGGCACGCGCGGACCGCACGTCGTTCAGCGAATCGCCGATCACCAGCGTCTCCCGGGGATCAATGCGCAGCATCGCTGCCGCGTGGAGCATCGGGTCGGGATGGGGCTTCTTGCGCTCGACGGTGTCCCCCGAAACCACCACGCCGAAAAAACGCCGGAGGTCCGTGAGCTCCAGCAGCGGTTCCGTGAAGCGCCCGGCCTTGTTGGTGACGCACCCCATGGGGATGCCGGCCCGTTCGAGAAGGGCGAGCCCTGCGACGACGCCGGGGTAGGGTCGCGAGCGATCCGCTATGCCGGCACTGTAGTGGCGCTCGAATGCTTCAAGCGCGATTTGGCGGTCTTCCTCCGAACCGCCGCCCGTGGCCTCGATGCATCGCTGCACGAGGTTCACCACGCCCTTGCCGACGTAGTCCCGGATACCATCCTCGTCGAGCTGGCGCCGCCCCAGGCCGGCGAGCATGCGGTTCGCGGCCACGGCGAGATCGGGGGCGGTGTCGACGAGCGTTCCGTCCAGGTCGAACAGCGCGGCCCGGATACGGCCTTCCGGGGCCCGCGTCGTCACGCCCGGGCGAGCGCTTCGCGCATCCGGCGGATTGCACCCCCGCGGTCCTTCTCGCCGAAGACGGCCGATCCGGCAACGAAGGTATCCGCGCCCGCCTTCGCGATCGCCGCGATGTTGTCCGCCTTCACTCCGCCGTCCACCTCCAGCCAGATGTCGCGGCCGCTCGCCTCGATGCGCCGCCGGGCCTCGGCGACCTTGGCGAGCGCGGACGTGATGAATGACTGCCCGCCGAAACCGGGGTTCACGCTCATGATCAGAATGAGGTCCACCTTGTCCATCACGTGGTCCAGCCATGCGAGCGGCGTGGCGGGATTGAACACGAGACCGGCTTTGCATCCGCTTTCTCGTATGAGCCCGAGCGTGCGATCAACGTGCTCGCTCGCCTCCGGGTGAAAGCTGATGATCGACGCTCCGGCCTTCGCGAAGTCGGGAATGATCCGGTCCACGGGCTTCACCATCAGGTGCACGTCGATCGGCACGCTGCAGTGCGGCCGGATCGCCTCGCAGACCAGCGGCCCGACGGTGAGGTTGGGGACGTAATGGTTGTCCATCACGTCGAAGTGCATGAGGTCGGCGCCGCCCGCGATCACGTCCCTCACCTCTTCGCCGAGGCGCGCGAAATCTGCGGAAAGCAGGCTGGGGGCGATGCGAAACATGAGGGTGCTTTCAGGGGCGGCGGATAACGAAATTCTACGCGATTCGCCCCGGTTTTTCGCCCCGGGTTTCCTGCTAACATCGACCCATGCCGGAACCGAAGAAATACATCATCGCCGTCACGGCGCACTCGACCTACCTGCCCGACCAATCGGACGAGGAGGACGACCGGTTCGTGTTCGCGTACACGATACGCATCACGAACACGGGCAGCGTCTCGGCGCAGGTGGTGAGCCGCCACTGGATCATCACGGATGCCGACAACCAGGTGCAGGAGGTGCGCGGCATGGGCGTGGTCGGGGAACAGCCGGTGCTCAAGCCCGGCGACACGTTCGAGTATTCGAGCGGCTCCTCGATCCCGACGGCGGTGGGCACGATGCGCGGCACGCACCTTCCTTCGGTTTCGACGTCTTCGGCATCGTCCACCAGACGATGCCCACCGCGATCGCGAGCACCAGCGCCACTTCCAGGAACACCCAGACCATTTTCCGCTCCAACCCGACCATGACCGTTCCGGATTATAGAGCCGCCCCCAGAGTCCTTTTCGCCGGAGTCGTAGCAGCGTTTCCCATGCCGCACCTATCAGCGCGCCGTGCGAGCGCTTTCGTATGCGCCGGGCTCGCTCTCCTGGTCGCGTCCTGTGCGTCGCCGCCGGAAAGGTCGCCGAAAGCCCCTCGAAGCGCTCATCTGCCCGCCCGCGCCGAAGCCCGTTTGCCCGCCGGCGCCTCCCGCGGCCCCGACACCCGCGCCGGCACCGGTTCCCGCTCCCATTCCGGAGGTCGAGTACCGCGGTCGGCTGCAGCCCGCCTCCTGGATGGATATCCCCGACTGGAGGCGGGAGCCGCTCCGGGATTCGCTCGTGGCATTTGTCCGTGGCTGCGCCGCGCTCGCGAAGCAGGAGGCGTGGCAGCCCGTTTGCGAAGCCGCCGCATCCCTGGCCCCCGACACCCCGGAGGACGGCATCGCGAAGTTCTTCGAGCGGCAGTTCGACCCGTACCAGGTGATCAACGCGGACGAGTCGACCTCCGGAATGGTCACCGGCTACTACGAGCCCCTATTGCGGGGCGGTCGCGCACGCACCTCGAAGTACCGCTACCCGATCTACGGAGTGCCCCAGGACCTGCTGGTCGTCGACCTCTCGTCGGTATACCCGGATCTCAAGCACAAGCGACTGCGCGGGCGAATCGAGGGCAACCGCGTGGTTCCCTACCTGGCGCGAGGCGACATAGAGAAGGACCCAGCCCCGCTCAAGGGTCTCGAGATCGCCTGGGTCGACGACGCGGTGGACCTGTTCTTCCTGCACATCCAGGGCTCCGGGCAGGTGCAGCTGGACAACGGCGAGCGCGTGCGCGTGGGGTACGCGGAGCAGAACGGCCACCCCTTCCGTTCGCTGGGACGGCTGCTCATCCGGCAGGGTGAGCTTCCGCCCGAGCGCGCCTCGATGCAGGGAATCAAGGACTGGGCGCGCCGCCATCCCTTGAAGGTGCAGCGTTTCATGAACGAGAACCCGAGCTTCGTGTTCTTCCGCGAACTCCCCGGCGATCTTCCGGGGCCCATCGGTTCGCTTGGCGTGCCGCTCACCGCGGAGCGCTCGATTGCCGTCGACCCCCGCGTGATCCCGCTGGGAGTGCCCGTCTACCTCGCCACCACCTGGCCCAACTCGCCCCAGCCGCTCTCGCGCCTGATGGTCGCGCAGGACACGGGCGGGGCGATCAACGGTGGCGTGCGCGCGGATTTCTTCTGGGGTTTCGGCGACGGGGCCGGCAACCAGGCGGGGAAGATGCGCCAGGCCGGGCGCATGTGGGTGCTGCTGCCGAAAGGCTACGCGCCGCCCTCGGCGGTTTCGTCCGGGACGAAATCCTAGGATCCTGCTACGGGCTGCCGGTGCAAGCCGCCGGCATCGACTTCAGGGCCGGGATGCCTTCGCGTCCGCGAGACGCTTCTCGAACGCCGCTATGGGCATCGCGCCGGGGACGCGCTCGCCGTCCTCGAAGAAGATCGTCGGCGTGCCGCTGATACGCTTCTCGCGCCCGTAGGCGATGATCGTGTCGATCGGGGTCTGGCATGCCGCGCCACCGGCGGGAACCGCGTCCTTGAGCATGAGATCGAGCCAGGCCTTCGCGCGGTCCGGCGCGCACCACACCGCCTTCGACTTCTCCATCGAGTCCGGCGAGAGGATCGGGTAGAGGAACACGTACATCGTGAGGTCGCTGACCCCCGCGAGGTCGCGCTCGAAGCGCTTGCAGTAGCCGCAGTTTGGATCCTCGAAGATGGCGATGCGGCGCGAACCGTTTCCGCGAACGATCTTGATCGCGGAATCGAGCGGAAGCGTCTCGAACTTCACCGCCGAGAGCTTGCGCACCCGCGCCTCGGTCACGTTCTCCCGGGTCTTCGTGTCGATGAGGGAGCCCAGCAGGAGAAACGTCGTCTTCTCGTCGGTGTAGAAGACCTCGCCTCCCCCCGTCACCTCGACCAGTCCGCCGTAGCCGCTCTTGCGGACGGTTTCGATCTGGGCATCGGGAAACTTCTTGCGAAGTTCGGACTTCACGCGCTCGAGATCCTGGGCCGGGGCCGGCAGGGATATCGCGAGGGCGAGGAAGGCAGCGGAAAGGGAAGCGAGGAGGTTCATTGGGGGTCTCGAAGGTTCCGGGATTGGGCCGTGGCCGGCCGGGGAAGTTCCCGGTGAAGGCGGTCGGGATTATCGCATTGCACGGTTCGCGAGGAGCCGCTTGGCCCAGGCCGTCGAATCCATTGCCCGCAACCCGGCATTTCGCACCGCCACCGCGAGCGAGGCATCGAGGCCGAAAAGCCACTCCAGCCGGTCGGTGACGAACTGCATCGCGTCCACGTCCGCGCGTCGCGCGCGTTCGTGCCGGCGCAGGAGCCCGAAGTCCCCGGGACGCTCGAGGGGCGAGCGCGCACCCAGCTCGCGAGCAAGGTTTCTTGCATCCTGGAATCCGAGGTTCACGCCCTGGCCCGCCAGCGGATGCACGCCGTGCGCCGCGTCCCCGACAAGCACCGCACCCTGCACTGCGATGCGGGGCACGCGAACAAGACGCAGCGCAAACCGTGCCACGGCCGAGTCGAGCGCGAGATCGCCGAGCGCCGCGCCGCCGGCATCGCGGACCCTTCGTGCAAGGGCCTCGGGCTCCAGGGCGGCGAGTTCTTCGGCAAGCGCGTCTCGAGCCGACCAGACGATGGACATCCGATCCCCCGGGAGCGGCAGCCACGCGAGGATTCCATCGGCGCGGAACCATTGGCGGGCCACCCCGGCCGCCGGCCGCTCGCAGCGGAAATGCGCAACCACCGCCGTCTCCGCATAGCGCTTCTCTTCCGACGCGAGGCCCAGCTCGCGGCGCACCCAGGAATCGACCCCGTCGGCGCCCACGAGGACATCGCCGACCGCTGCCTCGCCGCCTTCGAGAACGACCTCCGTGCCGCCGGGACGCACGGCGATCGAGCCGGGCCGGCAGGCATTCGAGATCACCACGCCACGTTCGCGGGCCGCATCCTCGATCGCGCGCGACAGGCGATTGCTCTCTGCGATCCACGCGAGCGCTTTCCCGCCCGGCGGGGAGAACTCGAGCCGGCTCCTGCCGTCGTCCCCGAAGATCTCCATGCGCGTGACGGCCGAGATGCGCTCCGCCGGCATGCGGTGCCAGGCGTCGATCTCGCGCAGGAACGCGCGAGACCCCGCGCTGAGCGCATAGACGCGGATGTCGAAGGGTTCGGGGTCGGCATCCGGCCGGGGAGGAGCGCTTTCGAGGACGCGTACTTCATCTCCGCATGCCGCCGCGAAGGCCATGCCCACGGCGCCTCCCCCAACCACGAGGATGCGTCCCCGCCCGTTTGCGCCCGCGTTCACCGGCCCCGGATGCTCACGAACGGGGCGCCCCGTGGATCATCCGGTCCGCCAGCCACCGCCGTGCCGGCGGCAGGATGTCGAGCGCGGTAAGCGCGATACCGCGGCCCCAGGTCGGCAGGCGGCGCCCATCCATGAACGCGCCCACCAGGAAGTCGGTGAAGGCTACACCCCTGCCCGCATCGCGCCTCCGCCCGAGGCGATAGGACTCCAGCAGCGCCGCGGCACCCGGATCGCCTTTCGGATCTTCCTCGAGCAAGCCCGCGAGGCCGGCGGCGTCCCGCAACCCGATGTTGAGTCCCTGCCCGGCGATGGGATGCATCGCCTGGGCCGCATTGCCGGCGATTACCGTGCGCAGCGCGATGGTGGTATTGACGCTCCGGAGCTTCAGCGGAAACGACGCCCGCGAACCGGCGGCGATGAATCGGCCGGCGCGGTCGCCGAAATGCGCCTGGAGTTCGGCGAGGAAGGCCGCGTCGTCGAGCGCAAGGATGCGCGCGGCCTCCGCGGGTGTGGCGGTCCAGACGAGGGCGAATCGCTCCCCGACCGGCAGCAGCGCCACCGGCCCTCGTGAGGTGAACCGCTCGTAGGCTCTCCCGCGATGCGGCCTGTCCGCATGAACCGGTCCCGTGACCGCGACCTGCCCGTAGTCCTTCTCCGAGTACGCGAGGCCCGGGATGCGCCGTGCGTTGGCGCCGCCATCGGCGAGCACGAGCAGTCTCGCCTCCACGGTGCCGGATCCGGCCAGGCGAAGTCTTGCGATCCCGGCCTCGAGGTCGATCGCCTCGCAGGCCGCACCCCAGGAAATGCGCGCGGCGAGGCGCGCGGCGAGAATTTCCTCGAGCTCCGCATAGGCAACGGTGTACCCGAGCGCGGCGAGCCCCTGGTCGGCCGCCGTGATGAGCGTGCGGCCCGGGCCGCCTTTCTGGGAGACATGGATTTCGGTGATCGGCGTGACGCCCGAGGCGGGCCAGCCGCCGGCGCTTTCCAGCAGGTCGCGGCTCGCCTGCGACAGCGCAAGCGTGCGCGCGTCGCCTGACGGCCCGCCCCTCGCTTCGAGGACGCGCACCGAGCGGCCGGTCGGCGCGATCAGCGCGGCGAGCGCGGCACCGACCGGGCCCGCGCCCACGATCGCCACGTCGACCCGATCCGCCGGGCCCGCCACGTCCGCCTAGCCCCGGACCGCGGCCTCGACGTCGGCCACGCGCTTCGGGCAACCGGCGGTGAGGATGTCGCGGCCCTTCGCCGTGACGAGGACGTCGTCCTCGATGCGAACGCCGATGTTCCAGAAGTGCTTCGGCACGTTGTCCGCCGGGCGGATATAGCAGCCCGGCTCCACGGTGAGCACCATGCCGGGCTCGAGCTTTCGCCATTGGCCCTTGCGCCGGTAGTCGCCGGCGTCGTGCACGTCGAGCCCCAGCCAGTGGCCGGTCCGGTGCATGTAGAACTGCTTGTACGACTCGTCGGCCAGCACCTTGTCGACGCTTCCCTTGCAGAGCTTCATGTCGATGAAGCCGCGCACCAGCACGCGCGTGGCGGCATCGTGGTAGTCGACGAAGCCGGCGCCCGGCTTCACCGCCTTGATCGCCGCCTCCTGGGCGGCGAGCACCAGTTCGTAGACGTCCTTCTGCGCCGCGGTGAACCTGCCGTCCACGGGGAAGGTTCGCGTGATGTCGGCGGCGTAGCTGTCGAGCTCGCAACCCGCGTCGATGAGGAGGAGCTCTCCCTTGCGCAGCTCCGCGGCGTTCTCCCGGTAGTGCAGCACGCAGGCGTTCGCCCCGGCGGCCACGATCGAGCCGTACGCCGCCGCGCGCGCTCCGTTGCGGTAGAACTCGTGGAGAATTTCCGCCTCGATCTCGTACTCGCGCCTTCCCGGCGCCGCTGCCCCCATCGCGCGCACGTGGGCCGCGCCGGAGATATCCGCTGCGCGCCGCATGATCGCGATCTCGTGGGCGTCCTTGTAGAGCCGCATGTCGTTCACCGCCGCGCGCACGTCGCGTATCTCCGCCGGTGCGGCGACTCCCGTCCGCACCTTCGCGCGCACGGCATTGAGCCACCCGGACACGCGCGCGTCCCAGGACGGATCCGCGCCGAAGGGCGTGTGGATCACCGGCTGGTCGGCGATGAGGTCCGGGAGCATCGCGTCCATTTCCGAGACCGGATGGGCTGCGTCGAATCCGAAGGCCTGCTTCGCCAGGTCCGGGCCGAACCGGAAGCCGTCCCAGATCTCGCGTTCCTGGTTTTTCTCCCGGCAGAAGAGGATCTCACGCGGCTTCCTGCCGAGCACGATCACGAGAACGGCCTCGGGCTCGCGAAAGCCCGTGAGGTAGTAGAAACCGCTGTCCCACCGGTAGTCGTAGTGGGAGTCGGCGTTGCGCGTGCGCTCGGGCGCGGTGGGCAGGATGACGATGCCCTCGCCGAGCGTGCGGGCGAGGCTCGCGCGACGCGGGCGAAAGGGCTTGCTGCGATGGGGGCTTTCGAGCTTCATGGTCGGCACCGGCAAGGCGCGCGGCGCGTGCGCGCGAGGCCGCCGATTCTACCGGGATTCCGCGGCGCCGATCGCGTGCGCGCGCATGAGCGCGGCCAGCGCGCCCTGCCCCTCGCCGTCGAGCGCGGCCGCCACGCCCTCGATGTCCTCGCGGCGCCGGTTCTGCGACAGCTTGAACTTGCCGTCCAGCCGGTCGACCGAAATCTCGAAGCCGACGATGGCATCGAGGAGCTTTGCCGTGTACTCCGCCGGGAGGCTGTCCATCCGCCACGGGGAAGTCCGCGCGTCCTCATAGGTGCGCGACAACCGGTCGAGCAGCGCCGGGAGGGCCGCGGAAGGCAGCAGGCGCGCGCGGCCGCGCGCGTGCACCACCGCGTAGTTCCAGGTGGGCACGCTCGGATGGTGCGCATACCACCCGGGAGAGACGTAGGCGTGCGGCCCCTCGAACATGGCGACGACTTCGCCCGCGGCTTCCAGCTCCTGCCAGTGCGCGTTCGCCCGCGCCACGTGCCCCAGCAGGCGCAGCCTGCCATCCGAACCGCGTTCCGGGACGAAGGGAATATGGCTCACGGAAAGACCCGAGGCGCCTGCGCTCACGAGCGCGCCGAAGGCGTTGGCCGCGAGGAAGCGGTCGAGCGTGTCCGGATCGTCGACGCGGAAATGCGCAGGAACGTAGAAAGTCATCGCGTGAGCCTCCTGTCCAGTGCCTCGAGCTGCGCGGGCGTGCCGAGGTTCTCCCAGGCACCCGCGAACCGCTCGCCGGTAACGCGCCCCTCGTCCACGAATCGGTATGCCCACGGAAAGAGCTTCAGGTGCGCGCCCGGCGCGATCCCCGCGAAGAGCGCGGGATGGAACACCGCGATGTTGGCGTAGGTGAGGAGCGGCCCTTCGCGGCGCACACGCCCGTCGGCGAGGCCCATGTCCCCCCTCGGGTGGAAAGGCGGATTGTCGACGAGCACGAAGTGCGCGGCGCGGCGGCGCGGGTCCAGCGCGATCGCGCGGGCCGCGTCCGTGAGCCCGGCGAAATCGAACTCCGTGTAGATGTCGCCGCTCACGACCACGAAGGGGCTCTGCCCGAGCTGCGGAAGCGCTTTCGCGATGCCGCCCGCCGTCTCCAGCGCAACGCCTTCCCGCGACCACGCCACGCGCACTCCCCAGCGCGACCCGTCGCCCACGGCCTCCTCGAGTTGCCCGCCGAGGTGCGCGTGGTTGATGACGACGTCGTGGATCCCGGCGGCGGCCAGTCTCTCCAGGTGCCACGCGATGAGGGACTTTCCGCCAACCGTGAGGAGCGGCTTGGGAACCGAATCCGTGAGTGGTCGCATGCGCTCGCCGCGGCCTGCGGCGAGGATGAAAGCCGGGAGGTTCGCCTTCGCCATGGGGCGGTCAGGATACCCGTCCCGCGCGCCCGCCGGCTTCGTCGAGCCGGTCGAGAAGCCTCGCGAGGGGCGCGAGGTCGCCGTAACGTGAGCAGGCATGGCGGACGTAGGCCACGAACCGCGGCGCATCGTCGAGGTAGCCCGGCTTGCCGTCGCGGTAGTGGATGCGCGCGAAGATGCCCAGCACCTTGAGATGCCGCTGCAGCCCCATCCATTCGACGTCGCGCCAGAAGTCCGCGAAATCGGCGCGAACGGGCAGGCCGCGCTTCCTCGCCCCCTCCCAGTAGCGGATCGTCCCGTCGAGAACGCGCTCCTCGTCCCAGCTCACGAACGCGTCGCGCCAGAGCGAGGCGATGTCGTAGCTGATCGGGCCGTACACGGCGTCCTGGAAGTCGAGGACGCCCGGATCGGGCTCGCTCACCATGAGGTTCCGCGGCATGAAGTCGCGGTGCACGAACACGCGGGGCTCGGCGAGGTTCGACGCGAGGATTCGCCGGAACACGAGTTCCAGGTCCTCGCGAAAGGCGGCGTCGGGCGACACGCCGAGATGGCGCTCCACGTACCACTCGGGGAAGAGCATCAGCTCGCGGCGCAGCAGCGATTCGTCGTAAGGCGGCAGCTCCCCTTCGCGGCTCGCGCATTGCCAGTCGAGGAGCGCGCCGGTCGCCTCCTGGAACAGCCGCGCCTCGTTCGCGCCGTCGAAGGCCTGCAGGTAGGTCTGCCGGCCGAGGTCGGTCAGCAGGAGAAAGCCCTGCGCAAGGTCCTGCGCGACGATCTCCGGCACGTGCACGCCCGCCGCGCGCATGAGGGCCGCGACCTTCACGAAGGGACGGCAGTCCTCGCGTTCCGGAGGCGCATCCATGGCGACCCATGTGCGGCCCCCCGAGAAGACGCGGAAGTAGCGGCGAAAGCTCGCGTCCGCGCTGGCGGGCTCGCGCGTGAACGCGCGCCCTGCGAGGGCATCGCGTAGCCAGGCGTCGAGCGCCTCGAGGCGGTCCATGGGGAGTGAAGGCGGTGCGGCTTTCGCGTGTATTCTTGCCGATTCTAGCATCGCGTCCGTGCACTCCCGACTGATGGTCCGCCGCTCCCTCACGCTCATCCTCGCCTTCGCCTGCGCCCCGCCGGCGTTCGCCGACGAAGGCGTGCCCCTGCGGCTGGACCGCAGGCTCGCGCCGCCGCCGCCCCGGGTCGAGCACGACGCGGTGCGCTTCCTCTCGGCCGAGCGCATCACCGGCGACGAAACGAAGAGCTTCACGGCCACGGGAAACGTATCGCTTCGCCAGCGCGGCGCGTCCATCGCCGCCGACCTCCTGCAGTACTCGCTGGAAACCGACGTCGCCGTGGCCACCGGCAACGTGCGCCTCGAGCGCTCCGGCGACACCGCCACGGGCCCGCGACTCGTCTACCGCATCTCCGACGGGGTCGGCGAAATGGACAGTCCCGTCTTCGACATTCCGATGCGCGAGGACCGGCGCAGCGCCTCCCGGGGCAGCGCCGAGCGCGCCGTCCTCGAGGGCGAGGACAGGAGCCGGCTGCTGCGCGCCGAGTACACGACCTGCCCCGTTCCCCGCGACGACTGGGCGCTCAAGGTGAGCGAGCTGGAAATCGACGGCAAGCGCCAGGTGGGCACTGCCTGGAATTCCACTGTCTGGTTCCTCGGCGTGCCCATCCTCTATTCGCCCTGGCTCTCCTTTCCCCTGAACAACGCGAGGAAGACCGGGCTCCTGCCGCCCACGCTCGGCTCGTCGGGCCGCGGCGGCTTCGAGTTCGCCCAGCCGTGGTACTGGAACATCGCCGAGAACCAGGACGCGACCATCACGCCGAAGCTCTTCTCCAAGCGCGGCTTGCAGCTCGGCGGCGAGTACCGGTACCTCCGGCCGGCGTACTCCGGGGAAGCGCAGGTCGAGTTCCTGCCCAACGACTCCATCGCGGACCGCGACCGCTACCTCCTTGCCTTCAGGCACGCGCAGAGCCTTCCGCGCGGCTGGGCGCTCGCACTGAATGCGCAGCGGGTATCGGACGACAACTATTTCCGCGACCTCTCGACCCGGGTCGCCGCGACTTCCCAGACGAGCCTTCCCCGCGACGCGATCCTCGCCTACGGGGACGACACCTGGGCCCTGTCGGCCCGCGCCGTCGCCTACCAGACCCTCCAGGACCCCACCGCGGCCGTGGCCGCCGCGGAGCCCTACCGCCAGGTGCCGCAGCTCGTGGCCTCGGGACTCAAGCAGGACGTGTTCGGTCTCGACTGGATGGTCTCCGGAGAGCTGACCAACTACCGCCACCCCACTCTCGTGAACGGGCAGCGCTTCATAGCCTACCCGCAGGTCTCGTGGCCGTTTCGTCGCGCCTGGGGCTACGTGAACCCGAAGGCGGGATTCCACTTCACCCGCTATCACCTCTCGGGCAACGACGAGGGCGTCTCGGACGCCAACCGAAGCGTTCCGCTCGCGAGCGTGGACGCCGGCCTCTACTTCGACCGGCAGTGGGATTTCGGCGGCGGTCGCTACCAGCAGACGCTCGAGCCGCGGCTCTTCTACCTGCGCGTGCCGTTCCGGGACCAGTCCGGTCTCCCGAACTTCTCCACGGCCGAGGTGGATTTCGGCGCCAACTCGCTTTTTCGAGAGAACCGCTTCATCGGCGGCGACCGGATCGGGGACGCGAACCAGGCGACCGTGGCCATCACCAGCCGGCTCGTGGAGTCCGACACGGGGCTGGAGCGGCTGAAGGCCACGCTCGGCCAGATCTACTACCTCGACCCGCAGCGAGTCTCATTGGGGAGCGCGCCGCGGGAAGGCGACCGGTCCAACCTCGTGGCACTCGTCTCGGGCCAGGCCACGCCGTCGTTCTCGATCGACGGGGGCCTCGAATACGACGTGAACGGCGGCCGCGCGCGCCGCCTCGACATTGCGGCACGCTACAGCCCGCGCCCCGGGAGCCTCGTGAATGCCGCCTACCGCTTCACGCGCGACCAGATCCGGCAGGTGGACATTTCCGCCCAGTGGCCCGTGAGCGCCTCCCTGTCCGTCGTGGGGCGCTGGAACTGGAGCCTGGACGACAGGAAGCTCGTCGAAGGGCTCGCGGGCTTCGAATATAATGCGGGCTGCTGGGAGATCCGCGCGGTCGCGCACCGCTTCATCACCGCCACGCAGCAGGTCTCGACTTCCTTCCAGATCCAGCTCGAGCTCTCGGGACTGTCGCGGATCGGCATCAACCCGCTCGAGACCCTCAGACAGAACATTTCCGGCTATCGCCGGTCGGACGAGATTCCCAGATGAAGACCATGCACCCCTTTCTTCGACCCGCCGCCCTGCTTGCCGCGTTGGCCGCCTCGGCGGTGCTCGCCCAGCAATCCCCGGCTTCGCGCCTGGATACGCGCCTGCCTCCCGGCGGGAAAAACGTGGTCACGGTGGACCGCATCGTGGCCGTCGTGAACGACGACGTCATCACCCAGAACGAACTCGCCGAGCGCACGCGCCTCGTATTGGCCCAGCTCCAGCGCGCCGGCGGGCAACTGCCTGCGCCGGAGGCGCTCCAGTCCCAGGTTCTCGAGCGGATGATCAACGACCTGGTCCAGGTCCAGCTCGCCAAGGAGACGGGCGTGAAGATCGACGACGGGACCATCGAGAAAACCATCCAGCGCATCGCCGACGACAACAACATGTCCATGACGGGCTTTCGCCAGGCGCTCGAGCGCGACGGCATCCGCTATTCCCGTTTCCGCGAGGACATGCGAAACGAGCTGGTCCTCTCGCGCCTTCGCGAGCGCGAGGTGGAGAACCAGATCGTGGTCACCGAAGCGGAGATCGAGACGGAGCTCGCGCGCATCGGCAAGGAGCGCGGCGGGGACACCGAGTACCGCCTGCAGCACATCCTGGTGATGGTGCCGCAGCAGGCCACGCCCGAGCAGATCGACATCCGCCGGCGGCGCGCGTTGCAGGCCCTTTCCGAACTGCGCAAGGGAGCGTCGTTCGCCGAGATCTCGGCCACCTTCTCCGACGCCCCCGACGCGCTCCAGGGCGGCGATCTGGGCTGGCGCGCGGCGGGACGGCTTCCCACGCTCTTCCTGGACTCCCTCGAGAAATCCCAGCCCGGCGACGTGAGCGACATCCTGAGAAGTCCCAACGGGTTCCACATCGTGAAGCTCCTCGAGAAGCGGGGAAAGGACAAGGCCGCCTCCGTCACCCAGGCCCGCGCGCGCCACATCCTCATCCGGACGAAGGAAGGCACGAGCGACTCCGACGCCCGCGAGCGCCTCGCCCGGCTGCGCGAACGGATCGCCGCGGGAGGCGATTTCGCCGAACTCGCTCGCGTGCATTCCGAGGACGGCACCGCCACCAAGGGCGGCGACCTCGGATGGATCTCGCCCGGCGAGACCGTCCCCGAGTTCGAGCGCGCCATGAACGGCCTGCGCGACGGCGAGCTGAGCCAGCCCGTGCAGACGCCGTTCGGCTGGCACATCCTGCAGGTCCTGGAGCGTCGCACGGAGGAGATGAGCGAGGAGCGCAAGAAGCTCGCCGCCCGCCAGACCGTGCGCGCCCGCAAGGCGGACGAGGCCTACCAGGACTGGCTGCGCCAGACCCGCGACCGCGCCTTCGTCGAGAACCGCCTCGGCGAGACCTGAGGCCGGCGCCGCAGCGCCCGGCAAGCCCATGGACACCACGCCCCGCATCGCCGTCACGGCGGGCGAACCCGCGGGCATAGGCCCCGATCTCTGCGCGATCGTCGCGGCGAAGCGCTACCCCGCGAGGCTCGTGTTCCTCGGCGATCGCGGAGTCCTCGCCGAACGTGCCAACCGGCGCAAGCTCCCCTTCGACCTGCCCACCTACGCTCCCGGCTCGACAGCGCCCGCCTCCGTGCTGCACCTGCCCGCGCCCGCTCCCGTGACCGCCGGGCGTCTCGATGCCGCCAACGCCCGCCACGTCCTCGCGCTCCTCGACCGCGCGATCGACGGATGCCTCGCGGGCGAATTCGCGGCAATGGTCACGGCGCCGGTGCAGAAGTCCACGATCAACGAGGCTGGCGTGGCGTTCACCGGCCATACCGAGTACCTCGCCGCACGCACGGCAACGCCGAGCGTGGTGATGATGCTCGTCGGCGGCGGGCTGCGCGTCGCACTCGCCACCATCCACCTGCCCCTCGCGGCGGTACCCGGCGCGGTAACCCGCGAAGGGCTCGCACGGACCCTGCGCATCGTGGACCGGGACCTGCGGGACCGCTTCGGAATCCCCCGTCCGCGCATCCTCGTGGCCGGGCTCAACCCCCACGCCGGCGAATCCGGCTACCTGGGACGAGAGGAGATCGACGTCATCGCCCCGACGCTCGAGGCGCTTCGCGGCGAGGGGCTCGCGATCGAGGGGCCGCTGCCGGCCGACACGCTTTTCACGGGCCCGGTCCTCGCCCGCGCCGACGCGGTGGTGGCGATGTACCACGACCAGGGCCTGCCGGTCCTGAAGCACGCGTCCTTCGGCCATGCGGTAAACGTGACGCTCGGCCTGCCGGTGATACGGACGTCCGTCGACCACGGCACGGCACTCGACCTCGCTGGCGTTGGGGCGGTGGACAGCGGCAGTCTCGAGGCGGCCATCACGCTCGCCATCGACCTCGCGCGGCGCGCGCGCCCCTAGGTGCCCGGGTGCTGCCGAGACCGAAGAAGCGCCTCGGCCAGCACTTCCTGACCGACCGCCACTACCTCGATCGCATCATCGCGGAAATCGCGCCGGCCCCGGGCGAGGCGATGCTCGAGATCGGCCCGGGGCCCGGTGCGCTCACCGAGCGCCTGGCGAAGTTCGTACGGCCGCTGCACGTCGTCGAGATAGACCGCGACCTCGCCGCGGCGCTGCGGGGCCGGTTCGAGCCCGAATGCGTCGTCGTGCACGAGGCGGACGCCCTCGACTTCGACTTCGCGGGCCTGCCCACCGGGCTTCGCGTCGTCGGCAACCTTCCGTACAACGTCTCGACGCCGCTCCTCTTCCACGTGGCGGCCTTCGCATCGCGCATCCGCGATTGCGTCTTCATGCTGCAGCGCGAAGTGGTGGAGCGCATGGCGGCCGCGCCGGGGACGCCGGACTTCGGGCGCCTCACGGTGATGCTGCAGTACCGTTTCGCCATCTCGCTCGCGTTTCGCGTCCCGCCGGGCGCCTTCACCCCGCCGCCGAAAGTCGACTCGGCGGTCGTGCGCATGCAACCGCTCGGAGAAGACCGGCTCGTTGCCCGCGACGAGGCCCTCTTCGCGCGCATCGTGATGGCGGCGTTCACGCAGCGCCGCAAGACGCTGCGCAATGCGCTGCGCGCCCTCGCCGGCGAGGCGGTCTTCGCCCGGGCGGGCGTCGACCCGGGACTGCGCGGCGAGGTGCTGTCGGTGGCGCAGTTCGTCGCACTTGCCGATGCGGCGGCCGCCTCCTAGCTCCTCTGGATGAACTCGATCTTGTAGCCGTCCGGGTCCTCGACGAAGGCGATGACGCTGCCGCCGAACTTCATCGGGCCGGGTTCGCGCGTGACCTTCCCCCCGAGCTTCTTCACGCCCTCGCAGGCCTGGTACGCGTCAGGCACCGCGATGGCGATGTGCCCGAAGGCGGTGCCATGGTCGTAGGACTTCGTCTCCCAGTTGTGGGTGAGCTCGATCACCGCGCCGTCGGCTTCCTCGCCGTAGCCCACGAAGGCGAGGGTGAACTTGCCGTCGGGGAAGTCCTTGCGGCGCAGGATCTTCATGCCCAGGACCTCGGTGTAGAACCGCAGGGAACGGTCGAGGTCGACGACCCGGATCATGGTGTGCAGGATGCGCATGCTTTCCTCCTCAGAAGGATCGGTGGAGATGGTCGGTGGCCTCGAGTTCCTCGCGAAGCCGCCGGTAGTCCGGGCACATCCGCCCCACCTCGGCCCAGAACTCGCGCGAGTGGTTCATGTGGCGCAGGTGGGCGAGCTCGTGGCAGACGACATAGTCCACCAGGGCCGGGCGCGCCTTCACGAGGCGCCATGCGAGGCGCACCTCGCGGCGGCTGTTGCAGCTGCCCCAGCGCGATCGGGCGGAGGAGAGAATCACCCGGGGCGGGGCGAGGACCGCCAGGCGCGAGAAGAAGAAGGCGCGGTGGGCGAGGTGGGCGAGGGCGGCCTTCCGGTACCACGCCACGACCGCTTTCCGCACGGCCTCTTCGCCCAACTCCGGCACGGTCACGCGCAGCTCGGCACCGTCGATCACGGCCGGCGCGCGCCTCCCGGTCGCCAGCCGGAGCGTGAGGGGCTCGCCGAGATAGGGAAGGCTCGCGCCGTCGTCCCAGCTTTGCACCGGCACCTGCCGGCTGCGCCACACCTCGAGCTTGCCGAAGACCCATGCCCGGCTCTCGAGCAGCATCTTCTCGATGCGAGCGACCGGAACCGACAGCGGCGCGCTCACCGTGAGCCCCGCTTCGTCGACCTTGAGCCCCACGCCCCGGCGCCCGCGACGGCGGACGAGCAGGTAGTCGAGCGGCTCGCCCGCGATCAGCAACGAGCGCGGTTCCCGCGCGACCTCCTCACGCACCGGCATAGCGCTCCGGGTTCAAGCGGCGCATCTCGCCCTCGATCCACTCCTCGACCTCGCGATTGACTGACAGGGTGTCGCGCCCGGCGGCCTGGATCACCGGCCCGATCACCACCTGCACGGTCCCTGCCCGCTTGCGGAAGGCGTAGCGGCCCCAGAACTCGCCGGCGTTGTGGGCGATCGGCAGGATCGGCGTTCCCGTTCGCGTCGCGAGCGTGGCCCCTCCGATGCCGTAGCGGCCGCGCTTACCCACGGCGACGCGGGTTCCCTCGGGAAAGATGGACACCCACAGGCCCTGGGCGATTCGTTTCGCGCCCTCCTGGACGATCTGCTCGCGCGCGGCCTGGCCGCTCGCGCGGTCGATCGCGATGGAGCGCACCGCCGCCAGCCCCCAGCCCACGAAAGGCAGCCAGACGAGCTCGCGCTTGATGATCCAGCACTGGTACGGGAAAGTCGCCTCGATGTAGAGCGTCTCCCACGCGGACTGGTGCTTGGCCATGATGATCGCAGGCCCGGCCGGCACGTTCTCCATGCCCTGCACCTCGCAACGGATGCCGCAGGACCACTCCACCCACCGGATGAGCCACCGCGCCCACATGCGCGCGCAGTAGAGCGCCGCGCGATAGCTCGCGATCCCGCAGAGCGGCACCAGCACGCCGAACACTGCGGTCACCAGGACCGCGCCGACGAGAAAGAGCGCCGACCGGAGCGCCGTCATTTGGCGGCGGCCACCAGGTGGCGCGAGACTTCCCCGAGATCCGCGAATACCAGCGTCTTGCGCGGCAGCCCGCCGGCCTCGTTGGTCTTGCGGCCCTTTCCCGTGAGCACCAGGATGGGCTGTGCGCCGACCGCCGCCGCCACCTCGAGGTCGCGCATCGCGTCCCCCACGCAGGGCACGCCCTTCAGGTCCGTGTGCATGCGCGCCGCGATCTCCTCGTACATCCCGGTCTTCGGCTTGCGGCAGCCGCAGTTCTCGGCGTCGGTGTGCGGGCAGAAGAAGAGCGCGTCGATCCGGCCTCCCTGGCGAAACACCATCTCCATCATCTTGTCGTTCATCGCGTTGAAGGTCGCCATGTCGAAGAGCCCGCGGCCGATGCCCGACTGGTTGGTGGCCACCACGACCCGGAACCCGCTCTGGTGCAGCCTCGCGATCGCCTCGATGGAGCCCGCGATGGGTTGCCACTCCGCCGGCGACTTGATGTAGCGGTCGCTGTCCTGGTTGATGACGCCGTCGCGGTCGAGAATGACGAGTTTCATCGTCAGGCAACCAGCCGCGAGATGTCGGCCACGCGGTTCAGGAGCCTCTCCAGGCCGGTGAGCAGTGAAAGGCGATTGGCGCGCACGGCGAGGTCCTCCGCGTTCACCAGGACCTTGTCGAAGAAGGCATCGACGTCGGCGCGCACGCCCGCGAGAACAATGAGCGCGGCCGGGAAATCCCCGCCCGCGACACTGGCGTCGACGCGAGGCGTCATGGCCGCTATCGCCTCGTGCAGGCGACGCTCCTCGTCCTGCGCGAGGAGCGAGCTGTCGATTCCATCGGAGCGCCCCCGACTTGTCGAGGATGTTCTTCACGCGCTTGTTGGCCGAGGCGAGCGCGTCGGATTCGGGGAGCTTCGCGAACGCCGCCACGGCATCGAGCCTCGCGCGCACCTGGTCGAAACGCGCGGGCCGCTGCGACACCACGGCCTCCACCTGGTTCGTCGTGAATCCGAAATCCCGAAGGTAGCCGCGCAGGCGGTCGTAGACGAAGTCCTCGAGCTCCGGCGCCCCCTCGCCACCGAACGGCTCGGCGGCCAGGCGGGTGAGCTCGTGGAAATCGAGGTCGAGCTTGCGTTCGACGAGAATCCGGATCACCCCGAGCGCGGCCCGCCGCAGGCCGAACGGATCCTTGTCCCCCGTCGGCGCCTGCCCGATGGAGAAGAGCCCGGCGAGCGCGTCCAGCCGGTCGGCCAGCGCGACCGCGATGCTCACGTCGCCGTCGGGAAGATCGTCCCCGGCGAACCGCGGCCAGTAGTGCTGCTCGATCGCGCGCACGACGGAGGGCTCTTCGTCGTCGGCCTGTGCGTAATGCTTGCCCATGACGCCTTGCAGCTCCGGGAACTCGCCCACCATGAGCGTCACGAGATCGGCTTTCGCGAGCAGTGCGGCCCGGTCCGCGTAGGGCATGCCCCGGGCGCCTCGGGGCAGCTTCGCCTGGATGCGCGTGGCGAGCTTGCGCAAGCGCTCCACGCGCTCGAGCTGTGTCCCGAGCTTGCCGTGATAGACGATGGTCGCGAGCTGCGGGACGCGATCGGCGAGCTTCGTGCGGCGGTCGGTCTCGAAGAAGAAGCGCGCATCGGCCAGGCGCGGGCGCACCACGCGCTCGTTGCCCTGCACGATGCGGGACGGGTCGGCCGGGCGCAGGTTCGAGACGAGGAGGAACTTCTCGGCGAGCTTGCCGTCCGGCTCGAAGAGCGGGAAGTACTTCTGGTTCTGCCGCATCGTGAGGATGAGGCACTCCTGCGGCACCGCGAGATACTCGCGCTCGAAGCGGCCCGCGTACACCGTGGGCATCTCCACCAGTGCCGTCACCTCGTCGAGCAGCGCCGCGCAGTCGTCCTGCGGCCCCAGGTTGGCGCCTTCGCGGGCCGCGGCCTCGGTAAGCGCCTGGAGGATCGCGGCACGGCGCTCGGCGAAGCCCGCGATCACGCCGCCTTCGTCCGACAGCCTGCGCGCGTACTCCTGCGGGTTCGCGAGCGCGATGTCGCGCGCGCCCTGGAATCGATGGCCGTGCGTGACGCGACCGGCCGTGAGGCCCAGCACGGCGACATCCACTATCCCGGTGCCGTGCAATGCCACGAGCCCGTGCGCCGGCCGGGCGAATTGCACCGTCGTGACGCCGTCGGCCAACTGGTAGCTCATCACCTTGGGGATGGGCAATCCCGCAATGGCTTCCTCGAGCGCAGCCTGGAGTCCCTCGGCGAGCGCCACCGATGGCGCCATCGCCTCGGCGAACAGGGTCTCGGACTTTCCATCCATGCGCCGCTTGAGGGCCGCGGGCTCCGTGCCCTCCAGGCCCGACGCGGCAAGCTTCTTCAGCAGCGCCGGCGTGGGGCTTCCGTCCGCCGCGAGGCCGACCGCCACGGGCATGAGCTTCACCTCCACCGCCCGCGGCTGCGTGGCGGCGCGAACCGCGCTGAGGGACGCCGCCAGCCGGCGCGGCGTGGCGTAAGCCCTGGCCTCGCAAGGCTCCTCCAGGAACCCGCGCTTGCCGAGCCCCGCCTCGATTCCCGAGGCGAATGCCTCTCCCAGCCGCTGGAGCGCCCGTGGCGGCAGCTCCTCGGTGAGGAGCTCGACCAGCAGCATCGTCACGATGCGCTCCCGAGCATGGGAAATCCCAGCCGCTCGCGCGACTCGAAGTAGCTCTGCGCGACCGCTTTCGCGAGCGTGCGGATCCGGCCGATGTAGGTGGCGCGCTCCGTGACCGAAATGGCCCCGCGCGCATCCAGGAGGTTGAAGGTGTGCGCGGCCTTGAGCACCTGCTCGTAGGCCGGGAGCGCGAGCTGCTTCGCCATCAGGTGCTTCGCGCCCTTCTCGTGGTCGCCGAAATGCCGGAACAGCGACTCCGTGTCCGACTCCTCGAAGTTGTAGGTCGACTGCTCCACCTCGTTCTGGTGGAAGACGTCCCGGTAGCTGAGGCGTTGCGTGCGCCCGCCCTCCTTGCGCTCGGTCCACACGAGGTCGAAGACGTTCTCCACGCCCTGCAGGTACATGGCGAGCCGCTCCAGGCCGTAGGTGATCTCGCCGGTGATCGGCTTGCAATCGAGGCCGCCGACCTGCTGGAAGTAGGTGAACTGGGTGATCTCCATGCCGTTCATCCACACTTCCCAGCCGAGCCCCCAGGCGCCCAGCGTCGGGTTCTCCCAGTCGTCCTCGACGAAGCGCACGTCGTTCGCCTTCAGGTCGAAGCCCAGGGATTCGAGGGACCCCAGGTAGAGCTCCAGGATGTCCGTGGGCGAAGGCTTGAGCACCACCTGGAACTGGTAGTAGTGCTGCAGCCGGTTGGGGTTGTCGCCGTAGCGCCCGTCCTTGGGCCGGCGCGAAGGCTGGACATAGGCCGCGCTCCAGGGCTCGGGTCCCAGCGAGCGCAGGAAGGTCGCGGTGTGCGAGGTCCCCGCGCCCACCTCCATGTCGATGGGCTGCAGGATGGCGCAACCGCGGCTTCCCCAGTACGACTGGAGGCGGAGGATGATGTCCTGAAAGGTAATCATGGGCGGCCCGAAAGCTCGTCATTTTACGGGCTTCCCGGGGGGTGCAGGGACCTTCCCTGCTAGAATTCGCCGCATGTCCGCACCCGCCGGAAATGCGCAATCGATTCCAGCGCAAGCGCCGGCCTGGAAGACCTGCCTCGGCCCCGATTGCGTCCCGCCGCCGGCCTATTTCTCCGGCCTGAACGAGGCGCTCGCCTCGAGCCTTCGCCGCCCGCCGCGGCGCGTCCTCGAGCTCGGTTGTGCCGCGGCACGCCTGGGCGCGCTGGTCCGCGAGCGCTTTCCCGGCGTTCACTACACCGGCATCGAAATCAACGCACAGGCCGCCGGGATCGCGCGCACGCGCATCGACCGGGTCATCGAGAAGCGCCTGGAGGACATCGACTTCGCCGCCGAGGGCATTGGCGACGCAACCATCGACACCGTGATCGCTGGAGACGTCCTCGAGCACCTCTACGACCCCTGGCGCGCCCTGCTTCGCATCCGGCCCCTGCTCACCGCGGATGCGCAGGTCGCGGCGTGCCTGCCCAACGTGCGCAACCTGTTCATTCACGAGCAACTGCACAACGCAGGCACCTGGCGCTACGACGCCCAGGGCCTCCTCGACGTCACGCACATCCGGTTCTTCACGCTCGCCGACATCCGCAGCCTTTTCCTCGAGACCGGCTTCGCGGTGGACGACGTCGGCTGCCATCTCGACCCCCGCTTCGCCGCGATCTACGAGGCCAATCGCGACAAGACGAACGTCACCTTGCAGGCCGGGCGCCTGAAGATCGAGAACCTCTCCCACGCCGAATTCCAGGAGTACTGCACGCTGCAGTTCATCGTGCGCGCCCGGCTTGCCGGGGCGACGGTCAGCGCAGCGTCGCCCGCTTGAGCGCTGCGACGGCGAGCACCGCGGCCGCCAGCGCGAGCGCGGCGAGATTGCCCCAGCGCACGAAGGGCGTGGCGCCCGCGTGCGGAACGGGGCTCGCCGCGAGCGCTCCCTGCGTGAACTGCGGCAGCCTCGCGACCACCCTGCCCGTCCCGTCGATGGCGGCGGTCACGCCCGTATTGGTTGCGCGCACCATCCAGCGGCCGGTTTCGAGCGCGCGCATCTGCGAGAACTGGAGATGCTGGTCGGCCGCGAGGGATTCCCCGAACCACGCGTCGTTGCTCACGTTGAGAAGCACTCCCGCCTGCGGCAGGGCGGCGATGAGTTCCTCGCCGAAGATGTCCTCGTAGCAGATCGCCACCGCCCAGGTCGTGCCGCCCGCCGCGAGGGGCGCCTGGCCCGCCTCGCCGTGCGCGAAGTCGGTGAGCGGGATCTTCAGCACCGCGAGAATCCATCCGAACCCCGGCGGGATGAACTCGCCGAAAGGCACGAGGTGGCGCTTGCGGTACGAAGCCTGCGCTCCTGCCCCGATGCGCACCACGCTGTTCCAGTAGTCGAAGCTTCCCCCCGCGGCATTGCGCTCGACCGCGCCGACGAGGATGTCCTTCCCGTGCTCGCGGGCGTGCTGGCGCAGGGCGTCGAGGTAGCCCGCGGGCAGCAGGTCCAGGAAGGCGGGCAACGCGGTCTCCGGCAGGATCACGACCCGCGCGGGGCTCTGCACCGCCTGCGCGAAATAGTCGCGCAGCGTGCGCTCGCGGACGTCCTCGCGCCACTTGAGGCTTTGCGGGACGTTTCCCTGCAATAGCGCGACCGGAACCGGCTCGCCCGACGGCCACGTCCACGCGACGGCTCGAAGCGCCGCCCCGCCCGCGAGCAGGGCGACGAACGCGCCCGCGAGGACAGCCCTGCGCCTCGACCACGCCGGGCTCCCCGCAAACGCGGCCAGGAACGCCGCCGCAATCGCCGCGGCGAGCGATACGCCGTACGCTCCCAGCACAGGTGCGTATCCCGCCAGGGGGCTCGCCGGCACCTGGGAGTAACCGACGACGAGCCACGGAAACCCGGTGAAGAGCCATCCGCGCACCCATTCGCAGAGCACGAAGGCGGCGGGCATCGCAGCCAGCGCGAAGGGCGTTCGGGGCGGCGAGAGCCGGTGCGCGACCCAGCCCGCCGCCGCGGGAAAGAGCGCGAGGTAGGCGCAGAAAAGGAACGTGGCCGCCGCGGCGAGCACCGCAGGCATGTGGCCGAACTGGTGCAGGCTCACGAAAACCCACGAAACGCCCGCGAGGTTCAGTCCCAGGCCGAATGCGCAACCCGAGATCGCGGCCTGCAGGGGCGAGCCGCTGCGGGACCAGGCGAGAAAGAGCACGGCCAGCGAGGCGATGGGCACCGGCCACGCGTAGAAGGGCGCGAAACCCAGCACCGCGGCCGCCCCCGCCGCGGCCGGAAGCGCGACACCCCAGGCGAGTAGATGGGCGGCGGAGCGCACCGGCGGCGCGCCCGCCGCGGTCACCCGCCTTCCCCGGCGGGAGTCGAAACGCTGCGCCGCTCGACCAGCAGCGAATGGAGCTTGCGGCTGTCGGACCGGATCACGTGGAAGGCCATTCCGTCGATAACCACCGTTTCACCGCGCTTGGGCAGGCGACCGAAACGCGAGAGCACGAGCCCGCCGACCGTGTCGTGATCGTCGTCCGCGAACGCGGTGCCGAAGTGCGCGTTGAAGTCGGCGATCTCGGTGACGGCCTTCACGCGGAAGCGGCCGTTGCGGTCGGCGAGGATGTTGTCCTCGGTCTCGTCGAAGTCGTACTCGTCCTCGATGTCGCCCACGATCTGCTCGATCACGTCCTCGATGGTGACGATCCCCGCGACACCTCCGTACTCGTCCACGACGATCGCGATGTGGTTGCGGTTGGCGCGGAACTCCTTGAGCAGCACGTTCAGCCGCTTCGACTCCGGCACGAACACCGCCGGGCGAAGCATGTCGCGCACGCTGAACTCGGCTTCCGCGTAGAAGCGCAGCAGGTCCTTCGCGAGAAGGATGCCGATCACGTTGTCGCGGTTCTCCTCCCACACCGGGAAGCGCGAGTGCGCCGTCTCGATCACGTGGGGAATGAACTTCTCCGGGCTCTCCCCCACGTCGATCATGTCCATCTGCGAGCGCGGGATCATCACGTCGGCCACCCGCATCTCGGAGACCTGCAGCACCCCCTCGATCATGGAAAGCGCGTCCGCGTCGAGGATCTTGCGCTCGAAGGCCGAATGCAGCAGCTCCACCAGCTGGTCCCGGTCCTCGGGCTCCCTCAGCAGGAAAGAGGAGAGGCGCTCGAGGAGGCTCGGCTTGGGAGGTTCGTCCATACGGGGATGCGGGGATGCGGGGATTTGGGTCCGGGATACTCTATCAGACCCGGCTCGGGGCCATGGGCGGGCGCCTACCCCGCCGCGTAGGGATCGCCGAATCCCAGCCGGCGCAGGATCGCGCGCTCGCGCCGCTCCATCCGCCGGGCGTCCTCCTCCCGCTCGTGATCGAGGCCCTGCAGGTGCAGCAATCCGTGCACGAGGAGGTGGGCGTGGTGGGCCTGGACGGCCTTGCCCTGGCCGCGGGCCTCGCGCGCCACCACCGTCGCGCAGATCACGATGTCGCCGGCGAGTTCTCCGCGCGGTGCGTCGTCGTAGATGAAGGTGAGGACGTTGGTGGCGCGGTCCTTGCTGCGGAACGCCCGGTTGAGCCGCCGGCCCTCGGTCTCGGCCACGTAGCGCACCGTCACGGCGGCCCGGCGCGCAAGCGCTGCCCGCGCCCACGCGCGAAGCACCGCATCTCCCGGTATGTGGCGGGCCCGCGAGGCCCGCTGCACGACGAGAGTCAGGTCCCGGCCGCTCACGTCTTCTTGCCGGAGCGGCGCTCGTAGGCGTCGACGATCGCCTGGACCAGCGGGTGGCGCACCACGTCCTCGGACTGGAAGATGGTGAAGGCGATGCCGCGCACGCCGGTGAGGACGCTTCTGGCGTCGACGAGCCCGGAAGTCTGGCCGCGCGCGAGGTCGATCTGCGTGACGTCCCCCGTCACGACCGCCTTCGAGCCGAAGCCGATGCGCGTGAGGAACATCTTCATCTGCTCGGGCGTCGTGTTCTGCGCCTCGTCGAGGATGATGAAGGAGTGGTTGAGCGTGCGCCCGCGCATGAAGGCGAGCGGCGCGACCTCGATCGCGCCCCGCTCGAAGAGGCGGTTCACCTTGTCGTAGCCCATGAGGTCGTAGAGCGCGTCGTAGAGCGGGCGCAGGTACGGATCGACCTTCTGGGCGAGGTCTCCGGGGAGGAAGCCCAGCTTCTCGCCCGCCTCCACCGCCGGCCGGGTGAGGAGGATGCGCTTCACGGCGTCGCGCTCGAAGGAATCGACGGCGGCGGCAACCGCGAGGAAGGTCTTGCCGGTTCCGGCGGGGCCGACGCCGAAGGTGATGTCGTGGGTGCGCATCTGCTGCAGGTACTGGGCCTGGCGGGGAGTGCGCGCGGTGAGCTCGCTCTTCCTCGGCAGGCGCAGCGCGGGCGACTCCGGCGCGCCTTCCTGGGGCGATCTCGCGATCTCGACCAGGCCGAGCTGGATGTCCTCGACCAGGAGTTCCTTCGCGGCGAGGTCGTAGAACTTGTGCAGCGCGCGCACCGCGAGGTCGACCTGCGCCGCCTGGCCGGTGATGCTGAATCGTTCCGCCCGGCGCCGGATCGACACGTCGAGCGCGGTCTCGACCTGGCGCAGGTTCTCGTCGAGGGCGCCGCACAGCATGGAAAGGCGCGCGTTGTCGACGGGCGTGAACGCCATTTCCTGGGTCTGGTTCTTCACGGGGCGGTCATGGAATGGGCCTGCCGGGACGACCGGCAGGCCCATTGTAGCGGTGGCGCGGGGCGCGGGCCCTACACGCCGGCGCGCGCCATCGGCGCCTTGAGCGCCTCGGAGAGGGTGTGCAGGCTCTCGTTCAGGTGCGCGCGCGCTTCCGCGGAGCGCCCCTGCCTCGCCACCGCGGCTCGCAGGCGCCGCTCGAGGTCGACCGCGCTCTCGCGCTGCAGGGCCCGCGCATCGGGATGCGCCGCGGGCGAAGGCTTCACGAGTGCGCCTGCAAGGCGCGAAAGGTGCTCGCGCTGGAGGTTGCGGCGGATGCGCGGGATGTCCCGGCCGTTTTCCAGCTCCGACCAGATCGCGCCCTGCAGGGTCGCGTAGAGTTCGTGCAGCGTGAACGCCTTCGCGGAATCGGCCGACTTCTCTCGCGCGCCTAGTATGCGCACGGCGACCTGGTCGTCCAGGAGCTGGTCGAGCGCGGCCTTCTGCACGTTCAGGACCGACGCGGCGATCGAGAAGTCGGGGTTGCGCGGGCGGTCGAAGTGGTCGATGCCGATGCGGCTCACGAATTCCGGCTTGAAGGCGAAGCTCGCGGGCTGGAAGAGGTCCTTCGCCAGGAGTGCCAGCGCCTCGCGCTGCTTCTCCGGCGGCGTCGGCTCGTAGAGCGGGCGGTTCGTCCCGGCGCGGTCGCGCAGGTGGCGAACGCCGCCCACGTACTTCGCCACGAGCGGCGCCACGCCCGCCACCTGCCGCAGCCCGCTCTCGAGGCTGCGCGTGAGGCGTTCGTAGCTCTCGCCGGGAGCGAGGGCAAGACCCTGGATGCGGTCCCACAGCTCGCGGGAGAGGCGCACGCGCTTGTGGTAGTACGCGAGCGGCTCCGTGCCGAGATCGAAGCGGTTGACCTCGGGATCGATGCCCGCGTAGAGCTTCCCGTATCCCGCGTCCTCGTCGGTGCCGTAGGCGAGCCACGGCTCCGTCGAGCGCGCGGCGATGGCCGCGAGTTCGCGTTTCTCGTCGGCGGGATCGAGCTCGCGATAGGCGTAGTCGATCGCCCAGTAGTCGTAGGGACCGATCGTGCCGGAGACAAACTCGCCCTGCTTCCCGCCGGCGAGCGCGATGTTGAGCGGGGAGTACTCCATGATCGAGGCCACCACGCCGTTGACCTTCGTGAACGCGGGATCCTGCATCTGCGCGAGCGTGTAGACGGAAGAAGAGCGGAAGTTGTGCCTGAGGCCCAGCGTGTGGCCCACCTCGTGCATGACGTTTCGCTTCAGGTTCGCCTTGGCGAGCGCGTCGGCCTCGGGGCTGTCCCAGCCGATGCCGCGGGCCTCGAGCAGGTCCATCGCGAACTCGAGCTCGTGCGCGGACTGCCAGGCGTACCCGCAGGCGAGGTGCAGGCCGTCCGGCCCGGCGCGGTGCGCCTCGAGCGGGTCGGCGACGAAAGCCGCCACCGGCTCGGCGGAGCCGGCGTGCCCGAGATCCTCGGCCACGACCCGGCGCGGGCCCCTCGTGAACCCGTAACCCGTCGCGATGTCCGCGTCCAGGATCTCGCCTGTGCGCGGGTCCTTGTGCGACGGGCCGATGGCGAAGCCCAGGTCCGCGCCGGTGAACCAGCGCACCGACGCGTGCCGGGCGTCCATGGTGTCGAAGTCGTCCTGCTCCGTCTGCTGGCGCACGACGATCGCGTTCCGGAAGCCCGCCTTCTCGAAGGCCTTGTTCCATTCGAGGATGCCGTCGGCCACCGCCGGGCGGTACTTCTCGGGCACGTTCCGGTCGATCCAGAAGGTGATCGGTTCCTTCGGTTCGGACACGGCGGCCTTCGCGTCCTTCTTCTCCAGCCGCCAGCGGTTCACGTAGTTCACGCGCGTCTTCGGCGAGACATCGTCCGTGTAGTCGAAGCGCGCGGTGGTGAAGTGCCCGACGCGCTCGTCCGCCGCCCGCGGGCGCATGGGCTCGTCGGGGAGCCGCGCGAAGCTGTACTGGAACCCCACGAAGACGCTTCGCGGGTCGGGCACGGACTTGGGCGGCGTGGGCTGCGGCGCGCCCGGGGCGGGCTTGAGCGGCGGCGCCGGAATCTTCGGGACCGAGAAATGCGCGCGGACCTGGAGCGTCGTCATCCGCTCGGAGCTGCCGGCCCGGGAAGCTCGTGTTCTTCGCGTCGAGCGCGTAAGGGAGCCGGAACGCGGTCTCGAGCCGCGTGAGATAGCCGGGAATGTCGCCGAAGAGGAGCGCGTTCGCCTCCACGAGAACCGCCTTCGATTCCGGGTGCGGGGCGGAGGCGACCGGCGCGGACGCTATGAGGCTGTCGGAAAAGCTCTCCTCCACGAACCGCGCCTGGGGCGTGCCCGCTGCGGCGAATCGTTGGGCGTTCTTCGCGATCAACTGGACCTGGTTGCCGATTCTCCGGAACACGGCGAGGCGCGCCCCGCCCATCTGGCTGCCGTAAAGGCCGCGCTCGCCGACGCTCGACGGGATGTTCCAGGTGAAGAAGAACGGCTGCTCGAACTGCTCGGGGCGGATGGCGATCCAGGTCTTCTCGTCCTTGCGGTGCAGCGCGAAGAAGCCCGGCGTCTCCGTCGCCTCCTTCACCACCGTCGCGAAGGGCGCAGGCGAGCCGGGAGGGGTGGCCGGCTTGGCCGCGGCTGCAGGGGCGGCGGGCTTCGCCGGTGGCGGAGCTTCCGGCGCCGGCAGCATGGCGCAGGAGGCCAGCCCCGCCGCCGCGAGGGCCAGCAATCCGCGTGTCGCGCGCGCGGTCCTCATACGGCCGACCGCTGCAGCGGCGCCTTGAGCGCCTCGGTGAGCGTGTTGAGGCTCTCGTTCAAGTGCGCCCTGGCTTCCTTCGACTGGCCGCCCTTGCCGAGCGCGGCGCGGATCCGGCGCTGCAGCTCGAGCGCGTTCTCGCGTTGCAGCGAGCGGGCGTCTGCCGGCGTGGTGGGCGCGGGCTTCACGAGCGCGCCGGCGACGCGCCGCAGGTGGTCGCGCTGCAGGTTCCTGCGCATGCCGGAGATGTCCTGCCCGCTCGCGAGCTCCGACCAGATCGCCCCCTGCAGGGTGTCGTAGACCTCGGACAGGCGAATCGCCTTCGCCTTGTCGGCGACCTTGTCCTGGGAGTCGAGGATGCGCGTGGCCACTCCGTCGGCCATGAGGTGGTCGAGTACCGCCTTCTGAACCTTGAGGACCGCCGCGGCGATCGAGATGTCCGGGTTGGCCGGGCGGTCGAAATGATCGATGCCGATCCGGCTCACGAACTCGGGCCGGAAGCGGAAGCTGTCGGCGCGGAGCAGATCCGTGGTGATCATCGCGAGCGCCTCGCGCTGCTTCGCGACCGGCGTGGGTTCGTAGGCGGGGCGGCCGGAACCGGCGCGGTCGCGCAGGTGGCGAACGCCGCCCACGTACTTGGCGGCGAGCGGAGCCACCCGGGCCAGCTGCGAGAACCCGCTCGTGAAGCTGCGCGTGAGCCTTTCGTAGCTCTCGCCCGGGGCGAGCGTCATCGACTGCAACCGGTCCCAGAGCTCGCGGGATATCTTCAGCCGGTGGCGGTAGTACTCGATGGGGTCGGCGCCGAGGTCGAAGCGGTTCACGTCCGGGTCGATGCCGATCGCCTCGGTGCCGTAGCCCGCATCATCGTCGTTGGCGAAGGCGAGCGCGGGCTCCGTGGAGCGAGACGCGATCTTCGCAAGCGTCTCCTTCTCGGAGGCCGCGTCGATCTCGCGGTAGGCGTACTCGACCGCCCAGTAGTCGTAGGGGCCGAGCGTGCTCATGGCGTACTCGCCCTGGGGCTCGCCCTTCACCGCGAGGTTGAAGGGCGTGTAGTCCATCACCGACGTCGTGATGCCGTTCGCTTTCGTGAACGCCTTGTCCTGGAGCTGCTTCAACGTGTAGATGCCCGAGGAGCGGAAGTTGTGCTGGAAGCCGAGCGTGTGCCCGACCTCGTGCATGATCACGTCCTTCACGTAGTCCTGGGCCAGCGCTTCGGCTCCGGGGCTGTCCATGGAAAGGCCGCGCGCCTCGAGCAGGTCGAATGCGAAGTGCAGCTCCCGCGACGACTCGTTCATGTAGTCGCAAGCGAGGTAGCCGCGGGCGGCGCGATGCCCATGGGGCTCGGCCAGGGGCTCGTCGCCGAACACGCGGGCGAGGTCCTCGGAAGCCAGGCGCCGTGCGCCGCGCCCGAAGACGTCCGACATGCCGATGTCCGCGTCCAGGATCTCGCCCGAGCGCGGGTCGATGTGCGAGGGCCCGATGGCGAACCCGATGTCGGCGCCGGTGAACCAGCGGATCGAGGCGTGGCGGGAATCCATCGTGTCGAAGTCGTCCTGCTCGGTCTGCTGGCGCACGACGATCGCGTTGGCGAAGCCCGCCTTCTCGAAGGCCTTGTTCCACTCGAGGACGCCGGCCGTGACGCTCTTGCGGTACTTTTCCGGGACGTTCTTGTCGAGCCAGTAGGTGATGGGCTGCTTCGGCTCAGACACCGCGGCCTTCGGGTCCTTCTTCTCCAGGCGCCAGCGGTTGACGAAGTGCAACCGCGGCTTCGGCGACAGGTCGTCGGTGTAGTCGACCCGCGAGACCGTGAAGTGCCCGAGCCGTTCGTCGGCCGGGCGGGCGGCCATCGGCACCTCCGGCAGCGGCATGAAGTTGTACTGGAAGCCCACGAAGAAGCTGCGCGGATCCGGCGTGACTTTCGGCGGCGGGGGCGTGGGTGTCGGCGGCGGGGTGAGCGGTGGTGCCGCGATCTTCGGCACCGCAAAGTGCGCGTTCACCTGCAGGCTCGTGAGGTTCTCGGTGTTGGTGACGCGGCTGAAGCTGGTGTTCTTCGCGTCCAGGGCGAAGGGCATGCGGAAAGCCTGCTCGATCTGCGTCGAATACCCCGGCAGGTCGCCGAAGAGCAGCGCATTGCCCTCCACGATCACCGCCTTCGTGTCCGGATGGGGCTGCGCGGCCACCGCGGCCGAGGCGATGAGGCTGTCGGAGAACGATTCCTCGACGAAGCGCGCCTGGGGGGTTCCTTCCCGCGCGAAGAACTCGGTGTTCTTCGCGATGAGCTGCACCTGGTTGCCGATCTTCTTCCACACGGCGACCTGGCTTCCCACCGTCGGCCCGAACCACGGGCCCGCCATCTGGCCGCCGTACAGCCCCCGCTCGCCGACGGAGCGCGGGATGTTCATCGAGAAGAAGAAGGGCTTGTCGAACTGCTCGGGCTTCAGTTCGATCCAGACCTTCTCGTCCTTCTGGTGCAGCGTGAAGTAGCCGGGGATCGCCTTCGCGTCCTTGAGCACGTCCTTGTACGGTTTCGGCTGCCCGGGGGGCGTGGCCGCCGCCCCGGGGGCGGCTGCCGGCGCTCCCGCTGCGGGCGCCGCGTTGCCCGCGGGCCCGTTGGGCGCCTGGGCGAAAGCGCTGGAAGCGATGGCGAAAGCGGTGGCGAGGGAAAGGGTGCGCAGCATGCCGTTCATGGGAGTCCTCTGTTAGGCGGGCCCGGAAAGCGCGGGAAAATACCACGTCGCCGGAAAAGGTGTATCGCGGGGTTTCACGGTTCGGTCATGCGGCCAGTGCCACCCGGCCGCGCAGGCTGTGCGGAAGTGCGGCCGTGATGTCGACGTCCACGAAGCGGCCGATCAGGCCGGCATCTCCGGGAAAGTTGACCACGCGGTTGTTGTCCGTCCTTCCGGCAAGGTCGGCGGCGCTCTTCCTCGACGCCCCTTCGACCAGCACGCGCTGGCGCGTGCCGACCATGGCGCCGGAGTATTCCTCGGACAGTTCCTGCAGGCGCCGCTGCAGCCGCTGCAGGCGGTCGATCTTCTCCGCGTGCGGCGTGTCGTCGCGAAGGCTCGCGGCGGGCGTGCCCGGCCTCGCGCTGTAGACGAAGCTGAATGCGCCGTCGAAGCGCACTTCCTCGACCAGCCGCATCGTCTGCTCGAAATCCACTTCCGTCTCGCCGGGAAATCCCACGATGAAATCGCTCGAGACGGAGACCTGCGGCCGCGCCGCGCGCAGGCGCCGCACGATCGACCGGTACTCCATCGCCGTGTAGTTGCGCTTCATGGCGGCCAGTATCCGGTCCGAGCCCGACTGCACGGGAAGGTGCACCTGGGAGACGAGCTTCGGGAGCTTCGTGTAGGCCTCGACGAGACGCTGCGAGAAGTCGAGCGGGTGCGACGTCGTGTAGCGCAGCCGCTCGATGCCGTCGACGCGCGAGACGTGCGCGAGCAGGAGCGCAAAGTCCGCGGGCTCGCCGTCGGCCATGGTGCCCGCGTAGGCGTTCACGTTCTGGCCGAGGAGGGTGACTTCCCGAACGCCGGCGGCGGCCAACTCCCGGACCTCGCGCAGCACGTCCTCGAACGGCCGCGAGAACTCCTCGCCGCGCGTGAAAGGCACGACGCAGAAGCTGCAGTACTTGCTGCAGCCCTCCATGATGGAGACGAACGCGCTGGCGTTTTCCACCCGTGCCGGCGGCAGATGGTCGAACTTCTCGATCTCCGGAAAGGAAATGTCCACCTGTGCGCGGCCGGTCTCCTTCCGGCCCGCGAGCAGCGCCGGCAGCCGGTGCAGCGTCTGCGGCCCGAAAACCACGTCGACGAACGGTGCGCGGCGCACGATCTCCTCGCCCTCCTGGCTCGCCACGCAGCCGCCCACGCCGATCAGGAGACCCGGCCTGGCCTGCTTGAGCGGGCGCAGGCGGCCGAGGTCGGAGAACACCTTTTCCTGCGCCTTCTCGCGCACCGAGCAGGTGTTGAAGAGGATGAGATCCGCGTCCTCGATGTCGTCCGTCTTCCGGTATCCGTCGGCGGCCGCCAGGACGTCGGCCATCCGGTCCGAGTCGTACTCGTTCATCTGGCACCCGAAGGTGCGAATGAAGACTTTCCGGGCAGGTTCGGTCATGGCGTATCGCCTGGGTCGCGGAGGTTCAATCCGGGCAGGCGGCTTGGGCAATCGGGGAGGCGCGATTCTACCGGATCGCCGGCGCGCGGGCACGCCTGCGCCGCTATAATCGCCCCCTTCCGGCCCAGGGCACGACCCGGCGGCCGCAGCTTCCGGAGGGTGATCCCCATGTTCAAGAAATCCCTGTTCTTCCTGCTGGCTTTCTTCCTGGCGGCCAACGCCGCGGCGCAAGGAAAGAAACGCATCGAGCGCGCGGCCGACCTGCCGCGCTTTTCCTACTCGATCGCGGGCAAGCTCGAGGACCTGGTGCGCGACGAGGCGAAGTTCGCGCGCTTCGCCGCCGAAGTCCGGCGCGACAGCCAGTCCGTCCTCGACGGGCACGACATCGCGGACAAGTCCGCCCAGCGCGACCTCCTGGGCGTGCTCGCGCGCATCGACTTTCTCGAAGGGCGTTTTGCGGACGCCGCGCGCCGCTCCGAGGAAATCCGCGCCCTGGAGGAAAAGCCCTCCGACAAGCTGGTCTCGGGCATGCAGATGCGCGCGATGATCGCGGCCCAGGCGAAGGCGGGGAACATCACCTCGGAAGCCTACCGGAAGGAAGTAGGGCGCCTCGTCGCCGCGGAACTCGCGAAGCTTCCCTACGCCGTGATCGAGAACGACATCAAGGGTGCCAAGAGCGTCTCCGAGATCATCGGCGAGGCGCTCGTGATGGGCAACGTCCGCGACCGCCTGCAACCCGTGGTGGACAAGGCGGGCGGCAAGCTGAGCTCGGAGTTCGCGCCCGCCATCATCGGCGCGCGCTTCGCGCTGGTCGCGCGGCTGCCCCTCAAGCAGGTGCTCATGGAGACCTACACCGCCTACCTCGCGGCGAACAAGGTCGAGAAGCCCGACATCTGGGCCGCGCGCGAAGTGGAACTCGCGAAGGGCCGCGGCTACCCGCCCGTCACGATCGCCGTGTGGGACAGCGGCGTCGACACGAAGCTCTTCGGCGAGCGCGTGGTGCTCGCGAAGGACGGCAAGCCCGCGTTTATCGCCTTCGACGTGTACGAGAAACCGTCGAAGAGCCCGATGATGCCCATCCCGGCGGAGCTTCGCGACCGCGTGCCGGCGATGAAGTCGCGCATCAAGGGGCTCTCGGATCTGCGCTCCAACATCGACAGCCCCGAGGCGAGCGAGGTGAAGTCGCTTCTCTCGAAGCTGAAGCGCGAGGAGTACCGCAGCGTCGTCGAGGAGCTGGGCCTCGCGGGCAACTTCACCCACGGCACGCACGTCGCCGGCATCGCCATGGCGGGCAACCCCTATGCGCGCCTCCTGAACGCCCGCATCGAGTTCGGCTACAAGCTGCTGCCCGACCCCTGCCCGAGCCGCGCGCTGGCCGAGAAGAATGTGCGCAATGCGCGCGCCTACGTGGACTTCCTCGGGAAGCACGGCGTGCGCGTCGTGAACATGAGCTGGGGCGGGACAGTGAGCGGCATCGAGCAGGAGCTGGAACTCTGCAACATCGGCAAGACCCCGGAGGAGCGGAAGAAAATCGCCCGCGAGTACTTCGACCTGCAGAAACAGGGGCTCATCGACGCCTTCAGGAGCGCGCCGGAGATCCTCTTCGTCACCTCGGCCGGCAACGCGAACCAGTATTCGACTTTCGCGGAAGCCATTCCCGCGGATTTCGTGCTGCCCAACCTGATAACCGTGGGCGCGGTGGACAAGTCTGGAGACGAGGCGCCGTTCACGAGCTACGGACCGACCGTCAAGGTGCACGCCAACGGCTACCAGGTGGAGAGCTACTTGCCCGGCGGAGACCGGGTGGCACTTTCGGGCACGTCGATGTCCTCGCCGCAGGTGACGGGGCTCGCGGCGAAGATGCTCGCGGTGAACCCGAAGTTGAAGCCTGCCGAGATCATCGCGATCATCGTGAAGACGGCGGAGAAGACGGCCGACGGCCGGCGCAATCTCCTCCACCCGGCGAAGGCGGTCGAGGCGGCAAAGGCACGCGCGGGCTGAGCGGACTCGCCGCAGACGCGCCCGGCGCTCAAGGCGCCTTGGGCGGGTGCGTGGCCAGCCAGCGCATCGAGCGCTCCACTCGGGTGCGTCCGCTCGGGTGGTCGAAGAAGACCATTTCCTCCAGCGTGGACGGCGCGATCTTGCGGTAGTTGGAGATCCGCATCGCCACCGCGGCGAAGCCCTGGGGCTCGCGGGCCGCTTCGAGCCCGAAGGCGTCGGCATCGTTCTCGGCTACGCGAATGATCGAGTTGGTCACCGGCGTCAGCACGTAGAGCACGACGGTCAGGATCGCCAGCGCGAGCGGCAGCCCCGCCGTGTCATTGAGGCCGCGCACGCCCCAGCGAACGCCATATCGACGCCGGATGGCGCCGAAGCTCCGGTCGACGATCCAGAACCCGAAGCCGATCACCAGCGTGAACGAGAGCACGTGCTTCAGGCCGTGATCCAGGACGTAATGGCCCATCTCGTGGGCCATGACCGCGGCGATCTCCGGTTCCGAGGCGCCGTTGAGCAGGTTGTCGTTCAGCGAGATCCGCATCGTGCCGAAGAGCCCCGAGACGTTTGCGCTCACGCGCTTGGTCTGCCGCGAGGCGTCGAACCAGTACACATCCTTGGCGGGGATGCGGTTCTCCGCGGCCAGCGCGAGGATCCGGTCGCGCAGGGGCCCTGCCGCCAGCGGGTGGTAGTCGTTGAAGAGCGGCCGGATGAACACCGGCGAGATGACGATCATCACCACCAGGAAAGCCGCCGTGACCCCCGTTGCCCAAGCGACCCAGCGGCGTCCCACGCGCCGCACGACGGCGTAGATGCCCGCGATCGCGAGCGATCCCAGCACCAGGCTCACGCCAAGCTCCTTGCCCCAGTCCCCGAGGAATCCCGCGAGGTCGTGGTTGGACATGCCGAAGCGGTGCTCGCGGATGTAGCCGGTGTAGAAGTCCCACGGAAGCATGAGGAGCGCCCACGCGAGCATGAACCCTGCGGCATAGAGGAGCGTCGCGGCGAATGGCCTCCGGAATTTCGCCTCGCTCCAGTCGCGCCATCGCGCCGAGGCGCGGCTCGCGAGCAGCAGCCAGGCGACCAGCACCGCGATCACCGTACCGCCGAACTCGATCCAGTAGCCGCCTTCGAAGTACGCATCCGACTTCGCGCGGTCGGAAGCGGGGACGGTGGCGATCCACGCATCGGTCGCGCTCGCCTGGTCGAAGCCGGGTTTCCACTCGGCGCCCGAGGGTACGTTCAGGGTCGGTCTGTCGCTGCTCACGATCCACGCTCCTTTCTTGGCCTTGCCGCGGTCATGGGGCCGGGCAGTTTCGATCCGGCCGCAGTATCGCACTCGAGGCGAACGGGCGAAAAAAATCGCCGGTCGGAATCCGACCGGCGATCGAGGACTGGTGGCGAGTCAGGGATTTGAACCCCGGACCAACGGATTATGATTCCGCTGCTCTAACCACTGAGCTAACTCGCCGGAAAGCCGTGTATTTTCCGGTATTTGCGCACCAAGGTCAATTGATCGCCCTGGCCGTCAGACGTTGAAGCGGAAGTGCATCACGTCGCCGTCCTTCACGACGTATTCCTTCCCCTCCAGCCGCATCTTGCCCGCTTCCTTCGCGCCTTTCTCGCCGCCCAGCGAGACGAAATCATCGTAGGCCGTGACTTCCGCGCGGATGAATCCCTTCTCGAAATCGGTGTGGATGACCCCGGCAGCCTGGGGCGCCGTGTCGCCCTTGTGGATCGTCCAGGCGCGCACTTCCTTCTCGCCGGCCGTGAAGTAGGTCTGCAGGCCCAGCAGGCCGAAAGTCGCGCGGATGAGGCGGTCGAGTCCCGGCTCGTGCATGCCCATGTCGGCAAGGAATATCTCCTTGTCCGCGCCCGCGAGGTCGGCGATCTCGCTTTCCAGCTTCGCGCAGATGGCGACAACGGGCGCGCCCTCCTTCGCGGCGTATTCCTTCACCCGCTCGAGCAGCGGGTTGCCCTCGAAGCCGTGCTCCTCCACGTTCGCGACATAGAGCGCGGGCTTGGCGGTGAGGAGAAAGAGCGGGCGCAGGAGTTCCATTTCCTCGGCCGAGAGCCCCATCGCACGCACCGGATGCAGGCCGTCCAGGGCTTTCTGCACCTTTTCGAGCACCGCCACGAGCTTCACCGCCTCCTTGTCGCCCGAGCGCGCCGTGCTGATGGTGCGCTCGCGCAGCTTGTCGACGGTCGCCATGTCCGCGAGCGCGAGTTCCGTGTGGATCACCTCGATGTCGGAGATCGGGTCCACCTTGCCCGCCACGTGCACCACGTTGTCGTCGGCGAAGCAGCGCACGACGTTCGCGATGGCGTTGGTCTCGCGGATGTTGGCGAGGAACTGGTTGCCGAGCCCCTCGCCCTTGGAGGCGCCGGCCACGAGCCCGGCGATGTCGACGAACTCCACGATGGCCGGGATCACCTTCAGGGGCTTCGCGATCGCCGCGATCTTCGCGAGGCGCGGATCCGGCACCTCGACCACGCCCACGTTGGGCTCGATCGTGCAGAAGGGATAGTTCTCCGCGGCGATGCCCGCCTTGGTGAGCGCGTTGAACAGGGTGGACTTGCCGACGTTGGGCAGTCCGACGATGCCGCATTGCAGGGTCATGGCTCGGCTTTCTTCGGGGCGGCTCCCGCCTTTGCGGGGTCGTCCGTTTCGGATTTGGGAAGGGTGTGCAGCCAGGTGGTGGCGTCGTTCAGCCGCCCGCTCGCGATGCGCGGCAGGAGTTCGAGGCTGCGGTCGAAGGCGGGATCGATCGCTTCCTGCTCCTCGCGCCTGGCTTCGTGGAGGACAAAGTCGGCCACCGCGTCCTTGTGGCCCGGGTGGCCGATGCCGATCCTGAGCCGCCAGAAGTCGCGCGTGCCCAGCACCTCGTCGATGTCCCGCAACCCGTTGTGCCCGCCCGTGCCGCCGCCGAACTTGAGTTTCACCGTGCCGGGCGAAAGGTCCAGCTCGTCGTGCACCACCAGCATCCCGGCCGCCTCGATGCGGTGGAAGCGCAGGAAAGCGCCCACGCTCCGCCCGCTCTCGTTCATGTAGGTCGCGGGCTTCAGGAGCCAGAAGTCCTGCCCGCCCTGCGTCACCCGGGCCACCCAGCCGGAAAACTTCGACTCCTTCGCCCAGCGCGCGCCGCGAGCGTGCGCGATCGTGTCGACCCACCGGTACCCGGCGTTGTGCCGGGTCCGCTCGTACTCGCGCCCGGGGTTGCCGAGGCCGACGATGAGGCGGATGGGTTCCATGGGAGGTTTCCGGAAAGGCACGGTGCGCTGCGGATCCCCGAAACGAACGCGCCCGCCGGTGACGGCGGGCGCATCCGTGAGGCTCGCTCGAAGCGCCCCGGGCGGTCGCTATTTCTTCTTGTCGTCCTTGTCCTTGTCCTTGCCGCCGCCCTTCCCCGCTTCTTTGGCGGGCTCCTCCTCCTTCGCTTTCTGTGCCGAGGTCGGCACGTCGGCCGCGGACGGCGCCACCGTGGTCGCCGCAGCTTCCGCCGCTTCCTCGTCCGCCGTCGCCACGCGCGGGATCACGATCGTCGCGACCGTCAGGTCATCGCCCTTGGAGAGCGCGACCGAATCGACCCCCGCCGGGAGCTTCAACCCGGAGATGTGGAGCGAGTGCCCGGCCTGCAGCTCTCCCAGGTCCACCTCGATGAATTCCGGCAGGTCCTTCGGCAGGCAGGAGACGAGCAGGTCGTTCATCACGTGCTGGATGGCGCCGCCGGCGAGCTTCACGCCCGGTGCGGATTCCTGGTTCAGGAAGTGCAGCGGGATCTTCACGTGGAGCTTGCGCTTCGCGTCGACCCGCTGGAAATCCGCGTGCAGGATCATCTGCTTGAAAGGGTGCATCTGGTAGTCGCGCAACAGCACCTGCGCCTTCTCGGCGCCGATCTCCATGTCGAGGATGGAGGCGTGGAAGGCCTCCATCTTCAGCTTGAAGAAGAGCTCCTTGTGGTCGAGCTGTATGGGTTGCGCGTCCTTGCCGGCGCCGTAGAGGATGCCGGGCACCTTGGACTCGCGACGCAGACGGCGGCTCGCACCCGTTCCCTGCAGGCTTCGCGGTTCGGCTTTGATGTCGATCTTCATGTGTTGCTCCATATTCGGCGGGGCCCCGCGACCAGGCACCCCGCCATTGGAGGGGGAATCGGCCCCCTCACCCCGTTTGCCCGCCTCCGTTGCCGGAAGCCGGGCGAATTCCTCACTCCACGAAAGCGAGCTCACCGAGCTCTCCTCGCAGATCCTGCGCATCGTCTCGGCGAGCAGCTCGGAGACGCTGATCTGGCGGATCTTCGCGCAGGCCTCGGCGTCGGGCCTGAGCGGTATGGTGTCCGTCACCACCAGCTCGTCGATGACCGAGCTTTCGATCCGGCTCACCGCGGGCCCCGAGAGCACCGGGTGCGTGCAGTACGCGATGACGCGCTCGGCTCCCTGCTCCTTCAGCGCACGGGCCGCCTCGCAGAGCGTGTTGGCCGTGTCCACCATGTCGTCCATGATCACGCAGGTCCTGCCGTCCACGTCGCCGATGATGTTCATCACCGTGGAGACGTTCGGCCGCGGGCGGCGCTTGTCGATGATCGCGAGATCGCTCTCGAGCCGCTTCGCGATCGCCCGGGCGCGTACCACGCCTCCCACGTCCGGCGATACCACCACGAGGTTGCCGTACTCGTGCTTCCACAGGTCGCCCAGCAGGATCGGCGTGGCGTAGACGTTGTCCACCGGGATGTCGAAGAACCCCTGGATCTGGTCCGCGTGCAGGTCCATCGTGAGCATCCGGTTCACGCCCACCGAGGTGAGCATGTTCGCCACCACCTTCGCCGAGATCGCCACCCGGGCGCTCCTCGGCCTGCGGTCCTGGCGCGCGTAGCCGAAATAGGGCATCGCCGCCGTGATCCTCGCCACGCTCGACCGGCGCAGCGCGTCCACCATGATCATCAGCTCCATCAGGTGGTCGTTCGTCGGCGCGCTGGTCGACTGGAGCACGAAGACGTCCTTGCCGCGCACGTTCTCGAGCAGCTCGACCAGGATCTCGCCGTCGCTGAATTTCGAGACGCTCGCCTTGCCCAACTGCACGTTCAGGTGGCGGGCCACCTTCTGCGCGAGCTTCGGGTTGGCATTGCCCGTGAACACCATCAGGTTGTCGAAAGCCATCGCCCGTCTTTCTCGCTACGCGGTGCGCCCGCTGCAAGCGGCACGTCAAGGAATCTGGCAGGGGAGGAAGGACTCGAACCTTCGAATGCTGGAATCAAAATCCAGTGCCTTAACCAACTTGGCGCCTCCCTCTGCGCCCGCATCCGGAAACGCCCCGGCCGCGGGTGTTGCCCTTTACAGGTCGCGCAGGGGGTGTTCCTCGAGGCCCTGTGCGACGAATCCCTGCATCGTCCCGGGGAGCTTTTCCAGCACCCTCGCGGCCGAATCCCGGTCCTCGAACCGGGAAAAGACGCACGCACCGGACCCCGTGAGCCGCCCCCCCGGGCCATGCCGGGCGAGCCACTCGAGATGCTCCTGAACCTGGGGATACCGCGACGCCACGACCGCTTCCAGATCGTTCCGGAACCGGCGAGACCCTGCGTGCGCCGAAAAGTCTTCGATTTTAAGGGCTTCCGTATGCCGGGTCAATTCGGGCGCGGCGAAGATCTCACCCGTGGGCACGGCCACGGGGGGTACCAGCACCAGGTACCACGCGGGGGCAATATCGAGGGGGAGGAGCCTCTCCCCGACCCCCTCCACCCAGGCGTTCCTCCCGAAGACGAAGAACGGGACGTCGGCCCCCAGCCGGGCGCCGAGGGCCTGCAGGGCCTCCCGGGGAAGGCCCGTGCCCCATAGTCGGTTGAGTACCACGAGGGTGGTCGCCGCGTCGGAGCTCCCCCCGCCGACCCCTCCGCCCAGGGGCAGTTGCTTGTCGACTTCGATCTCGGCTCCGAGGGCGGTCCCCGTCTCGGCCTTCAGGAGTGCCGCCGCCCGGACCACGAGGTCGGACTCGGCGGGCACGCCGGGCAGGTCGTTCACGCGCCGGATGCCGCCATCGCCGCGCACCGCGAAACGCAATCGGTCGACCCGGTCGATCAATGCGAAGGCCGACTGGAGCAGGTGATAGCCGTCGTCCCGCCGCCCGAGCACGTGCAGGAAGAGGTTCAGCTTCGCGGGTGCGGCGTAATCGGGTCCGTCGATACGCATGGCCTATTCCGGCCGCGGGCGGTACTGGTCCACCACGAGCTTCACCACGATGTCGTCGCGCGAGGCGGTGATGCGCCGGGCCACTTCCTGGTTCCCGATGCGCTGCGATTCGTCGATGGTCACGGCCCATCCCTCCGGCCCGGCGAGCGGCCTGCCGTGCAGCCAGGCCACGAGGAGCCGCTCGTCGAGCGCGGCACCGAGGAGGTTTTCCGTGAGTTCGGCGAAGCTCGACGCCGACAGGGGCGCGGCACCGGGTCGATGGACGGTGAGCCCGGCCTCCGAACGCACGATCCTCGCCACCAGCGTCCCGACGGGCGAGGCGAGGTCCCAGGCGTCGTCGTCGGGCCCGTGGATCCAGCGCATCCGCAGGATCTCGCCCTGCCCCGACTGCGCGATGGACAGGCGCCCCGAGACCTCGAAGGCGCGCGGCAGCCCGTCGAGCGCCACCGGGGCGGGCGCCAGGGCGGCGCAGGCCGCGACGAGCAGCGCCGCGAGCAGGATGGCGAGGCGGGTCACGGGGACGCTTGAGGGGCCGCGGGCCCTCAGGGCTTGAACTTCTGGATCACCGCGAGGAGCGTCTCGTGGTTCGGGTGGTCGGTGAGTGCCGCGGACCACACCCGGCTAGCCTCGTCCTTCCGTCCGAGCTTCCAGAGCACCTCTCCCAGGTGGGCGGCGATCTCCGGGTCGGGCCGGGCCTTGTAGGCGCCCTTCAGGTGCTCGAGCGCCTCGTCCAGCTTGCCGCGGCGGTACTGGACCCAGCCCATGCTGTCGAGGATGAACGGGTCGTCGGGCGAGAGCTTCAGGGCCTGCTCGACGAGGACGAGCGCCTCCTCGATGCGGTCCGTGCGGTCGGCGAGCGTGTAGCCCAGGGCGTTGTAGGCGTGCGCGTAATCGGGCTTCAGCTTGATCACGCGGCGCAGGTCGGCCTCGAGAATCTCCAGCCGGTCGACCTTCTCGGCCGCCATGGCGCGGTCGTAGAGCAGCTCGAAGGACTCCGGGTAGCGCTCGACCGCCTTCGAGAGCATGACGAAAGTGTCCTGCCAGGCCTTCGCCTCGCGAAGCAGCTGGGCCTCGATCTGGATCATCTGGATGCGGTCGTCCTGCGCGCGCGGCTCCACGCCTTGCAGGTAGGCCCGGCCCTTCTCCAGCCCGTCGCGCTTCGCGATCAGGGAGGCGATACGCATCTGCGCGCGCATCCGGTCGCCCGACTCCACCCGCGCGTACCAGTCGAGGGCCTCGTCGATGCGCTTGGCCGATTCCGCCGCCTGCCCGAGCCCGAGATAGACCGCCCCGGGATCGGGATGCCCCATGCCGAGGGCGCGCCGAAAGGCCACTTCCGCGTCCGCGTAGTCCTCGAGCTGCAAGGCAAGCAGGCCGATCGCGTAGGGAATCTGCGGGTCCGAACCGGAGAGCCGCTCGACGGCCCGGAACTCCTGCCTCGCCTCGGCGTTTTGCCGCGCGGCGGCCAGCTCGCGCGCCAGCTGCAGGCGCACGTCCTTCGCATCGGGGTTTCGCTCCACGAAGGCGCGGTAGAACGCAATCACGTCGGCCGGCGCGTCCTTCTTCAGGACCTGGGCGCGCAAGACGGCGGCGTCCTCCCACCCGGGCCTCATGTCGAGCGCGGCCTTCGATTCGGCCAGCGCGAGGTCCTGCTTGCCCGCCACGAGGGCGGCCACGCCGAGGGCGTAGCGCGATTCGGCGAGCTTCGGATAGCGCGCCACGATGGCGCGGGTAGCCTCGAGGACCGCGGCCTTGTCGGTGAACCTGCCGAAGTAGAAAGCGAGCTGCGTGAGGATCCGCGACTTGCCTGTGCTTGACTCCAGGAAGGCGGCGATCGTCTCCTGCGCCTTCTGCACGTCTCCCCGGTTGGCCAGGAGCGAGGCCACGAGATCGCGCCCCAGCGTCGACTCGGGCTCGAGTTCGACCAGGAGCATCGCCATCTCCAGCGCCGGATCCATGGCGCGGGCGCGAATGGCGAGTTCCGCGGCACGGCGAGCGATCTGCGGGTCGCGCAGCTCGCGCGCGAGCCGGGCCATGTTGGCGAGCGCGGGGGCCGTCTCGCCCCGCTGCGCGGCCAGCTCCGCCGCGAGAAACTCGAACATGGCTTCCTCGCGCCCCAGCGGCGAGGCGCGGTCGGGCTGCGTGGCCGCGGCCGATGAAAGCACCGCCGTGGCCGCAAGCGCCGCCATGAGACCCGTCACGCATTTCCCCATCGAACTTCGCTCCCGCCATGGCGTCCGCGCCCGTTGCGCACGCCCATCATAGATCGTTTCCGCGGGCCGTCCATCGCGACCCGGACCGTTTGGACCGCGCCCGCGCGGGGTCGTTTCAGCCCGTGGCCTTATAATCCCCGCAAACTCCCCATCCCCTATGCCGGAACTTCCGGAAGTCGAGACGACCCGCCTGGGTCTCGTCGCCCGCGTCGTGGGTCGTTGCATCCGCGACGTCGTGGTGCGAGAGCCGCGCCTTCGCTGGCCCGTGCCCGGCGACCTTGCCGCGCGCCTGCGCGGAGCACTCGTGCGCGGCATCCGTCGCCGCGGCAAGTACCTCCTGTTCGACTGCGGTACCGGCCATCTGCTCGCGCACCTGGGCATGTCGGGCAGCCTCACCGTAGTGCCTTCCGGCCGGCCCGTTCGACGCCACGACCACGTGGACCTCGTGCTGGACAGCGGGGACGTCGTGCGCCTGAACGACCCGCGCCGGTTCGGGGCGATGCTGTGGGTGCGCGATCCCGACCACCACCCGCTGCTCGACGGCCTGGGGCCGGAGCCCTTCGACGAGGCCTTCGCGGGCGCCTACCTGCACCGCGCCTCGCGCGGGCGCCGCGTGCCCGTGAAGCAGTTCCTCATGGATTCGCGCGTGGTGACCGGCATCGGCAACATCTACGCGAACGAGGCGCTCTTCGCCGCGCGCATCCATCCCGCCCGGGCGGCGGGTCGCATCTCGCTCGGGCGCTTCGAGCGCCTCGCCACGGTGATTCGCGACACGCTCGAGCGTGCGCTCGCGGCAGGCGGCAGCACGCTACGCGATTTCGTCGGAAGCGACGGCGCGCCGGGTCACTTCCAGCTCCAGTACGCCGTCTACGGGCGGCAGGGCGAACCCTGCCCCGCATGCGGGTCCCTGGTGCGCGCCACCCGCCACGGGGGCCGCTCGACCTTCCACTGCGCTTCGTGCCAGCGATGAGCCAGGCAAGCCGCGCCATGCACGATCGCGCCTTCGAGCCCAGCATCGCCGCACTCAAGGACTGGCGCGACGAGGTCGCCGCCGCGCTCGCGAGCCTGCGGCGCTGGGCCCTCATGCACCGGCTCACCGAGGAACACACCGCGACGCGCATCGCCCACCTGGAGCGCCGGCTCGCCTCGGACCGGCTGTCGATCGCCTTCGTTGCGGAGGTCTCCCGCGGCAAGAGCGAGCTCATCAACGCCCTCTTCTTCGCCGACATCGGGACGCGCCTGCTGCCGGCGGGCGAGGGGCACGCGACGCTCTGCCCCACGGAGATCCTCCACGACCCGACGCGCCCGCCCTCGATCCGGCTCCTGCCGATCGAGACCCGCGAGACGCCCCACGCGCTGCGCGAGCACATAGCCCTCGCCGACGACTGGAAGGCGATCGCCCTGGACCCGGCGCGTCCGGAGAGCCTCGCCGAAGCCTTCGACGCGCTCTCGGAGACCCAGACCGTGTCCATGGCGCAGGCGCACAACCTCGGGTTTTCCGGGGAGCCCGGCGCGCGCGTCGAGATCCCGCGCTGGCGCTATGCGATCGTGAACTTCCCGCACCCGGTCCTCGCCATGGGGCTCACGATCCTCGACACGCCGGGCCTGCACGCGCTGCGCTCGGAGCCCGAGCTCACGATGCACCGCCTGCAGGACGCCGACGCGGTGGTGTTCATGCTTTCCGTGGACGCGGGCACCACCGCGGCCGACCTCGAGCTGTGGAACGACCACGTGGAGCCGATGGAGGGCCTGGGCCACACGCGCTACGTGGTGCTCAACAAGATCGACGGGCTCCGGGACGGGGCCAGGGCCGAGACGCAGGTCTTCTCGGAAATCGACCGGCAGGTGCGCGAGGTCGCGGAGGCGATACGCGTCGATCCCACGCAGATCTATCCCCTGTCCGCGCGCCAGGGCCTCACCGCGCGCATCGACGGCGACGGCGACGGCCTCGCGAAGAGCCGGCTCTATCGCCTGGAGCAGGCCCTCGCGGGCGGGCTCGTGCGTTCGCGCCAGGAAAGCCACGCGACCTCGGTTCGCGCCGAGGTGCGCGCGCTGCTCGCGGAGACGCGCGCCCTGCTCGAGAGCCGCCGCAGTTTCGTCGAGGAACAGGTCGGCGAACTCGGCAGCCTCCAGGGCAGGAACCAGAAGCTCGTCGACACGCTCGGGCGCAAGACCGCCGACGAACGCGTGCGGATCGAGGACGCGAGAGCCGCGCTCACCGGCCTGCGGGCCGTGCACAACCGCCACGTCGACGAACTGGCGCAGCTGCTCGCCCCGAACACCGCGCGGGAGGCCGGCCTGCGCGCACGCGCCGCGGTCATGGCTTCGCCCTTCAGCGCCGGGATCGGAGAGGCGGTCGACGGATATTTCCGGGAGATGCGCGAGCGGATCACCCGCGCGGTCGAGGTGATCGGCGAGGTGAAGGCCATGATGGCCACGGTGAACCGGCGCTTCGCCGATTCCTGGGGCCTCGCGCCCGTGGAGGTGGCCCCGTTCTCCACGGACCGGTTCCTCCTGGAACTCGAAAGGCTCCAGGAGCACTGCTCACGGGACTTCCGCAGCGCCACGAGCCTGCTCACGCGCGGGCGCCGCGCGCTTGCCGCGCTTTTCTTCGACACCGTGGCGCTCAAGGCCATCCACGTCTTCGAGATCGCCGACCGCGAAGTCCGCGCCTGGATGAACTCGTTCATCCGCCCCCTGGAGGCGCAGGTGAGCGACTACCAGGACCAGGCGAACAGCCGCATCGAGGGGATGGCGAGGATCCGGGACGCCGAATCCGGCCTCGTGGAGCGCATCACGTCGCTGCACGATTTCATCCGCGATTGCGACGATCGCATGCGGGACTGGGAGGAGCACGACCAGCGCCTCGCCCGGCTGCTGGACGTGGGGCAGGGGCGCTAGCGCGCGGGCCTCGCGACGCCCGCGGCGACGAGCCGTTCGTACTTCGCGCGCAGCTCCTCCTGCGACTCCTTCCACGCGGGGTCGAGGGGGATGCAATCCACGGGGCACACCTCCCGGCACTGCGGCGCATCGAAATGCCCCACGCACTCCGTGCACTTCCCTGGCTCGATCACGTAGATCTCCGGGCCCGAAGCGATGGCGCCGTTCGGGCACTCCGGCTCGCACACGTCGCAGTTGATGCACTGATCGGTGATCAGGAGCGCCACGAACGTCCCTTCACGCCCCGCCGGCCGGGCGGCCCACCTTCTCGCGGATGCGCTCGGCCGTGATCGGATGGACGAAGGCGGCGATGTCGCCGCCGAGCACGGCGATCTCGCGCACGATCGTGGCCGACAGGAAGAGGTAGCGGTCCGAGGGCGTGAGGAACAGGGTTTCGACACCGGGCGCGAGCGTGCGGTTCATGCCGGCGAGCTGGAACTCGTACTCGAAGTCGGACACGGCCCGCAGGCCCCGCAGGATCACTCCCGCCTGGTGCTCGCGGACGAATTCCGAGAGCAGTCCCGCGAAGCCGAGCACCTTCACGTTCGGATAGGCCGCGAGGACTTCCTTCGCGATCTGCACGCGCTCCTCGAGCGAGAAGAAGGGCCGCTTCGCCTGGCTGTGTGCCACGCCCACGACCACCTCGTCGAAGAGCCGCGACGCGCGCTGGACGAGGTCCTCGTGCCCGTTGGTGATCGGGTCGAAGGTGCCGGGGTAGACGGCGCGCTTGATGGTCATCATGGCGTTTCCTTCCGCGCCGGCTCTCCGGCATCTCCCGCGAATTCGTAGAGGGCGAACTTCGCCTCGCCCGCGGCACCCTGCCGCAACCTGGTCCATCTCGTCGACGGCGCCTGCGGCTCGAGCGACGCCTCGACGTAGACGCGCGCCCCGGGATTGAGCCTCGCCTCGAGTGCGGCGAGCGCCGGCGCGGCGAGATCCGAGGCGTACGGCGGATCGACGAATGCGACATCGTAGCGCTCGCCGCGCAGCGCAAGCCAGGAAATCGCCTCTGCCTGGACGACCTCGAGGCCCTCGCCCGCACCGAGCTGCCGCGCCGACTCCCGGAGCTGCTCGCACACGCTGCGGTCGCGCTCGACGAGCACGACCCGCGCGGCGCCGCGCGACATCGCCTCGAAGCCGAGGGCTCCGCTGCCGGCGAAGAGATCCACGCAGGCAAGCCCCGCGAGACGCTGGCCCAGCCAGTTGAAGAGCGTCTCGCGAACCCGATCGGGCGTGGGACGAAGTCCCGCGGCATCCGGAAAGCGCAACACGCGGCTGCGCCAGTGGCCACCGATGATGCGAAGGCGGTTGGCTCCCGCGCCGGTGCGGTGGGGCTTCGGCACGTTCGCGATTCGGCGCGCGGCAGTCATCGCGGGCGATGATACCGTAAAATATTCTCGACTCTTCCCCTCGCGGCGCCCCGGGCCGCAGCCCATGTTCCCCCTCGGATCCAAGAAGAAGACGGTCGATGCACCCGCGTCAGACTGGGCCTCGCGCCTGCGGCGCGGCCTCGCGCTCTCGGGCGAGCGCCTGAAGCAGGCCGTCCAGGTCTTCCGGTCGCACCCGTCGATCGACGAGGCCCTCTACGAGGCGCTCGAGGCGCAGCTTCTCGCCTCCGACGTGGGCGTGCGCGCGACCGCGGACCTGGTCGCGGCCCTGCGCAAGGCGGCTCGCGACAAGCGGCTGAAGGACGCCTCCGAACTGGAGGCCGAGCTTCGCGACGCGCTCGCGGCACTCCTCGCCCCGCTCGAGCGGCCGCTCGCCGAATCGCGCCCGAAGCCCTTCGTGATCCTCCTGGCCGGGGTGAACGGCGCCGGCAAGACCACGACCATCGCGAAGCTCACGCGGCTCTTCCAGTCGCAGGGTCTCTCCGTGCTGCTCGCGGCGGGCGACACGTTCCGGGCCGCGGCGCGCGAGCAGCTGCAGGCCTGGGGCGAGCGCCACGGCGTGACCGTCGTGTCCCAGGAGGGAGGCGACTCCGCCGCGGTGATCTTCGACGCCATCCGCTCGGCCCACGCGAAGGGCATCGACGTGGTGCTTGCCGACACCGCAGGACGGCTCCCGACGCAGCTGCACCTCATGGAGGAGATCCGCAAGGTCAAGCGCGTCATCGCCAAGGCCGACCCGGGCGCGCCCCACGAGACCTGGCTCGTGCTCGACGCCAACACCGGGCAGAACGCGGTCGCGCAGGTGCGGGCTTTCGACGGCGCGCTCGCGCTCACCGGGCTCATCGTGACCAAGTTGGACGGCACGGCCAAGGGAGGCGCGCTCGCGGCCATCGCGCGCGAGCACCCGGTTCCCGTGCGCTTCATCGGCATCGGCGAGCAGCCCGACGACCTTCGTCCCTTTGCCGCGGCCGAGTTCGTGGACGCCTTGTTCGGATGATCCGGTTCTCCGCGGTTTCCAAGCGCTATCCGAACGGGCACGAGGCACTTCGGGAAGTCACGCTCGAAGTGGGCGCCGGCGAGCTGGTCGTGGTGACGGGGCACTCGGGGGCGGGCAAGTCGACGCTGCTCAAGCTCGCCTCGGGCATCGAGCGCGCGACGCGAGGCAGCGTCGTGGTCAACGGCCAGAACCTCTCCTCCCTCGGCGAGACCGCGCTCGCCATCCTGAGGCGTCACATCGGCTTCGTCTTCCAGGACCACAAGCTGCTCTTCGACCGGCCTGCCCGGGACAACGTGGCGCTGCCGCTGCGCATCGCCGGCGCGAGCCCCGACGAGACTGGCCGACGCGTGCGCGCCGCCCTGGACAAGGTGGGCCTCCTCGACAAGGAGCGGGCCATGCCGGTCACCCTCTCCGGCGGCGAGCAGCAGCGCCTCTGCATCGCGCGCGCCATCGTGAACCGCCCGGGGATCCTCGTGGCGGACGAACCCACGGGAAACCTCGACGCCGAGTCTTCCCGCGCGATCCTCGACCTCTTCGTCTCCTTCAACCGCGTCGGCGTGACCGTGCTCCTGTCGACCCACGACGAGTCGGCGCTCGCACGCCTCGGTGCGCGGCGCGTGGCGATCCGCGGCGGCCAGCTCGCGGCACCCGACCCATGAGCGTCTGGCTCAGGCTGCACCGCATGGCGCTCGCCGAGGCCGCGCGCCGGATCGCGGCCCAGCCCCTCGCCAGCGCGCTCGCGGTCGCGGTGATCGGGCTTGCCGTGGCGCTGCCCGTGCTCGCCGCGGCGCTCGTGCGCAGCGTGGCGCCTGCGATCGCCGGGTTCGACACCGATCCGCACGTCAATGTCTTCCTCGCGCTCGAGGCCACCGACGACGACGTTCGCCGGATCGAGGCTGCGCTCAAGGCCCACCCCGACGTGGCTACCCTGCGATTCGTCCCGAGGGCCCGGGCGCTGGAGGAGCTCAAGGCCACCTCGCACCTCGCGGAACTGCTCGCCAACCTGGACCGAAACCCCCTTCCGCACGCGTTCTCGGTGCGCACGAAGACGAGCGACGCAGCCCGGCTGAACGCGGCGCGCTCGGCGTGGACCGCGCTTCCCGGCGTCGACCAGGTCTCGGCGGAGTTCGAGTGGGCCGAGAGAATCACGCGATGGACGGGGTTCGCGGAGCGGGCACTTGCCGGCCTTGCGGCGGTGCTCGGCGCCGCGGTCCTCTTCATCGTCGGACACCTGATCCGCCTGCAGGTCCTCACGCGGCGGGATGAAATCGAGGTGAGCCAGCTCATCGGCGCCACGGCCGCGGATGTCCGGCGGCCTTTCCTGTACCACGGCCTGGTGCAGGGGCTCGCAGCCGGGGCGGCGGCTGTGGGGCTCGCCGTACTCGTGGTCATCTGGCTGAATGCCGAGTTGCGAGCCCTTACCTCCTCGTATGCATATGAATTTAAAATAGTTTTCATGGACCCCCCGGCAATCGCCCTGGTCATCGTGGCGGTCGCCTCCCTCGGGATCCTGGGAGCCTGGCTCTCGGTTTCCCGGGAACTGCGGCGATTCACCACCGGTCCGTAGGGAACCAGGTCCTGGATTAGCACTCCAATGTCTCGAGTGCTAAAATTGCAGCAGGAGGATGAACGGATGACCAGCATGACCTTGCCCGCCCTTTCACCGGTTTCCAGCCTCGAGGCCTACATACAGGCCGTGAACGCGATCCCGCTCCTCAGCGTGGAGCGCGAGCAGGAGCTGGGCCGCCGACTGCGCGAGAAGGAAGATCTTTCCGCCGCCCGGGACATGGTGCTCTCGCACCTTCGCCTGGTGGTGTCGGTAGCGCGCAACTACCTCGGATACGGCCTCCCGCAGGCCGATCTCATCCAGGAAGGCAACGTGGGCCTCATGAAGGCCGTGCGCCGGTTCGACCCGGGCCGCGGCGTGCGCCTCGCCTCGTTCGCCATCCACTGGATCAAGGCCGAGATCCACGAGTACATCCTGCGCAACTGGCGGCTGGTGAAGGTGGCCACGACCAAGGCGCAGAGGAAGCTCTTCTTCAACCTGCGCAGCCTGCGCCAGACGACCGCCACGCTCTCTCCCGACGAGGTCCGCCGCATCGCGAAGACCCTCGACGTGAAGGAGTCGGACGTGGTCGAGATGGAAAGCCGCATGCAGGGCCGCGACATCAGCGTCGATCCCTCCCCCGAGGACGGCGAGGAACGCGTGGGCCCCATCGCCTTCCTGGCCGACGCCGCCGAAGGTCCGGCCGAAACCGCCGAGCGCCGGCAGACCGAGGGGCTCGAGTCCGAGGGGCTCGCCCAGGCGCTCGCCTGCCTCGATCCGCGCAGCCGCCGCATCATCGAGGCGCGCTGGCTCGCCGGGGACGAAGGCGCGAGGACGCTGCACGAGCTCGCCGACGAATTCGGCGTCTCCGCCGAACGCATTCGCCAGGTCGAGGCGAAGGCGATGCAGCGCATGAAGGGAAGCCTCGCCGCGCTTCGCTGAACCTGCGGGGCGGTGACCGAACAGGAAGGGCCGCGGCTCGAAGCCGCGGCCCTTTCCACGTGCGGGCCCCGTTCAGGAGTTGAGCAGGATCTTCAGGTCGGCGGCGATCTTCTCGCCCGGCGTGCCGTAGGCGAGCATGAGGCGAAGCCGCCCCGTCGCGTCGAAGACGAGCGTCTGCGCCGAGTGATCCACGGTGTACGACTCCGGCGTCTTTCCCGGGCGCTCGGCCGCGTAGATCTTGAAGTCCTTCGTCACCTTCGCGATCGCCGCGGCATCGCCGTGGAGCCCGAGGAAGGAGGGATGGAAGGCCGGGATAAAGGACTTCAGCAACTCCGGCGTGTCCCGCTTCGGGTCGACGGTGACGAAGAGCACCTGCACGCGTTGCGCATCCGGCCCCAGCGCCTTCAGGGCATTCGCCATGTCCGAGAGCGTCGTGGGGCAAACGTCCGGGCAATGGGTGAAGCCGAAGAAGAGCGTGACCACTTTTCCGCGGAAATCCGCCAGCGACCTCGGTGTGCCGTTGTGGTCGATGAGGCGGAAATCGGGACCGAGATCGGAGCCGGTGATGTCCACGCCGTTGAACGGCGCCCGGCTACCGGGCAGGAACCGGTCGCAGCCGGCCAGCCCGAGCGAAGCGGCCGCGAGTCCCAGGAGGCGCCGACGGGCGTTCATTGGCCGAGGACCTTGAGGTAGTGGTCGATCATCAGCGCCGCGAAGAGCACCGCCAGGTAGAAGATCGAGTAGCGAAAGGTGCGCTTCGCGAGGGAGTCGGTGTAGCTCAGGAAGATCGCCACCGCGTAGACGAGGAAGACGGCATCCAGGACCAGCGCCGACCCGAGATACAGGAAGCCCGCCATTCCGGTCGCGAAAGGCAGCAGCGTCGTCGCGACGAGGATCAGCGTGTACAGGAGCAGGTGCAGCCGGGTATAGGCCTCTCCATGCGTGACCGGCAGCATCGGGATGCCCGCGCGCTCGTACTCGCGCCTGCGGTAGAGCGCCAGCGCCCAGAAGTGCGGCGGCGTCCACGCGAAGATGATGAGGAAGAGGAGCAGGGGCTGGAAGGGCACGTCGCCGGTGATGGCCGCCCACCCGAGCACCGGCGGCATCGCTCCGGAGGCGCCGCCGATCACGATGTTCTGCGGCGTGGCGGGCTTCAGGATCACCGTGTAGACGATCGCATAGCCCACGAAGGTGGCGAGCGTGAGCCACATGGTGAGCGGGTTCACCGCGTGCCAAAGGATCGCGAGACCCAGCCCGCCCACGGCACCCGACAGGAGCACGACCTGCGCGGGCGAGATCGAGCCCATCACCGTGGGGCGCCCCCGCGTGCGCGCCATCACCGCGTCGAGCTTCTGCTCCACGAGGCAGTTGAAGGCGGCCGCCGCGCCCGCCACGAGGGCGATGCCCGCGGTCGCGTAGGCCATCGTCGCGAACGGGGGGACCCCCGGTGTCGCGAGCAGCATGCCGATCACGGCGGTGAACACGATGAGCGAGACCACGCGCGGCTTCGTGAGCCGCCAGTACTGGCCGGCCACGTCCGCCGCGCCCTGCATCGCGCGTGCCGTCATCGATCACTCCTGGCTGGCATGGGCCCCGTCGTCCTCCTCGTCCCGCGGGCACACTGCGCAGCGGGACCGTCATTATACCGTTGCAGTCGACTCGCTCGGCCCGCCGCGCACCCGATGGTGACGCCTAGCCGACCTGGGAAGCCCTGAGCAGCCGCTCGAGATCGCGCAGCATGCGGCGCGGATCGGCTTCGGCCGGGAAGCGCATCATCACGTTGCCCAGCGGATCCACGAGGTAGCAGTGCGCACGGTCGTTCACCGCGGACAGGGGAAGCGCCATGCCCCGCGGCGGCGTCACGGCGAGCATCCCCTCGTAGGGCACGAGGACCTCAGGGTTCACGGGGTGGGTGTCGTCGGCCACGAAGACGCGCGCTACGCGGGAAGCGTTGCGCCCGAGCATGAGGCGGACCTGGCGCATCAGCGTGAGCTTGGCGGCGCACGACGCCGGACAAGCGCCGGAATCGGAGGCAACGAGCACCCACTTGCCACGCAGTTCCGGGAACCTGAACTCGCCCCCGTCGGCGCGCAGGTAGCGTGCGGTCGTGATCTGCTCGGGCGGGCGGACCAGCTCGCCGTAGTTGGCCGTCGCCTCGGGCCGGAAGAAATGGTAGGCGATCGTCGAGGCCACGATCGGCAGGGCGAAGAGCGCGATGATCGCGAGCAGTTTCAGGCGTCCGCGGCGCATCAGCGACGCGCCCGCTTCAGGTTCAGGCCGAGCCACAACGCGGCCACCGTCGCCGCGAGCGAGAACCAGGTGAGCGAATACTCCTGGTGCTTGGCGAGGCCCGCGTCGGGCCTTTCCACGACGGCGGCGAGACCCGCGGACGGCGGCGAGGCGAGCACCAGCACCGGAAGCACCTCGTGCCCGGTGCGCGCCGCGTACCGAGCGATCTCCAGGTTCTGCCAGACGTTGCCCGTCACGGTCTCCTCCGAGAGCTCCAGGACGCGCGCCGGCGGCAGCACCGCCAGCCCCTCGACCACGATTTCACCGTCCGGCACCGGCACTTCCGGCGCCGCCGGATAGGCCGCGCTGCGGGAAACCCAGCCACGGACCACGAGGACGCGCGGCCCCGCGCCGCCGATCGCGAGCGGCGTGACGACGTGGAATCCCGCACGCCCGGCGTGGATGCGGTTGTCGACGAAGACCTGCCCTTCGGGCGCGTAGCGCCCTTCGATGCGCACGTGCCGGAAGAGGAGCGCATCCGCGGAACCCACCTGGCCGGTGAGCCGCACCGGCGCCTCGGCGGCGCGTGCCTCGAGCAATGCCTGGCGCCCGGCCTTCTCCTGGGCGCGCTCCGCCTGCCATCGCCCGAGCGATACCGTCAGGGCGACGAGCGCAAGCGCAGCCACGGTGGGCACGGGGCTCGGGGTGAAGTCGAAGCCCGCGATCCTCATGGGGCCCGCGACTTCCGGGGGGCGTAAGATTGGCGCTCGCGGGCGGTTCCCGCGCGCGTTCCCGCCATGAAGATTGTCGTCATCCTGCTGCTTCTCGCCGTCATCGCGAGCCTGTTCTCGGGCCTCTACTTCGTCTACAAGGACAAGGGGGAGACGAACCGCGCCGTGATCTCGCTCACGATACGCATCGCGCTCTCCCTCGTGGTGTTCCTGATCCTCATCGGATCGTACTTCTTCGGCCTGATGCCGGGCGGGCGCCTGTAGGGCGATCCCCGGGGAAGAAAAAGCCGCACCGAGGTGCGGCTTTGTCCGGCCCGCGCCTTGCGGCCGTGCGCGCCGCCTACACCCAGTAGACGAACACGAAGAGCAGCAGCCAGACCACGTCCACGAAGTGCCAGTACCAGGCCACCGCCTCGAAGGCGAAGTGGTGCTCCGCCGTGAAGTGCCCTGCCAGCGAACGGAAGAAGATGACCGTGAGCATTATCGCGCCGAGCGTCACGTGGAAGCCGTGGAATCCCGTGAGCAGGTAGAAGGTCGAGCCGAACACGCCCGTGGTGAGCTTGAGGTTCAGGTCGGCGTAGGCGTGGACGTACTCGTAGGCCTGGAATCCCATGAAGGTGAAGCCCAGGAACATCGTCGCCAGGAGCCCCAGCACGAGCCCCTTGCGGTTGCCCATCTTGAGCGCCCAGTGCGCGTAGGTGACCGTCACGCCCGACGAGAGGAGCAGGAAGGTGTTGAGCGCCGGGATGCCCCAGGCGCCCATCGCGCCGAACTGCGGCGGCAGGTACGGGCCCGCCGAGGGCCACTGCGCGTGGAAATCGGGCCACAGGAGCTTGTTCTCCGGGTCGCCGAGCCAGGGCAGCGAGTACACGCGCGCGTAGAAGAGCGCACCGAAGAACGCCGCGAAGAACATCACCTCCGAGAAGATGAACCAGCTCATGCTCCAGCGGAAGGACATGTCCACCTGCTGGTTGAACAGCCCGCCTTCGCTTTCGCGGATCACGGTTCCGAACCAGCCGAAGAGCATGTAGACGAGGGTCGCGCTGCCCAGCCCGAACGGGTACCAGCCGGACCCGTAGCCGTTCATGAGGAGGACGCCCCGATCGCCATGAGCAGGAGCGCCGTCGATCCGACGATCGGCCAATGGGACGGGGGTGCGAAGTAGTAGCCGCCAGGTCGTGCGTTGCCCACGATGTGACTCCCTTGGAATGCCTGTTTCGAATGCGTCTGTTTCAGCGCGTGACGAGTTTCACGACCCCGAGGATCGCGAGGACGAAGACCGCGGCCGCGACGAGCCCCGCCACGATCACGGCCTGCGGCTTGAGGCGGCGCGCGTCCGCCTCGTATTCCGACTTCCGGCGCACGCCGAAGAAGCCCCAGAAGACGGCCTTGAACGCGTCCATCATGACGCGCTTCCGGGCTGCTCGAAGAACGTGTAGGAAAGCGAGATGGTCGTCATGTCCTTCGGGGCCTTCGGGCTCACGAGGAAGACGACGGGCATCACCCGCTCCTCGCCCGCGGCGAGCGTCTGGGTGGAGAAGCAGAAGCAGGCCTGCTTCTCGATGTAGCGGGCGGCGTTGGCGGGCGCCGCGTTCATCACCGCATGCGCGGTCACGGGGCGGCCCAGCGTGTTGGACACCCGGTAGTTCACGGTGACGAGCTCGCCTGGGTGGAGCTTCACCTCGCGCTCCAGCGATTCGAAGCGCCACGCCAGCCCCGCACTCGAGGCGAGGAGCTCCACCGTGACGGAGCGGCTCGCGTCCACCTGGGTGTTCGCCGTGCCCACGACACGGCTCTGCGTGATGCCCACGGCCTCGCAGTACTGGCGGTAGATCGGAACCATCGCGAAGCCGAAGCCGAGCATGCCCAGCGCGATCACGACGAGCTTCGTCATGGTCTGGCGGTTGCGCGCGGCGAGGGCGGCGTCCATCAGAGGGCGAACTTGAGCAGGTAGGTGACGTAGATGGCCACCACGAGGCACGCGAGCACCACCGCCGTCACGGCGGCCCGGCGCTTCTGCCCCGGCGTGGGCTTGTGGCCTCCGGCCATGGCGGCGATCCCCGTCACTTGACGACCGGCACCGTCTCGAACGTGTGGTACGGCGCCGGGCACGGCAGGTGCGTCCACTCGAGGGAATCGGCGCCCTCCCAGGGCCTCTCGGCGGACTTGCGCCCGGAGCGGATGCACTCGATCACCACGTAGAGGAAGACGAGCTGCGAGAAGCCGAAGATGAACGCCCCGACCGACGACCACAGGTTCCACTCGGCGAACTGCAGCGCGTAGTCCGGGATGCGCCTGGGCATGCCCGCGAGCCCCAGGAAGTGCTGCGGGAAGAAGGCGATGTTGAAGCCGATCACCGAGAGCCAGAAGTGGAGCTTGCCCAGGCCCTCGTGGTACATGTGGCCGGTCCACTTGGGCAGCCAGAAGTACACCCCCGCGAAGATCGCGAAGAGGGCGCCGGAGACCAGCACGTAGTGGAAGTGCGCCACCACGTAGTAGGTGTTGTGAAGCGTGATGTCCACCGGGGTGATGGCGAGCACCAGGCCCGAGAACCCGCCGATCGTGAACAGGCACAGGAATCCGATCGAGAAGAGCATGGGCGTCTCGAAGGTCATCGAGCCCTTCCACATCGTCGCGATCCAGTTGAAGATCTTCACGCCCGTGGGCACCGCGATGAGCATCGTCGCGTACATGAAGAAGAGGTTCCCGGCCGCGGGCATTCCCACCGTGAACATGTGGTGGCCCCAGACGATGAAGGAGAGGATCGCGATCGAGGCCGTCGCGTACACCATGGAGGCGTAGCCGAAGAGGGGCTTCCTCGCGAAGGCCGGGGATGATCGCCGAGACGACGCCGAAGGCCGGCAGGATCATGATGTACACCTCCGGGTGCCCGAAGAACCAGAAGATGTGCATGAACATCGTGGGATCGCCGCCGCCGGCCGCGTTGAAGAACGAGGTGCCGAAGTGGCGGTCGGTGAGCAGCATCGTGACCGCCCCCGCGAGCACCGGCATCACGGCGATGAGGAGGTAGGCGGTGATGAGCCAGGTCCACACGAAGAGCGGCATCTTCATGAGCGTCATGCCGGGCGCGCGCAGGTTGAGGATCGTCGTGATGATGTTGATCGAGCCCATGATCGAGGAGGCGCCCAGGATGTGCACCGCGAGGATCGTCATGTCGACCGACATGCCCTGCTGGATGACGAGCGGGGGATAGAGCGTCCAGCCCGAGCTCGCGGCGCCGCCGGGCACGAAGAAGGAGGCCATCAGGAGGACCGCGGCCGGCACCACGAGCCAGAAGCTCCAGTTGTTCATGCGCGGGAAGGCCATGTCCGCCGCGCCGATCTGCATCGGGATCAGCCAGTTCGCGAAGCCGACCCACGCCGGCATGATCGCGCCGAACACCATCACCAGGCCGTGCACGGTGGTGAGGGAGTTGAAGAACTCCGGATTCAGGAACTGCAGGCCCGGCTGGAAAAGCTCGGCGCGGATGAGAAGCGCCATCACGCCGCCCACGAAGAACATCGCGAGCGCGAACCACAGGTAGAGCGTGCCGATGTCCTTGTGGTTGGTCGTGAAGAGCCAGCGCTTGAGGCCCGTGGGATGGGCGTGCGCGTGCTCGTCGTGGTGGTCGTGGTGGCCGTGGGCCGGGGTTGCTGCGCTCATGTCGGGACTCCGCTGTGACTTGTCCGGGGGAGGGTTACTGGCGCGCCGACTTCACGTCGGCGGGCAGGACCTCTCCGGCCCTGTTGCCCCACGCGTTTCGCGTGTAGGTGATGACCGCGGCGAGCTCCGTGTCGCTCAGGCGCGCGAAGGAGGCCATGGCCGTGCCCTGCTTGCCGGCGAGCACGAGCGCGATCTGGGCGCCCTTGGGCCCGTTCGCGATCTTGGATCCGTCGAGCGCCGGGAAGGAGGGCGGCATGCCCTTGCCCGTGGGCTGGTGGCAGGGCGCGCAGTTGGCCGAGTAGAGCTTCGCCCCCGCCGCCTTCAGCTCGTCGAGCGTCCACTTCTTGTTGGGGTCGTCGGACACCGCGGCCGCGTGGGTCACCGCGGCGACCCGCACGGGCGCGGCGCCGGAGGCGGCCGCGAGCGCCTTCTGCTCCTCCACCCATGCGGCGTACTCCTGCGGGGGCTTCGCCACGACCACGATGGGCATGTAGCCGTGCTCCTTGCCGCAGATCTGGCTGCACTGGCCGCGGTAGGTGCCGGCGCTTGTCGGCCTTGAACCAGGTGTCCTTCACGAAGCCGGGGATGCCGTACTGGTTGATGCCGAGCTGCGGCACGTACCAGCCGTGGATCACGTCGTTGGCGGTCACGAGGAGTCGCACGCGCTTGCCCACCGGAACGACCATCGGCCGGTCCACCGCGAGGAGGTAGTCGGCGTCCTTCTTCTCGCCCTTCTTACCCCATTCCTCGATCTGGGCGCGCGGCGTGGTCAGCAGGGAGGCGAACTTCACGCCTTCCTGCAGGTAGTCGTATTCCCACGCCCACTGGTAGCCGGTCACCTTGATGGTGATGTCGGGATTGGCGGTGTTCTTCATGTCGAGGACCGTCTTCGTGGCCGGGTAGGCCATGCCGATGAGGATCACGAACGGGATCACGGTCCAGATGATCTCGACCGTCGTGTTCTCGTGGAAATTGGCGGCCTTCGCGCCCACGGACTTCCGGTGCTTGAACACCGAATAGAACATCGCGCCGAAGACGATGACGAAGATGCCCACGCACACCCACAGGATCGCGAAGTGCAGGTCGTAGATCTGCTGCGCGATCGGGGAGGCCGGCGGCAGGATGTCCACGTCGTAGGCCGCTGTCGCGGCGAACGACGCGCTGGCGGCGGCCGCGGCGGCCGGAGTGTGCGCATGGCGCCCATGTTGTCAGTCATCTCCATGTTCGGTCACCGGCATCCGGCGACCGAGCTCGGCGGCCCAGGCGCCGCCGCTCGTCGGTGAGCATCCGGCGATGTCGACCCTGCCCGCGTATCTCAGTTGCAGCTCGCACGGCCGGGCCGGTCTCCGGCCCAGCCGCGCCCAAGGCGCGTGCCCCCGACTCCCCCCGCCCGACGCGACTCGATCCGGCACCCGTCGGCCCGCGATCTCGAGGCTGCTGATCCCCGTCGGGCGCGATCGGCGGAACGCTGGAAAGAACGGCGACCTCGGATCCCCGCGAAGGGCTCCGGCCACGCCCCAGAAAGACGGTCCTCACGGCTCGGGGCGTCGGCGGACGTCGGCCTCGCCGGCGGCGCGTCGGCGGGCCTTACGATCGTTGGCCGCCACCCCGGCCCGCCCGCCGAAAACCCCGGGCCCGCCCCCCCCCCCCCCCCCCGGGGGGGTCGCCCGGAGGCCAGCGCCGAGGTCCGCCTGCCGGCACGCGCGCACAGAACGGACGCCAGGGGTTCGCGGGGAGTATTCGGCCGGCGCCCCGCATCCGGGGCAGGCCACGACCGCTCGGGCGCGCGCCGGCGCTCACAGGTTGCAGAAGGAAAGGTCGAAGGCCACGTCGTGCTCGAACACGCGGCTTTTCTGGATTCCCTCGGGGATGAGGAAGCGGATGTTCAGGGCATATTTGTTCGCGCTGATCTCGGGCACGCAGGCGAGCGCCTCGGGCAGCGCGAGGCGCAGCATCTGCGCGGGCTTCTCCCCCGGCCCCTGCTGGAAGACGCCCTGGGTCGCCACGAGCGCGACCGTGCGGCCGCTTTCGCGCAGCACTCTCAGCACGATCGAGAGCGCGCGTGCACCGGGTCGATGGGACGGATCCACGCCGTGAGGTCCGCGCGCCGTGCGTCGACGGGGCGGTGCATCCAGTAATGGTAGGAGGGCAGGTCGAATTCGCTCGTCCCGCCGGGGATGCCGGCGCGCTGCTTGATCGCCATGAGCCATTCGTTCTCGCGCAGGCCCTGGCCGGTCTTGCCGGAGAGCCCGTGCAGGTTGGTGAACGCGCGGTCGATCTCGGTGAGGATGTGGTCGAGCTTTTCCTCGGAGATCGCCGGGTTCGCCCGCAAGGCATCGAGGAAGGTCCGCTGCCGGTCCAGCTCCTGCAGCAGGTCGCTCTTCAGGTCCGCCCGGCCGGCCACCTCGAGAATCTCGAACATGCCGGAGAGGCAGGCATGGTGGTCGTGCGGGCTGTCATGGCGCAGGAAGAAGTGCACGCGGTCGTAGAGATCCTCCAGCCGGAGCAGAGTGCGCACCCGCTCGTTCAGGGGATATTCGTAGGTAATCACGGCCGCGTTTTGCCCGGGGAGCGGGGACGACTTCGGGGGATTCGCCGCATTGTGGGGCATCCGTCCGGCCTCCTGACAAATGCGCCGGCGGGGTTCAAGCGCGGCCATGCGCCGGTCGAGCGATCGCGCGCTGGCCTCGCGCGCCGCCCGGCTGCCGCCGTTCCACAGCACGTCGTCGGCCGCCTGCAGCCGCCGCCACCGCGGCCACTGCGCGGCCATGATCGCGCGCACCGCCTCGTCCGTGAGCCTCGAGCGCGCCGCGGCACGCCGCACCTGGAGCGACTCGTCCAGGTCGACCACCACCACGCGCCCGACCCTGCCCGGCCCAGGGCCCGGACTCGAAGAGCAGGGGGACGACGAGCACCGCGTAGGGGCCCGGTCGCCGCGGCGCGCCGGCGCGGGTTTCCTCGCGGATCATCGGATGCAGGATCGCCTCCAGCCGGCGCTCTCCGGTCGTCGGCGAAGGCAGCGGCGCATGGCCGCCCGGTCGAGCGCGCCATCGCGCCGGGACGAGCGCCTCGGGCCGAACGCCTCGCGTAGCGCCGGATGGCCCGCCTCCCTCGGCCGTCAGTTCGCGGGAGACGTCGTCGGCGTCGACGACGCTCGCGCCGAGCTCCGCGAGAAAGCCCGCCGCCGTGGACTTGCCGGAGCCGATGCCGCCGGTGAGCCCGACGACGGGAATCACGCCGGAAACCGGCCCAGGTAGGCGATGACGGCTTCTCGTCCCCACAGCATCGCGATCACCCCGCCCACCGCGAGGTAGGGGCCGAAGGGGATGCGCGTCTCGCGGCCCTTTCCCGCAAAGAGGATCATCGCGATCCCGATCACCGCGCCCGCACCCGCGGAAACCAGCAGGATGAGCGGGAGCGTCTGCCAGCCGGTCCACGCGCCGAGCGCCGCGAGCAGCTTGAAGTCGCCGAAGCCCATGCCCTCCTTGCCCGCGAGGAGCTTGAAGCCCCAGTAGACGCTCCACAGCAGGAGGTACCCGCCGGCCGCCCCCAGGACCGCGGAGCGCAGGTCGACGAAAAGCCCGAAGACGTTCACCAGCAGGCCCAGCCACAAGAGCGGCAGCGTGATCCGGTCGGGCAGGAGCTGCGTGTCGATGTCGATCGCGGCGGCCGCGGTGAGCGCCCAGGTGAAGACCAGCGCGGCGCCCAGGGCGAGCCCGAAGCCGAAGCGCCACGCGAGGAAAGCCGAGGCGAGGCCGGTGAAGAGCTCCACCAGCGGGTAACGCGCGCTGATGGGCGCCTTGGCAGGCGGCACACTTGCCGCCCAGCGCGATCCAGCTCGCGACCGGCACGTTCTGCAGCGCCGTGATCTGCGTGCCGCAGGCGGGGCAGCGCGAGCGCGGGAAGACCAGGCCGAGCTTCTCCTCCTGCGGGGGCTCCCGGCCCTCGAGCTCCGCGCAATCGGCGGCCCACTCCGCCCGCATCATGATCGGCAGGCGGTGGATCACGACGTTGAGGAACGAGCCCACGCACCAGCCCGAGCATGCCCGCGGCGAAGGCGAGGAACGCGGGGGAGGTCTGCAGCGGGGAGAAGTCCATCGGGATCGCCTCAAAAAAAGCGGGCGCGGAAATCGCTCCCCGCGCCCGCGCCATCGACCGGCTCCGGATCAGACCGCCGAGCCCATCTTGAAGATCGGCAGGTACATGGCGACCACCAGGCCGCCGATGAGGCCGCCCAGCACCACCATGATGAGGGGCTCCATGAGGGAGGAGAGCGCGTCCACCGCCTCGTCGACTTCCGCCTCGAAGAAGTCCGCCACCTTGGAGAGCATCGAGTCGAGCGCCCCGGACTCCTCGCCGATGGCGGTCATCTGCAGCACCATGCTCGGGAAGACGTTCGTGTTCTGCATCGCCACCGTGAGGCCCGTGCCCGTCGAGACCTCGGACTGGATCTTCTTGGTCGCCTCGTAGTAGACGTAGTTGCCCGCCGCGCCCGCGACGGAATCGAGCGACTCCACGAGCGGGACGCCCGCGGCGAACATCGTGGAGAGCGTGCGGCACCAGCGCGCGATCGAGGCCTTCTTCACCACGTCGCCGAACACCGGGATCCGGAGCATCAGCCTGTCCACCCCGTTCTGCATCCTGGTGGAGCGCTTGTACGTGTACATCGTGAACCAGACGGCCCCGATGATGCCGCCGAAGATCAGGTACCAGTTGGCGACGAAGTAGTCCGAGATCGCCATCACCACCTGCGTCGGCACGGGAAGATCGGCTCCGAAGCCCTTGAAGAGATCCCGGAAGGTGGGGATCACGAAGATCATGATCACCGCGGTGATCACGAGCGCGACCACGATGATCGAGACCGGGTAGAAGAGCGCGCTCTTGATCTTCGACTTGATCGCGAGGATCTTTTCCTTGTACGTCGCGAGGCGCTCGAGGAGGCTGTCGAGGATGCCCGCCTGCTCGCCGGCGGCCACCAGGTTGCAGAAGAGCGCGTCGAAGTGCATCGGGTACTTGCGGAAGGCCATCGAGAGGGAGGAGCCGGTCTCCACCTCGGTCTTGATGTCGAGCAGCAGCTTGCCCACCGAGGGGTTCGAGTGGCCCTTGCCGACGATGTCGAAGGCCTGCAGCAGGGGAACGCCGGCCTTCATCATCACCGCGAGCTGGCGGGTGAAGATCGTGATGTCCTTGTCGGTGACCTTCGAGCCGCTGCGCTGGCGCACCCGCTTCACGCTCGAGACCTGGATCCCCTGGCGCCGGAGCGTCGCGAGCACGATGTGCTCGCCGCCGGCGCGCGCCTCGCCCTTCACGACCTTGCCGGACTTGTCCTTGCCGCTCCACGAATAGTTGTAGAGCTTGACGTCCTTCGAGTCCTTCTTGGCCAACGCTGCCATGTCCGCCCCCCCTACTCGTTCGTGACGGCCTCGATCTCCTCGAGCGAGGTGAGCCCCTTCTTGACCTTGAGAAGCCCCGATTGGCGCAGGTCGCGAACGCCGTCGCGCTGGGCCTGGTCGGCCACGTCGATGGCCGTCCCGTTCTTCATGATGATCCGCTCGATCTCGTCGGAGATCGGCATCACCTGGTAGATGCCGACGCGGCCCTTGTAGCCGGTATTCTTGCATACCTCGCAACCGACCGGCTCGTACGTCTGCCACGTGCCGTCGAGTTCCTCCTCCCGGAATCCGGCGCGCAGGAGCGCCTCGGGAGGGATGTCCACCGGCCGCTTGCAGGTGCAGAGCTTCCTCGCCAGGCGCTGCGCCGTGATGAGGATCACCGAGGAGGCGATGTTGAACGGCGCGATGCCCATGTTCATGAGGCGGGTGAGCGTCGAGGGCGCGTCGTTCGTGTGCAGCGTCGAGAGCACCATGTGGCCGGTCTGCGCCGCCTTGATCGCGATCTCGCCCGTCTCCAGGTCGCGGATCTCGCCCACCATGATGATGTCCGGGTCCTGGCGCAGGAACGCCTTCAGCGCCACCGAGAAAGTGAGCCCGGCCTTGTCGTTCATGTTCACCTGGTTGATCCCCGGCAGGTTGATCTCCGCGGGGTCCTCGGCGGTGGAGATGTTGATGCCCGGCTTGTTCAGGATGTTCAGGCACGTGTAGAGCGAGACGGTCTTGCCGGAACCCGTCGGGCCGGTGACGAGCACCATGCCGTAGGGCCGCTGGATCGCGTGCATCAGCGCCTCGCGCTGATCGGGCTCGTAGCCGAGCGCCTCGATGCCGAGCGTGGCGCTCGAGGCGTCGAGGATCCGCATGCAGATCTTCTCGCCGTGCAGCGTCGGCAGCGTCGAGACGCGGAAGTCGATCACGCGCGTCTTCGAGAGCACGATCTTCATGCGCCCGTCCTGCGGCACGCGCTTCTCCGAGATGTCGAGCCTGGAGACCACCTTGATGCGCGAGGCGATCTTCTCCTTGATGGCGAGCGGCGGCTGCGCCACGTCGTAGAGCACGCCGTCCTGGCGGTAGCGGATGCGGTAGAACTTCTCGTAGGGCTCGAAGTGGATGTCGGAGGCCCCGCCGTTGATCGCGTCGAGCAGGATCTTGGTCACGTACTTCACGACCGGCGCGTCGTCGATCTCCTCGGTGACCACCTCGGGCTGCGTTTCGCCGTCGGTCACCTCCATGCCGGAGAGGTCCACGTCCTCGGTGGCCGCCTCGAGCGAGCGGCCGCTCGAGTCCGAGAGCTTCTTCACGACGACGCCGAGCTTGTCGTCCTCGACGACCACCGGCTCCATCGTCATGCCGGTGGCGAACTTCACCTCCTGCATCACCTGCTCGTTGGTGGGGTCCGACATTCCCACGAAGAGCTTGTTGCCGCGCTTGCCCAGCGCGATCACGCGGTGGTTGGCGACGATCTTCGAGTCGATCAGGTTGAGCGGCAGCTGGTCGGTGTCGACCGCGGCCAGGTCGAGCAGCGGATAGCCGAAGGTGCCGGCCGCGAACTGCGAGACGTCCCTCGCGCTCAACTTGCGCGAAGCGATGAGCTGCTGGACGAAGCTCACGCCCGCCTTCGCCGCCTCGATCTGGACGGCGGTGGCGTCAGCCTGCACGAGCCGGCCCTGCTGGACGAGGGCTCGGCCTAGGGCGCTGAAGGTGCCGGAGGCTGCGGACATGGGAGAAAAGATTCCGTTAAATCAACGCAATACTGCGCCTTTTTCGCTCTCCTTGTAAAGATTGTTCCCGAGGCGCCGCCTAACGGGCCTTCAGGGCCTTCTCGACGGCCGCCACCACCGGGATCCTCGGGGGCGACGGCGCTCGGGGAACTTCGACCGGCACGCCCTCGCGGCCGAGGAGGTACTTGTGGAAATTCCAGCTCGGCGGCTGCCCGGTCTTCTCCCCGAGGGCCCGGTAGAGGGGAGTCGCCGGCCCGGCCCGAGACCACCCTCTTGTCGAGCATCGGAAAGCGGACCTGGTAGGTGCGCTCGCAGAAGTCCGCCACCTGCGCGTTGGGCCCGGGCTCCTGGGCGCCGAAGTCATTGGAGGGCACCCCGAGCACCACGAGCCCCTGCGCCTTGAACCGCTGGTAGAGCGACTCCAGCCCCTGGTACTGGCCCGTGTAGCCGCAATAGCTCGCGGTGTTCACCACCAGCACGACCTTCCTCGTACTGGCACAGGTTGGCCGGCTCGCCCCGAGGGTGCGCAGGCGGTCGAGGAGCGGCGGGCAGGCGCCGGATGCGGCAGGGCCGGCCGGAGCAGGGCGGCGGCGGGAACCGGTTCACGGGCGTCCGACGCGATTCGGGTCCGCATACGCAGCCGCCTTGCGCGCCGGATGCGACCCCGAATCCCGCAAGGAAGCCCCGGGGGCCCCGGTATAATCCGCGCTCTCGAATTGCCCGCCGGCGCCCGGCGCGGCGTCACGGCCCATGCCCCTGCACGTTCTCGGCATCAACCACCACAGCGCGCCGCTCGAGGTCCGGGAGAAGCTCGCCTTCCCCCCCGAGACCCAGGGCGATGCGCTCACCTCGCTCGCCGCCAGGCCGGGCGTGTCCGAGGCCGTGCTCGTCTCCACCTGCAACCGCACCGAGGTCTACTGCCGCGCCGACGACATGGCGGCGGTGCGCGCCTGGCTGAGCGGAGGCCGCCGCACCTGGGCTCGACATCGAGGACCACCTGTACCCACAGCACTCGGAGGCCGTGCGGCACGCCTTCCGGGTCGCCTCGGGGCTGGACTCCATGGTGCTGGGCGAGCCGCAGATCCTCGGCCAGGTGAAGCAGTCCGTGCGCACCGCCGTGCACAGCGGCACGCTCGGCTCGACGCTGAACCGCCTCTTCCAGCACACCTTCTCGGTGGCGAAGGAAGTGCGTACGCAGACGGCCATCGGCGCGCAGTCGATCTCCATGTCGGCGGCGGCGCTCAAGCTCGCGCAGAACCTCTTCGGCGACATCTCGCGCACGAAGATGCTCATGATCGGCGTGGGCGAGATGGTGGAGCTCGCGGCCACCTACTTCGTCGCGCAGGGCCCGCAGCAGGTGGTCGTCGCCAACCGCACGCTCTCGCGCGGCGAGGCCTTCGCCGAGCGCTTCGGCGGCACCGCCATCTCGATCGAGCAGCTCCCCGAGCGCCTGCACGAGTTCGACATCGTCATCACCGGCACCGCCTCCACGCTGCCCATCCTCTCGCGCGCGCCCTCGAGCGCCCGCTCAAGGCCCGCCTACCGCCCGATGTTCGTGGTGGACTTCGCGGTGCCCCGCGACGTGGAGCCCGAGGCCTCGGAGCTGGAGGACCTCTTCCTCTACACCATCGACGACCTGGGCACCATCGTCCAGGACGGCGCCGGGCAGCGCCAGGCCGCGGTGACCGAGGCCGAAGTCATCGTCGACCGCCAGGTGGAGGTCTTCCGGGCCTGGCTCGCGGCCCGCGGTGCCGTGCCCGCCATCGTGCAACTGCGGGCGAAGGCCGACGAGTACCGCACCGCCGAGCTCGCCAAGGCGAAGCAGCGCCTTGCGCAGGGGCAGACCCCGGCGAAGGTCCTCGAGGGCCTCGCGGGCGGGCTCGGTGAACAAGATCCTGCACCACCCGACCCAGGCCCTGAACCGCGCCGGCGAGGGCGAGCGCGACGCCTCGTGCGCGCCGTCGAGATCCTCTTCCCGGAAAACGGCGGCGGCCGGGACGAGGCGGGGCGACGAAGGCCCGGCGTCGCCGCGAAGCTCGCGAACCTCGTGTCGCGCGCGAGGGAGTTGGATGCCCTCTCGCCGGATCCGGAGGTCACCTGGAACCTCGACAACTACCGCAAGCTCTCGCGCGAGCACGCCGAGATCGCGCCCGTCGTGGCGCGCTACGGCGATTACGCCGCGACCGAAGCGGACATCGCGGCGGCCGAGGACATGGCGAAGGACCCCGAGATGCGCGAGTTCGCGCAGTCCGAGATCGAGGCGGGCCGCGCGAGCTCGACGAGATCGCCGCCGACATCCAGAAGATGCTGCTGCCGAAGGATCCCAACGACGAGAAGAACCTCTTCCTCGAGATCCGCGCCGGCACCGGCGGCGACGAGAGCGCGCTCTTCGCGGGCGACCTCTTCCGCATGTACTCGCGCTACGCCGAGCGGAACCGCTGGCAGGTGGAGATCGTCTCCGAGAGCGCGGGCGACGCCGGCGGGTTCAAGGAGATCATCGCGCGCATCGCCGGCCAGGGCGCCTACTCGCGACTCAAGTTCGAATCCGGCGGCCACCGCGTGCAGCGCGTGCCCGCCACCGAGACGCAGGGCCGCATCCACACCTCCGCGGCCACCGTCGCCGTGATGCCCGAGGCCGACGACGCGAGCGGGGTCGTGGTCAATCCCGCCGAGGTGCGCGTGGACACCTACCGGGCGAGCGGCGCGGGCGGCCAGCACGTGAACAAGACGGACTCCGCCGTTCGACTCACGCACATCCCCACGGGGATCGTGGTCGAGTGCCAGGACGCCAGCAGCCAGCACAAGAACCGCGAGCAGGCCTGGCGCGTGCTCGCCGCGCGCATCAAGGACAAGCAGGTGCGCGAGCAGGCCGCCAAGGAGGCGAGCGAGCGGAAGAGCCTCGTCGGCTCCGGCGACCGCTCCGACCGCATCCGCACCTACAACTTCCCGCAGGGCCGCGTCACCGACCACCGCATCAACCTCACGCTCTACAAGATCGACGCCATCATGGGCGGCGACCTCGACGAGCTGACGGACGCCCTGATGGCGGAGCACCAGGCGGAGCTGCTCGCGGGCCTCGCCGAGGCGACGTGAGCCCGCGGGGCGCGGCGCCATGAGGCGGACGGTCCGTGCGGCGCTCGACGAGGCGGCGGCGGCCATCGGCGGCCGACGCGCGCGTCCTCGCCATGCCACCTCCTGGGCACGGAGCGCGCCTGGCTCGCGGCCAATCCCATGCGAGATCCTCACCGAATCCCAGGATGCGCAGTTCGACCTGCCTGGTGGCGCGGCGCTCTCTCGGGTTTCCCGTCGCCTACCTCGTGGGCACGCGCGAGTTCTACGGCCGCGCGTTCGCCGTGGGCCCCGGCGTGCTCATCCCGCGCCCGGAGACCGAGACGGTCGTGGCGGCGGCCCTCGCGCCTTCCGGCGCGGCGAGCGGCTGACCTCGGCACCGGCAGCGGCGCGATCGCGGTGACGCTGGCCTGCGAACGCCCCGGCATGGCGGTCGCGCCGTCGACGCCTGCCCCGGAGCCCTCGCCGTCGCGCGGGCGAACGCGGCTCGGCACGGCGCGCACGTCGAGTTCATGGAGGGAGCTGGTACGCGCCCGTGGCGGGCGGCGCTTCGACCTCGTCGTCGCCAACCCGCCCTACGTGGCCGCGCGCGACCAGCACCTCGAAGAGGGTGACCTTCGCTTCGAACCGCGCGGCGCCCTCACCGACGAAAGCGCGGACGGCCTCGCCTCGCTTCGCGAGATCATCGCCGGCGCGCCCGGCCACCTGAAGCCCGGCGGCTGGCTCCTCGTCGAGCACGGCCACGACCAGGCCGAAGCCTGCCGGGCGCTCTTCGCGGCCGCCGGCTTCCGCGACTTGGTGTCGATCCCGGACCTCGCGGGCATCACGCGCGTGGCCGCGGGCCGGTTGCAATGACCCCAGGTGTGGCGGGGCTTTGACCGCCGGGGCGCGAAAACCCGCGCCCCCGTCGTATCATGTCCGCCTGCAAGCCGATCCACCCGCACAACGAGAGAATTCACCATGAGCGCCCAGGACAAGATCCGCAGCACCGTCACCTCCAACCCCGTGGTCCTCTTCATGAAGGGCTCGCCGCAGACGCCGATGTGCGGCTTCTCCGCCACCGCCACGCAACTGCTGAACCTCTGCGGCGTGGAGCACTTCGTCTCCGTGGACGTGCTCCAGGACCCGGAGATCCGCCAGGGCGTGAAGGAATACGCCAACTGGCCCACGATCCCGCAGCTCTACGTGAACGGGGAATTCGTCGGCGGCTCCGACATCCTGCGCGAGATGTACCAGAGCGGCGAGCTGCAGAAGCTGCTCGAAGGCGTGAAGAAGCCTTCCTGATCGCCTCCCGCGGCGAGGGCCCGCGCATGCCGCGTCTCCTCGCCGCCCTGGCCTGCGCGCTCGCACTGGGCGCCACGCCCGCCCTCGCCGCCCCCGGCGTGGCCGCGGCCTCGGACCTCAAGTTCGCCCTGGACGAGATCGCACAGGCCTACACGCGCGAGACCGGCGCCGCCGTGCGCCTGACCTACGGCTCCTCCGGCAACTTCCGCCGCCAGATCGCCGAGGGTGCGCCCTTCGAGATATTCCTCTCCGCCGACGAGTCCTATGTCCTCGCGCTCGCGAAGGACGGCCGCCTGGAGGACGAGGGCACGCTCTACGCGACCGGCCGCCTGGTGCTCTTCGCCCCGGCGGGCTTGCCCGTCGATCCCGGCCGCGGCCTCGAAGGCCTCGCCGCACTCGCGCGTACCGGCGGCGTGGCCCGGTTCGCGATCGCCAACCCCGCGCACGCTCCCTACGGGCGCGCCGCGCGGCAGGCGCTCGAGCACGCGGGCGCCTGGAAGTCGCTCGAGGGCCGCCTGGTGCTCGGCGAGAACGTCTCGCAGGCCGCGCAATTCGCCGTCTCGGGCAATGCCGCCGCGGGCCTCTTCGCCTATTCGCTCACGTTCTCCCCCGCGGTCGCCGCGCGCGGGCGCTTCGCGCTGGTTCCCGAGGCGGCCCACGCGCCGCTGCGGCAGCGCATGGCGCTCGTGAAGGGCGCGGGCGAGGAGGCGCGCGCCTTCTACCGCCACCTGCAGGGCAGGCTGCGCGCGCGGCGTTCGCGCGCCACGGGTTCACGCTTCCGGGATCGTGATGGACTGGGCCGCCCTCCGGCTGTCGCTCGAGCTCGCCGCGTGGACGATGCTGGTCCTCCTGCCCGTGGGCATCGCGCTCGGCCGCGTGCTCGCGTGGAAGCGCTTCGCGTGGAAGCCGCTCGCCGAGGGCCTGCTCGCCGCCCCCCTGGTGCTGCCGCCCACCGTGCTCGGCTACTACCTCCTCATGAGCCTGGGCGCGGCGTCCCCCGTGGGCCAGTGGTTCGAGTCGGTGTTCGGCCGCACGCTCGTCTTCAGTTTCGAGGGCCTGCTCGTGGCCTCCGTGGTGTTCAACCTTCCGTTCGCGATCCAGCCGATGCAGCGCGCCTTCGAGACCATTCCCCGGGACGTGCGCGACGCCGCGGCCTGCTGCGGCCTCACGCGCTGGCAGGCGCTCAAGCGGATCGAGCTGCCGCTCGCCTGGCCCGGGATCCTCTCGGGCATGGTGATGACCTTCGCCCACACCATGGGAGAGTTCGGCGTCGTGCTCATGGTCGGGGGCAGCATTCCCGGCGAAACGCGCACCGTCGCGATCGCGATCTACGACAGCGTGCAGTCCTTCGACGACGCCGCGGCGGGCGTCATGTCCGCGGTGCTGCTGGGCATGTCACTCGTGGCGATGGCGGTGGTGTACGCGACCGGCTCGCGCAAGGACTCGCGCCGTGGCTGAGCCCGCCGGCGGCCTCGAAGTCCGGCTCGCGCAGGCCGGGCCCATCCCGCTCGACGTGCGCCTCGACTGCGCCGCGGGCGAGGTGCTCGCGCTCGTGGGCCCCTCGGGCAGCGGCAAGTCCACCGTGCTGCGCTGCATCGCGGGCGTCCTGCGGGCGAAAACCGGGCGCATAGCCGTGGGCGGCGAGGCGTGGTTCGATTCCGAGGCGCGCATTTCACTCGCGCCCCGCGCGCGGACGGTGGGCTTCGTCTTCCAGAACTACGCGCTCTTCCCGCACATGAGCGCGCAGGCGAACGTGGAGGCGGCGCTGGGCCACGTGGCCGCGCCGGCGCGCGCCGGCCGGGCGCGTGCGTTGCTCGACCGCGTGAACCTGAAGGGGCTCGAATCGCGCCGGCCGTGGGAGCTCTCCGGAGGCCAGCAGCAGCGCGTGGCGGTCGCCCGCGCGCTCGCCCGGGACCCGCGCGTGCTCCTCCTGGACGAACCTTTTTCCGCCGTGGACCGCAGCACCCGCCAGATCCTCTACCGGGAGCTCGCGTCGCTGCGCCGCGACCTCGCGATGCCCGTGGTGCTCGTCACCCACGACCTGGACGAGGCCGCGATGCTCGCCGACCGCATGAGCATCCTGCACCGCGGGCGCACGCTGCAGGCCGCGCCGCCCCACGCGCTCATGGCCCGCCCCGCCAATTCCCTCGTGGCGAGGCTCGTCGACCTGAAGAACGTGTTCCGGGGCAAGGTGCTATCCAGCGACGCGGGCACCGGCACCACGCTGCTCGAGGGCCTGGGACAGCGACTCGAGTGCGTGCTCGACGCGCGCTTTGCCGCGGGCGCGGAAGTGTCCTGGGCGATCCCCGGCTCCCACGTGATCCTGCACCGTCGCGACCGCCCCTCGCGCGGCGAGCGCGAGAACCCGGTGCGCGGTGTCATCGCCGACTTCCTGCCGCTGGGCGAGAACGTGAGCACGGTGATCGCCATCGAGGCCACCGGCGAGCGCCTCCAGGTCACTTTTCCCCTGCACGTGGCGCGCCGCAACGGCCTCGAGTCCGGCGCCGAGGTCGTCGTCTCCCTGCTGCGCGACGGCATCCACCTCATGCCCGACTGAAAATGGGGACGTTCCCCTGTTTTTCTCCCGCAGACGGAGACGCTCCCCGATTTCCAGAGAAACAGGGGAGCTTCCCCTTTTACGCGGGGTCGTTCCAGGTAACGGTGCCGAGCCCGGCGATGTCGTAGCCGCCGAGCGCGCGCGCGTGCTCCGCGAAGCGCCGGCCGCGCGCGAAGGCGAAGAGCGCCTGCAGCGGCGCCTCGAACCACGCCGCGCGCGACACGCCGAGATCGAGGCGCTCGACCACGAGCGGGAGGAACTCGAGCCCCAGCGGACGGGCCGCGGCCCTCGCGCCCAGGCCCACGTCGGCCTCGCCCGATTTCACGGCGGAGGCGAGATCGTTTTCGCCCATGGCCGTGGGGCCGGCCTTCAGCCGGCGCCGGTCGATGCCTTCGCGCGCGAGGAGGCGATCGAGCAGCGCGGCGCTCCCCGCGCCGGGCTGGCGCATCGCGACCCGGACGCCCCGCTTCGCGAGATCGGCCACCGTGCGGATTTTCCTCGGGTTGCCGCGCGCCACCAGCAGCCCCTGCTCGCGCCGCGCCCATTCCACGAGCGCCACGTCGCGGCCGCGCAACTGCGCCTCGGCCTCGTCGCGGTTGAAGTCCGAGAGATCCGCGGCGGGCAGGTGCATGAGCGCGCCCGCCACTTCCCCGCGCGCGAGCCGCCCGAGCCCGTCGGCGCTGCCCTGGGTGAGCAACGCGAGACCGCAGCGGGATTCCCGCACCGCCCACTCGAGCAGCGGGTCGTGGCTGCCGGCGAGCGTGGGCGGGGCCATCGCGCGCGCGCGCCTCCGGCGCCCGATCGCGCGAGCCAGTGCTCGACCTCGGCCACGTCGAAGAGGAGCTTGCCGCCTGCGCGCACGTGCGGCAGGCCCTTGCGCGCGACCAGGTCGTAGACCTTGCGCGTGCCGAGCCGAAGGTGGCGGGCCACCTCGGCGACGGTGAGCCGGGCGGGAGCGGTTGCGGGCATGGCGTCGATTCTACCGGGCGGGGGTCATGGAGCCTTTTCCAGAGACTTGGTAAAATTGCCCGATGTTTGAAATATTTGCAAGCCTGGGCGAGGCCCTGGCGCTCATCGGCGGGGCCGACCCGGCGCTGGCGGGGATCGTCGTGCTCTCCCTCGAGCTCTCGCTCGCCGCCGCCGTGGCCGGCGCCGCGATCGGCCTGCCGCTGGGCGCGCTCATCGCCGTCGGGCGATTCCCCGGGCGGCGCACCCTCATCGTCACGCTGAACGCGCTCCTCGGCCTGCCCAGCGTCGTCGTGGGCCTCGTGGTCTACCTGCTCCTGTCGCGCGCGGGGCCCCTGGGGTCGCTGGGGATCCTCTTCACGCCCGCGGCCATCGTGGTCGCGCAGACGCTGCTCGTCGCCCCCATCGTCGCCGCCCTCGCGCGGCAGGTGGCCGAGGACGCGTGGCGGGAGTACGAGGAGCAACTCACGTCGCTGGGAGTCTCGCGCCTGCGCGCGGTGCCCACGATCCTCTGGGACGCGCGCTTCTCGCTTCTCACGGTGGTCCTCGCGGGCTTCGGGCGCGCCGCCTCCGAAGTCGGCGCGGTGATGATCGTGGGCGGCAACATCGACGGCGTGACGCGCGTCATGACCACCGCCATCGCGCTGGAGACCAGCAAGGGCGACCTGCCGCTCGCCCTCGCCCTGGGCGCGATCCTGATCCTGGTGGTCCTCGCCGTGAACGCGGGCGTCTTCGCCATCCGCGAATGGAGCGCGAGGCGCCATGGCTGAGCGCGCCTCCTTCCTGGTGGAGGCTCGCGGCGTGAGCGTCGCGCTGGGCGGAACCCTCGCCCTCGACCGCGCGAGCCTTCGCCTCGAGCCGGGACCGCGCACGGTGGTGCTCGGCGCCAACGGAGCCGGCAAGAGCGTGCTGCTGCGCACGCTCCATGGCCTCATCGCTCCCACGGCGGGCGTCGTGGCCTGGGGCGACGTGGACGGCCGTCCCGCGCGCCAGGCGATGGTCTTCCAGCGCCCGGTGATGCTGCGCCGCTCCGCGCTCGCCAACATCGGCTACGCGCTCGCGGTCAACGGCGTTGCCGAGCCGCAGCGCTCGCGCCGCGCCGCGGCGGCGCTGGCGCGCGTGGGCCTCACGGCGCTGGCCGGCCGCCCCGCGCGCGTTCTTTCCGGCGGCGAGCAGCAGCGCCTCGCACTCGCCCGCGCGTGGTCGCTCGAGCCCGAGGTGCTCTTCCTCGACGAGCCGACGGCAAGCCTCGACCCGGGTGCGACGGCGGAGGTCGAGCGCGTGATCGCCTCCTTCGCGGCCGAAGGCACGCGCATCGTCATGACCACCCACAACCTCGGGCAGGCCCGGCGCCTGGCCGACGAGATCGTCTTCATCCACGCCGGCCGCGTGACGGAGCGCACCGCCGCCGACCGGTTCTTCGTGCAACCCGGCTCCACCGAAGCGAGCCTCTTCCTCCAAGGAGAGATCCCATGGTAATGAACCTCCCCCGCGCCTTCCGGCACTTCGGCCTCGCGGGAATCGCCGCCGCCGCGGCCGCCACCACGCTTCTTGCCGTGCCGCCCGCTCGCGCCGCGGACCGCTACATCACCGTGGCCTCGACCACGTCCACGGAGCAGTCGGGGCTCTTCAAGCAACTCCTGCCCGAGTTCGAGAAAGCGAGCGGCATCGAGGCGCGCGTGGTGGCGCTCGGCACCGGCCAGGCGCTCGACATGGGGCGCCGCGGCGACGCGGACGTGCTCTTCGTGCACGACCAGGTCGCCGAGGAGAAATTCGTGTCCGACGGCTACGGCGTGAAGCGCTTCGAGGTGATGTACAACGACTTCGTGATCGTGGGGCCGAGGGAGGACCCGGCGAAGACCCGCGGAGGCGACGTGGTCGCGGGCCTGAAGGCGATCGCCGCAGCCCGGGCGCCCTTCGCTTCGCGCGCCGACAAGAGCGGCACCCACGCGGCGGAGCTTCGCTACTGGAAGGCCGCCGGCATGGACATGGCGAAGGACAAGGGCCCGTGGTACCGCGAGACCGGCTCGGGCATGGGCCCCACGCTCAACACCGCCTCGGGCATGAACGCCTACGCGCTCACCGACCGCGGCACCTGGCTCAACTTCAAGAACCGCGGCGACCTCGTGATCCTGGTGGAGGGCGACAAGCGCCTCTTCAACCAGTATGGCGTGATGCTCGTCAATCCCGCGAAGCACGCGCACGTGAAGCAGGAGGCGGGCCGGAAGTTCATCGACTGGCTCGTCTCGCCCGCCGGCCAGTCCGCGATCGCCGCCTACAAGATCGGCGGCGAGCAGCTTTTCTTCCCCAACGCGAAGCCGGGCGGCTGACACGCGGCCGCGGCGACCGGGGGCGGCCGCGGCAACCGGGGGCGGCGCGGGCTGCCCGCATAATGGCGCCATGAAGCGGACCGCCCTGGTAGCCGGCACGGCGGTCGCGGCACTCGCCGCGACCGTGCTGTGGAGCTTTTCCGTGGGCCGCTTTCCGGTGTCCCCGGCCGACGTGCTGCGCGCGCTCCTGGCCTCGGTCGGCGGCGGGGAGAGCGGCCTCGCGCCGAACGTCGAGGCCCTCGTGCTGCAGGTGCGCGCCCCTCGACTCGTTGCCGCCCTCGCCGTGGGCGCCGCCCTCGCGGCCGCGGGCGCTGCCTACCAGAACCTCTTCAAGAACCCGCTCGTCTCGCCCGACATCCTCGGCGTCTCCGCCGGCTGCGCGCTGGGCGCGGGCCTCGCCATCCTCTTCGCGCTGCCCATCGTCGCCGTGCAGGGCCTCGCGTTCGCCGGGGGCCTCGCCGCCGTGGCGCTCGTGGTCGCCGTGGGCGCCTGGGTGCGCGGGCGCGATCCCATCCTCACCCTCATCCTCACGGGCGTGGTCGTGGGCTCGCTCTTCGGCGCCGGCATCGCGCTCGTGAAGTACGTGGCCGACCCGTACAACCAGCTCCCCGCGATCACCTTCTGGCTGCTGGGCAGCTTCGGCGGCGCGCTCCCCGGCGATCTCGCCGTGGCCGTGCCGGTCATCCTGGCCGGCCTCGTGCCGCTGGTGCTGCTGCGCTGGCGCATCGACCTGCTCGCGCTCTCCGAGGACGAGGCGCGCTCCCTGGGGCTGGACGTATCGAAGCTGCGGCTCGGGGTCATCGTCTGCGCGACACTCGTCACCGCCGCCGCCGTCGCACTCGCGGGCGTCATCGGCTGGGTCGGGCTCGTGATCCCGCACGCCGCGCGCCTGCTCGTGGGCGCGCGCTTCGCCCGAGTGCTGCCGCTCTCGCTCGTGCTCGGCGCGGCTTTCATGCTCGCCGTGGACACGCTCTGCCGCACGGTCGCCGCGACCGAGATCCCGCCGGGGGTCGCGACGGCATTCGTGGGCACGCCCGTCTTCATCGTGCTGCTCGCCGCGACCTTTCGCCGATGACGCTCGCGGCCCGCGCCCTCGACTTCGGCTTCCGCGGCCACACCGTGGGACGCGCGCTCGACTGCGCCCTCGAGGCCGGGGAGGTGGTGTGCCTGCTGGGTCCCAACGGCAGCGGCAAGTCCACGCTCATGCGCACGCTCCTCGGCCTGCAGCCGCGTCTCGCCGGCGCGGTCACGCTCGAGGGCCGGGGGCTCGACCAATGGGGCACGGCCGAGCGCGCGCGTCGCCTCGCCTACGTTCCGCAGGCGGCGGACTCCTACTTCGATTTCAGCCTGCGCGAAACCGTCGAGATGGGACGCACGGCGCACCGCGGCGTCTTCGCGAGCCCCGGCCGCCGGGACCGCGAGATCGCGGCCAACGCGCTCGAGCGCCTGGGCATCGCGGGCCTCGCGGACCGACCCATCCACGCGGTGAGCGGCAGCAAGCGCCAACTCACGCTCATTGCCCGCGCCCTCGCCACGGAAGCGCGCTACCTGATGATGAACGAGCCGACGGCGAACCTGAACTACGGCAACCAGTCGCGCGTGCTGGACGAAGTGGCGCGCCTGAAAGCCGCGGGCATCGGCGTGCTCGTCTCCACGCACCACCCCGAACACGCCTTCCGCATCGCCGACCGCGTCCTGCTGCTCGCGGCGGGATCGCTGCGCGCCCAGGGGCCCACGCTGGAAACGCTCACCTCGCAGGCGCTTTCCGCCCTCTACGGGCGCCCCATCGAGGTGGCGTCCGTGCGTCTTGCCGACGGGAGCGTGCAGCGCGTCTGCGTGCCCTCGCCCGCCGGCTAGCGTCCGCCGGAGACGTCGATGATGGCGCCGGTCGTGAACGACGCCTCGTCGGAGAGCAGCCACAGGATCGCGGTGGCCACTTCCTCGGGCATTCCGCCGCGACCCAGCGGAACCGACACCTTCATGCGCTCCACGCGCCCCGGCTCGCCCCCGGCCGCGTGGATGTCGGTGATCACCAGCCCCGGGCGCACGGCGTTCACGCGGATGCCCTCGCGCGCCACTTCCTTCGACAGCCCGACGGTGAGCGTATCGATCGCGCCCTTCGAGGCGGCGTAGTCCACGTATTCGTCTGGGGAACCCCAGCGCGCGGCCCCGGAGGACACGTTCACGATCGCACCACCGGGCCCGCCGCGCTTCGTCGACATGCGCTTCACCGCCTCGCGGGCGCAGAGGAAGGAGCCCACGACGTTCGTGTCGAAGACGCGCCGGATGCGCGCGGCGTCCATGTCCTCGACGCGCATCTGGCGCTCGAGGATTCCGGCGTTGTTGACCAGCGCCGTGACCGGGCCCAGCTCGCGGGCCGCGATCTCGAAGAGGCGCACCACGTCCTCCTCGACCGCGACGTCCGCGGCCACCGCGACCGCCTTGCCGCCGGCGCCCGCGATCGCGGCAACGACCTCGCGCGCGGACTCGGCGCTGCTGCGGTAGTTCACGCAGACCTTGTAGCCGCGGCTCGCCGCGAGCATCGCGGTGGCCGCGCCGATGCCGCGCCCCGCCCCGGTGATGATCGCCACGCGCCCCATCCCGCACCTCGCCTTGCGGGCTCGAACGGCCCGCCAGCGCGCAGTCTAGCCCACGAACGCGGCTGGACAGGGCGTGCCCCCCGCCGCAGAATCGGTGCGATCCGTCCGCAACGATCGCGATGAATACCGAAGCGCCCCGCCTCGTCGAAGCACTCCCCGTTCGCAGCATCCCGGTCATGCGCCCGTTCGCGTGGCTCGCCGCGGGCATTCGCGATCTCGCCCACGCGCCGTGGCCCAGCCTCCTGCACGGTGTGCTCGTCGCCGCGGGCGGCTTGTTCATCGCCGCGCTCGCGCTCCGCTGGTGGCCACTGTTGCCCGGGGCGTTCTCCGGATTCGTCCTCGTCGCCCCGATCCTCGCGACCGGGCTCTACGAGCTGAGCCGCCGCCGCGAGCGCGGCGAACCCGCGGACCTCGCCGCCGTGCTGGCCGCGTGGCGCAAGGGCACGCGGTCGCTGGTGTGGCTGGGCCTCGCGCTTGCGATCGCCGGCACCGCCTGGGTGCTCGTCTCCGCGGTGCTGGTGGCGCTCTTCGTGACCGCTCCGATCACCGGCGGCGAGGCGTTCGTGCGTCACGTGATCCTGTCCCAGGGATCGAACCTCTTTCCGGTGTGGATGGCCCTGGGCGCGCTGGGCGCGTCGCTCGTCTTCGCGGCCACCGTGGTCTCCGCGCCGCTGCTGCTCGACCGTGACACGGACCTCCTCACTGCCGCGTGGACCAGCGTGCGCGCGGTCGGCGAGAACCCCATCGCCATGGGCATCTGGGCCACGCTGATCATGGTGGCCACGGCGCTATCCATGGCCACGGCGATGCTCGGGTTCATCGTGACGATCCCCGTGATCGGGCACGCCACCTGGCACGCCTACCGCGACCTGGTCGACGCGCGGGGTGTTCCCGCGCGCGAATAGGCCGCCATGTTCGGGCTGGACGGGCTCACCATCACCGAAGCGCAGGTCGCCGAGTTCGGCATGACCTGGGGCGTGGGCGGCTTCATCGTCTTCATGCTCTTCGTCATCGCGAGCCTCGCGCGCGAGTCGAAGGCGGGCCGCTTCGGCACCTTCGTGCTCTTCTTCGTGCTCGCCTTCGGGATGCTGGGCTTCGTCGCGAAGACGGTCATCCAGATGATCCTCGGCCTGTGACGGCCGCCCGGCTCAATGGTGGCCGTGGACGACCGCGTGACCCCGGCCCCGCGCAATCAGCCAGCGATTGACCGGGAACGCAGCTACCCCCGCGATCGCCAGCGCCCCCGCGAGGCTTCCCCAGAAGAGCGCGCTGTCGAGCGGAGCGTCCATCGCGCCGGGGATCGCGATCATCACGAGATTGTCGACGATCTCCATGATGGTGATCGAGGCGGTGTCCGCCGCGAGCGCGAGCCTCGAGGCCGCGCGCAGCCCGTAGCCCGCGCGAAGCAGCGGCACCATCGTGAACGCGTAGCCCGAGAGGAAGGCGAGCAGGATCGCGAGCGCAATTGTCTCCCCGCTGGAGAAGCCCATCGCCGTTCCGATGACCATGCCGGTCACCTCGCCGACGGCACACCCGGAGAGGCAATGCAGCGTCGCGAGAAACGCGATGCGGTCGAGGGACGGCCCGCCCGCCGGCGCGGAGCCGGGGTGATCGCGGTGGCCATGGCCGGCGTGCGTGGAATGATCCATGTCGGTGCTCCCTGTGCTTTGGTGTCGGCGCAGGATGAACCCTCCCATGATGGGAAGGTCAAGCGACCGCCACCCGGCGATGCCTAGCCTTGCTTGCCCAGGTGGCGCGCGAGCGTGTCGCCGGTGAGACTCATGGCCTGCGCGAACCCCGCCACGAAGCGCGCCTGCGCGGGGCGGATGGCGAAGAAGGAAAAGTCCCCGAAACCGGTGAGGGGCTCCGCCTCCGGAAAGCGCGCGAGGTAAGCCGCACGGCAATCGCGTTCCGCGCCGGATCCCTTCGCGGCCAGCCTCGCCTCGCCCTGCACGGAGACGCGGGCAAGCGCCTGTGCCTCCACGCCCTCGCCTTCGGCCTGCGTCACCAGGAGCGAGACCCGCGCGTCGGCCAGCATGTCCTTCGTGTGCCCGGCGAGCCCGCTCACGTGGATCACGAAGGCCGAGCCGTCCGGCAGGACCGCGAACGGCACCATCGACACGAAGGGCGCGCCGTCATGCAGGGTGCCGAGCGCGGCCGTCGTGCGATGCCGGACGAGGCTTGCGAGCTGTGCGGCGTGCTCCGGGCTCAAGGCGCTCCGCCGGGCGGCGCGATGGACGCCCCCTCGATCCCGTGGCGCTTCAGCGCCGCGGCCACGAAGCCCGACGACTTCATCTCCTCGACGAACGCCGTCAGGTACTTCGCGCCGGCCTCGCGCCCGCGCGCCATGCCCATGGCCTGGTTGATCACCATGAAGCGCCCGGGCAGCAGCCTCAGGCCGGGGATGCGCTTCGCGTCCGCCTCGAGCTGCTGCTTCACGCCCGCGGCCACCTCGACCGAATGGGCGAGGAAGAAGTCCACCACGGCGGGCGAGGTGGGCGCGCGCTCGATCGACGCCTGCTTGAAATTGCGCGCGAGGTACAGGTCGTAGGCGCTCTTGTTGCCCACCGCCACGCGGTTGCCCGCGCGGTCGACTTCGTCGTTCGTGCGGATCGACGAGCCGTCGCGCACGAGGTAGGCGCCTTCGATCTGCACGTAGGGGCCGGTGTAGGCGGTCGTCGCCGCGCGCGCCGGGTCGATGGCGAAGAAGCCCACGTCCACGCGGCCGGCGCCGAGCGTCTCCACCGATTTTCCGGCGGAGCTCACTTCCACCAGTTCCGTCTCGACGCCCAGGCGAAGCGCAAGCTCGCGCGCGAGATCCACCGACACGCCCGCCAGCTCGCCCGTGGCCGCGTCCTTCCTCGCGAGGATGGGATTGCCGAGGTTGATCACCGCGCGCAGCTTGCCGGTGGGTGCGAGGTCGCCGACGGCTGCCGGCGGCGCCACGGGCGCGCTCACGCAACCTCCCAGGAGGACGGCGGCGAAAACGAGGAGGGCTTTCGTGGGCATGACGATCCTTTCGCGGGTCGGGCGATCAAGTCGGGAAGCTCGGGCGGGAAGTCTACTCGGGAAGCGGGTGCCGTTCGAGGAGGTCCTTCGACGCCACGGTCCGCCATGCGGCATCCGCGAGCACGCGCAATTGCGCGGCGTTCACGCGCGCGAGGTCCACGAGCGTGAACCCCTGCCGCCCCCAGCTGCCGATGCTGAAGGCCTCCGGATCCATCTGCACGAGCGCCTGCTGGTCGGCGAGCGGGAGCTTCAGCACGGCGCGCTTCTTGTCGGGCCAGAGCGTCATGAAGATCTTTCCGCCCACGCGGAAATCGGGATGGCCCATGTGCGCGCCCTCGACGGCCTCGGGGCAGGCAAGGGCGGACTTGCGGGCAGTGGCGACGCTCACCATGGCGAGGCTCCTGGTTCCTGCGCTATCTGCGGCCCTGCAGGACCGCGAGCACGAGGGGCATCGATGCGAACACCCCGAGCATCCCAGTGTAGACCAGCGCCGCCACGGGATCGCGCTGCGCGAAGTAGTCCGCGGGCGTGAGCCCGCGAAGCCACAGCCCGAGGCCGAACTCCGCCGCGAGCACCAGCGCGAGCCCCGAGAGGCCCATTCCCAGGCGCGCGCCCTTCTGCGCCGGCACGTCGAGCTTCCTCACGATCCAGCGCGCGGCCAGGATGATGACCGCGAGCATGATCGGCGCCTCGACCAATTCGGCGGCCCGCTCGCCGATCCGCGGCACGAGCCAGAGCACGCGGATCGGGCCCAGGACGAACCCCGCGCCGAACACGAGAGCGAAATAAAGGGCGCCAGCCCGAAGGATCTTCATGGGCGCTTCGCAGTCCCCTTCCCGGTGATCGCCGGTTTCGCCGGGCGCGGGCGGGCTGCGCCGGTCACTTCTCCCGCTTTTCCTTCCTTTGCTTCTTCGCCTTGTAGCCCGGCTCGTACTCCGCCGACTTCACGAAGTACACCGGGTGGCCGCAGGCCCGGTACCGGTGGCAGTGCTTGGCCCAGTTCTTCGCGTGGCCCGGGGGCACGTGCAGGTAGACGGGGCCCGGAGGCGGGCCGGGCCGGCGCGTGATGATGACCGGCTTCACGTACAGCACGGGCGGTGGGGAGGCGTTGCCGAGGTCGATGCGGCCGTAGAGGCCGGGCGCGATCTCCCCGGAGAGGATCACGCGCAGGTCGATGTCCGCCGCGCTCGCCACGAACGCAGTGGCGCCGAGCAGGGCGAGGAAGGTCGTGGAAAGGATCTTGCGCATGGCTGCCTCCGGGGTTGCGGATTCCGATGGGGGGTTCACACCGTGCGCCCCAGTGCCGACTCGCTGGCGAGCTTGGCCAGGCGCCGCAACCGCGTGTTTTCCTGCTTCGCGCTCGCGACCCACCAGCTCGCTTTCTTGCGATACCACGGCGGCTGTGCCTGGAAGAAGCGCCACGCCGCCGCGTTCCTGCGCAGCATACCCGCGTACGGCTCGGCGAGTTCGCCGTGGAGTTGCTCGTAGGAATAGACGCGGCTTTTCTCCTCGCGCCGGGCGTCGAAGGCCTTCCTTCCCGCGGGCTGCATGCGCCCCTCGATCTCGAGCGCCTCGACACGCCGGATGTTCACCGCGCTCCAGGTGCTGCCGTTCCGGCGCGGCGTGAAGCGAATGGCGTAGCTCTCCGCGTCGATCCGCTTGCGCACGCCGTCGATCCATCCCACGCACAGCGCCTCGTCCACGGACTCGGGCCAGGTGATGCCCGGCGTGCCCGTGGCAACCTTGTGGAATCCCACCCAGAGCTCGGCGGCAGCGTGGTGGTGCTTCGCAAGCCACTTGCGCAATTCCTCGGGCGTGCGGAAGAACGCGGCTTCCCGGGTCGGGTTCGTCATGGTGCCTCCCTGTGGTCCACGGTCGTGCAGCCACGGTACTCCCGTCCGGCCGGCAGGTGGTGCGGGCGATTGCGGCTCTCGCCCATCGGATCAGTCCGCGGGCAGGCCGCAGGACACCAGGACGCGCCGGCCGATCGCACGGACCACGAGAAAGACGGGCACGCCGACGGCGAGCGCCGCGACGACGAACATCCCCGGAGACAGCAGCGACCAGAGCGAGGCGCTGGCGCCCGAGGCCAGCTCGCACGCCCATGCGGCGTCGCTCACCCGGCCGCCCGCGTCGAGGCAGCGGTCTTCGGCGAGAAACGCGCAGGCGGCGAGGCTCGCGAAGAACCCGCCGAGCAGCGCGACGGAGCGATTGCAGCCGCAGGGAGTCAAGCGCCGGCCGCCCCGAAGTGGGGATTCTCGATGATGCCGAGGCGATTGCCGAACGGGTCCGTCACCGCGGCGACCTTGATGCCCTCGCCCACGCCGGTAACGGGCTCGAGGGCCGTGGCGCCCAGGGCGATGAGCCGCGCGAACGCCGCGTCCGCGTCCACGACGCCCCACAGCGGCTGCGGGCCGGAGACGCCGGGGGTTCCGTCGGGCAGCAATCCCAGCTCGAAGCCGGCGACGGAGAACCCGACGTAGAAGGGCTGGTCGAAATAGGGCTTCACCCCCGTCACCTTTTCGTACCAGGCCTTCGCGGCCCCGAGATTCGCAACCGGATAGATCGCCGTGCGCAGTCCCAGAAACATGTCGCCCTCCCGGAGCCTTGCCGCGCGCTAGGCGCCCGCGCGAAGCATGGCCGCCATTTTCTCGTGGATCAGGTTGATCGCCTTGAGCGGGCGCAGCATCACCTTGAAGTCCACGATCCGCCCTTCGTCGTCCCACCGGATCATGTCCACGCCGTTCACCACGATGCCGTCGATCTCCACCTGGAACTCGAGCACCGCGTCGTGATCGCCCGCGATCTCGCGCACGTACCGGAAGCTCTCGTTGCCGAAGACCCGCAGTGCGGCCGCGAGGTAGCGCGTCGCGATCGCCTTGCCCGGCTGCGGGGTGTGCACGACCGGTGAATGGAAGACGATATCCTCGGCGAGCAGGGACTCGAGGCCGCCCGCCTCCCGCGTGCGCACCACGTCGTGCCAGAGCGCGAGCGTATCGATCGTCATGGCGCTCTCCGGGGAGCGCGCGCGGACCCGGCCGCCGCCGGCATCACGGCTTTCCCGGCGCGGCCCTGCGGAAGCGCTGGTGGTTGCCCGGCGTCCACGTCCTGCCGTCGTCCTCGGTGTACTCCATCCGCGATTCGAACGATTGGTCCGTCACCTTGGACCGGGTGAACCGCAGCCGGCCTGCGCCGCCGCCCGACGCCATGTAGGGCTGGGTCGTGCGCACTTCCCCGCCCAGCGGGCCCGACATGATCCAGAGCTTGCCGTCGCCGCCCACGGAGGCCATCTCGATCTTCTTCTGCGCCTCGTTCACATAGAAGAGCAGGCCCGCGGTCTGCTTGAGTTCCGGGATGTCGCTCCGGCCCGCGACCACGCGGTCGGGAACGACCCACGAGAACTCGTAGGTGCCGGTGGCCGACTTCGCGACGGTTCCGTCGTGCTTGAGGAAGTCCGTCGTGACATTCCATTTCCCGATCGAGGCACGCAGCTGCTCCACCGAATGCCGCAGCGCAGGGTTCCCGGGCTGGTTCTGGCCGAAGGCCGCCGGGGCGCCGGCGAGGAGCGTGAGGACGATCGCGAATCGAAGCATGGGAGTCCTTTCGCTGGGAAGATGCGGGCGTGCGAGGCGTGCCGCCTGCGGGCATTGAAACACGGCAACCGCGCCGGACGAAACCCGGCCGGCCCGTCAGCGCGCGTCCGGATCCGCCCGGGCGGCGCCCTGCGCCACCGTCACCCGCGCCGTCCTGCCCAGCGCGACGACGGCCAGGACGAGCGCGGCGACGATCCAGGTGAGCCGGTCCGCGGATTCGCCGAGCAGCAGTGCGGACGCCCCGATGGTGAGCATCGGCTGGAGCAATTGCGTCTGGCCCACCTTCGCGATGCCGCCGAGCGCCAGGCCGCGGTACCAGGGAACGAAGCCGAGGAACTGGCTCACCACCATCACGTAGAGGAAGCCGAGCCAGGACCCGAGAGGCACGTCCACTGTCGCCGGCGCCGAAAGGACCACGGGCACGATGAGGAAGGGCACGGAAAGGAGCAGCGCCCAGGAAATGACCTGGAGCCCGCCGAGCGTGCGCGAAAGTCTCGCGCCCTCCGCGTAGCCGATTCCCGCGCTCGCGATGGCCGCGAAGAGCGCGAGGTCGGCCAGGTGCAGGCTGCCGCCGGCCCGCGTGAGCGAGTAGCCCGCCACGAGCGCCGTGCCGGCGAGCGCCAGCACCCAGAACCGCGCCGAGGGGCGCTCCCCAGAGAGCAGGACGCCCGCGGCCGCGGTCGCGAGCGGCAGCAGCCCGAGGACCACGCCCCCGTGGGAGGCGTCCACCCAGCGCATAGCCAGCGCCGTGAAGAGCGGGAAACCGACCACCACGCCGGCGGCGACGATCACGAGACCCTTCGCCTCGCTTCGCGTGGGCAGGCGCGCCCGGGTCGCGAGCAGGAAGATGGCGCCGAGCAGCGCCGCGCCGATGGCGCGGCCCAGCCCCACGAACACCGGGTCGAGCGCGCGCACCGCCGCCCGCGTGGCCGGGAGCGTGACGGCGAAGGCGGCCACCGCCACGAGGCCGTAGAGATAGCCCAGGTTCTCGTCGCGCTCGCGAGACATGGCTTCAGTCGGCGCTGGCCGGCGCCTGCGGCCGCGCGGCCGGCGACCAGCTGCGGATGTGGAGGTCGCGCTGCGGGAAGGGGATCTCGACGCCGTACTTGCCGAGCGCAGTCTCGATCGCCCACAGGTAACCGGCCTGGACTGCGCCGGGGCGCTTCACCGCCTCGCCCTTGAGCCACACGATCAGCTCGAAATTCAGGCTGCTGTCGCCGAAGGCGGTGAGCCAGACCTGGGGCTGCCGGGACTCGTCGCCCGCGAGCGTGTGCTCCACCGCCGCGGCAGCCTCGAGGGCGGCCTTCTTCACCGTTTCCTTGTCCGAGCCGTAGGCCACGCCGAACGGGACGTGGATGCGCCGGTTCACGTCGCGCATCGTCCAGTTCATCACGTGCCCGTTCACGAACGCGGAGTTCGGCACGACGATGTCGATGTTGTCGTTGGTCGTGATCACGGTGCTGCGGAAGTTGATCTCGCGCACCTCGCCGCTGACGCCCGACTCGAGCTCGATGAAGTCGCCGACCTTGAGCGACTTCTCGAAGAGGAGCATGAGGCCGGCGACGAAGTTGCTGATGAGGTTCTGCAGGCCGAAACCCACGCCCACGCCGAGGGCGCTCGCGAACAGCGCGAACTTGCCCAGGTCGATGCCGATCGAGGAGAGCCCGATCGCGAAGCCGAGCGTGACCAGCGCGTAGTGCAGCAGGCGGTTCAGCGCGTAGAGCGAGGCGCGGTTGAAGTTCGGCCGGCGCGCGGCGATCCGCCCCATGGCGAGCTGCGCGAGCCGCGAGATCCACCATGCGGCGACGATGATGAGCGCGAGCCGGAAGAGCCCGATCGTGGTGACGGAGACGTCCCCCACCTCGAAGAGCGGCTTCGCGAGCCAGGCCGCGAGGGAATCCCAGTCGCTTGCGTTCATGTGTTCTCCCGCGCGCCGGGGGCGCGCCTCGATCCCGCCGGACGGGGCCGCGGCGCGGCCCTCACAGCCAGCGCTTCCGCCAGAAGACCATCAGCAGGACCGCGGCGATGGCGCCCATCACGCCCAGCAGCACGAAGTAGCCGGTGTGGGACTTGAGCTCCGGCATGTACTCGAAGTTCATCCCGTAGACGCCGGCCAGGAAGCTCAGCGGCACGAAGATGGCCGTGACGATCGTGAGGATCTTCATGATGTTGTTGAGCCGGTGGGACGCGAGCGAGATGTAGCCCTCGATCAGGTCCGCGGCGACCTCGTAGTAGAGCGTGGCGAGGCTGCTTGCCCGCTCCTGGTGCTCGTAGACGTCCTTCACCTCGTGGATGCGCTCCGCGCGAACCTGCGGCGGCGGCTCTTCGAGCAGCTCCCGAAAGACCTGCACGTGGTAGCGCAGCACGCGGCGGAACTTGCGCAGGTCCGTCTTGTAGCCCATCACCTCCGCGAGGACCTCGTCGCGGGGGCGCGCGACGATCTCCTGCTCCAGGTCCTCCAGGCGCGGCTCGAGCGTGAGCAGGCGCTTCAGGTATCGGTCGACCGAGATGCGCGCAAGGCGCAGCGCCAGTGCGTCGGGCCCGTTCGCGAAGTGCGGGCGATCTTCCTTCGCCGACTGCCAGAGCCGGTCGATGCTGGGCGACGGGCCGGAATGGCGGGTCACGAAGAAGCGCTCGCCCACGAACATCGCGATCTGGATCGTCTCGAAGGCGAAATCCTCGCGGTCGGGCCCGAGTCCCTTCAGGAGGATGAAGGCGTGCCCCGGGAAGGCCTCGATCTTGGGCTGGTGGCGGGCGCGCTGCGCGTCCTGGATCGCGAGCGGGTGCAGGCCGAAGCGCCCGGCGAGGATGCGGTGCTCGTCCTCCGGCGGATGGTCCGAGAAGTCCGCCCAGACGACCGCATCGGGCTGTGCCGTCCAGGCGTCGAGCTGTTCCTCGCCTCCCGTCGCGATTTCGCGCGTGTCCGGCCGGTACAGCATCGTACGAATCATGGGTCTCCTGCCTCGTGCCCGGTGAGTGGCCGCCGCATGGCGACACAGGCCGATACTACGCGAGCGCGGCACGATGCCGACCCCGGGCGGGCCGGGCTTTCCTGCGGGCGTCAGCCACGAGCGTCCCGGGAAAGGGCGTACACGAGTTCGACGCAGGGCTCACCGCGAAACTCCGTGCGGACCGTGTCCACCTGCCGCATTCCCACCCGCTCCAGCAGGCGGATGGATGAAGCGTTTCGCGCATCGGTGATGCCGATCACGCGGGCGACGCAGCTGCAGTCGAAGATGAGGCCCATCGCCTCGGCCACCGCTTCCGCGCCGAGCCCGGCTCCCCGGGACCCGGGCCCCAGGGTGAACCCGATCTCCGCGGTCGCTCCGTCCGGGTCGATGCGAATGCCTACGTCGCCGATGAGCCCGTCGGTAGCGCGCTCCGCAATGCCGAGCTGCACCCATTCCCCGGGCACGAAGAGATCCGCGCTTTCCATCTGCACGAGGAACGCCAGGGACTGCGCGTCCGTCTGCGGTGTCCACCCCTGGTAGCGGCCGGTGTCCGCATCACGCCGGTACGCCTGGAATTCGGGCAGGTCGCCCGCGCGAAGCCGCCGCAGGGCGATCCGGCGGCCGATGCGGGGAAGCGGTGCAGTGCACGGGGATTCCACCGGAAGCTAAGGCGGGCAATCCCGCTCGACCGCCACGTAACGCGGCCAGGTGCGCAGCCAGGTGCGCTCGAGCAGCGGCAGGGACGCAGCGCCGGCCATCGCGGCGAAGAACGCGACGATCATCAGTTCCCGGCTGTGCATCCAGTAGGCGAGCGCGGCAAGCGCCAGGATCACCCCGAAGTTGGCGAGCACGACGATGCGCTCGGCGCGGTGGACGTTCACCCGGATCGTCTTCCCGCAGCGGGCGCAGTCGATCTCCAGGCGCGAAACGACCGCGCGGCTCAGCTTGCTGCGTCCCAGGTCCGCCCGGCACAGGGGGCAGTGGAAGTCCATCAGGCGGCGGCCTTCTTCACGTCACTGCGGCTCGCCGCGCCACCAGGCCTCGGCGCCGTCGATGTGGATGAGGATCCCGCCGGCCTCGAAGGACCGGTCGGCCGATTGCAGGCGCACGCCGGGGTCGTGCAGCTGCGCGTGCACCTCCTCCCAGTCGTCCCACTGCCCGTCGTCATCGTCCGCATTGTCCCGAAGCAGCTGCAGTTCGCGCTCGAATAGGCCGCGCACCGCCTCGAATGCGGGCAGGGGATGGAACGCGCCGCTGAACCAGGGGAAATCGGCCTCGCCCGGTTTCACGTCGATCGTGCCGAGCGTTGCGTCGCCGCGCACCAGCTCGAGGGTTCGGGGAATCTTTTTCGCGTTCATGGTCGTCGTGTACGTGCGTTCGCCAAGACCCCAAGCTAGCACACGCTCAGCCCTTGCCGGCGAGAACCTCCGCGACCCGCACGCGCAGCGCCGGCAGCAACTGCGCCTCGAACCAGGGATTGCGCCGCAACCAGAGATTGTTGCGCGGGCTGGGATGCGGCAGCGGGACGACCGCCGGCCAGTGTTCCCGCCACCCCTGGACGGCTGCGGTGACGGAACTGGCGTGCTTCGGCAGGTGATAGTCGAGCGCGTACTGCCCGATGACGAGCGTGAGGCGCAGGTTCGCGAGCGGGGCGAGGAGCCTTTCGCGCCAGAGCGGGGCGCACTCAGGCCGCGGCGGGAGGTCTCCCGCCTTTCCCGTCCCGGGATAGCAGAAGCCCATGGGGACGATCGCCACGCGCCGGGCGTCGTAGAACACCTCGCGGTCGATGCCGAGCCAGTCGCGCAGCCGGTCGCCGCTCGCATCCGAGAACGGGATGCCGGAGGCGTGCACCTTGCGCCCGGGCGCCTGGCCCGCGACCAGGATGCGCGCGCTCTTCGCGACCTGGAACACCGGCCGCGGTCCGAGCGGCAGCTCGCCGGCGCAAGCCGTGCAGCGCCGCGCATCCTCGAGCGTGGCGAGGTAGCCGTCCCTGTCCTTCACGGATCGCGGATCTCGCGCAGCATCAGCCATTCGTCCGGCTCCACTCCGCGCTCGGCATGCTCCCCGGGCGTGGCCATCGTGAAACCCAGTCGCTCGAGCAGCCTCCGGGAGCGCAGGTTGGTGCGCTTCAGTTCGGCGGAAAGATTGCGCACGCCGTACTGCGACGCGAGCTCCGCGATCATGGCGCGAACGGCTTCGCTCCCGAGGCCGCGCCCCCAGTGGGCGCTCGCGAGTTCGTAGGCGATCTCCGCGCGCACGCCCGGCAACACCGTGGCCTGGACATAGCCGATGAGGCCCGTGCCGGGAAGCCGGATCACCCAGTTGAGCCAGTGTTCCTGCCCGTCCGCCGAAAGTCGCGTCTCGAGCTTGCGGAAACGCTCGCGAAGCCACGCGAGCGAAGCAGGCGGCTCGTTCTCGTGCTCGTAGATCGCCGGGTCGCTCAGCACCGCGAACATGTTCTCGGCGTGGGCGACGGTCTGCGGCTCGAGCGAGAGCCTTTCCGATTGGACGCTGCGCACGGCGTCTACGCGCGCGCCATCCGCTTGCGGGCGTCGCGCTCGGCCCGGACCTCCGCCATGACCGCGGCCGGGTCGAGCTTCCTCGCCCCGTCCTCCACGGATTCCGACACGCGATCGGCCGCGACGCGGTAACTCGCGCCGGACTTGTCCCGCACCAGGAGCCCCGCATCGACGAGGCATCGCCGCACGGTCACGTGGTCGACACCGCAGGGCGAGCTGAAGGGCGCGAGCCATGCCTGCAGCAGCTCGTTCACCTGCGCCTCGGAATGATCCCGTGCCGGATCGAACCGCGCGGCGCCCAGGGCGAGCAGGTACGCGAGGTCGCGCCGGCCCCTGGGAAGGGCGGTGAGCGGCCCGTTGGCCATCATGCGTTTCAGGATGCCGCGTGCCTCCGTCTCGGTGGTTTTCATCGTGCTCCCGCGGGCCTGGATGGGGACTGGGTAGTGCCTTCGGTCTTGCGCTTCGCGAGATCTTCTTCCGCCTGCGCGATCACCTTGGTGAGTGCCGCGGCGACCTCCTTCGGCTGATTGCGAAGCTGCGCCCGGCAGATCGCCAGCACGCGGGCGTGCTGCACGGCGTTCGAGGCGAGCGACCATTGGGCGGCGCCGCCGACCATCATTTTCGCCGTGTCGCCGCGCACGTCGACCCACGGCAGTGCCGCGATGATGCGGATCACCGGCGCGTCGTCCCCGGTGGCCATGAAATTCCCCCACAGGGCATCGAGAACCCAGGGGCCTTCCTCGAGGGAGACGGCGGTGAGGCGCGGCGCCTCACCCTGGAGGAGCGTCTCGATGGGCTTCTTCTGGGCCGGCATCGCCTTCTTCAGCCCGGCGAGCAGGCGGCCGGTGTCCCGATGGCCGGAGTACCACACGCCGAGGATCACCACGGGCTGGTCCGCCTCGGGCAGTTGCACGAGCCTGTGCACCACCGCGTCGGCGATCGCGGGCTCCTTCCCGAGCACTCCCGCGAGGAAGCCGAAGAAGGGCGGCGCCGCCCGTCCTTCGCGAAAGAGCCCCATCCGGCTCGCGGACGCGATCGCCTCGGCGACGCGCGCGGGTTGGGGCCGCGTGTAGTAGTAGGTTACCCATTGCCCGAGCGCTTCCTCGCTCGCGAAGGGCTCCTGCGCTCCCGCGGCGTGCAGCGCCACGCAGCAGGTGAGCGCGGCGATCCAGTCGCGCAGGCGCATTCGCTTCGCGTTCCGTGGCTGCGGCCGCTCAGGCGAGCCGCATCGCCTCGAGGCAAGCCTTCGCGCCGCCGCCGCTCTTGTCCGGAATGATGCTCAACTCGAGCGCGGTGACCGCGGGCAGCTCGACGCGATGGTCCTCGGTTTCGGCGATCGAGCCGCGGGGGCTGAAGTGCCACTGCTGCCGGACGATGTCGCGATAGGTCTTTCCGCCATCCCCGGACCAGCGCAGGACGTACTCCTGCACGCGCTCGGCGCGCGCCTCCTCGAAATGCAGCCAGATGCGCCTGAGCGGCTGCGGATGGGCGAAGAGCAATCGAATGGACTGCTCCCCTGGCTCGGCGGCACGCCACCCCGAAGCCTGGCCGGGCAGCAGGGCGAACTCGACGGGGTGATCCGTCTCCTCCGAGGTGACCTCCACTTCGGCGACGGCTTCGAGGTCGAGCCACTTGTCCGGGCTCGGCGCGGCCACTTGCCGGGCTGTCGCGACGATTCGCTTGCGCATGGGATTGCCTCCGGGTTCAGCCCAAGAATACCCCCATGCCGGCCAGCGCGCCCCCGGGTGCCGGCGGGCGTGGGCCCTTGGGCCGCGCGCAGGGGTTTCGTCACCCCGCCGCTTGCAGGTACCAGCGCGCTCCCGGGCCCCGGTAGAGCAGGTGGAGCGCGATGGCCTCCAGGGCGAGACCGGCAAGCACCGTCTCAATGTCCCACCACGGAGGGCTCTCCGACGGCAGGTACGCGGCGAGTATCGCCGCCGATCCGAGCAGGAGCATCACCAGCCCGTGCCGCGCCCATCCCGAACGGCGCGAGGCGAGGAGGATGAGCAGGCCGTAGGCGACCGCGAGGAACATGGCCGCGCCGAATATCGTGGCGGCTGCGCCCGCGGTCTCCGGCTCCCGATCCATGAAAAGCTGAACCGCATCGACCCCGCGAACGAGCACCGCGACCCACAGGATCAGGATGGCCCGGCGGACGAGGGGTGGCGCGTCGCGCGCAGGGACGATCAGGCGTTCGAGATCGAAGGGCATGGCGAGGTTTGCCGCGGTTGCGCGTCGCGGCGCGCTAATCGCCCCGGCCGCCTTGCCGCACGCCCCCGCGCTTGGCGCCGCGCGACTCCGACGCCGCGCTTTCGTTGCCGCGCTTGTAGTTGCCGGTCACCCTCGCGCAGAGCTGCTGCACGGCGTCCGGCGAGGCGCCCTCCGCCCTCGCCAGGAACCGGGCCGCCGCCGCGGAACCCAGCGTGGCGACTTCGCGCCCGCCGCGGGAGATGCGCACGGTGCCCTTGGACGAGACGCGCCACGAGAACGGGTCCGCAAAGGCCGGTTCGGGTTTTCGCGCTGGAGCCGTCATTGCCCTTCCGGAGGCTGCCAGAGCTCGACCTTGTTGCCCTCCGGATCGATGACCCAGCCGAACTTGCCGTACTCGGAATCGTCCGTCTTGTCGACGACGTTGCAGCCCTCGTCACGCAGGGCCTGGAGGAGGCTGCGCAAGTCGGCCACGCGGTAGTTGACCATGAAGGACGACGCGCTCGGCGCGAAGTAATCGTTCTGCGCGTCGGTGATGTTCCAGATGGTCGTGCCCGTCATGGGCTTGCCCTCGGCGTCGGCCCACCGGAACGCGGCGCCTCCCCACTCCTGCACGTCGATGCCCAGGTGCTTCTGGTACCAGGCGCGCAATGCAACAGGATCCCGCGCCTTGAAGAAGATGCCGCCGATGCCCGTCACTCTCTGCATGGGTGCCTCCGCTGCGTTCCGGTACCCGCAGGGTAGCGCATCGACCCGCTACCCGGACGCCCACACCCCCCGGGCAAGGGCGAAGGCGGCGCCGGCGAGATACAGCGTGCCGAACACGCGCTGGTTGTTCCTCGCCAGCCACTCGGGAAGGTAGATGTCGAAGTTCGCGCGCCGGTCCTCGGTATGACGGGCCGCGAGCGCCGTGAGAGGGCAACGCCAGCCGTTCGCCGCCAGGACGGCGACTTCGACGAGGACGACGGCGATGAGCCACCCCGCCACGGAATGCTCGCCCATCCACGAAGCGGCCGGTATCGCGACGATGCAGCCCGCGAAGAAAACCCAGACGATCGTGTGGGCCACCTTGATCGTCACGAGGGCGGCAGGCGGCGCATCGGCGGGAGGGTGCCCTGGCATGACGGTTCCGGCAGGTATTCGATGCGCGCGCCGGGTGGCGCCCTAGGAAGACGCCGTGGCCCCCGGTTTGAGACGGCGCCCTGTCAGCGCGCCCATCCACGCCATGGGCAGGTACGCCGCGGCGAGATCGAGTGCGATGAACCACGCGGGCGCCGGGATCATGAAAGAGGCCGCGATTCCTCCCGCCAGGAAAACGGCGCCGACCACGAAGGAGAATGCGGTCCCGTGGCTGCCGGCGACGAGAAACGCGGTGAGCGCGCCGGCGAGAGTACCGAGGGCGTGCGCGAGAAAGGGGAACACGAAATGCCTCGCTTCGAAGAGGTGTATTCCGGCACGCAGGCTCTCGGCGTTCGACACATCCACCCCGGCGGGAGGCGGGATCATCGACGGCCCCACGACGACCAGCGACATGTTGACGACGCCTCCCACCACGACGCCGGCGACGATGGCCAGGATGTTTCTCAGGATTGTCATCAGTCAGGTTCCTCCCGTGCGTGCTGCCGCCCCGTCGATGAGTCAGGCGGCATCGCGATCATCTCGCGGAGCTTCTCCCCAGGACCACGTGCGTGGCATTCGCCGTGGTCGCGTGCTCGACAACCCGGTACCCCAGCGATGGCAGGTCGAGCCCATCGAAGAGCCCTTCGCCCTTGCCGAGAAGGATCGGCGCGATCGCCACGTGCAGCTCGTCGACCAGTTGCTCGCGCAGATACTCCCGAATGGTGGCCACGCCACCGCCGAGGCGCACGTCCCGCCCGCCCGCGGCATGGAAGGCGCGCTCCAGCGCCGAATGCATGCCGTCGGTCACGAAGTGGAACGTGGTGCCGCCCTCCATGACGAGCGGCTCGCGGGCGTGGTGGGTCAGCACGAAAACGGGCGTGTGATAGGGCGGGTTGTCGCCCCACCAGCCCTTCCAGCCGTCGTCGCGCCACGCATCGCGAACCGGGCCGAACATGTTCCGGCCCAGGATCCACGCGCCGAGATTTTCGAACCCGCGGGCAATGAAGTCGTCGTCGACGCCGGTGGCGCCGCCGTCACCGCCGAAGAGTTCCTGGATCGTCCTCGTCGCGAACGCCCACTCGTGCAGGGCGACGCCCCCGACGCCGAGCGGGTTCTCGAGACCCTGGTCCGGGCCCGCGCCGAAGCCGTCGACGGAAACCGCAAAGCTGTGTACGCGAAGCCTGGGCATCGGTTTCTCCTGTGCGGGTGCGCTGCGGTCTCGGTCCGGCCGGAACCCATTGTCGCCTAGGGCCGCAGTCCCGCGCTCGCGAACGCCCCGATGGGAACACCGGCCAGGATCTCCGGCGCCCATTCGCGGCGATGGACCAGACCGAGCAGGCCCATGGGCAGACTACCGTTCCGCCTCGGCGTGCCGGACGAAACGGTCCAGGATGGCCTGCCAGCCGGCGCGCTGCATCTCCGGGGGTGCGTCGACTCGGCGTCGAAGGTTTCGCGTACCTTCACGCCCTCCTCCCCCGCGACGAACTCGACCAGCACCACGCGACCGTCCTCCAGGGAGAACTCGATCAGTTCGTGGGGCACGATCTTCGTGTACGTCCCGGTGAGGTCGAACCCCATGCTGCCGTCCCGGGCCTCCATGCGCGACGAGAAACCGCCGCCGACGCGCAAGTCCACGGTCGCGCGCGGCGTGTGCCAGTCGTCGGACGCCGCGTTCCACTGCACGATGTCCTCAGGCGTGGTCCACGCGCGCCACACGTCCTCGATCGGCGCGGCTACGTTCGCTTCGACGGTGATCTTCATGGCTTCGGTCCTCCGTGGGCGGGTGGTGGGGTTCGGGCGTCGCTGCGCCCGGGCTTGCGTGCCGCTTCGGGGCGCGGCCATCGGGCCATCGGGAACGCTACGGAACCCTGATCCTGCCCAGCACATCGATGTCTCCGCCCGTCTTCAACCGGCCCACGAGCAGGTCTCCTTCATCGATCAGTTCCAGGGTGAGCCGGTCGATGTTCGGGCGGTGGCTCACGAAGACCACGGGCACCTTGCCGCGGCGTGCGGTCATCAGCGACAGGGCGGCGCGCTCGAATCGGGCTGCCTGATCCGAATCCCCGCTCGCGATCTCGCGCAGGCTCGCCTCGGTGAGCACGGTGTCGCCGAATGCGATCCGCGCCGCGTCGCGACACCGGCACATGGGCGAGCTCACGACGGTGGGCCGGATGCCGTGCGCCGCGAACGCCTCGCCGATCCGCCGGGCGTGGGCCCTGCCGCCATCGGTCAGCATCGATTCTCCCTTGCAGTTTCCGCTCTCGTCCCAGTGCTGCGGATTCCCGCCGGCCGGCTGGGTGTGGCGCATGAACACGACGAGATCGCCTTGCGTCGCGAGCTTGTTCCAGAGCACCTCGTCCGCCGAAGCCGGGAAGGCCAGGACGCCGAGGAATGCACAGGCAATGAATCGCATGGTCGAGAATGCTCCTGTAGTGCGGGCCAGTGGCTAGGCTACGCCCGCGATCGACTTGGCACAGACACGGTTCTCGTGCGACTCGCCTTCGAAGGTGAAGTAGGTGAGGCCGTGATCCTCGTAGCCTCGGGCCGAGTAGAACGCGAGAGCCCGGTGGTTGTGGACCCAGGGCGTGAGCCACAGGACCGTCGCGCCTTCATGGGCCGCCAGCCGCTCCGCCTGTTCGAGAAGCCGGGTGCCGACCCCGACGCCGGTGAACGGTTCCTGTACGTACAGGCGCAGCAGTTCCGCCTGCACACCGGGCGGGGCGATCTCATGCCCGGCGCCCAGGGTGACGTGGGAGAAGCCGACCAGGTGCCCTTCATGCTCCGCCACGGTGAGGCGCTCTCGTTCGCCCCTGAGTGCGCTGGCAATGGCCGCCTCGGAACAGGAGGCCATGACTTCACGCGCGATCTGCGGCCGGATGCCCTTCGTGGCATAGGTGTCCAGGAACACCTGGATCGCCAGGACGGAGAGGCAAAGCGCGTCTTCCGCGACGGCCTGGCGAAGGACGACGCCCGCGAGGGGCTGCCTGGGGAGATGGTTCGCCACGGTAGCCCTTGGCGTGGCCTTACAGGGCCCGGCGAACCTGGACGCTGCCGTCGTCGTCCTCGCGATCCACCGCGAAGCCCGCGCCGAGGTACAGGGCAAGCGGCCCGAAGTGATTCTCGGCCGCCGATCCGCCCGCGGCTCTCGGATAGGCTTCGGCGATGCGCATGCCTTGCTCACGCAACCCCGCACACGCCGCCTCCAGAAGCTGCCTCGCAACGCCGCGCCCGCGATGGCCCGGCTCCACGAGAAAGCAGACGATCGCCCCCACGATATCCGCGTCGGGCGTCGGCTCGTCGTCGAGCGCGTGCAGGAGATTTCGCGGGGCCGCATTGCACCAGCCGACCGGGACACCGTCGGAATAGGCCAGGTAGCCCTGCATCGCCTGGCCCGGGATTCGCGTGCAGGCGAGCGCGCGGTTCTGCTCCGCCGTGCGCTCGGACCACTTGACGACCGAATGGTCCTCGTAGAAGCACTGGCAGTAGCAGGAAGCCCATTTCGGGTTGTCCGAGAAGGCCGTCCCGTCGAAGAACGCGAGGAAGTCCGCGAGGAGCGCCGGGGACAGCGGGCGGATCTGGATGGTGGCTTCGGTCATGGCTAGCCTTCGAATGCTTCGCGGTGCAGCCGGCCGGAATCCCCGATCTCGTCCCACCCGGCCTTCGAACCGACCCAGATGTGGTGCATGACCCTGAGGGACTCGCCGCCGTCGGAAATCAACCCCGCCGGAATGAACATCCGGTTCTCGTCGTTGGCGCCCGGCACCCGGGAGCCGCATACGCCGCAGAACCACGTCCGCCATTCCGTGCCGGGCTTCGTCCAGGATGTGATGTGTTCCTCGCCGCGAATCCACCGAAACGCCCGGTTGTCGATGACGACGACCGCGATTCCATTGCTGCCGGTGGCCCTTCGGCAGATCGAGCAATGGCAAACGTAGATTCCCGAGAGCTCTTCGCCTGTCTCGAACGCGACCGCGCCACAGTTGCATTCTCCTTGTGCCATTCAAACGCTGCCTATCGAATCAAGCCGTGGCCATGACGGCCATGGGGCGAAAACGGTGGCGGGGCAAATGGCTCCGTTCCACGTGGCCGATGACGGTCTCGTCGAATGGCAGGGCACGGTGAACCGGCCGCGACCGGGCGCGACCCGCGCTGGGGCCTGGCCGCCCTGTCAGACACCGGGCGGCTTTCGCCCGCGGCGCAGCGCCCGCTTCCGGATGCCTTCCAGCGCCGCCATCACGATGCCCGCCACCAAGGTGGGGTAGCCGACCAGCAGAACTCGATGCCCCTTTCGTCAGCTTGCGGCTGCTCACTCCCGTCACGGTCACGAGGCCGTAGAGAACACGATGGCCAGGATTCCAAAGCCCAGGCAAAACCTGACCGTACTGGCGCGCCATGCTCCTCGGGTTCGCACATGAAGTGCAATGCCCGCGATCAGGCCGGCCAGTGCGCCCCACAGGTACAAGTTCGAGTTGTCCCCCATCGCCTGGCCTCCAAGGTCGCCTTTCAGCCGGCCGGAATCACCCGGTTCTGAAAATACACCACCTCCCGGCGTCTCCAGAACGGAAAGAAGAGCAGTCCGGTAGTGCTGTCTTCGGCCCAATTGCCATTCTCCAGGGACTCGACGGTCCAGCGGTATGCAAAACCGCCGCGCGTGAAGACCTTCAGCCGGCACTCCCGCGACAGGCCAAAGGCGAAGCAATCGAGCGCCTCCTCGGCAGATTCGAAGTGTTCATGCCACCCTGCGAAAGCTACTACGACCTCCTCGTCGGCAACATGAATCGAAACGGGGAAACCTGCGCTATCCAGTGGCAGGACGGTGATGGAATTCTCGCTTTCCTCCACGCGAAGCGCCGGGTACTTCAGCAGCCGCGTGCGAATCTCCGCAAGGGCGTCCATCGTCGGCTACCCCGCGAGGCGACCGGCAGGATGGGCAGCTGCGGCGCCGGGCCCGAATGAAACGGACCCAGGCGACTGCGCGCCGTTCCGTGCCCGGTTGGACGAAGGGTCAGGCACCAGTGCGGTCTCCCGTGACAATGCGCTTGTGCATGGTGCTCTTCACCACCCCGCCGGGGAAACCCGCCGTTCGCAACACCTCCTCGTACCCGAGCCTGGCGTAGAACGCTGGCGCCTGGAACGAGAAGGTCTCGAGGTACACCAGCTCGCAGCCTCTCCTTGCGGCCTCGCACTCGAACGCCTCCATGAGCAACCTGCCCTCGCTCCGGCGGCGGCACTCGGTTGCGACCCATAGCTGCTGCAACTCGCAGCACTTGCCCCAGGTTCTTCCGATCGCTCCGCCGATGACCCTTCCATCCTCGTCGGATGCGATGACGTGCAATGGTCGAACGTCGTGAAGCGCGGCGCCACGGACGTTGTGTTCGTCGAGCCCGGCGTCAACCGTTGCCACCGCGTCCGGTGGGGCCGGTGCGTGAACGGAAATGCGTGTCGTCAAGGCGAACCCCTATGCCCAAGGATTGAAATGAGCGGCGGCCGCAACTGGGCGAAGCCCGCCACCGGACGTCCGCCCGGCGGAAAGTCGGGCGTCACTGCGGCACTCTGTAAATGTACCTGCATGTGCTTTGCGAGAAGGCCTCCGGGTCGCTCATGCCCGTCTCGCCGTGACCTCGGATCAGGTAGTTGGTTGCAACTTCCCTGCCAAGAGAGTCCAACACGGCGGTCGAGTCGTCCAGAAACATGAGCGAAACCACCAGATGCCTTCGGCCATCCTTGGAGATCACGACGTATCCGTCACCCGTGGAGACTTCGTTTACGAGCTTTCCTTGAACGGAAAGGGGCTTGAGGCCCGGACGCCGTGGTGCCGCGACCTGATCCTGAGCCGGTGGCAGAACCCCGACGAGCGTGGGTGTGCGGGGAAGCTGCACTCCCTTCAAGGCGGTTGCGCCCGGCTGAAGCCCATCGAGTTCACTCAAGCGCAGGAGATACGCCCTCTTCAGGCACGCCCCGTCCTTGCAGGTGTCTCGCACTTCACGAAGCCAGGCCTTCTGGTCCGACGCCAGGCACTGCGCCGCATGTCGAAGCCTCAAGCGCGCGGCAGAGTAGTAGCGTCCCAGGTACTCGTCGAAGGCAGACAAATCCTTGTCCTGGCAGATCGCCCGCTCGATGTCCGTGCGGGCCTTCTCGCAAGGGAACGAAGCCGCAGACGACGGCAATGGCATGGCGAGCCAGGCCGCACACATTGCGAGCAGCCTCAGCCCTCGATGTACCCCGGGCCTGCTTGAACATGTCGTTAGCGGTCATGGGGAAGGCTGAGTTCCATCCACCGCAGGCCTCGTTCGATCTTCCAGTCGGCCCAGCCACGCTTGCGGTAGAAGCCGTAAGCGCGAAGCGTGGTATCGAGATCCGTGGTGAGCCACGCTCGCGTGCAGCCCGATACCGTGAGCCATTCCTCCGCCAGGGCCATGAGCCTGCCGCCGACACCCTTTCCCTCGGACTCTGGAAGTACCGCGATGACCAGGAATTCTCCCGTCGCGCAATCGGCCATGGCAAACGCGATGACCCGGTCGGAGTCCTCGCACAACCAGCCCTTGGTGGACTTGCCGAGACTTTCCGTGACGCTCCGCGGGGTGATGCCAAGCCGCTGCAGTTCCCCGAGCGTCATCGTGTTCTCCCGCGTTCTCGTGCGAACGTGGAAGAGCGCCGGCACATCGGCGGCAGCGATCTCGCGGAACTCGACGGCGCTCATTCGAACGACAGCCAGCGTCCGAGGTCAGCCACAGTCCCCGGCTTGCCGTGGCATGTCGGCTCCATCGAATGGTCAGGCGTTGGTTTCATGCATTGCACCTGATCGCCGTTCCACGCGTCATGGTGGAATGCGCAGGCGTGCATTGCGCCTGACTTGCCTGTGACGTCTGCTCCTTGAAAGCAGGCCGAGATTCCAAAGGCACTCCCAGTACGGCGTTTGCAGTTCGTGCAGTGACACACGATGTACTGCACGGGCTCACCCTGGACCGAGATGGAAGCGGCTCCACAAGCGCATCGGGCTGTCCGTTGCATGGTGTCTTGCCCTTCGAGGCTTATGCCTCGTGCGTCAACGATCTAGCTGAGCGGCCGCACACCGACCGCTTTGCCGCGCGAGGCGCGGCCCACGCTCTTTCACGTCGCTTGGGATTCTGGCACGACATTCAGCACCTCGAATGAGCTGCATACCACCGGCATGACCTCGCTGGGCGTGCGACCGATGCGTCGGCATTCACGAGAGAAGAACGCCCAATGTGCGCCTCGCCAGAATTCCAGCGAGGAGTCACCCTCGCCTTCTCGAGCGGCAAACCTGGCACTGACCTGATTGAAGGGCACGACCTCGACTTCGGGGATTCGCGTAATGAGGCTTGGCGCATTGCGGTGGTCCACAACGATTTCAATTTCTCCGACGCTCGGAACCGACTCGAGATCGGCCTCGTGTGCCCAAAGAAGCGACGCTCCGCCGCGCTTGCGGCCGCTGCGAATCAGGGCCAGCAGTTCCTCCGAGAGCGCGGCCGAGTCACCGAACGCCCCCACGCGAGTGACGCCTGCGGGCAGCTCGATGCCGTGACTCCGCAGTTTCCGGGCGAGCTCGTCAGCTTTCGGCAATGGCTCCATGTTCGCCAAGCGGTCTAACGATCCGGTTGAGCGGCCACACACCGACCGTATTGCCGCGCGAGACGCGATCCACACGGACCCACGGCCAGCTCGTACGCGTTGCTAGTCATGACGCTTGTTCCATAGCTGGTTGTAGAACCACCTCTGCGGGGAGGCAAACCAAGCCTCGTTCCCCTTGGATCGAATGGCACGGAGGGGAGACATGTCAATGCGCCACCGATCGCAAAGGGCGAGCAGGCCCAACGCGGTTGCGTCGTCCACCGGCTCACGAAGCGACACCTCGAGTTGCGTTCCGACGCCAACAACCTTCTCGAATGACGGCAGTTCCGCGAGCCATTCGAAAAAGTGCGACTCGTCTGAGTCGCCGTGAAACACCGGGCCATCGATCACAACGAGCATGGCCAACGATCGCGTTGAGCGATCGGCCACCGCCAGCATTGCCGCGCGAGCCGTGGCCCACGCCTGTTCACGGACAGCTCGAACGCGTTGTCAGGTGTTTCATCCATCCAGATTCTCGAGCCGGCAACTGACTGAATACTCGCCGAGGCCGTAGAACTTTGCGAAGAGCCAATCGACGGCCGTCGCAACTGCCTGCGGCGGCGCGCTTGCGAATGTGACTATCACGGACGTGTTCGGCTCCCATGATTCCACCCCCGACTTGGGGAGCGTGCCCAGCAGCTCACGCAAATCGGGGAGCGTGGACAGAGGGCATGAAACATTGAGCGTACCCTTCATCACCTGGGCCCAGGCGCCCTGCGTCCCTGCAACCTCAAAGGTGGCGCACCAGGCATCGCCAGCCGATTCGAACACCTCCCGCACCATGGGCGTGATCTTTGCGATTTCGAAAGCGCTCATGTGACGCCTAACGATTGAGCCCAGGCCGCGGCCCGTCAGGGCTGTCGCGTCTGCAGCGAATGGTTATGCAGCAGATTTTCCGGAAAACACAACCATAACCACTACCACTTTTGACAGTACGCTGCATCTGCGGATGCCATCGAGCGAACGCTCGTCCCTAGTACCGCAAGGACTTGCCAGAATACACAAACGCGACCATGGCACCAAACGCGATAACTATCGCGAAGAATACCGAAAACCCAATAGGCAGCGGCTTTGCCCACCTTTTGCGTATGTAATTCCCCCCCAATGGGATTGCACATACCGAGCTTGCTTCTTCTGGAATACGAGGTGCCAGGCAATCAGGTAAACAAGACCGAGCAATGCAGTCATTGTCGTTGGCGGAATCATGGCGGCGCTTGCGATCAACCACATCTTCGCTGATCGCATTTTCTGCGCGTCACCTATTTCCACCCAGTTCTTCCATAGCAGGTAAGAACCGAACGTTGGAGTCAACAATATGCTCCACAGGCCAGCTGCGTTCGGATTCCACAGTGACGGAGCGCCACGTCTCCGAGTCGGCGCGGTCACAACGTTTGATCGCGAGGCATCATGAGAATTGCTTCCTACAAAATCCTCCTATTGGCCCGTCGCTGGTCTGGCGCATTACGTTGGAGGCAAGTGGCGACCGACAGTGGGCGAAGCCTGCTTTTGGTTGTGCGCTTGACCGACTGCTCAGGCCTCGGGTTCGTGGCAAACCGCTTCGATGTTGTGCCCGTCTGGACCAATGACGAAAGCTGCATAATAGTTCGCGTGATAGTTCGGGCGCAGACCCGGTGGGCCATTGTCCTTGCCACCTGCCTCGAGGGCCGCGCGATAGAAAGCGTCGACCTGCTGGCGATTTTCGGCCGAAAACGCCAAGTGAAGAGGCGCCGGCTTCTCCTCGGTTTGGTACAGGCATAGCGAAACCTTGCCATGGGGTTGGCTCAACTCGACACCGGACGGCGGCCAGTCCGTCGCCATGGTGACGCCGAGCGGCTCGAGTGCCTTGAGGAATAACGCTCTGCTCGCTGAATAGTCGCTCACCCCGAACTTGACGTGGTCGAACATGAGTTCTCCGTGTGGCGGCCTGCGCTGGGCCTAACGCCTGAATTAAGCCGCGCCGCGAAGCGGCGTCGGCTTGAATGAATTGTTAGGCGGCACCTATAGCCGCCCACGACAAAATGCCCACGGCGCCAAGGGCAACCCAGCCGGGATGGCGACCACGAGTACCGACGAGTACGAACAGTGCGCCTGCCAGGAAACCAGCCGCAACGGTGCCCAGCACGGAAATTGCCGACAAAGCAGTTCCCGGATTTTTCGCCAGTTGCCACAGTAATCCGGCCAGGGCCCAACCAAACACCGACGCGAGATGCCAAGTGGCCCACAGGATCCGCACACTGCGCCCCTGCAACGGCGGGGCCGGCAGGGAAGGAACAAGCGAGGACTGGCGCAGGTGCCGAAAGATGAGCCTCTCCCCCAGCAGCGAGTGCACAACGCCGGTGGCAATTGCGAGAACAGCGGCAGTAGCGAGTAGTGGCTGCATGGTTATCCTGATGTTTGTTGTGCCGCCAAACGTCCGGGGTAACCGGCTTGCCGGAGGCAAGTCCGGTTGACCGCGTGGTTAGCCGTACTCACGCTCGACGCTCGAAAACCAGCCTGAGCCCCAGGCCGATAAGAATTGCGCCACTGGACCGATAGAGCCACGTGAGCGCACTGGGACGCGAGCGCAGCCAGCCCGACAACAGGCCAGCAGAGTACCCCACCGGACCTTTGACGAGGAAGGTGAGCCCGGCAAACGAAAGACCAAGCACGAAGACGGACAGCGTTGGATGCGCGGCGCCAGGCAGCACAAACTGTGGCAGGAACGCGAAATAGAAGATTGCGATCTTTGGATTGGAGACGTTGGACAACGCTCCGTCAGCGAAGAGGCGAGCGAACGAGCGCTTCGACGAAGCCTGCACGACCAAAGCCGTAGTCTTGGTACGAAGCAAGGCAATGCCCAGGTACACAAGGTAGGCTGCCCCGACGAGCTTGAGCGCGACGAACAACCACTCGGATGCGCGCAGAACAGCCCCAAGCCCGAGCGTTGCGAGAGCGGTGTGTCCGACAAGCCCGACGCTGACGCCGGCCGCGGTTGCAACTCCGGCAGATGCACCTTGAGCAATGGAGCGTGACATGACCAGCACCATGTCTTGCCCCGGCGTGACGATCAGCACCAGCGAAGCCACGATGAATAGCAACCATGAGACCTCGAGCATCTGTTTGGCTCCTGAAGACAGCAAACGATTGACATGAGCGGCTCGCGGAGGCCGCAGGCCGGAGCAAGTCCGCTCTATGGGAGGGTTAGGCGGCACTTTCATGGGACTGCGCCTTGGTGCGACTGCTCCAGGGCCCGCCCGGCGACCTGACATAGCATTCGACTACGAAACCCCATGGGATAACGATTGGGACGAGAACTACTCCCATGAGGCAGGCAAAAAGTGTCTCGGAGGCGTACGCGTCCAGCCCTGGCCCGAGCCACATGGGCACGGCCGATGCGGCAACCCAGATGACCTTCCAGAGCAGTTCGAATAGAAGGAGCGGAAGCATCTGTAGCGGATACCGCAGCCCAAGCAGGGACATGACGGCCAGTGCGCCCAGGAGGGCTCGAATGACCGACCTGGGCCCCGCCACCAAGTCCGGTGGTGAGACGATTTGCGGCCAGACGGTTGTTGCGAGGCCTGCCGCGATGAGCAAATACATGGCCCTCAGCAGATAGAGCCGCAGGGTGCTGACGTCATTCATGTCGCTGGACTCCGACAAGGGCGGGGCAACGGGATGGGACTTTTGTGACGCCTAACGTTGGAGCTGAGCAGACGAAAGGTTAGGCGGCACTGTTGGCATGCGGGAACTTGAGCCCAGCTTGGTTCTCCCAGGCTGCTACGTTTATGCCTCGGACCGTAAGCCACAAGGCCAGGGCGAGTTCACCTACGAATGCCGGGACAAGAACCCAGGGAAACAGGGCAGATGCCACTTCAGGTGCTGTGAACAGCGCGGCGCTGTTAACCACGTAGCTTGCGCCCGCAACGACAAGCAGTGTGCCCAGAAGTGGCGGGAAGTAGCCCGACCGGCGCATGAGGTGCCCACGGATGATGCAGGTCAGGCCAAAGAAGAGCAAACCCATGCCAAAGCCGTAACCGTGCAAGCTTGCCGACAGCGACATTAGAGAGCCCAACACTGACGACGGAAGATCGGCGTTCACCACGGCCTCGCTAGCCAGCTGGAGAAGTGCGATCAGGGTCAGCTTGTTCGCAGCGAGCACCGAGGTTTGAACCACGTTGAAGGCGCTGGAGACAAGGGCGAGCAGGTGGCTAACGGGCCTCAGCAGCAAGTAGAACAGGACGATAAGGGGCACGTCGAGAAGGTGCATCAGCAGATCACCCGCAATGCCAAGTCGCCACAAACCAGGCGACTCTGCGATTCGGGCGGCCGTGGCGATTCCATCACCTGGGACGACGAGGCTGCCACGAACATAGGTCTCCCCAAACAGGCCCAACGCGATGATGACCAAGTACGCCACGCCACCCAGGCGGGCATAGGATTGAGGCGCGCGTTGAAAGTCGAGCATGAGAGCGCGAATTGTGCCGCCTAACGTTGGAGCCAACTGGCGCGTTGCGGCAGGACCAGCCTGCCCGAGTATGAAATGACGGCCAGGCGCGGCATGCTGCAATGCGTCCGGTTGAGCGAATGGTTAGGCCTCACTCGTTGTCCTCGCGGGGTTGAAACAGCTCCACGGGATTGCCCGAAGGATCCTCGACGAGAACTTGCTGGCCCCCCGGGCCCTTGATTGGCCTGCTGCGAAACGTGACGCCCAGAGCCTCCAGCTTGGCTACAGTGTCGGCAATGTCGTCAACCTCGATCACGAGGCGGTTCCATCCACCCGGCTCTGGCATGCCGCCGTTCTTGAGCTTCTTGCGAGCAGAGGTGCCAGGTCCGCTGAGCCACAGAGAGAGGCCCTTTCGCTTCACGATGGCGAAGGGCGGACCCCACCGGTCGGCCAGCCTGAAGCCCAAGGTCCTATAGAACTCCAGCGCAGTGTCCACGTCGTTCACAAGGTACCGTACTGCTGGCATTCGGAACTCCTCAGCGTGGCGTTTCTCGAAGCGCGTTTGGATGTGCGGCGAGAGTGTTCTGTGAGGCCCAACGTTGGCGGTAAGCGGCGACCGAAAGCTGGCGAAGCCTGCTTTTGGGCGTCCTCTTGACCAACGGGTTAGGCGACATGACCCATTTCCGAGTCAGTGCGCGCGCCGGTAGTGCATGGCGACCGCGCCACTGCGGAGCGGCTTCGCCGCGATCAACTCGAGCCTTCGCGTGCTGGGCAGCCCGCTCTCGTACAGGGTCGGGCCGTGGCCGGCGATCCTGGGGTGGACGAGCAACTTGTACTCGTCGATCAGATCCAGCCGGTCCAGCTCGGTCGCGAGCTTGCCACTACCGAGGAGTACGCCGTCCGGTGTCGCGTCCTTGAGCTTCTGTACGCCAGTGCGCAGGTCGTCGGCGATGTGGTGGCTGTTGGTCCACTGGAAGTTCTTTCGCGTCGAGGACACAACGTACTTCGGCTTGGCCTCCAGCTTGACGGCCCACTCGCGCATCGCCGGCGGTGCCTCCGCGTCGCCTCGGGCGACCGCTGGCCAGTAGCTCTCCATCATCTCGTAGGTGACGCGGCCCCACAGCATCGCCCCACCCTCGTCCATCAGGCGGGTGAAGTAGGCGTGTGTCTCGTCGTCGGCGATTCCTTCCTGGTGGTCGACGCAGCCGTCCAGGGTGACGTTGATACTGAAGGTCAAGAGCCCCATGGCGTCCTCCGTTCGAGATACGCGACCAGCCGCTCGCCGTCTGGCTCCAAGGGCACGAGCCCAATTCGCGAGGTGTTCACCCTGTGTCGCCTAACGATCTAGTTGAGCGGCCGCACACCGACCGCATTGCCGCGCGAGACGCGGCCCACGCTGACCCACGGACAGCTCGAACGCGTTGTTAGAGCGCACTTTATGCATGCGCCACCTTAGATAGCAGTTCGACTGCGAGCTCCCCGGGGCGCGCGTAGCCTGTAGGGCCATGGATATGTGTAGTCAGACGCATTTCCAATTCCTCCAGTGAGAAATGCTTCCCCGATTCCACTGCGTACTCGATTGCAAGAGCGGCATCCCGCATGCAACCCAGGATGCTCCGGTTATTGGTGGGTGCGATTGCAACCTCGCCCATTGCCGTAACTTCTGCCTCTACGATTTCAGGCGCCACGCCGAGTCTTAACAGGAGCTTTGCGAGCCCAATCCGCAAACGGTTTGGAAACGCGGCGCTTTCCTTCGCCGGCACCAATACGGAGAGAGTCGATCGGTCATTCATGCAATGGATCACTTGCGGACGCCACATCAGCAAATTGGCGTGCCAGTCGCCAAGGACTGTCGTGGATGGACTGGGTGCGATGGTCGAGATGCCGCCAACGCGTCGAAGTAGTCGCCTTGTGCATCGAAGCGTTATCACGTGCGCTCTAACGTTTGAGCCAACCGGCGTGCAAAAGCAAAGCGGCGCTTTTGCACGTCCGTGTTGAGCGATTTGTTAGGCATTGATTGTCCGAAGCTCCCGAATGGCCCCGCGTAGCACAAATAGCGCTGACCGAAGGAACAGGGCGGCAAGCGCTAGGCCAACAAGGATGTCTGGCCAACCAGAACCGGTAAGCCATACACCCAAGGCGGCGAACAATACCGAGACATTCGCAATGATGTCGTTGCGCGAACACAGCCAAACCGAACTCATATTGATGTCGTCGGCTCGATGCCGCCAGAGTAAAACAAGACATAAACTATTCGCGGCAAGCGCGAGCAAGCCAATAACGCCAATGGCCTCGAACACTGGGGCATGCGGAACAATGATCTTGTAGATGACTTGCCCAAGAACGAAAAACCCGAACGTCGCCATGATGCCGCCTTTGAATAAAGCAGCAATGGCTTTCATTCTTGCGCCACGTGCGACAACGTAAATGCTGAAGCCGTATACCAAAGCATCGCCTAGCATGTCCAGCGAATCCGCTACCAGTGAAACGGAATTGGCGAATAGTCCTGCTGTAAGTTCTACTACGAACATCACAGCATTAATGCCCAGCACTATCTTAAGTGTCGAGCTTTGGCGAGTACGAAGCGCCTCGATCTCGTAAGCCTTGTCGTTGCAACAATCAGCCATTGCCTGTCCTAATAATGCCTAGCGATCGAGTTGAGCGGCCGAAAACCAACCGCATTGCCGCGCTATACGCGGCCCACGACGCCTCACGGGGATCTTGACCCGATTCGGTAGACACATGGGCGGCAGTTTCAAGCGTTAGATCGTTCGTAGTCAATGGGCGAGCGATAGGTGAGCGCGGAATGCAGGCGGGTGCGGTTGTAGCGCCCGATGTATCGCCGTACCACCGCCTCCAGTTCGACGGGCTTCATTTGGGGATGGCCGTGGATCGCTTCCGATTTCATCGAATGGAAGAAGGACTCCATGTGCGCGTTGTCGGTCATGGTCTTCGGCCGGTTCATGCTCTGCACGATGCCGCGGGTGGCCAGGCTGTCCCGGAAGAGGTAGCCCGCGTATTCGCTGCCGCGGTCGGAGTGGAAGATGAGCCCCGCGGGCGGGCGGCGCCTTTCGATCGCGTGGTTGAGCGCATCGACGGTGAGCTCGATGGTGCGCTGCGTCCCGAGCTTCCACCCCACCAGCCTCCGGGAGTACTGGTCGATGATCACGGCAAGGTATCGCCAGCCGCGATTCGTCTTCAGGTAGGTGATGTCGCAGCGCCAGATCTGGTTGGGCCCCGTGACGGGCCTCTCGCGAGCCTGGTTGGCCAGGCCCAGCTTGCAGGCTACATTGCCAGGCAAGCGCCGGTAGATGCGGCTCGCACGCGCCTTGAGGTGGCGTTCGCGCATGAGGCGGGCGACGCGCTTGCGCCCGCAGCGCTCGCCTCGGCGCCCGAGCAGCGCGTGGATCCGTGGGGATCCGTAGGTGCCGCTGCTTTGCTCGAAGTGCTCCTCGATATACCGGCCCAGGCGCTCATCGCGCCGAGCCCGCACGCTCTGCGATCTCGCCGCCCACGCATAGAACCCCGAGCGCGAGACTTCGAGCTTGTGGCACATCCACGTCACTTCGAATCGCCTCCGCTCCCGCGCGATGAAGGCGAACCTTTCGCCTTCAGTTGTGCACGGAAGCGATCGAACGATTTTAGGAATTCGTGCTCCTTGCGCAGCAACTCGAGTTCCCGTTTCAGCTTGGCGTACTTCGACATCTGCACCATCGTGGGTGCCTTGGCCTTCTTGGAGGCTTGCGCCGACTTGCTCTTCCTTGCCGGTGTCGCCACGAGCAATCCCTCCCAAGCCAGCTTGCGCCACCGCGACAGCATGAATGGGTGGATATCGAGCGCTTCGGCCACGTCCATGACCCGAGCACCTGGTGCATTGGACAGCCGAACCGCCGTGCGCTTCATCTCAATCGAATATCGATTGACCTTCCTGGGTCCCTTGCGGGCTGCCATTTGACACCTCCGGTTGTTAGCCCGAGGTGTCTACATTACCGGGTCAAGATTCCGGCCCGCTCGAACGCGGTGTTAGCAGTCAAAGTCGCCCCTTCCAAAACCCGGGGCGTCTGCGCTGGTGAGCGACGGCAACCACAACGATGTGCCCGACTTCGACGGCGTAAATGAGGCTATAGGGAAAGCGCCGAACCAGGACGCGACGAAAGCCATGGGCAACGGGCGCTCCGAGCTCGGGCCGCTCCAGGACGGTGTCAATCGCATGTTGGATGTCATCGAGGAAATCGTGTCCGAGACTTGGCGCCGCCAACTCGTAGAAGAGCGCTGCGTCCGTCATCTCTTCCTCCGCGGGAGGAAGGAAACGGTAACCGATCACCGCAGTCGGCTGCGGGCTCGGGCCATGGCCTCGTCGCCTGGAGTCGAATGCATCTCTCCCTGGCGATAGGCGTCATATCTACGGCGGGCTTCTTCGAGCCAAAGCTCGTCCACCCCCGATTCGTTGACAGGATCGAGCTCATCGATGAGAACGCGGGCCAATGCAGCCTTTTCCTCACGGGAAAGGGCTCGGGCTCGCTTCTCCAGGTCGTCGAACTGGCTGCTCATGCTCAAATTATAGGCGCTCCCCAATTTGACTGCTAACGACCTAGTTGAGCGGCCGCACGCCAGCCGCATTGCCGCACGAGACGCGGCCCAGAATGCTCCACGGTCCACTCGAACGCGATGTTATGCCGCTTTTTCATTGGGCATCTGCCAACCGGGAAACACCAGCACGCCGGGATGGCACTTAAGGGCTTGCGCCAACACTTTGGCACGCTCGACGCCGAGACGGACGCGCCCGTTCTCAATGGCAGAGATAGTGGCCTGGGGAATGCCGGAAGTCTGAGCCAGTTGGTTCTGGCTCAATTCCTGAAGCTCGCGAAGAATGCGAACCGATTCCCCGACGGTTACGGTGGCGCGCTTTTTAGCAGGACGAAAGTCTTTCATCATGGCCTCCGATAATCGTGGGCGGTAACTGATGCCACCTGAAACAGAGGGCCTTCAGCCACTACCCGGTAAATGACTCGCCATTGATCACCAAGCCGGGATGAGCGGAAGCCCTTCCACTCGCCGGAAAGCGCCTCGTCGTGAAATCCTTTGATCAGGCGAAGCCCGGGAGGGCCCGAAATGGAGGCGATGTCCTTCCACTTCTCGTAGCGCTTCAGGATCTCCAACGGCGCAGACGCGGCCTGTTTGTCCACGCGTCGATGTTCCTCAATGCGCCACATGCCATATTGTGCCTATGTTATATATGGTATGTCCATCGCAGACGCTTCCTTCAAGCGGCACAACGTTTGAGCTAAGCGGGCACAGCGGCAGGACGACGCTGGGCCAGAATGAAATGGAGCCCAGCGACGGCATACCGTTGGCGCTCCGCTTGAGCGAAGGGTTAGGCCACGATGCCACTTGTTTGCGGGGCATGTCTACTGCGACAGCAGTTCAAGTTCTTCGTCCCCGAGACGGTCTAGTCGCCCGGTACTGCGCCAACCAAGGTGTCTGTAGAACCCATGCGACCGTACTCCTGGATCGGATGAGCAGCCAAGGAATAGGCGTTGGTGCCCCAGGCTGCGCAGGCGGTTTACGACGAGGCTTAGCAAGCGCCGACCAAGACCGGCCCCTTCGTACTCTGGCAGAAGTGCGAGGACGACGACTTCGCCTGTGCGCGCATCTCCGAAACAGTAGCCGACCAGTCTGCCTGTGTCTCGGCATACATAGCCTGGCAACACGCCGGCCTCGATGTCAGCGCCCCAGCTTTCTACGGTGATACCCACCTCGCAAAGCCTGCTTGCGGATACTGCGTTCTCCCGTGTCTGCCCCCGCAGCGTGACGCACTCAGCTGCGTCGGCTCGTATGGCTTGGGAGACCTCAAGCTGCATGGTTGGCGATGCGGATGAATTCGTGGCCTAACGTGCTCGGTGACCGGCGCGCGCAGGCCAACCCACGCACATGGCGGCGCGTCCGCGCGCGTCCGGGTACACCGGGAGGTTAGGAGGCATCGGACGCCCAGGCGCGGCCCGGCCCATTGCGCTGAATGCGTTGAAGTAGGTCGATCAACGCGGGGAGGTCACAGAGGGATTCGAGGTTCTTCTCTATGAACTCGTACTCACCGTCGTAGGGCCTGGCATCGTCCGCGTGCGTAAACGGATCCATGGGCCGGAAGCGCCACGCCCGTTCACCGGGCTCGAGCGCCGACGGTGCTTGCTTTCCGAGGTACTCGTAGGACTGGATGAGCATGCGCGTTAGGGCCTCGTTCTCGCAGCAAACCTTGAAATACACCTGGCCGGCGACGAGATGAGACGGGGACACCTGTGATGCCTCCTAACGTTTGAATTCAGGGCGGCCGGAGCGCGAAGCGCGGAGGGAACCGGCAAGCGCAGCTTGCCGGCCGTCCCCTGCAACGTGGGGTTGGGCATCGCGTACAAAACTGCTAGCCCATTCATCATTTGCAGATGTCAGGTAAAGGACCGCGGAACTCTTGAATCGAACGATGGGTGATGCAAGCCAAGGTTGGCTTTAGTTCACCAGATAATCGGGACACATTAACCACAGCATAAGTTGGCTTGTTTCCTCCAAGGATGTACACCATGTACCTTGAGGGCGTGGACTCTCCCGGTACCTTATAGCTAGCGTGCGATACGGCATGTTTGAAACTCCCCACCTCGCGAATCACATCCGTGTTGTTCTTGACGAAATCGATGACTTGACCCCAATCCTTCTTTTCTTGATCTGAAAATACGTTGGCGCATTTGCTGGTCTCGCATTGATCCTGTGTTTTTCGTCCTTGCTCCTTGCAAACAGCTCTGTCAGTGTCAGACTTGGCGCTCGCGAAGCAAACCTGCCATTCACGGAAGGCCGCCTGCCGACACTCAATGCATGGACTTTCCGCAGATGTAAATACTGAAGTCAATGCACCGATAAGAAATATCGCAAAGGTCTCAACTCTCATGCCTTCAACTCCGGAACAAATGGGGGACGTCAGCGTGTTGCAGCGATGCCCAATGATCTAGTTGAGCGGCCGGCCACGATGCCTCGGCCGCGGCAAGACGCGGTCCACCCTGGACCACGGCCCGCTCGAACGCGGTGTTAGAGCGAGGCATCTTTAAACGCCTTGAGCACGGCATTGATTCTCGTCTGGTAGCCGGGCCCCTTGGACTTGAACCATTCGAGTACGTCAGAGTCGACTCGCAGCGAGATCGACGCCTTTGGGCTGACTGGCTTGAGGCCCTGACGAACGATGCCCCGGACGATGTGTTTCACCTCTGCCTCAGGATGCTCGGCGGAAGTCTTGATATTCCGGTCCTTCAGGTCGCGAACCCGAGGCCAGTCAGTCTTGGAGATTTTGGAGGAGGAGGATTTCTTCATGGCGCGTCGCCTTCCGAAAGGAGATGACATGGATGCGCGACGGAGTCTCAGTGTGGACGAGGGAAACGGCGATATCTGCCAAGAACCCCAGGGTGACGAAGCGCTGCTCTCCGTGCGCAAAGCGATCATCCTCGAACGTGAAGGTAGGACCTTCGAGCACCCTGGGAGCATCGACGAAGTCCAAACCATGGTCCTTCAGATTCGAACGCCGCTTCTTCTCGTCCCAAGAGAATCGCATCGACATAGTGTATATACACCACGCCTATGCGTCAACTTGCACGCCTTCGCTCTAACGATCTAGTTGAGCGGCCGGGCACAATGCCTCGGCCGCGAGGAGACGCGGCCCACCTACGCTACACGGCCGCTCGAACGCGTTGTTAGGGCTCAACTTCAACTCGGAAACACCGCGCGCCAGGCAGCAGTTAGCCCGATGACTGCTGCCAGCAGGATGCATAAATACGCGAAGTTGTATGCAATCCGCACTGCAGAGGTGCGCACTCCCTTAGTTCGGTCTTCCACCGCTCGCGTGATGCGATTGTTGTGAAGCCAGGCCCCGATTGCCTCCAGCACGGCGGTAGCAGGCAATGCGAGCAAAAATAGGCCCACGGCAATACCCCATTCTCGAGGTGTTTCTGGCAACTTGGGCACATCCGGCAGAGATTGGATGAACCACATGGCAACGATGACGGTCGACAACGCCAAGTACGCGGCAATGAAAAAGGCTGCACGGCGCATCGTTGAGCCCTAACGATCTAGTTGAGCGGCCGTACACGGACCGCATTGCCGCGCGAGACGCGGCCCACGTTGACCTACGGCCCGCTCGAACGCGGTGTTAGGTATCAGACTGCTTTTCACGTAGACGCTCCATCGCAACTGTTGAGGATGTGAAACCAAGGCGCTCATAGAACGCCCTGGCGTCTGGCCGAGACGCGCGGAGAACCCACGTAAGCCTCCTGTCGCTGCCCATTAGCTTTGCCATTAGGGCGCGCCCGATTCCTTTGCGGCGATGCGCTTCGTCCACAACGAGGAGAGATACGTAGCCGTTTGATACACCATCAGTGATCGCGCGGGCAAATCCGATGACGGCTCCGCTTTCAATTGCCACCAAGGCCATTTGGGCTCGCACAACAAGTTCGCGAAACTGCTCTGGATCGGCGACGCGACTTCCAAAGTCATTGTCGATTAGCAGACGCTGTGCCGCTTTGTACTCCGCCGGCTGGATTTCGCGAATCTCCATCTGATACCTAACGATCTATGTGAGCGGCCGCACACGGACCGCATTGCCGCGCGAGACGCGGCCCACCACGCTTCACGAACCGCTCGGACGCGTTGTTAGGCCTCATGCTTCTCCAGTACAGCGAACGGTCCGTCTTCACCAACGCCTGATGACACTTCCCTCCAGCCTTGGCTGAAGTAGAAGGCAAGCGCTCCGTCATTTGCGCGCAGACACTTCAGCCTCCAGGGCATGGGCAGTCTTGCGCGAAGTGTATTTAGCAGCACCTTCCCAATGCCCCTTTGCCGTGATCCACTGCGCACATAGAGGTGGTGAATGAACGCGTCCGGCTCCCAAACAGAAACAAAACCTACTGGTTCATCGTCCTTTCCGACTGCCACATGTAGCACCTCGCCCTTAGTGTCCCGCGCAAAGTCTGATTCATCCCTGGCCTCGGATGGCAGCCAAGTCGCTTCGGTGCGGCTATCGCGATAGATAGCCTCCAGGGCCAATCGGTCCTTTTCCGCGAATGGTCGCACTCGGAACATGAGACCTAACGACCTAGTTGAGCGGCCGGCCACGATGCCCGTGTCGCGGCCAGACGCGGCCCACGCTCTTCCGCGGTCCGCTCCAATGCGTGGTTAGAGGTCACTCCGTCCCTTTCGCTCGCTTGAACCAATGCGTTGACCGGGACGTCAACAGAAATACCATTGCCGCGCCCCGCAGCGCCGTTTCAGCCCAAAGGCGTAGCGGGGAAAGGCTGAATTGTGCAGAGAAAAACACTTGCACGATGACAAGAGCGGGGATGGCGGCGATTAGGACCAGGAGCCGAGCAAGGTTGCTGCCTCTGCCGATGAAATAGATCAAGGCACCTTGAATTGCCACCGCCGGCAGTCCAGCGGCGGAGTAAAGATCAGCACCCCAACCGCGCACCTCGTACAAATGAACGATCCATGAGCAGCCGCTGATGAGCCAAGCAGCCCAAAGCAGAACGAGCGCGAAGCGAACGTGAGTAGGCATTTGACCTCACAAAGCCACGGGCGCGATCATGTGACCTCTAACGGTCTAGTTGAGCGGCCGCACGCCGACCGCATTGCCGCGCGAGACGCGGCCCATGCTGACCCACGGCCCGCTCGAACGCATTGTTAGACCGCATTGATTCACATTTTAGTGAGCAATTTCTCATATTCGCTGTGAGACCCAATCCAGAACCACACCACCATGCCTTCCCGCAGAACGCCCACAGCCCGCCAATCAAGGTCTATCCGCACCGAGTAGATTGGAAGGGATGCGTGTACCTTTTTGAACCGCAATGACGGGTGCTCGGGATTTGAAGCCCAAAGCTGGTAGGCAATTGACGCCCTTTCTCGGACGGCAGTGGGTGCCGCTGCGAGAAGCTCTCTGAACTGCCGGGTTGTCTGCGACCGCACGCCCTAGAGCGGCTTAGTCTGGCCTGACGCGTACTCTGCCAATGCCTCTTCGGCGAGCTTGGCAAGAAGATCCTGGGACTTCGCGAAGGACAACGACCACCGCTTCTCCGACGCGAGTTCTTCAAGGACGAGCGCCGCCACGGCGTCCTGCTCGGACGCCGGAAGTTTCGCGACTTCACTTAGTGCTTTGTCGAGGAGCTTCGTCATGGCTCTGTCCTTTCTCGATCCTGGCTAATTCTACTCGCGGCTTCCGATGCGGTCTAACGACCTAGTTGAGCGGCCGGCCACGATACCTCGGCCGCGGCCAGACGCGGCCCACCCTGGACCACGGACCGCTCGAACGCGTGGTTAGGCATCCCTTTCATATGGGCAATCTCGTCGTCGGCAGCTTTTCCACTGTGACATTGTCCAAATCGAAGCCTGATAGAAGCATCACCGCCTTGTATGCCTCCAACAGAGTTGTATGTATAGCTTCGAGGTTTTTGAGCATGAGCGCGCGGCCCTCGTCGGAGTTTCTCCGATTGTTGTGCTCTCGGTAAAACGAGTGAGAGAGCCTATTCCTCTCTCTCAGCGCAAGAGACAGTTGGTCATTGAGCTCGGTTAGCGAATCCGTTGTCCGATTCAAGCTCCTCAGCAATTGCCCAAGTGTCTGGCGGTTGACGAACTCGAGGATGTCCCTGGCCTTGGATGGGTCCGAACCGTCGAGCAGCCCTGCGTCAACTACGCCAATTGAGAAAGCATGGTGCCAAGCTCCGTCTCTAGGAGCTGTGCCGCTTCGGAGGCGTATCCGAACTTGCGATAAACGTCGTCGAGACTTGGCACGGCGCCTTCTTGGATGCCTAACGATCTAGTTGAGCGGCCGGCCACACGACCGCTTCGTCGCGCGAGACGCGGCCCACGATGACCAACGGCCCGCTCGAACGCATTGTTAGACAGCATTTGCATCTTCTGGCCTCGTGGCTGAGCCGTGGAAGAACAACTTTAGGTGATGAACTTGATTGGACTCAGCCCCCAGTTCCTGTGGCGGCATCCATTCGGTCAGCTCTCCGTCGCTTGCCCATGCGCTGGAAAACACGTGCAGATGATCGGAGCGCCCGGAAGCCAGCAATGCTTCCGCGCGCTCGACAATGCGGCGGAGAGTCAGAAGCCCGCGCTCGTCGACGTGCACGTGGACCTCTCGACCATCCTTTGAGGCGACGATGCTTAGAAGTTCGCGATTGGCTTCCATTGTCTCTAATGCTGTCTAACGACCTAGTTGAGCGGCCGGCCACCGACCGCATTGCCGCGCGAGACGCGGCCCACGATGCATCACGGTCAGCTCGAACGCGTTGTTAGAGCGCACGTTCCACCCGCGCGCCACGTTAACCCCATGCGACATCTGTCGCTACGATGAGCACGACGAAGCCAACCAATATGCCGTAGGCCGCTATTGTCCACAGTCGCTCTGCCCACGCCGCCCGCCGCCAAAGGCCGATGCCTGAAGCGACCCCACCGATCCCGAAAATGAGGTTCATGGCGCCGAGCGCAAATACTAGACGGAATGTCGGCCCAAACTCGGCGTGCTCTTTCAGCAGACGACATTTCCAAACAGAAATGCAGCACCGACAAATATGATTGCCGCTCGGGCAAGCAGAAGACATCCGATTGCGGTGACCGCCCTGCAAGCCACCGATGGTCATTCATCGTGCGCTCTAACTATTTGAGTTCAGCGGCGTCGCGCTCGACACCCGACCGAGTTATCCCGGTGGTTCGCGCGACGTCCGCTGCTACGACCAGTTAGGCCGCGATGGCCACGCTGCCCCAAGCCTTCGAGTTGACGGCAGCACGACAACGGGGCCCCATCGCATCGCACACTCGGGATTTCTGAAACGTTGTCGTGCTGTCCGCTCAACTCGTTGATCGGCAGCAACGACAACGTTTCAGAAATGCGCGTCGTGTACACAGACCTCATTATTTGTTTCCCTGTCATCTCCACGTCCATGTTGAGCGTTGGTGTCCTTCTATCGCGACCTAACGATCGAGTTGAGCGGCCGGCACACCGGCCGTATTGCCGCGCGAGACGCGGCCCACGCTGACTAACGGCCCGCTCGAACGCATTGTTAGCTGTCATTCCGACCCCAGGATTCCTTGAGAACATAGAACGAGCCGCTCATTCCCTCAGCATGCATACGCGACAAACTAGCCATTTGGCCCGGAAATACGATGCACGCAGGTGGTACGAAAGCGCGCACAGTTTCGCCTGAAGTGAGCTTTACCACCGCTTCCTTTCGGGAGGGTTCAGAAAGCTTCTCAACCGCGAGTACCTCACCTTCCACAGGTGTTGAAACGAGTTTCACTTCCACTGCAGTGACAGACTGGACATACCGTTCAAGATACGAGAGACCGATGATTGCGGCGATTGCAACAGCGAAAACAGCAATGATGCGCTGGCGGTTGCCCATGTATTGACAGCTAACTATTTGAGTTCAGCGGCGTCGCGCTCGACACCCGACCGAGTTATCCCGGCGGTTCGCGCGACGTCCGCTGCTACGACCAGTTAGGCCGCGATGGCCACGCTGCCCCAAGCCTTCGAGTTGACGGCAGCACGACAACGAGGCCCCATTGCATCGCACCTCGGATTTCTGAAACGTTGTCGTGCTGTCCGCTCAACTCGTTGATCGGCAGCAACGACAACGTTTCAGAAATGCGCGTCGTGTACACAGACCTCTTATTTGTTTCCCTGTCATCTCCACGTCCATGTTGAGCGTTGGTGTCCTTCTATCGCGACCTAACGATCTAGTTGAGCGGCCGCACACCGACCGCTTTGCCGCGCGAGACGCGGCCCACGATGGTTCACGGTCCGCTCGAACGCGTTGTTAGGCATCGCGAATTCACAAAGTAAGTGCAACACGGTCTCCAAAGAAAGCGAGGCGATCAGACGATACTGACGAAGTTTCTCCACCGCCAAGTAGAGGACTTTCGCCATGACGTACCGCCAGATCACCTCTGACCAGAGGTATATGCTCGCCGCCCTGCGAATGCAAGGATTGAGGAGCTCGGAGATCGCCGCCGTGCTGGGCTGCCATCGGAGCACCATCGGCCGCGAGCTCAAACGCAACTGCTCCGTCTCCGACGGTCGTTATCGCGCAGACAAGGCCCAGGAGAGGGCCAATGGCCGTCGGTCCCGATCTCGGAGAAATCAGCAGTTCACTACGGAGGATTTCGCGCGGGTGGAGGCGTTGCTCGAGCAGCGCTGGAGCCCCGAACAGATCGCCGGTCGCCTCGCGATCGAGTCGGACATTTCGATCAGCCACGAGACGATCTACCGGCACGTGTGGCGGGACAAGCGATCCGGCGGGCAGTTGTACACCCACCTGCGCTGCGCTCAAAAGCGACGGCGGAAGGGCTACGGCCACTACGACAGTCGAGGCCGACTCGCCGGCAAGCGCCACATTTCGGAGCGGCCGCCATCAGTGGAGAGCCGCCAGGAGTTTGGTCATTGGGAAATCGACACGGTGATGGGCCGCGGAAGCAAGGATTGCGTCCTTAGTCTGGTCGAACGCAAGACCGGACTGGTGATCATCGGCAAGCTGTCCGACAGAACCACAGCATCCGTGAACGCCCGCGCGCTGAGCATCATCGGCCCAAGGCGTGACCTGTTCGAAACGATCACTGCCGACAACGGGACCGAATTCCACGACTACGCCGCCATCGAACGGCGGACCAGAACGACGTTCTACTTCGCCACGCCATATCACTCCTGGGAACGCGGGACCAACGAAAACACCAACGGCCTCATCCGGCAGTACCTGCCCAAGGGCTCCAGCATGGCCAGCCTGACCCAACGACAATGCAGTGACATCGCGCACCATCTCAACACTCGCCC
>JADJEZ010000002.1 GCA_016708825.1 Betaproteobacteria bacterium | reverse complement strand
GCGCGGCAACCAGGTCGCGAGTGCGGGCGCCTGCGCGGCCGTGCAGACGGTGGGTCAGGGATCGCTGGCTCGCGTCGCTGCCGTTCTTCCACGTGGGCGGGCTGGGCGTCGTGCGGCGCTGCGCTGTCGTCGGGCGCATGCGTGGTGCTGCCGGCGTCGTTCTCCTCGGGACCTCGACCCCGTGCCATCGAAGACGGGCGTGACCCAATGCTCTCGGTGGTCGATGCGCTGCTGCGTCATCACAAATGCGCGCAGGGCGCCCGTGCCGGAGCGCTTGCGTGCCGTGGTCGTGGGCGGCAGGCCGGTCAGCGCTTGGGCGCTGGGCCTGCCCGCAGGCGCTCGCCGCCTACGAGGCTCACCGAGCCTGCGCGATGGTCGCGCGCATTACGCGGCCCGGCTCGTCCGGCGCGCAACGCCCTTGGCGCGGGACCGGCACTCCGGCGTCGAAGCTGCGCATCGCGGGCGACGGCGTGATCGAATGTGGGGACCAGCGGTGATGCGCTGGCTATCTCGACGATCCCGTGGACACGGCGTCGGCGCTTCGACGGATGGCTTCACACCGGCGATTTGGGCAGATCGACGCGGACGGGTCGCTCACCGTGCTTTCGCGGCGCGAGGACGGTGGTCGTCTCCGGCGGCGAGAACGTCACCCGGCCGAGATCGGGCAGGCCTTGCTCGAGCATCCCGATGTCGCGGACGCCGTCGTGATCGGCTTGCCGGACGAGACAGTGAGGAGAGGTGCCACTGGCGCAGTTCGCCCTGCGCCGTCCCGGATCGCGCCGACCTGCGCCCTTCGTCGAAGCGCGCCTCGCGCGCCACAGACTACCGCGCATCGCCTTCACCGACGAGATACCGCGCCTCGCCAACGGCAAGCCGGACCGCGAGAAAGTGAAGAAGGGGAACGCCCCTGCCTACTCGGAAACGCGGACGGACCGTGGCTCATCGACTCCCTGTGACTCGAGGCAACCATGAAAGCGAACTGCACCTGGCCGCATGATGCCAGGATGGCCATCAATCTCGTGGCGCTTCTCGGCCTGGCCGCGCTTTCCGCTTGCGCGATAAGCTACTCCGCACTGCCGATTTCCGCGCGTGTCGTCGATGCGGACTCGAACGAGCCGCTGGCGGAGGTGATCGTCGTCGTGAAATGGGAGTTCGAGTACATCCCCGGGATCTCGGAGCATCGTGGGAGCGGCACGTTCGGTTCACCCAAGCCGTAACCAACAAGAACGGTGAGTTCATGTTCCCGGGCTGGGGGCCGAAGGCGGTCCCGAGTGACACGCCAAGTCGCGCATTCATGAGCCCAAACAATCCCACGATCGCGCTCTTCAAGCCGGGCTATCTGTATGAAATCAGGAACAATCCGTTGCAGACGGCCTATCTCGACGATCGGTACTACGTAGGTGACCCAGTTCGCCATTCGTCGTGGAATGGAAAAGTCATTCGACTCAAGAGGAAGAGCGGCGACACCGGTTCGTACGTGGCTCGTCTTCAGTATCCGGGCGGACTGCCGGGAGGTACCAACTGCAACTGGGAACGAATTCCGCGGATGCTATCCGCGCTGATCAGGGAAGGAGAGCGCTTGCGGGCTGTCCATATTGCCAATCGCATAGTGACGCTACGCGATATCGAGGAAAAGGCGAGCAGGGGCAATTGCCGACCCGTCAAGGAGGTCTTGGGGCCGTTCCTGAAATGAGAAGCGCGAAAGTACTGACGTGTTTCGCCTTGATCGCTGCCAAGGGTGTCCCGGGTCCAGGGGATGGGACGCTACCCTTTATCCGCGCGCTTGCCGTGACGCGGCCAAACAGAGGATAGCGTCCCCTTCAGGCGACGTGCAGGCGCGAGTTCGCCGAAACGTGCTGCTTCAGGAACTCCATCTGGTCCGCCAGGATGCGGCGATTGGCGAGGATGAGGAATTCCGCGCGGTTGGGCACGTAAGGCGCGTAGAGGAGTTGCATGCGCGCCTCCTCCGGCGTGCGGCTGCCTTTCCTCTGGTTGCACGAGCGGCACGCGGTCACCACGTTCATCCAGGTGTCGCGGCCCCCGCGCGACATCGGCAGGATGTGATCGCAGGTGAGCTTGAGCGGCGAAAAGAGCCCGCCGCAGAAGGCGCTCCTGACACGGTCGACAGGGAGGTTCCGCGTCTCGAGGTCGGCAGACCCTACCGCGCGCCTTTCCCACGGAGGTGTGGTTATCGCCGCGCCAGGAAGGCGAGATCGCGATTCGTCACTTGCGCTCGAGGATCGTGAAAAATGTTAACTGCATCACATTTTCTGGAATGACGGAGTGTTAATGTAAATGCCCAAGAAGAACTACATCGAATAAACGGAGGCGGGCATCATGCGCACGACGCGGCTACTCGCCTGCAGTCTTCTCCTGCTTGCCGGAAGCGCTTGGGCAGATATCTGGATGGCGGACGAAAACGCCATTCACAAGCTCGATGCGACGGCCACGCAAGTCGAGCTCTCCCTTGTCTCCACGCGACCGAAGACGCTGGCAGTCGACCCTCGGGATGGCGCCATCTGGATATTGACCGAGAAGCGGATTGCGCGTCGTTCGCGCGTGGGTGAGGTGCAATTCGATATCGATCTGAAGACGCTGGGACTGGAGAGCGCAGATCTCCTCGCGGTCGATCCGGGGGACGGATCCGCGTGGATCGGAGATGGGAAAGGACTGGGGAAGGGCGATGGAAAGCATTTTCTGCGCCTGGATGCGGGCGGCAGGGCCGTCGGTACGCTGCCCTCCCCTGGCGAACCGCGCGCCCTTTCCATTGCCCTGGATGGCAGCATCTGGATTCTCGGGAAGTAGCGCCTGTATCACTTCACGGCGTCGGGCTCCTTGCTGGCCGACACCGACTTGAAACCGCTGGTGGAAGGTGAGCCGAAACTTCTTCAGGTCGATTCCATCGGCGCCTGGCTGTGGGCATCCGCGGAAAAGCGGCTGATCCGCATCGACGCACAAGCGACTTCGTCGGCATTGTCGATCGCCCTGCCAAAGCAGCCGACCGCAATTGCCCTCGATGACATCCGGGGCGTCGTCTGGGCCTTGTCGGAACACCAGCTCGACGCAATCTCGTCAAGCGGGCTGCCGATCGCGAGCATCGATTTCAAGGCGTTGGCGATCAAGGATTCCACCGCGCTCGCCTTCGATCCCGTAACCCGCACGGTACTGGTGGGGCACCGTGCGGGGTTGACCCGGTTTTCCGGGGATGGCTCGCGTCTGGGCACCGTCGTGAACGCGCGGCGTGTGGAAGCGATCGGCGTATCTCCTCTTGTTCTGGAGACCACGCTCAATCTGGTCTCCCCGGTGCCAGGAACGCTCACCAGCAACCCCTCCCCGCCGATCGCGCTCCAGTTGAAAACCCTTTGTTCCGGCAGCGACTGCGGCTTCTCCGATGAGTTCTACGAGGGCTACACGTTGTCGGTGCTCCTGGGCGGGCAGCAGGTGGGCCCGCTGTTCGCCATCGACCGGAATACGGGGTTCGCCACCTATCAACCGGCCTCCCGTCTTCCTGAAGGGGAGGTTTGGCTGTCGGCGACCGCCACGGACGGTTTCGGTTACACCTCCCCGTTACTGTCTGCCTCGTTCACGATCGACACGATCGCGCCCATATTCCTGTCGCTGACACCGGCCTCGCCATTCCTCACCAACCAGCCGAATATCGCGATCGCCGGGCGCCTGAACGAGCCCGCGAGCCTGGTGGTCGGTTCGACGGCCGTGCCCGTGTCGGCCGATGGCTCGTTCGCGGCCGAGCGGTCGCTCACGGAAGGCCTGAATGCCTTCACGCTCCAGGCGACCGATCTTGCGGGAAACGCGGCGACGGCATCGATCGCGGTCACGCTGGACACCATTGCGCCCCGGATCGTCTCGATCTCACCGCCGGATGGTGCGATTGTCGGAGCCGCGGCCCTGACGATCAGCGGCGACGTAGACGAATCGGCCGATATCGCGCTCGCGTGGATCGGCGCACCGCAGACCGCCAGCGGCACCGCTTTCGCTTTTGCGGTAACGCTGGCGCCCGGCGCGAACGTTTTGCGGGTCCGCGCGACCGACAGGGCGGGGAATGTCGGGCAGCACACGATCAACGTGGGCTACGTTCCCGTCGCGGTCTTGGTCGACGCCCCTGCCGATGGCTCCACGGTCGCCTCGGCGAGCGTGGCCGTCACTGGGACCTTTACCGGCCCTCCCGGTACCAGGGTCGTGGTAAACGGCAGCGACGCCACGATCTCCGGCGGGACCTTTTCCGCCATCGTCGAACTCGCCTTCGGGTCGAATGCCATTACCGTCGTCGCCGCTTCCCCGGAAGGTTTGTCCGCGACGACCACTCTCGTGGTCACCCGGGAGAGTACCGGGTCGGCGCCGACGATCACCTTCCATGAACCCGCGGAAGGCGCGACCTTCGTCGCGCCCGCAAGCATCCCGATAGTGGTGGGCGCCACGAATGCCGACGGGTCGCAGGCCTGGGTCGAGGTCCGCAACGACTCGCCGTTGGGATTCTCGGTGGGGGTGGGCGAGAGCGGCCTTGCCGAGTACTACTGGAACGATGTCCCGGAAGGGACCTACGAGATCATCGCGACCGTGTTCCAGCCGGATGGATCGGGAAGTCACGAGGTCGCTTGCGGTCACGGTGCTCCCCGATCCCACTGAGAAGCCGTTTCGCGACATATGGAACGGCTTCGCCAGTGCACTGCGATCTGGAAATCCGGCTGGCGCGCTTGCGTACCTGACGGATGGCGCCAAGGAGCGTTACGCTTCCGCTCTCGGCGTGCTCCTGACTGACATGAACTCCATTTTCGACTCGGTTCAGTCATTTCGCGGCGTTTCATCGACGAGTACGTCGCTGAATTTGCGGTGACTCGGTCAATTGATGGCGAGTTGCACATTTTCTTCGTCTACTTCAGCAAGGACGGAACGGGACAATGGAAACTCGAATCGATGTAGTCGCGAAAGGCTGGAGGATCGTGGCCACGACGGGGCTCCTCGCCCTCGTGCTTGGCGTTCTGCCTTTGCGGGACGCTCACGCTCTGCCAGTGCCTTTCAGGGCGGAGCCGATCGAGTTCACCTTGGTGGACCAGGACACCGGACAGCCCATCGAAGGGGCAACGGCGACGGCGTTCTGGCAATACCGCGCAGGATGGGAGGGAGGCGGCAACGGCCCGATCGTCAACATCCTGGAAACCGTCAGCGGAACGGACGGAAAGATCCGCTTCCCGGGCTGGGGCCGGTGATCATCGACGCGTGGTCGCGGTTAAGAGAGAGACCACCGTATTCATCTTCAAGTCCGGGCTACGCCCATGGGCGTAAGCAATCTCCTACGCTGACGAGTGCCGGGAAACTACAAGCAGCAAGGGTTTCTATAACGGCCTGGACGTACGCATGAGGCAGTTTCGGGCTCACGAAAGGACGATGCAATGCGGGTCGTGATGTTCAGTGGCAATCTCGAGAGTCGCACTCGAATACTGGGATATCCAGGCGACAGGAACATGCGTTTGGAAGCACTTCCCACTCATGCTGAAGGCCTCATGGCCGAAGAAAAGCGGTTCCAGGACGATGGATACAAGGTCGGGCTCCTGCCTGCCAGTCTGCGATCAAACGAAGGGCGTTGGGAGAAGGACGGGTGTGGTTCCCCTGCGCGCTTTCTGGAAGGGGACCTTCAGTGAAGGCGGTACGCTTCATCTTTCCCTCGTGGTCGCGGTGACATCGCTCACCATTGAATGCGCCGCTTAAGAAATCGAACGCGATCAGGATTTGACCTCCTATGCGGTCGGCTACTCACTTCTCCAGACGAGTCGGAAACTGGCCGACCTCGGAATGCCATGGTCCCCCGTCGATCCAGACCGAACACTTCCCAATTCCAGTGGCGACCGAGGGACCATCGTCGAGTTGTTTCTTGACGGGGCCGCATTTGAGGACGGCTTCGGGTGCACGGACGATCGGCCCCGGAACCACTTCTTCAATCCCCTGAATGGACAGGGACTGACTGGAACGATCCTCGGCTTCAATGTGAGTGGAGAGCCATCTCCGAAATGGGCGGTGGAGCAGAATTCTCCGGCGACCCCCGGATCGCGAGGCTTTTCCTTTCGCGATGCAAGGGACCATTTCTACCGAGGAACGACAAGACCTGCTCGGGGTGACCGGGAAACAGGTCTGGGTCTCATGTTTCAAACCCTGGGGCGTCGTCCACCATCTGCAGGACATGGCTCAGCCCCAGCACGTTCGCAATGACATGCATCTGGATATCCCGTGTGTTGGTCCCCCATTGAGCGACATCCTCAACAAGCTCGCAGGCCGTCCGAGCCACTTCGAAATCTGGACGAATAGCCCCGACGTCCGCGGCGGGATCGTCGCGGCGAACGCGGCGCCGAGCATTGCGGGTTATGACATGGACGCTCCTGCGTTCGAGTCGAGTTTCCGATCGGCGAAGCCGTTCTGGACGACGCGCTCCTCAGGGCGGACGACGGCAAAGGAATGGCGGATTTCACGAATCGCGGGGTTCGTGTCGGCGGAAGCAATTTCACGTCGCTGAGCCACGGAAACTCCGCCGCCGGGTTTGAGCAACCTACGCTCGACGCCACGCAGTATGAGAACGTCGACATCATCGAGCTTTGTGCCAGCGCGTTTCCGCCCTGCCCGGTTGGCCTTGAGGGGAGGATGAGCTTTAGGGGTCAACGTTGAGGACAGGTTTCTAGCCAGCACCCAGCCCAACCGTCGCGCATCCTCTTATTCGTTCTTTACCAGGATCTCCAGAAGAGAGGCGCGCCAAACGTGTTCGCTCTTAATCGCTTCAACTTCGAGGAGGCCTACAGGCATTTGATCCCGCGGGCCGTGGCCTTTTCGGCGGGGATGATCAACTACTTCTTCCGCGGCGACATCGACCTGGTCTACGACGAGAAGGCGCGAGGGTATTTCATCAAGAACAACGGCGACGAGATCCTGCGGGGCGCCTTCGAGCTCTACTACGACGGCAAGGACGATACGCGCTACCCGATCGGGCAGAGAAATTGGGGTGCGCTGACGGTGGGAGGCGGCCAGCGGGTCCCGGTTGCCGTGGCTTTTCCGGATTGGAGCTCGGCCGCAGAACCGAAGGACCGTGACCGCTACATCCTCGTCTTTCACGGCGACATGGGGGAAGAGAAGGCAAGCGGGGGCTGGGAAGCGGTGGCCGCGAAAGTCGTGGATCTTTCGCCCTTCATTGTCTTCAAGGCGGCGATGGGAAGCGAAGTCCGGGGTGTCGGAGGCGCGGACTTCAGCATGATCGTGCCTTCGGGCTACGAGACGAGTATCAGGGATCTCGCCCGCAGCAACGTGAGCGGCATCGTCCTCACGGTGAACGGGCAGGAGTTCCCCGCCCAGTACGCTACGGCGCCGGGGGCGGCCGGTTGCTGGGGAACGGCCGAGTGCGCCCGCATCGGCGGGAGTTTCGGCGTGGACGGCGTGTGGGAGTTCTACCTGTACCGGAACAACCAGCTCATCGCCACGAACGCGGGCGTGGTTCTGCCCCTCGTCGCGACCGAGGACTTCAGGAATCTCTATGCGAGGCCGAACGCGACGTTTTCGTGGATCTGCGGGTTCATGCACACGATCGAGGCGAGTGGATTGTCGATCACTCGGGGCCGCTTCCGACGGGATCGGCGACCATAGGCTTGTCGCTTCGCGACCCAACGGATGGATCGCTACTGAGGGGTGTTCGAGTTCATGGCCCACGACCGGGGCGTTCCGGCGAACATGTTCATGACGGATGTCGGGATGTCCGCGATGAAGAACATCCGCGTCGGACAGGGGGATCGTCCGGCTTCCGACACGCAGTGGGCGTCTGGGCGCCTCGCCTGCCAGGTTGACGAGCAACCATAGGAAGGGGACGCTCACCGATTTTTCGCGTCCATGAGGCCGCGAAAAAATCGGTGAGCGTCCCCGGTTTCGAGGCGACGTGAGGCGCGAGTTCGCCGAAACGTGCTGCTTCGGGAACTCCATCTGGTCCGCGAGGATGCGGCGATTGGCGAGGATGAAATTCCGCGCGGTTGGGGACGTAGGGCGCGTAGAGGAGTTGCATGCGCGCCTCTTCCGGCGTGCGGCTGCCCTTCCTCTGGTTGCACGAGCGGCAGGCGGTGACCACGTTCATCCACGTGTCCCGGCCCCCGCGCGACATCGGCAGGATGTGGTCGCAGGTGAGTTTCAGCGGCGAAAAGAGGCCGCCGCAGAAGGCGCACATGGCGCGGTCGCGGTGGAAGAGCTCGCGGTTGTTGAGCGGCGGGACCTGGTGGAAGCCCTTGTGCGCGAGCGCCTTGCCGCGGATGGCGATGATGGAGTTGGCGCAGATGCTGGAGCGCTCGCCGGTGAGGTGGGAAGTCCCGCCCCAGATCGTGAACGCCTCGCGCCCGGTCTCCCACGCCACGCGTTCCTTGGCGTAGTACCAGACCGCCTGCTGCCACGTGACCCAGCGGTGCGGGACGCCGTGCTGGTCCAGCGTGAGGATGAGGGGAAGCGCTCGGTTCATCGTTTTGAGACTGCCGTTTTGCCAGTCAAATCGGGAACTTGCGATAATGCCGCCCGGAGGCCTCCGCAATCTACCACATTTGATGTCAGCGCTTGCTCGCCCCCGGAGCGGCGCACGACCGAAGGAACGCCATGAACCTGGACCGCGTCGACGCCGGCAAGGACCTGCCCACCGACTTCAATGTGATCATCGAGATCCCGATGAACGCCGACCCGATCAAGTACGAGATCGACAAGGCCACGGGTGCGCTTTTCGTCGACCGCTTCGTGCAGACGGCGATGCACTACCCGTGCAACTACGGCTACATCCCGCACACGCTTTCCGACGACGGTGACCCCACGGACGTGCTGGTGGTCTCGCCCTTCGCGCTGATGCCCGGCGTGGTGGTGCGCTGCCGCCCCGTGGGCATGCTCAAGATGACCGACGAGGCGGGCGGCGACACCAAGCTCCTCGCCGTGCCCATCGACAAGCTGACGCCCCTCTACCGCGACATCGAGACGCCGCGCGACCTGCCGCGCATGCTGCTCGACCAGATCACGCACTTCTTCGCGCACTACAAGGACCTCGAGGCCGGCAAGTGGGTGCGGATCGAGGGCTGGGTGGGCCCGGAGGAGGCCAAGGCCGAGATCCTCACGAGCGTGAAGCGCTACAAGGCCCCGAAAAAGGCGAAGTGACGTGTAACTTCCGCCGGCGCCGGCGCGAATTCACGGTCATGACCGCCCGCTTTGTCCTCGCCGCGACCCTCGCCGCGCTCTCCGCCCCGGCCCTCGGTGCCGCGTGCACCGCGCAGTCCGGCCCGCAGCCCGCGGCACTCCTCGAGCTCTATACCTCCGAGGGCTGCAGCAGTTGCCCGCCCGCGGACCGGTGGTTCTCCCGGCTCGACCTCGCGGGCGAGGCGAAGCGGATCGTACCGCTGGCCTTCCACGTGGAGTACTGGGACACCATCGGCTGGAAGGACCGCTTCGCCGATCCCGCATGGAGCGCACGGCAGCGCGAAGCCGTGCGTCGCGCAGGAGGTAGAACGGTCTACACGCCGCAGGTGATGCGAAACGGGCGGGACTTTCCGCGCTGGCACGCGGGCGGGGCGCTGGAAAGGGCCGCTGCCGGCGAGACGGCATCGCCCGTGACGATCTCGCTGCGCCTGGAATCCACGCCCGCGGGCCTCGCGGTTGCCGCCGACGCCGGCCCTTCGGGTGCGGGGCCGGTCCGGGGCGAACTCTTCGTGGCACTCACGGAGAACCGGCTCGCGAGCACGGTGCGCGCCGGCGAGAACCGCGGCAAGGCGCTCTCCCACGACCATGTGGTGCGGCGGCTCGTCCCGCTCGGCGCCCTGGGCGCGCGCGCGGGCACTTTCCGGCACGTCTTCGCGCTGGCCTCCGACTGGAAGCCCGCCGATCTCGCCGTTGCGGCGTTCGTGCAGGACGCGCGCACGGGCGAGGTGCTGCAGGCCCTGCGCCTCGCGAACTGCGCCGGCTGAACGCTCAGTAGGCGTCGTCCCAGGAGATGCTCAGCCGCGTGGCGCTGTTGATGAGCCCCACCATGCTGTAGGTCTGCGGGAAGTTGCCCCACAGCTCTCCGGATACGGGATTGATGTCCTCGGACAGGAGCCCCAGCCGGTTGCGGGTGGCGAGTGCCGCCACGAAGCGCTCGCGCGCCTCGTCGCGCCGGCCGAGCGCGGCGAGCGCGTCGATGTACCAGAACGTGCACACCAGGAACGCGTTGGCCGGCTTTCCAAAATCGTCGGGCTGGGTGTAGCGGAAGACGAAATCGCCGCGCAGGAGATCGCGCTCGACCGCGGCGACGGTGCTCGCGAAGCGCGGGTCGTCCGCCTCGAGGAAGCCGAGTTCGGCGAGCAGCAGCAGGCTCGCGTCGAGGCCGTCGCCGTCGAAAGTGGCCACGAAGCTGCCGCGCCGGGAAGACCACGCCCGCTCGCTGATCACCGCGTGGATGCGGTCGGCCTCCTGCCGCCAGCGGCCCGCGGGCTCGGTGATGCCGAGCCGGCGCGCGATCTTGGCGAGCCGGTCGCACGCCACCCAGCACATCACGCTCGAGAAGGTGTGCACGTGGGCAGACCCGCGCAGCTCCCACAGGCCCGCGTCGGGCTTGTCGAAGATCCTCGCGGCCTGTTCGCCCAGGAATTCCAGGCGGCGGAAGAGCCCCTCGTTGCCCACGGCGGCGAGCCGCCGGTCGAAGAACGCGTGGGTGGCGGCCAGTATCGTGGAGCCGTACACGTCGTTCTGGACCTGCTGGTAGGCCTGGTTGCCGATGCGCACCGGCCCCATGCCGCGGTAGCCGGGCAGGGAATCGACGATGCGCTCCTCGATCTCCGGGCGCCCGCTGATCCGGTAGACGGGCTGCAGGTGCCCGCCGCTGCGGGAGGCTACGTTGATGATGTAGCCCAGGTAGCGCTCCATCATCCGCGTCGCGTTCAGGCGATTCAGCGCGCTCACGACGAAATAGGCGTCGCGCAGCCAGCAGTAGCGGTAGTCCCAGTTGCGCCCGCTGTCCGGGGATTCCGGAATCGAGGTCGTGAGCGCGGCGATCATCGCGCCGGTGTCGTCGTAGGCGGCGAGCTTCAGGGTGATCGCCGCGCGGATGATCTCGTCCTGCCATTCAAAGGGCAGCGACAGGTCGCGCACCCAGTTGTGCCAGTAGTCGACGGTAAGCTCCAGGTAGCGGCGCGTGACTTCGGCCACGCCGCCCTGCAGGGTCTCGTCGGGGCTCATCAGGAAGGCCACGGGGTCGCGCAGGACGAAGGGCATCTCCTCGAGGATCGCGGTGATCGAGCAGTCCGTGGTGAGGCGAAGCGTGTTGCCCGAGCCCACGTAGCGGATGTGGTTGGAGCCCGAGGTCACGTCCGGGCGCCGGCGGCCGTAGTCGTCCCCGGGGCGCATGCGCACCTTGATCCGGGGGCTCCCCGCGATGGGGCTCACCACGCGCACGAGCTGGGCGGGGCTGAAGAGCCGGCCGAATTGGCGGAAGCGCGGCGCGAAGTCGATGATCTCGACCGCGCCGCCGCGGTCGTCGTGGAGGCGCGTGCGCAGCACGGGCGTGTTGGGCAGGTACTCCTGCTCGGCGCGCACCTGCCAGTCGAGCTCGATGCCCATGAAGCCGAAGGCGTCGTCGCCGTCGCGCTCGCGCAGCAGCGAGCAGAAGACCGCGTCGGAATCGAAACGCGGCAGGCACGCCCACGCGATTTCTCCCACCTCGTCGACCAGCGCGCCGACGCTGCGAGTTGCCGATGAGACCGAGTTCGAGGCTTCTCATGGTGCCCCCTTCCTGCGTGTTACCGGCCAGCCCGCTCCGCGAAGTCGGCGAGCCATTCCCGCACCTGGTCGGCGCCGGCGAGCCGCCAGCGCGCGTGCGTGGGGCCAGTGCCGACCTTGACGGTGAGGCCCGCGCGGGCGTTGACGAGGCCGAAGCCCAGCTCGTCGGTGAGGTCGTCGCCGACGAACACCGGCACGCGGCCCGCGAAAGGCGCTTCGGCGAGGAACTCCGCGATCGCCGTGCCCTTGTCGCGGCCGCTCGGGCGCACCTCGAAGACGAACTTGCCGCCCTGCAGCTCGAACTCGTCGCCCAGCGCGGCAAGCACGCGGCGCGCCTCGCGTTCCGCGTCCTTCGCGAGGGCCGGTGCGTTCCGGTAATGGAGGGCGAGGCTCGTGCCCTTCTCCTCGAGCAGGAGCCCCGGGTTAGCGGCCACGAAGCGGCGCAGCTCCCTCGCCGGCTCGTTGAGCCGGGAGGCGAGCGAGGAATGGAAATGCAGCGCACCGTCCACGGAGCGGCGCTCGGCGCCGTGCTGGCCGGCGATGGCGAAGCGGTCCGGCGCGAAGAGCTGGTCGAGGTCGGCGATGGAGCGGCCGCTGATCAGCGCCAGCGCCCCGGAGGTCGCGTCGCGCAGGCCCTCCAGGATCGTGCGCAGCGGCGCGTCGATCTTCACGGCTGCGGGGTGATCCTCGTGGTGCACGAGCGTGCCGTCGAAGTCGAGGAAGATCGCCATGCCCGGCTCGAGCGCCGGAGCGCCGTCCATGACCTCGACTCCTTCCGTCCTCGTATCGTTGCGCGCCTTGGTCATGTCTCTTCTCTCTGCGCCCGTGGTAAGGACTTCGTCAGTTGCGCCTCGGCCCGGCGGACTGGACGGCCACGCGCGGGCCGGCCGAGAGGCGGCTGCGGTTGCGCATGCGCGCCGCGTCGAGGAGCATCCGCCCGGCCCAGCGGTACACGTTGAACTCCTGGAGGAGCCCGCGCATGCTGCGCATCCGCGCGCGCTGCTCGTCGGGCGGCATCGTGAGCGCCATCTTGACCGCCGCGGCGCACTGCTCGGTGTCGTAGGGGTTCACGATCAGCGCCTCCGGCAGCTCGCGGGCGCGCCGGCGAACTGCGAGAGGATCAGCACGCCGCGCTCGTCCTCGCGGGTGGCCACGTACTCCTTCGCCACCAGGTTCATGCCGTCGTGCAGGCTCGAGACGAAGCAGAAGTCGGCGGCGCGGTAGAACGTGTAGACGCGGTTGGAATCGTGGTGCTGGATGCGCAAGTCGATGGGCTTGCAGGCCGGGGAGCCGAAGCGGTGGTTGATGCGCCCGGCGGCGGCGCGCACGCGCGCGTCCAGCGACTGGTACTCGTCGATGCTCGCCCGGCTGGGGGCGGCGATCTGCACGAAGGAGAGCTTGCCGACCCAGTCGGGATTGAGTTCGAGGAAACGCTCGATTCCCGCGAAGCGCTCGAGGATGCCCTTCGTGTAGTCGAGGCGGTCCACACCCACGCCGAGGCGGACTTCGTCCCCGATGCCCAGCTCCTCGCGGATCGCCTTGCGGCACTCCTCCACCGGCGCCATGTTGGCGAGGCCCTGCAGCGGCCACTCGATCGAGATGGGGTAGCGGTGCACCTCGGTCGGCTTCCCCGCCGTAGGAGATGCTGAAGCTCTCGCGGTCGACGCGCGCTTCCATGTAGGTGTCCACGGTGTCGAAGAAGTTGTTGCAGTGGAACTGCGTGTGGAAGCCCAGGATCGAGGAGCCGAGCATCCCGTCGAGGAGCTCGTTGCGCCACGGGCAGACGCCGAAGGCCTCGGGGTTGGGCCAGGGAATGTGCCAGAAGGCGATGATGGTCGCCTCGGGGAGCTGCTCGCGGATCATCCGGGGCAGCAGCGCGAAGTGGTAGTCCTGGACGAGCACGATGGGGTTCTTCGTGCGCGATTCCGACACCACCGTGTCCGCGAAACGCCGGTTCACCGCGCGGTAGTACTCCCAGTCGGAAGCGCGGAACACGGGACGGGTGTGCGCGATGTGGCAGAGCGGCCACAGGCCCTCGTTCGCGAAGCCGTAGTAGTAGCCGGCCTCCTCCTCCTTCGTGAGCCAGACGCGGCGGATCTGGTACGAGGGATTGTCCGGCGGGACCCGCACGTGGTCCTTGTCGTCGACCACCTCGCGGTCGGCGGTGCCGGCGCCGTGCGCGATCCAGGTGCCGGAGCACGCGCGCATCACGGGCTCCAGCGAGGTGATCAGGCCGCTCGCGGGGCGCAGCACCTCGATGCGCCCGCCCTGCCGCACGTGGATGTAGGGCTCGCGGTTGGAGACGATCAGGATCTCGTCGCCCTTGAGGTCCTCGCGCAGGATCGTGCGCAGCGTCTCCGGCGCCCAGCTGATCTGCGACTCGTCGCGCATGCGGCGCTCGGTCTCGAGGTCGCGCACCAGCGCCTCGAGGTCTCGTGCGATCGGATTGAGCGCCTTCGAGGACGGCGTCGGTGCCTGGGCAAGGGCCTGCCCGCGGATCAGCGCCTTGATGCTCGCGACCCACCCGCGCCACGAAAGCTCCGCGATCACCACGGTGATGAGCGCGATCACCGCGGCGATGGCCGCGAAGAGGTAGACGAGGTACTTGCGCGTGTCGGCGCTCCTGCGCTCGACGAAGCTCATGTCGTGGACGACGATCAGCTCTCCCGAGCCCGCACCGTTCACCACGACCGGCGTCGTCGCGACATGCAGCGGCCCGCTCGGCAGCTTGAGGACGTGCCCGTGCTCCTCGCGCGGCGAGCCCGGCGGCCGGCAGGCGATTTCCCTCGGCAGCGTCGCGGTGCCGTAGGTGAGCTTGCCGGTCGCGTCGCAGAAGCCGATCGCGTAGAGGCGCTCGTCCTTGAGGATGCGGCTGAAGAACGATTCCAGGCGCTGCGAGCGGACCTTCTCCTTCTCTTCGTCCGAGAGCAGCTCCGAGAGCGGCTCCTGGACCGCCTTGGCGATGAGGCGCGTGCGGCTGTCGAGGTCGCGCACGAACCACTTGAGCGTCTGGTCGTCGACGAGCGGGGCCACGCCGTAGGCGATCGCGCCCAGGGCCAGGATGAGGGGAAGGATGAAGCGAAGCGAGAGCCGCATGATTGCCGTGCCGGTTGCTGCGTCCCGCGCAGGCCTGGCGCGAAGGATGCGACGGCCCGCTGCGAGGTCCCCGGCTTTTTCGCGAGGAGGATGAAGGCCTCCATTGTATCGCCTTGGGGGTCCGAAGGCATTCGCGCGAGCCCGCGGCGGGCTCAGTCCACGGGTGTTGCGACCGGCCTCCTCAGCCCCGGCACGGCGAGCAGCACGAGGGCCGCGCCGATGAGCGCCATGCCGAAAAGCTCGTGCGGCGGTGGCTGCTCGCCCAGCTGCAGCCAGGAAGCGATCACGGCGATGACGGGAATGGCGAGCGTGTTGAGCCCGGTGATGCCCGCCGGCGCATGGGACAGGACGTAGGTCCACAGCCACCAGCCGCCCGCGGTCGCGAACACCGTGGAGTAGGCCAGCGCGATCGCGTATTCCCCGTTCCAGCGCGGCGCCTCGTGCGGATGGAAGATCGACAGCAGCACGAGCGGCACGGAGCCGAAGGCGAGCTGCCACGCGGTGAAGGTGAGCGGCTCCGCGCCATTCGTGGGCCAGCGCTTCGACATCACCGCGGCGAGCGCCCAGACGGCGCCCGCGGCAACGGCGAGCAGGCTCGCCTCGAGGCTCGTGAGGCGCCACGGCGAGACGATCAACACGAGGCCCGCGAAGGCGAGCGCGACCGAGAGCCACTGCGCGCCGCGCATGCGCTCGCCGATCAGGAAGTGCGCGAACACGATCATCCAGAAGGGCATCGTGTAGGTGAGCACCGAGGTCTTTCCCGGGCCGGCCGAGAGGAGCGCGAAGTGCGTGAGCATCACGAAGGCTCCCACCTGCACGAAGCCGAGCACGATCGCCATCCGGTAGCGCTCGAGCGTGAGCCTGCGCCCGGTGGCGGCGATCAGCGCGAAGAGCAGGAGCGAGCCGAGCACGACCCGCTCGGCGGCGAAATCGAAGGGATGCGCGTGCCGCAGCGCGATCTTCATCACGATCCACGAATAGCCCCAGATCGCGCACATGGCGGCCATGGCGGCGATCGGTGCGGAGCGGGGGTTCATTGCGGGGCGGGTAGAATCGCGGCGAGTTGCGACTCTACACCATGACCAACACCCCCGACTTCCGCATCCGGCTCGTTGAATGGAGCGACGCGTCCGCCGTGCTGGCGCGCATCCGCACGGCGGTTTTCGTGGTCGAGCAGGACGTGCCCGCGGAGTTGGAGATGGACGGGCGCGACGGCGAGTGTGCCCATGCGCTGGCCGAGAGCGCGGCGGGGGAAGCCATCGGCACCGGGCGCCTCATGCCCGACGGGCGCATCGGGCGCATGGCGGTTCTCGCTTCCTGGCGTGGCCGGGGCGTGGGCGCGGCGATACTGGAAGCCCTGCGGGCCGAGGCGAGGCGGCGGGGCCTTCGCGAGACCTACCTGCATGCGCAGTCGCACGCGCAGGATTTCTACGCGCGCCACGGCTACGCGGTCGAAGGCGAGGAGTACCTGGAGGCCGGCATTCCGCATGTCGGCATGCGCGCGCGCGGCTGACCGCTCATTGCGCTGTTTGGGGACGCTCTCCTATTTCCCGGCATTGGGGGAACGCCTCCATTTTCCTGAATGGGGCGCGCCTGTTTTCAGGGGAAGGCGTAGGGCAGCGGCTGGAGGGCGAGGGCGGGACCGGCGAGCGAGCCGTGGCGGAGGTTCTTCTGCCCGATCGCCTCGAGCTGCGCGACCACCAGCGCCTCGAAGCCGCCGCCAGGCGAAGGTGCCACGTTGGCGACCGTGCCCGCGGACTGGTCCCCGAAGGACTCGCTGTAGACGCGGTCGCCCGGAACGAGGGGCGTGGCCGAATGCACGCGCACGGCGCGCTTCTTGAGGATTCCGCGATATTGCGTGCGGGCGACGATCTCCTGGCCGGGATAGCAGCCCTTCTTGAAGTTGACGCCCCCCACCAGCTCGTAGTTGGCCATCTGCGGCACGAACTCCTCCTGCGTGCCCGAGACGACCTGCACCACGCCGTCGCGAATGAGGGACAGCGTCCAGTCGTCGAGCGTCGCGGGCCGCCCCTCGGGTGCGGCACCGAAGGCAATCGCCCGTGACTCGCCCAGGCGGAAGGCGCCCGGCGGGAGATCGCCGCCCCACAGGCCGAAGCGCGGCGTCGCGGCGGAGACGTCCTCCACCGTCACCTTCGAGCGCAGGACGAACATGCGCAGGCGCTTGGCGATCGCCTCGGCGAAGGCGGCGGGAAAGACGAGGAGGTAGCCACCGGCGTCGCGCGCGAGGATGAAGGTCGCGAGGAGCCTGCCCTTGGGCGTGCACCAGCCGGTCCACTGGGCGCTGCCCACGCCGAGCGCCTTCACGTCGCTGGTGAACTGCCGGTGCAGGAAATCCGCGGCCTCGTCACCCGAAACGCGAAGGAGCGCGTTGGAGGAAGCGAGATCGCAGACGTTGGGAAGGGCGGAGGTCATCGGGGTGGGCAGGGCGCCAGGGTCGGATGCATTCCAGTATAGCGGCGGGCAGCCCGCGAACGACCCCGCCTGGCGTGTGGTCATCGCGATCGGCCCCTCGCGGCAGGCGCGGGGGTGGATCGTGGCCGTCGCCGCTGCATCGACGCTCGCGACACTTGCCGCGAACCTCGACCCCTTCCTGCAGGCTGCCGTTGTCCTCGCGCTCGTGTGCGCCCAGGTCCGCGCACTGCGCCTGGACGCCTGCCGCGAAGGTCCCGGCGCCATCGTCCGCATCGCCGTCGACCTGGCCGAGCGCGTGGAGGCGCGGTTGCACGACGGAGCCGTCGTCGCCGGCCGGCTCCGGGAGGGCTGCTTCGTCGCACCCTGGCTCACGATCGTCCGGTGGCGCCCCGACGGCGCCCGCTTCACGCGCACGATTCTCGTCGCCCCGGACGCCGTGGATGCCGAGGCGTACCGGCGCCTGCGCATCCTGCTGCGATGGCGCTGACGGTATAATCCGGCCATGAATTCGCACGTGGCGCCCGCGCAGCCCCTGCTCACGCTGCACGGCGGTGTCGCGCTCTCGGCCTTCCGCATCGACAAGCTGGTCGCCGGCCTCGAACCCGGCCTGCGCGGGCGTCTCGCGGTCGACACGCGCTTCGTCCATTTCGCGCAACTCTCCGCACCGCTCACGCCCGCGGAGTCCGAAGTCCTCGCGAAGATCCTCACCTACGGCACGCCCGCCGGCGCTGCTCCCGGAGGCGAGCTCCGGCTCGTGCTGCCGCGCTTCGGCACCGTGTCGCCGTGGTCCTCCAAGGCGACGGACATCGCGCACAACTGCGGCCTGGAAAAAGTCGTCCGCCTCGAGCGCGGGGTGGCCTGGCATTTCGCCCTGAAGGGCGGCGGGACGCTCGCGGGCGAAGCCGAGCGCGCGCTCCACGAGGCGATCCACGACCGCATGACGGAGACGGTGGCGACTTCGCTCGCCGCCGCCGCGGGGCTCTTCGCCCGCCACGAGCCCGCGCCCCTCGCCACGGTCGATCTCCTGGGCGGCGGAAGGAAGGCGCTCGAGGGGGCGAACGCCGCGCTGGGGCTCGCGCTCGCGCCCGACGAGATCGACTACCTCGTCGAGAACTTCGCGAAGATGGGCCGCAACCCCACGGACGTGGAACTCATGATGTTCGCGCAGGCCAACAGCGAGCATTGCCGGCACAAGATCTTCAACGCCTCGTGGACGATCGACGGCAGGGCCGAGGACAAGAGCCTCTTCCAGATGATCCGCAACACCCACGCGGTGAGCCCGCGCGGCACGGTCGTGGCCTACTCGGACAACTCCGCGGTGATGGAAGGGGCGACGATCGAACGCTTCTTCCCCGATGCCGATCGCGGCTGGGCGTACCACCGCGACGAGACGCACATCCTCATGAAGGTGGAGACCCACAACCACCCCACCGCCATCGCGCCGCACCCGGGCGCGGGAACGGGCGCGGGAGGCGAGATCCGCGACGAGGGTGCGACGGGCACGGGCGGCAAGCCCAAGGCGGGCCTCACGGGGTTCTCGGTATCGAACCTCCAGCTTCCCGGGCAGCGCGAGCCGTGGGAAGGCGACTACGGCAAGCCCGGGCGCATCGCCTCGGCGCTCGCGATCATGGTCGAGGGCCCCATCGGCGGTGCCGCGTACAACAACGAATTCGGCCGGCCGAACCTCGCCGGTTACTTCCGCGCCTTCGAGATGGAAGTCGCGGGCGAGGTGCGCGGCTACCACAAGCCCATCATGCTGGCCGGCGGTCTCGGCAACCTCTCCGCGCGGCACGTCACGAAGCACGCCTTCGCCGCGGACACCTTGCTCATTCAGCTGGGCGGCCCGGGTTTCCTCATCGGCATAGGCGGCGGCGCGGCCTCCTCGATGGCGAGCGGAACCAACACCGAGTCCCTCGATTTCGATTCCGTGCAGCGGGCGAACGCGGAACTCGAGCGCCGCTGCCAGGAGGTGATCGACGCCTGCTGGCAGATGGGGGAGGCGAACCCCATCCTCTCCATCCACGACGTGGGCGCGGGCGGGATCTCCAACGCGCTGCCGGAGCTTGCGCACGGCGGCGGCGTCGGCGCCGACGTGGAGTTGCGCGAGGTGCCGATCGAGGAGCCGGGCATGACGCCCATGCAGATCTGGTCCAACGAGTCGCAGGAGCGCTACATGCTCGCGATTCCCGAGGACCGGATCGACGAGTTCGCCCGGGTCTGCGAGCGCGAGCGCTGCCCCTACGCGGTGGTGGGCATCGCGCGCGCGGACGGCCGGCTCGTGGTCGAGGACACGCTCTTCGCGAACGACCCCGTGGACGTGCCGCTGGAGGTGCTGCTCGGCAAGCCGCCGCGCATGCACCGCGACGTGAAGCGCCTCGCGCGCAAGCGCGCGGCCTTCGATCCGTCCGCCATCGACCTCGAGGAGGCGGCGTTGCGCGTGTTGCGGCTTCCGGCGGTCGCGGACAAGACTTTCCTCGTCACCATCGGCGACCGCTCCGTGGGCGGCCTGTGTGCGCGCGACCAGATGGTCGGCCCGTGGCAGGTGCCGGTGGCCGACTGCGCGGTCACGACGATGGGTTACGCGACGCATCTCGGCGAAGCCATGGCCCTCGGCGAGCGCACGCCACTCGCGCTGATCGACGGCCCCGCTTCGGGGCGCATGGCGGTGGGAGAGGCGATCACCAACATCGCCGCGGCCGCCATCGCGGCCCTGGGCGACGTGAAGCTCTCCGCCAACTGGATGTGCGCGGCGGGGCATCCGGGCGAGGACGCGGCGCTCTTCGACACCGTGCGGGCCGTGGGCATGGAGCTCTGCCCCGCGCTCGGCGTCGCGATTCCCGTCGGCAAGGATTCCATGTCGATGAAGACGACCTGGCAGGATCCCGCCACGGGCGAGGCGAAGGCGGTCACCGCGCCGCTCTCGCTCGTGATCACCGCCTTCGCGCCGGTGACGGACGCGCGCCGCACCCTCACGCCGCAGTTGCGCACCGACGCGGGCGATACGGAACTCGTGCTGGTCGATCTCGGCGGCGGCAGGAACCGCCTCGGCGGCTCCGCGCTCGCGCAGGTGCACGGCCAGCTCGGGGATGCGGCGCCCGACGTGGACGACCCCGCGAAGCTCGCCGCCTTCTTCGGCGCGATCCAGGCGCTGAACGCGGGCGGCAGGATCCTCGCCTACCACGACCGCTCCGACGGCGGCCTCTTCGCGACGCTGTGCGAGATGGCCTTCGCGGGCCGCGCGGGCGTCAGCATCTACCTCGACAACCTCGCCATCGACCCGAAGCAGCTCGACGTCGACGGCCACGAGCGCCAGACCGACGTGCTCGCCGGAAACGTCGCGGATCGCGTGCTCGCGGTGCTCTTCAACGAGGAACTGGGCGCGGTGCTGCAGGTGCGCAAGGACGACCGCGCCGCGGTGATGGGCGCGCTGAGGGAAGCCGGGCTCTCGCGCGAATCGCACGTGATCGGGCACCCCAACGCCGAAGGGCAGCTGCGCATCCTCCTGAACGGCAAGCCCGTGCTCGCGCAGAAGCGGGTCGACCTGCACCGCGCGTGGTCCTCGGTCACGCACGCCATCCAGCGCCTGCGCGACAACCCGGCCTGCGCCGACCAGGAGTACGACCGGATCCTGGACGAGGGCGATCCGGGGCTTTCCGCGAAGCTCACTTTCGATCCCGCCGAGGACATCGCCGCACCCTTCGTGGCCAGGGGCGCGCGGCCGCGGATCGCGATCCTGAGGGAACAGGGCGTGAACGGGCAGATGGAAATGGCGGCTGCCTTCGACCGCGCGGGCTTCGCCGCCTTCGACGTGCACATGAGCGACATCATCGCCGGGCGCGTGGCGCTCGCCGACTTCAAGGGCTTCGCCGCGTGCGGCGGGTTCAGCTACGGCGACACGCTGGGCGCCGGCGAAGGCTGGGCCAAGTCCATCCTCTTCAACGCCCGGGCCCGCGACGAGTTCGAGGCGTTCTTCGGCCGCGCCGATTCCTTCGCGCTCGGCGCCTGCAACGGCTGCCAGATGGTGTCGAACCTGAAGGCGATCATCCCGGGCGCGCAGAACTGGCCGCATTTCGAGAGGAACCTCTCGGAGCAGTACGAGGCACGCTTCACGCTGCTCGAGGTGCAGAAGTCGCCGTCGCTCTTCTTCGCGGGCATGGAAGGCAGCCGCATTCCCATCGTCACCGCCCACGGCGAGGGCAAGGCCACCTTCCGGGACGCGAAGGCGCGCGAGGCCTGCGAATTCCTGGTCGCCGCGCGCTTCGTCGACCACCGCGGCAAGCCCACCGAGGCCTATCCCTACAACGCCAACGGCTCGCCCGGCGGCATCACCGCGGTCACCACGCCGGACGGGCGCTTCACCATCATGATGCCGCACCCGGAGCGCGTCTTCCGCACCGTGCTCATGTCGTGGCACCCGGACGGCTGGGGCGAGGATTCGCCCTGGATGCGCATGTTCCGCAACGCGCGCGCGTGGCTGGGCTGAGACCATGTACGTCGTGATCTGGCGCTACCGGGTCGATCCGGAACAGGTGGCGAAATTCGAGAAGGCCTACGGGCCGAAGGGCGAGTGGGCGAAGCTCTTTTCCGCGTCGCCGGACTACCTCGGCACCGAGCTGCTCGTCGACGACGAGCGCCCGGGCGAGTACGTGACCATCGACCGCTGGTCGGGCGAGGAGGCGTACAGCGCCTTTCTCGGCGAGCACGAGGCCGAGTACGGCCGCATCGACCGGAGATGCGAGGCGCTCACGCTCTCGGAGAGCCGCGTGGGCGCGTACGGCCCCGCCGGGAAGCCGGCGTGAGCGCGGACACGTGCGGTTTCGCGGCGAAGAAGCCGTGAGCCTGGATGCGTACGGCGTTGCCGGGAAGACGGCGTGAGCGAACTCGCGTTTTCGCGCATGGCCCCCGGTGATCGCGACGAGGCCTTCGGGCTCTTTCTCGCGTTCCTGCGCGCCGATCCGCACTACCGTGACGTCGCCGCGGTCTACGGGGACGGCGGCCCCGACGCGCTCGCCCGCGCGCTGGATCTCTTCCTCGCGAGGCCCGACCTCGGCTTCGTGTGGATGGGGCGGCGCGGCGGCGAGGTCGTGGGCTGCTGCGTCGTGTGCCTCGCGATCTCCACCTCGCGCGGAACCCTCGTGGCCAAGCTGGACGATGTGAACGTGCGCCCGGGGCTGGAAGGCCAGGGCATCGGCTCGGCGATGCTCGCGTCACTCAAGGCCGAGCTCGTGAAGACGGGTGTGACGCGCATCGACACCGCCACGCACTTCGACAATCCCGGCGCGCGGCGCTTCTACGAGCGCCACGGCTTCGCGACCCTGCGCGAGGAGCGCCTGAGCTGCCTGCTCGTCTGAGTTGCCTGCTCGGCTGAACTGCCTGCTCGCCTGAGCAAGACCGCGTCGCGCGAGTCGGGAGGGACGCTTACCGCGCTACCTTGCAGCCACTCCTCGCTGATGCGGTAGCCGGGATGGTCGCGGCGAAACTGCGCCAGCGCGCGGTCGGCTTCGTTGTGCATGCCCCGGTTGCGCAGCCCGGCGATGCGCTCGAGTTGCTTCTCGGGGGCCTCCGAAGCGCCGAGGGTGGCCTTCTCCTCCCGCGTGGCTGCGTCGCGGGAAAGCTCCGACTTCCCCCGCGGGGCGGGCGGCGCGGCAGCGCGGGCAGGCTCCGCGGGCCGTATGGCATCGGCCGCCGCCGGTGCGGCCGCCGCGGGCATCGGCGCGACATTCTTCCCGAGGGGAGCTGAAAACGGCGCGGCGCCCGAAGCCAGCGGGGGAGCGGCAGCCGGCGGCGATGCGGGACGCGCGACCGGCTCGGCGCGGGGCGGATCCGGCGCGAAGCGCTTCGCCTCTGGCGCCGGAACAGGTTGCCTTGCGGGGGCCGGCGAGGCATCCATTGCCTGCGGGGCCGGCGCGCCGGGTTGCGAGAGCTTCTGCGCCGGCGCCGCGATCGCCTGCTCCCGCATCACGGGCGCTGGCGCCGGCACCGTCGCCGCGGGCGGTGGTGCGCTGGCGCCGCTGGCTGCGGGCGCGGGCGCTCGCACTGCCGCCGCGGGCGGTGCCGCAGGCTCGGGCGCAGCCACTGGCGTCGAAGCGGGATGCGTTGTCGTCGCATCCGGTTTCCCGGAAGCACTCCTCTCTTCGGCTTCCGCCGCAGGAGGAGCGACGGGGTACTCGGCGCTGCCCGAGGAAACCGGCGTGCCGTCGACGACCATGGGCTTCTCGCGTTCGACCTGCAGCGACACGCCGACGGCGAGCGCCAGCACGGCGGCGATCGACATCGGCAGCTGCCAGCGGCGCGTGCCGCCCGGCCGTGCGCCCACGGCCCGCCGCGCGGCCGCCTGGATCGCCGCGTCGAGCGCGGGCGGTGGCGTCTCGCCCGGCATCGCGCGATAGGCCGCGCCCACGCGGTCGTCGCGCGGATCAGCCATCGAGGGCTTCCCGGAGCTTGGCCGTCGCATAGCGCACGCGGCTCTTCACCGCTTCCTCGTTCGCGCCGGTGGCCGCGGCGATCTCGGCGATGGACATTTCGGCTTCCTCCTTCATCACGAACGCTTCGCGCTGGGCGGGCGGGAGCGCTTCGAACGCGGCCGCGAACCGCGCCATCGCCTCCCGGTTGGACACCTGCGCGTACGGATCGTCTCCGGGATCGCCCGGCGGGTCGATCGCGGGCCGCCCGTCCTCGTCCCCGGCGTCGAGGGGCACGAGTGCCAGGCCCTTGCGGCGCCAGGCGTCGACGAGCCGGTTGTGGGCGATGGCGTAGAGCCAGGTGGTGAACTTCGCCCGCGGCTCGTAGCGGGCCCTCGCCTCGATCGCCTTCATCCAGACGTCCTGGAAGATCTCCTCGGCATCGGCCTTCGAGGGCAGGGACCGGGAAACGAAGCGGAACACGGTGCCCTTGTGGCGCGCGTAGAGACGGTCGAATGCGCCGGCGTCCCCTGCGGCAAAGGCGAGCATGAGTTGTTCGTCGGTCTCGGGCACGCGGGGAGTTTACGCTCCCCGCGCGGCATCCGAGGCCCGGCGGCTCACACGCCCGGCGGCCGGTGCCAGGAGCGGTAGTAGGACACCGGATCCGGCACGAATCCCGGGAAGGGGTTCGGGTCGCGCGAGCGCGGCGCGGGGCGGATCACGCCCTGTGCGACGAGGTTTCGCGTGCTGTCGTAGTAGATCGTGATCGTCTCCGCGGCATAGGGCGAGGCGCGCTCGAATTCCACGTAGCGGGTCGGGTTCGTCTCGCGGCGGCCGTGCCCGGTGCCGAGCGGCGACTCGGCTTGCGCGCGCTTGGCGGCCGAATCCCGGGATTCGTTGCGCTCGGCGGGCGCGGCCGCCGAGGGTGCCGCCGGATACGGCGAGGACCCGCCGGATTCCTGCTTCGCGAACGGCTGCGGCAGGGGCTGCGGAGGGGTGACGGGCTCCGGGGGCTTCCTCTTGAAGAGCGCCACGCCGATCACGCCGACGTCGTCGGGGCGCCCGGTGCGTGCGGCGTAGGAATCGGGAAGCGAGGTGAAGTAGAACGCGGCGGTGTGCTGCATGCTCTTGCGCCAGCCGGACACGTCGAGCGAGCCGTAGGAGCCCAGCACGTAGCCGCTCTGGGTCGCCCGCGCCGATTGCCCGGTGATCACGTTCACGCCGTCCACGCTCACCACCGCGAGGAGGTCCTCGCCCGAGGCGTTGCGCACGCGCACCTGGTACTCGTTGCCGGGATGGCCGGCGACGTAGGCGCGCCCGTCTCGCCAGTGCACGGGAAGCTCCCGGTTGGCGGTGCGGTCGTAGACGGTGACGCGGGCGAGGCCGCCCGTGCCGTGGGCGCAGGCGGGAAGGACCAAGGCGGCGGCGAGGGCGGCGGCGAGGGTGGCGAGGCGCTTCATGACGGCTCCTTTCGGGGCTGCCCCGCCGGGATGGCGGGGTTCAGGTCATGAAACGGCGCCGCCGGGCAAAAGGGTCAATGGGTGATGACGACCAGCACGTTGCAGGGGGAATGCTCGATGAGCGCCTTGGAAACGGAGCCTCTCCACCACCGAGCCGCCCAGCCCTCCAGGTGGCGGTGCCCGACCACGATCAGGTCGGCGGAGATCCGGCTCGCGCACTTCGCGATCTCGTCGACGGCGTCGCCGACCACCACCTCGCCGTTGGCGTTGTGCCCGGCTTCCGAAAGCCGGCGCAGCCCTCGTCGAGGATGCCCTGGTACTGCTGGCGGTCGCGCTCCTCGCTGCCGGCGTCGTAGACGCCGCCCTCGGCCCCGATGAACGTCGCCGGCGACGGCATCACCGCGACGAGGAAGAGTTCCGACTGGTTCCACTGCGCGATGTCGCTGCAGTCGAGCAATGCCTTCTGGCCCGTCTGGGAGCCGTCATAGGCGAGCAGGATTCGCTTGTACATGGGGTGTGACCTCCGTCAGCTTGTGCGCTAGCCGCAATGGTCGCCATGAAAGCCGCCCGGCGCAAGCGGCACGTGTGCGCTAACGGCCGCTGCGCGGCACTCAGCCGTCGGCGGGTTCGCCCAGCTCGACGTCGACCATCATCTCGTTGGCGAGCGCCTCGAGCCCGCGCTGCAGCTCGTCATTGGGCAGTTCCGCGGGCACCGCGAGCAGCGCCCGCACCTTGAAGAGGTGCTCTCCCGACATCGCGGCACTCGCCACCTCGGTCTCCAGCTCCTCGATGCTCACGCCGCGCTGGGCGAGGTTGCCCGACAGGTCCCGGACGATCCCCGGCCGGTCGTGGCCCACGAGTTCGAGCCGCACCCGGCGGCGGGCGGGCGTGGCCGCACCCGGCTGGCTGCGCGCGATGACGATGCGAAGCCCGGAGGACTCGAGCGCGCCGAGCGCCTCGGCGAGGGCATCCGCCTTGTCGTCGCCCACCTCGAAATGCACCATCCCCGCGAACTGGCCCGCGAGGTTGGCCATGCGGCTCGCCGCCCAGTTCGCGCCGAAGCGCTGCGCCGTGTCGGAGAGCGCGTTCACGATTCCCGGGCGATCGGGGCCGATGGCGGTCACCACGAGCGAGGTCGGCATGGATTTCCTTCGGTGGCTTCGGATGGGCTTCGCGTCGATGATAGCGCGAAAGAAAAAGGGCGCCCGCGGGCGCCCTTCCTCGCGAAACGGATGGCGGGAGGCTAGCGCTCCTCCACCTTCGCCTTGCCGCGCAGGTCCATCACCAGCTTCTGGATCTGCTGCTGCTGGGCGCGCTGGCGGAACTGCTCCTTCAGCTCGTCGAAGCCGGGCACCTTCAGGGGGCGCACGTCGTCCAGCCGGATCACGTGGTAGCCGAAGTCGGTCTTCACCGGCGCGGTGGTGAGCGCGCCCTTCTTCATCGACGTCACGGCGTCGGCGAACGGCTTCACGTAGCGCGCGGACGGGCCCCAGTCGAGGTCGCCGCCGTTGTCCTTGGAGCCGGGGTCCTTCGACTTGTCCTTCGCGATCTTGGCGAAGTCGCCGCCCTTGCCGAGCTCGGCGATGATCGCCTTCGCGTCGTCTTCCTTGTCCACGAGGATGTGGCGGATCTTGTACTCGTTCTCGCCCATGGACTTCTTGAAGTCCTCGTACTGCTTCTGCAGATCCAGGTCGGTGATCGGGTTGGCCTTCACCTCGCTCTCGAAGAGCGCGCGCACGAGCACGGCCTGGCGGGCCATTTCGATCTGCGCGGCCACCTCGCTGCTCTTGTCCAGACCGCGCTTCTGCGCCGCCTGCACGAGCACCTCGCGGTTGATGAGCTCCTCGCGCACGGCCTTCTGGCGCTCGGCCGTGTCGGGCTGCCCGCTCGCGGAGAGCTCCTTGTTCATCATGTCGAGGCGCGACTGGGGGATCGTGACGCCGTTCACGACGATCTTTCCGGCGGCGGCCTTCTTGGGAGCCTTGTCCTGGGCCACGGCGCCGATGGCGAACGTGCCCGCGACGAGCGCGACGGCGAGGGTCTTCAGGGTGCAATGCATGGAGGTTCCTTTTCGTGGGGTCAAAACTGTTCGGGCGCGAACGCCTCGATTCTCAGGGCATGGATGTCGCGTTTCATGAGGTCGCCCAGGGCCTCATAAACCATTCGATGCCTCGCCAGCGGGGGCTTCCCGCGGAAGGCTTCCGAAACGATGGTGAGCTGCCAGTGCGCGCCGTCGGCCCCGTGGCCGATGTGGAGGTGTTCCTCGTCGACGAGTTCCACGCTCTCGGGCGCGAGCACGGCGAGGCGCTCGCGGATGGCGGTTTCGAGGTTCACGGCAGTGCCCTCTTGAATGGCTTCACGGTGACCTTCCCGTAGACGCCGGCGGCCACGTACGGGTCCGCGCTCGCCCAGGCGATCGCGAGTTCCCGCGAGGCGAATTCCGCGACGATGAGCGAGCCGGAAAATCCCGCGGGCCCCGGGTCTTCGGCGTCGATGAGCGGGTGCGGCCCCGCGAGGACGAGGCGTCCCTCGGCCACGAGCGCCTTCAGGCGCTCCACGTGCGCCGGGCGCGAGGCGAGGCGCTTGTCCAGGGAGCCGGGAACGTCCTCGGCGATGATGGCGTAGAGCATGGCGATCCTGTTGGACGGTATTGCCGCGACCCCTAGGGTTTCGGCGAGCCGGCGGCGGGCTTCGGGTCCTCGTCCGGCAGGTACTTCGAGATCCAGAACGCCTGCGCGATGACGAAGAGGAGCATGAGGCCCATGCCGCCGAAGAGCTTGAAGTTGACCCAGGTGTCGGTGTCGAAGGTGTAGGCCACCCAGAGGTTGAGCGTCCCCTTGAAGAGGAAGAAGGCGCCCCACGCCACGCAGAGCTTCGTCCACGCGTGCTCGGGCATCGTGATCCCCTCGGACATCACCGCCTTCACGAGGTTCGTGCGGAACGCGAGGCCGCCCAGGAAGACCGCGCCGGCGAGCCAGTAGAGCACCGAGGGCTTCCACTTGATGAAGGTCTCGTCGCGCAGCAGCAGCGTGGCCCCGCCGAAGAGCACGATGATCACGAGGCTCATCCACTGCATGTTGGAGACCTTCCGGCGCCGGGCGAGCACCCAGCCCACCTGGAAAATGGTCGCGGCGATGGCGACCCCGGTGGCGAAGTAGATGCCCTGGAGCTTGAAGGCGACGAAGAAGAGGATGACCGGGAAAAGGTCGAACAGCAGCTTCAAGAGACGCAAAAGCCTCGCATAATCAATCGGCTATTTTCGCCCATTCAGCGGGCGGCTGTCCATTTGAGGTGCCGGGCCTCGATCCGTTCCCTGACCTCGGGTGCCACGCCGGGGGCAAGCGCCAGGGCCAGGGCCTCGGCGTAGAAGCCGGCGCGCTCGTCGGGCAGGGCGCCGTCCAGGGCGTCGAAGGCGAAATCCATGAGCGCCGGGTCCTCGGTCCGGATGGCCGTGATGGCCAGGTTGGCGTGCAGGACGCGCCAGGGCCGCTCGGGGTTGGATCGCTCCAGGTCCGGGGCGAGGCGCGGGCCCACGTGGGCGAGGACGCCTTGCGTGAGTCCGAAGACGGCGGCGAGTTCCTGCCGGTTGCGCGCGGCATTCGCGCGGCGGGCCAGCGCGTTCACCACCGGCTCCACCGGCTCGAGGGCGACCTCGTGCCGCATCGCCCAGAAGGCCACGCCGAGGAGGAACTCCGCGACGTCGGCGAGGAGCGCGGCGTTCGCTGCGCGCTGCGCCGCCGCTTCCACATGGGCCAGATCGGTGACGATGGCCGAGACCAGGGCATCCACGCCCTCCACCGCGACTCGCCCCGGTCCGCGGCGATCCCGCTCCACGGCCCGGAGCGTCTCGAGCCCGCGCTGGGTCCGCTCGACCCGGACGGCGAGATCGGCGCCGGCGTCGCGGGCGCGCGCGCGAAAGCCGGGCAGCCGGCCGAGCAGTGCGTCGGTTCGGGCCGTCGGCCGACGCGATCTTCTTGATTTCCATGAATAAAATATCTCTTCTGGTCTTCGCCGGCCCGGCGCGACCGGATGTCGCCGGGGGGAGGCAAAGGGCGAATTCTGCTATAATTTCAATTGCTTCCTCAAACCCCCGCCCCGTTTGGACAATTTCGACCTGCACAACCATTCGACCGCCTCGGATGGGCTTCTGTCGCCCTCGCAGTTGGTGGAACTGGGTGCGCGTCACGGGGTACACGCCATAGCGCTTACGGACCACGACACGGTCGACGGCCTCGAGGAGGCCGCCGCCGCCGCCCGGAAATGCGGTGTGCGCCTGGTGGAAGGCGTGGAGATTTCGGTGAGCTGGGGCGAGACGACGGTCCACGTGGTGGGCCTCGGGATCGACCCGGCGGACGCCTCGCTGGCCGGGGGATTGCAGTCGGTACGCGACGGGCGGCTGGGCAGGGCGACCCGGATGGCCGACAGCTCGCGGACCTGGGGCCATCCCGGGCACCTCGAGGCGGCGCTGGCGCTGGCGGGGAGCGAGCAGCGCCTGAGCCGCACGCATTTCGCGAGGCACCTGGCGGAGTCCGGTGCGGTGAGGAACACGCAGCACGCCTTCGACAAGTATCTGGGCAAGGGCAAGCCCGCGTTCGTGCACCACCGCTGGGCGGGGCTCGAGGATGCCGTGGGATGGATCGTGGGCGCGGGGGGTGTCGCAGTGCTCGCACACCCCGGTCGCTATGGACTCAAGCCCCTCGGGCGTGCGACCCTGCTGGAAGAATTCAAGCGTCTCGGTGGCGAGGCGATAGAGGTGGTGACAGGCAGTCACCGCCCCGAGGAATACGCCACCTGGCGCCGCGTGGCCGAGGAGTACGGTTTCCTCGCCTCCCGCGGCTCCGATTTCCACGGGCCGGGCGAAAGCCCGGTGGAGCCGGGGGGTGCCGGCCCGCTGTGCCCGTGACCCGATTCGCGACCCGCCCGCTCCGTGGACGGGTAGGGGCGCACTAGCCGATACCGCCGATCAGGAGGGTGGCGGTGAGCCCGCGCCGAAGACTGGACCCGGCGCGCCGGTAACCAAGCGAAAGAGGAACGGAAAGACGCATGCCCGCGGCGTGACCGGCGGGCAACGCGCAACTCCACGCCAGGAATGTCGGAATTCTTCTCGGTGCATCCGGAGAACCCGCAGCCGCGCTCGATCAAGGCGGCCGTGGAGATCATCCGCGCGGGTGGCGTTGTCGCCTACCCGACGGACTCCTGCTACGCGCTCGGCTGCCACATCGGGGACAAGGCCGCGATGGAGCGCATCCGCCGCATCCGCAACGTGGACGAGCGACACCACCTCACGCTCATGTGCCGCGATCTCTCCGAGGTGGGTCAATTCGCGAAGGTGGACAACATCCAGTACCGGCTCATCAAGGCGAACACGCCCGGCAACTACACCTTCATCCTGCGGGCATCGAAGGACGTGCCGCGGCGCCTGCTGCATCCGCGGCGCACGATCGGCGTGCGCATTCCGGATCACACGGTGCCGCTCGCGCTCCTCGCGGAGCTGGGCGAGCCGCTCCTGTCGTCCACGCTCATCCTGCCGGACCACGGCGTGGCGCTGAACGACGCCGAGGAGATCCGCGCGTACCTCGACCACCAGCTCGACGCCATCATCGATGCCGGCTCCTGCGGGCTGGATGTCACGACCGTGATCGACATCTCGGGAGACGCGCCCGTGCTCCTGCGCGAAGGCAAGGGCGACATCCGCCCCTTCGGGTTCGTGAAGGAGGCGCTGCATTGATGCCGGCGCCCGCGAAAACGCTTCACGCGATCCGCCCCTCTCCCCCGGGAGAGGGTTCGGGTAAGGGCCCTTGATGGACATCCAGGGCATCATCGTCACCATCGCGATCTACGCGATCCCCGCGGTGTTCGCGATCACCCTGCACGAGGCCGGGCACGCCTACGCCGCGATGTACTTCGGCGACAAGACCGCCTGGATGCTCGGGCGCACGAGCCTGAACCCGGCCAAGCACATCGATCCCATCGGCACCGTCGTCGTGCCGATCCTCACCGCCTTCACCGGCTTCCTCTTCGGGTGGGCGAAGCCGGTGCCGGTGAACTTCGAGAACCTGCGCGACCCGAAGCGCGACATGCTCTGGGTGGCGGCCGCGGGCCCCGCCGCGAACCTCGCCATGGCGCTCGCGTGGGTGCTGGTGGCGAAGGCGCTCCTCGCGACCGGCGGCTCGGGCATCGCCTTCGAGTTCTGGATCCGCGTGGCAGACGCGGGCATCAAGGTGAACGTGGGCCTCGCGGTCCTGAACCTCTTTCCCCTGCTGCCGCTCGACGGTGGCCGCATCCTCGTGAGCGTGCTTCCCGGCAGGCTCGCGTGGCAGTACTCGCGGCTCGAGCCCTTCGGCATGCCGATCCTCATCATCCTCATCGTCTCGGGCGCGCTCTGGTGGATGCTCGGGCCGGTGATGGGCGCGCTCCTGAAAAACCTCTACTCGCTCGTCGGCTTCTAGGAAGAAGAACCATGTTCCAGGATCGTGTCCTTTCCGGCATGCGCCCCACGGGGGCCATGCACCTCGGCCACTACCACGGCGCGCTCAAGAACTGGGTGCGGCTGCAGAACGAGCACCCGTGCTTCTTCTTCGCGGCGGACTGGCACGCGCTCACCTCGCACTACGAGGACCCGTCGGTGATCGAGGAGACGGTGTGGGACATGTTCATCGACTGGCTCGCCGCGGGCATCGACCCCTCCCGGGCGACGCTCTTCGTGCAGTCGAAGGTGCCGCAGCACGCGGAACTCACGCTCCTCATGTCCTTCTTCACGCCGCTCTCGTGGCTCGAGCGCGTGCCCACCTACAAGGACTCCGTAGACCGGCACGCCGAGCACGGCCGCGACCTCACCACCTACGGCTTCCTGGGCTACCCGCTCATGCAGGCGGCCGACATCCTCATCTACCGGGCCACCGGCGTGCCCGTGGGCGAGGACCAGGTCTCCCACGTGGAACTCACGCGCGAGATCGCGCGGCGCTTCAACCACCTCTTCGGCCGCGAGAAGGGCTTCGAGCAGAAGGCGGAAGCGGCGGTGAAGAAGATGGGCCCGAAGAAGGCGAAGCTCTACCGGGAGCTGCGCACGCGCTTCCAGGAGCAGGGCGACGAGGAGGCGCTCGAACAGGCGCGCGAGCTGGTCGACGACGTGCAGAACCTCGCGCTCGGCGACAAGGAGCGGCTCTTCGGCTACATCGAGGGCGGCGGGCGGATGATCCTCTCGGAACCCGAGGCGCTCCTCACGGCCACGCCGAAGCTGCTCGGCCTCGACGGGCAGAAGATGAGCAAGAGCTACGGCAACGCCATCCTGCTGCGCGACAAGCCCGACGAGGTCTCGAAGAAGGTGCGCACGATGCCCACGGACCCGGCGCGCGTCCGCCGCACGGACCCGGGTGACCCCGGCAAGTGCCCGGTGTGGAACCTGCACCTGGTGTACTCGAACCAGGAAACGCGCGACTGGGTGGTCGAGGGCTGCACCAGCGCGGGCATCGGCTGCCTCGAATGCAAGCAGCCGGTGATCGACGCGGTGAACGCGGAGCTGAAGCCCATCCGCGAGCGCGCGGCGGGCTACGAGGAGGATCCGACGCTCGTGCGCTCGATCATCCAGGACGGGTGCGAGAAGGCTTCCGACCTCGCGGACGAGACGATGCGGGACGTGCGCGAGGCCATGGGCCTCGATTACAGCTGGGCGCCATGGCGGCGAGAAGCGAGGCAACTCCGATGAAAGCGATGGGAATCCGGTCTGCCGTGAAGATCCTGGGCGTGCTGCTCGCGGGGCTGGCGACGTTGCTGCCGGCGCAGGCGGCCACGCCCGTGCCGTCGGGCAAGTGGAGCTTCGTATTCAACGACAAGCGCGGCCACGAGGACCGGCCGGTGCGCGTCTACACCTACCGGCCGCGGCAGTGCGATTCCACCTGCCCGATGCTCTTCGTGCTGCACGGCATGAAGCGCAACGCCTCCGCCTACCGCGACTACTGGGAACTCGCGGCGGACCGCCACGGCTTCCTCGTCATCGCCCCCGAATTCGCGGAGCGCCAGTGGCCGAAGGCGGCCTCCTACAACCTGGGCGACGTCGCCGGCAACCCGAACCGCGAGCAGTGGGCCTACTCGGTGATCGAGCACCTCTTCGACGAGATGCGCGACGGCCAGAAGGACTACCGCATCTTCGGGCACTCGGCGGGCGCGCAGTTCGTGCACCGGATGCTCTTCCTCCTGCCGCAGAACCGCGCCTCGGCGGCGATCGTCGCCAACGCCGGCTGGTACATGATGCCGGAGTGGCGCGCCGACAAGACGCCCGCGCGGTGGCCCTACTCGTTCGTCGAGTCTCCGGCCGGCGAGGCGGAGCTGCGGGGCGCGCTCGCCCGCAAGGTCTACGTGCTCCTCGGCGAGACCGACACGAAGACCGACGCCCCGGACCTCGACCGCAGCGAAGGCGCGATGAAACAGGGTGCCCAGCGCGTCGAGCGCGGCGAGAACTTCTTCGGCGCGGCCTCGGGCGCGGCGGCGGCACTCGGCGTGAAGCTGGGCTGGGAACTCTCCTACGTGCCGGGCGTGGGCCACGAGGGCGCCAAGATGTCGCGCGCCGCGGCCGACATCGCGTGGGGGAAGAAGCAGTGAGCGTGCGCGCCGCCAACGATCCGGTCGCCCTGGAGCAGCCGGGGCTCGACCTGCAGCTTCCCATCGCGAGGATCCGCGGCGAGCCGTTCACGGAATTGCCCACGGACCTCTACATCCCGCCGGAGGCGCTGTCGGTCTTCCTCGACGCGTTCGAGGGCCCGATGGATCTGCTGCTCTACCTCATCCGCAAGCACTCGCTCGACATCCTCGACATCCCGATGGCGGAGTTGACGCGCCAGTACATGGAGTACGTCGAGATGATGCGCACGCAGCAGCTCGAGCTCGCCGCCGAGTACCTGCTGATGGCCGCCCTCCTGATCGAGATCAAGTCGCGCATGCTGCTGCCGCGCCCGAGGCGCGAGAACGAGACCGAACCCGAGGACCCGCGCGCCGAGCTCGTGCGCCGCCTGCTCGAGTACGAGCACATGAAGAAGGCCGCGATGGCGCTGGGGGATGCGCCCGTCGCGGGCCGGGACTTTTCCCTGGTGGAGGTCTACGTCGAGCAGGCGCTCGCCGATCGGGTGCCGGGCATCGCGGTTGCGGACCTCTCGGAAGCCTGGCGCTCGATACTCGCTCGCGCGAAGATGGTCCGCCATCACAAGATCACCCGCGAGCAGCTCTCGGTGCGCTCGCACATGAGCCGCATCTTGCGCGAGCTGGGCAACGGCGCCTTCACGGAATTCTCCCTCCTCTTCCGGCCCGAGGAGGGCGTGCCCGTCCTCGTGGTGAGCTTCCTCGCCCTGCTCGAACTCGCCCGCGAGTCCTCATCGAGATCACGCAGCAAACCGCTTTCGAACCCATCTACGTGCGCCTGAAGAGCGAGCGCGCAGCGCTCCAGATCACATGACCATGACCGAAGAAACCGTCGAAGCCGCCGAAGCCCGGGCGCCCGAAACCGCCCGCGAGCCCCTGGACCTGGAGCTCGTGAAGCGCGTCCTCGAGGCGGCGCTGCTCTCCGCCCCGGAGCCCCTCACCCTGCAGCAGTTGAGGCGCCTCTTCGCGGGCGAACTCGACGTGGAGAGCTTGAGGAAGATCCTGGAGGAGCTGAAGCTCGAGTGGGCCGACCGCTCCGTGGAACTCACCGCGGTCGCGAGCGGCTGGCGCTTCCGCGTGCATCCCGACTACCAGAAGTACCTGGACCGCATCTCGAACGAGAAGCCGCCGCGCTATTCGCGCGCGGTCCTGGAGACGCTCGCCATCATCGCCTACCGCCAGCCCGTGACCCGCGGCGACATCGAGGACATCCGCGGCGTGGCCGTCTCGCCGCCGACGCTCAAGGCCCTGGAGGAGCGCGGCTGGATCGACGTGGTCGGCCACCGCGAGACCCCCGGCCGCCCGGCGCTTTTCGCGACCACACGCAAGTTCCTGGACGACCTGAACCTCAGGTCGCTCGAGGAGCTGCCCGCGCTCGAGGAGCTGCAAAGCGCCCTCGACGCCACCCTCGACACCTCGCCGGCGCTGCCGGTGCAGGGGGCGCTCCTCGGCGCGCCCGGGGAAGAAGCCGATGCCGCAACCCCCACCCCCGAAGACGAGGCGAACGCGCCCTCGCAAGACACGGAGCACCCAGACCATGCGGGATAGACCCTTTCGTACCCCACGCGCCCCGAAGCTCGACTGGCCCGGGGGCATAGTGCCCGAATGGGCGAAGGTGCCCGCCGGCGCGCAGCGCCGCGGCAAGGGCGGCAAGGGAGCGCGCGGCAAGGACAACTCGAAGCGCGAGCGCCTGCAGAAGGTGATGGCGCAATCGGGGCACGGCTCCCGGCGCAACATCGAGATCCTCATCGCCCAGGGGCACATCACCATCAACGGCCAGGTCGCGAAGCTGGGCGACTCGGTCGGCCCCGGCGACCGCGTGAAGGTCGACGGGAAGCTGATCCAGCTGCGCTTCGGCGCGGCGCTGCCGCGCGTGCTCCTCTACCACAAGCCCGAAGGCGAGATCTGCACGCGCGACGACCCGGAGGGCCGCCCCACGGTCTTCGCGAAGCTGCCGAAGGTGAACAACGCGCGCTGGGTGTCCATCGGGCGCCTGGACTTCAACACCAGCGGGCTCCTCATCTTCACGACCAACGGGGAGCTCGCCAACCGCCTCATGCACCCGCGCTACGAGATCGAGCGCGAGTACGCGGTGCGGCTGATGGGCGAGCTCACGCCCGAGCAGGTGCAGCTCCTCACGGGCGAGGGCGTGGAGGTCGAGGGCGAGAAGTGCCGTTTCGTGCGCCTGGTCGACCGTGGCGGCGAAGGCGCCAACCACTGGTATCACGTGGTCCTCACGGAAGGAAAGAACCGCGAGGTGCGCCGCATGTTCGAGGCGCTGGGCCTCATGGTGAGCCGCCTCATGCGCGTGCGCTACGGGCCGGTGGAGCTGCCGAGCTTCCTCAAGCGCGGGATGGTGCGCGACCTGCCGGAAGCCGAGGTGGTGAAGCTGATCGAGTTCTCGGGGATGGCCGAAGGGGCCGGCGAGGCCGAGGACGACGAGGACGGGGAAGAGGCGTCCCCGGGCAACGAGATCACCGACGAACCGCGTGGTGGAGCCCGAGGAATTCGACGACGAGGACGAGGTCGAGGACGAGCTGCAGCCCGCCCACCTCATGGAGGGCTACCGGCCGAACGAGCCGGAAGTCTTCGAGGAGGACGACGACGATCGCCAGCCGGACTTCGAGCGCCTGCCCGGCTTCAACCGAGCGACGGGCTCCATGGGCCTGCCCGCGGGCCACCGCGGCCACCATCCTTCCCGTGGTCCCGGCGGGGCAACGGACGGGAACCAGAAGAAGCGCCGCAGCAAGCGCCGGGGCGCGAAATCCGGCGCGGCACCGGCGGGACAGGGCCCGTTCCACGGCAACGGCGGCGGGCACGGCCAAGGGCAAGGACACAGCCAGGGGCAGGACACGGCCAGGGGCAAGGACAGGGGCAGGGACGCAAGCGCTCGCGCGGCAAGGGCCACGGCAAGGGTTCCGGAAAGGCGGTGGTCGCAGGCCAGCCCGCGCAAGGCCAGGCGTCGCAGCAGGGTCACGGCCAGAAGCCCCGGGAGCACGTGCAGGGGCAGGGCCCCGCGGGCACGGGCACGGGAGCAGGCACGGGAGCAGGCGCCGGCGCAGGCGCGGGGAAGTCCGGGCGCAATCGCCGCGGCCGCAATCGCAACCGGGACCGCGCCAATGCGAGAGGGCCGCCCCGGCCGCCGGCGGCAACCGCGAACCGTCCGGCGAGAACTGATCCCACGCGGTTTCGGCCGCCTCCGGTGATAGCATTCGACGGTCCCGCCCCGAGGCGGATAACGCGAATGTTCCGGAGGACACGAAGATGGCAAGTTCCAGGAGGGTTTGGCTCGTGGCGGCGCTCACGCTCGCAGCGGGACCGTTTGCGGCGGTCGCACTCGCGCAGGCGCCCTGCGCCAACCGCGGCCTGCTCGACGCGCGCTACTGCGACGACAACGGCGACCTGATCGCCGACCAGCCGAAGGACCCGAAGGCCTGGCAGGACCCCGCCACGCTCGTGTTCTCCTACACGCCCGTCGAGGATCCCGCCGTCTACGAGAACGTCTTCGACGACTTCATGCAGCACATCGCCAAGGTCACCGGCAAGCGCGTGCGCTGGTATCCGGCCGAGTCCTATGCCGCGCAGGTCGAGGCCCCTGCGCTCCGGGCGCCTGCATCGCGGGGGGTCGCGACCGGGCCCACGCCCTACGCGGTGAACCTCGCCGGGTTCGAGCCGGTGGCGAGCATGCAGCGCGCCAACGGCAGCATCGGCTACACGCTGCAGCTCATCACCTTCAAGGACAGCCCGATCAAGTCGGTCGCGGACCTGAAGGGCAAGCGGGTCGCGCACGTCTCGCCTTCGTCCAATTCGGGGGACGCGGCGCCCCGCGCGCTCTTCTCGTCGATGGGCGTGGTGCCGGGCAAGGACTACGAGGTGCTCTTCTCCGGCAAGCACGACAACTCGATCATGGGCGTGGTGAACAAGGACTACGACGCGGCCCCGGTGGCCTCCACCGTGGTCGAGCGCATGCAGGCGCGCGGCATGTTCAAGGCCGGCGACCTGCGCGTGGTCTACGAATCGGCGCCGTTCCCGCGCACCGCCTTCGGCGTGGCCCACAATCTCGCGCCGGAGCTGAAGGCGAAGATCCGCGAGGCCTTCATCGGCTTCGATTTCAAGAAATCGAAGCTCGCCGCCGAATTCAAGGACACGGAGCGCTTCGCCGCGATCGAGTACCGCAAGGACTGGCGCGACGTGCTCACGATCCACAAGGCGGGCGGCGTGACGTACACGCAGGAGACGCTCTCGAAGCTCGGCAAGAAGGCCGAGTAGCGCCATGGCGCTCGCGCGGGAGCACGCGCCGCCGGCGGGCGGCGCGAGGCCGTTGCTCGCGGTGGAGGCGCTCACCAAGACCTACCCCGGCGGCGCTCGCGCCCTGGACGGCGTGAGCTTCACCGTCGCGCGCCCGGAGGTCATCGCGGTCATCGGCACCTCGGGCGCGGGCAAGAGCACGCTCATCCGCTGCATCAACCGTCTGGTGGAGCCGACCTCCGGGCGGGTGTTCCTGGGGGAAACCGACATCGTGTCCCTCGCGCCGGGCGAGCTTCGCCGGGCGAGGCGCCGCATCGGGATGATCTTCCAGGAGTTCAACCTGGTCGACCGGCTCACGGTGATGGAGAACCTCCTTTCCGGACGGCTGGGTTCCGTGGGCTTCTTCGCCTCCTGGCTGCGCCGCTACCCGCCGCGGGACGTCGCCAACGCCTTCGCGATGCTCGAGCGGGTGGGGCTCGCGGGGCTGCACGATTCGCGCGCCGATGCGCTCTCCGGCGGCCAGCGCCAGCGCGTCGGCATCGGCCGCGCGCTCATGCAGAACCCGGATCTCCTGCTGGTCGACGAGCCCACGGCGAGCCTCGACCCGAAGACCGCCCGCCAGATCATGCGGCTCATCGGCGCGCTCGCGCAGGAGCGCGCCACGCCCGCGCTGGTGAACATCCACGACGTGGCGCTCGCCCAGGGGTTCGCCGACCGCGTGATCGGGCTCAAGGCCGGCGCGCTCGTCTTCGACGGGCCGAGTGCCGCGCTCACGCCGGAGGTGCTCACGAGCATCTACGGCGCGGAGGACTGGAGCCGGACGATCCGCAAGGCCGACGAGGACGAGGCCGGCGCATGAGCGCGGCGCACCCGTCCGCGTGGCGGCCGCCGCCGTTCTTCGGCACGCGGGGGCGCCAGAACCTCGTGCTGCTCGCGGCCATCGCCTACCTCGTCTGGTCGGTGTCCACCCTCGACATCGACGCGAAGCGCGCGTTGGCGGGGTTCGGGCGCGCGGCGGATCTCTTCATCCGCATGATCCCGCCGGATTTCGGGCGCTGGGAACTGTTGCTGCGGGGCATGACGGAGAGCCTGCAGATGGCGTTCGCCGCCACGCTCGCGGGCGTGGTCCTGAGCATTCCCCTGGGGATCGCCGCGGCGAAGAACCTCGCGCCCCGCCCCGTCTACCTCGCCGCGCGCGGCCTGATCGTGGTCGGCCGCACCTTCCACGAGGTGATCATCGCCATCTTCTTCGTGAAGCTCTTCGGCTTCGGCCCCGTGGCGGGGCTCCTCACGCTGGCGCTTTCCTCGACGATCTTCCTCGCCAAGATGCTCGCCGAGGACATCGAGAACGTGCGCGTCGGCCCCATCGAGGCGGTGCGCGCCACCGGAGCGGGCTTCCTGCAGGTGGTGGTCTACTCCGTCGTGCCGCAGGTGCTCACGCGCTCCGTGGGCACGGCCATCTACCGCCTCGACGCGAACGTGCGCCACTCCACGGTCGTGGGCATCGTCGGCGCCGGCGGCATCGGCCAGACCCTCTCGGCGTCCTTTTCGCGCTACGACTACGACTTCGCCGCGGCGATCCTGCTCGGGATCATCGCGCTCGTGGCGCTGGGCGAGTGGTTCAGCGACTGGGTGCGAAGGAGGCTGCGGTGAGCACCGGTGCGGCGCAGCGCCACCCCGAGGTATGGCGCCGGCATTCGCCGCGCGAGACCGTGGTGCGGTGGCTGTGGATCGCGGCGGTGGCTTTCGTGTCGGCATGGTCGGTCTCCGCGCTCGACATCGAGTGGATCTTCTTCAAGGACGCCCACGTGCAGGCCGCGGACCTCGCGGGGCGCATGTGGCCGCCGCGCTGGTCCTACGCGCCGACGATCATCGCGCCGCTGATCGAGACGATCCACATCGCGACCCTCGGCACCGCCATCGCGGTGATCTTCTCGATCCCGCTCGCCTTCCTGTCGGCGCGCAACACGACGGCCAACGGTTTCACCTGGGCCGTGGGCCGCGGCATCCTCGTGGCCTCGCGGAGCGTGAACACGGTGATCTGGGGGCTGCTCTTCGTGGCGATCTTCGGCCCGGGCCCGATCGCCGGGATCGCCGCCGTGGCCGCGCGCTCGGTGGGCTTCCTCGCCAAGCTCGTGGCCGAAGCGATCGAGGAGGCCGACCGCGGGCCGATCGAGGCGATAGAGTCCACGGGGGCGAGCACGGGGCAGGTCTACCTCATCGGCATCCTGCCGCAGGTGATGCCGGTGCTCATCGGCACCACCGTCTACCGCTGGGACATCAACGTGCGCGAGTCGAGCGTCCTGGGCTTCGTCGGCGCCGGCGGCATCGGGCTGCACCTGTACGCCTCGATCAACCAGTTCGCGTGGCAGCAGGTGCTCGTCGTCCTGCTCGCGATCCTCGCGGTGGTGATCGCGAGCGAGGCCGTCTCGGCCTGGATCCGTGGCCGCATCTCCTGAGGCGGGCGCCATCGCGCTGCCGGGCGTGGCGGCACTCGCCGAGCGCTTCGACGGCCTGATCGTCGACCAGTGGGGCGTCCTGCACGACGGCGCCCGGCCCTACGCGGGCGCGCGCGAGTGCCTGGAGCGGCTGCGCGAGGCGGGCAAGCACGTGGTCGTGCTCTCCAACTCGGGCCGGCGCGAGGCCGCGAACCTGCGGCTCATGGAGGAGATGGGGTTTTCCGCGCGGCTCTTCGAGCGCATGGTGTCGGCGGGAGAGGATGCGCGCGAGGCGATCGTCGCGCGGGCGAACCCGTTCCATGCCCGGCTCGGCACGCGCTGCTACGCGTTCACCCGCGCCGGGGACCGCTCGATCCTCGAAGGCATCGGGCTCGTTTTCACGGCTTCGGTGGAGGAAGCCGACTTCCTCGCCGCGATCGGGATCGACTCGCCGCGGCGCGCCCTCGCGGACTACGAGACGGAGCTGCGCGCAGCCCGCGCGAAAAACCTCCCCATGGTCTGCGCCAACCCCGACATCGCGCGCTTCTCCGAGGGCCGCCTGGTGGACGCGACCGGCGTGCTGGCCCGGCGCTACGAGGCGCTGGGGGGCGAAGTCTTCTACCACGGCAAGCCGTGGCCGGCGATCTACGGCTCGTGCATCGCCGCACTGGGTCACTGCGCCCCGGGGCGGGTGGTCGCGGTGGGAGATTCCATCGAGCACGACATCCTCGGCGCTTCGCGGGCGGGACTTCCGAGCGCGTTCATCGTGGGCGGCATCCACGCCGGGGAACTGGGCGCGGAACACGGCGGGCCCGATGCGGCGACGTGGAGCGCGTTCGAGAACCGCGCCGTGGCGCGACCCGGCTTCCGCCTGCCCGCCTTCACCTGGTGATGCGCGAGGACCCGGCGTCGGCGAGGTGCCGCTTGACCCGTTCGGCCAGCCGCTTGATGCGGGCGTCGAGGATGCCGTGGGATTCGAGCGCGGCCTGGGTCTGGAAGAGGTACTCGGCGCTCGAGCCGTACTTTCCCCGCGCCGTGGCCATGGCCTGGACCATCACCTCCATCGGGAGCTTGCCCGCGTAGCCGGAGCACGCGCGGTTCACGATGAAGGTGAGGACCTGCACGCGTTCGGCCCCGGCGTGGCATTCGAGCCAGCGCGGGTGGTAGGAGCCGAGCGACATCTCGCGCCGCCACAATTCGCGCAGCTCCTCGCGCGAAGTCGAGCCGGTGAGCCGGAACGCGAGCCCGCGGCAGCTCCCGCCACGCTCCAGCGTGAGCACGAGCCCGGGGCGCTCCGGCGTGCCGCGGTTGATCCGCGACCAGAGGCAGAAGTTGCGGTGGAAGCCGTAGATCGTGCCGACGCGCTTGGCCACGAAGGCGAGCCCCGGGTTCCACATGAGCGAGCCGTAGCCGAAGATCCACAGCGGCTCGCGCGCGTCGCGGCCGGCGAGCACGGCGTCCAGGGACCGGTCCAGCGCCTCGACCGAGAGCCTCTCGGCTTCCAGCCGCGCGGGATCGTGGCAGCCGAGGGGACTTCGCATGCCTAGGGCGACAGGCGGGCGATCTTCCAGCCGTCGCCGGTCTTCTCGTAGGCGATGCGGTCGTGCAGGCGGCTGCGCCTTCCCTGCCAGAACTCGAGCCACGTGGGGATCACGCGGTAGCCGCCCCAGTGCGGGGGGCGGGGCGGGCTGTCGCCGTACTGCGTCTCGGCGGCCCTCACGCGGGCCTCGAGCCAGTGCCGGCTCTCGATGGTGGCGCTCTGGGTGCTCGCCCACGCCCCGATGCGCGAGCCGAGCGGGCGGCTCGCGAAGTACTCGTCGGCCTCGGCGGCGCTCACCTGCTCGACCGCGCCCTCGATGCGCACCTGCCGCTCGAGTTCCTTCCAGAAGAACGTGAGGGCCGCCTGCGGGCGTGCCGCCAGCTCGGTTCCCTTGCGGCTCTCGTAATTCGTGTAGAAGACGAAGCCGCGTTCGTCGAGCGCCTTGAGCAGCATGATGCGCGCCGAGGGCCGGCCGGGGGCGTCCACGGTGGCGAGCGTCATCGCCGTGGGCTCGGGCACCTGCGCCTCGATCGCTTCCGCGAGCCAGGCGTGGAACTGCCGGAAGGGGTCCGCGTCGACGTCTTCCTTGTCGAGGCGCTTGAGGGCGTACTCCTGGCGAATGTCGGCGATCTTCATCGGGGGCTCGGGTTGGGTGGTCGGAACCTGGGGATCTCCGCCGTCATTATCGCGGAATTGGCGCCCTCGCCTCGAAAGCTCAGAGATCCTCGCGACGCAGCACGAAGACGAACCCCGCGCCGGCCGAGACCTCGGGCCACTGGAACGGAAGCTTCGCGAAGGCGCGCTCGAGCGCCTTGCGGTTGTGCCCGATCTCGACCACGAGAAGCCCGCCGGGATTCAGGTGGCGCCTGGCCTGGCGCAGGATCGCGCGCGTGTGCAGGAGCCCGTCGGCGCCGCTCGCGAGCGCCATCTCCGGCTCGCGGCGGTACTCCTCGGGAAGGCTGCGCATCGAGGCGGCCTTCACGTAGGGCGGGTTGGAGACGATGAGATCGTAGCTGCGCCCCGCGAGGGCGGTGAAAAGGTCGGACTGCACGGGGCGCACGCGCGCGCCCAGCCGGTAGGCGGCCACGTTCTTCCGCGCCACCGCCAGCGCTTCCGGCGAGAGATCCGCGGCATCCACCTTCGCCTTCGGGAAGGCGAGGGCGGCGAGGATCGCGAGGCAACCCGAGCCCGTGCACAGGTCGAGCACGGCGCCAAGCCGCGCGGGCTTCGCGATCCACGGTACCAGCCGCGCGCGCAGCAGTTCCGCGATGAAGGAGCGCGGCACGATCACGTGCTCGTCCACGTGGAAGCGGTGCGGCCCGAGCCAGGCTTCCTTCAGCAGGTAGGCCGCGGGCTTGCGCGTGCGGATGCGCCTGGCTATCAGGGCGTTGGCCCTGCGGGCGTGCGCGGCGTCGACGGCGAGGTCGAGATGGGGCCCGAGTTCGCTCACGGGCAACCCCAGGGAATGCAGCACGAGCCAGGCGGCCTCGTCGATCGCGTTGGTGGTGCCGTGCCCGAACGAGACCCCGGCGTGCTCCAGGCGCTGCGCCGCGTCGAGCACGAGTGCGCGGACGTTCAGGCCCTTCTCGGGAACGGTGCGCGCCACCCTTGGCTACTTCACGCCCAGGAGGTCCTCGCACGCGAGGCGGTAGATCCTCGCGAGGGGTTCCATCTCGTCGAGCGCGACGGACTCGTTCACCTTGTGGATCGAGCGGTTCACGGGCCCGAATTCCACCACTTCGGGGCAGATGTCGGCGATGAAGCGCCCGTCGGAAGTGCCGCCCGTCGTGGAAATTTCCGGCGTCGTGCCCGAGACTTCCCGCACCGCGCGTGAAAGCGTTTCCGAGGCGCCCCCGCGGCGTGAGGAAGGGCCGCCCGCCGAGGATCCACTCGACCCGGTAGTCGAGCCCGAGCCGGTCGAGCACGGCGTGCACGCGCGCCTGGAGGCCTTCGACGGTGCTCGCCGTGGAGAAGCGGAAATTGAAGTCGACCCGAACTTCGCCGGGAATGATGTTGAACGCGCCCGTGCCGGCATGGATGTTGGACACCTGCCACGTGGTCGGCGGGAAATGCTCGTTGCCCTCGTCCCAGGCGGTCGCCGCGAGTTCGGCAAGCGCCGGGGCGAGGTCGTGGACCGGGTTCTTCGCGAGATGCGGGTAGGCCACGTGCCCCTGGATTCCCTTCACGACGAGTCGGCCGGTGAGCGTGCCGCGGCGCCCGTTCTTGATGGTGTCGCCGAAGCGCTCCGCCGACGTGGGCTCGCCCACGATGCAGTAGTCGATCCGCTCGCCCCTCGCCTTGAGCGCCTCCACCACGCGCACGGTGCCGTCGACCGAGGGGCCTTCCTCGTCGGAGGTGAGCAGGAGTGCGAGCGAGCCGGGGTGCGCGGGGTGCGCGGCGACGAGCGCCTCGGCCGCGACGACGAAGGCCGCGATCGAGGTCTTCATGTCGGCCGCGCCCCGCGCGTGCAACCTGCCGTCCACGATCGTGGGCACGAAGGGATCGGTGTGCCACTGGTCGAGCGGCCCCGTCGGCACCACGTCGGTGTGACCGGCGAAGACCACCAGCGGCCGCGCCGTGCCGCGGCGGATCCACAGGTTGGTGACCTCGCCGCAGCGAATCGTCTCGGGCTCGAAGCCCAGCGGGGCGAGCCGGTCGATGACCAGCTGCTGGCAGCCCTCGTCGGCGGGCGTGACCGAGGGCCGCGCGAGCAGCGCGCGGGCCAGCTCGAGTGTGGCGTTCGTCATCGCGCGCCCGCCGCATCCGTGCGCGTGCGACGCGCGACGGTGGGCCCGACCCGTTGCTCGATCGCCCGGCGCAGCGCCGTTCTCGTGCCGAAGAAGAACGCGGCCTCGGCGCACAGGAAGAGCGGGCCGAGGAGGAGCTGGCTCGCGTCCGAAAGAAACGCGGGTTTCATCCCCTCGTAGCGGTGGCCGCGAAACTGCAGGGCCCAGCCCGCGGCGAAGAAGAGCGCGGCCGCGCCCGCAAGGGCCGCGGCGACCGGGACGCGTGCCGCGATCTCGCTCGCGAGCGCGCACATGAGGAAGAGCACCGCGGCCATCACGGCGCCGAAGGCCGGATCGAGGCGCACGTACCAGGCGCTGGCGCCGATGGAGGCGACGGCGGCGAGCGTGACGGGGATGCCGCCGGCCGGGAAGGAAACCAGCGCGAGTGCGAGCACGACCGAGAAGATCACCAGCGGAATGCCGAGGAAATGGGTCGCGATGTTGCGGCGGTCGCGGTGGCTGGCCGCGTACTGCGCGAGGGACTCCTCGAGCGATCTCATCTTTTCCGTTTCGGGTGCGGTGCGCGAACGCGCATTTTATCGCACGCCCCGGCCGCCGCCGCCGGGGCGCCCGAAGCCGCCGGCAGGAGCCCCCTCAGTACCCGGGCTCCGGGGAATCCTCGGAGATCTTGAACTCGCTGAACGAGGGACCGCCGGGCCCCTTGCCCAGGCCGGGCGCAGGATTCTTCACCCGCTCCGCCATGGCCGGCATGATCCCGGAGTTGCCCAGCAGCAGGCCCAGGTTGGTGGCGGAGTCGGCGTTGGCGAGCGCGTCGTCGGTGGAGATCCTGCCCTGGCGCACGAGGCGGAAAAGATCCTGCTCGAAGGTCTGCGAGCCCGGCGACATGCTCTTTTCCATCATCTCCTTCACCTCGCCCACCTCGCCCTTCTCGATCGCTTCCTGGACGTTGCGCGTGTTGAGGAGCACCTCGACCGCGGGCGTGCGCTTGCCGTCGACGGTGCGCACCAGGCGCTGCGAGACGATGGCCTTCAGCGACACGGCCAGATCCTGGAGCAGCATCGGGCGCACTTCCAGCGGGAAGAAGCTGATCACGCGGTTCATGGCCTGGTAGGAGTTGTTCGCGTGGAGCGTGGCGAGGCAGAGGTGGCCCGGAGAGCGCATAGGTGAGCGCCATGCGCATCGTCTCCTGGTCGCGGATCTCGCCGATGAGGATGCAGTCCGGCGCCTGGCGCATGGCGTTGCGGAGCGCATCGTGGAAGGCGTGCGTGTCGTTGCCCACCTCGCGCTGGTTGAACACGCACTTCTTCGGCGTGAAGACGTACTCGACCGGGTCCTCGATGGTGAGGATGTGGTTGGCCACCATCTGGTTCCTGAAGTCGAGCATCGAGGCGAGGGTCGTGGACTTTCCCGAGCCCGTGGCGCCCACCACGAGGACCAGGCCGCGCTTTTCCATCACGAGCTGCAGCAGCACCGGGGGCAGGTTCAGGTCCTCGAGCTTGGGAATCTCGGAGGTGATGAAGCGGATCACGCAGGCGACCGATCCCTTCTGCCAGAAGACGTTCACGCGGAAGTTGCCCAGGCCCGGCATCGGCTTGGAGAGGTTCAGCTCCAGGTCCTTCTCGAAGATGGCGATCTGGTTGGGCGAGAGCATCTCGAAGATCACCTTCTTCGTCTGCTCCGCGTCCATCACCTGGGGGTTCACCGGCATCATGACGCCCTGGATCTTGATCATGATCGGCGAGCCGGCGGAGAAGAAGATGTCGGACGCCTTCTTCTCGGCCATGAGCTGCAGGAGTTTTTCGATGAACATGGACGTCTCCGGTTTCCGGCAATGTCTGTCGGGAGGGGCGCCTCGCCCCCGGCGGCACCGCTAGGCGTCAGTCGCCCCGCAGCAGTTCGTTGATGCCGGTTTTCGCGCGCGTTCTCGCGTCGACCTGCTTGATGATCACGGCGCAGTAGAGACTATACCGGCCGTCATGCCCCGGCAAGTTGCCGGAGACGACCACGGAGCCGGGCGGGATCTTCCCGTAGGAGACTTCCCCCGTGGCGCGGTTGTAGATCTTGGTCGACTGGCCGAGGTAGACGCCCATGGAGATCACGGAGCCCGCGCCGACGATCACGCCTTCGACGACTTCGCTCCGCGCGCCGATGAAGCAGTCGTCCTCGATGATCGTGGGGTTGGCCTGCACGGGCTCGAGCACGCCGCCGATGCCCACGCCGCCGGAGAGGTGCACGTTCTTCCCGATCTGCGCGCAGGAACCGACCGTGGCCCAGGTGTCGACCATCGCGCCCTCGTCCACGTAGGCGCCGATGTTCACGTAGGAGGGCATCAGCACCACGTTCTTCGCGATGAAGGCGCCGTGGCGCGCGCTCGCCGGCGGCACCACGCGGTAGCCGCCCGCGGCGAAATCCTCCCGGGAGAAGCGGGCGAACTTCGAATCGACCTTGTCGAAGTAGTGCGTGTAGCCGCCCTGCATGATCTCGTTGTCGCGCAGGCGGAAGGACAGCAGCACCGCCTTCTTCAGCCACTGGTGCGTGATCCACTCGTCGCCGCGCTTTTCCGCCACGCGCAGGCGCCCCGCGTCCAGTTCGGCGAGGACTGCGGCGACGGCCTCGCGGATGGCGGGAGAAGCGTTTTTCGGTGTGAGGCCGGCGCGGTCCTCGAAGGCCTGGTCGATGAGGGGTTGCAGCTTTTCCATGGTTCCTGGGGAGATTTCGTGGGGAGAAGCCCGTAAGGATGCCGCATCGCGGGCGCCGGGTCGACTGCACCGGGCGCGACCGGCCACCGGCCGGGGCGCAACCTAGGACCGTTGCGGCCCGAAGGTGAAGCGGAAGGTGGCGCCTTCGCCGGGGCGCGCCTCGGCCCAGATGCGGCCCCCGTGGCGGACCACGATGCGCTGCGCGGTGGCGAGTCCTATGCCGGTGCCCTCGAACTCGCGGGCGTGGTGCAGGCGGTGGAAGACGCCGAAGAGCCTGCCGGCATGGGCCATGTCGAATCCGGAGCCGTTGTCGCGCACGAAGAAGTGCGCCTCGCCATCGGCGTGCGCCATCCCGAACTCGACCTTCGCGCCCTGCCGGCCGCGGGTGTACTTGAAGGCGTTGCCGAGCAGGTTCTGGATCACGCTGCGCACGAGGGATGCATCGGCCCAGAGGGTGAGCCCGTCCGCGGCGCGGAACTCCACCGCGCGGCCCTTTTCGGCGAGCAGCACCTCGGCCCACACCTCGCGGACGAGGGCGGACAGGTCGATGGAGGTCCGCTGCAACTCGACGCTGCCCAGTTGCGACAGGCTCAGCATCCCCTCGACCATCGCGCTCATCGTCGCGCCGGCGGCGGCGATGCGCTTGACCAGCAGGCGCGCCTCGTCGGACAAGGACTCGCCGTGGTCCTCGAGCAGGATTTCGGCGAATCCGGACACGGCCCGCACGGGTGCGCGCAGGTCGTGGGAGACGGAGTAGCCGAAGGCCTCCGCTTCGGGCTTCGGCTCGGCCAGCTCGCGCAGGCGCTTCAGGTCGTGCTGCTCGATCTCGCTTCGCAGCTGCGACTCCTCCGTCACGTCCACCGCGACGCCCAGGAGGCCGGGTCGCTTGCCGGTTTCGGCGGGCAGGGCGCGCGTGAGAACCCGGTAGGTGCGCGGCCGCCCGTCCGGCCCGAGGGCCGAGCGCTCCGCGCCACCTTCCCCGGCCGCGCCCTCGATCCAGCGCACGAGGGGGTCGTTGCCGCGGCCGAGCTCGGTGGCGGTCCGGCCGACCACTTCGCCCGCCTCCCGGTGGCCGAGCAACGCCGCGTGGGCGCGATTGGAAAGGAGGTAGCGTCCGCCCGCGTCCTTGGCGAAGACGGCATGGGGCAGCAGGTCGGCCAGGGCGGCGGCGAGGGGCTCGCCGGGTGCGGCGACCCGGCGGGGAAGGCCGGGGCTGGGCGGCCGTCGCGATCGTCCTTCATGGGTGCCCCGGTGCGTGCGTCCGGCGGCGGGTTCGCTTCGCGCGTCGCCTCAGGCAGTCCCGGCAATGGAAAGTGGCTGGCATTCACGCTGCTTTGCTCCGCTGGGTCGCGGCTCTTGTCGAAATCCGTTCAGGCGGTCCGGTCCCCGGGCCCGGCGGGCCGGCGCCGGGGTCGGCGGCAGGCCTTTCCGTGCGCCGGATCGGCCTTCCTCGCCGGAATATTCGTTAAAGCGTTTCATTTGTCAAATAACAGGTGAAATATTCGGGCGCGAGAGGGGCCTCGCGCCGGGCCGCGGGGCCGGGCGATACCGGCGCCGGGCCGGACCTAGGGGTGGGGAGCGCCCGCGGCGGCGCGGGCCGGGACGAAGGCGCGGATCCGGCGGCCGGCCTCGGCCGCCTCGGCCACGGTCGACACCAGGGCGATGCGCACGTGCCCGCGGCCGGGATTGATCCCGTGGGCCTCTCGGGAGAGGTAGCTGCCGGGAAGCACGGTGACGTTGGCGGCGGCGTAGAGGTCGCGGGCGAACTGCTCCTCGTCGCCCGGGACCGCCGCCCAGTAATAGAAGGCCGCCTCGGGACGGGCGAGCGGGAGCACGGGGTTCACGAGTTCGAAGAACGCCGCGAACTTCTCGCGGTAGAGGCGCCGGTTCTCCGCCACGTGGGCCTCGTCGTTCCAGGCGGCTATGGAGGCGCGCTGCACGGTGTTGGACATGGCCGAGCCGTGGTAGGTGCGGTAGTGCAGGAAGCTCTTGAGGAGCGCCGCGTCCCCGGCGGCGAACCCCGAGCGCAATCCCGGTGCGTTTGAGCGCTTGGAGAGCGAGCCCATCACCACGAGCCGCGCGAACCCCTCGCGCCCGAGCTTTTGCGCCGCGGCCAGCGCGCCCAGGGGCGGGGCCGACTCGTCGAAATGGATCTCGCTGTAGCACTCGTCGGAGACGATCGTGAAGCCGTGGCGGTCCGCGCGGGCGAAGAGCAGCTCCCACTCGGCGAGCGGCATCACGCGGCCGGTCGGGTTGCCGGGCGAGCAGGCGAAGATGAGGCGCGTGCGCTTCCAGACGTGCTCGGGAACGGCCTGCCAGTCGGGCGCGAAGCCGCGGGCCGCCGTGGCATTGGCGAAGTAGGGCCGCGCGCCGCCCAGGAGCGCCGCACCCTCGTAGATCTGGTAGAACGGGTTGGGGCACACGACGAGCGCGTCGTGTTCGCCCGGATCGAGGATCGCCTGCGCGATCGCGAACAGCGCCTCGCGGCTGCCCAGCGTGGGCAGCACCTGCGTTTCCGCGTCGATCGCGGCGAGCCCGTGCCGCCGCGCGAGCCAGGCCGCGATGGCCCCGCGCAGTTCCGGTAGCCCCTTCGTGAGCGGGTAGCGCGCGAGGCCCGCGAAATTTTCCGCGAGGGCCTGCGTGAGGAGAGCGGGCGTGGGGTGCTGCGGCTCGCCGATGGAGAGGTTCACGGGCTCGAGTCCCGGCGGTGGCGTCACGCCTTCGAGCAGGGCGCGCAGTTTTTCGAAGGGGTAGGGCTTGAGGAGTTCGAGGCGGGGATTCATGGGGCGATTATCGCCCGAAGAATCGCGCGAAAGGCAGGCGAAGCCACCACCGCAGCCCGCCCCGGCGCGCGATCTCGCCATCGCGCTCGGCGATCGCGCGGGACTGCTCCGAGACCGTGCGCTCGGCCTGCGCGAGCCGGCTCTCCAGTTGCCCGGCCCACGCGAGGGCTTCGTCGCGGGATTGCATGGCCTCGGCGCGGGCCTCGCCGAGTTCGGCGACTTGCTTGCAGAGCGTCTCGAGCTGTTCGCCCGCCACGCCCAGCTCGCCCATGACCTTCTCGTAGTCGCGGTGCGCCCAGTCGTCGCGGTCCGACAGTACGGAGAGGGTCGCAGGAAGCATCCCCAGGGTCGCCGCGGACCGGCTCGCGGCCACGAGAAAGTAGAGGGGTTCGTTCAATGCGGGCGCAGTCTCGGCGGGGCTCGCTTCCGACACCTCCACGAGGTGGCCCGCCTCGGCGTGCGGCTCCGGGGCGATCACGGAGAAGAAGCTCGGCCGCTGGCCATACCAGCGGGTGTGGGGGAAGCGCAGGGCGACGAGGCGTCGAGTTCCTCGCGGTAGAGCTCCTTCACGTGGAACTCGTTCGCGAATGCGCGCCGGTCGCTGTACTCGCGCTTGTTGGGGCAGGAGAGCAGCAGCAGGCCGTCGTGGGCGAGCACGCGCGCGATCTCGTCGAGAAACTCCTCCTGCTCGCCGATGTGCTCGACGGTCTCGAAGGAAACGAAGAGGTCGGCCGAGGCGTCGGCGAGCGGCAGCTTCGCGCAGGGCGCCTCGACGAAGCTCAGGTTCGCCACCCCCGCGTAGGTGGCGCGCGCGTGGGCGATGGCCTCGGCGGAGAGGTCCGCACCGGTGACGCTCGCGGCGGTGCGGGCGAGCAGCGCCGAACCGTATCCCTCCCCGCAGGCCGCATCCACCACGCGCTTGCCCGTGGCGAAGCGCGAGGCGAAGTGATAGCGATGCCAGTGCTCGACCCAGATCTCGCCGCGCACGCCGGGGACGAAACGCTCGCCGGTGAACGACAGTGCGGACACGCCCGCCGCGTTCGGTTCGTTCATCGACGCCTCACGACGACCAGGTCGTGGGTGAAGACGTAGCCCGGAAGTATCCGGACGATGTCGAAGTGCCGGCGCCACGACCGGGTGATGTGCCGGCGCGAGTGGAACACGTTCACGTACTCCTCCGGATTCGGAACGAACCCGACCAATTGCGAGTTCGGACTGCTTTCCACGAGACCCTCGTCGTCGATGCGGTCGCGCATGGTGAGCCATTGGTCGGGCGCCAACGCCATGAACTCCAGCGCCGTCGCGCCATGCACGGTCACCAGGGCGATACCGCCCGGAGACAGGACGCGCCGCAGCTCCTCGAGCCACAGCGCCTCGAGCGGCGCGCGCAGGTGGGTGAACCGACCGCCGTAGACCACCTGAAAATGCCCATCGGGAAAAGGCAGCGGCGGGCGCAGATCGCTCGGCACGAAGCGACCGCCCGGCAGGTGCCCGGCGCACCACTCGACATTGTCGCGGTCGATGTCGCAGCCGACCAGGTCCGCGTCGGGGTCGGCGGCGAGCAGGTGGCGCGCGATCCGGCCGCAACCTACACCCCAGTCGAGCACCCTGCCGCCCTGCGCGAGCCCGTGTCCGAACAAGGCCCTGCATGCGCGGTCCAGGCGGAAATGATCGGTGCAGCCCGTGGACAGGAACCCGGTGGCGTCGCGGTTTCCGATGACGCGAAAACGGCGGTTCTCGTCCGGCAGATCCGCGTGCCTCGCCGGATCGGGATAGCACCAATGGTCCCGTCCCGCCTCGGGCGAAGCGGGTGATGCACGCGGTCGCGAAACGCGGAGGATGCCGCCGGGGTACGGCTCCCCGACAGGTCGTGCGACCAAACGGAAGCCGCTGTCTCCCGATCGGTCCCTGCGCCAAAACGCATGGCCGACGTCCGGCCGGGGCAGCGGATACTCGATGGAGGCGGGCCGATTGTCGTTCACGAGAAACGCCGCACCCGGTGCGGGCCGGATCGGCGGGAGAGCCCATCCGCGCACGGCGATCTCGCGCGATCCGACGGTCAATTCATCGATGATCCACGGCTCCGCCTCGAGCGCGCGGACCGGCCGCACGGGGCTGAAGGCACGGCGCCAGATCGTCCTCGCGGCAGTCCGCGACAGCGCCATGCTCACCTGAGCCACCCCCGCCGCCGCAGCCGCTCCACGACCGGCCGCCGCCACGCCGCCAGCCGGGAAAGCACTCCCGAAGAGCCCACGAAGCGGCGCACGTCTTCCCGCGTGACGAGCATCAGGGCCTGGGTTCTCGCGTAGCGCTCGGCCATCTCGGAGATCGCTCGCGGGCTCATGGTGACGCGAAGCGCGCCCTGGCGATCCCGCGCGTCCTCGTAGGCGCGGTCGAGCAGCGCCTGCCGGTCCGCGGCGCCGCGCGTGTCGGCGGGCACCCGATACTTCGACGTGGTCTTCGGCACCAGCACGAAGTCGTCCTCCAGCGTGTAGCGCGTCCACAGGTTCCAGTCCTCGAGCTGGTCCATGTCCTCCGCGAAGCCGCCGTGGCGCTCGAAGAGCGAGCGGTGGAAGAGCACCGCCTGGATGGGCAGGAAGTTGTGGTGCCAGAGCGTGAGCCGGTCGAAGGGCTGGCGGTGGACCGTGGCGTGCATCGTTTCATCGTACTCGGCGCGGTCGCGGTCGTGAACCTGCGTCTTCGTCTCCCAGGCGAACCCGTAGGCTCCCTTGGTGCCCGCTGCCCGGGCCGCGGCGAGCAGCACCTCGACATGGTCTGCGAAGAAGACGTCGTCGTCGTCGAGGAAGTTGAGCCACTCGCCGGTGGCGAGTGCGAGCGCGCGGTTGCCGGCGCGGGCGCGGCCCACCTTCTCCCCCGTGGCCTCGTAGCGCAGGTCGAGCCGGCCGCGGAACTCGTCCACGATGGCGCGGGAGAAGCTCTCGCCGTCCTCGACCACGATCACCTCCAGGTTCTCGTGGGTCTGGTGCACGCAGGAGGCGAGCGCCTGCCGCAGCCACGCGGGGCGGTCGACGGTGCGGATGAGGATGGAGACCTTCGGCGGGGCGGGGTTCGGGCTCGCGCGCCGCGACGGGAACGGGTGGAAGGCGCCGTCGCGCCGCGTCTCGTAGCCCCATCCCGAGAAATGCGGGCGGAAGTCCTTCGTCGAGGCAACGCGGGAGAAGAGGAAGTGCGGCGCACGCGCGATCGCCTTGAGCCCGGCCACGGCGAGGCCCCTGCGGCGCCCGGGGAAGGAACGCGGCGTGAGGATCTCGGCGGCGAGCATGGTGAAGCCCTGGGCGATGCGGGCGAGGCTTCCGAAGCGAAAGCGCAGCCCGAGGTTCGTGCGCACCCCGCCGAAGACCTGCAGCGGCTTCACCTCCGCGGCCACCTGGTAGGTGCGGTGCACCACCGCGCAGCGCGGCTGGTAGGTGAGGCGCCAGCCCTTCGCCCTCAGGCGCCAGGAGAGGTCGACGTCCTCGCCGTACATGAAGATCGCGTCGTCGAATCCGCCGACGGCCTCGTAGGCGCCTCGCGGCGAAAGAGCGTGGCGGCTCCGCTCACCCACGGCGAATCCAGTGTCGCGGGGTCGTAGGCCTTGGGATGCTCGTAGGGGATCTGGCGCATCTCCCACGCGGCGACGCGCGGGTCGTCCTTCGCCGCGGTCTCCACCAGGCGCTCGAGGGCGCCGGGCTCCACGATGCAGTCCTGGTTCACGACCAGCAGCCACGGCGCGGTGCCGCGCTTCGCGTTCGCGTTGTGACCGCGTCCGAATCCCAGGTTGGCGCCGGAGCGCTGCACGTCGACCTTCGCGAAAGCGTCGCCTTCGAGCTGCGGCATCGATGCGATGGTCGCCGCGGTGTCGGGCTCGGGGCTGTTGTCCTGGACGAGGAGGTTCAGGCGGAGCGTGGCGCGCGCTTCGGCGAGGCTCGCGAAGAGGGAGGCGAGGAGCGAGGGCTCTGGCCGGTAGGTGACGACGCTCAGGTCAACGTCGGGCATTGAAGGCGAGCTTGAGGAGCAGGCGCCGCAGCGGCGAGGGCAGGCGGTCCATCGCTTCCTTGTTCAGGCGAAGGACGTCGGCCTCGCGGGCCAGTTCGTCGCGCGCCTGCGTGGCGAGGCGAAGCGCTTCCTGCACCGCGCGCACGTCCGCTTCGAGCTTCTCGATCCAGCCGCGCGCCTCCGTCTCGAAGTCCTGCGCGCGCGCCTTCGTGTCCTCGAGCGCGGCGAGCGTCTGCGCGAGTTCGTCGCAGAGGCGCACCAGTTCCACGCGGAAAAGCGTCCCGTCGAGGTTCTTCGCGAGCAGCGCCTGGACGGCCGTCCCGTCCGCGGTCTCCGGCGCGGCCGGGTCGATGCCGAAGCGCGCGTAGAAGGCGTCGAGGGAGCGGGTCATGGCGTCCAGGGGCGGTATGCGCGCAGGGTCGGGGCGCGCGAGTCCGGATTGTACGCGCGCCCTTTCGGTCTCCCGCTCGCCGCCGGCCAGCGAGCGGATTTCCTCCGCCACGAGCGCCGCGCCGAAGACCTTCGGCAGCAGCCAGCCGCCGTGGTGGGTGGCGATGCGCTCGGCGAGTGCCCCGCGGGGCGCGGCGAGCACCGGCACGCCAGCGGCCCAGGCGTCGGAGAGCGCATAGCTGAAGCTCTCCGGCACGGTGTTGGGCAGGAGTGCCAGGCACGCGCCGTAGCCGCGCAGCAGCCCCGCGGCGTCGCCCTCCGCGAAGGCGCCGTGTACGAAGAGCCGGCCGGGAATGCGCCAGCCGGGATACAGCTGCCGGTCGAGATAGCCGATCACCACGAGGGCGATGTCCGTGCCTTCCAGTCCCGCGGCGATCGCCTCGACGAGTTCCGAGCCCTTGTGCGGGCCGAGCGCGCCGAGGAGGGCGACGACGCGCCCCGGCCTGCGCATCGCGAATTCCGCACGGGGCCGGAGCGCGGCGATTCCTGCGTCCGCGGCGCTTCCGTTCGCGACCATCTCGACCGCGAGCCCTGGCACCCGCTGGGCCGCGAGAGCGGCGAGCCAGCGCGAGGGCGCGAGGACGGCCGGGGAATCGCGCAGCGTGCGCGAGCTTTCCGCGAGCCACGCGGGATCGGCCGCGAGCGGGTCGGCGGCGGCGAAGGCCTCGGGATGGAGAAAGAGGATGTCGTGCAGCGTCGCGATGCGCGGCACGCCCAGGGCCTGGCATGCCCAATCGCTTCGGCTGCGGGGCGCCCGCGTGAGCTGGTGCAGGTGCACGAGGCCGATGCGCTTCGACCGCAGCCACCGCGCGAGCGCCTCCGGTTGCCGGTCCGCGGCGCCCGGGGCGAGGGGATGGAAGCGGCCGGCGCGCGGGTCCTCGATCACGTCGACGCCGTCGCCCGCGTGCCAGAGGTAGTGCTCGCGCGGGACCGTGCGCACGATGTCGCGCACGTGCCGGTCGACGCCGCCGCCGAAGAGGCTCGTCACGTGCAGGATCGCGGCAGCGTTCATCGGCGGGGTGCGGGAGGGAAGGTAGAATCATGCCCGAAAGTGGCTCGCATTCCTTCCCTCCCCGTCGTCTCGCTCCTCGTCGGCGCCTCCCTCTGGGGCGTCGTCTGGTATCCCTATCGCCTGCTCGACTTCGCCGGGCTCGACGGCGCGTGGTCGCTCGTCTTCACCTACGGCGTGGCGCTCGTCGCGGGCACCGCCATCTTCTTCAGCCACTGGCGCGACGTCGCGCGCGCGCCGTGGGCGTGCCTGCTCATGGGGCTCGCCATCGGCTGGAGCAACCTGGCCTACGTGATCGGGGTGCTCGAGGGCGAGGTGATGCGCGTGCTCCTGCTTTTCTACCTCGCGCCGCTGTGGACGGTTCCGCTCGCGCGCGGGCTCCTGGGCGAGCGCCTGGACCTGCGCGGCAGCATCGTGATGGCGGTCGCGCTCGCCGGCGCGGTGGTGATGCTGTGGCATCCGCAGCTCGGCGCACCCTGGCCCGCCTCGCGCGCCGACTGGCTGGGCGTGGGCGCGGGATTCCTCTTCGCGCTGGGCAACGTGCTGGTGCGCAAGCTCTCCGACATCCGCGACACCTCGAAGTCGCTCGCCATCTGGGCGGGCGTGGTGATCGCCGCGGCGCTCTACCTGCCGCTGTCGCCCACGTCGGGCGAGGCTGCGGTGCGGGTCGCGCAAACCACGTGGGCGCTCTGGGTGTCGGTGGGGTTCGCGGTGCTCGCGATGAGCCTCGCGCTGCAGTACGGCCTCACGCGGGTGCCGGCCAATCGCGCGATCGTCGTGCTGCTCTTCGAGCTGGTGGTGGCCGCCGTGGCGTCCTACTACCTCGCCGGGGAGATCCTGCGCACCCAGGACTGGATCGGCGGCGCGCTCATCGTGCTCGCGAGCCTCGCGAGCGGATTCCGCAAGGCGGGCTAATCCGCCTGCGGCTGGCCGAGGTCGACGCGCGCCGGCGCCGTCCAGCCCTTGCGCCGGTAGTCCGCCTCGACAGTGGTGTAGATGCCGCCGCGCACGAGGAACTCCGCGGTGAGGCGCATGAAGCGCGGCCTGGTGGCGGCCACGAGGTCATCGAGGATCTCGTTCGTCACCGCCTCGTGGAATCTCCCCTCGTTGCGGAAGGACCAGATGTAGAGCTTCAGGCTCTTCAGCTCCACGCATTTCGCATCCGGCACGTACTCGAGGTGCAGGGTCGCGAAATCCGGCTGCCCGGTCTTGGGGCACAGGCAGGTGAATTCCGGGATCTCCATGCGGATCACGTAGTCGCGGCCCGCGTTCGGGTTGGCGAACGTCTCGAGCGCCTTCGTCGCCGCCGCGCGCGCGCCGCTGCCCAGCATCGTCAATGGGGACGTTCCCTAGGGCGTCCCTTGCCGTCAAGGGCTTTTGGGGGGGCTTTCGGGCGGGCATTGGGCGCGGGGATTCGATCCGGTAAAATCGGGATTGTACGCGAACCCCCAGCCCCACCGGCCGCCCGGCCAGGTGGGGTTTTCTCATAAGAACCAATACCTTGCGACTCACTTCCGTAAAACTCTCCGGTTTCAAGTCCTTCGTCGACCCGACCCAGATCGCCGTGCCCGGCCAGTTGGTCGGCGTGGTCGGTCCCAACGGCTGCGGCAAGTCCAACGTGATCGACGCGGTGCGCTGGGTGCTCGGCGAATCGAGCGCGAAGCAGCTGCGCGGCGAGCACATGCACGACGTGATCTTCAACGGCTCCTCCGAGCGCAAGCCCGTGGGCCGCGCCTCCGTGGAGCTCGTTTTCGACAACACCCTGGGCCGCGTGGGCGGCACCTGGTCGCAGTACGCGGAGATCAGCGTGAAGCGCGTGCTCGCGCGCGACGGCGACTCGAGCTACTACATCAACGGCACGCACGTGCGCCGCCGCGACGTCCAGGACATCTTCCTCGGCACGGGCCTGGGCCCGCGCGCCTATTCCATCATCGAGCAGGGCATGATCTCGCGCGTCATCACCTCCAAGCCCGAGGAGCTTCGCGTCTTCCTCGAGGAGGCCGCGGGCGTCTCCAAGTACCGCGAGAGGCGCCGCGAGACGGAGCTTCGCCTGGAGGACACGCGCGAGAACCTGGACCGCGTGGGCGACATCCGCGCCGAGCTCGGCACGCAGCTCGAGCACCTCGCGCAGCAGGCGGAGGTGGCGGCGCGCTACCAGGACCTGCAGGGCCAGCTCGCGCTGAACCACAACCTCCTCGCCTTCACGCGCCTTCGCGAGGCCGAGCAGGCCAGGGCCCGCCACGCGAACGAGGTCCAGAAGGTGCAGGTGAGCCTCGAGGCCGAGACCGCGAAGCTGCGCGACGCCGAGCGCTCCCTCGAGGAGCTGCGCAGCCGCCACTACGAGGAGACCGACCATCTCTCCTCGCTGCAGGGCGCGCTCTACGCCGCCAACGGCGAGGTGCAGTCCCTCGAGCAGGAAATCGCCTTCCTCGGCGAGAACCGGCGCCGCATGGGCGCGCAGCTCGAGGGCATCGCGGCCGAGATCCTCTCGGTCGAACAGTCCATCGCCGGCGCGCAGGCCGACCGCGGCCGCTGGGAAGGCGAGATCGAGAACGCCCTGGGAGGCGATCGTCGCGCGCGAGTCGGAATTCGAGCGCGTGAAGGCCGAATTGCCCGCGGCCGAAGCCGCGCAGCAGAAGGCCGCGGCCGAAGTCCGCACTGCCGAGACGGAGATGTCCGCCGCCGAGCAGGCCCAGGGTGTCGAGGAAACGCGCGAATCCCACGCGCTGAAGCTCCTCGCGCAGCTCGAGGCGCGCAAGAACCGCCTCAAGCAGGAGAACATGGCGCTCGTCTTCCCGGAGCCGGAGAAGCTCGCCGCACTCGCCGGCGAAGCGCGAGACCCTCGCCGGGCGCCTGGCACGCCGAGGAGCGCACCAGCGCGGCCGAGACGCGAGCTCCCGGCGCTGGAGGACGAGCGCCTCGCCATCAGGACGCGCTGCAGGAGCGCACCCGCGAGCTCGCGCAGCTCGAGGCGGCGCTCCAGGCACTCGCAGGCGCAGCAGGCGAAGCTCGACAACAACTCGCGCCTGGCGGACTGGACGAAGGCCCACGCGCTCGATCGCGCCGAGCGCCTCTGGCAGGCCATCCACGTGGAAGCCGGCTGGGACGACGCCGTCGAGGCCGCGCTGGGAGTACGCCTCAACGCGGCGCGCCTGGGCGAGGAGGGCGACCTTGCCGAGCTGCTGCGCGACGCGCCCCCGGGCAACTTCGCCGTGTTCGTCGAGCGCGGCGCGGCGGAAGCCGCGGCGAGCGCCTCCCACCTCACGCCCTTGTCGTCCGTGGTCTCGAGCGCGCGGCCCGGCGTTGCGGCCTACCTGCGCGATGCGCTCTCCGGCGTCTTCATCCTTCCCGAGGGCGAGGATGGGCTCGCACTTGCGCGCGTCCTGCCGCCCGGCGGCTTGCTGGTGTCGAAGGCGGGCCATCTCTTCAGCCGCCAGGGCGTGGTCTTCCACGGCCCGCAGTCCGAGCTGCACGGCGTGCTGCAGCGCCAGCGCGAGATCGAGGACCTGCAGGCGAGGACGCCGGGCGTGGCCGCGGCCCGCGCCGCGGTCGAGGCACGCCTGCGCGAGCTGGAGACGCTCCTCACCGAGGCCCAGGACGAGGGCCGGCGCGTGCGCGAGGAACTGTCCCGCGCGCGCCAGGCCGGCCACGACCTCGAAGTCGAGCACGTGAAGCTCTCGCAGAGCACGGAGCAGGCGACGAAGCGCCGCGAGGCGATCCGCGCGGAACTCGCCGACATCGAGCGCGAGGAGGAAAAGGAGCGCCTGGAGATGCAGGAGGCGCAGCACGCCCCTCGAGGCAGGCTCGCAGAAGATCGAGGCCGTGGTGCAGCGCCTGCAGGACCTGGAGCAGGCGCGGCGAAGCGCGCCGGCGAGGCGCTGGCGCGGCGCGCGGCGCGATCGCATCCGCCGAGCGGGCGGTGCAGGAAGCGCGGTTCCACGAGAGCAGCTGCCACGAGAAGGTCGAGTCGCAGGGCCGGCTCGCCGTGTCCTGGGCGAGCGCGTGGCGGCGCTCGCCGCCAACCGCGAGAACGTCAGGCGGAGCTCGGCCAGCTCGAGGAAGGCACGGTGCGCGAGCCGCCTGCCGGCCGCCCTCGGGGTGAAGGCGGAGCGCGAGCGCGCGCTGGCCGACGCCCGCGCCGGGCTCGAGCACATCACCGAGGAACTGCGCTCGCTCGAGGAGGGCCGCCTGGCGGCCGAGCAGGCGCTGGGGCCCTTCGCGAGCGCATCACCGAGCTGCGCATCAAGGAGCAGGAAGCCGCGACCCACGCGGAGCAGTACGCGCAGCAGATCCAGGAGGCCGGCGTCACCCGCGAGGAACTCGCCGAGAAGCTCGAGAAGCGCGTGCGCTCCTCGGGCATGCAGGCCGAGATCGCGCGCCTCGGCGAGGAGATCGCGGCCCTCGGTGCGGTGAACCTCGCCGCGCTCTCGGAGCTCACCACGGCCCGGGAACGCAAGGACTTCCTCGACGCGCAGTCCGCCGACCTCACGCAGGCCGTGGAGACGCTGGAGGCGGCCATCAAGCGCATCGACCGCGAGACGCGCGAGCTCCTCCAGGGCACGTTCGAGGCGGTCAACCGCAACTTCCAGGAGATGTTCCCGGCGCTCTTCGGCGGCGGCCAGGCCTACCTCAAGCTCACCGGCGAGGAGATCCTCGACGCGGGCCTGCAGGTCTTCGCGCAGCCGCCGGGCAAGAAGAACACCTCCATCCAGCTCCTGTCGGGCGGGGAAAAGGCACTCACCGCCATCGCGCTGGTCTTCTCCCTCTTCCGCCTGAACCCCGCGCCCTTCTGCCTGCTCGACGAGGTGGACGCGCCGCTCGACGACCCCAACACCGAGCGCTTCTGCGAGCTGGTGAAGCAGATGTCGGCGCAGACCCAGTTCCTCTTCATCACGCACAACAAGATCACGATGGAGATGGGCCAGCAGCTCATCGGCGTGACGATGCAGGAACCGGGCGTCTCGCGTATCGTGGAAGTCGACATCGAAGCGGCCATGGAGTTCGCGCGCAAGCAGGCCGCCTAGGAGCCCCGTCCATGAGCGACCTGCAGCTCGCCCTCCTCGTCCTCGGCGCCGTCTTCGTGGCCGCGGTGGCGGGCTACAACGTGTTCCAGGAGCGCCGCGCGCGCCGCCACGCGGAGGCCGCCTTCCGGGGCGCCCACCACCACGACGCGCTCCTCGACTCCGCAACCGGGCGCCGCGATCCCGTGCTGGGCGAGCTGCCGCGGAGATCGCGCGAGAACCCTCCTCGCCGCGCCGGATCGACGATTTCCTGCGACCCTGCGGAGCCACGGGCTGCCGCCCGCAGGCCGCACCCGCCGGGCGCCATGCTCTCCAGCCGCGTCGATACGCTCGCGCTCGTCCTCGCCGACGAGCCCGTGGCGCGCGCGCAGCTCGAGCCGCTCCTGGATGCGCTGCAATCCCACGCCACGCCCGTGGACGTGGAAGGCCTCGTGGACGAGCAGTGGCTGCCGGTGGAGGAGTCGCCCCGGGATGCGTGGCGGGAGCTGCGCGTGGCGTTGCAGCTCGCCAGCCGCGCCGGCCCCGTGACCGAGGAGGAGATCGCCGCCTTCAACGAGACGGTGGCGGGCTTCGCGGCCTCGATCAACGCGGTGTCGCAGCGGGAGAGCCCGGCCGCGGCCGCGGCGCGCGCGCGCGAGCTGGACCGCTTCTGCGCCGAGGCCGACATCGAGGTCGCGGTGAACCTCGTCGGCCGGATGGGCGCCACCTTCGCGATCGCGCGGGTGAAGCCCCTCGCGCTCGAATACGGCTTCGCCGAGACGGCGGCCGAGACCTTCGAGCGCCGCGCGCCCGACGGCGGTGTCGCGATGTCGCTCAGGATGCACGACGCGGAGCAGCGGCGCGGTGCGGGCTACGTGACGGGGCTCAGCTTCGCGCTCGACGTCCCGCACGTCGCCGACCCCGTCGCGGTGCTCGACGCGATGGGCAGGATCGCCGAGGCCTTCGCCGTCGCGCTCGACGGGGAGATCGTGGACGACGAGCGCCGGCCGATGGGCGCGGTGGGTTTCGCGGCGGTTCGCCGCTCCCTCGAGGCCGTGGCGCGGCGCATGGAAGCGCACGAGATCCCGGCGGGCGGGGAACTCGCGCGGCGACTCTTCTCCTGACCATGGCGGCGCCGCGCGCCGACGCGGAGCGCGCGGCCTGGCTGCGGCGCGAGATCGAACGCCACAACCGGCTCTATTACGTCGACGACGCGCCCGAGATCGACGACGCCGCCTTCGACACGCTCTTTCGGGAGCTCGCGGCGCTGGAGGCGGCGCACCCCGCGCTCGCCTCGCCCGATTCGCCGACCCAGCGCGTGGGCGGCGCGCCCGCGGAACGATTCGCGCCGGTGAGCCACCGCGTGCCCATGCTCTCGCTCGCCAACGCCTTCACGGACGAGGAGGTCGCGGCGTTCGATCGGCGCTGCCGCGAGGCGCTGGCCGCGAAACCGTGGCCTATGCATGCGAGCTGAAGTTCGACGGGCTCGCCGTGAGCCTCGCCTACGAGGACGGGCGCTTCGTGCGCGGCGCCACGCGCGGGGACGGGGCGACGGGAGAGGACGTCACCGCGAACCTGCGCACGATCCGCAGCCTGCCGTTGCGGCTCGAGGGCGGCGCCCCGGGCTACCTCGAGGTGCGCGGCGAGGTCGTGATGCTGCGGCGCGACTTCGAGGCCCTGAACCGGCGCCAGGCCGATGCGGGCGAAAAGACCTTCGTGAACCCGCGCAACGCCGCGGCCGGGGGCCTTCGCCAGCTCGATCCGAAGCACACCGCGAAACGGCGCCTCTCGTTCTTCGCCTACGGCATCGGCGCCCACGAAGGCTTCGCGGTGCCCGCCACGCAGGAGGCGCTGATGGCGCGGTTGGTCGCCCTGGGGCTGCCCGTCTCGCGCGAGCGCCGCACGGTCGAGGGCGAAGCGGGGCTCCTCGCGTTCCACCGCGACGTGGCGGCGCGGCGCGAAGCACTCCCCTTCGACATCGACGGCGTCGTCTACAAGGTCGACCGCGTCGCCGACCAGGAGGCGCTCGGCTTCGTCGCGCGCGCGCCGCGCTGGGCGGTGGCGCACAAGTTCCCCGCCCAGGAGGCGACGACCGAACTCCTCGCGATCGACATCCAGGTGGGCCGCACCGGGGCCATGACGCCCGTCGCGAGGCTCTCCCCGGTATTCGTGGGCGGCACCACGGTATCGAGCGCCACGCTGCACAACGAGGATGAGGTGCGCCGCAAGGACGTCTGGCCCGGCGACACGGTGGTCGTGCGCCGCGCCGGGGACGTGATACCGGAAGTGGCGCGGGTCGCAAAGCCGGGGCCGCGCGGCAAGGGCGACCGCTTCGAGATGCCGGCGCAGTGCCCCGAGTGCGGTTCCGCCGTCGCGCGCCTCGAGGGCGAGTCGGCGGCGCGCTGCACCGGCGGCCTCTTCTGCCCGGCGCAGCGCAAGGCCTCGCTCCTGCACTTCGCGTCGCGCCGCGCCATGGACATCGAGGGCCTGGGCGACCGGCTGGTCGAGCAGCTCGTGGACGCAGGGCTCGTGAAGACGCCCGCGGACCTCTACCGGCTCGATGCCGCGCAGCTCGCGGGTCTCGAGCGCATGGCGGAGAAATCCGCCGCGAACGTGATCGCGGCGGTGGCGAAGAGCAAGGACGCCACCCTCGGGCGCTTCGTCTACGCGCTCGGCATCCGCCACGTGGGCGAGGTCACGGCGAAGGACCTCGCGCGCCACTTCGGCGGGCTCGACGCGCTCATGGCGGCGGATGCGGCGGCCCTGCAGGAGGCCCGCGACGTGGGCCCGGTGGTCGCCGAGAGCGTGGCGGGCTTCTTCGCGGAGCCGCACAACCGCGAGGTGATCGGCGAGCTGCGCGCCGTCGGGGTGCACTGGATCGAAGGCGAGCCCGAGCGCGCCGCCCCCGCGGGGGCCTTCGCAGGTAAAATCGTGGTGGTCACCGGAACGCTCGCCACGATGACGCGCGAGGAAGCGAAGGCGCGCATCGAGGCCGCCGGCGGCAAGGTGACCGGGTCGGTGTCGAAGAAGACGGACTTCCTCGTGGCCGGGGAGGAAGCGGGATCCAAGCTCGAGCGCGCGCGCGCGCTGGGCATTGGCGTGCTGGACGAGGCGCAATTTCGCGCGATGCTCGAAGGCCTGGAAAATCCATGAAAGCCATTCGCAAGGCCGTGTTCCCCGTCGCGGGCATGGGCACGCGCTTCCTGCCCGCGACCAAGGCGTCGCCCAAGGAGATGCTCCCCATCGTCGACAAGCCCCTCATCCAGTACGCGGTGGAGGAGGCGGTGGCCGCGGGCGTGACCGATCTCATCTTCATCACCGGCCGCGGCAAGCGCGCGATCGAGGACCACTTCGACAAGGCCTACGAGCTCGAGGCGGAACTGCAGGCCGCGGGCAAGCACAAGATGCTGAGGGAAGTGCGCGGCCTCCTGCCGGCGCACGTGAACAGCGTCTACATCCGCCAGGGGCAGGCCATGGGCCTGGGTCACGCGGTGCTGTGCGCGCGCCACCTCGTGGGCGACGAGCCCTTCGCGGTGATCCTCGCCGACGACCTGATCGACGCGGAAGTCCCCGCGCTCAAGCAGATGGCGGACCTGCACGTGAAGAGCGGCGCGAGCGTGGTCGCGGTGCAGAACGTGCCCCGCGCCGAGACCGCGTCCTACGGGATCGTCTCGACCCAGCCCCCCAAGGGTCGGCTCGCGCGCATCACGGGCATCGTGGAAAAGCCCAAGCCCGCGGACGCGCCGTCCACCCTCGGCGTGGTGGGCCGCTACGTGCTCAACCCGCGCATCTTCGACTTCCTCGAGCAGACGCGGGCCGGCGCCGGCAAGGAGATCCAGCTGACCGACGCCATCGCCCAGCTCCTCGCCGAGGAAGCCGTCTTCGCCTACGAGTTCATCGGCAGGCGCTACGACTGCGGCTCCAAGATCGGCTACCTCGAGGCGACGGTGGATTTCGCGCTCCGGCATCCGGAAGTGGCCCGCGAATTCCGCGCCTACCTCGAGCGGCTGCCCGGCAAGCCCGGGGCGCGGCCATGACGCGGGACGAAGCCCTGGAGATGCTCGACCGCGCGGACCTCGTGTGCGCGCAGGACGAGGTGCGCGGCGCCGTCGAGCGGGTCGCGTCCGAAATCAGCGCGCGCCTCGAGAAGGAGTTCCCGCTGGTGCTCTCGGTGATGAGCGGGGCGACGGTGTTCACCGGCCAGCTCCTGCCGCTGCTCGCCTTCCCGCTGGAGTTCGGCGCCATCGAGGCGACGCGCTACGAGAACGGCGTCTCGGGCAAGGAGGTGCGCTGGCACCTCGCGCCGAAGGACGACGTGCGGGGGCGCACGGTGCTGGTGGTCGACGACATCCTGGACGAGGGCGTGACGCTCGCCGCCGTGCGCGACAAGCTCCTCGCCACATGGGCGCGAAGGCGGTACTGGTCGCGGTTTTCGCCGACAAGGACATCGGGCGGGACAAGCCCTCGCCGCGGACTTCGTGGGCGTGCGCCTGCCCGACCGCTACGTCTTCGGATACGGCATGGATGCCTACGGCCTGTGGCGAAACCTGCCCGCCGTCTACGCGTTGGGGGAATAGCGATGCTCGCCATCATCGGCGGTTCAGGTCTCACGGAGCTCGCGAGCCTCGAGGTCGTGCGCAAGCAGATCGTGCGCACGCCCTACGGCGAGCCCTCGGGCCCGCTCACCTACGGCCACGTGGGCGAGACGGAGGTGGTCTTCCTCGCGCGCCACGGCTACGGCCACACGCTCTCGCCCCACGAGATCAACTACCGGGCGAACCTCTGGGCGCTCAAGGAAAAGGGAGCGACAAGGGTCCTCGCGCTCTGCACCGTGGGCGGCATTGCCGCGGGCCTCGCGGCGGGCGCCATCGTCATTCCCGACCAGATCATCGACTACACGTGGGGGCGGAGGTCGACCTTCTTCGAGGGCGCCGAGCAGCCCGTCGTGCACGTGGACTTCACGCACCCGTACTGCGAGGTGACGCGCGGCATGCTCATCGAGGCCGCCGCCGACGCGGGCATCGCCGTGTCTGCCCGCGGGACCTACGCGGCCGTGCAGGGCCCCCGGCTGGAGACGGCCGCGGAGGTGAACCGGCTCGAGCGCGACGGCGCCGACCTCGTGGGGATGACGGGGATGCCGGAGGCGGCGCTCGCGCGAGAGCTCGGGATCTCCTACGCGGCGCTCGCGGTGGTGGCCAACCCCGCGGCGGGGCGCGGGACGAGCGCGGAGTCGATCTCCCTCGAGCAGATCACCGCGGTCCTGGGAGAAGCCATGGCGCGCGTGCGCCGCGTGGTCGAGGAGGTGGTGAAGCACCATGGCCATCCGTGAGGTGCTGCGCATGGGAAGCCCCGTGCTCGCCCAGGTCGCGCGGCCGGTCGAGCGCTTCGGCACGCCGGAGCTCGCGCGACTGGTCGCGGACATGCAGGACACCATGGCGCACGAGGACGGCGCGGGGCTCGCCGCACCGCAGATCGGCGAGAGCGTGCGCGTGGTGATATTCGGCGTGACGTCCAACCCCCGCTATCCGGACGCGGAGGAGGTGCCTTTCACGGTGCTGGTCAATCCCGCGATCACCTTCCTCGGCGACGAGGTGGAGGAGGGCTGGGAAGGGTGCCTTTCGGTGCCGGGTCTTCGCGGCGTGGTGGCGCGGCGCACGCGCATCCGCTACACCGGCTTCGACGAGCGCGGCGCCCCGGTCGATCGCCTCGCCGAGGGCTTCCACGCGCGGGTGGTGCAGCACGAGTGCGACCATCTCGACGGCATCCTCTATCCCATGCGCATGACCGACATGAGCCGCTTCGGGTTCACCGATGTGCTGTTCCCCGGCGAGGATCCCGGCCGGGATGATTGACCCAAGCCCCTGCAAACCCATGGAAAGGATGAAGCCATGAGCACCGACCCCGTGGCCGCCCCCGGGCGGGACAGCGAACGCGAGACGAACTTCACCCACGTGCTGTACCTGCTGCACGCGCTGGCGCCCTTCACGGCGTGGCTGCTCGCGGTGATCGCGATCATCCTGGGGATCGTGCGGCGCGACGACGTGCGCGGCACCTTCATCGAATCCCACATCTCGTGGCTTTCGCGCACCTTCTGGTGGGGGCTCCTGTGGATCGTGATCTGCGCGGTCCTCACGGCGGTGCTCTTCTTCTCGATCATCGGCCTGCCGATCGCGTGGCTGCCGTTCACTATCCTCTTCATCTGGTATCTCTACCGCGTGATCCGCGGCTGGCTGCGGCTGAGCGACGGCCGCCCGGTGGAATGAGCGGGGAAGAGCGGCCATGAGCGCGGGACTTCCGAGGGCGATCGTCATCGGCTGCGTGCTGGCCTCGCTCGCCGCCGAGGCGCAGTCCCCGGGTGGGCAGCGCCGCAGCCGGCTCGAGCCCCGGGCGGCGCAGGAGCGCGCCGACGATGCCCCGCGGGCCCGGCGGACCATGGACCCGGTGTTCGCGCTCGAGCGCGAGCTCCCGTCGCTGCGCACGGACCTGAAGCTCGACGATTCCCAGGACCGGCTCTGGGGCCCCTTCGACCGGAGCGTGCGCGATGCGGCCGAGGTCACGCGCCAGCGGATGAAGCGGATGATGGCCCCGCGCGCGGAGGATGCGCCGGCACCCGACGCGCCGGGAATCCTGGCCGCGCTCGCCGCCGACGAGCGCACGCGCGCCGACGCGATGGCCGAGGCCGGCGCGAACCTGAAGGCGCTCTACGCGAGCCTCGCGCCCGCGCAGCGCACGCTCTTCGACCGCCGCGTGCTGCTGTCGCAGTCCGAGCCCCTGGGCACGCGCTAGGGTCCCGCGGAGGCCGCCATCTACAAGGTCCTCATAGCCGACGACGCCCGCGTGATGCGCTTCGCCACGCTGCGCATCCTCAAGCGCCTGGGGCTCGACGCGGTGGAGGCCGAGGACGGCATCCAGGCGCTCGAGCTCTTCCGGAGCGAGAAGCCGGACCTGGTGCTGATCGACGTGCAGATGCCGGGCATGGACGGCCTCGAGGTGGTGCGGCGCATCCGCCAGCAGAGCACGGAGCACTGGGTCCCGGTGATCTTCCTCACCTCCATGGAGGACGACGCGGACTTCACGCGCGGCATCGAGGCGGGAGGAGACGACTACCTCACCAAGCCCGTGAGCCCCGTGGTGCTGGAGGCGAAGATCCGCGCCATGCGCAGGCTCGACGACATGCGCCGCGAACTCATGGCCGTCACGCTCGAGCTGCGCGAGGCCAACGAGCGCCTCGCGCGACTGTCGACCCAGGACGGCCTCACGGGGCTCGCCAACCGGCGCCGCTTCGACCTGGAACTCATGCGCGAGCTGGGTCGCGCGCGGCGGGAGCACCGGCCGATCGCGCTCGTGATGGCCGACGTCGACTACTTCAAGGCCTTCAACGACGCCTATGGGCATCCCGCGGGCGACGAGTGCCTGCGGAAGATCGCCGCGGCGCTGCGCACGGCGTGCCGCCGGCCGGTCGACGTGGCGGCGCGCTACGGGGGCGAGGAATTCGCGCTGATCCTGCCCGACACCACGGAGGATGCCGCCCGCCATTGCGCCGCGGAGGCCAGGCGCGCCGTGGCGGCGCTGGGGATCGCGCACCGCGGCTCGGAAGTCGCGGACATCGTCACGGTGAGCTTCGGGGTCACCGGGTGCGTGCCCGACGACCATGTCGTGGCGGACACGCTCGTCGATCAGGCCGACCGGGCGCTCTACGCGGCCAAGCGCGCGGGGCGCAATCTCGCGATCGCGTATTCCGACCTTCCGCTGCCGGGCCTGCCGCCGCCCGGCGGCGAGCCTGCCGCGCCGGGCGCCATCCTGCACTGATCGCGCGGCCCGCGCCCTATTCCCGGCCGTCCAGCACCAGGCGAAGCGTCTCCGCGAAGGCCTCGCGGCCGGCCTCGTGCTCCAGCGCCGGGCCGTTCACGACGAACACGTCCTCGGCGCGCGCGCCCAGCGTGGTCACGCGCGCATCCACGAGGTTGAGGCCCGCGGCGAGCAGCGCCCGCGCGATGGCCGACAGGAGCCCCGGCCGGTCCGCGCAGGTCGCGAAGACCTGCCAGGCGTCGCCCGTGCGCGTGCGCACGATCTCGACCTTGGGCTCGAAGGGAAAGTGCTTGACCCACCGGGAGACGCGTCCGGTGGGCGCCTCGCCCAGCGGTTCGTCCGGCGCGAGGGCGGTGGCGAGGCCTTCCTCCACCTGGTGGATCAGGTCGCGGTAGTGTTCGCCCTCGCGCGAGCGCGACAGGACCTGGAAGCCGTCCAGCGCGTAGCCGTGCCCGGTCGTGTAGATCTTCGCCGCGGCGATGTCGAGCTGGCGGCGCTCGAAGAACCCGGTGATGCGCGCGAACACGCCGGGCTGGTCGCGGGCGTAGACCATCACCTGCAAGCCTTCGCCGATCGGCGAGAGGCGGGCGCGCACCACGGCGCGGGCCGGCGACGGGCGCAGGCACAGCGTGCGCGTGTGCCAGCCGATCTCGCTCGTCTCGAAGCGCTGGAAGTAGTTCTCGCCGAAGTGCTTCCACAGCGCCTCGTGGCCGCCGGCATCGGGGACGTACTGGCGGAAGATGCGCAGGGCCTCCGCCTTCTTCGCCTCGATCGCCTTGGCGGCGTAGTCCGTGTCGCCGCGATGGATGCGGCGCGTGGAGCGGAAGAGGTCCTCGAGGAGCTTTCCCTTCCACGCGTTCCACACCTTCGGGCTCGTGCCGCGGATGTCCGCGACGGTGAGGATGTAGAGGGCGGTGAGGGTGCGCTCGTCGCGGGTGTGGGCGGCGAACTGGGAGATCACCTCGGGGTCGGACAGGTCCTGCTTCTGGGCGGTCGAGGACATCACGAGGTGGTTCGCGACGAGCCACGCCACGAGCCTCGCGTCGGCCTTCGCCACACCGTGCGCGCGGCAGAAGCGCTCGGCGTCGCGCGCGCCGAGCGTCGAGTGGTCGCCGCCGCGGCCCTTGGCGATGTCGTGGAAGAGCGCGGCGAGGTAGAGCACCTCGGGGGCGTCGAACTCCTGCATGAGCTTCGAGCAGAACGGGTGCTCGAGGTCGAACTGCGGGAGCCGGAAGCGCCGCAGGTTGCGGATCACCATGAGGGTGTGCTCGTCCACGGTGTAGACGTGGAAGAGGTCGTGCTGCATCTGCCCCGTGATCCGCCCGAAGGCCGGGAGATAGCGGCCCAGGACGCCGTAGCGGCTCATGCGCCGCAGGGTCCAGGTGAAGCGGTCGCCGCACACGATGTCCATGAAGCGGCGGCGGTTCTGCGGGTCCTCGCGGAAGGCGCGGTCGATCCGCGGGAGCGCGCGCGACAGCGAGCGCAGCGCCGTGGCCGAGAGGTTCGCGATGCCGCGGTCCTCCTGGAGCCGGCGGAAGGTCTCGAGGATCTTGCCCGGCTCGCGCTCGAAGAGGGACTCGTCGCACAGGTCGAGCGTGTAGTCGACCATCCGGAAGTCGGCGTCGAGGCTGCGGATCTTGCGCTCCCGCGCCGGCACGATGCGCGCGTAGAGGTTGGCGATGAGGATCTGGTTGAAGCGCCAGATCGCCTTGGCCGCGAGGTAGTAGCGGCGCATGAGCAGGTCGGATGCCACGAGCGATCCGGTGCCCTCGAGCTTCAGCTGCCGCGCGATTTCGATCTGGTGGTCGAAGACGAGCCGGTCCTCGCGCCTTCCCGCGAGGTAGTGCAGGCGGATGCGCAGGTCCTGGAGGACCCGCTCGTTGCGCGTGATGCCCGCCGCCTCGCGCGCGGTGATGATGTCCTGGGCGGCGAGTTCCTGCCAGCTCGCGCCGAGCCCGGCCGCGCGCGCCGCCCACAGCACCGTGTGCAGGTCGCGCAGCCCCCGGGGCTTTCCTGATGTTGGGTTCCAGGTTGTAGGCGGCCTCCTGGAAGCGGTCGTGGCGCCGCCGCTGCTCTTCGACCTTGGCGCGGAAGTAATCGCGCACGTTGCGGCGTGCGGCGAGGCGGCCGGCCAGTTCCGCGACAAGGGAGGTGTGGCCGGCGACGGGCCGGGACTCGAGCAGGCTCGTGTCCACCGTCACGTCCTTGGCCGCCTCCTCCACGCACTCGGAGAGCGTGCGCACGCTGATGCCGGGCTCCAGGCCGCAGTCCCACAGGAGCCCCACGAAACGCTCGATGTCGCCGTCGGGAGTCCTGCCGTCGGGGAGCAGCACGAGGAGATCGACGTCGGACTGCGGAAAGAGCCGCGCGCGGCCGTAGCCGCCCACCGCGACCAGCGCGAGCCCCGGGTCGTGGATGCTTCCGGCCCACAGGCGCACGAGGAAGGCGTCGACGAGCGCGGCGTGCGCGGCGAGGCAGCGCTGCGGATCGCGGCGGCGCAGGTAGCGCTCGCGCAAGGCCTCGCGCCGGGCCTTGAGCCAGCGGCGCGCCTGCGCGGGGTCGGCTGCGCGCGGTGGCGCGATGCGGGCGGTGCCGGGGGCGGAGGGGTGCATGGCCTGTCCGCGGCGCGCTCGCCGCCGCGGCCCGGCGCGCTCAGGGCGCGACGGTCGCGGAACGGGAAGCGCCGACGAAGGCGGGCACGGCGGGCGTCCGGCGGAGAGCGTGAGGACCTCGAAGCCTTCCGGCGTCACGAGACGGTGTGCTCCCACTGCGCGGAGAGCGAATGGTCGGCGGTGACGATGGTCCAGCCGTCGGCGAGCGCGCGGATGTCGCGCCGGCCCGCGTTCACCATCGGCTCGATGGTGAAGGTCATGCCCGCCTCGAGGGTGATGCCGGAGTCCGGGCGGCCGTAGTGCAGCACCTGCGGCTCCTCGTGGAAGCGCCGGCCGATGCCGTGGCCGCAGAACTCGCGCACGATGCTGTAGCCGCGCGACTCCGCGTGGCGTTGCACGGCGTGGCCGATGTCGCCCAGGCTCGCGCCCGCGCGCACCTGCTCGATGCCCTTCCACATGCACTCGTAGGTCGACTCGCACAGGCGCCGCGCCTGGATCGAGGGCTCGCCCACGAAGAACATCCGGCTCGTGTCGCCATGCCAGCCGTCCTTGATGACGGTGATGTCGATGTTCACGATGTCGCCCTGCTTCAGTACCTTCTCGCCGGGCACCCGTGGCAGACCTGGTGGTTCACCGAGGTGCAGATCGACTTCGGTACGGGCGGTGGCCCGGGGGCGTAGTCCAGGGGCGCGGGCGTGGTGCCTGCACGTTCACCATGTAGTCGTGGCAGAGCCGGTCGAGGTGCTCCGTGGTCACGCCGGGTTTCACGTGCGGGGTGACGAAGTCGAGCACTTCCGCCGCAAGCCGGCCGGCGATGCGCATCTGTTCGACTTCCTGCGGGTTCTTGAGCTGGATCGCCACGGTTCAGTGCTTCGATGGGTGAGGCGCAATTATAGCGGCACCCCGAAACCCATTGAAACAACCCGGCGCAATGCGGAAATCGCACGGCATCACATCGCTCCCATCATGGGTTCGTCAGGCAAGCAACCTGATCCCTGCAACGCAGCCCACCCCACAGGAGCTCATGATGATCACCCGGAACATCCCTCGCTATGCAGTGCTGGTTCTCGGACTCGCGGTCTCGGCAGCGGGACTTGCGCAGTTCACGCCGGGCGTCGTTCCCTCGGGAATGACCCCGGAGCAACGCGACGCCTTCCGCGCCCAGCGGCAGGCGGAGATGAACGCCATGACCCCGGAGCAGCGCGAGACCCTGCGCGTGCAACGGCAGGCCGAGATGAACGCGATGACCCCGGAGCGCGAGGCCTTTCGCGTGCAACGGCAGGCCAGAAATGAACGCGATGACCCCGGAGCAGCGCGCCGAGGCGCAGGCGAGCCGCGGCCAGGGCGATGCTGCAAGGGGACAAGGCCGGGGCACGATGGCCCGCGACGGCTCGGGGTCGGGCGGGCAATACGGGAAGGCCGGTGGCCAAGGCGGCGGCGCCAGGGGCAGGGGCCGCTGACCCGGATTCGCCGGGGCGCGCCTTGGCGCGCCCCGTGCCGACGGGCACCGCGTCCGGGTGGCAAGCGTCACCGCCGGTCAGGCAAGACCGATCGCGAGCCAGACGCTGGTTCCGCCGCCGCGCCGGCTCTTGATCGCGAGCCGCCAGCCGTGGGTTTCGGCGAGCTGCCGCGCGATGGCGAGCCCGAGGCCGCTGCCGCCGGTGGCGCGGTTGCGCGAAGGCTCCAGCCGGAAGAACGGCCGCATCACGGCCTCCCGCAGGTCCGCCGGAATTCCCGGTCCACCATCGCGAACGCCGACGAAGATCGCACGGCGGCAGCGCCGGCGGACGACGTCCACGCGTTTCGTTCCTCCGTGCGCCAGTGCGTTTTCGACCAGGTTGTTCACGATTCGCTGCAACGCGACCGGTGCCACGGCCACGCGGCAGGGTCCGCCCGTCGTGCGCAGGCGCACTTCCCCGGGCGCCAGCGTCGAGGCCGCCTGGACGCGCCCGGCGAGCAGGTCGTCGAGGTCGGTCAGGCGCACGGGCTCGCGCTCGCGGGCTCGGGCGAGCTCCAGCTGCGCGCGGATGAGGGCGTCCATCTCGGTGATGTCCGCCTCCATCTTCGCGACGAGCGGGGAGGACCGCTCCTCGCCGAGAATTCCCAGCGCCATCCGGAGCCGCGAGAGCGGGCTGCGCAGGTCGTGGGACACGCCGGCGAGCAGCGTCGCCTGGTTCTCGCGCTGGGCCGCGAGGCGGGCCGCGGTCTCGTTGAACGCGCGTGCGAGTTCCGCCAGTTCGCGATCGCCCGCCTCCGAAAGGCGCCGCGGCATCCCGCCCTCGCCGATCTCGCGGGCGGCGCGCGCGAGCTGCGCCACCGGAGAACTCACCCGCCGCGCCAGTTGCCATGCGACGACGAGGGTGACGAGAAGCGCGGCCGCCAGGGTCCACCAGAATGCCCGCATCGGGCGCGGCGTCACGAGGTCCTTCGAGAAGCTGAAGCGCAGGACCCGGCCCGCCATCGGAACGTCGGCGTGGAAGCGTCCGTCCGGCGCTTCCGTCACGCGGGCCACGGTGCCGGGGTCCACGCGCGGCGCCAGCGCCTCGCGCAGGAAGTTGAGGTAGGGGTGGTGTCCCACCTCGTCGCCTCGCGACTCCGGCGCCTCCGCCACGTCGAGGCCGTGGCTCGAGGCGAGTTCGGCGGCGAACGCCGGGCGCGTGCCGGGCGGCAGTTCCACCCACGTCCGCGCCGACAGGACGAGCAAGGCGGAGAAATCGTCGGCGGAACGCTGCGCGAGCGGAATGAGCACGTTCACGAACAGCGCGAGCCCCGCCGTCACCTGGAACACGAGGAGTCCCGCGGCCACGGTGAGCGCCGTGCGGCGAAAAAGCGACCGGCTGCGCCTCACTTCGATGTCCCGCCGTTCGGCGCGAAGAGATAGCCTTGCCCCCAGATGGTGCGCAGGTACACGGGCGATTCCGGGTCCGGCTCGATCTTGCGGCGCAACCGGGCGACGCGCACGTCCACGCTGCGGTCGAACGGATCGCGCTCGTAGCCCTTCATCAGCGAGATCAGCTGGTCGCGCGAAAGCACGCGGTTGGGATGCTCGAGGAAGATCCGCAGCAGCTCGAACTCGCCGCCGGTCAGCGCGATTTCCCCCGATGGACCGGACAGGACGCGTGAAGGAATGTCGACCCGGTACGGCCCGAAAGCGTGGCTCTGGGCGCGCCGCGAAACGCCGGCCGTGCTCCCACGCCGCAGCACCGCGCGCACGCGCGCGAGCAGCTCCCTCGGCCCGAAGGGCTTCGCGAGGTAGTCGTCCGCGCCCACTTCGAGCCCCACCACGCGGTCGACCTCCTCGCCGCGCGCCGAGACGATGATGACCGGGGGGCCGCCGCTCGCGCGAATCTCGCGCAGCAGCACCAGGCCGTCGTCGCCCGGGAGCATGAGGTCGAGGACCACGAGATCCGGGGTGGATTGCGCGAGGCTTTCGCGCAGGCCGCCCCCGTCGCCGACGCAACTCACGTCGAAGCCGTTGGTCTCGAGGTAGCTCTCGACCAGGTCGCGCAGCGCGACGTCGTCGTCCACCACCAGGATGCGTTGTGCGGTGTGTGCTTCCATGCCGAACCGGTGTCCATGCCCGAAGTGCCGCGCATGGGCCCGAACGACATGGTAGCGGCAACGCGAGCCCGAAGCGGTCCCGCGAAACAACCTGATACAACCTGTTTCGAGTGTGCAAGCGATTCGAAACGCCCGGGGTCGACAGTGGATCCCATGAACGAGGCGACGCATCGCATTCGAATGGCCGGGCACGCGGGGCTTCTGCTTGCGCTCGGACTGGTGGCGACGGGCGCCTGGGCATCCGGCGACCTGCCGCCCGAACGCAACGCGCCGGGCGAGGCCGTCGCGGACGCGCCCGGAGGCGAAACCCGCCGTGCCCGGGACGTCCACCTGCCGCCGGTGGCGAGGCGTGCGAATCGTCGGTCCGTCCGAAGGACGCCGCTTCCGAGGCCGGCAAGCCGAGAAGTTTCCGTCACGACCGGTTCGGCGCGGGATTCGAGTCCCGCCAGGGGCCGGCCGGCGGCGCTCGCCGTGGCCGCGGCGCAGGCCGATGACGCGGAGCCCGTTTCCTTTTCCCGTCCCAACGAAAGGAGTCCCACCATGCTCGCCCACACCGCAAGTTCCCTGGCTGTCGCCGTATGCCTATCGCTCGGCGCGCCGCTTCCCGCCGTCGCCGCGGGCCCCATGGGCCCCCGCGTGCCGGCGGTCGTCCCTTACGTTTCGCCCACGCCCGAGGAGGTCGTCGACCTTACCTACATGCGCGAGGAGGAGAAGTTCTCCCGCGACCTCTATCTCGCCTTTGCCGAGACCTGGCAGGCGGCACCCTTCGCCTTCGTCGCGAACGCGGAGCAGAAGCACATGGACGCGGTGTTGCGCCTGATTCGCGCCTACGCCCTGCCCGATCCCGTCGCCGGAATGCTCGTCGGGGAGTTCGGCGACGCCGAGCTCCAGGCGCTCCATGCCACGCTCCTCCAGCAGGGCCTCGCGAGCGAGCTCGGGGCGCTGCACGCGGGCGGGCTCGTCGAGGAGATGGACCTGCTGGACCTCGAATTCTCCGCCGCGCGCACGACGAAGCCCGACATCGCCCGCGTGTACGCGAACCTCGCGTGCGGCTCGCGCAATCACCTGCGCGCGTTCGCGGGTGACATCCGTGCGCTCACCGGCCTGCAGTACGTCGCGCAGTCGATGTCCCAGGAAGCGGTCGACGCGATCCTTCAGCAGCCCCCGGAGCGTTGCGGGCGTCCGTAGCGCCGGTCTTCGGCCCACGGTCTTCGGTCGCGGACGCGAACTCCGGTTCGCGCCCCGGCCCGCGCATCCCGCGCGATCCCGGCGTGCCTGCCGCGCTCTCCCGGACCGGTACCGGCCGGGAGAGTCATGTATTTGAAAATCAGGCCCTTTTCCGGCTATAATCGCCGTCTGTCCGGGGTGAAGGCGCTTTTTTCGACCCAGGGCAAATCCGCACCCTCGCCAGTCAAGGCTAAGGTCCCGGGCAACCGGGTTCGCGAGGGGAGGCCAACCTTAACCACAGGAGCAATACCGATGTCCGTCACCATGCGCCAGATGCTGGAGGCCGGCGTGCATTTCGGCCACCAGACGCGCTACTGGAACCCGAAGATGAGCCCGTTCATCTTCGGCGCCCGCAACAAGATCCACATCATCAACCTCGAGAAATCGCTTCCGATGTACCAGGAGGCGCTCAAGTTCGTGCGCACGCTCACCGCCAACAAGGGGCAGGTCCTCTTCGTCGGCACCAAGCGCCAGGCGCGCGACATCGTCAAGGAAGAGGCCCAGCGGGCCGGTGCCCCGTACGTGGACTACCGGTGGCTCGGCGGCATGCTCACCAACTTCAAGACGGTCAAGCAGTCGATCAAGCGCCTGAAGGAGATCGACCAGATGACCGCCGACGGCTCCGTCGAGAAGCTCTCCAAGAAGGAGGGCCTCACGTTCGCTCGCGAGAAGGAGAAGCTCGAGCGTTCCCTGGGCGGCATCAAGGACATGGGCGGCATCCCCGACGCCCTCTTCGTGATCGACGTGGGCTTCCACAAGATCGCGGTCACCGAGGCGAAGAAGCTCGGCGTGCCCATCGTGGGCGTGGTCGACACGAACAACTCGCTCGACGGCGTCGACTACATCATCCCGGGCAACGACGACTCGACCCGCGCCATCCGGCTCTACGCCCGGGGCGTGGCCGACGCGATCCTCGAGGGCAGGAGCCAGGTGATCACCGAGATGGTGGCGCCGGTCGCCTCGACGGAGGATTTCGTCGAGGTCGAGGAAGCCGAGGAAGCCAAAGGCTAAAGGGCCAGGGGCCGGAACATCCCGCGGACAGGGGGCTCTACGCCCCCTTTTCGCATCCGCAATGCGAATGGAGCAATGACAATGGCGGACATCACCGCGAGCATGGTGAAGGACCTGCGCGAGCTTACCGGGCTCGGCATGATGGAGTGCAAGAAGGCGCTCGAGGAATCGGGCGGCGACCTGAAGAAGGCCGAGGAACTGCTGCGCATCAAGAGCGGCGCCAAGGCTTCGAAGGCGGCCGCGCGCGTGGCTTCCGAGGGCGCGGTGGGCCTGCACCTCGCCGCCGACGGCAAGCTCGGCGCCCTGGTCGAGGTCAACTGCGAGACCGACTTCGTCGCGAAGAACCCGGATTTCGCCGCCTTCGCGGGCGCCCTCGCCGGGATCGTCGCGAGCGGCAATCCCGCCGACGTGGCCGCCCTTTCGGCCGCGAAGCTGGACGGCAAGACCGTGGAGGAGATCCGCCAGGCGCTGGTGCAGAAGATCGGCGAGAACATCGCCGTGCGCCGCTTCGAGCGCGTGCAGGCCGGCGGGCGACTGGCGCAGTACGTGCACGGCGTGAAGATCGGCGTGCACGGTCGAGTACGAGGGCCAGGAGGCGGTCGGCAAGGACGTCGCCATGCACATCGCCTTCGCCAAGCCGAGGTTCCTCTCGAAGGACCAGGTGCCCGCGGACACGGTCGCGGCCGAGCGCACGATCCTCGAGGCGAGGGCGCGCGAATCCGGCAAGCCCCCCGAGATCGCGGCGAAGATGGTCGAGGGCGGCATCAACAAGTTCCTGGGCGAGGTGACCCTCCTCGGCCAGCCTTTCGTGAAGGACGACAAGCTCACGGTGGAGAAGATGCTCGCCAAGGCCGGTGCCAGGGTGCTGGGCTACCGCTTCCTCGTCGTGGGCGAGGGCATCGAGAAGAAGCAGGACGACTTCGCTGCCGAAGTGGCGGCGATGACAAAGTCCGCGGCCTGAACGGCTCGCCCCAGGACCCGCAACCCAGCCGAGCGCCCATGACCACTCCCGCGTACACGCGCATCCTGCTCAAGCTCTCCGGCGAGGCGCTCATGGGGGACGACCCCTACGGCATCAACCGGGCCGTCATCGAGCGCATCGTCGGCCAGGTGAAGGAGGTCGCCGAGCTCGGCGTGCAGGTGGGCGTGGTGATAGGCGGGGGCAACATCTTCCGCGGCGTCTCCCAGGGTGCCGCGGGGATGGACCGTGCCACCGCCGACTACATGGGCATGCTCGCGACCGTCATCAACGCGCTGGCACTCCAGGACGCGATGAATCGCGCCGGGCTCGTGGCGCGGGTGCAGTCCGCGCTCAACATCGAGCCCGTCTGCGAGCCCTACATCCGCGGCAAGGCGATCCGCTACCTCGAAGAGGGCAAGATCGTCATCTTCGCCGCGGGCACCGGGAACCCCTTCTTCACCACCGACACCGCCGCCGCGCTGCGTGGCCGCGAGGTGGAGGCGCAGATCGTGCTCAAGGCGACCAAGGTCGACGGCGTCTACACCGCCGACCCGATGAAGGACCCGAGTGCGACGCGCTACGACAAGCTCACCTTCGACGAGGCGTTCGTGAAGAACCTCAAGGTGATGGACGCCACGGCGCTGGCACTCTGCCGCGACCAGCGCCTGCCCATCAACGTCTTCTCCATTTTCAAGGAAGGCGCGCTCAGGCGCGTCGTGATGGGGGAGCCCGAAGGCACCCTGGTGCACAGCTGAAACCCGGAGGAAGCATGGCTCAGCAGAACATGGACGACATCAAGAAGCAGGCCGCCGAGAAGATGACGAAATCCCTCGAGACGCTCCGGCACAACCTCGCCAAGGTCCGCACGGGCCGCGCCCACGTGGGTCTCCTCGACCACCTGAGAGTCGACTACTACGGCACGCCCACCCCGATCAACCAGGTCGCCAACGTGACGCTCGTCGACGCGCGCACGATCGGCGTGCAGCCCTACGAGAAGAAGATGGTGCAGACGGTGGAGCGCGCCATCCGCGACTCCGACCTGGGCGTGAATCCCGCCACCTCCGGCGACATGATCCGCGTTCCCATGCCCTCGCTCACCGAGGAGCGCCGCCGCGAGCTGACCAAGATCGTGCGCCACGAGGGCGAGGAGGCGAAGGTCGCCGTGCGAAACGTCCGCCGCGACGCGAACACGCACCTGAAGGAGATGCTGAAGAAGCACGACGTGCCCGAGGACGAGGAGAAGCGCGCCCAGGACGAGGTGCAGAAGCTCACCGACAAGGCGGTCGGCGACATCGACAAGATGGTCGCCGAGAAGGAAAAGGAACTGATGGCGGTCTGAGGCCACGCGGCCCGACCGTCCCGGACGCCCCCGACCCGCGCCATGACCGCCCACGAGAGCAGCACGCTCGCCGTTCCCCCGGCCGGGGACGTGCCGCGCCACGTCGCCATCATCATGGACGGCAACGGCCGCTGGGCGAAGAAGCGCTTCCTGCCGCGCGTGGCCGGCCACCGCCGCGGCGTCGAGGCGGTCCGCGAGGTGGTGAAGGCCTGCGCCGCCCGCGGCGTCGAATGCCTCACGCTCTTCGCGTTCTCCAGCGAGAACTGGCGCCGCCCCAGCGAGGAAGTCACCTTCCTCATGCAGCTCTTCCTGAAGGCGCTCGAGCAGGAGGTCGGCAAGCTGCACGGAAACGGCATCCGCTTCCGGGTGATAGGCGACCTCTCGGCGTTCGATCCGGTGATCGTGGAGCACATCCGCCGCGCCGAGGCGCTCACCGCCGCGAACGAACGCCTCACGCTCACCGTTGCGGCCAACTACGGCGGGCGCTGGGACATCCTGCAGGCCGCCAACCGCTGCCGCGCCGAGTACCCGGGCGAGGAGATCACCGAGGAGCTCCTCGCGCGACACCTGTCGATGCATTTCGCGCCGGAGCCCGATCTCTTCATCCGCACCGGCGGCGAGGAGCGGATCTCCAACTTCCTCCTGTGGCAGCTTGCCTACACGGAGCTGCACTTCACCCCTGTTCTCTGGCCCGATTTCGGCGCCGACGCGCTCGACGAGGCCATTGCGTCGTACCGTTCGCGCGAGCGGCGCATTCGGCCGCACGAGCGAGCAGCTGGCCGCGAGCCTTCCCCAGCCCAGGGTCGGCTAGCCGATCCTCCGGGCCGCCGCATGCTCAAGACGCGCGTCCTCACCGCGATCGCCCTGCTTCTCCTGCTCCTGGGGATGGTGTTCTTCGCGGGCTCCGCGCCCTGGGCCGTGTTCGCCGCCGTGATCGCGCTGGTCTCGTGCTGGGAGTGGTCGCGCCTGTGCGCATTCCGCGCTGGCTCGAAGGGCCTCTACCTCCTGCTGTCCGGCGCGATCGCGGGCGCGCTCGCCGTGCTCTACCTGCGCGGGCCTGCCGGGGTCTTCGCGAACGTGGCGCAGGCTTCCTTCGTCGCCTCGGCGTATTTCTGGATCTTCGCGGTGCCGCTGTGGCTCGGCCTCCAGTTGCGGCCCGAGCCGTGGGTCGGCGGGCTCGCCGGATGGGTCGCGATCTGGCCGATGTGGTCCGCGTTCGTGGTGCTGCGCGAAGCGGGCCCCTGGCTGCTGCTTGGCGTGGCCGCCCTCGTGTGGGTGGCCGACATCTCGGCCTATTTCGCCGGGCGCCGCTTCGGCCGCCGCAAGCTCGCGCCATCCATCAGCCCCGGAAAAACCCGCGAAGGCGTTGCCGGGGCCCTGCTGGGCGTGCTCGTCTACGGGGCAGCCCTGGGCGCCTGGGCGCGCACGCACCCGGGGACGGCCGCCGCACTCCTCGAGTCATTCGGCCCCTGGCTCACCGCGCTTGCGATGCTCGCCCTCGCGGTGCTCTCCGTGGAGGGCGACCTGTTCGAGTCGTGGATGAAGCGCGGGGCGGGCCGCAAGGATTCGAGCGGGCTGCTTCCCGGGCACGGCGGTGTCCTCGACCGCGTCGACGCCCTCATGCCGGTGCTGCCCGTGGCCGCGCTGCTGCTCACGTTTCCATGAAGAGGCTGACCATCCTCGGGTCCACCGGGTCGATCGGGGAGAGCACGCTCGACGTCGTGGCGCGCCACCCCGACCGCTTCGAGGTCGTGGCGCTTGCGGCGCGGTCGAGCCACGAGAAACTCGCAGCGCAGTGCGAGCGGTTCGCGCCTCGCTACGCGGCGGTAGCGGACCTTGCCGCCGCCGAGGCCCTGCGGGCGAGCCTGCGCGCGAAGGGCGTGGCCACCGAGGTGCTGGCGGGGCCGGAATCGCTCGAGCGCGTGGCCGCGCTCCCGGAAGCCGACGCCGTCGTCGCCGCCGTGGTCGGTGCCGCGGGCCTGCCGGGAACGCTCGCCGCCGCGCGCGCCGGCAAGCACGTGCTGCTCGCCAACAAGGAGGCGCTCGTCGTCTCCGGCTCGCTCTTCCTCGCCGCGCTCGCGCAAGGCGGCGGAACACTGCTGCCCGTCGACAGCGAGCACTCGGCGGTGTTCCAGTCGCTGCCGCGCGGCTTCGCCTGCGGACGCGCCGGCGAGGCGGGTCGCGCGGGCGTGCGGCGGATCCTCCTCACCGCCTCGGGCGGCCCGTTCCGCACGGCCACGCCGGAGCGGCTGGCGCGGGTCACCCCCGACGAGGCCTGTGCGCATCCCAACTGGGTCATGGGCCGCAAGATCTCCGTCGATTCGGCCACCATGATGAACAAGGGCCTCGAGGTGATCGAGGCGTTCTGGCTCTTCGGCGCGCCCCGCGAGGCGATCGAGGTCGTGGTCCATCCGCAGAGCGTGGTCCACTCCATGGTCGAGTACCGCGACGGGTCCGTCATCGCGCAACTGGGCGCCCCGGACATGCGCACGCCCATCGCCTGCGCGCTCGCCTGGCCGGAGCGGATCGACGCGGGCGTGGCCCCGGTGGACTTCACCACCCTGGGCGGGCTCGAGTTCGGCCGCGTCGACGCAGCGCTTTCCTGCGTGGGGCTCGCCTTCGCCGCGCTCGAGCGCGGCGGCACGGCGCCGGCCATCCTCAATGCCGCCAACGAGGTCGCCGTGGAGAGCTTCCTCGCCGGCGCGCTCCCTTTCACCGCCATCGCGGCGGTCATCGAGAACGTCCTGGCCGCCACCGCTGTCGAAGCCCTCGACTCGCTCGAGACCGCATGGGCAGCCGACCGCGAAGCTCGGGAGGCGGCCCGCCGGGAGATTTCCCGCCTCGGGCGCCCCGCCGGCTGAAATCGGCGAGAATCGAACCCATGTCCGGCGCCCTCTACACGATCGCTTCCTTCCTCGTCACCGTGGGGCTCCTCGTGGTGGTCCACGAATGGGGCCACTACGCCGTGGCGCGGCTCTCCGGCGTGAAGATCCTGCGCTTCTCCGTGGGCTTCGGCCGCCCCCTGTGGATCCGCCGCCTCGGCCGCGACAGCACCGAGTGGGTGATCGCGGCCTTCCCGCTCGGCGGCTACGTGAAGATGCTCGACTCGCGGGAAGTCGAGGTGGCTCCCGCCGAGCGCCACCGCGCGTTCGACCTGCAGCCCGTGGGCAAGCGGATCGCGGTCGTGCTCGCCGGGCCCGCGGCGAACTTCCTCGCGGCGTTCCTCCTCTACTGGGCGCTCTTCGTGACCGGGCTGCCCGGCGTGAAGCCGATCGTCGGAGAGCCGCCCCGGGCCACGGCGGCCGCGGCGGCGGGACTCGCCGACGGCGACATGATCCGCGCCGTCGGCGGCGAGCCCACGGCCACGTGGACCGACGTCCGCTGGCTGCTGCTCCAGGAGGCGGTGCGCGGGGGTGCCGTGGCGCTCGAGATCGAGGGCGGGCGCGGAGAGCGCGGCACGCGTTCGCTCGACCTGTCGTCGCTTTCCAGGGACGACCTCGACCGCGACTTCCTGCAGAAGCTCGGCCTGAGGAGCCATACGCCGCAGGTGGCCGCCACCCTCGGGCGCGTGGTCCCCGGCGGCGCGGGCGATCGCGCCGGGCTTCGCGAAGGCGACCTGATCGTCGCCATCGGCGGCGTTCCCGTGGCCACCTGGGGGCAGTTCACGGCGCGCGTGCGCGCCTCGGCGGGACAGATGCTTTCCATCGACGTCGAGCGCGCCGGCACGCAGATCACGATTTCCGCGGTCCCCGAGGCGGTGGGCGAGGGCGAGGCGCGCATCGGGCTCCTCAAGGTCGAGCCGGGCCCCGAGGTGCGCAGCGCCTGGGAGCGCATGGCAACCACCGTGCGCCACGGCCCGCTTGCCGCGGTGCCGAAGGCGCTGCACCGCGTCTGGGATCTCTCGGTATTCAGCCTGAAGATGCTCGGCAAGATGCTGCTGGGCGAGGTGTCGTGGAAGAATCTTTCCGGCCCCATCACGATCGCCGACTACGCGGGGCAGTCCGCGCAGCGCGGCTGGGTGTCCTTCGCGGGGTTCCTCGCGCTCGTGAGCGTGAGCCTCGGGGTGCTGAATCTCCTGCCCATCCCGCTGCTCGATGGGGGGCACCTGGTGTACTATTCGGCCGAGATCGTGAAGGGATCTCCCGTGTCCGAGCGCACGATGGAAATCGGCCAGCGCGTCGGTCTCGCGATCCTCGCCGGGCTCACGTTCTTCGCCTTCTACAACGACATCAACCGGCTCCTCACGGGCTGACCCGCCTTGAAAAATCCCCGCTTCCGCCCCCTGCGCCTCGCGATCGCCTGCGCGCTCACCGCGTCGCTTCCGGCGCTGGCCATCCAGCCCTTCGTGGTGAAGGACATCCGCGTCGAGGGCGTCCAGCGCACGGATGCCGGGACGGTCTTCTCCTACCTGCCCGTGAAGGTCGGCGAGAGGCTCGACGACGACAAGTCCGTGCGGGCGGTGAAGGCGCTCTACGCGACCGGCTTCTACTCGGACGTGCGGCTGGAGGCCGAAGGCGACGTGCTGATCGTCTTCGTGCAGGAACGCCCCGCCATCTCGGTGATCGAGATCGAGGGCGCGAAGGAGTTCACCAAGGACAACCTGAAGGACGGCCTGAAACAGGCGGGCATCGCGGAAGCCAAGATCTACGACAAGTCGCTCCTCGACCGCGCGGAAAAGGAGCTGAAGCGCCAGTACACGTCGCGGGGCTTTTATTCCTCGACGGTGAAGACGACGGTCACCCCCCTCGAGAGGAACCGCGTGTCGCTGCGCTTCGACATCGACGAGGGCGAGATCACGCGCATTTCCGACATCAACATCATCGGCGCGAAGGACTTCTCCGAGAGGAGCCTCCTGCGCTCGATGCAGCTCACCACGCCGGGCTGGCTCACCTGGATCACCAAGGACGACCAGTACTCCAAGCAGAAGCTCACCGCGGATCTCGAAACGCTTCGTTCCTTCTACCTGAACCGCGGCTACCTCGAGTTCTCGATCGACTCGACGCAGGTCTCCATCACGCCGGACCGCGAGAAGATCTTCATCACCATCGCGATCACCGAGGGCCCGGTCTACCGGCTGGGCGAGGTCAAGTTCGGCGGCGACCTGATTGTGGCCGAGCGGGAGCTGCGGGAGCTCGTCTCCCTGCGCGCGGGCGACACGTTCTCGCGCGAGAAGATCATCGACAGCGTGAAGCGCATCACGGACCGCCTCGGCAACGACGGCTATTCCTTCGCCAACGTGAACCCGGTCCCGGACGTGGACCGCGACAAGCGCGTGGCGAGCTTCACCTTCTTCGTCGATCCCGGCCGGCGCGTCTACGTGCGGCGCCTGAACATCGTGGGCAACTCGCGCACCCAGGACGCGGTGATCCGCCGGGAGCTTCGCCAGCTCGAGGGCTCCTGGTATTCGCTCGAGAAGATCGCGCGCTCCAAGGAGCGCCTGCAGCGCACGGGGTACTTCTCCGAGGTCAACATCGAGACCCCGGCCGTGGCCGGAACCGCGGACCAGGTCGATGCCGTGGTGACCGTCACCGAGAAGAACACCGGCAGCTTGAACTTCGGCCTCGGCTACTCCCAGGCCGACAAGCTCACAGTGTCGGCTTCCGTCTCCCAGGCCAACATCTTCGGCTCCGGCAACCAGCTCGCCTTCCAGATCAACAACGGCGCGGTGAACAAGGTCTACTCGGTCTCGTTCATCGACCCCTACTGGACCATCGACGGCATCGCGGCCGGCATCGACATCTTCCGCCGCGACGTGGACACGTCGTCCCTCGCGCTCACCGCCTACCAGACGACGTCGACGGGCGCGGGCGTGAGCTTCGGCGTGCCGATCACGGAGTACGACACGGTCCGCGTCGGCTTCACGCTCGAGAACACGCGCCTGAAGCTCGATCCGTTCTCGACGCCGCCGCGCTACCTGGACTTCGTGAACGTCTTCGGCGAGCGCACGGACACCCTGCGCACCAACCTGGGTTATTCGCGGGACACGCGCGACAGCCTCACCTACCCGACCAAGGGCTGGCTCAGCGACTTCGCCCTCGAAGTGGGCATCCCCCCCGGCGACCTCAAGTACTACCGCGCATCCGCGCAGCAGCAGTTCCTGTGGACCCCGGAATGGCCGGGCTGGCTCACCTTCCTCGCCAACGCGGAATTCGGCTACGCCGACGGCTACGGCGGCAAGGCGCTGCCCTTCTTCAAGAACTTCTACGCCGGCGGCGTGGGCTCGGTGCGCGGCTTCGAGGCGGCGTCGCTGGGGCCGCGCGACCTGAACGGCGACGTGATCGGCGGCAACCGCCGCGCCATCGCGAACCTCGAGTTCCTCTTCCCGATGCCCGGGGTGAAGGACAAGAGCGTGCGCCTTTCCACCTTCCTCGACGCCGGCAGCGTCTGGGGCGTGGGCGAGAAGGTGAGCGCCTCGGACATTCGCGCCTCGGCGGGCATCGCGGTGAGCTGGGATTCGCCCGTGGGCCCGCTCAAGTTCTCGTTCAGCGCGCCCTTCCGGACGAAGGAAAACGACCGGCTCGAACGCTTCCAGTTCCAGCTGGGCAGGATCTTCTAGGACACGCGGAGCACCGACCATGGACTGGCGCAAGGCACTGGCGGCGGCACTGGGCGCGATGGCGCTCGGAAGCCTCGCCGCGGAGGTGAAGATCGGGTTCGTGAACACCGAGCGCGTGTTCCGCGAGGCCGCACCGGCCCGGCGCGCCCAGCAGAAGCTCGAGCGCGAGTTCACGGCGAGGAACGCCGAGCTCGCCAAGCTGGAGAAGCAGGGCCGCGACCTGCAGGCCGAGCTCGAGAAGGACAGCGTGCTCCTGCCGGAGGCCGCCCGCCGCGAGAAGGAGCGCGCGCTCGCCGACGTGAGCCGCAACTTCCAGCGCCTGCAGCGCGAAATCCGCGAGGACCTGAACCTGCGCAGGAACGAGGAACTCGCCCAGGTCCAGGAGCGCGCCACCCGCGCGATCAACCAGATCGCCGAGGCCGAGAAGTTCGACCTGGTCGTGCAGGAGGCGGTGTTCGCGAGCTCCCGCATAGACATCACCGACAAGGTCATCAAGGCGCTCGCGGATCGATAGCCGCGCGAGGCCGCCCTTGCCCCCCGAAAGCACTGCCCCTGGGCAGTTCACCCTCACCCTCGCCGAGATCGTGCGGCGCCTCGGCGGCGAGGTGGCGGGCGACGGCGCGCTCACCGTCTCGGGCGTGAATTCGCTCGACGAAGCCGGGCCGGGGGAATTGAGCTTCCTCGCCAACCCGCGCTTCCGCGCGAAGCTCGGCAAGACGCGGGCCGGCGCCGTGATCGTGGACCCGTGGACCGCGAAGCGACTTCCGTCGCGCGCATCGTCGCCGACAATCCCTACGCGTACTACGCGCGCGTGGTGGCCCTTTTCCATCCGCCGCGCGCCGCCGTGGCGGGCGTGCATCCGGCCGCCGTGGTCGACCCGTCGGCGACCGTGGCCGCCTCGGCCGAGATCGCCGCGGGAGCGGTCATCGGGGCGCGCGCGCGCGTGGGCGAACGCGCGATCATCGGGGCCGGCTCCTTCGTGGGCGAGGCGGCCGAGGTCGGCGACGACACGCGTCTCTACCCGCGTGTCACGATCTGCGACGCTTGCGTGGTGGGCGCGCGCTGCATCCTGCACCCCGGCGCGGTCATCGGCGCCGATGGCTTCGGCATGGCGCCGGACGCAGGCGCGTGGGTGAAGATCCCGCAGGTCGGGCGCGCGGTGCTCGGCGACGACGTCGAAGTCGGGGCCAACACCACGATCGACCGCGGATCGCTCGGCGACACCGTGGTCGAGGAGGGCGTGAAGCTGGACAACCAGGTGCAGGTCGCGCACAACTGCCGGATCGGCGCCCACACCGTGATCGCCGGCTGCACCGGCATCGCGGGCAGCACGGTGATCGGCCGCCACTGCATGATCGGAGGCGCCGTCGGCTTCGTCGGCCACCTCACCGTCTGCGACGGCGTGACGGTGACGGCGATGACGCTGGTTTCGAAGTCGATCACCCGGCCGGGCACCTATTCGGCGAGCCTGCCGATGATGCCGCACGCCGACTGGCTCAGGAACGCGGCGCAGATCCGCCGCCTCGACGAGATCGCACGCCTCGCCCGCGGGAAGACCGCACCCGGAGACGACCATGGAAACGATGACGCTTGAGGAAATCAAGAAGTACCTGCCGCACCGCTATCCGTTCCTGCTCGTCGATCGCGTGGTCGCCTTCGAGCAGGACAAGCGCATCGTCGTGGAGAAGAACGTCACCGCGAACGAACCTTTCTTCCAGGGCCATTTTCCGCACTTCGCGGTGATGCCCGGCGTGCTGATCGTCGAGGCGATGGCGCAGGGCGCGGCGCTGTTGTCGCTGCGGTCGATGGGGCACGAGAACGACGGCAAGTACGTCTACTACTTCGTGGGCATCGACGGCGCGCGCTTCAAGCGCCCCGTCGTCCCCGGGGACCGGCTGGTGATCGAGGTCGAGCAGCTGCGGCTCGCGCGCGGCGTGGGAAAGTTCCGGGCGGTCGCCCGCGTCGACGACGCGGTGGCGTCCGAGGCCGAGCTGCTCTGCGCCCTGCGTCCGATAGGGTAAGGAGGGGGGATCGATGAGCGCGATTCACGCGACGGCCCTCGTGGATCCGCGCGCGCGCCTGGCGCAGGGCGTGCGCGTGGGCCCCTATTCCGTGATCGACGGCGACGTGGAGATCGGCGAGAACACCTCCATCGGCGCGCACTGCGTGGTGACGGGGCACACGACGATCGGGCGCGAAAACCGCATCTTCCACTTCTGCTCGATCGGCGAGGCCAACCAGGACAAGAAGTACCGCGGCGAGCCCACGCGGCTCGCGATCGGCGACCGCAACACCATCCGCGAGTACTGCTCCCTGCACCGCGGCACCGTCCAGGACGGCGGACTCACGACCTTGGGCGACGACAACTGGATCATGGCCTATTGCCACATCGCCCACGACTGCCGCGTCGGCAACGACACGGTGTTCGCCAACAACGCGACGCTCGCCGGCCACGTGGTGATCGGCGACCATACGGTGCTCGGCGGCTTCACCGGCGTGCACCAGTTCGTGAAGGTCGGCGCGCACGTGATGGCCGGGGTGTCCTCCGTGGTGCTCCAGGACATCCCGCCGTACGTGACGGTCGCAGGGCACCCGTGCGCGCCGCACGGCGTCAACAGCGAGGGCCTGAAGCGCCGCGGCTTCACGCCCGAGGCGATCGCGGCCCTGAAGCGCGCCTACAGGACGCTCTACAAGTCCGGGCTCGGGCTCGCCGAAGCCCGCGCCGAGCTGGAGGAGCAGGCGAAGCTCGCGCCGGAAGTGGGCGCGATCGTGGACTTCCTGGCCACGTCCACGCGGGGCATCGTGCGCTGATGGTCCGTCGCGTGGCGATCGTGGCCGGGGAGGCCTCGGGCGACCTGCTCGGCGCCTCCCTGGTGAGCGCGGTGCAGCAGCGCTTTCCCGGCACGCGATTCGAAGGCATCGCGGGCCCGCGGATGCTCGCCGCGGGCGCAGTCACGCGGGTGCCGATGGAAAAGCTCTCCGTGCGCGGCTACGTCGAGGCCCTGCGCAGTCTCCCGGAGCTGCTGCGCATCCGCGCCAACCTCGGCGCGCAGCTCGAGGCCGAGCGCCCCGATCTCTTCATCGGCGTCGACGCGCCGGACTTCAACCTGGGGCTCGCCACGCGCCTTAAGCGCGCGGGGATCCCCACGGTGCAGTACGTGAGTCCCTCGATCTGGGCGTGGCGCCCGGGACGGATCAAGGCCATCGGGCGGGCGGTGGACCTCGTGCTCACGATCTTTCCCTTCGAGGCGGCGATCTACGAGAAGGCCGGCATCGCCGCGGCCTATGTCGGACACCCCCTCGCGGACCAGATCCCGCTCGTGCAGGATCGCGACGAGGCGCGCGCCCAGCTTCGTCTCGGGAGCCAGGCGACGGCCGTGGCCCTGCTGCCGGGAAGCCGCCGGGGAGAGCTCGAGGCGCACGCCGATCTCTTCATCGACACGGCGCTGCGGCTCGCGCAGCGCCGCCCCGGCACGCGCTTCTTCGTTCCCCTGGCCACGCGCGAGACGCGGGACTACTTCGAGTCGCGCCTGTACGCGCGCGATGCCCGCGGGCTCGACCTCACCATCCTCTTCGGCCACGCCCGCCTCGCGCTGCAGGCCGCCGATTGCGCGCTCGTGGCGAGCGGGACGGCCACGCTCGAAGCCGCGCTCGCGCGCTGCCCGATGGTGATCACCTACAAGGTGCCCGCGCTCACCTACCGCCTGATGATGCGCAAGGCCCTGCTGCCCTACGTGGGGCTGCCCAACATCCTCGCCGGCGAATTCATCGTGCCCGAGCTCCTGCAGGAGCACGCCACGCCGGAGAATCTCGAGCAGGCGCTCGCGAACTGGCTCGACCATCGCACCGCGCGCGAAAGGCTCCTCGCCCGCTACGAGGCGATCCACGCTTCGCTGCGCTGCGGCAACGACGAGCGCGTGGCGCAGGCGCTCGCCCCCTGGCTCTCCAACGGCGCCACCGATGCTTCCGGGAAGGCGACGCTGCCCCTTGAATACGCTCCCACCAAGGGCTAGCGGCCCTCCTGCCTGTGCGGGGTCGACGAGGCCGGGCGCGGGCCGCTCGCAGGCGCGGTGTACGCCGCCGCGGTCGTACTCGATCCGGCACGGCCCGTGGCGGGCCTCGCGGATTCGAAACTCCTCGACGCGGCCCGGCGCGAGAGGATCGCGGGGGCCATCCGGCGAGACGCCCTCGCCTGGGCGGTGGCCTTCGCCACCGTCGAGGAGATCGACGCGATGAACATCCTGCGCGCGAGCCTCGCGGCCATGGCCCGCGCGGTCGGGATGCTCGCGATCGTGCCGGACGACATCGTGGTCGACGGGCTGCACCTGCCGCCACTGGCGCGGCCCTGCCGTGCGCTCGTAAAGGCCGACCGCCTGGTGCCCGCCGTTTCCGCCGCCTCGATCCTCGCCAAGACCGCGCGCGACGCGGAGATGGTGTCGCTCGACGCAGTATTCCCCGGCTACGGTTTCGCTCGCCACAAGGGCTACCCCACGGCCGACCACCTCGCCGCGCTGGAGGCGCTCGGTCCCTGCGCGATCCACCGGCGCAGCTTCGCGCCCGTGCGCGCGGCGCTGGCGCTGCGGCGATGAAGGCCGTCGCCTCGCGGGACAACCCCGCCTACAAGGCGCTGGCGAAGCTCGCGGCTTCGGCGGCCGAGCGCCGCAGGAGCGGCTTGTCCGTCATCGAGGGGGCGCACCTCGTCGAGGCCTGCCTCGAGGCGGGCCATCCCGTCGCGCAACTTTTCGTGCGGGCGGGCGCGGCCGAATCGGCCCGCACGGCCGCGATCGGCGCCAAGGCGAGCGCGGCCGAGACGATCGAACTCGCCGACGCCCTGTTCGACGCGGTGAGCGGCGTGGAGTCCCCGGCCGGGATCATCGCGGTGGTGCCCACGCCCCGGGGGCGCGCGGTGCCCGCCGGCGCGCGCACCTGCCTCGCCCTCGAGGACCTGCAGGACCCGGGCAACGTCGGCACGCTCCTGCGCAGCGCGGCGGCGGCGGCCGTGGAGCACGTGCTGCTCTCGCCCACCTGCGCATTCGCGTGGTCGCCGAAGGTGCTGCGCGCGGGGCAGGGCGCCCACTTCGCGCTGAACATCGTGGAGGGCGCGGACCTCGGGGCATTCGTCGCATCCTTCGGCGGAACGTCGGTGGCGCTCTCCGGCAGGGCGGGCGCGTCGCTCTACGAGACGGACCTGCGCGGGCCGCTCGCCGTCCTCGTGGGAAACGAGGGCGCCGGCCTGTCGCCGGAACTCGAGCGCGCGGCCACGGTGCGCGCGCGCATTCCCATGCCCGGCATCGCCGAATCGCTCAACGCAGGCGTGGCCGGATCCATTGCGCTCTTCGAGGCCGCGCGGCAGCGGGCCGGAAAGCCGGAGCATCGCGGGCGATCCCGCCCGCCGTAGAACACGCCGGACCTCGCGCGCCGGGCCCCGGGACCGGCGCCGCGATCCTCCAATCCCCGGATGAGTCGGAGCGCACCTCATGCAAAAAACTCCCGCGGCACATCCGCCGCAACGCCAGTACCGCTACTACGAGTTCGTGATGGCGGCCTTCGTGACCGTCCTCGTCTGCTCGAACCTGATCGGGCCGGCGAAGGTCTCGCAGGTGGACCTTCCGGTCGTCGGTCTCCTCACCTTCGGGGCCGGCGTGCTCTTCTTCCCGATCTCCTACGTCTTCGGCGACATCCTCACGGAGGTCTACGGCTACGCGCGCTCGCGGCGCGTCATCTGGGCCGGCTTCGCGGGGCTCGCGTTCGCGTCTTTCATGGCCTGGGTCGTGGTGGCGCTGCCGCCGGCGCCGTTCTGGAAGAACCAGGCCGCCTACGAGGTCGCGTTCGGCCAGGCGTGGCGTATCGCGGCCGCCTCGATGTTCGCCTACTTCTGCGGCGAGTTCGTGAACTCCTTCACGCTCGCGAAGATGAAGATCCTCACGCGGGGGCGCTGGCTGTGGTCGCGCACGATCGGCTCGACGGTGGTGGGCGAGGGCGTCGACTCGGCCCTCTTCTACCCGCTCGCCTTCTACGGCACGGGGATCATCCCTGACGAGAAGCTTCCTCATGGTGATGTTCGCGCAGTTCGTGGCGAAGGTGGTCGTGGAGGCGCTCTTCACGCCCCTCACCTACGCCGCGGTGGCGTGGCTCAAGCGCGCCGAGCACGAGGACTACTACGATCGCGACACGAACTTCACGCCGTTCTCCGTGAAGGTGTGAGCCGGGCCCTGGCTCGGGCAGAATGGGGGCACTTGCGACCCGAACGGAGCATTGCCGTGCATCGCCCCCGCCGCATCCCCGCCTTTCTCGCCTGCATGGCCGGCGCCCTGCTCGCCGTGCTGCCCGCCCTCGCGCAGCCGGCGACCTCCCCCCGGCCCAAGGTCGGCCTGGTGCTCGGCGGCGGGGGCGCGCGCGGCGGGGCGCACCTCGGCGTGCTCGAAGTGCTCGAGGAGTTGCGCGTCCCGTTCGATTGCGTGGCCGGGACGAGCATCGGCGCGCTCGTGGGCGGGGCCTACCTCGCCGGCGTGTCGCCGGCCGCCATGAAGGAGACGAGCAGCAGGACCGACTGGGGCCGGATGTTCGACGATTCGGCCGGCCGCGATGCGGTGAACCTTCGCCGCAAGCAGCTGGACGACCGCTTCTACTCCGGCCTGGAGTTCGGCGTGACGAGGGACGGGCTGCGCTTCCGGGAAGGGGCGGTGGCGGGCGAGAAGTTCAATCTCTTCTTCAACGAGCTCGTGCGCGCCGACCCCGGCGACCGCGACATCGAGGACCTGCCGCTGCCACTCTCGCTCATCGCGACCGACATCGGCACGGGGGAGCGCGTGGCGCTCAGCACGGGCAACCTCGCGGCGGCGATGCGCGCGAGCATGGCGGTGCCGGGCGTCATCGCGCCGGTGATCCACGAAGGGCGCAAGCTCGTCGACGGCGGCCTCGTGGACAACGTGCCGGTGGCGGAGGTGCGCGAGCGCTGCGGCGCCGAGGTCGCCATCGTCGTGAACGTGGGCGCGCCGCTCGCCAAGCCGTCGGAGGTGACGGGCGTGGTGAGCGTCGTGGGGCAGATGGTGGCCCTCCTCACGGAACAGAACGTGATCAAGTCGCTCTCGCTCCTCGGGCCGGAGGACGTTTACCTCAAGCCCGACCTGGGCAACATCACCGGAGCGGACTTCGGGCGCCAGGCCGAGGCGGCGGTCGCGGGCCGCAAGGCAGCGCTCGAGGCGTCCGACCGGCTGCGCGCGCTGTCGGTGTCGCCGGACGAGTACCGGGATTGGCGCGCCCGCGTCAGGCTTCCCGCCTGGAAGCCGCCGGTCATCGACGAGATCCGCGTGGCGCAGACGCGCTTCATCAACCCGCGGGAACTGCGCGCGAGCATCCGCCAGCGCGAAGGCGAGCCGCTCGACACGAAGGCCCTCGCCGAGGATCTCGTGCTCGTCTACAGCCGGGGCGACCTGCGCAACCTCGACTATTCCGTGCTGCGCGAGCGCGACCGGACGATCCTGCAGTTGACGCCCATCGAGAAGCCCTGGGGCCCGGACTACCTGCGCTTCGGGCTGAACCTCTCCTCCGACTTCACCCTCGAGTCGCCCTACAACCTGCGGGCGCTGTACCGGAAGTCCTGGATCAACTACCGCGGCGCGGAGTGGCTCGCGACTTTCCAGCTCGGCAGCGACCAGTCCCTGGCCACGGAGTTCTACCAGCCGCTCGACGAGCGCCAGCGCGGCTTCGCGCGCGCGTTCGGCTCCGTGGGACTCGCGAAGGCGGGCATCTACTCCAATGGCGACCGGCTCGCGGAATACCGGTTGCGCGACTCGCGCCTGGGCCTGGAAGTCGGCGCGAACCTCGGGGTCTACGGCCAGGCGAGCATCGGCTGGCTCGGGCGCCACCTGCGGGCCACGCTCGATACGGGGCCGGAGCTGATACCGGAGCGCGCGCTGCAGGTAGGCGGCGCGACCGCTTCGCTTGCCATCGACACGCAGGATTTCGCGTTCTTTCCCACGCGCGGCTACCGCGCCGACGTGACGTTCTTCGACGCGCACAGCGTCTCCGGGGGGCTGCCCAAGTACGGGCGCGCCGAGATGAAGCTGGGCGGGGCCTGGTCCCTGGGCAATCTCACGCTGCTCGGCAGCCTCGAGGGCGGCAAGGCCACCCACGGCACGCTGCCCCTGGGCGACACGTTCTCGCTCGGCGGGCAACGCAGGCTTTCGGCCTTCGCGCCCGGGCAGATCCTCGGCGAGGAGTACGGGCTGGGCACGATGCAGGTGCAGTGGCGGCTGCTCAAGCAGCCCGTTCCCTTGCTCGGACTTACGCTCTTCGGCGGGTTTTCCTTCGAGACGGGCCGCATGCGCGAGCGGATCACGGAGACCGGGCTCGGCGGGAGGCTCAACTCCTACGGGGTCTACCTCGCGGCGAACACGCCCCTGGGGCCGATGTACTTCGGCTACTCGGACGCGAGCAGGGCGCCCGGGCGCCTGTACCTCTTCATCGGCACGCCCTGAGGCGCAACGCCTCAGGCCTCGAGCCCGCGCCCGCAGGACCAGCACACGTCGAAGGCGGGCGGGTTTTCCTCGCCGCAGGCGGGGCAGTGCCGCGGCGGCCCGGTGGAGGCACGCACGAATTCCTCGATCACCTCCCGCGCGCGCGCCTCGTCGCGCGGATCCTCCACCCAGATCTGCGGGGCTGCCGAATCCACGGGCAGCTCGCCGATGGCGCCGGCGGCGTTCGCGTTGAGGATGCGCACCCGCACGCCGCGCTGCGCGAGGACGCCCGCGACGATGTGGGCATCGGGGAGGTTGGCTGCGTTGTAGACGCGTTTCATGGCGCCCAAGCGAAACGGGCCGCCCCGGAAGGGCGGCCCGCTCGCGAGACCTGGTGGCCGGAAGACGTCAGAAGCGCACCGAGACCGTGCCGGTGACGAAATCCTCGCTCACCCCGCCGCGGCCGGTGACCTTCGAGTAGTTCAGGCCGTAGGAGACCGACGGGTTCAGCGTGCCGCGCACCCCCACGGTGACCGTGCCCCAGCTCGAGTCGGCCGGCTGGTAGGCCGGGATGTCGTAGGAATTGCCGGAGATGAGCGAGAGCGGCGAGGCGGTGATGAAGCGATCGTCGTTCTTGCGCTCCTTGTCGGCGGTGAACTTCGCGTAGGGCGTGACGAACCCGAGATCCCAGGACGCGCGGATGCCGATGCTCGCGACTTCCGAGCGGCGCTTCTGCCCGCCGATGTGCAGGTTCGCGCTGCCGGCGCCGCTTTCGTCGAAGGCGTTCACCTCGGAATCCTGCGAGTGCCAGGCGAGCGTCGGCCCGACGACGAGCTTGCCGATCGTGAAGTCGTAGCCGGCATTGACCGAGGCCGAGGAGCTGGCGCCCGAAGGATCCGCGGTGGCGACGCGCGTGACGGGCCCCAGGCGGATGTTGCGGCGCGAGTCCGAGAAGTCGAGGTTGGCGATGCTCGCCGCGGCGCTCGCGTAGAAGCCGCCCGATTTCGCGCCGAAGAATCGAGGCGACGTTCTCGCTGGAGCGGAAGCCGCCGAGATCGTTGCCGAAGGCCCCGTCCGACTTGACCCTGCCGAGTGCGACGCCGACCGTCACCGCCTCGGAGGCGCGCATCGTCACGCCCACCGAGTAGGCGCGGTTGTCCGAATCGAACTGCGGCTCGGTTCCGCGGGATTCGACCTCGAAGCTGCCACCGGAGACCGAGGCGAAGGCGGCGATTTTCTCCTTCGAGGCCTGGCCGAGTGCGAGCCCGTCGGCGAGCGTCTGGACGTGGGCCGCGCGCGTGCGCAGCGCCACTTCACCCAGCATCGAGTAGGCCGTCGGCCCCTCGATGAGGGAAGTCGCGAAGTCGGCGACGATGCGGTGGGCGCCCGTGGTCGGGTGCACGCCGTCGGCGAAGAGGTAGGACTGGTCGGCGCCCGCGGCGACCAGGTTCGTCGGGCCGCAGAACTGGGAGCTTCCGGACGTGGTGATCGGCGGGAAGGGGCCGCAGGCGATGCCGGTGGTGTTGGAGAACCCGTAGGCGGCCGGGTTCGCCTTGATCTCGTTCAGGAGCGTGAAGACATCCACGGGAATGGCGCGCAGGCCCGCGGAGACGAGGCCGGTGTAGAGCGTCGTGTTGTAGCCGGCCGAAGCCGCCGTGGCCGAGGCGGCGTTGGCCGCGCCCGTGCCGATCGCGAAGGGCGTGATGCCCAGGTTGGGCAGCGCGAAGACCATGACGTAGCGCGCGCCGGCGGCGTACAGGCGGCCGACCTGCTGGACTTCTGCGCCGGCGGCGGCGAGCAGGTTGGTCTGGAACTGCGCCTGGGTGATCGTGCCGGCCCCCAGGAGCGTGAAGTTGTTCAGGAAATCGTTGCCGCCCGCCCACACCGCGTGCAGGGCGTCCGGGTCGGCGGACCCGCCGCTGCGGGCGAGGTACTCCGTGATCTGGGTGCTCACCGGGCGCTGGGCGAAGCCGGGCGGCGTCGACGGCGAGTTCGTCGCCACCGTGGCGCCGCCCTGCGCGAAGATGCTCCCGCCGGCGTTCGAGGGCGCCGTGGAGGCTCCGTAGTAGCCCGCCACCAGCTCCGACCACACCGGCCCGGGGTTGGTCGTGAAGCGGCCGAGCGTGGCGACCACCGAGGACGGAAGTCCCAGCCCGGAGAGGAAGGGCCGGTAGTAGCCCGCGTCCGAAAGGCTGTCGCCGAAGACGACGACGTTGGAGAACTGGGCCGCGCCGGCGGCCGGCACGGTGGCGCCGGCGAACAGTGCGAGTACGAGGGCGGGAAGGGCGCGACGGACGGGCTTCATCGGTGACTCCTTACGGGAGGATGTGGCGAGAGGTGGGCGTCAATATACCCTACGCACGAGGCGGGCCTCGTGGAGCATCGTGGTGGCGATTTCCTCGATGGATTTCGTCGTCGAGTCGAGGAAGGGAATGCCGGCCTGGCGCATGAGCTTCTCCGCCGCGGCCACCTCGTAGCGGCAGTTCTCCTCGGCGGCATACTTCGAATCCGGCCGGCGCTCCATGCGGATCTGGTGCAGCCGCTCGGGGTGGATCGTGAGGCCCCAGACCTTGTGCTTGAGCGGGATGAGCGAGGGCGGCAGGCGATTCGCCTCGAGGTCCTCGGGAATCAGCGGGTAGTTGGCCGCCTTCACGCCGAACTGCATCGCGAGATAGAGCGAGGTGGGCGTCTTGCCGCTCGAGACGCCCACGAGGACCAGGTCGGCATCCTCGAGCCCGCGGTGGGTGACGCCGTCGTCGTGGGTGAGGGTGTAGTTGATCGCCTCGATGCGGTGGTTGTAGTCCTTGGCGTTGCCGGCGCTGTGGCTCCGGCCCACGGCGTGCGTGGAGCGCTGCCCCAGCTCCTGCTCGAGCGGGACGATGAACTTCCCGAACACGTCGAGCACCAGCCCCTCGGCCTTGTCTATCTCGGCGCGCACGGTGTCGTTCACGAGCGAGCTGAACACCAGGGGGCGCTTGCCCGACTCGCGGTGCGCGGCGTTGATCTGCGCGACGGCGGCGCGCGCCTTCTCCGCCGAGTCGATGAACGGCATCGTCACGGCGACGAAATCGATGTCGCCGAACTGGGAGATGAGGGAGGAGCCGAGGGCCTCGACGGTGAGGCCGGTGCGGTCGGAGACGAAGAAGACGCGGCGGCGGTGGGGCATGGAAGGAGTCCGGTATCGTGGTTGCGGCGCCCGGGCGGGCTGCGCGGCTGTCGCAGCTGCAGTTTGATGCAGCGCAGCATCGCCTGCAAGCCTCCGATATAATTGCAAATTCCGGATCGTCCGTCATCCACATTCCGCGAGCGAGCATGGCCAACGCCTACGTCTTACCTCTCGAAACGCTGCGCATGACCGACGTGGCGTCGGTCGGCGGCAAGAATGCGTCCCTGGGCGAACTGATCAGCCAGCTCTCCGCGGCCGGCGTCCGGGTGCCCGGAGGCTTCGCCACCACCGCACAGGCATTCGCCGCGTTCCTCGCCGCCGGCGGCCTGAAGAAGAGGATCGACCAGGCCCTCGAGAAGCTCGACGTCGAGGACGTGGCCGCGCTCGCGAAGGCCGGCGCCGAGATCCGCGGGTGGATCGCCGCCGCGCCGCTGCAACCCGAGTTCGACCGCCAGATCCGCGAGGCCTACGCGCTCGTCGCCGCCGGAGGCGGGGATGCGAGCTTCGCGGGGCGCTCCTCCGCCACCGCGGAGGACCTTCCCGACGCGTCCTTCGCCGGCCAGCAGGAGACGTTCCTCAACATCCGCGGCGTGGAGAACGTGCTCGACGCGGTGCGCCAGGTCTTCGCCTCGCTCTACAACGACCGGGCCATCGCCTACCGCGTGCACAAGGGCTACGCCCACGCCGAGGTCTCGCTCTCCGCGGGCGTGCAGCGCATGGTGCGCTCCGACACGGGCGCGGCCGGCGTGGTCTTCACGCTCGACACCGAATCGGGTTTCCGCGACGTGGTCTTCGTCACCTCGAGCTACGGCCTGGGCGAGATGGTGGTGCAGGGTGCGGTCAACCCGGACGAGTTCTACGTATCCAAGCCCTGCCTCGCGGCGGGCCGGCCGGCCATCCTGCGCCGCGGGCTCGGGAGCAAGGCGATCAAGATGGTCTTCACCGGCGAGGCAAAGGCCCACAAGTCGGTGGCGCAGCAGGACGTCGATCCCGCCGACCGCGACCGCTTTTCCCTCACCGACGCCGACGTCATGCAACTCGCCCGCTACGCGGTGGCGATCGAGAAGCACTACGGCCGCCCGATGGACATCGAATGGGGCAAGGACGGCGCGACGGGCGAGATCTACATCCTGCAGGCCCGCCCCGAGACGGTGAAGAGCCAGGAGAAGCGCCGCGACCAGCTCACGCGCTACCGGCTGGGCCGGCGCGGCGAGGTGCTCGTCTCCGGCCGCGCGATCGGCTCGAAGATCGGCCAGGGGCGCGTGCGCGTCATCAAGGACGTGGCCGAGATCGCCCGCGTGAAGGAAGGCGACGTGCTCGTGACCGACATGACCGACCCCAACTGGGAGCCGGTGATGAAGCGCGCCTCGGCCATCGTCACCGACCGGGGCGGGCGGACCTGCCACGCGGCGATCATCGCCCGCGAGCTCGGCGTGCCGGCGGTGGTGGGGTGCGAGAACGCGACCGGGGCGCTGCGCGACGGCGACGAGGTCACGGTCTCCTGCTCCGAGGGCGACACGGGCTTCGTCTACGGCGGGAAGATCGAGTTCGACGTGGTGGAGGTTTCGCTCGAGCGCATGCCGAAGATCCCGGTGAAGCTCGCGATGAACGTGGGCAACCCGCAGCTCGCCTTCGACTTCTGCCAGCTCCCCAACGACGGCGTGGGACTCGCGCGGCTGGAATTCATCATCTCCAACACCATCGGCATCCACCCCCGCGCGTGCCTGGAGTACGACGGGCTTCCCGCCGAGCTCAAGGCCCAGGTCGCGCGCCAGTCGCGCGGCTACGAGAGCCCGCGGCACTTCTACGTGGACAAGATCGTCGAGGGCGTGGCCACGATCGCCGCGGCCTTCTCGCCGAAGAAGGTGATCGTGCGCCTGTCGGATTTCAAGTCGAATGAGTACCGTAACCTCATCGGCGGCAGCCACTACGAGCCGCAGGAGGAAAACCCGATGCTGGGCTTCCGGGGCGCCTCGCGCTATATCGCGAGCACGTTCCGCGACTGCTTCCGGCTCGAATGCGAGGCGATGCGCAGGGTCCGCGACGACATGGGGCTCGTGAACGTGGAGATCATGATCCCGTTCGTGAGGACGCTCAAGGAGGCCGAGCAGGTCCACGCGCTCCTGCGGGAGAACGGGCTCGAGCGCGGCAGGAACGGCTTGCGGGTGGTGATGATGTGCGAGATCCCCTCGAACGCGATCCTCGCCGACGAGTTCCTGAAGCACTTCGACGGTTTCTCCATCGGATCGAACGACATGACGCAGTTGACGCTCGCGCTCGACCGCGACTCGGGCCTCGTCATGGATGCCTTCGACGAGCGCGACCCGGCGGTCAAGCGCATGCTCTCGCTCGCGATCCAGGCCTGCCGCCGCCAGGGCAAGTACGTGGGCATCTGCGGGCAGGGGCCCAGCGACTACCCGGATCTCGCCGAGTGGCTGATGCAGGAGGGCATCGAGTCGATGTCGCTCAACCCGGACACCGTCGTGGAGACCTGGCTGCACCTGGCGAAGGTCTCCGGCAAGGTCGCCTCCGGCGCTCCATGACCGCGTGGCGATTCGCGCGCCTCGACGGGCTCACGGCGCGCGAGGTGCACGACATCCTGCAGGCCCGCTCGGCGGTTTTCGTGGTCGAGCAGGCGTGCGTCTTCCAGGACATGGACGGCGCCGACCCGGAGAGCTGGCACCTGTTCGCGCGCCTGGACGGCGCGCTCGCCGCCTACTGCCGGATCGTGCCGGCGGGATTGAAATTCGCGGAGCCGTCCATCGGGCGCGTGATCACCACCGCGGCGGCCCGCGGCACGGGCCTGGGGCGCGCACTCCTCGCCGAATCTCTCGCCCGCGCGGCGGCCCTCTGGCCCGGAACGCCCATACGCATCGGCGCGCAGCGCTACCTGGAGCGCTTCTACGGCGACTTCGGTTTCGTGCAGGCGTCCGAACCCTACGACGAGGACGGCATCGCGCACATCGAGATGCTGCGTCCGGGAGACAGTCCGTGAAGCGGATCGCGCGCGGCAAGTGAGCAGGCCAACCACACCTGGGGAAGAAGACATGGGCAAGGCATTCGCGGGAAAAGTGGCCCTGGTCACGGGGTCGACCAGCGGCATCGGCATGGGCATCGCACGCGCCTTCGCGGCCGAGGGCGCCGACGTGATGCTGAACGGCCTGGGGGAAGCGCAGGCCATCGAGGCGGTGCGCGCGGGTGTCGAGCGCGACTTCGGCGTGAAGGCCCTCTTCCACGGCGCGGACATGACGAAGCCCGCGCAGATCGAGGAGCTGGTGCGCACGGCCGAGTCGAAGCTGGGGGCCGTGGACATCCTCGTGAACAACGCCGGCATCCAGCACGTGGCACCCGTGGACGAGTTCCCGCCCGAGCGATGGGACGCGATCCTCGCGATCAACCTCTCCTCGGCCTTCCACGCCACGCGCGCAGCACTTCCGGGCATGAAGCGGCGCGGCTGGGGGCGCGTGATCAACGTGGCCTCCATCCACGGCCTGGTCGCCTCCCCGTACAAGAGCGCCTACGTGGCCGCCAAGCACGGCGTGGTGGGGCTCACGAAGACGGTCGCGCTCGAGGTGGCCGAGCAGGGCATCACCGTGAACGCGATCTGCCCGGGTTACGTCTGGACCTCGATCGTCGAGAAGCAGCTGGACGACCAGATCCGCGTGCACGGCCTGCCGAAGGAGAAGGTGATTTCCGACGTCATGCTCGCGCCGCAGCCGACGAAGAAGTTCATCACGATCGAGGAAGTGGCCGGGGTCGCGCTCTACCTCGCCAGCGCCGCGGCCGGGCAGGTGAACGGCACCGCGATCGCCATCGACGGCGGCTGGACCGCGCGCTAGCGCCGTGGCGCGCAGCCGGAAGGGCGCGGAGGAAGGCGACGCGATCCCCGCGGGCGGCGTGCTCGTCGCGGGCTTCGATCCCTTCGGCGGAGAGGACGTGAATCCGTCGTGGGAAATCTGCGGGCGGCTCCCGGCCGCCATCGGCCACGCGCGTATCGACACGGTCCGCGTGCCCGGAATTCCGGCGCGCCATCGAGGTCGCCGCGGAGGCGATCGAGCGTATCGAGCCGTCGGTCGTGATTCTCCTGGGCCAGGCGGGGGGCCGCGCTTGCCTTTCCGTGGAACGCGTGGCGATCAACGTGGACGACGCGCGCATCGCCGACAACGCGGGATGGCAGCCCGTCGACGAGCCCGTGGCGCCGGCCGGGCCCGCGGCCTATTTCGCGACGGTGCCGGTCAAGGCGATGGTGGCCGCGATCCGCGAGGCAGGCGTGCCGGCGGAAGTCTCGAACAGCGCGGGCACCTACGTCTGCAACCACCTCCTGTACGGCGTGCTGCACTACCTCGCGGCGAGCGGCAACGGAGCGCGCGCGGGATTCATCCACGTGCCGTGGCTCGAGAGCCAGGCGGTCGGCAAGCCCGGCGAGCCGGCGATGGCGCTCGCGACGATGGTGCGCGGCGTCGAGTGCGCCATCGAGGCCTGCCTGCAGCAGGGCCAGGGGGTAAGATTGCCCGGGGGCACGCCGGACTGAATTGCCGGTCGCGGGCGACGCCTGATCCGAACCGGGGGTGGTAGAGGCCCCGAACGGGAGCCGGAATGACCCATTCGCTCGTGCTGCAGTTGCTCGGCCCGCCGCGGGTCCTCCTCGGCATGGAGCTCGCGCTGCCCACGCGCAAGGCGCTGGCACTCACGGCCTTCGTGGCGCTCTGCGGCGAGACCACGCGCTCGCGCCTGGCGGCGCTGCTCTGGAGCGACCAGCCCGAGGAGGCCGCGCGCCGCAACCTTCGCCAGGAACTGCATCGCCTGAACGCGACGCCCGTCGGCCCCTGGATACAGTCGTCGGGCGAGCACGTGTCGCTTCGGCCCGACGCCGACGTGGACGTGGAGAACTTCCGCCGCGCGATCGCGGGCAAGGACCTCGCGCAGGCGGGGCGTCTCTACCGGGGGCCGCTCCTTTCGCACTTGGAGTTGAAGGGCGCGAGCGGCTACATGGACTGGCTGGGGACCGAGCGGGAAGCGCTCGCCCGCGCGTGGCGCGAGGCGACCGCGGCGCGGGCGAAGGCGGCGGAGGCGAGCGGCGATCCGAAAGGCGCGCTCGAGTTCTTCCGCGCGCTGATCGCGGAAGACCCGCTGGCGGAATCCCACCATCGCGAGGCGATGCGGCTGCTGGACCTGCTGGGCGATCGCGGCGCGGCACTCGCGCAGTTCGAAAGCCTGCGCGAGACGCTTCGCGCCGATCTCGCACTCGATCCGCTCCCGGAAACCGAGACGCTCGCGCGTCGCATCCGGAAGGGGCCCGCGAAGGCGGGCCATGCGCAGGCCGATGCGCCGGCACCGGTGCTGCACTCGCCACTGGTGGGGCGGGAGTCGGCATGGGCCGCGCTCGACGGCGCGGGACAGCGCCTCGCGCTGATAGAGGGCGAGCCGGGTATCGGCAAGACGCGGCTCGCGCGCGAATTCGCGGCGGCCCACGGAGAACTCGTGGTGCTCAAGGGGCGCGAGATATCCCGCGAGACGCCCTTCTACCCGGTCGCCGAGGCCCTGCTCGAGGCCTATCGCGCCGACAGCGCATGGTACGAGCTGCTCGATCCCGCCTGGCGTGCGGAGATCGCCCGCTTCGTCCCGATGCTCGCGGACGGCGAACCGGGCGGAGAGCCGCCTTCCCTGGAGGGGCGGGCGCGCGTCCTCGAGGCGCTGGCCGCCGCGCTGGTCACCGCGGCGCGCGGCGGGTTCCTGCTTTTCGACGACCTGCAGTGGTTCGATGGATCGAGCGCGGAGCTCGTCTCGCACGTGACGCGCAGGGCGGGGCGCGTGCGCCTGCTGGCGACGGTGCGCGCGGACGATCTCGCCGGCAACCCGGCGGTCCAGCGCGCGCTTGCCGCGATCGAGCGCGACGAACTGCTCGCGCGCGTCGCGCTCGCGGCGCTCACGGAGTCGGACGTGCTCACGCTCGTGCGCGCCCTGTCGGGCAGCACGGGCGCCACCGTCTTCGCGCAGCGCCTGCACGCGGCTACCGCGGGCAATCCGCTCTTCCTCCTCGAGACGCTGCGCGACCTCTTCGGCGCGGGCGTGCTGTGGCGGGAAGCCGATACCTGGGCCACGCCCTACGACGACGAGACGCAGGACTACCGCGAGTTGCCGATATCGCCCAGCGTGCGCGAGGCGGTGCTGCGGCGCATCGACCGGCTCGGCGAGGGCACGAGGCGGCTCCTCGAGGCGGCCTGCCTCGCCGGCGACGGCTTCCTGCTCGACTGGATCGGCGGCTGCACCGCCCTCTCGGAGCTCGAACTCGTCGATGCGGCGGAGCGCGCGATGGACGCGAACGTGATCGCCGAAGGCCCGGTCGGGCACCGCTTCACGCACGATCTCATCCGCCGTTCGCTCGACGACGCGCTCACCGCCGAGCGCAGGAAGCTCCTGCACCGCAGGCTCGCGGCCGCGATGATCGCCTCCGGGACCGTCGGGCCCGCCGACGTGGCGAGCCACCTCGAGGCGGGCGGGCGTGCGCTCGACGCGGTCTCCTACCGGGTCCGCGCCGCCGAAGCCGCCCTGCGGGCCTGTGCATTGCCGGAAGCGCTGGCGCTCTATGGCATCGCGCTCTCCGACGGGGCGGCGGGATCCGAGGCGTTTCGCATCCACGGCGCGCGCTGCGAGGTGTACCGCAACCTGGCCGATGAAGCCGGGCGGGCGGCGTCCCTCGAGGCCATGGCCGCCATCGCCGACGCGACCGACGAACCGTCGCTGCGGGTGGAGCTCGCCATCAAGCAGTCCATCGATCACTTCGAGCACGACCGCTACGACGCGGCGATGCGGACCGTGGAATCCGCCCTGCGGGGCCTGCAGGGCCGCATCGACGACTTCGACGGCGCCCGCCTGCGGCTCGAACTGGGCGCCACCTTCGAAGTGCTGGGCAGGATCGACGAGGCGGAGGCGACGCTCGGGATGGCGCTCGAGACGTTTCGCGACACCTCGCCGGTCAAGTTCGCGAACGCGGCCTACTGGCTTTGCCAGTGCGCGATCAAGCGGGGCGACCTGGCGAGCGCGGAAGGCTTCTGCGACCTGTCGCTCGAAGCGAGCGGGCGGGCGGGATATCGGCGCGGGCATGCGCTGTCGCTCTCGACCAGCGCCGACCTCGCGTTCCGGCGGGACGAAGTCGCCGGTGGCCTGGAACGGCTCGGGCAGGCGCATCGCGAGGCACGCGAGATCGGCAGCCTCGCCCTGGAGCGCGCCTTCCGGGAGGCGCTGGCCATGCGCCTGCGACAGGCGGGCCGCCACGACGAAGCGGCCGCCCTCGACCACGCTTCGGATTCGACCCGGCTCGCCTGATCGCGGCACCCGCGGTCGCGACGGGCGCGCCTCCCCGTCCCGCTCGCGCCGGCGATTGCCGTAACGCCCGCGCGGCCTCCTTGTAACGCCCCGGTGACGGCGGTTCCCGCAGCCTGCGTCCTGCCGGTCCATTCGGACCGACCCGCACGAGGAGGGGACCATCCATGACCCGATCGACCTGCAGCCTTCTTGCGCTCGCCGTGGCCGGCGTGCTGTCCGGCACACCGGCGTGGGCGCTCAATCCGCAGCCCGAGGTTCCTTCCAAGGCGCGCGGCGCCACGAAGCCGAAGGCCCTCAATCCGCAACCGGAAGTTCCCTCGAAGGCGGACGCCAAGAAGCCCAAGGCCCTCAATCCGCAACCCGAAGTGCCCTCGCGGCCCGCCAGCGCGCTCGATTCGAAGTCGCTCAACCCGCAGCCCGAGGTGCCCTCGAAGTCGAAGAAGCGGCCGGAGAAGAAGAAAAAGCCCGGAAAACCGCCGGAAGGGAAGTGACGCCGCGCGAACCACCGCCACGCGGCGTACGGCAGGGCGCACACATAAGGAGAAAACGGCAATGGAAGAAGAGAGACCGGAGGCGCTCAAGGTCGATCTGTGCGTGAGCAACGGATCGTGGCATGTCGTGGTCGAGCAGGAAGGGCAGCGGCGCGAGCTCGGCGGCCTCGGGGAGCTGATCCGCTATCTCCAGGGACTCGCGGCGATGGGCGAGGCGAAGCCCGCGCGGGGCCTGCGATAGCGCACGCAAGCCCGCAGTACGGACGTGCCGGGCACGCCCGGAGATCGAATGCGATGCCGCGACGGCATGCCCCGCGGCGAAAGGAGCCAGCGATGAACAGGTCTTTCGAGGCTTTTCCGTTCCCGGCGCTGAAGGCCGTCATGGCCGTGGCGATCGTCGCGTGCAGCACGTTCACGGACGCGCAAGCCAGCGACAAGAACGTCCCGATGGCGTCGGAAGCGAAGATCCTCCGGTTCAGCCCGACGCTCAAGCCTGGCGCGATCCTCGCGCGGCCGGACACCGACCAGGTCGAGTTGTCCGATGGCCGGCGCCTGCGCGTGGGGGACGTGCGCCGGCTGACCGCCACGGCCCAGAGGATGCGCGCGGCGACGGGCAACCGGCTGCCCGCGGCGCTCAAGATCGCGCCCGCGGCCACCGGCCGGCGCGTGGCCAATGCGGCCGATCTCGCGGAGGCGCTCAAGCGCCCGGACTCGGAGACGGTCGTGCTGCCGTCGGGCCGGCGCGCCACCGTGGCGCAACTCCGGTTCGTGCAGCCCTACGTCGAGAAGCGCCTCGGTCGCAAGCTTTCCGCTGCGGGCTCGCAGCGTCCCGCCCTCACGGGCCCGGCCGTGAAGGTGACCGCGCAATCGGATTTCAAGGACATCCTCCAGCGCCCGGCCGGCACGGTGCTCAAGTCGCCCGACGGGACCCGCATCACCGTGGGCGAATTGCGCCAGGCGCTTGCGAACGACGGCGCTCCGGCGACCGGTCGCTGAGCGCGGGAGGCCCGCCATGAACGCGCTGAAAAGACTCCTGCGCGCCTGCGCTGCCCCGATCGCCGCCGCCATGCTGCTCGTCGCCTGGCCGGTGCAGGCGAAGGCCGACGTGATCGACGACATCGCCTGGGTGCTGAACGAATTGGACAAAGTCAACGCGAACCCCCTGCCGGTCAAGGGAAGCGACCTGGAGGAATCGAAAGGCCTCTTCACCTGCCTCGACAAGGCTTCGAACGACGTAGAGGTCGTCAAATGCGTCGATACGTTCAAGGACACCTCGCTCGGCAAGAAGGCGGCGAGCCAGGCCGGCATCCCGTCGTGGTTCTGGGACCTGCTCGACGTCTACATCGCGTTTCGCGAGAAGGACTACTGGGGTGTGGTGGCGAAGTTGGGCGAGGCCACGATCTGCATCGTCGCGCAGATCCTCGTGGGGGGCGCCGACCTGTGCGGGCTGATCGAGGACCTGATCGCGATCGGCAAGGGCCTGCTCGACGCGGGCAAGGCGGTGGCGCAGTTCGTCGCCTCCGTGGGCGGGGCGGTATGGGATGGCATCAAGTCGGTCGGCTGCTCGCTGGGCCTCGGGGGTTGCAGCAGTGGTTCGAAGACGCCGCCGGAAGTCATCGCCTACACCTGCGTGTTCGCGCCGCGGGTGAAGCCCGACGGCCTGAACGCCATCGAGGCGGCGGATGCGTTCGCAATGCCCAAGCTGCGCGACAACCTCGAGAAATCCGCCGTGGCCGGCATACCTTGTCCGATGTACGCAAACATCAAGTTCCCCGTGAGCAAGGCCGCGGCCTCGAAGGCGGGGGATATCTTCACCAGCGCCGTGGAAGGCGTCTGGACGGGCGACATCCTCCAGAACGTGCTCGCGGCGCGCGACAAGAAGCGCCAGGGGTACGCGACCGCGCAGCAGTTGACGAGCCTCGCCTCCGCGGCGACCGCGGAATACGGCGCCAAGAAGACCAATCCCAAAAACTTCGTGGTCTCGCGGTGCGCGGTGGACGACTTCGGCGCCAAGTTCGGTTTCGCCCACGTCGACCGGTGGCTGCTGTGGCGGACGCTGGGGTCGTCGAAGACGCAGCTCGATGCGCAGAAGGCCACGAACGTGACCAAGAACGAGTACTGGTGCCTGGTGGACGTCTTCAACAAGCACATCGACGAGTTCGCGAAGCATTTCCGCGGCTACGCCCAGACCCACTATTGCGCGGCCTTCGGCCAGCAGCTCGCGTGCACCACGCTCGCCAAGCACCAGGCGTGCGTCGGGCTGATGAAGAGCGTGGGGCAGGAGGGGCAGTGCAGCGCGAACACGGCGTCGATCGGCAAGGAGATCGCCGCCAAGATCCACGCGTACTTCAAGTCGAAGGGATCGAAGTACGCCTGCCAGACCGTGCTGCCCGACGGCGGGGCACCCATGAGCAACAAGCCGGTCGAGTTCGCCTGCACGCGGCCCACGCAAGTGCATTTCTGCAAGCAGCAGTACCAGCAGCTCTGGAAGGGGCCGCCCGAGGTCCTCGCCTGCACGCTGCCGAAGCTCGATCCGGAATACGCGGCGCGGATCGCGAAAGTGAAGTCGGCGGTCACCGTCCTGCAGGGCAAGTACGCGGGCGTCGGGGTGGATGCGGTCGATCCGCTGCTGGTGCATGCGGGCGCCAGCAGCTCGTTTGGTGCCATCAAGAAGGCGAGCGACGAGGCCGCCGCGTCGGCCAAGTCCGCCGATGCGGTGCAGTTCACCTTCCTGCTTTCGGCCTCGCTCACCATTGACGGCGTTACCCGCCCGACGATGGTCGCCGATGTCGAGAAGCCCCAGCTGTTGAGCGACATGCCGATGTCCGTCGGCGCGCACATCGCGCCGGTGAAGCCGGGCGACCCCGACCCGTTCGCGAAGCCCACGGCGGGACTGACGAGCCCGTCGATGATGGCGAACCCGGCGGCGATCGGCGTGGGCGCGCCGAGCGGGATCGGTGGCGCGCCTATCAAGCCGCTGAGCGGATCGGCACCGTTCCCCACCGGCGGGCGGGAAACGCCTTTCGCGCAGCAGGCGCCGGCGATCGGCGATGCGGCGCCAGGGCTTCCGCAGGGCACTGCCTTGCCCGGCCTCCACGCGCCGCCGTTGCCGGCGTTGCAGGCTCCGCGCGCGCCCGGTGTCGCCACGCCGCAGTTGCCGGCGGTGCAGTCGCCCCGCGCGCCCGGAGTCGCCACGCCGCCGTTGCCGGCGGTGCGGTCGCCCCGGGCAACCGGAGTCGCCACGCCGCGTTTGCCGGCGGTGCAGTCTCCCCTGGCACCCGATGTCGCTGCGCCGCAATTGCCGGCCGTGCAGACCCCGCGAGCGCCCGGAGTCGCGACTCCGCAGGTGCCGGAGTCGCGGTCCTCCGTGGCGCCCGCGACGAGGCTGCCGCCCGCGCAGGCGCCGCAAGCCCCTGCACGTGCTCCTTCCGGGGCCGCTGCTCCGCCTGCGCCCGACTGGGGCGCGGTCGGCCGGACCGGGTCCGCATTGACGCCGCCTGCTGCGCCGCCGCCCATTGCGCCGCCGCCCGCTGCGCCGGCGCGCATCGCGCCAGCCGTGCCCGCCGCGGCTACGCCGGGTTTCGTCGCAGTTCAGCGCGAGCTCGCCGCGGTCTCGTGCCGGCCGAGCGGCGCCCCGTTGCGCTTCGCCTGCACGACGCGCGCCGGATTCGACCGCTGCGAGACGATGCGCAAGCAGAACCGGGTGGAGCAATGCGGCCTGAACGAACGCCGCTGACGGGCCGCGATGCCGATGCGGCCCGCCACGACGAGCACCACGGGACCTCCATGATCGAGTGCAAAGGAAATGCCATGAGAACGACGCATGCGGCGACTTCACTTGCCGTGACGCTTTGCCTTTCCCTGCTGGGTTGCGCGGTGGCCGCTCCCGCCGTCGAACCCGCGGTCGTGGATTCGTCCGCGGGGAGCCGGGCGCTTCGCGGGCTGCCTCGGCCGCAGGGAGAGCGCGTCGCGGTGACCATCTACGAGTTCCGCTCCGGCCTGGCCAACGTGAGCGGTCGCGCGGCGACCGACATGTTCAAGACGGCGCTGGTGCAGAGCGGCCGGTTCCGCGTGGTCGAGCGCTCGCGGCTCGCGGAGGGCGTCTTGCGCGAGAAACAGTTGCAGCAGGGGGGGTACGCGAGCGGCACCGCCGCGCAGAAGCAGTTGCGCGGCGCGCGGTTCATCTTCGAGGGCACCGTCTCCGAGGCCAACCCGGGCGAGTCGCAGAGCTCCGGCGGCGTGAGCATCGGGGGCATGCAGGTGGGCGGGGCGACGAACCGCGATTCGATCGCGATCGACGTTCGCGTGGTCGATGCGGCCACCGGCGACATCCTCGACGCCATCGTCGTGCGCAAGGCCATCGACGCCGGCGAAGTGAGCGTGAGCGGCGTGGGCAGCCTCCTCGGGTCGATCATGGCGCAACGCGGCAGGCACCTGCCCTACGCGCCCGACGTGCAGGTGCAGCAGCGGCGGGCGGAAGGCGCGGATAGCGCCCTGCGCGCGGCGATCGAAGAGGCCGTGCTGCAGCTGGTGAACCGCTTCGAGCAGTAGCCCCGGCGGCCTGGGCGGCCGCGGCGCCGTCGCGCCCCCGGGTTTGCGGGGGGCGTTGCGGCTTGAGAGAATGGCGCCATCGCCTTCCCGGCGATGACGTGATCGCATCCGGATGACGTCCACGAAAGCAGGGCACGGCGCTTGCGCCGGCAGTGCCCGGATCCGGAATCGCCATGAACGCCCAGCCCCTGTGGAGTCCCTCGCCGGAACGCGCCGCCGCCTCCGGCATGGCCCGTTTCATGGAGTTCGTGAACGAGCGCCACGGGACGAAGCTTGCCGACTACGCCGCGCTCCACCGCTTCTCCGTCGACCGGATGGAGGAATTCTGGGTCGCCGTCTGGGATTTCTGCGGCGTGATCGCCGAGACGCGGGGCGAGACGGTCATCGCCGGGAAGTCGAAGATGCCGGGCGCGCGCTTCTTTCCGGACGCGAGACTCAATTTCGCGGAGAACCTCCTGCGCGACCCCGATGGGCACGCGATTCCGGCGCCCCCGGGCGACGCGATCGTCTTCCGGGGCGAGGACCGCGTGCAGGCGCGCCTGTCCCGCGAGGAACTGCGAAGCGAGGTTTCGCGCCTGCAGCAGGCGTTCGCGGCGGCGGGCCTGCGGCCGGGCGACCGGGTCGCGGCCTTCATGCCCAACATGCCCGAGACGGTCGTCGCCATGCTCGCCGCGGCGAGCCTGGGCGCGACCTTCACGTCGTGTTCGCCGGATTTCGGCGTGCAGGGCGTGGTGGACCGCTTCGGGCAGGTGGAGCCGAAGGTGCTCGTCTGCTGCGACGGCTACTTCTACAACGGCAAGGCGGTCGAAACGCTCGGTCGCATCGCCGAGATCGCGGCACTCCTGCCCACCGTCGAGCGCATCGTCGTCGTGCCCTATGCCGCGGCGAAGCCCGATATCGGCGCCGTGCCGCGCGCCGTGACGCTCGCGGAATTCCTCGCGCCCTACGCGCCGATGCCTCTCGTGTTCGCGCGCCTGCCCTTCAACCACCCGCTCTACATCCTCTATTCGAGCGGCACGACGGGCGTGCCCAAGTGCATCGTGCACGGCGCCGGAGGAGTCCTCCTCATGCACCTGAAGGAGCACGTCCTGCACTGCGACGTGCGGCCCGGCGACCGGCTCTTCTACTTCACCACCTGCGGCTGGATGATGTGGAACTGGCTCGTCTCGGGGCTGGCCGCGGGGGCCACGCTGCTCCTCTACGACGGTTCTCCCACGCTCGCGAAGGGCCGGGTGCTCTTCGATTTCGCCGACGCGGAGGCCATGACCCATTTCGGCACCTCGGCCAAGTTCATCGACGCGATCGCGAAGCTCGGGCTCAGGCCCCGGGAAACCCACGGGCTCGCCGCCCTGCGCGCGATGCTCTCCACCGGTTCCCCGCTCGCGCCCGAGGGCTTCGACTATGTCTATGCGCACGTGAAGGCGGATCTCTGCCTGTCCTCCATCAGCGGCGGCACGGATCTCGTGGCCTGCTTCGCGGGGGGCGCGCCGATCCTGCCCGTGTGGCGGGGCGAGATCCAGTGCCCCATGCTCGGCATGCAGGTCGAGGTCTGGAGCGACGAGGGCAAGCCGCTCGCGGGCGAGAAGGGAGAGCTCGTCTGCACGGCGCCCTTCCCGACCATGCCGCTTGCCTTCTGGAACGATCCGGGCGACGGCAAGTACCGCGCCGCCTATTTCGAGAAGTACCCGGACGTCTGGTGCCACGGCGACTGGAGCGAAGTCACGCCCCACGGCGGGATGGTGATCTACGGGCGCTCGGACACGGTGCTCAACCCCGGCGGCGTGCGCATCGGCACCGCGGAGATCTACCGGCAGGTCGAGCGCCTGGACGAGGTCGTGGAATCCATCGTCATCGGCCAGGACTGGCAGGGCGACGTGCGCGTCGTGCTCTTCGTGAAGCTGCGCGAGGGGCTCGCGCTCGACGCCGTGCTCGTGAAACGCATCCGCGAGACGATCCGCAACAACGCGACGCCGCGGCACGTGCCGGCGGTCGTGGCGCAGGTGACGGACATTCCGCGCACCAAGTCGAACAAGATCGTGGAACTCGCCGTGCGCGCCGTGGTGCACGGCCAGCCGGTGCGAAACGCGGAGGCGCTCGCCAATCCCGAAGCCCTCGAGCAGTTCCGCGATCGCCCCGAGCTCGCCGCGTAGGCGGGGCGGGCGCGAGGCTTCAGGCGCGCGACATCGCCTCCATCCCCATGCGCGATCCGGTCGGGACGGCGAGCCGGCTTTCCACGAGGCTCGCGAGGAACGCGGGCTCGTAGACGGCGAGGAGATGCGGCTGCCAATGCTCGAGGTAATAGGCGATCTGCGACGGGAGGTCCTCCATCTCGACCAGCACGCCCCAGGTGGCCTCGTCCCACTCGAAGCGCAGGCCCAGGTCCCAGAAGGCCGCGTTCAGCGCCTCCCGGCCGGTGGGCGCGGTGCGCGCAGGCTGGCTCAGGTCCATGGCAATTCCCTCCGTATGGTCGTCGGGATCCACGGTACTCGCGGAAAGACTTAAGTAAAAGTAAAATGAACTTTGGTTTTGATTAAGTGATCACTTAATGCGGAACGCCACCCTGCGCCAGCTGCGCGTCTTCGAAAGCGCCGCCCGCCACCTCTCGCTCACCCGCGCGGCGGAGGAGCTGCACCTCACGCCGCCGGCCGTGTCGATCCAGGTGAAGCAGCTCGAGGGCCACGCCGGGGCGGCGCTCTTCGAGCGCGCCGGCCGGCGCCTGAAGCTCACGCCGGAAGGCGAGGAAGTGCTCCTGCACGCACGCGGCATCCTCGGCCACATCCGCGGCGCCGAGGAAGCCATCGCGGAACTCGATTCCCTCGCGCGGGGGCGCCTGGACGTGGCCGTCATCAATGCAGGCGACCATTTCTTCCCGTGGATCGTGGCCGCGTTCCGGCGCGATCACCCCGGCATCCGCGTGCGGCTCACGGTGCAGAACCGCGACGAGCTCCTCGCGCGCCTCGCGGCCCACGAGATCGACCTCGCGGTGATGAGCCATCCGCCGACCGAGCCGGGGCACGAGGCCACGGCCTTCGCCCCTCACCCGCACGTCATCGCCGCCGCCCCGGACCATCCCCTGGCCGGCAAGCGCCGCGTCGCGCTCGCGCGAATCGCCGCGGAGCCGCTCCTCACCCGCGAACCGGGCTCGGCCACGCGCCTCGCGATGGACCAGGCCTTCGCGGAAGCCGGGCTCGTCCCGCGGATCGAGATGGAGATCGCGAGCAACGAGACCATCAAGCAGGCGGCGGCGGCCGGGCTCGGCGTGGGGTTCCTTTCGGCGCACGCATTGCGCCAGGAGGTGGCACTCGGTAGCCTCGTGATCGTGGACGTGGAGGGATTCCCCGTGATGCGCCAGTGGTACGTGGTGCGCCGGCGCGACCGGCGCCTGCCCCGGATCGCGCAGGCTTTCGAGCGCTTCGTGCTGGAACACGGCGAGGCGTTGATCGGGCGCGATGCCGTGAAGCCCGCCCGGGCCCGGAGCGCGCGATGAGCGCCCGCTCGCCGATCTTCTACATCCTGTTCTCGGTGGCGACCTCGCTCGTCACCATGGCGTTGAAGACCGGCGCGTGGCTCCTCACGGGCTCCGTGGGCCTGCTCTCCGACGCCCTCGAATCGGGTGTCAACCTCGCGGCGGCGCTGGTGGCGCTGGTGGCGCTGTCCTACGCGCAGGTCGGCGAGGACGAGGACCACAACTTCGGCCACCAGAAGGCGGAATACTTCTCGAGCGGGATCGAGGGCGCGCTCATCTTCGTGGCCGCTGCGGCGATCATCTGGAGCGCGGTGCCGCGGCTCATGGCGCCCCGGCCCCTCGAGCAGGTGGGGCTGGGACTCGCCCTGTCGGTGCTGGCGGCCGGCGCGAACCTCCTTTGCGGCTGGTTCCTGCTCAAGGGCGCGCGCGAGCACCGCTCGATCACGCTGGAGGCGGACGCGCACCATCTCCTCACCGACGTGTGGACCACCGCCGGCGTGATCGTCGGCGTCGCGGTCGTGCATTTCTCGGGCTGGCTCATCCTCGACCCCGTGATCGCCATCGCCGTGGCGCTGCACATCCTGTGGACGGGGGGCAAGCTCATCTACCGCTCCTTCCACGGGCTCATGGACCGCGCGATTCCCGAGTCCGAGCGCGAGATCATCGTCGCCGTGCTGGAGCAGCTGAAGCCCCTGGGCGGGCATTTCCATCGCCTGCGCACGCGCGCCGCGGGCCCGAAGAGCTTCGTCGACGTGCACATCCTCGTCCCGGGCTCCATGAGCGTGCACGACGGCCACGACCTCGCCCACCGCCTCGAGCAGGAAATAGAGAAGGCGCTGCCGCACGTCGAGGTGCTCACCCACCTCGAGGCCATCGAGGACCCGCGCAGCTGGGAGGAAAGCGAAGGGCCGGCACCGTGACGGCAAAGCCCGGCCCCGCGGCCGAGACGCTTCCGCCCGACGAGGTGCGCGCGCTTTCGGCGTCGCTCGCGAGGATGGGGCTCGTGGCCGATGGCGAGACGCCCGTGTTCACGCCGCTCGCCGGAGGCGTCTCCTCGCGCATCGTGCGCGTCGACACCGCGGGCGGGACGCTGTGCCTGAAGAAGGCGCTCGCGCAGCTGAAGGTCGCCGCCGAGTGGCTGGCGCCCCTGGAGCGCAACCGCGCCGAGGTCGCCTGGATGCGGCTTGCCGATCGCGTGGTGCCGGGCCTGGTTCCCGCCATCCTCGGCGAGGATCCCGGGGCGTGGACCTTCGCGATGGCCTACCTCGAGCCGGCCGCCAACCCGGTGTGGAAGGCGCAGCTCCTCGCGGGGCACGCGGATCCGGCGATGGCCGGCGCGGTCGCCCGCGCGCTCGCGAGCATTCACCACGCCACGGCGCGGGACGAGGCCTGCGCGCGGGACTTCGCGAACGACGCGAACTTCCACGCCCTGCGCCTGGATCCCTACTTCGGCGCGGCCGCCATTGCGCATCCCGATCGCGCGGCCGTCCTGCAGGAGATCATCGACGAGACCGCGAGCACGCGGCTGGCACTGGTGCACGGCGACGTGAGCCCGAAGAACATCCTGGCGGGGCAGGGCGGCCCGGTGCTGCTCGATGCGGAGTGCGCGTGGTACGGCGACCCCGCGTTCGACACCGCCTTCTGCCTCAACCACCTGCTGCTCAAGTGCGCCTTCCGGCCCGATGCCGCCGCGGGCTACCTGGCCTGCTACGACGCGTTCGCCGCGGCCTACCTCGAAGGCGTGGACTGGGAACCGGCGGGGCGCCTGGAGGCGCGCGCGAGCCGCCTGCTCGCCGCGATGCTCCTCGCGCGCGTCGACGGGAAGTCCCCGGTCGAATACCTCACCGACGCGGCTGCACGCGAATTCGTGCGCGGCTTCGCCCGCTCGCTGCTGCTCGATGGCACCGAGGGCCTCGCAGGTATCCGCAATCGCTGGAGCAAGGAGCACCATCCATGACCACGAAGATCGTGCGCGTGACCGGCCGGCGCATCTGGGATTCGCGGGGAAGGCCCACGGTCGAAGTCGATGTCGAGTTCGAAGGCGGCGCAAAAGGGCGCGGGATCGCGCCGGCGGGCGCGTCCCGGGGAAGCCACGAGGCGATCGACCTGCGCGACGACGGCGGTCGCCTCGGCGGATTCGACGTGTCCGCGGCGGTGGCGAACGTGAACGGCGAGATCGCCACGGCCCTCGCGGAAATGGACGGCGCGGATCAGAGGGCGGTCGACGAGCGCCTGGTCGCGCTCGACGGCACGCCGCAGAAATCGCGCCTCGGCGGCCACGCACTCATCGCCACGTCGATGGCGGTCCTGCACGCGGCGGCGTCCGCCCGTGGGCTTCCCCTCTGGCGGCACCTGGCCGGCGAGGCGCCGGTGAGGCTGCCCTTGCCCCAGGTGCAGATCTTCGGCGGCGGTGCCCACGCCGGGCGACGCGTCGACATCCAGGATTTCCTCGTGATGCCCGTGGGCGCGAGGAGCTTCGACGAGGCGATGGTCATGGTGGCGGAGGTCTACCGCGCCGCCGGGGAACTCATGCGTGCGGCGGGAAGGCTCTGCGGCGTGGCCGACGAGGGCGGCTGGTGGCCCGACTTCAAGGCCAACGAGGAAGCGCTCGACATGGTCGCAAGATCGATCGAGCGGGCAGGCTTCCGGAAGGGCGAAGTGGTGATGGCGCTCGACATCGCGGCCTCCGAGTTCCGCGCCGACGGGCGCTACCGGCTCGGCCTCGAGAATCGCGAGTTCGACACCGCGGCGTGGATCGAGGTCGTGCTCGGCTGGACGCGGGCCTACCCGATCGTCTCCGTGGAGGATCCCGTCGCCGAGGACGACCCGGAAGGCATGCGCGCCTTCACCGCCGCCGTGGGCGACAAGGTCCAGGTGATCGGCGACGACTTCCTGGTCACCAGTGCGGCGCGCATTGCGGACGCCGCGCGGGAAGGCCAGTGCAACGCGGTGCTGCTGAAGCCCAACCAGGCGGGCACGATCACGGAAACGGTCGAGGCGCTCGCCGCCGCGCGCGAGGCCGGGTGGACCACCGTCGTCTCGGCGCGCTCGGGCGAGACGGAGGACGTGGCGATCGCCCACCTCGCGGTGGGATGGAATGCCGGCCAGCTGAAGGTCGGCTCCTTCGCGCGCTCCGAGCGCATGGCCAAGTGGAACGAATGCCTGCGGATCGAGGCGGAACTCGGATCGTCGGCGCGCTTCGCGGGCCGCGAGGCGCTTCAGGGCGACCAGGCGAAATCGGCGTCCAGCGGAAAGACGGGCCGCGGCACGTCGCGATAGGGCACGCGCGAGAGCACCGGCGTCGTGAGGCCGGGCACGTCCACCTCGACGATCCGGTCGTCGGGAAACAGGAGGTCGAACGCGGCGCGGAAATGCCCGCGGGACTTCACGACCACCGAGCGGGCCGCGGCGATGTCGACGCCGAAGACCTCGAACATCGCCGTGTCCTTGCACTGCTGGCGCACGCTCACCACGACCACGCGGACGCCGCCGACGCGAAGCAGCGCCATCGGGCCCAGGACAATCGTGTGCCCTGCCGCGATGCCGCACCGGCCCACGACGTTGCCGTCGTGCAGCCCCTCGACGACCGCCCCTGCCTCGAAGCGGCCGGAGAGCGGATGCGCCTCGTCGCGATTAAACCTGGCGTGAAACGCCGCGCCCGCGCCCAGGGCGTGGGCCTCGGCCGCAAGCGCCGGGTCGAAGAAGATGCCGAGAAGCGCGCCTTCGACGCCTGCCTGGTGAAAAGCCTCCAGGATCCACACCGTGTTGCCGCGCCCGCCGCCGCCGGGATTGTCGGCCACGTCGGCGAAGAGGAGCGCGGGCTTCGCGCGATCGCGCCCGCATTCGAGGGCCATACGCGTCGCCTCCTCGAGGCCGGTGAGGTTCGGCACGTAGCGGTGGCGGTCTGCCCAGCAGCGGCGCGCGATGTCCTTCGCGAGCGTCTCGGCGAGCCGCGTCGCCCCGCGTGGTGACGACGACGCTCATGCCGTTCTTCGGGGTGTCGCCCAGCGAGAATCCGCTCGCGACCGAGACGTTCATCACCCGTTCGTCCGCCTTCGACTGGCCGTACGCGATGATGTCCGCGTAGGGGCCGCTCTTGGTGTTCTGCGTGACCGAGGGCGGAATCATCGGCAGCTTCACGAAGGCGGCCTCGGGCCTGGCGCCGGCGAGGATCTCGCGCAGGAGGCGGGCGCATTCCTCGCCGCGCTCGGCCATGTCCACATGCGGGTTGGTGCGGTAGGCCACGAGCACGCTCGCGTTGGCGACCATCCGGCGCGACACGTTGGCGTGCAGGTCGAGCGTGGCGAGCACGGGCACGCCGGGGCCGACCAGCCGGCGCACCCGTTCGAGTATCACGCCGTCCGGGTCCACCTGGCCGGTGCCGATGGCCGCGCCGTGCAGGGCGATGAACACGCCATCGACCGGCATCGCCGCCTCCAGCCGGGAGGCGATGCCATCGGCCACCTCGAGGAAAAAGGCGTGGTCGACGGGCCCGCTCGCGCCGACGGCCGTTCCCATCAGCGGCAGCGGGGTCCAGTCCCCCGAGGCGTCCATGCCGTCGACGAAGCCGGAGAGGGTCACCGGACCCACTGGGTGCGCGCTGCGCAGGTCGGCCATCATGTCGCCGCCCCAGCACAGGTAGTTGGCGGCGAACTCCGCGCGCGTGGCGACGGGCGAGTGGGCGTTCGATTCCAGCATGAAGGCGGCGAGGGCGATGCGGGGTGCGGGCATGGTCGGAGGCGGGCAGGGAGTGTCGATCCCGGCATGGTGTCAGATAACGCCCAAGCGTAGGCATCGCCGCGATCTGACCGCATAATCCGTCGTGATCCCATTCCCGACCAGTCCGCGAGGCCCAAGATGCTGCGCCACCTTTTCGCCGTTGCCGCCGTCCTGCTGCTGCCCGCCGCCCAGGCGCAGAACCTCATCCTGGGCACGAAGCTGGAACTGAACACGCTCGATCCGCATTTCTTCGCGGCCTTTCCCACCGGGTCCTCGCACGAGTACCTCTACGACAAGCTCGCGGTCCTGGACGAGAAGCTCCGGGTGACGCCGTCGCTCGCCCAGTCGTGGAAGCTCGTCGACGACCTCACCTGGGAGTTCCGGCTGCGCAAGGGCGTCACCTTCCACGACGGCTCGCCCTTCACGGCCGACGATGTGCTCTTCACCATCGACCGGGTGCCCAACGTGCCCAACTCGCCCAATTCGTTCGCGCAGTTCACGCGCGGCATCGAGAGTTTGACGAAACTGGACGACCACACGGTCGTCATCCGCACCAAGGCGCCCAATCCCCAGCTTCCGAACGACCTCGCGAACGTCTGGATCGTCTCCGCGAGCGCCGCGAAAGGCGCGACCACCGCCGATTTCAACGCCGGCAAGGCCGCGATCGGCACCGGGCCCTACAAGCTCGTGGAATGGGTGAACGGGGAGCGGCTCGTGGTCGAACGCAATGACCGCTACTGGGGTGCGAAGCCGCACTGGGCGAAGGTGACGGAGCGCGTCATCGCCAGGGATCCGACGCGGCTCGCGGCGCTGTTGAGCGGCGAGGTGGACGCGATCGACGCAGTGCCGATCCAGGACCTCGAGCGCCTGCGCAAGGAAGGCCGCTTCGCGCTCTACCGCGGCGCGGCCGCCCTCGTGCACTACGTGGCGCTCGACTCCGCCCGCGACGCCTCTCCTTTCGTGACCGCGAAGGACGGCAAGCCCCTGGGCGCGAATCCCCTGAAGGATCCGCGCGTGAGGAAGGCGCTTTCTCTCGCCATCAACCGCGACCTGATCGTGAAACGCATGATGGAGGGCAGCGCACTCCCGGCGAGCCAGCTGCTGTCGGCCGAGTTCCCGGGTGCGAGCAAGAAGGCCTGGGCGGCAGCACTCCTGAAAGAGGCGGGATGGGGCGAGGGTTTCCGGATCGTCCTGCACGCCACGGCCGAGCGCTATCCGAACGACGCGTCCGTGGCGCAGGCCATCGCCCAGATGTGGTCGCGCGTGGGACTCAAGGCGGAAGTGGAGACGATGCCGGGGAGCGTTTTCTTCACCCGCGCCTCGAAGCAGGAATTCAGCGCCTTCGCGGCCCAGTACGGGGCCGAGGAAGCCGCCAACAGCCTGCGCGCGCTGGTGGCGAGCTACAACAAGGACAAGGGATTCGGCACGGCCAACCGCACGCGCTACTCGAACCCCATCGTCGACTCGCTCCTGACGGAATCGAACCAGAGCATGGACGCCGAGGTGCGCGGCGAGAAACTCACCCGGGCGATCAACTTCGCGATGGCCGACCAGCCCCTGATCCCGGTCTTCTATCCGATCTTCGACTTCGCCGCGAAACGCGACTTCGTGGTGACGCCGCGGGCGCAGCGCCGGTTCAACGCGATGATGGTCGCGCCCAGAGGGAAGTAATAGAATCCCGCCATGGCGACCGCCACTCCCGCATCCAGCCAGACGCCCGCGCCGGGCGTAGACCGCAAGCTCACCCTCAAGGAGCTGCTCGAGTGGCTGGTGCAGGACGGCCGCGTGGCCCGCGAGGACGCCGCGAAGCTCGCCCAGGACCACACGCGCTCGCGCGCCGGGAAGCACCCGATCACGATCATCAGCGAGGCGCGCCTGCGCTCCCCGGTGCCGCCCAACACGCCGCTCAACGCGGAGATGCTCGCCGCGTGGCTCGGCGCGCGGCTGCAGATCCCGTTCTATCACATCGATCCGCTCAAGATCGACCTGCGGGCGGTCACCGACGTGATGTCCTCGGAGTACGCGCAGCGCCGCTCCATCCTCCCGGTGGAGGCGGGCGGCAAGGAAGTGACCATCGCCACGTGCGAACCCTTCATGCGCGCCTGGGAGAAGGAACTCGCCGAGATGCTGCGCGTCACGGTGAAGCGGGTGATCGCCAATCCGGTGGACATCGAGCGCTACCAGGGCGAGTTCTACAACCTCGCCAAGAGCGTCAAGCGCGCCGAGAAGGCCGGCGTGCAGACCACCGGGCTCTCGAATTTCGAGCAGCTCGTGGAGCTGGGCAAGGCCGGCCGCCAGCTCGACGCGAACGACCACCACATCGTCCACCTCGTCGACTGGCTCTGGCAGTACGCCTTCGACCAGCGCGCGAGCGACATCCACCTGGAGCCGCGGCGCGAAGCGGGTGTCATCCGCTTCCGCATCGACGGGGTGCTGCACGAGGTCTACCAGATCCCCTACCCGGTGCTGGTCGCGATGACCGCGCGCATCAAGATCCTCGGGCGCATGGACGTGATGGAGAAGCGCCGCCCGCAGGACGGCCGCATCAAGACGCGCATGCCCGACGGCGAGGAGATCGAGCTGCGCCTGTCCACCCTGCCGACGGCCCACGGCGAGAAGGTGGTGATGCGCATCTTCGATCCCGAGGTGCTCACCCGCGACTTCACCGACCTCGGGTTCACGAAGGACGAGACCGAGACCTGGACCCACCTCACCCGCCAGACGGGAGGGATCCTGCTGGTGACGGGGTCGTCCGGTGAGGCCGAGACCACCACGCTCTACACCACCCTCAAGCTCCTCGCCACGCCTGAGGTGAACGTCTGCACGATCGAGGACCCGATCGAGATGGTGGATGCGCGCCTGAACCAGATGCAGGTCAACGCCGACATCGAGCTCACGTTCTCCACGGGCGTGCGCGCGCTCATGCGCCAGGACCCCGACATCATCATGGTGGGCGAGATCCGCGACCTGGAGACCGCCGACATGGCCGTGCAGGCCGCACTCACCGGGCACCTCGTCCTGTCGACGCTGCACACCAACGACGCGCCGTCAGCCGTCACGCGGCTGCTGGACCTGGGCGCCGCGCCCTACCTGCTCAACGCGGCCCTGCTGGGCGTCATGGCGCAGCGTCTCGTGCGCACGCTCTGCCCGCACTGCAAGCAGAAAGTGTCGTTCCAGCGCGAGGACGACCACGCGACCTGGAATGCGATCTGCGCGCCCTTCAAGGCGCCGCCGCCCGCGGAAGTGTGGCGGCCGGTGGGCTGCCTCGAGTGCCGCAACACCGGCTACCTGGGCCGCGTCGGCATCTACGAGATCCTCACGCTGACGGTGGACATCAAGCGCCTGCTTGTTTCCGAGCCGGACATCTCCCGGCTCACCGACGCGGCCTACCGCGCCGGCATGCGCCCGCTGCGCCTCTCGGGCCTGATGAAGGTGGCCCAGGCGTGACCACCATCGAGGAAGTCCTGAAAGTCGCCCCCGTCTGATCGCGCACCCATGAAAAAAAGCCTCTACGACCTGGTAGGCGTGCCGCCCGTCGCGCCCCGCGAGATGATCGCCGCCGCCTGCCGCCGCAGCATCGCGAAGTTCGAGCGCGAGGACACCGAGGAGGCGCGCGCGGGCATCTACGCCGTGCGCGAGGCCTGGTCGATCCTCGGCGACGACAAGCTTCGCGCGGGCTACGACGCCTCGATCGCGAACGCCCCCGCCGCGCCGGCAGCCGACCGCCAGCGCGCCGCCGCCGAGGCGGAGCTCGCGACCGCTTCCCTCGCGAGCGAGCTGCTCAAGCCCCGGCACGTCCTCGCGGAGAACTGGGAGCGCTACCGCAAGCTCGTGTTCGTGCTGCTCTTCGTGGGCTTCCTCGCGCTCTCGGCGGCATGGAACCAGAGCAACCGCGTGGCCGCGCAGAAGCGCATGGAGGAGGCCACCTACGCGGCCGAGTACGAGGCCGAGAACGGCAAGCCCCGGCCGGATCCCCGCAAGGCCGCTGCCGCGGCACCAGCCGCGCCTGCCGAGCCTTTCTCCGCCGAGAAGTACGAGCGCGAGCTGAAGGAGCGCGAGGCTGCGATCCAGGCGCAGGTGTCCCAGGACCAGAAGGCGAAGGAGGACGAGTTCCGGGAGAAGTTCCAGCAGGAGAACGACCCCCGCGCCAGCCGCCGGCGCTCGCGCACCCGCTAGGGGGCGGCGCCTGCGGGCGGCTCGCCCAGGATCCGCGCACCAGCGCGGATTCCCGTGCGTAGAACCCCCGGTGTGAAAGGTCTCCGCGAACCGGTAGAGCTCGTAGTCGAAGTGGTGGCACATCTCGTGCACCAGCGTGCGCAGGAAGGTGCGGAACTTCACCACGTCGTCGCGCGCCGCGGTGCGCATCCAGACGCTCGCCCGGGCGACCTTGCCGTCGTTGTCCGGCTCGTAGAGGCCGTGCAGCTCGCCGCCCGCGTCGCTCGGCCGGCGCGCGAGGATCCGCGCCCGGACCGGCGGCGTACCCAGTTGCGCGTTGAGCGCGTCCACCAGCCCCTGGCAGGCATCCTGCGCCGCGCGCGGCTCGCCCGTGGCGAGCGCGGGCTCGATGGCCTTCGCGAGGTCGACGAGGGCGGCGGGATCGGGAAGGGCCACGCGGCGGATAGCGTCGCTGCGGAGATACAGGCGCTGCCGGGCGGGCGAGAGCCGGTCGAAGTAGGCGAAGGGCATGGGCCCATGAATTCTAATAGACTCGCTCGCATGAGAGCGCTCCAGCGCGCGCGAAGCGCACCCGCCGCCTTCGCGGCCCTCGTCCTCGCCGCGGGCTGCGCCGCGCCGCCGCCCGCGCCCGTGGAGGCGCCTCGTCTCGTGGTGCTCCTCGTGGCCGACGGGCTGCCGCAGCGCCAGGTCACGGGCTATCGCGACCAGCTCGGTACCGACGGCCTGAACCGGTTCCTCGAGCGCGGCGCGTGGTTCGCCAACGCCCACTTCGGCTATGCGAACACGCTCACCGGGCCGGGCCACGCGACCATCCTCACCGGCGCCCACCCGCGGGCCACGGGGATCATCGGCAACGACTGGCGCGACCCCGCGACGGGCGCGATCGTGTACTGCGCGGAAGACCCCGCGCACCGCTACCTCGGCCACCCCACCGCGGCCCACGAGGGGACCAGCCCGCGCAACCTGCGCGCCGAGACCCTGGGCGAAGTGCTGGTCGCGGCGGATTCCCGCTCGAAGGTGGTCGCCGTCTCCGGCAAGGACCGCGGCGCGATACTGCTCGCCGGGCGCGCGGGTGCGGCCTATGTGTTCATGCGCGCATCCGGCGCCTTCGCCTCCACCACCTACTACCTGCGCGAGCACCCGCCGTGGGTCGAGGCGTTCAACGCCGCGAAGCCCGCCGACCGCTACTTCAAGGCGGCGTGGACACCGCTCCTGCCCGACATGGCCTACGGGCGCAGCGTCCCCGACGACCAGCCCTGGTTCTCCGCGGGCGGGCGCCTGCCGATGACGATCGACGGGGGCCTCGAGGCCCCCGGCCCGAACTTCTACGCGAGCCTCTACCGCAGCCCCTTCCTCGATGCGCTCACGCTCGATTTCGCGCTGGCAGCCGTCGAAGGCGAATCGCTCGGCGGCGACGACGCGCCCGACATCCTCGCGGTGAGCCTTTCCGGCCACGACTACGTGAACCACGCATGGGGCGCGGAGTCGCGACTCTCCCACGACCACGTGCTGCAACTCGATCACCTCCTGGAATCCTTTTTCAAGGAGCTCGACCGCCGCATCGGCCGTGACCGTTACGTGGCCGTGCTCACGGCGGACCACGGGTTCATGCCGGTCCCGGAATTCAGTTTGTCGCAAGGCAAGCCGGCGGGCCGGCAGAGTCCGCGCGCAGCACTCGCGAAACTGGAGGCGGGTCTCGCGGCGAAATTCGGCCCGGGGCCGTGGACGAAGGGCTGGAGCGCACAGGCGATCCTGCTCGACCGGGCGCTGGTGGCGAAGCGCGGCGTGGACGAAGCGGCACTCACGGAAGAGGCGAAGCGGATTCTTCTCGCCGAGCCAGGCATCGAGGCGGTCTTCACGCGCGCCGAGATCGAGTCCGATTCGCCGGCGCGGGCGCCGTACCTCGCCGCCGTGCGCAAGGGCTGGCATCGCGGTCTTTCCGGCGACCTGCAGGTGGTGACCCGGCCGGGATGGATCCTCTCGTCCTACGGCAAGGGCACCACGCACGGCTCTCCCCATCCCGAGGACTCCGGCGTGCCGATCCTCGTCTACGGGCCGCGCTGGGTGAAGCCCGGCCGCCGGGACGCGCCCGTGGATGTGGCGGACATCGCGCCCACGCTCGCGGCGCTGCTCGGCGCGCGCGCGCCCTCGTCCTCCGAAGGCGTGCCGCTCCCGCTCGCGCCTTGACGCGCTGCTGCGCCGACGATTTCGTCCTGCCGCTGCCCTTCGCGCCTTGACGCTCTACTACGCCGATCATTTCGTCCTGCCGCTGCCGCCGGGGCACCGCTTTCCGATGGCGAAGTACGCGCGGCTTCGCGAGCGACTCGCCGCGAGCGGCGCCTTCCGGGAGGACGAGTTCCGCGTGCCGCCCGCGGCGACCGACGCCGAGATCCTGCGCGTGCATTGCCCGGCCTACCTCGAGCGCGTCACGACGGGAAGGCTTTCGGCGGGCGAGATCCGCGCCATCGGCTTCCCGTGGTCCGCGCAGATGGTCGAGCGCTCGCGCCGCTCGGCGGGCGCGACCATCGCCGCGGCCCGCGACGCCCTCGCGCAGGGCTGGTCGGCCAACCTCGCCGGGGGCACGCACCACGCGCACCGCGACCGCGGGGAAGGCTTCTGCGTGTTCAACGACGCGGCGATCGCGGCGCGCGCTGCAGGCCGAGGCGGGAATCGCGCGCGTGGCGGTGATCGACTGCGACGTCCACCAGGGCAACGGCACGGCATCGATCCTGCGCGGCGACGATTCGGTCTTCACCTTCTCCCTGCACGGCGCGCGCAACTTCCCGTTCGTGAAGGAGGAGGGCGATCTCGACATCGAGCTTGCCGACGGCACGGGAGACGACGAGTACCTGGCGCAGCTCGAGCGCGGCCTGGAGGAGACCCTCGCGCGCGCGCGCCCGCAGCTCGCGATCTACCTCGCGGGCGCCGATCCCCACGAGGGCGACCGGCTCGGCAGGCTGCGGCTCACGCAGGACGGCCTCGCGCGACGCGACGCGATGGTACTCGGCATGCTCCACGCGCGGGCCATTCCCGTGGCGATCGCGATGGCCGGCGGCTACGGCCACGATCCCGAGGACACGGTCGCGATCCACGCCGCCACGATTCTCGCCGCGCGGCGCCTCCTCGGATGACGGAGCGCCTCGAGGCGTGGTTCGCGGCGCGGGGCTGGCGGGCCTTCGACTTCCAGCGCGAGGTGCGCGACGCCTATCTCGCGGGGGAATCGGGGCTCATCCACTCGGCGACGGGCACGGGGAAGACCCTGGCCGCCTTCCTCGGCCCGCTGGCCGAGGCGATCGCGGAGGGCGCGCAGGCTTCGCCCGCGCTGCGCGTGCTGTGGATCACGCCCATGCGCGCGCTCGCGGGTGACACCGTGGCATCGCTCGCGAACGCGCTGGAGGGAGCGGGGCTCTCGTGGTCGCTCGGTGCGCGAACCGGCGACACGACTGCGGCGGAACGCGCGAAGCAGGCGAGGAAGCTTCCCACGGCGCTGGTGACCACGCCCGAGAGCCTTTCGCTCCTGCTCTCCCAGGCCGAGGCGCGCGAGCGCCTCGCGACCCTGCGGGCGGTGATCGTCGACGAGTGGCACGAGCTGCTCGGCAACAAGCGCGGCGTGCAGGTGGAACTGGCGCTCGCACGCCTCAGGCGCTGGAATCCGGAGATCCGCACCTGGGGGCTTTCCGCGACGCTGGGCAATCTCGACGAGGCCCTGGAGAGGCTCCTCGCCGGTGCGCCCGGGCGCGTGGTGCGCGGCGTCTCCGACAAGCAGGTCGTGATCGACACGCTCATGCCAGACGCGGTCGATCGCATCCCGTGGGCGGGGCACCTGGGCCTCGCGATGCTCCCGGAGGTCGTGGCCGCGCTGGAGGCCTCGCGCTCGACGCTCGTCTTCACCAATACCCGCTCGCAGGCGGAGACCTGGTACCAGGCGATTCTCGAGGCGAAGCCGGAGTGGGCGGGGCTCGTGGCGCTGCACCACGGCTCCCTCGACGCGGAGGTGCGCCGCTGGGTGGAGGCGGGGCTCAAGGAGGGCAGGCTCAAGGCGGTGGTCGCGACCTCGAGTCTCGACCTGGGCGTGGATTTCTCCCCGGTGGAACGGGTGCTGCAGATCGGCAGCCCCAAGGGCGTGGCGCGGCTCCTGCAACGCGCCGGCCGCTCGGGGCATGCGCCGGGGCAGGTGAGCCGCGCGAGCTGCGTGCCGACCCACGCGCTGGAATTCGTCGAGGCCGCGGCGGTGCGGCGGGCGGCCGACGCGCGCCGGATCGAATCGCGCTGTCCCGTGGTGAAGCCCCTCGACGTCCTCGCGCAGCACCTGGTCACCATCGCCGCGGGCGAGGGCTTCGTCGAGGAGGACTTGCTGGCGGAGGTGCGCTCCACGCGCGCGTTCCGCGACCTCGCGGACGACGAGTGGCGCTGGGCCATGGACTTCGTCACCCGCGGCGGCGATTCGCTCAAGGCCTATGCCGAGTACCGGAAGGTGGAAGAAGTCGACGGCTGGCACGTGGTGCGCGATGCCGCGATCGCGAAGCGCCACCGCATGTCCGTGGGCACCATCGTGTCGGACGCCGCGATGGACGTGCGCTACCTGAACGGCCGACGCCTGGGCCACGTGGAGGAATCCTTCGTGGCGTGGCTCTCGCCGGGGGACGCCTTCGTCTTCGGCGGGCATGCGCTGGAGCTGATCCGCGTGGAAGGCATGACGGCGCTGGTGCGCCCCGCGAAACCGGGCGCGGCCACGGTGCCGCGCTGGCAGGGCGGCGCAGCCCGCTCTCGAGCGAGGTGTCGGAGAGCGTGCGTGAGTTGCTCGAGGAGTACCTCGAGGGCCGGGCGCAGGAGCCGGAGATTCGCGCGGTTGCGCGGCTCCTCGCGCTGCAGCAACGCTGGTCGCGCATCCCGCGACGCCACGAACTCCTCGCGGAGCAGTGCGAGACGCGCGAGGGGCACCACGTCTTCGTCTATCCCTTCGAGGGGCGACACGTGCACGTGGGGCTCTCCGCGCTCCTCGCGTGGCGGCTCGCGCGCACGCGCCCGGCGTCGTTCTCGCTCGCCTTCAACGATTGCGGCTTCGAGCTGCTTTCGCGCGAACGCTTCGAGTTGCTGCCGCTCCTGAAGGCCGGCCTCCTGTCGCCGGAAAATCTCCTGGGTGACGTCCTCGCGAGCCTGAACGCCGCGGAGCTCTCCCGGCGCCAGTTCCGCGAGATCGCGCGCGTGGCCGGCCTCGTGTTCCAGGGCTATCCGGGGCAGCCGAAGACCAACCGGCAGGTGCAGGCCACGAGCGGGCTCCTCTACGAGGTGTTCGCGCGCTGGGACGCGGGCAACCCGCTGCTCGCGCAGGCCGAGCGCGAGGTGCTCGAGCGCGAACTCGAATTCTCGCGACTCGCCGCCGCGGTGCGCCGATTCTCGACGGCGCCCGTGGTGCTGCGCCGGACGGAAAAGCCCACGCCCTTCGCGTTCCCGCTGATGGTGGCGCGCCTGCGCGAGAAGCTCTCGAGCGAGAAGCTCGCCGACCGCGTGCGGCGCATGCAGCTCGAGTTCGACCGCGCGACGCAACCGGTCGCCGACGAGAGCGGCCAGGCGGAGCTCTTCCCGTGACCGACTGCATCGTGGCGGGCGAGCGCCTCGTCCTGCTCGCCGAGCGCGCGGCGTGGTGGCCCGCCGCGCGCACGCTCTTCGTCGCCGACTTCCACCTCGGCAAGGCCGCGAGCTTTCGCAGCGCCGGCATCGCGCTTCCCGCGGGCACGACCTCGGAGAGCCTCGAGCGGCTCGAGGGCGCGCTCGCCGGGCGGGATGTCGCGCACCTGGTGATCCTCGGAGATTTTTTGCATAGCGCGCAGGCGAGGGCGGAGGCGACCCTGGCACGCTTCGCCGCGTGGCGGCAATCGCGGCGGGACCTCGCGATCACGCTGGTGCGCGGCAACCACGACGACCGCGCGGGCGATCCCCCGGGCGAGTGGGGCATGCGCTGCGTCGATCCCGGCGCGGCGCTCGGGCCCTTCGCGCTCGTCCACGAGCCGGCGCCGGCGGCGGGAGGCTACGCGCTCGCCGGCCACCTCCATCCGGCGGTGCGCCTCACGGAGCGCGGCGGGCAGTCGCTGCGGCTGCCGTGCTTCTGGTTCGGCAAGCGCGTGGGGGTGCTGCCTTCGTTCGGCGCATTCACCGGCTCCGCCCTCGTGCGGCCCCGCGCCGGCGACCGGGTCTTCGTCGTCGCGGGCGACGAGGTGGTGGCCGTTGCCGACTCCAGGCAGGCCGCATCCTGACCATGGGACGGGAGCGCGCACCGGCGCCCGCGCCGGCTTCAGCGTTCCGGCGGGCGGATCTCGCCGAAGCGCGGCAGGTAGACGCCGGAGCGCCGGTCCTCGAAGAAGTGCACGAGCGTGCGGCGGACGCTCGCGAAGGCGAGGTCCTCCCAGGGGATCTCGTCCTCGCGCACGAGCTTCACATCGAGGCTTTCGGCTCCCGGCGAGAAATCCAGGTCGAGCAGGCGCGCGCGGAAGATCACGTAGACCTGGCTGATGTGCGGCACGGAGAAGAGCGTGTAGAGCTGCTCGATATCGATGCGCGCGTTGGCCTCCTCCAGCGCCTCGCGCGCGGCACCCTCGGGCGCGGTCTCGGCGAGCTCCATGAAGCCCGCCGGCAGCGTCCACTTGCCCAGGCGCGGCTCGATGGCGCGGCGGCACAGCAGGATGCGCTCTTCCCACACCGGCACCGAGCCCACCACGATCTTCGGGTTCTGGTACTGGATGTGGCCGCAGGACGGGCACACGGCGCGCGCGTGGGTATCGCCCGCCGGGACGTGGAAATCCACCTTCGCGCCGCAGGCGTTGCAGTGGTTGAGGGGACCGGAAGTCACGGAGCGCGCGCACGCGCCATGGGCGGCATGGTATCATAAGCCTATGAAAACTCGGAAAATCGATCGGCCTGGCGGCCCTGGCCTGCGCCGGCACGGCGCCGCGGTGTCGGTCCGGGCGAGAAGGTGATCGTGCTGAATTCCGGCGACGGCAGGGTGTCCATCGTCGATCCGGTGTCCCGGAAGGAGGAGAAGCGCGTGCCCGTGGGCAAGGAGCCGCATCACCTCATGGCCACGCCCGACGACAAGGAACTCATCGTCGCCAACGCGGCGAGCAACGACCTCGTGTTCCTCGACCCGAAGACGGGCGAGATACTGCGCCGCATCCCGGACATCAGCGACCCGTACCAGATCGGCTATTCGCCCGACAAGAAGTGGTTCGTTTCCGTTTCCAACCGGCTGGACCGCGTCGATATCTACCACGGCGGATTTCAAGCTCGCCAAGCGCCTGGCCCTTCCGAAGGTGCCCAGCCACATCGCTTTCAGCGCCGACAGCCGGCTCGCGTTCGTGACGCTGCAGGAATCGAACGAGATCGCCGCCATCGACCTGGAGCGCCACGAAGTCCTGTGGAAGCTCGCCACGGGCAAGCAGCCCGCCGGCATCTGGATGACGCCCGACGACCGCCACCTGCTGGTGGGGATCACCGGCGAGAGCCACCTCGAGATCTACGACTGGCGCGCGAGGAAGCTCGTGAAGCGCGTCGTGACCGGCCTGGGCGCGCACAACTTCGTCGCCCGCGGCGACGGGCGCCACGTGTTCCTCTCCAACCGCATGGCCAACACCATCTCGATGCTCGACCAGCAGACGCTCGAGGTAAAGGAGACCTTCGCCGTGCCCGGTGGCCCCGACTGCATGGAAATCACGAAGGACGGCAAGCAGCTCTGGACCACATCGCGCTGGATCCGGATGATCACCGTCGTGGACCTGGAGACGAAGAAGGTCCTGCACCAGATCCCCGTGGGGAAGTCGCCGCACGGGCTCTATTTCCGCTCCCACGCGCCGCGCCAATGAAGGCCCGGGCGGCTTCGCGCTGGCCGCTCGCCGGCTGCCGTCCCGCGTCGCGGCGCCCCTGCAAGGGCACCGTCTACCTCACCTTCGACACCGGCCACATGGAGCCGGCCGAGGCCATCGCGGACATCCTCGACAAGTACGCGGTGAAAGCCACGTTCTTTCTCGCCAACGAGAAGACGAAGCGCGGCGACACTTCGCTGGATGCGTCGTGGGCGCCGTTCTGGAAGCGCCTCGCCGGGGCGGGCCACGCGTTCGGCTCGCACACCTGGCGCCACTGGTACTTCGCCGGCGACACGGCGGCCGGCAAGGTCCGCTACGCGAAGCCGGGCACCACGCAGGGCGAGATCCTCGACGCGCCGGCCTCTGCGCGCGAGCTGAGCAAGCCCGAGGGAAGCCTTCCGCGCCATGACCGGCCGCGGCTTCGACGGCCTGTGGCGCGCGCCCGGCGGGCCAAGACGGCCCCAAGGCCCTGGAGTACGCGAAGCGCTGCGGCTACACCCACGCCGGATGGTCCACCGCGGGATTCAGCGGCGACGAGCTGCCGTCCGACCGCTTTCCGAGCGACAAGCTGATCGAGCGCCAGCTCCGCGACATCAAGGACGGCGACATCCTGATGTGGCACCTGGGGATCTGGTCGCGCCAGGACCCGCTCTGGCCCCATCTCGACCGGCTCATCGCGGGGCTGAAGGCGAAGGGCCTGTGCTTCGCGCGGCTGGCGGACGACAAGCGGTGGATGCGTTGATCGACGGCGCAACCGCCCTGGGCGGCGCGCTGGAAGCACTCTGGACGGGGCTGCATGCCGCCGTGTTCGAGTCCATGGTGCAGCCGGTCGTCTTCCACCTCGGCATGGTCCTGGGCTCGAGATGGCCTTCGACTGCCACGGAGGTCTTCCTCATCGGCGCGCTCGAGATCGCCGTGCTCGCGGTGATTCTCGGCGCGCTGGAGAAGTGGCGCCCGGTCGAGGTCTGGTCCGACCGCGGCCCGGTGCGCGTGGACGTGATCTACACGCTGCTCGTGCGCCTGGGCGTGCTGCCGCTGGCGATCTTCTTCCTGCTGCTGCCCGTGGTCGACGGCCTCGACGGGTGGCTGCGCATGCACGATTTCATTCCGCGCGGCCTCGAGGACGCCTTCCCGGCGCTCTTCGCGCACCCGTTCGCGTCCTTCATCGTGTACCTCGTCCTGATCGACCTGGCGATGTACTGGATCCACCGCGCCCAGCACCAGCTCGGCTTCTGGTGGGCGCTGCACGCGCTGCACCACAGCCAGCGCGAGATGACCTTCTGGACCGACGACCGCAACCACCTGCTCGACATGGTGCTCACGGACGCGGTGCTCGCGATCCTCGCGCTCGTGATCGGCGTCGCCCCCGGCCAGTTCGTGGCGATCGTGGCGGTCACGCGCGCGGTCGAGAGCCTCTCCCACGCGAACGTGCGGATGTCCTTCGGGCGCCTGGGCGAGCGCCTGCTCGTGAGCCCCCGGTTCCACCGGATCCACCACGGCATCGGGCTGGGGCACGAAGGCGCCGCGCGGGGCTGCAATTTCGCCGTCCTGTTCCCGGTCTGGGATCACCTGTTCGGCACCGCGAATGCGCCGCGAATTCCCGCCGACCGGCATTCGCGACCAGTTGCACGGGCGCGACTACGGCGAGGGTTTCTGGCGGCAGCAGTGGCTCGGGCTCAAGCGGATGGCGGGGCGCGCATGAATGCGGCCCGTGTTCTTGCGCTGGCGTTCCTGGCGGGCCCCGTGCTCGCGGCGGCGCCCTCCGCCGGCGCAGGGTCGCGCCGCAGGCGCCGGTCGCTTCGCCCCGGGCGGCAAGGGCCCTACCGCTGGGACGCGGCGATCGCGAAATCGGCGCCCGACCCCGGCGAGAGGCGCGCGCGCATAGGCTTCGTGCGCGCCTCGCCCAAGGATCTCGGCGAGCCCGCCTGGCAGGCGGCCGATGGCGGCTTCGTCGCGCGATTCGACGTGGTGTCCTCCGGCGCGGCGGGCCTGCGCGCGCGGCTGGACCTGTCCGGGACGGGCGAAATGGAAGTGCGCGTGCGCGACGCGAGCGGTCGCGTGGAATCCATGGCCGTGCCCGCGGGTGCCGGCGTGGCCTGGGGGCCATGGACGGAAGGCGCGAGGCAGGCGGTCGAGGTGTTCTCGCGCGCGCGTCCTGCGCCCGGCGCGTTGCGTCTCGGCGGGGTGGTGCATTTCGACCAGCCCCTGAGCGCGAAGGCGGCGGGCGCCTGCACGATCGACACGCCGTGCAGCACGGGAAACCCCGCGCTCGACGCCGCGATCGCCGAGCGCAAGAAGGCTGTCGCGCGCATCACCTTCGTCGAGGGCTCGCAGGCCTTCGCCTGCACGGGAACGCTCCTGAACAGCGGGAAGTTCCCCGAGCCGTTCTTCCTCACCGCCAATCACTGCGTCGGCCGCGCGGCGGTGGCGGCGAGTGTCACGAGCTTCTGGTTCTACGAGGCCACGGGCTGCGGCTCGGGCGCGACGAGCCCGGACTTCCGGCAGGTCGCCGGCGGCATGCGGATCGAGTTCGCCGACCCGAACACGGACCACACGCTGCTCGTCATGAACTCAGCGCCGCCCTCGGGCGTCACCTATTCCGCCTGGAACGCGGCGCGGCTCGCGAACGGGGAATCGGTCGTGAGCATTTCGCACCCGGCGGGCGACGTGTCCAAGTGGGCGCAGGCCTCGGTGGTGGGGACGACGCGCTTTGCGGACTGGGAGCAGTCGGCCTGGCTCACGACGTTCTCCCGCGGCATCATGCAGGGGGCTCCTCGGGCTCCGGCCTCTTCACGCTCGGCGGCGACGGCTTGCAGCTGCGCGCGGTCCTCTCGGCGACGTCCGTGGGCCCCAACGGCGCGCTGTCGTGCACGAGCCTCGACCAGTACGGCATCTTCAACCGCTTCGACGTCTTCCAGCCGCAGGTCGCCCGCCGCCTCATGGCGAACCCGCCGCCGGTCGCGGACGACCACGGCGACCGTCCCACGGAGGCCACGCCGCTCGCGGTGGGCGCCGCGGAGATCCTCGCCACCGGGCGCATCGACTATGCGGGCGACGTGGACGTCTTCCGCTTCGACCTCGTTGCACCGGGCACGATCATCGTCCGGGCCCAGGGCGGGCTGGACACCGTGGGCGTGCTGCTCGACGCCCAGGGGGGAGCGGCTCGACTCGAACGACGACGCGCAGACGAGCGCGAACGACTTCGGCCTCACGAAGACCCTGGGCGCGGGAACCTACTACCTCGCCGTGTCGCGCTGGGAGTCGGCCGGGACCGGGGCGTACACGCTGGCGCTTTCGGTCTCGCCGGTGAGCGTGAACTACACCGACCTGTGGTGGAACGCCGCCGAATCGGGGTGGGGCATCAACCTGAACCACCAGGGGCAGATCGTCTTCGCCACGCTCTTCACCTATGGCGCGGACGGCGCGCCCGACTGGTTCGTGATGTCCAACGGCGCCCGCCAGCCCGACGGCAGCTTCCGCGGCGAGCTCTACCGCGCGCGGGCCCGGCCTTCGGCGCGAATCCCTGGAGCCCCGTCTCGCTCACGCCGGTGGGCAGCATGCAGCTTCGCCTTCCCGTCCGCGGACAACGGCACGCTCACCTATACCCTGGACGGCGTCGCGGTGGTGAAGCAGATCGAGCGCCAGCGCTTCTCCACGGGCACGACCTGCTCGTGGTCCGCCTTCGATCGCAGCTACGCGAACAACTACCAGGACCTGTGGTGGAACCCGACCGAATCGGGCTGGGGCGTGAACTTCGCGCACCAGGGCGACATCCTCTTCGCCACGCTCTTCACCTACGGCGCGGACGGGCGCAGCCAGTGGTTCGTGATGTCGCGCGGCGAGCGCACGCCGGGCACGCGGACCTTCCGGGGAACGCTCTACCGGACGACAGGGCCGCCATTCGACGCGACCCGTGGCGGCCCATCGCGCTCTCGCCCGTCGGCACGATGTCGGTGGCCTTCACCGGCGGGAACGCGGCCACGCTCATCTACACCGTGGACGGCGTGAGCGTGAGCAAGGCGATCGCGAGGCAGGTGTTCGGCATTCCCGCGACGCAATGCGAAGCCGATGACTGAGGCCCCGCGCAAGGCCTCCACGGGGATCGCCACCATCGAATCGATCGACCACGAGGGCATCGGCGTCGCGCACGTGGACGGCAAGGTCACCTTCATCGAGGGCGGCATCACCGGCGAGCGGGTGGCTTTCGCGCGGCGCCGCAGCCGCGGCAACTTCGACCTGGGCACCGTGACCGAGGTGCTGGTGGAATCGAGCCAGCGCGTGCGGCCGCGTTGCGCGTACTTCGGCACCTGCGGCGGATGCGCCATGCAGCACGTCGACGCGGCCGCGCAGGTGGCGGCCAAGCAGCGCGTGCTGGAAGACAACCTCGCGCGCATCGGCAAGGTCTCGCCGGAGACGATCCTGCCGCCCATCCACGGGCCCGCGTGGGGCTACCGCCAGCGGGCGCGCATCGGCGTGCACTACGTCGCGAAGAAGGGCGGCGTGCTGGTGGGCTTCCACGAGCGCAAGTCGAGCTTCGTGGCGGACGTGCGCTCCTGCGAGGTGCTGCCACCGGCGGTCTCGGCGCTCATCGTGCCGCTGCGCGAGATGTTCACGACGCTCGCACTTCGCGAGCGCATGCCGCAGGTGGAGCTGGCCGTGGGCGAGGCGGTCACCGTCCTCGTCCTGCGCCACCTCGATCCCGTGGGCGAGGAGGACTGCGCGAAGCTGCGCGCCTTCGCCGACCGGCACGGGATCCAGTGGTGGTTCCAGCCGAAGGGGCCGGATACCGCGCATCCCTTCCACCCGGAGCACGCGCGGCCCTCGACTACCACCTGCCCGAGTTCGGCCTCGCCATCGGCTACCGGCCCACGGAGTTCACGCAGGTGAACACGGCGGTGAACCGGGTGCTCGTGAAGCGGGCGGTGGACCTGCTCGACCCCCGGCCGGGGGAGCGCGTGGGCGACCTCTTCTGCGGCCTGGGCAATTTCACGCTGGCCATCGCCACGCGCGGCGCGACGGTGGTGGGCATGGAAGGCGCGGCCTCGCTCACGGCGCGCGGGGCGGAGAACGCGCGGGCCAACGGCCTGGAGGCGCCTCGCGAGCTTCTCACCTACGACCTGTACACCGACGCCGAAGGCGCGCTCGCGAAGCTGGGGCCGGTGGACCGGCTCCTCATCGACCCGCCCCGCGACGGCGCGATGGAGATCTGCAAGGCGCTGCCCGATGCCGGCGCGCCTTCGCGCATCGTCTACGTGGCGTGCAGCCCGTCGACGCTGGCCCGCGACGCGGGCGTGCTCGTGAACGTGAAGGGCTACCGCCTGCTGGCCGCGGGCGTGGTCAACATGTTCCCGCACACCGGGCACGTGGAGAGCATCGCCGTCTTTTCGCGCTGATCACCGCTGCCCTGCGCTCTTCGGAAGGAAGAAGGGCGGCCGAGGCCGCCCTTCGCCGACGCCATGAAAAAGGCGGCCGAAGCCGCCCCCTGCAAGCGAACCGCGAGATCAGTCGCGATCGCCGCCGAAGATGCCCAGGAGCGCGAGCAGGTTCGCGAAGATGTTGTAGAGGCTCAGGTACACCGCGAGCGTGGCCGAGATGTAGTTGGTCTCGCCGCCCGTCATGACCCGGTTCAGGTCGTAGAGCAGGAAGGCGGAGAAGATCCCCACGGCGATCACCGAGATCGCGATCATGAGCGCGGGCAGCTGCAGGAAGATGTTGGCGAAGGCCGCCACCAGCAGCATGATCATGCCGATGAAGAGGACCTTGCCCATGCCCGAGAGATCGCGCTTCGTGGACGCGGCGAAGGAGGCCATGACCGCGAAGATCACCGCGGTGCCGCCACCGGCCAGGCCGATCAAGCTCGCGCCGTTGCGGAAGCCCAGCACGACACCGAGCATGCGCGAGAGCATGAGGCCCATGAAGAACGTGAAGCCGAGCAGGAGGGCCACGCCCCAGCCGCTGTTCTTCGTCTTTTCGATCGCGAACATGAAGCCGAAGGCGATCGCGAGGAAGGCGATGAAGCCGATGCCCGGGCTGCCCTGGAAGAAGTCGAATTTCATCTGCACGCCGATCCACGCGCCGAGCACGGTCGGCACCATGGAAAGGGCAAGCAGCGCGTAGGTGTTGCGCAGGACCCGGTTCTGCGCCAGCGCGATCGTCTGCGACGGCGAGGCGGGCGTCATCATCGGGGAGGGTTGCATGGTGTTGGCTCCAGGTGTCGGGCTCCGGTCGAAATGTCCGACCGTTAGAGTAGGGCCCGCGTGGAAGTTTCAAGGCCGGCAATGCGCATCCGCGGGTTCCGCCGTTGCGGAAAAAAGCCCGGTACAATGGGTTAATTGCACGGAGGGTTGGCCGAGCGGTTTAAGGCACCGGTCTTGACGCTCGCGCGGTTTTCGCGAGCGGGGGCGCACTGACCTTCAGGTCATGGGCGCACCAAAACCGGCAACCGAGGACCGGCTTTCAGAAAACTTCAATTTGCATCGGAGGGTTGGCCGAGCGGTTTAAGGCACCGGTCTTGAAAACCGGCAACGGGGCAACCCGTTCGTGAGTTCGAATCTCACACCCTCCGCCACCACGCACCGGGAGAACACCATGTGCCGCACCTTGACCCTCATCGCCGCCTGCGCCCTCACCCAAGCCGCGCTGGCGGCCCGCCTCCCGCCGCCACCGCAGCGCAGGGCAGCGCCGCTGGCTCGAAGTCCCAGGGCTCGAAGCCGCCGCGAACGAAGGAGTTCCAGGGAATACGAGGTGGTCGTCGCGCGGGTGAAGGGGGCGATGGACATGGCCGCGCGCCCAGGAGCGGATCGTGGTCTTCCGGCAGGGCAAGCTCGCGTGGCAGGCGAACGCGAAGGAGCAGTCGAGGCCGCGTGCGCTTCACGCTGCATTCCTTCGGCCGCGATTTCGACGGCAGCGGAGGCCGGAGCTGCACTTCTCCGCCTTCTCGGGCGGGGCCCACTGCTGCACGACGCATTTCGTCTCCGGCTGAAGCCCACGGTCCGGCGCCAGGCCGTCTACCCGGCCAAGAACGTGGGGGGCACGGACTTCACCGATCTCCCGGGCCGCAAGACGCCGATCATGGTCACGGCCGACGACTCCTCCGCCAACGTCTTCGCGCCCTATTCGAACTCGTACTTCCCATGGTCGTGCTCGAGGTCTCGCCCGAAGGGGTCCCGGTTCGCCAGCGACCTCATGCGCACGCGCCTGCCCGGCATGCCGCCGCCCGTGCGGGCAGCCGGCCGCCACGGCCAACCCTGGCTCCGGGAGCGCTGCGCGGAGTTCACGGGCGCCAAGCGCAAGGCGCGCAGCCGAGATCCAGGCGAAGCTGCGCGAGATCAAGCGCGACCGCTCTGCCGACAAGATCCGGTGGGACGACTACTTCGCCACGGGCGTGCTCTCGGCCGTGGCCGCCGAGATGAACCGCTACGCCTACACCGGGCACGCGGCCGCGGGCATGAACTGGCTGGAGACCGTCTGGCCCGGCAACGACGCGATCAAGGTGCAGTTCCTCGCGAAGCTGCGCGAGACGCGCGTGAAGAGCGCGTTCGCCGACGACCTGCGCATGCTCGCGACCGACACGCGCTAGGGCGCGCCGGCGAGGTTTGTGCGGTGCACCAAGCCCCGGGTCCGGGGTAAAATGCCGGTTTCGCCCCGACCCCAGAAGCGGGATCTCCCGTGTCCCTCATCGTCCAGAAGTACGGCGGCACCTCCATGGGCAGCCCCGAGCGCATCCGCGAGGTCGCGCGCCGGGTCGAACGCTTCGTGAAGGACGGCCACCAGGTGGTCGTCGTGGTCTCGGCCATGTCCGGCGAGACCAACCGGCTCCTCGCGCTCGCGAAGGAGGTCAACCCCGAACCCGATCCGCGCGAGCTCGACGTCATCGCCTCCACCGGCGAGCAGGTCTCGATCGGGCTCCTCGCCATCGCCTTGCACCGCATCGGCGTCAAGGCGAGGAGCTACACCGGCTTCCAGGTGCGCATCCTCACCGACGACGCCTACTCAAGGCGCGCATCCTCGCGATCGACGAGGAGAACATCCGGCGCGACCTAGCGGAGGGCCACGTCGTCGTGGTCGCCGGCTTCCAGGGCATCGACGACAAGGGCAACATCACGACCCTGGGCCGCGGCGGCTCGGACACCACGGGCGTCGCCATCGCGGCGGCGCTCACGGCGGACGAGTGCCAGATCTACACCGACGTCGACGGCGTCTACACGACGGACCCGCGTCGTGCCGGAGGCGCGGCGCCTGGACACGATCACCTTCGAGGAAATGCTCGAGCTCGCCTCCCTGGGCTCGAAGGTCCTGCAGATCCGCTCCGTGGAGTTCGCCGGGAAGTACCGCGTGAAGCTGCGGGTGCTGTCGTCGTTCACGGACGTGAACTCGACCGACATGGGCACCCTCATCACCTTCGAGGAAGACCAGGACATGGAACAGGCCATCATCAGCGGCATCGCCTTCAACCGGGACGAGGCCAAGATCACCGTCGTCGGCGTGCCCGACCGGCCGGGTGTCGCGTTCGCCATCCTCGGACCCGTGGCGGAGGCCAACATCGAGGTGGACATGATCATCCAGAACGCCTCCATCGAGGGGCTGACGGACTTCTCGTTCACCGTGCACCGCAACGACTTCAAGCGGGCCATGGAGATCCTCGAGAAGACGGTGAAGCCCGCCATCGGCGCGCGCGCCATCGTCGGCGACGACAGGATCGCCAAGGTGTCCCTGGTGGGCATCGGCATGCGCACGCATGCCGGCATCGCCTCTCGCATGTTCGGGGCCCTCGCCCGCGAGAACGTCAACATCCAGATGATCTCCACCTCCGAGATCAAGACCTCGGTCGTGGTCGACGAGAAATACATGGAGCTCGCCGTGCGCGTCCTGCACAGGGCCTTCGAGCTCGAGAAGCCCGCCTCCGAAGAGCGCATGAAGGCCTGGGGTCCGACCCGCCTGCGCACCGGGCCCCCGCCCATGAAGCGCCTCCTCGCCGCCCTCGCCATGACCGCCACCGCCGCCTTCGCCGAAACCGACGATCCCTACCTCTGGCTGGAGGACGTCTCGGGCGACAAGGCGATGGCCTGGGTGAAGGACTCGCGCGAGCGCATCCCCGGCGTCGCGAAGCTGGGGGCCATCTCTACAACTTCTGGCAGGACGCGAAGAGCCCGCGCGGCCTGTGGCGGCGCACGACGCTCGCCGAATACCGCAAGGCCGAGCCGGAGTGGGAGACCGTGCTGGACCTCGACCGGCTCTCCGCGGCGAGAAGGAGCAGTGGGCGTGGAAGGGCGCGACCTGCCTCTACCCGAAGTACGAGCGCTGCCTGGTGTCGCTCTCCGCGGCGGCGGCGACGCGGTGGAGATCCGCGAGTTCGACCTGCGAAGAAGGCTTTCGTCGAGGGCGGCTTCCGGCTCCCCGGAGTCGAAGGGCGGCGTGGCCTGGATCGACGAGGACACGATCTACGCCGCGCGCGATTTCGGCCCCGGCACGATGACGCGCTCGGGCTACCCGCGCGGCGTGAAGCGCCTGAGCGCGGGCAGGCGATGGCCGATGCGCCGGTGGTCTTCGAGGTCTCCGCCGAGGACATCGGCGCATGGCCGTCCGTGGTGCACGAGAAGGACTACCGCATCGAGTCGATGACGCGCGCCATCTCCACGCGGCGCAGCGAAGGCTTCGTCGGGTGCGCGACGGTAGCCCGTGAAGCTCGAACTGCCCGACACCGCGGAGCGTCGGTCACCGCCGGCACGCTCTCGTGCGCCTTCGCGAGGACTGGATGCCCGCCGGCGCGCAGTCCAGGGCGGGCCTCGCGATCGACCTCGCGAAGTTCCTGGCGGGGGGCGCGTTCGAGGTGCTCTTCACGCCGGGCCCGCGCCTGTCCCTCGATGCCTTCGCCCCGCTGAAGTCGATGGTGCTCCTCGACCTGCTGGACAACGTCGCGAGCCGCCTCGAGGTGCGGCGCGGCGGGCGACGGCAAGTGGATCCGGCGCGCGGTGGACGCGCCCGGGCTCGCGACCCTGAGTGCCGTGGCCTCGACGGCGCCGCGAGTCGACGAGTACTTCCTGTTCGTCACCGGCTTCACCACGCCGACCACGCTCTACTTCGCCAGGGGCGGCACGGACGCGCGCGAGAAGATGAAGGCGACGCCGGCTTTCTTCGACGCGAAGGGCCTCACGATGACCCAGCACGAGGCCACCTCGAAGGACGGCACCAAGATCCCGTACTTCCAGGTGATGCGCGAGAGCCTCGAAAGCTCGACGGCTCGAACCCCACCCTCCTCTACGGCTACGGCGGGTTCGAAGTCTCGCAGTTGCCCAGTTACTCGGGATTCGTCGGCAAGGGCTGGCTCGAGAAGGGCGGCGTCTGGGTGCTCGCGAACCTGCGCGGCGGCGGCGAGTTCGGGCCGCAGTGGAACCTCACGGCGCGCCGCGAAGGCCGGCAGAAGACGCACGACGACTTCGCCGCGGTGGCCGAGGACCTCATCCGGCGCAGGATCACCTCGCCCGCGAAGCTCGGGATCCTGGGCGGCAGCCAGGGCGGGCTCCTGGTGAGCGCCACGATGCTGCAGCGCCCGGAACTCTTCGGCGCGGTGGTGTCCACCGTGCCCCTCATGGACATGAGGCGCTTCCACAAGCTGCTCGCCGGCGCCTCGTGGATGGGCGAGTACGGCGACCCGGACAAGGCCGAGGACTGGGCCTTCATCTCGAAGTACTCGCCCTATCAGAACGTGAGGAAGGCCGACAGCGTACCCGAAGATGCTCATCACCACCTCCACGCGGGACGACCGGGTGCATCCCGGCCACGCGCGCAAGATGTCCGCACTCATGCAGTCCCTAGGCCACCCGACGACCTACTTCGAGTACACCGAGGGCGGGCACGGCTCCGGCACCACGCCGCAGCAGTCGGCCTACACCTGGGCCTTCATCTACACGTTCTTCCAGCAGGCGCCTGATGAAGTCCGGCGGGGCCTGCGCTTGGTCCGGCCGGGGTGCGTGGTAGAATTCGCCTTGCCCGGAGAGATGACCGAGTGGCCGAAGGTGGCGCCCTGCTAAGGCGTTATGTGGGCTTAAACCTGCATCGAGGGTTCGAATCCCTCTCTCCGCCAGTTACCTGATTTCCAGGAGTCTCGGCTGCTGGAAGTTGCACCGAACCCCGCGCCGCGCCGGCACTCCCCGCCGAACCCGGACATCCCCCCGTTGCTGAGCTATCGCCACGGCTTTCATGCAGGCAACCACGCCGACGTGCTGAAGCACGTCGCGTTGGTCGCGCTGTTGCGCATTCTTACCCGCAAGGACAAGCCGCTCGTCGTGCTGGACACGCACGCCGGCGCCGGCCTGTATTCCCTCGAGGAGGGTTTCGCGGTGAGGAACGCGGAATTCCGCGACGGCATCGCCGCGCTCTGGGAGCGCAGCGACCTGCCGGCGCCGGTGGCCGATTATCTCGGCCTGGTCCGCGCCCTGAACCCGGATGGCGTGCTGCGGCGGTATCCGGGGTCACCCCGGATTGCCCTGGGAGTGCTCCGGCCCCAGGATCGCCTGCGGCTGTTCGAGTTGCACAGCACCGAAGGGAAGGTGCTCGCGCAGGAGTTTGCTCAGGAAGGTCGCCGCGTGACGGTGACCGCGGGGGACGGGTTCGCCGGCCTGAAGGCGGTGCTGCCACCCCCGTCGCGTCGCGGGCTCGTCCTGATCGATCCCTCGTACGAACTCGTGTCCGACTACCGGGCAGTCGTGGCCGCGTTGCGCGACGCAATGGCAGCGATTCGCGACCGGCACCCTGCGGTGTGGTATCCGCTTCTTCAACGTCGCGAGGCCGTCCAGCTGCCCGACAATCTCCGGCAGGCGGTGGGCGTGGACTGGGTGGACGTCGCGTTGCAGGTGAAAGCGCCCTCGCCCGAAGGGTTGGGTCTGCACGGAAGCGGCCTGTTCGTCGTCAACCCGCCGTGGAAATTCTCCGAGCAGATGCGTGCCGTCATGCCTTGGCTCACGCAAGCGCTCGCGCAGGATTCGACCGCAGGTTTCCGGCTCGAGGCACGCGAGACGTAGGCGGCCGGCTTCGGCCAACTTCGGCAACGCAGCGATGGGTCGTGGGGCCGGCCGTCGAGGGCCCACTTCCGCATGTAGAGCTGCCAGAGATCCTTGTGGCTCGTGTGCGGCATCGGCTGGATCGCGAGGAGGCCCGTGCGTCCGATGCTCGTCTCCAGAAAACGCATTTCGGTGAATTTCTCCCGCGTTGCCTCGTCCACGGGTACCTCGAAGCCGTTCTCGCGCATCAGCAGGATCCCCTTGCGCGCAGCGCAAGCTCGGTGTAGAGGCGCAGGTAGCAGAGGAGGTCGGCCACCACGGGCCCGCGGAACCGGTCCTTGAGGGTGTGCAGGTATTGCCCCACGGGCGAATCCGAGAGGCGCCCGGAGTTGATGAGGTCCAGCATCTCCGTATCCGCGTCGAAGCCCTGGCCCAGCCAGCTTCCCACCGTCTTTTCGCTCCTCTGGAATACGGCGTAGAGAAGCGGCGGCAGGACGACGAGGATCGCGAGGGTGGAGAGCTTCGGCGAGAAGAGCAGGTGGTTGAAGGCCGAGTGGAGCACGGTCGCGACGGCGAAGCCGGGCAGGAACGCCGCCGGGCCCGTGCGCCGGCTGCGATCGCGCATCGCAAGCCCCATCACCGCGAAGATGGCGGTGGCGCCGCCGTGCATGATCGCCGTGCCGAAGCCGCGCACGATCCAGGTGCCCATGCCCGCGTCCGGCGCGAGCCCCAGGTAGTGGAGGTTCTCGACCGCCGCAAAGCCGGCGCCCACGGCAAAGCCGAAGATCGCGGCGTCCACGAGGAATCCGACCCGATGGGCAAGGATCAAGGCGACCACGACCAGCCCTTTCAGCAACTCCTCGGCGGGCGGCGCGACGTAGCGCGTGTAGGTCGTGAAGTCGATCTCGAGCACGCCGAGCAGCCAACCGTTCACGAAGTAGCCCGCCCCGGCCACCACCGCGCCCACGGCCACCACGGCGACCACGGCGCGCAGCTTCACGAGCTTGTAGCTGTCGAGGTAGAGGAGTGCTGCGAGAAAGCAGAGCACCGGCAGCAACGCGACCAGGGCGCGCACGAGGAGCTCAGACGACATGGCGTGCGGCGCCCGCGCTCACATGATCTTCAACGAAATCATCCATTCGTCACCGGCACGCCGTCCTCCCTGGAAGCCCGTGGCGTAGCCCGCGGAGAGCGTCATGTTGTACCAGTGCAGGACGCTGAAACGGAGATCGACCTGCAGGCCCGCGCTCGCAAAGCTCCTGCGCCGGCCGGGTCGTGCGGATCCGTCCACAGGCCGGTGGCGAAGAGGGGGGCGCAGCCACGTGAGGTAGAAGGCGGGCGTGCCCACGTTCTCGAAGACGACCGGCGGGAGGTTCAGTTCGATCATCTGGCGCGCGAAGCTCCTGCCGCCCACCTCGTTCAGCTCGAAGCCCGGCAGGGAGTCGAATTCGCGGTAGCGTTTCTCGCTGCCGTTGTCCACGTAGTTGTTGCCGAAGCCGCCGAAGAAGTAATTCGCGAAAGGATCGTCGCGATCCCCGTCCGCCGTGCCCGCCGCGCCGCGCAGCCAGAGGGAGGAATGCGGCAGGGGGAGCGCGTAGCCGAGATCGAATCCGCCCCGCAGTTGCGGCACCACCTTGCCACGGGCGTGGTTGCCGCTGAGGACCACTTCCCACGCCACGCCCTGCTCGTCGTCCACGGCGCCGAGCGATCGCTGCACGTTCGTGTAGTGCAGCCCCACCCGGGCCGTCGAGAGCCGGTCGAAGGTCGCGCCCACGTTCTGGTAGTTGGGCAGCGCATCGATCCGGTCGTAGAAGGCCAGGTCGTACTTGAGTTCGAGGCGCCGCGGCTCGTCGTAGATGAGGAGGTCGTCGTAACCGCCCTTCACCGCGAGGCCCTTCCGGCTGCGGATGGTGGGGCCGAAGAGGTCGTAGAAGTCCGAGCGGTTCCAGGAAAGGTCCGCCCGCCAGCCGAGGTAGCGGTACGTGAATTCCGCATGGGCGCGCTCGCTGGACAGCAGGTCCTTGTCGGGCGTCCACGCCGCGGTCACGCCGATCCGCGCGAACGGGATCGGGTCCTCGATGTTCACGTGGTAGCCGATGCCCACGGAATTCTTGTAGCCCTGCAGCACGGGATAGGCGTTCTTCACCCCGAGTTCGCGCAGCGGCGCGTACGGTCCCCGGTGGGTGATGAGCTTCTCCTCGTCCACGGTGCTCGCGGGCGGCACCTGCCAGGTGGTGACGACCGGGTGCTTCGCCGCCACCTCGGCGCCCAGGAAGCGGATCGCGCTCACGTCCTTCAGCGGCTTCGGCTCGAGGGTCGCCGGCACGAAGCCCTCGCCGGTGTAGCCGAACACGATGAGGCGCCCGTCGGCGAGCGGCACGGGGCGGAAGAGCCCGGACTCCGCGTTGGAAACGGCCTCGACCTCGCCCGTGGCGACCTCGTAGCGGAAGATGTTGGAGACTCCCGTGTAGTAGCTGCTGCCGTAGAGGTAGCGGCCGTCCTTCGAGAACACGAAGCTCTCCGGGATCGACTGGCCGAAGCGGAATTCGCTCAGGGGCTTCACGTCCCCGGCGCGCAGCTTCGCGATCTCCCACACGCGCAGGAACTGCTCGGAGCTCACCTCGCTCATGGAGGCCGACACGAGCTTCCCGTCGGGAGAGATGTCCAGGTCGTAGGGAACGTTCTCGTAGCCGAAGGTGTGGATCTCCTCGACCACGTGGTACGGGTGCGGAATGCGCACCAGCATCGCGAAGCCGTTGCGGTGGCGCACGCCGAGGAGCGACCGGTCCACCGGGTTGAAGGCGATCTCGCCGATGCGCGCGTCCTCGAGGAGCATGCGCGCCTCGCCCGTCTTCACGTCCACGGCCATGAGGTCGCGGAAGGCGAGGTTGTCGTTGGTGAAGAAAAAGGTGCTGGTGCCGGGGTCCCACGCCACGGAGGAGACCCGGTAGAGCATCGCGCGCTTGATGTCCGCGATGCGCCGCGTGGCGCCGGTGCGCGTGTCTATCGCGCCGACGTGCTCGACAGTGCCAGGATAGCGGAAGGCCCCGTAGAGCGTGCCGCTCGCCTCGTCGTAGAAGGCGCGCGAGGAGGAACCCACCGCTTTCGCGACCAGGTCGCGCTGCGGCGTGATCGGGAACTTGCGCACCTCGGCGAGGTTCTTCTGCTGGAAGTCGCGCTCGAACGCGACCCAGTCGCGCCACGCCTGCTCGAGGGGAATGCCGAACACCTCCAGGAACTGGTCCGAGTAGTAGCGCCGGCTCGCCTCGTCGCGCCGCAGCCACGCGATCACCTTCTGCGGCGAATGGGCGAGGGCCAGCCACGTGAAGAAGCGCGTGCCGTAGAGGTAGGCGTTCGCGCCCACCTGGAAGTCGATCCGCGTGCCGCGCGAGACGAGCCCGAGGGGGTCGAAGAAGTGCGCGCCGTCGCGCACCATCGCGCGGAACACCATCTCGTCGTAGCCGCCCTGCGCGCGGCCCAGGCCGCCGCCCATCCACGTCTCCAGGAAGACGGCGCTGCCCTCGTTGTACCAGCGCGGCGCGGTGAAGCGCGGCACCGTGAGGTAGCTGTAGAGGAGCGTTTCCGGGTTCTCCGTGCGCGCGGCCACCTTGCCGAGGAAGAGGCGGCGCCACTTCCGGTCCGCTTCCGAGTGCCCGTCGCCCGTCGCGACGTGGACCAGCTCGTGGTTCATGAGCGAGTACATGCGCTCGCTCGCCGGGAAAGTCTCGAACGCGCGGGAAAGCGGGGCGGTATCGAAGATGAGGAGGTTCCTCGGCGCGGAAATGGCGGCCGCGTTGCCGAAGTCGGAGAGATCCTTCAGGAGCACCGTGGTGGGCTCGTACGGCACCCACCCGAGATTGCGCCGTTGCCAATCGAGGGAATTGGTGAACGTGCGGATGGTGTGCGGCTCGATGTAGCGGAGCGAGTCGAAGTAGATGAGCTTCAGGTCCTTCGTCTCGACGACGCTCATGCCGAGCGGGCTGTCCTCGGCGTGGGCGATCGCCGGCAACAGCATGAGCAACAGGCACAAGCATCGGCCTTGCATGAGTCTCCCCCCTCGCATTTTTTTCTCGTGTTCGGGGAAGCATACGGGGTGAACCCCCAAATGCAAACCGCCGGCGCGAGGCCGGCGGTTCGGTGCTGCGGATGTTGCGCGAGGGCTGCTACTTCTTCATCGCCTCGCTCGCGGCCTTGCTCGTCGCCTGGCTGGCGGCCTGGCTCGCGGCCTTGCTCGTCGCTTGGCTGGCGGCCTGGCTCGCGGCCTGGTTCGCCGCTTGGCTCGCGGCCTGGCTCGCTGCCTGACTGGCAGCCTGGCTCGCCGCTTGATTGGCCGACCGGGCCTGGCTCGCGGCCCGGCTGGCGGCTTCGTTGGCGGTGCGTGCCTGGTTGGCGGCTTGGCTCGCGGCCTGGCTCGCGGCCTGGCTCGCGGCCTGGTTCGCGGCTTGGCTCGCGGCCTGGCTCGCGGCCTGGCTGGCCACGCGCGCCTGGTTCGCCGCCTGGCTCGCGGCTTCATTGGCCACGCGCGCCTGGTTCGCGGCCTGGCTCGCCGCTTCGTTGGCTACGCGTGCCTGGTTCGCGGCCTGGCTCGCAGCCTGGCTCGCGGCCTGGCTCGATGCCTTGTTCGCGGCGCGCGCCTGGTTCGCGGCCTGGCTCGCCGCTTCGTTGGCGGTGCGCGCCTGGCTTGCGGCCTGGCTTGCGGCCTCGTTGGCGGTGCGGGCCTGGCTCGCGGCCTGGCTCGCGGCATCGTTGGCGCTACGGGCCTGGCTGGCGGCCTGGCTCGCGGCATCGTTGGCGCTACGGGCCTGGCTGGCGGCCTGGCTCGAGGCATCGTTGGCGCTACGGGCCTGGCTCGCGGCCTGGCTCGAGGCTTCGCTCGCGGCCTTGTGCGCCGACCGGGCCTGGTTCGCGGCCTGGCTCGCCGATTGATCCGTGGCCTGGCTGACACCCTGGTTCATCGTGGCCTGGCTGGCGGCCTGGCTAGCCGATTGATCCGTGGCCTGGCTTACCGCGCCACCGTGCTTGTCCGCTGCCCTGCTCGCGGCCTGGCTGGCGGCCTGGCTGGCCGCCTCGCTCGACGCGGCGTTCGAGGTCTGGGCTGCCGGGTTGGCCTGCGAGGCTTGCGTGCCCGACGGGTCGGCGAGCTTCACATCGCCCGCGGTGGGCTGGTCGGCCCGGAACCGCTGCGCGGGAGCGATCGTTCCGGACAGGTTCTCGCCGGAAACCGGGAGATCCTTCACGTAGTAGACGCCGAAGATCACGGCGGCCGCCGCGATGCCGGTGCCGATCCATGCCTTGCGCTTGCCCGTAAAACCCTTGTCTTGTCCGCTCATGTTCTCGTCCCCCGTGTGTTGGCCCGGCCGGAATACCCGATGGGTCCTTGCTGAACTCCCCGGGTGGCTGCCCCGGGCCTTGTTTGCGTTTGACTCTTGTCCACTTACGCGCGACCACCCGAAAAGTTGGCGCAGCCGCCCCGGTCGCGCCGGGCGTGGCGCAACCCGCTCCATGATCTCGTCCAGGAATCCCTCCGGAGGGCGCGCCTTCGGCACGCGGCCGAGATCGGCGAACAGCCGCTGCAGGGCCTCGTACCGGTGGCTTGCCTGCGGATCGGCGGCGAGCAGGCGTTCGAGCTCGCGGGCCTCCGCCGGGGAAGCCTCCCCGTCGAGGACCGCGTACATCAGGCGATCGATTTCCTCGGCATTCATGTTCTCGTGTCCTGTAGGTCCTTCAGGAGGCCCCGCAACCGGCCCCTTGCCTCGAACAGGCGCGACTTCACCGTCTTCTCGTCCACGTCCAGGATCAGGCCGATCTCCCGATAGCTGCATTCCGAGAAGTGCCGGAGCGTGATCACGATCCGGTCGTCGGCCTTCATCCCCATCAAAGCCCCCTGCACCCTGCGCGAGAGCTGCGCCTCGCCCAGCTGCCATTCCGGGTTTGCGCTGTCGGCGCCCGGCATGTTCTCGTCTTCTTCCAGCGGCGCCTCGCGTCCGTTGCGGCGCAGCAGGTCGATCGATTCGTTGATCGCGATCCGGTACAGCCAGCTGAAGAACTTGAAGCGCGGATCATAGCCGTCCAGCTTTTCCGCCACCCTCAGGAACACGGACTGCGCGATGTCTGCGGCGTCGTCCGGGTTCCCGAGAACGCGGTAGGCGGCGTTGTAGATCGGCTGCTGGTAGCGCGACACCAGCGCCGCGAAAGCCGCCCGGTCGCCATTCCTGAAGCCCTCCACCAGCGCCTGGTCGTTGTCCTTGTCCATAAGTACGCCGGAGCGCCGGAAAAGTTGGTGCAGCGGGATCAGGGAGCCGGTTCGATCTCGAAGATCTGGTCGAAGCCCGAGTACTGGAAGATGTCCTGGAGGTGGCGATTCACCCCCGCGAGCCGCAGCTTCCCCGATGCCGCGAGGAGCCGCTTCTGGGTCTTCAGGAGCACGCCCAGGCCGGCGCTGGAGATGTATTCGAGCCCGCTGCAGTCGAGCGTCACCGTGCCGTCGACCTTGTCGAGGAACGCCTGCGCCGCCGGGCACTGGGCGGCGTCCAGCCGCCCGGTGATGACCACCACTCCCCTGCGCGCCATGATCGATCGCCAGCATCACGCCTCTCCTTGGGTCGGCTTGTTCTCGGGCACCGGCTGTCCCGCCAGTGTCTTCCTGAAGGTGATCCGGTTTTCCCGCCGTTCCCGCGAATGCTCGTAGCCCCAGGAATCCACGAGCCGGCGGATGAGGTGCAGCCCCAGGCCCCCCGGGCGGCGCTGCTCGATGGGCAGGTTCGTGTCCGCATCGGGCACCTGGGTCACGTCGAAGGGCTCGACGCCGAAGTCCGTGAGGCAAACCTCGACGCCGCCTTCCACCGATGCCATGTCGATCCGCACTTCCGTGCCCGGGTCCGCCGCCGCGCCGTATTTGACCATGTTCGTGAAGAGTTCCTCCACCACCAGGTCCACGGTGGGAAGCAGCCGCGGGTCCACGCCCGCGCGCGCGAAGAACTCCGAGGTGAACTCGAAGATCCGCGCGATCGACTCGAAGCCGCGGGCGAACGCCTGCGTGGCGTTCACGATTGCACCTCGCGCTTGACCAGCACGATCGTCATGTCGTCGTCCTGCGGGGCGCCCTTCGCAAAGGCCTGCACCGCCTCCAGGAGGATCGTCGAGAGCGCCGCGGTGGGCTTGCCGTGGTGGGCGGCGACCAGTTCGCGCACGCGCGCCTCGCCGAACTGCTCGTTGGCCGCGTCGTGGTACTCGTAGATGCCGTCGGAGAGCAGCACCAGGATGTCGCCGGGCTGCATCTCGAGCGTCACCGCCGGGCGCAGCGTCGTGAGCGGCATCGCCGCCAGCGGGAAGCTCGTCGGCTTGTGGCGGTCGCAATCCCCGGTGGCGGCGTGGAAGTGCAGGATCGGCCCCTGCCCGCCGCTGTGGAAGCGCATGCGGTGGGCTTTCACGTCCAGCAGGCCGATGAACGCGGTGATGAAACGGTCGTCGGGCAGCGTGTCGGCGAGCTGGTTGTTCACCTGCGTGAACGCCGTCTCCAGGCTCGCGCCGAGCCGGAAGGCCATGCGCAGCATCGCCTGCATCTGGGTCACCGACAGCGCCGGTGCGATGCCGTGCCCCGTGGCGTCGCCCAGGACCGCGAGGAGACCCTGGTCGAGGATCGCGAGGTCGAAGGTGTCGCCGCCCGTGAGCCCCGCGGGCTGGCACATGCCGAACACGTCGTAGCCCGGCAACTGCGGCATGCGCGAGGGCAGGGAGCTCATCTGCACGATGCGCGCCATCTCCAGCTCCTGGCGCAGCTTCTCGCCCTCGATGAGGGCGTCGGTCATGCGCACGCGCTGCAGCGCCACGGCGCACTGCGCGGCGAGCGCCGTCGCGAGCGTCTCGTCGTCGGCGTCGAACACGCCGTCGGCCTTGTTCAGCACCTGCATCACGCCCACCAGCACGTCCTTGTGGTCCACCAGCGGCAGGGTGAGCATGCAACGCGTCTGGTAGCCGGAACGCCGGTCCACGTCGGGGTTGAAGCGCCGGTCGGCGTAGCAGTCGGGGACGTTGATGATCTGCCGGTCGCGCGCGCAGGCGCCCACGATACCGGCGCCCGCGGGGACGCGCAGCGGCTCTATTTCGCTCGCGACTTCGAGGATCAACTCGTCGGTGGCGGGGTCGTAGAGCCACACCGAGCCGCCGTCGGCCTGGAGGACCTGCTTGGCGGCGCTCACCACCTCGGCAAGCATGGTGAGCAAGTCGAACGGGGCCGTCAGCTTGCTGGTGACCGCGAGGATCGCCTCCATGTCTCGCGCCGAAAGGCCGCGCTGGTGGGCCTGTGCGCTCATGCGGCAGAATGTAACAGAAGCCACCCGGGGCGATCCGGGGAATCCTCCTGGAAGCGAGCAGCCGTGGACGAACAGACCGCCAAGGCAGTCCTCACCGTGCTCGCGGGCCTCGAGGGCGTTGCCGGCGCGCGCCTGTCTGCGCAGGGCAGCGTTCTCGAAGCCGGGGGGTTCCTGAAGGAGTTCCTGCCCGGAGGCGACGTATCCGCGCGGTTTCGCATCCCGACCTGGGAGCGGCTGTCGGCGGGCTCCGGGGGGGACGGGTCCGCACCGCACTACCGGGGCCCACTCACGCTCACTGGGGCGCACGGCGCCGAGCAGTCCCTGAACGCCACCATCTGGCGCGACCCGGCAGGGTTCCTGCTGCTCGCCGAGCGCCCGGCCGACGACATGGAACACCTGAGCCGGTCCACCGTGCGCCTGTCGAACGAGCTGGCCGCGGCGCGGCGCGAGCTCGCCGACGCGAAAGGCAACCTGGACGCGCGCGAGGAGCAGGTGCGCGTGATGTCGTTCGTCGACCGCATCACGGGCCTGGGAAACCGGCGCGCCTTCCACCAGGCGCTCGCCGCCGAGGTCCTGCGCGTGGGCCGCTACGGCGGTCCGCTGTGCCTCGTGCTCGCCTCCATCGACGGCCTCCAGGGCATCGCGGAGCATTTCGGCGAGGATCGCGGCGACGACGTGATGCGCTGCTTCGCGCGCGTGGTGTGCAACGAGACGCGCAAGACCGACCACGCCTGCCGCGTGGACGAGAACCGCTTCATGCTCATGCTTACGCAGACGCCGACGGACCGGGCCGCGGGAATCACCGACCGGATCCGGGTCGCCTTCGCGGCCGCCTCGCCGGGCATGGTGGCGACCACGGTGACGGCGAGCTTCGGCCACGCCGATTGGCGCGAAGGGGAGGATGCCGCCTCGCTTCTCGACCGCGTGGAATCTGCGCTGAAGGCGGCGCGCGATGCGGGAGGCGACCGGGTCGCGATGGCCTGAGTCGTTCTCGCGCCGGCTCTCGCCTGAGTCGCGCTGGCGCTTGCGCTCGCCTGGGTCGTTCTCGCGCCGGCGTTTGCCTCAGTTGCCGAGCGCAGCCCCGTCGCGCCGCGGGTCGGCGGCGCCGATCCAGCCGCCTGCGCTTCGCTTGAGGAAGCCGAGGCCACTGGTCAGCGGGACCTCCTCCACCGCATGCCCCTTCGCGGCGAGCGCCGGGGCGAGGGCCGCGGCCGGCGTTCCCTTCTCGAGTTGCAGCTTGCCGGCAACCGCGGTGCTGAGGTGGCCGCGCGCGACGGCCTCGGCGGGCGTGCGGTCGTTCGCGAGCATCTCGATCAGGGCCGAGGCGATGTAGTCCACGATCGGGCCGCCGCCGGCCGAGCCGCCCACGACCACGGGTCGGCCTTCGCGGTCGAACACGATCGTCGGCGCCATGGAGGTCACGGGGCGCTTGCGCGGCGCCATCTGGTTCGCGATCGTCTCGCCGGGCTTGGGTGCGGCGGAGAAGTTGGTCATGGCGTTGTTCAGGACGAACCCGTCCACGGCGAGGCGCGAGCCGAAATTCAGGTTGATCGTCGTGGTGATCGAGATCGCGTTGCCGGCGCGGTCGGCGATGGCGATCTGGCTCGTGGCGACTACCGGGTCGTTTTCGTCGGGGGCGAGTGCGGAGCGCTGCTTGCCGGGCACGCCCGCCTTCACGTCCTTCGCGGCACGACCGGCGTCGATGGCGGTGGCGCGATCCCTGGCGTAGGCCGGGTCGGCGAGCGCGGCCACGGGTGCGGCGACGAAATCCGGGTCTCCGATGTACTTGCGTCGATCGGCCTGGGCGAGCTTTCCTGCTTCCGCGTACAGGTGTGCGAACGCCGGATCGCCGAAATCGAATCGGCCCCCGGCGCGCGCCTCCACCATCTGCAGTACTTGCAGCACGACGAGGCCCCCGAAGGAGGGCGGCGCCATGGTGCACACGCGCCAGGCGAGGAAGGGCGCGCAGACGGGATCGCGTTCGACGGCGCGGTAGGCGCGCAAGTCCTCCACCGTCATGAGCGTGGGCCTGAATCCGCGCTGCGCGGCCTCCACGATCGCCTTCGCGCCGTCGCCTTCGAGGAAGGAAGCCGGGCCGCCGAGGGCGAGACGGCGAAGCGTCTTCGCGTATTCAGGATTGCGGATCGTCGTGCCGACCGGGTGCGGCTTGCCGTCGCCGGCGAAGTAGAGCGCGCGCATCTCCGCGTGGTTCTTCTCCGCGTCCGGCTGCGAAAGGATGCCGTGCAGGTAGCGCGGCATCGGGAAGCCGCGCTCCGCGAGATCGATCGCGGGCTCGAGCAATTCGCGCCAGGCGAGCTTGCCATGGCGCTCGTGCACCATCGCGAGGACGGCCGCGGTGCCGGGCACGCCCACGGTGCGGCCGCCGCGCCGCGAGGCCTCGGCCTCGAGGAGCTTGCCGTCGGTGTCGGTGCGCGAACTCGCCGTGACGCGGGCGGGTGCGGCGGCGAGACCGTCCCAGGACTGGAGCTTTCGGCCCGCGGCGTCCCAGTGCATGACCAGCGTGCCGCCGCCCAGGCCCGAGGACTGCGGCTCCACGAGGCCCAGCACCATCTGCGCGGCGATCGCGGCGTCTATCGGCGTGCCGCCCTTGTCCAGCATGGCCAGCGCGGCTTGCGACGCGAGGGGGTGGGCGGTCACCGCGATCTGCCCCGTGGCGGCTTCGCGGGCGGGTGCGACCGATGCGGGCGGGAGTGCGCAGGAGGCGAGGAAGCAGGCAAGGGCGGCGGCGGTCAGGCGTTTCATCGGTCGGCGTGCGCTCGGTGGGGTTGGAAGGAGCCGTTCGGCGAACGGCGCAGTGCGAGCCGGAAGACTACAGGCGATCGAAATCCGCGGCCATGCGCCGGCGCAGTGCCGCGTCCGGCAGGCGCCCAGCAAGCGAACCGATGTTCTCGCGCATGTGCGCCGGGTTCGTCGTCGCGGGAATGGCGCAGGTGACGGCGGGGTGCGAGACCACGAACTTGAGGAAGACCTGCGCCCAGTTGGCGCAGTCGATGTCCACGGCCCAGCCGGGCAGCGGCTTGCCCTTGACCGTGTCGAAGAGCCCGCCGCCGTCGAACGGGCGGTTCACGATCACCGCCGCGCCCCGATCGCCCGCCGCGGGAAGAAGCCGCTTCTCCGCCTCGCGCTCGGCGAGGTTGTAGGTGAACTGCACGAAGTCGAATCGCTCGCGGCGCATGGCGGCGAGAAGCGCGTCATGCCTGCGCCCCGTGCGACGTCGTGATGCCGATGTGGCGCACGCGGCCGGCGGCCTTCCATTCCTTGAGGGTGACGAGGTGCGTCTCCCAGTCGAGCATGTTGTGCACCTGCATGAGGTCGAAGCGCTTCACGCCCCAGTGGGCGAAGGATTCCTCCATCTGCCTCACGCCGAGAAAGCGCGTGGGCGTCCAGACCTTGGTCGCGTTGAAGACCTTCGCCGGCCGCGCCTTCGGCACCAGTTCCCCGAGCGCGGCTTCCGCGTAGCCGTACATGGGCGAGGAATCGAGGAGCGTGCCGCCGCCCGCGAAGAACTCGCGCAGCACCGCCAGGCGCGCGTCGCGCTCGGCCCCGGGGCCACGTCGAAAGTGAGCCAGGTCCCCATGCCGATGGCCGGGATCTTCTCCCCCGTGGCGGGGATGGCGCGCTCGAGAATGGCCGCGGGGGCTGCGCGGGCGCCCCGGGGAAGGGCTGCCGCACAGGCCAGGGCGGCAAGGCCGGAAAGCGCGCGCCGGCGATCGAGCCGGGTTTCGGGTTTCATGGACATGGGTCCCTCGGACTCCTCAGTGTGCGCCCGTCGGCGTAGGATGGAGGCATTCGCCGCTCTGGAGGAGTAAAGAGAAATGATCGATCGTCCCGTCGGAGACATCCTGAAAGGCAAGTCGAGCCCGACCCTGCTGTCGGTGTCGGCCACTGCAATGGTGACGGAGGCCGTGGCCCTGATGGACGAAAAGGGGCTGGGTTCGGTCCTCGTGCGCGACGCGAGCGGGGCCATGGCCGGCATCTTCACCGAGCGCGACCTCATGCGCCGCGTCGTGCGCCAGGGCCGCGACCCGAAGACCACCCCGATGTCCGCGGTCATGACGCCCGACGTGCGCAAGGTGTCGGCGGCGGAACCCATCGTGGAGGTGCTGCGCATCATGGTGGAGCACGGCTACCGGCACATGCTCGTGGCCGACGGCGGCAAGCCCACCGGCGTGGTCTCGATCCGGGACCTGATGCGCTGGCTCATCCTGCCGGACGCGCCCATCGCCCACGAAGGCAAGAGGGGCGAGGTGCACGAGAGGGCCAAGGACACGGTGGAGACCCTGCGGCAGGTCTAGGTTCCGGCAAGGGCGGCCCTCGCCGGGAAGGGCAAAAATCGCTATAATTCGCGGCTCTCCAAGCGCCCGTAGCTCAGTTGGATAGAGTACCTGGCTACGAACCAGGGGGTCGTGGGTTCGAATCCTGCCGGGCGCGCCAGAAACACTGAAGGGGCCAGTCGAGAGACTGGCCCCTTTTCATTGCGACGGACGCCTTTCGCTTGGCAGCCGCCGATCCGGGCGCCGCTTCGCCTTCACAGGCATCATCCACCGATGGCCAGCCCCCTCACGAAACGCGCCGCGCAACTCACCGCCCTCTACTGGGCAGGCGGGACGGTACTTGCGGCTGCGATCGCCCTCTCGCAGGGGCAGGGCGGCTGGATCGTGTTCTCGTGGCTCGAGCTGGTGGCGGTGGCCTTCGCGCTCTACGTGATTCCGCTCACGGCGCTGCTCTGGATCGGCTGGGCGATCTTCCGGTGGCGCGGATGGAGCGCGGCTCTCGTCCCGTTCACCATTTTCGGCGTCGTGCTGCCGGCCGCCTATCACGGCGCCTTTCTCGTGCCGGGACTGGTGGAGCGCTTCTGGCATGAGCGCCAACTCGCCGTCGCTCGCATCGAGGAGACCACCGACAACTTGCTGATGTCTGAGCGCGGCCATCCCATCGGTGTGCGCCTGGCCTATCGGGTGAACTTCCCGCGGGGTCTCAACGCGCTGGGGCAGGAGCCGCCCGCCGACTCGCCCTCGTTGAGCCTGTACATCCCCCACGAGAAAAGCACCCTCATGCATTTCGCGACGCGCGACACGACGTTGCTGCCGGTCGCGCGCGGCGGCTTTCCCGTGGGCACGACGACCGTTACGGTCGATGCCGTTCCGGCGTTCATGCCGATGTCCTTCCAGTTGCCGAAAGCGTTCCCGAAAAGCGATCCGCGCAACCTGTGCTTCCGCTGGAAGGATGCCGAGGACCGCCGGCGGCAGCTCGCGGCCGGGCCGCAGAAGGTGTTGATGGAGATCGGGCCCTACGGGCGCTATGTGCAGCGGGGCGCGCGCGGAACCGGGCACGACTACCGGCTTGCCGATTTCTACGAGGGCGCGCGGGCCGAGGGTGCGACGGAGTGCCCATAGAGCCTCCCTATTTGGAGCGTTGCCCTTTGAGGGGAAGCCCATGAACCTGTCGATCACCGGCGCGCGCGGGGAACTCGGACGCGTCCTCGCGCAGCACCCGTCGAAACTTCGAGGCGGGCCGGTTCACGTGAACCTCTCGGGCCAGCAGGCCAATACGCTGCTGCACGACGGGCACGGGTGGAAGGGGTTCGCCCGAACGGCCGTGGCCTCGACCCTGCGCGCCATCCGCGACGCCGACGCGGCCGGCGCGACGCTTCTCGTCCATGCGAGCTTCGCCTTCGTGCATGCGGTCGAACGGGGAGCGGAACTCGACGACCCCCTGCGCTCGTGGGTCGAGGCGATCCTCGAAAGCGAGTCGCTCGCCCTCTCGGGCCCGGTTCCCGCGTGCGTCGTTCGCCTGGGGTACCTGTACGGACCGGGGAGCGCCGATCTGCTGGCCTATCGGAAGGCGTTCCGGCTGGGCCGGCCGTACTGGGCGGGGCCGGCAGGCGCACGGCAATATCACCTCCACCACTTCGATGCCGCCTCGGCTCTCGTCGCTGCTGCCAGGCCAGGCAAGGCCGGCAGGATCCTTTACGCAACCGACGGGAACGCCGTTTCGTTCGGGCAGTTCCTGGATGCCTTTGCGCACCGCGTCGGGAGGGCGAACCCGCTGCACCTTCCGCGGGTTTCGAAGCTGCTCGCCCGCGCAATCGTTTGCGAAGAGCACATGCAGCAGGCCGCGCTGGGAATGCCGTCCAAGGCGCCGTCTCCCCGTGTGCCGGGTTGGAAACCGCGTTTTTCCGACTACCGCAAGGGGCTCGACCAGGTCGTCCAGGCGTGGCGGGACGAAACCGGAGCGCGCCAGCGCTAGGGAGCCCCGGGGTCGCAATCGACGGTTTCGTACTACCATCTGTCGCCATGCCATCGAACACGCTCGCCGCACTCGAGCGCCAGCGCCTCGCCTTCGGCGCCGAGGCGGCCCGCGCGAAGCTTGCATTGCTCAGGCATTTCGCGCGCGCGCGTCTGGGAGCCGCGCGCTCCGTGCTGCGCTTGCACGAGGTCCTTTGCTTCATTCGCGCCTATCCCGACAACGCGGCGGTGCTCGCGCAGGTGCAAGCGTTGCTGGACGGCTTTCACCGCCGCAGCGACCTGCGCGCCCATCGTGACGCGCTCGCGGACACGGGCATTGCCGGAACGCCGATCTTCTATCGCTTCTTCGCGGGCCAGGCGCAATGGCTCGCGAAGCACTGGCCGGACCGCCTGCGGCTGGATCGCGACGACGAGTACGCCGAGGATCGCATCGCGCACGCATTGCCCGCGCTCCTGACCCGGGCCGAGGCCACGGCGCTCGCCGAGCTGAAGCCTGCGGGATACGCCGCGCTCGACCGGCTGCGCGGCAAGGGCGAGACCGATGCGGTGTTCCTGTTGCGGCGCATGGCGGCGCTGCCCGGGGACGGCTTCACGCGCGAAGCGTTCGTGGACACGGTCGACGCGAGCTTCGTGCTGGCGCCCGGGCCGGATACGCCGTCGCGCACGAAGGCCCGATGGGAGCGCGCGCCCGTCGTTTTCCGGCGCGAACCGCCGCCGCGCGCAAGGCCCGACCTGCGGGTGGAGCTTGCGCGCGCGCCTCGCTCGGTGCGACGGCTCGCGGTTGCCGCGGGCGCGGAAGCCATCGATCTCGCGCGCGGTGCCATGGTTACCCGTGCGCGATCGCTGGAGGCCTTCTCGTTCGGCGATGCGCGGGACGCGTGGCTCGTGGACGATGGCGACGGGCTCGCCTTCACGTTCGCCGGCGTGATCCCGGAGCGACGCCATGCCGTCGTCTCCTACTACGGCGGCCTCATGCTGCGAAACGCCGTGCCGGTCGGCTACACGCAAGCCGACATCGCGGGGGCGAGCGCGGCGCTGTCGTTCAATGCGTTCGAGACCTTTCGCGGAGGCGAGGCGGGAAACCTCTTCGCGCGCTGGCTCGCGGCGCTGCACGGCCTCTTCGGCGTCACCTCGTTCAGCATCGAGCCGTACCAGCTGGGCATGGACAACGACGAGGCGATCGCCTCCGGCGCCTGGTGGTTCTACGCCAAGTTCGGTTTCGCCCCGCGCGACAAGGCCACGCTGCGGTTAGCGAAGGAAGAGGCCGCGCGCGCGGCGCAGGTCCGCGCACCGCACGTCGCCCGCGATGCTCCGTCGGCTGGCCGAGCGGCACGTCTTTCTCGACCTGGACCGGGCGAGACCGCGGCCGCTGATGGCCCAGGGCGCGCTGGGCATGCACTCGGGCGCGGCCCTGTCGCGGCGCACCGGTTCGGACCGCGAGCGTGGCATCGAAGAAGCGAGCGCGGAGCTGCTTCGCCACTGCGGTCTGGATTCCCTTCGCGGCTTCTCGCCCGCGGAGCGCGAGGCATGGCGCCGGTTTGCGCCGATTGCGGCGCTTCTCGACATCGGCCGATGGCGGGATGGGGAGCGGCGCGGGCTGGTGGAAGTGATTCGCGCCAAGGCCGGGCGCAGCGAGCGCGACTTCATCGCCCGGTACGGCGCGCACCCCCGGCTGGACGCTTCTCTCGTCGCGTGGATTCGCCGGAACGGCGGGCCGGAAGCGTAGCCGGCACCGTCGCCGTCCCCGAAGTCGTAAACTGGCGGTTCATTCGGAGGTGTCATGAGCTTCAAGTTCCGCATCGACGAACTGTCTCCCGCGGAAGCGTCGTTCCTGAAATGGCAGTACGGTTTCGACGACGACGATGAGCCCTTCGCGCGGGCCCTGTGGCAGGCCATCGGCCGGGCCTGGGATGCCGATGCCGCATCGGGGGGCGGCACGCGCCACCTCGAGCGCCTCGGCTCAAGCGGCGCCTATCCCGAGGAAGTCGCGCTGTACGTGAGCTTCCGGCGGGAAGACGGCGACGGGATCTGGAACGACCTGATCCGGCGCGCCGGCCTCGCCGAGCGCCGCATGGCCAGGGTGGAAACCGCGCTGGACCGCCGCCGCCGCGCCTGAGCGCCGCGCGGCCCCGCCCGGCCCGCCCGGGAAGACAAGCCTCAGGAATTCCACCGCGCTGCCGATAGGCCATGCGTGGAGCGCCGTCCCGCGCAGATCCGACGGCGGCGCTTCGTTGCGCACTTCCGCGCCAACGTCCTGGTGGGATTCCCCGCGATGCTGGATCGACTGGTCGGGATGTTTTCGGGCAGGAAAGCCCCGCCGCTCGAGGAGGCGGGGCGCGGCGTCGTGGCTTCTTCCCGGGGCAACGAGGCCTTCGCGCGGCTGAACGCCGTGGCCCCCCTGGCGATCCACGTCGATGGGGCTTGCGCAGGCAAGCCGGTCGAACGCACCGACCGGGACGCGGTTGGCGAGCGCAAGACCATGGTGTGCCGGGAAGCGGTCCTCGGCAGGGACCAGCGGGTGTCGGGGTACGGGTTCAGCCTGCGCTCCGAGGTCAACCGCCGCGTGCGCGCCTCGAGCGCGCATATCCAGCGCCTGTACGACGAGGTGCTGGTGCGAAACCTCCAGTCCATGGACGTCCAGCGGCTGCTCGAGCACCGGCTCGCGTTCGTTGCCCTCGCGGCCAGTTCGCTGGACAAGCCCCTGGTCGAGGTCCTTCCGCCCGCGGGCATCGTCTACGTGATCGGCCAGGACCCGCAGTTCGCCACGGACGCGCAGGCGCTTCGCGACGGGCTCGCCCGCCTGAAGTCGCTTGGCTACCAGGTGGGCCTGCAAGGCGTGGACATCGACCGCCCGGGAATGCCGCCCTGCGTGGAGCTCGCGGATTTCCTCTCGCTCGATATCGGCGGCAGCAGCATTCCCGGCATCGCCGACCAGATGCGGCTCGCGGCGAGGCTCGCGCCGAAGATCCGGTTCCTCGCGACCAACCTGCGCACCCTGGAGGAATTCGGGGTCTGCGCGAAGCTGCCTTTCTCCCATTTCCAGGGGCCCTTCATCACCCACCGGGAGAAGTGGGATGCGCCGCGGATGGACGCGGGCCGGATCAAGGTCCTGGAGCTGCTGAACAAGGTGCGGGGCTTCGCCGAGGTGACCGAGCTCGCGGCCCTTTTCAAGCAGGCGCCCGCGCTGTCCTTCAAGCTGTTGCGCTACGCCAATTCCCCCGGCGTGGGTCTCACGCACAAGGTCGGCACACTGGAGCAGGCGCTGATGGTGCTGGGGCGGCTGAAGCTCTACCGGTGGCTCACGCTCCTTCTCTTCACCAGCGGCGAGACGCGTGAGCTCGATCTTGCCCTCCTGGAAAACGCGCTCGTGCGCGCCCGCCTCGCCGAACTCGCCGGCCGGGAACGCCTGCCGCCCGAGGAGCGCGACGAACTCTTCGTGACGGGTGTGTTCTCGCTGCTGGACGTGCTGATGGACACGCCCATGGAGGCGGTGCTGCAGCAGGTGAGCCTGCCCGCCGCGGTGCAGGAAGCGCTGCTGAACCGCGCCGGAAAGTACGCCCCCTACCTGGAGCTGGCCATCGCCTGCGAGCAGTCCGACGGGGCGGGAATGGAGGCGTTGTCCGAATCCGTCGGCCTGCAGGCGGGGCAGGTGAACGGCCTGCACATCGACGCGCTGCTGTGGGCGCAGCAGGTCAAGGAGTGATGGCGCGCCGGGCGGGTAGGCCCTAGGGCCCACGGCCAGGGGGGTATCGGCCGCGGGTTTGATCGTCCTCATTTCCCCGCGTTCGGGAGCTTATAGTATGGGCGCCAGACAGTCGGCGCCGTCCTCGCTTTCCGGGAGACGAGCTGGACTTCACCCCAACGTCAACAGCCCCAAGGAGAAGCGCATGAAAACCTGGTTCTCTCGACCGGCCACGCATCTGGCCATCGGACTGATACTGCTGCTGGGCTTCGCGCGCGGCGCGCTGGCCGCCGATCCCCTCGTGGACGCGGCCTGGGCCGTGGCGAACCTGAACAAGCCCGGCATCGTCTTCGTGGACCTGCAGCCCTCGAAGGACTTCCTGGAAGCCCACATCCCGGGCGCGATCAACACCAACTACGGCAAGGACGGCTGGCGCAAGGAACGCGCCGACAAGGTCCCTGCGATGCTGCCGGACAACCTCGAGCCGCTCGCCGCGATGATCGGAACCAAGCTCGGCATCGACAACGACACCCACGTGGTCCTCGTGCCGCAGGGCAACGACGCCCTCGACGTCGGCCAGGCCACGCGCGTCTACTGGACCTTCAAGGTGCTCGGGCACGACAAGGTGTCGATCCTGAACGGCGGGATGTCCACCTACACGAACAACGAAAAGAACCCGCTGCAGCAGGGCATCGTCAAGGCCGCGCCGAAGACCTTCAAGATGAACGTGCGCAAGGAAATGCTCGTCACCATGGATGACGTGAAGAAGGCCCGCGCGGCCGGCGTCGTGCTGGTGGACAACCGCCCCGAGGACCAGTACGTGGGCATCAACCGCCACCCGAAGTCCACCATGAGCGGCACCATCGCGGGTGCCAAGAACCTGCCGAACCAGTGGACCACCGTCAACGGCGGCGGCGAGTTCCGCAGCAAGGCGCAGCTCGAGCAGCTCCACAAGGTCGCCAACGTGCCGACCAGCGGCGAGCAGATCAACTTCTGCAACACCGGCCACTGGGCGTCCGTCGGCTGGTTCGTCTCCAGCGAGATCCTCGGCAACAAGAAGGCGAAGATGTACGACGGATCGATGGTGGAATACACCATGCTCAAGGGCGACGCGATCGAGTCGAAGGTGAAGCTCAACTGAGCTCGTCCGCCACCGGCGCAAGGGGGCCCTCGAGCCCCTTTTTCATGGGCGTCTGCGGCGCGCCTGATTCCGGGGCGGAGTTGACTCAGGTCACGGGCACCCGGCACGAGGCGCCTTAGAGTGATTCCAGAGGGCGCCCGCGCGGCGGGCGTCCGCCGCCACGGCAATGTCCGGGCGCCGCCTCTGCGGCATCCCCGTCCCCGGCCGTCCGGCGAAATCCGACAGGAGGGAAGACCATGGCACACATCGTCATCATCGGCGCCGGCCTGGGCGGGATGCCCATGGCCTACGAGATGCAGGAGCAGCTCCGGCAGGGCGACCGCCTGACGGTCGTGGGCAGCGGACCGAACTTCCACTTCGTGCCGTCCAATCCGTGGGTCGCGGTTCGCTGGCGCAAGCGCGAGGAGATCGAGTTTCCGGCGGCAACGTACCTGGGCAAGAAGGGGATCGCCTTCAACGGCTCGGGCGCGAAGCGCGTGCACCCCGAGAAGAACCAGGTGGAGCTGGGCGACGGCGCAGTGCTCGACTACGACTACCTGGTGATTGCCACGGGCCCGAAACTCGCGTTCGACGAGATCGAGGGCTTCGGCCCCGAAGGTCACACGCAGTCGGTCTGCCACGTCGACCATGCGGAGCGCGCCGCACTCGCCTGGGACGCGTTCGTGAAGGAGCCCGGCCCGATCGTGGTGGGCGCGGTGCAGGGCGCCTCGTGCTTCGGGCCCGCCTACGAGTTCGCGTTCATCATGGAGACGGACCTGCGCCGCCGCAAGCTCCGCGACCGCGTGCCGATGACCTTCGTCACTTCCGAGCCCTACATCGGGCACCTGGGGCTGGGCGGCGTGGGGGACTCGAAGTCGATGCTCGAGTCGGCGATGCGCGACAAGCACATCAAGTGGATCTGCAATGCCAAGGTGACGCGCATCGAGGCCGGCACGATGCACGTGACCGAGCACGACGAGGAGGGCAAGCCGAAGAAGGAGCACGCGCTGCCCTTCCGCTACTCGATGATGCTGCCGGCCTTCAAGGGCATCGACGCGGTGTTCGGGATAGAAGGCTTGCCAACCCGCGCGGGTTCATCCTGATCGACGCGAACCAGCGCAACCCGAAGTACCCGAACATCTACGCGGTGGGCGTGTGCGTGGCCATCCCGCCCGTGGAAGCCATGCCGATTCCGACCGGCGCGCCGAAGACGGGCTTCATGATCGAGTCGATGGTCACGGCGACGGCGCACAACATCCGCGCGGAACTCGACGGCAAGGCGCCCGCCGGGAAGGCGACGTGGAACGCCATCTGCCTCGCGGACATGGGCGACACCGGCATCGCGTTCGTGGCGCTGCCGCAGATCCCGCCGCGCAACGTGAACTGGTTCTCCGAGGGCAAGTGGGTGCACCTCGCCAAGGTCGCCTTCGAGAAGTACTTCATCCGCAAGATGAAGAAGGGCACCTCCGAGCCGTTCTACGAGAAGTACGTGATGAACATGCTGGGCATCACGAAGCTCAAGTAGCGCCGCGCAAGGAGGAATGCCGCGCGCGCGGGCCGCGATTTCGGCTCGCGCGGCCTGCGGGCAGCGGGTCTCATGGGGTCGCTGGATGACCGGAGCGCGCCAATGGCGCCTTCCCCTTCAACGACCGACCCAACCAGAGAGGTGAACATGAAGATCCGTTTGCGCCAGTGCGTCGCATGTGCCGTGGCCGCGCTCCTTTCCGCATCGCCCGCCTTCGCCGCCGAGGGCACGCCCAAGGCGCCGCCCCGGGAAGCGAAGCCCGCCGCGACTGCGCCGACGTCCCAGCAGGACAAGATGAAGCTGTGCAACGTGAAGGCGAAGGAGAAGGCGCTCAAGGGCGACGAGCGCCGCGCCTTCATGTCGAGCTGCCTCAAGGGCTGAGGCCGCGGCAAAGGGCACGCGAACCCGGTTCGGGTGCCCCGCTCGCCTGGCGCCCGCGATCGACGCTAGCCCGTGCTCCAGGCGCGCGGGCGCTTCATGCCCGCGATCTTGCAGGCCTGCCCGGGGTAGCCGTAGGGGAAGAGTTCGAAGAGCCGGTTGCGGGAGTCGGGGCCGAGCCGCTCCTTCAGGTGCCAGATCACGAAGCGCGCGTCGGGGGTGAGCTGGTGCTCCTCCCAGTAGCGGCGCATGAAGCGGATGGCGTCCCAGTGGTCCGGGCCCAGCTCGATGCCCTCGCGGCGCGCGAGGATGACGGCGAATTCCTCCGTCCATTCCCGCGGGTCGACAAGGTAGCCTTCCGCATCCAGAAGCGGCATGTGCGATGCACCTTCCATAAGCGCGATGGTAGCGGACGGGCCTTCGCCTTCAAACCCCCCATTGGGAGTACCCGTCGCGGAATATGCGAAGGGTCAGCCCCGGGCGGGTCGCCCGGGGGCAGACTGGGGGACCGTATCCTTCCCCCAGCCCATGCAATCCTTTCTCGCCCGCCCCCTGGACCGCGCCGAGTCCTTCTTCTGGTTTCTCGACCGCTGCTCCTCGATGAACTTCGCCGTGCTGGCCGAGGGCACCGGCCCGCTCGAGGCTTCGGGTCTCGCGGCGGCGCTCGATCGCGCCTGCAGGTCCCACCCGGCGCTCGGTGTGGCGATCGAGGCGGACACGGCCGGTCGGCTCGCCTTCGTGCCGCGCCCCGATGCGCGTGCCGGGTTTTCCCGCGAGCCCGGCGGCGACGACTGGCACGCCACGCTCGCCGCGCGCCTCGCACAGCCCTTCGGTCTCGGCGAAGCCCCCCTGCTGCGCGTCCATTGGTTCGAGCGCCCCGCCGGCCACTGGGCGTTCGCGGTCGTCTTCCACCATGCGATCGGCGACGGCCGCACGGGGTTCCGCCTGGTGGCGGAACTGGTGCAGGAGGCGAGCGGTGGCGCAGCCCGCGCCGCGCCGATTTCGCCGCAACCATCCCTGATGGCGCTCGTTCCCGAGGCGCTCTCCGGCGCCGCGGGCGAGGCCCTCGCCAGGGCCTGGAAGGACGAGTTGCGCCGCGAGCCGCTGCGCCCGGCGCCCTTCCCGGGTTTCGAACGCGAGGGCGGGGCTCCCCGGCCGGGCATCGTCGCCGTGCGCCTGGAGGCCCCCGTCGTGGAGGGACTGGTTCGCCGCGCGCGGCGCGAGGGCGCGAGCGTCCACGGCCTCATCGGCGCGGCAGAACTCCTCGCGGCGCGGGATCGCTTCGGCGAGGGCGATGCGCCTGCGCTCATGCTCACCAGTCCCGTGGACCTGCGCGGGAGCCTCGCGCAACCACTCGACGACGGGACGCCGGGATTCTGCGTGACGCTGCTCTCGTCGATCCGGGCGGTGTCCGGTCCCGGCGACTCGGGGCGCTCGCGAAATTTCTCACCGACGACCTGCGCCGCCAGGTCGCGCGGGGCTGCGGGCATCTCTTCTACCATCTCGCGCCTCCCGCCGAGAGCATCCCCGCGACGGCCGAGGGCATGGCCGGGTTCGCGGCCGCGATGCGGCGCATGCCGACGGCACTCGTGCTGAGCAACGTCGGCCGCGTGGCGCCGCTTGCGCAGGCGGGCGGCGTGCAAGTGGAGGAGATCTCCTTCGCGCTCTGCCCGATGGCGCACCAGCCGCTCTTCGTGGCGGCGAGCACCTGGAACGGGCGGCTCGCGCTCAACGTGGTGCACGACGAAGGCCGCCTCGCCCCGGAGGCCGCGCGGGCGATGGCCGGCGCGATGGAATCGCTGCTCCGGCAGGCCGCGGACTGATCAGCCGATCCGGTCCTCGTGGAACTGGGCCTGGATGCGCTCCACCTCGTCCCGGCTGTCGACGAGGGCCTTGACGCACTCGGCGTCCAGGTGCGTCCCGGAGAGCTGCTCGAGCATGACGAAGGCCACGTCGTTGCCGTAGGCCTCCTTGTAGGGGCGCTTGCTGGTGAGGGCGTCGAAGACGTCCGCCGTCGCGACGATGCGCGCCTCGAGCGGGATCGCATCGCCCGCGAGGCCGTGCGGATAGCCCGTGCCGTCCACGCGCTCGTGGTGGTGCAGCGCGATGCTGCGCACCAGCTCCGTGTCGGAGAGCGTCTCCAGGCCGAAGTTGGTCAGGAGATCGTCGATGATCGCCTGGCCGCGGTTGCTGTGGGAGCGCATCACGTCCATCTCGTCGGGCGTGAGGCCGCCGGGCTTGAGGAGGATCGCATCGGGGATGCCGATCTTGCCGATGTCGTGCAGCGGCGCGTAGGCCTGGATGCGCTCGATCCGCTCGTCGTCCAGCGCGTGCCGGTCGGCGAGCGCGCGGGCGATAAGCCGGGCATAGCGCGACATCCGGTCCAGGTGGCTGCCGGTCTCGGCGTCGCGGGCGTTCACCATGTGCCGGGCGCTTTCGAGCGCGGCCGAGAGCGTGCGCACGGCCGTGAGTTCCTGGATCACCAGGAGCGATACCAGGTGCCCGAAGATGTCGAGCTGCGCGAGGGCGGTCTCGGTGAACACCCCCGGCTCGCGGGAATTGAAGAAGACGAATCCCAGGAAGACGCCGTTCGAGAACACCGGCATCGTGTAGCTCGCGGCATAGCCCGCCCGGCCCAGGCGCCGGGCGTGGTCGCTGCGGGCCTCCTCGAAAGTGAGCATGTTCTGGATGACGCGCGGGTGGCCCTCGTCCAGGAGCTTCTTGAGCGAGGGCACTTCGTCGATCGGCACCTGGTAGTGGAGCAGGGGGTCCTCGCCGTCGCTCGAGTGGACGTACGACTTGAGGAGCGTGGTCTTCGGGTCGTAGACCGCGACGGCGATGCGCTCGACGAAGGGCAGGAAGCTCTTCACGGCCCAGTGGATCTCGCGGATCCGCGCGCGCAGCGGCCCGTCGGCGTTCAGCGCCTGCAGCGCGTCCTCGTGGGCCGGTCCGGTCATGGCGAGGTTGCGCGTGGCGGGGAGGGCGTGGGCTTGATGCCGAGCTTGTCGGCGGCGCGGACCAGCTCGGCGACGGAGCGCACCTGCATCTTCTCCAGGATGCGGCCACGGTGGACCTTGACGGTCTTCTCCGTCGTGCCGATCTCGGCGGCGATCACCTTGTTGCGCTTGCCCGCGATCACGTGGGTGAGCACTTCGCGCTCGCGCGGCGTGAGTTCGCCGTAGCGCAGCGCGATGTCGCGCTTGACGCTCTTCTCGCCGGATGCCGCCCGGGCCCGATCGATGGCCCGCGTGAGGGCCGCGATCAGGGTCGCGGCCTCGACGGGTTTGAGCAGGAAGTCCACGGCGCCGCGTTTCATGGAGGCGACCGCTCCGGGCACGTCGCCGTGCCCGGTGAGGAACACCACCGCGATCTCCGGGCGCAGGGCCTGCAGGCGGGCGTGCAGCTCGAGGCCGCTCTTGCCGGGCAGGCCGATGTCGAGCAGCGCGCACGACGGCCCGGTGATGGCCGGAAGGTGCTCGAGGAATTCCTCCGCCGTGGCGAAGGCCCGCGGCTGCGCTCCTTCGGCGCGCAGGAGCCTGGTGAGCGAGGTGCGCACGGACGGGTCGTCATCGACGATGAAGAGGCTCACGCCCTCGGCGGCGATCATTTCGGCAGTCCTCCCGGAAGGTGGATCGTGAAGGTGAGGCCGCGGCCCTCGTTGCGCGCGACCTCCAGGCTGCCGTCGTGCGCCTCGACGAGGGAGCGCGTGACGAGGAGCCCCAGGCCCGTGCCGCGGGCCTTGGTGGTGTGGAAGGTCTGGAACATGCGCGCGATCAGCTCGTCGTCGGCGCCCGGGCCGGTGTCGGCCACTTGCAGGACGGCGTCCTTCCCGGCGCGGGCGACCGTCACGCGCAGGACCCGCTCGAGGTCCTGCGGCTGCGACTCCATGGCCTCGATCGCGTTCACGACCAGGTTGAGGAGGGCCTGGTAGAGCTGGATCGCATCGCCCACGACCTTCGGGGCCGTCTCGTCGGCTTCGAGCACGGTCTTCACGCCGGCATGCCGCAGCCGCGTGCGCGTGAAGGCGAGCACCTCGGCCGCCACCTGCGCCGGATCGACCTGCTCGGCCTGCGCGGGCTGCTTGCGCACGAGGCGGTGGGCGCGCAGGACGATTTCGCCGGCGCGGCGTCCGTCGCCCGCAATGGCCTGGAGCGCCTCGCGCACCTCGCCGGTTTCGCCCGCATCGAGGAAACGCAGCGCCGCCTCGGCGTTGGAGACGATGGCCGCGAGCGGCTGGTTCACCTCGTGGGCGATGGAGGCGCCGAGCGCCGCCACGGTGCGCACGCGCGAGGCGTGGGCGAGGGTGCTCTCGAGGTCCTTTTCGCGCTCGCGGGCGAGGTGCAGCTCGGTCACGTCGGTCTGCGTCCCGACGTGGTGGGTAACCTTGCCCGAGGCGTCGCGAATCGGCGCGATGCGCAGGAAGTTCCAGAAAGGCGTGCCGTCCTTGCGGTAGTTGAGGATCTCGCCCTGGAACACCTTGCCCGCCTGCAGCGCGATCGCGATCCGGCGCACGGTCTCGTGGTCGGTCCCCGGCCCCTGCACCATGCGGCAGTTGGTGCCGAGGATCTCCGCCGCGGGATAGCCGACGAGCCGCTCGAAGGACGGGCTCACGTAGACGATGGGCGCTCCGGGGTCGGACGCGTCCGAGATCACGATGCCGTCGTCGGCCACGTCGAGGGCGGCGGCCTTGAGGTGTTCGTCGAGGGCGGGCTGCAGGGGCACGGGCTTGCGGCGGGAGGGGCTGCGCGCGGCCATCGTCGGTTTCTCAGCCCTGGTAGGTCCGCAGGCGCTCGATGTCGGGGACGTTCACCGTGCGCCCCTCCATCACGATCAAGCCGGCGGCCGCGAGCTCGTGCAGGATGCGCGAGAAGTACTCCGGCGTCAGGTTGAGCCGCGAGGCCACGATCATCTTGTTGGCGGGCAGCGTCACGCTGGTGGAGCGCTCCGAGCCCTCGGACAGCTCGTCCTCGCGCAGCAGGAAGCCGATCACCCGCTCCACGCCGGATCGAAGCGAGTACGCCTCCACGTCGCGGATGAGCTGGTGGAGCTTGCGCGACATGCCCGCGAGCAGCCGGCGCGCGAACCGGGGGTCGCGCTCGATCTCGTCGAAGACCAGGGTCTTGGACACGTGCAGCAGCAGCGAGTCCTTGAGCGCCTGCGCCGAAATCACGTAGGGGGAGTCCATGAAGAGGATCGCCTCCCCGAAGGAGATGCCCGGGCCCATGATCTCGATCACCTTCTCGGAGCCCTGCGGCGAGGTGACGAAGAGCTTCACCTGCCCGTAGAGGATGACGTGGAAGCCCTCGCAGCGGTCGCCCCGCGTGAAGAGCGTCTCGCCCTTGGTCGCGTAGATGCGCCTGGTGCTGCCCGCGATCCGCTTGATTTCCTCGGCGGTGAGATCGCTGAAGAGCGGCAGGGTGACGAGGAACTGCTCGACCGGGATGTCCGGCCCTCGCGATCGCGGCTCTCCGGGTTGCATGTCGGCGTGGGCTGGGCGTTGGAAGCGCCCATGATAACCCGGCCGGCGTTCAGGGCCGGATCGTCACGCGTTCCGGATGCGCCGGCTTGCGTCGCGCGGAAGACCGCGATGCGAAGGCCGCCGCCACGGCCGCGCACAGGGCCGCCGAAGTGAGGAGGTTGTGCATCCAGCGCGCGAGCGGCCAGCCGGGAAAGGCAAGGGCAACGAGCGCCTGCGCGGCCACGCAGGCAGCCGCGAGACGGGCTGCAAGGCGCACGCCCGGGGTAGGAGCGGCGCTCACCGCCAGCAGGCCCCAGGCGGCGAGGCTCGCCCAGGAGGCGCCCCGGTGCGCGAGGCCGAGGATCGATGGTTCTCCGGCAGGGGCCGCGGCGAGCATGCCGCCCGTTGCGACGGACAGGGCAAGGAGGCACAGCGCGGCGGCGAAGCTGCCGGACACCCGGCCCGGCACGGCGCGCGCGGCCACGGCGAGCCCGACGCAGGCGGCGAGGAGTGCCAGGCCACCGAGGAGATTGGTGAGCACGACCGCGGGCGGGGAGACCCGCGGAGCTTCGCCCGACGATCGCGAGCACGGCGACCAGGACGAGGATCGCGACGGAGGCCACGCGACGCCCGGCGCGCGCGGGCGCCTTCCAGGCGAGGGCCACGATGACCAGCGCCAGCACGCTCACCCCCATGGCCGCCACGCGGTGGGCGAGGCGGACCGCATCGGCCAGCACGAAGCCCTCGCAGCCGCCCGCCGGGCATGGTGCCGCCGCGAGACGCAGCCAGGCGCTGGCGGCGACGACGACGAAGACGAGCGCGGCGCACGCCGCCGCCAGCGCGCAGAGCGTGCGATCGTCGCGCGAGGGGCCTTCCGGATTCAATGCGCCGCTTCCGCCGTTCCGCGTCGCAGCGCGCCGATGACGACGATCACGAAGGCGAGGCCGCCGATGATCGCGACGAGGCCGCCGAGACCCATCAGCCCCATGCCGGCCACCTCCTGGGGCGTGCGCAGCACCTGCTCCGCGCCCGCCACCTTGCGCTCGACCCCGTAGCCGCCGGACCACACCAGGCCCACGATGTGCGCGAGCTGCCCGCCGCCGTAGAGCCAGGGCTGCCACGCGGCCAGTCGCGAGCGCGGCGCCGCGTAGCCCAGTTTCGGCAGCAGGTGGTAGGCGAGGCCCATGAAGGCGAGGGTAACGCCCACGATGCAGCCGTGGTAATGCGCGGGGATCTTCACGTTGGGGCCGCTGATCGCGAAGCCGATCAGGCCGCCGGCCGCGAAAAGGCCGATGGAGGCGGCGAGGGCGCCGAAGAGGGGGCGCTTTTCGGCGTCGAGCGGCGGGAGGCTGCGCATCGACCACAGGATCGCGAGGAGGATCGGCGGAATCGCGAGCCCGCCGCCGAAGCGCATGAGCCAGGTCTGCAGCTTGTGGTGCTCCACCGACGCCACCGGATGGGCGAGGTAGATGACGGGTGTGACGAACACGCAGGCGAGCGCGATCGTGAGCACGAGGAGGGCCACGCGCGGCGAAAGGGCGAGGCGAAGCCCGAGCGCCGAGGCGAGCCACAGCCAGCCCACCAGCATGAGGATGGTCCACGTGAACTGCAGCACGTGCCCGCCGCCCCAGAAGAGCAGCTCGAAGTACGCCTTGCGCTCGAGGTAGGGCGAGATCTCCATCCAGGACCAGCCGAAGGCGGCCAGCGCGACCGCCGTGGCCACGGCCGAGCCGATGATGCCCCAGCGCAGCGCCGCCTCGCCGTCGAGCGCGCCCGAGGTGCGCGCCGCCCAGAAGGTGCGCGCCACCGCGAGGGCGACGCCGGCGCCGAAGATGGCGAGCCCGCCGAGGAAGACGGCGTTGTCGATGACCGGAATGTAGTTGGCGAGCACGGGCACGGCGCTCCCCGTGAGCGGGGCCACGCACAGCGCGACCGTTCCCGCCGCGCACAGCACGAGCGCGGCCTTCCCGAGGGCGATCCCGCGCGTGTCGCAGGCGAGGCTCCAGAGCACGCCGGCGAAGGACAGGAACCACACCAGCACCGAGAGATCCACGTGGGCGACGAGCGCCACGCGGAAGAAGTCGGCGACCGGGAAGAGGTCCTTGAGGCCGGGCGTGCGCGCGAGCACGAGCAGCAGCGAGAACACGCCGGAGCCGACCAGGGCGGCGATGCCCAGCGCGAGCCAGCCCGCGGCGAGGCGCGCCGAGGCGTCGCGCGGGACGGTGATGCCGTAGCGGGCGCCGGCCGGGGCGCGGGCGCGTGCCGGGGCGTGGGCGTTTGCCGGGGCGGCGGGGGCATAGTGCCGGTGCGAAAGGGAGGGCAGTTCAGCCATGGCGCTTCTCCTGGCGTTTGGGGGGCAAGGCATGCCGGGCCGCGCGCGGCCCGAGTCGGGTGAGTTCGGTGCGGAAGTCCGCGAGTTGCTCCCGGAGGACGGCGAGATCGCTGCGGCCGGCGGGAACGAGTCGCACGCGCTCGCGGGGCACCGTCGGGCGAAGCGCCGGCGCGCGGCGGGCCTCGAGCCGGGCGGCGGTGAGCGCCTCGCCCACGCGGAACTCGCAGTCGCCCTCGCGGCAGCCGGCCACCAGCACGCCGTCGGCGCCCGCGCGCAGGGCGTACTCCACGAACGAGGGCGGAACCATCGCGGCGCAGAGGAACTCGACGGCGGCGGTGGAGGCGTCCTCGAGCCGCGCGCTGTCGGCGCCCCAGCGGCAGCCGAACACGACGATGCGCGGGTGTCCCGCGAGGCCTTCCGCGCGCGCCTCGAGCCGGGAGCGCAGCTCGCCGATGGGCAGCGATGGCATGTCTATTCCCGTGGCGAGCTGCTCGTCGCGGCGAAACGGCGTGGACGAGGGGCAGGCGCCGGTGCAGACCCCGCAGCCCGCGCACAGCAGGGGATCGACCTGCGCCTGGCGGGGGTGGGGACGCGCATCGGTTCGCGCCACCATCACCACGGCGTCGTAGGGGCAGTCGGCGAAGCAGCGCGCGCAGCCGTTGCAGTTGTCCAGGTTCACGCGGGCGGCCGGCGCGCGCGGCACGCGGGTGGCCCACGGCAGCGCGGCGAGCACCGCGAGGAAGGCCGCGGTGGCGACCCACAGCCCGTCCGGGCCGATCGCCGCCATGAGCACGTGCGGAAAGAGGTAGAACCAGTCGAGCGGAATCGCCGCGGGTATCCGGGAGAGATCGGCCGCGGGCATGAGCGCGAGAGGCTTCGCGAGGCACAGGGCGGCGAGTGTCGCGGCCGAGCCCCAGGCGAGGGCCGCGGGCGGGCTGGTGCGCGCCGGGCTCACGCGCTGCACGTGCACCCACATCGCGCCGAGCATGGTGAGCGGCAGCCCGATGTGCAGGAAGATGAGGAGCGAGAAGAAGCGGTCGCTCACCTGGTCGCCGGAGATCACGTTGCGGGTGAGGGCGCCGTCGAAGACGGGAAGCGCGTCGAACCATTCCGTGGTGGCCGTGAGGCTCCACTGCGCGAGCTGGTCCCACGGCAGCCAGTAGCCGCCGATGCCGGCCGCGAACATCACCACGAGGGCGAAGATGCCGGTGAGCCAGGCGAAGCGCCGGAACGCCGCGTAGTGGCGACGCGCGAGTTCGCGCAGCAGGTGCAGCGCCGTCACCGCCACGAGCGCGTCGGCGCTGTAGCGGTGCAGCGCGCGGGCGAAGGCACCGAGGGGCCAGTCGTTCGCGTCCATCGCGGCGAGGCTCTCCCGGGCGCCGGTGGCGCTCGTGTCGAAGCCCACGTAGATCCAGATGCCGGAAGCGCAGCAGATCCAGAAGAAGTGGAAGCCGAGCGCGCCGAGGTGGCGCCACGGATTCAGGCGCTGGCCGAAGGCGCGGTCGAAGAACGCCTCCACGCGCTCCAGGACGAGCGCTGCTCGGCCGGGGCGGGGTAGGGCTGCGCGGGCCGCGTCCATGGCTAGCGGAAGACGATCCCGCCCTGTCCCGGCTCGAAGTCGACGATCAGCACGCGCCCCGTCGCGAGATGCATTTCCTCCTCGCGCACGCGGTCGAAGGTGGACGCGGCGTCGTCGGCGAGGCTCACGCGCAGGCGGTGCGTGCCCGCGGGCACCGGCAGGCGCCGGTAGGCCACGGAGGCGCCGTCGCGGGACAGCCCCGCGGGCGGGGCGACGATGTCGGCGACCGGCCGGCCGTCCAGCTCGACCTTCACGCGCACGGCGGCGCGTTCGCGCGGGCAATCCTCGGCCGCGCGCATGTTGGGCGCGAGCTTCGCGAGCTCCTCCGCGGTGCGCTTGCGGCAGGCGACCATGCGCTGGCCGGCGTGGTTGAGGGAGACGCGGATGAGCGCGTGTCCCGGCGGCAGGGGCTCGAAGGCGGGCGAGGTGGACAGGTAGCCGAGCGTGGCGGCAAAGGCGGCGTAGAGGATCGCCTGCATCCCGTAGCGCAGCGCCCGGTTCACGGCCGGCCCCCGAGGCGCACGAGGTCCGCGTCCTTCGCGTGGATGCGCGGCGCAAGCGAGAAGGCATCGGAGAAGCAGTCGTCGGGGGAAAGCCCCTGCTTCGTGAACGCGGGCTGCGCGGCTTCGACCATCTTCACCGAGCCGCAGGCGTAGATGCGATGCCCGCCGAGGTCGGGGTAGTCGGCGAGGATCGCCTCGTGGACGAGGCCCGTGCGACCTTCCCATCCGTCCTCGGCCCCGGGGGCGGAGAGCACCGGCACGAAGCGGAAGTTCGCATGCTCGCGCGCCCAGCGCTCGGGAAGTTCCCGCAGGTACATGTCCGCGAGCCGGCGCGTGCCCCAGTAGAGCACCATGGGCCGCGCAACACCGGCGTGGAGGGCGTGCTCCACCATGCTCTTCACGGGCGCGAAGCCCGTGGCGCCGGCCACGAAGATCACCGGCTTGTCGCCGTCCTCGCGCAGGAAGAAGGAACCCACCGGGCCCTCGAAGCGCAGCCGGTCGCCGACCTGCATCTTCGTGAAGACGTGGGTGGTGAAGCGCCCGCCCTCGATCAGGCGCACGTGCAGCTCGATGGGTCCCGGCTCGTGGGGCGGGGTCGCGAACGAGAAGGCCCGCTTCTGCCCGTCGTCCAGGAGGATGTTGATGTACTGGCCCGCGTAGTAGGGGATCGTCTCGCCGCCCTCGACCTCGAGGCGCACGCGCATCACGTCCTTCGCCAGGAGGTCCAGGGAGACCACCCGCGCCTCGTGCAGCTGCACCGGGCGCGCGGTCCCGGCGCCGGGCTCGTACTCGATTTCCACGTCGGAGAGCGGCTTCGTCACGCAGGCGAGCACGCGGCCGGCCTCGCGCTCGGCGGCGGGAAGCGCGCTCTCCTGGTAGGCGCCCAGCGCCACCTCGCCGTGCAGGATCGTGCACTTGCAGTCGCCGCAGCCGCCGTTCCTGCAGTCGAAGGGCATCGGCAGGCCCTCGCGCAGGCAGGCGTCGAGAATCGTCTCGTCCTCCTTCACCGGGACGATGCGGTTGTCGGGGTGCGCCAGCACGTGGAAGGCGCGGATCGCCCGCCGCCCGAACTTCGGCGGCAGCCACGGCGCAGCCGCGGCGAGCAGGGTGAGGGATCCCACGAGGACCCAGAGCGCCCCCGGCGACCAGAGGTAGACGAGCGCGTAGGTCGGCAGGTAGAACCAGTCGAAGTCGATCGCCGTGGCGGTCATGGTCAGGTCGGCGGGAGCCTGGCTCAGCGCCGGCTTCACCACGGAGAGCACGATCATCGCCACGCCGAGCGCGGCCATGAGGGGCCTTGGCGGCGAGGTCTTCGCGTTCGGGACGCGGTGGGTGTGGATCCAGAGCAGCGCCATCACGCCCAGCGGCAGGCCGATGTGCAGGAAGGAGAGCAGCGAGAAGAAGCGGTCGTTCACGTTCTCGGGGCTCAGGAAGTTGCGCATCAGGAGCCCGTTGAAGACCGGGAGCGCGTCGAACCACTCCGCGGTGGCGATCACGGTGAACTGCGCGAGCTGGTCCCAGGGCAGCATGTAGCCGTTGATGCCGGAGGCGTAGACCAGCCAGAGGAGCACCACGCCGCTCACCCACGAGAACCAGCGGAAGCCGCGGTGGCGGTCGAAGGCGAAGTGGCGGGCGAGGTGCAGCCCCATGGTGAGCACCATGCCGTCGGAGGCGTAGCGGTGCAGGCTCCGCAGGATGCCGCCGATCCACTTCTGGTCGTGGGTGAGGCGTTCGACGGACTCGTAGGCGCCGGTGACGCTGGTGTCGAAGAAGGCGTAGAGGTAGATGCCGGTCGCCATCACGACCCAGAAGAGCCAGTAGCTCAGCGCGCCCAGGTGATAGAGGGGATTCAGCCTCTCGCCGAAGACGGCGTTCGCGAAACGCTCGGCGAGGAGGAAGAGGCGCTGCAGCAGCCTTTGCAGGAGGGCGAGCATGGACCGCTCAGCTTACCGTGCGGGGGCGGCGCCGGAACTTCTGCCATTCGCGCAGCAGGAAGACGATGACGGCGACGAGGATCGAGGCGCCGGCGACGATCTCGACCACGATGGAGTAGTCGAGCTCGTAGCGCCCGGTGCGCGGATCGTAGACGGTGCAGAGCAGGCGCACGCGCTCCAGGAGGTTGGCGACGGTGACCGCCGGCAGGGGCGAATCCGTGAGGAGCGCCTTCAGGGGCCCCACGAGCATGGACAGGTCGAAGCTCTCGCCGTAGACCTGCGTGGCCACGCGCCCGTTCGCGTCCAGGAGCGTGACCTGCGTGAGGTGGTCGAAGCCGCCCGCGGAGGCCGCGTAGCTGAAGCCCAGGTCGGCGGTGATCGCCTCCACCACCCCGGCCTCGGGGCTCAGGAAATGCCAGTCGCGGCGGTCGATGCCCTGCTGGCGCGCGAAGGCGCGCATCGCCTCGGGGGTGTCGAAGGGGTAGTTGAAGCCGATGGTGACCACGGAGTAACGCCCGGGGCCCAGCGTGCGGTCGGCCTCCGTCACGGCGTTCGCGAGAAAGCGGGTGGTGGTCGGGCAGACCTGGGAGCAGCCGGTGTAGACGAAGCTCACCAGGAGCGGCCGGCCGCGGAACCGCGAGAGCCCCACGGCGCTTCCGTCGGTCGCCTTGAAGGCGTGGTCTCCGACGACGTTGCCGATGACGCGCTGGCTGCGTTCGAGGGCCGCGTTCGCCTCCAGCGTGGCGCCCTCGGAGCCCGCTCGCGCCTGGGCGGTACCGAGGACTACGCCGAAGAGGAGCGCGACCGCCGTCTGCAGCCAGCGCGGTCGACAACCGGTGCCCATGCGGGTCAGCCCCGCCAGGCCGCGTCCGCGATCACGCCTGTGAGCAGGAGCGAGAGCTGGGCGAGGGAAGCGTGGAAGCTTCCCATCGCGGTGGCGCGCGAGGGTTCTGCCGCAAGGCGCGCCGCGGCGCGCAGGAAGAGAAGGCCTCCGGAGACCGCGCCCACGGCGTAGATCGGGCCGAGGCCGAAGGCGAGCGGGAGGAGCGAGGAGACGACGAGGACGACGGTGCCGGCGAGCACCGCGCGGGCGGCACGGGCGTCGCCCACGACCACCGGGAGCATCGGCACGCCGGCGGCGCGGTAGTCGTCGTGGAAGGCGATGGCGAGGCTCCAGAAATGCGGCGGCGTCCACAGGAAGAGCACCCAGGCGAGCGAGGCCGCGACCGGGCCGATCTCGCCGGGGGCGACGCCGGTCGCGCCGGCGAGGACCGCGAAGCTGCCCGCGAGCCCGCCGATCACGATGTTCATCCAGGTGCGCCGCTTCAGGAGCACCGTGTAGACCACGCCGTAGAAGAAGGCGCCCAGGAAGACGAAGACCGCGGCCACCGGGTTCACGGCGAGCGCCGCCGCGCAGACGGAGAGCGCCAGCATCAGGCCGATCACGGCGAGCCAGAACGGCCCGTGCGTGAGCTCTCCGGTGACGAAGGCGCGCTTGCGGGTGCGCCCCATCCGCGCGTCGAGATCGCGCTCGACGTACTGGTTGAACGCGCCCGCAGAAGCCGAGGCCGCGATGACGCAGGCGACCAGGAGCGCCACCTGCCACCCGTCGACCGCGCCCCCCGGGACCGCGAGGGCCCCCGCGAACGCGGTGAGCCCGATCGCGAACCCGATGCGGAGCTTGAACAGGTCGAAGAAGAGTCTCATCCGGCTGCGCATGGCGTTCTCCCGGCGGCGCCCCTCACTTGAGCGGCCAGACGGTCGAGAGGTACTTCCAGTTGACGAAGTAGTAGAGGATGAACGAGGTGAGGAACACCATCGCCAGCACGAAGGTGCCCGGTGCCACGAAGCCTCCCATGCCGATCTTGCCGTGCCCGGCGGGGACCGCGGCCACGGGAACCGGCGGCGGCGCCATGCCTTCGCGCACGGGGACGCGCTTGAAGTCCGGCGTCTGGATCTTCTTGCCGAGGAAGACCGAGCCCACGGTGATCAGCAGGTACATCGCGCCGCCGACGACCGCGAGGATGCCCGAGACCGCCATGAGGCCCATCATCAGGTAGGCCGTGCCGGGGAACTCGTGGGGCAGCGCCGCACCCGAGAACGCCATGTCCCAGTGCCGGCGCGGCACGCCGAGGGTACCGGCGCCCATCATGAACACCGAGAAGCCCATCATGCCCAGGCCGTAGACGTAGGTCTGCCACTTGGCCATGCCGGGGAACATGAGTTCGCGCCGGAAGAGCGTGGGGATGAGGAAGTAGGTGAGCGCCATGAAGGCGAGCGTGGTGCCCACCACGACCGTCGCGTGGAAGTGCCCCGGCACGTAGATCGTGTTGTGGATGATGAGGTTCAGCTGCTCGGTGCCCATCATCACGCCGGAGATCCCGCCCAGGAAGCCGAACCCCACGAGCGACATGAACATGCCCGAGAAGCTGGGGTTGCCCCAGGGGGCCTTCCGCAGCCACTCGAAGAGGCCCTTGTTGAAGCCCTTCTCGCGCTGGGCCACCTCGATCGCTCCCGGGACCGTGAGGCCGTGCACCATGGAGGCGAGCACCGCGAGGTACATGGCGTAGCTGGTGTTGAAGATCTTCCAGTTGGAGGTGAGGCCGGGGTCGGCGAGCAGGTGGTGCGCGCTCGCGAGCTGCAGGAACAGGATGTAGAGCACGAAGGCGCCGCGGCTCACCTTCTCGCTCATCGGCTTCGCGCCGAAGACGATGGCGGCGATCGCGTACCAGACCGACACGTGGGCGGCCACGTTGATCTGCTGCGAGGAGTGCCCGAACGCCCACCACACGGTGCGGTACATGAGGGAGTCGATGTGCGAGACCAGTCCCACGGACCACAGGAAGGTGGGGATCAGGATGATCGCGCCCGCGGCGATGGTGAAGACGGCGATGATCGCGGCCGTCACGGCGCCGAAGGTCACCAGCGGGATGGAGCCGTTGTAGGTCTTCTCGGCCTTGCCGACCACGAGGGTGCCGAAGAACACGAAGCAGGCGACGAGCGCGCCCACGGCGAAGAGGATGAGCCCCAGGTAGAAGAGCGGGTGCGCCCCCATCGGCACGTAGGACGTGAACATGACGCTGGAGTCGCCCTTGAACACGGCGACGTTGTTCATGAGCGCGCCCACGATCATCAGCCAGAACGCGACCCAGGCCACCTTCGGCGTCGCGAGCCGGCACTTCAGCAGCGTCGAGGCGGCGAAGTAGAGCACCGCGATCTCGAAGAAGATGATCCAGAAGACCAGCATGTCGAGCCCGTGCGCGGTGAGCACCAGGTAGAACCAGTCCGGCGGCAGCAGCTTCACCGCCGGCCAGCGCGTGAGCGTGACCAGGAGCGCGAGGATGCCGCCCACGAGGAGCGAGACGACGCCCGCGACGGCGTTCCAGCGGATGAGCTTCTCGGCGGGCTCGTGGTAGACGAGGCCGGTGGACGGGCAGGTGCGGAAATTGCGGTTGACGGCCATGGCGGTCTCCCTAGCCTTTCTTCGGCTTCACGACGTAGAGCTTGCTCGCCATCGTGTGGTGGTTGATGCCGCAGTACTCGTTGCAGATGAGCGAGTACGTCCCTTCCCGCGTGGGCGTGAGCGTCACGACGTGCTCGTAGCCGGGATGGATCTGGATGTTGATGTTCTCCGGCTGCAGGGAGAAGCCGTGCAGCCAGTCCGTGGACATGATGTGCAGGCGGTAGGTCTGCCCTTCCTCGAGCTCGAGGACCGGCCAGAACTGCCACAGGCGCGCGACGAGGTACACGTCGCTGCCGGGCACGGGATGCACCACGGGGATGTTCTGCTCGGTGACGGTGCGCACCGTGTACTTGTCCACCATCGCCTGCGCCTTCGCGAGGAAGGCCTCCGGCGTGGAGCGGTACGCCTCGTTCGAGAGGTTCTGCTTACCGTAGATGTGCCAGTACGGCATCATGAAGAACATCACCAGGCACCAGACGAAGGCGATCACGATCCACGTGCCTTCGACGCGGTCCAGGGGCTGCTTCCACCAGATGCGTTCGGTGGGTGATTGAATGGCGCTCATGGGGGCCTCGGGGGAAGGGGTCTTATTTGGCCAGCGGGATGCCGACGATTTCCATCACGCCCCAGACGATGTAGAGGACGGTGGGCATCGCGACGCCGAGGAACAGCAGCAGGAACGGGTTGTCGATCAGGCTCTGCATCATCGGGATGGGTTCGTCATCCGGGTCGGCGTCATCGGCCGGGCCGTTCGGGGTGGGTACCTGGCTCATGGGGTCTCCTCCTGGATTGGGCGTGGGCCGTAGAGGTTCGGCACGTCACCGGGCTATGCTAGGGACGCAGGCCCCGGAAAAACTTGAACGGGTTAAAGAAAACGGCTTTTGGGCCGGGATGGCGTGGCCGATGGCCGCGCCGGCGGCTAGAATGCGACCTGTGAACGCCGCTACGCTCGCCGACGCGCCCGGACCGGTTTCCCGGCCCCGGGGGTCGCGCGCGGTGGCCGCCTGGCTCCTCGCCTGCTGCGTCCTCGTCTTCGCGATGGTGGTCGTGGGCGGGGCCACGCGGCTCACCCACTCCGGACTTTCCATCGTCGAATGGCAGCCCCTGGTGGGGACGCTCCCGCCGCTCGACGACGCCCAGTGGGCCGAGACCTTCGGGAAGTACCAGCGCACGCCGGAGTTCAAGCTGCGCAACCACGACATGAACGTCGAGGGCTTCAAGGCGATCTTCTGGTGGGAGTACTTCCACCGCCTCCTCGGGCGCCTGATCGGCGTGGCGTTCTTCCTGCCTTTCCTCTACTTCTGGCTGCGCGGGCGCCTCGACCGGCCGCTCGCCTGGAAGCTCGCCGGCATCTTCGTGCTGGGCGGGCTGCAGGGCGGCATGGGCTGGTACATGGTGAAGAGCGGCCTGGTGGACGACCCGCAGGTGAGCCAGTTCCGCCTCACGGCGCACCTGGGGCTCGCGCTTCTCATCCACGCGGCCATGTTCTGGGTGGCCCACGGGATCCTGCGGCCCGCGCCGTCGGGCGCGCCCGCGGGGCTGCGCCGCGCGGGCCTCCTCGTCGCCGCGCTGGTCTTCGCGCTGGCGCTCACCGGCGGTTTCGTGGCCGGCATCCGCGCGGGGTTCGCCTACAACACCTGGCCGCTCATGAACGGCCACTGGATCCCGCCGGAGATCCTGCTGATCGAGCCGTGGTGGCGCAATTTCGGCTACAACATGGCCACCGTGCAGTTCGTGCACCGCACGCTCGCGCTCGTCGTGCTCGCGGCCGCGTGGATCGTCGCGTGGCGCGTGCTCGCCTCGCCCGCGGCAGGCGGGGAGGCGAAGGCCGCGGCCGGCACGCTCGCCGCCGTCACGCTGGCACAGGTCGGCCTCGGCATCGCGACGCTGGTCCTGGCCGTGCCGCTCGGGCTCGGCACGGCGCACCAGGGCGGCGCGGTCGTCGTGCTCACCGCCGCGCTGTGGCTCGCGCGGTCGCTGCGCTAGGCGGCCGGGAAAGTCCTCAGGGCTTCTTCCGGGCGGTCGCGGAAGCGCGGGCACGCGGCGTCGTGGCGGGCGGCCAGGGAGACGCCGATTTCCCGCGATCGCCTGGGGTCGAGCACGCCCATGAGTTCGGCGAGTTCGCCCGTCTCGCGCGCGAGGTGGCCGCGGGCGCGCAGGAGGAAGTCGGCGGCCGTGCCGCCCGGAAAGGCGACCGCGACACCGCCGCCGAGCGCCAGGAGCGGCACGCGAAGCGCGTGCCAGAGCTCCGCGAGTTCCCGGTGCTCCACCAGGAGGGAAGAGACCAGCTCGAAGGCCTGGGCGCGCCGCGCCGGGGAATCGGCCGCGGCCAGGAGCGCGGGGAACACGTCCGTCTCCTCGTCGGCGGTGTGCACGGCCAGCGCCTCGTCGAGCTCCGCGACCAGCGTGCGGGCGCGCGTCGGCAGGTCCGGGGCGTGGCCGCCCGCGGCCAGCAGGCCCGCCAGCGCATCGAGGCGGTCGAGCATGCCCGCGATGCACCGGTGGCACTGGCCGAGCGCTTCGCGCGGCGAGGGGGCGCCGGGGGGCGCGTCCTGCGGGTCTGGCATCGGCACTCCTGGAATCGAGATGCCAATCTACCGGCGCGCGCGCACCGGAAAACTAAAGAAAATCAAGAAATCGGCACCGGGACCCGGACGGGCGCGGCGCATTCAGACGAGGTGCAGCCCGCCGTCGATGTCCAGGACGGTGCCGGTGACGAACCCGGCGAGCGGCGAGACGAGGAAGCGCACGGCATGGGCGAACTCCTCGGGCTCGCCGAAACGGCCCGCCGGAATCGCGGCATGCGCCTGACGGCGCTGCGCCTCGGTGAGGTTTTCCGTGGTCGAGGGCGTGCGCACGAAGGCCGGCGCGATCGCGTTCACGGTGACGCCCCGGGGCGCGCCTTCGCGCGCGAGCGCCGCGGTGAGCGCGGCAACCGCCCCGGAAGCGGCGGCGTCGGCCGCGCCGCGCGGTGCGGCCGCGGGATCGTGGCCGCCGAGGTTCACGATGCGTCCCCAGCCGCGCGCCATCATCTCCGGCAGGACCGCGCGCGACCACAGGAACGACCCGTCCACGCGCGCGCCGAGCACGCGGCGCCAGTCGGCCTCGCCGGTGGCCGCGACGAGCGCGTCCGAGGAAGCGCCGGCCGCATTCACGAGGATGTCCACGGGCCCCAGCTCGGCCCGCACGCGCTCGTGCGCGGCGCGCACCGCCGCCGGGGTCGGTGACGTCGGCGGCGATGACGATGCGCTCGCCGCGCAGGAACCGCGAGAGCGTGTCGAGGCGAAGCGCGTCGAGGTCGACCACCGCCACGCGGGCGTCGTCCTCGAGGAGCGCGCGCACCGCGGCGAGCCCGAGGGCTCCGGCCCCGCCCGTCACCACGGCCACCCTGCCCTGGAGCGTCATCGCCTGCCTCCCTTCATCGCACGGGGCGCCACGGCGCGAGGAGTTCGGCCACGCCGTCCCAGCAGATCTGCACGCCGATGCACAGCAGTATGAACGCCGAGAGCCTGAGGAACACCGCGGTGCCCGTGGTCCCCAGCAGGCGCACGAGGATCGAGGCGTACCGATAAGCCAGCCAGATCGCGATGGAGGCGGCCCAGATGCCGATCACCAGGCCCGCCGAGGACGTGATGAGCGGCACGCCCTGCTGCGGAAGGCTCGCGCCCAGCGTGATCGCAATCGAGATCGAGCCCGGCCCCACGGTGATCGGAAAGGCGAGCGGGTAGAAGGCGCGGCCCGCGTGCTCGTGCCCCGAAACCAGTTGCGAGACGCCGGGGGCATTGGGTGCGGCGTCGCCCTCGGCCGCGAGCAGGCGCCAGGCCGTGGCCGCGACCAGCAGGCCCCCGCCCACGCGCACCACCGGCAGCGAGATGTCGAAGAACGCGAGCACGTGGGAGCCGATGAACGCCGCGGCAAGCAGCAGCACGAGGCAGTTGAGCCCGACGCGGCGCGCCATGGCGCGCCGCGCGTTCTCCGCCATGCCGCCGGTGAGCGCGAGGAAGATCGGGGCGTTGCCGGGCGGGTTGGTGATGGGCAGGAGTGCCGCGAGCGTCACGAGCGCTGTCCGGGCGACGGTGGCGAACTCGGTCTCCACGGCCCGCCGTCAGTTCGTGCAGTCGAGGTAGAGCGTGCGGTGCTCGTAGGCCGAGGCCGTCTTGGCGATCGAGCCGCAGATGAAGGTCACCTCGAGCTCCTTGCGGTCGCCGCGCGCCGGGTCGCCGCACATCTCGTTGTTCACCTGGACGGAGGCGGTGCGCCGGCCGTTCACGCGGCGGGCGAGCCAGCGCGTCGCGTCGCAGCTCTTCGACGAGGTGCCGTAGTAGGCCGTGGAGACGGTGATCGGGCCGGTGGGCCGCGGGGGCGCCGGGGCCGCGGCGGGCGAGGCGGGGCGGGAGGACTCCGCGAGACCCTTGCGGTAGCCGCTGGCGAAGCCGTCGTCGTAGCCGCGGCGGTAGCCTTCGCGGTAGTCGCCGGAATCGCGGTCCTGCGCGGTCGCGGGCAGTGCGAGGAATGCGAGGCAGGCGGCCAGGGCCGAGGTCTTCATGGCGGTCTCCGGGTTCAGGGGCTGCGCAGGTGCCAGGCCTTCGGGCGCGTGAAGGCCTCGATGCCCGCGGTGGAAAGGGTGACGCCCAGGCCGGAATGGCCGACGCCGGACCAGGGCAGGCGCGGGCTCACCCGGTCGCAGCAGTTCCAGTAGACCGAGCCCGCGCGCACCTGCGAGAGGATCCTGCGCGCGCGCACGGAGCTCTTCGTGTAGACGCCCGCGGTGAGGCCGTAGGCGGTGTCGTTCATGAGCCGCACGGCTTCCTCGTCGCCGGCCACGGGCATGAGGCCGATCACCGGGCCGAAGCTCTCCTCGCGCATCACCGCCATGGTGTGGTCGACGCCCGTGAGCACCGTCGGCTCGAACCAGTTGCCCTTCGCCTTGATCCTCTTGCCGCCGGTGAGGACCTTCGCGCCCTTTGCGCGCGCATCGGCGACCTGGTCGGCCAGCACCTGCACCTGCGGCGCGCGCGCGAGGGGGCCGATGTAGGTGGCGTCGTCCTGCGGGTCGCCCACGCGGAAGCCCTTCACCGTGGCCACGAAGGCAGAGACGAAGGCGTCGAAGATCCGTTCCTCGACGTAGATCCGCTCCACGGCGCAGCAACTCTGGCCGTTGTTGTAGAAGGCGCCGTCGGCTATGCCCGCGGCGGCGGCGGCCACGTCGGCGTCCCCGCAGACGTAGACGGGGTCCTTGCCGCCCAGCTCGAGCTGCAGGCGGATCATCCGGCCGCGCACGGCCTGGGCGATCCGCTTGCCGGTGCCGTAGGAGCCGGTGAAGAACACGCCGTCCACGGGCTGCTTCACCAGCGCCGCGCCGACCTCGCCCGCGCCGACGAGCGGGATGAACGCGTCGTCGGGAACGCCGCTCGCATGGAGCAGGCGCGCGATGGCGAGCCCGGTGAGGGTCGCGAATTCCGAGGGCTTGTAGAGGACCGTGTTGCCGGCGGCGAGCGCGGGGACGAAGACGTTCGCGCCGACGAAGTACGGGTAATTCCAGGCCGAGATGTTGGCCACGACGCCCAGGGGCTCGTGGCCGATCACTTCCATCATCGCCCCGGGGTTCGCCCCGGAGACGTTGCGGGGCCGCAGGGTGCGGACCGTTTCCGCGAGGAAGAAATCGAGCCGGCCGACGAGCCCCTTCAACTCGCCCCGCGACTGCGCGATGGGCTTGCCGACTTCCGTGGTGAGGATCGCGGCCAGTTCCTCGGCCTGCGCGATGACCGCGGCGCGGAACTTCGCGATCGCATCCAGGCGCTTCTTCGCGGGAAGCGCGGCCCAGCGCGGCTGCGCGTCGCGGGCGGCCGCGTACTTCGCCTTCACGCTCGCCGCGTCGTCCGCGGGGAGCGCGGCGACCGGCCTGCCGTTGGCCGGATTCGTGATCTTCAGCGTGGGCATGGGCGTGCCCGGCGCGGGCTCAGGCGGCCTTCGCGGTCTGCACCGGCGAGGCCATTCCCGTGAGCTTGCGGTCCGCGCTGGCGCAGAGGAAGGCGTCGAGCATCGCCTTGCCGTCCAGGAGATCGGGATCGCGGGGGTCCATGAACTCCGGGTGCCACTGCACCCCGAGCACGAAGCTCTCGCCTTCCCAGCGTACCGCCTCGATGATCCCGTCCGGCTCGCTCCTCGCCTCGACGACGAGGCCGCGGCCGAGATCCTTCACGGCCTGGTGGTGGATCGAGTTGGTGCGCACCACGGTCGCCTTCGGGTACATGCTCGCGAGCCAGGTGTTCTCGAGGATGCGCGTGCTGTGGATGATCTTGTCGTACTGGGCGTCGTCGCGATGCGAGAGCTTGCCCGGGAGCTGCGTCTCGATGTCCTGGTAGAGCGTGCCGCCCAGGGCCACGTTGATGAGCTGGCAGCCGCGGCAGACCCCGAAGACGGGCTTGCCCTGGCGCACGAATTCCTCGAAGAGCGCGATCTCGTAGCGGTCGCGGATCGGGTCGCCCGCCCACGCGGGGTTCAGGGGCTTCTCGCCGTACATCTCCGGGGAGATGTCGTTGCCGCCCTGGAGCAGCAGGCCGTCGAGCGCGTTGGCGAAGTCGCGCACGGTCACGTTGGCCGGCAGGTGCGGGGAGGCGAGGCTCATCTCGGGGATCATGAACGCGAGCACCTCCCCGGACATGACCCAGTTGGCCACCGACTGCTCGAGGTACTGGACGGTCTTCGTGGGCAGGAAGACGCGGCGGGGATCCGGGTACAGGAGACGGGCCGACAGGCCTATCTTGAGGGGTTCCATGGCAAAACTATATCGCGTTCGCGAAGATCCGGCCAAAGTCGTCCGCGGTGCAGGGCTTGGGGTTGGTCAGGTGGCAGGTGTCCTTCACGGCCACGTCGACGAGCGCGGGAACCTGCTGCGCGCTCACGCCTGCCTCCCCGAGGCGCGCGGGAATGCCGATCTCGCGCTTGAGCCGCCCGAGCCAGGACACGAAATCGCCCTCGGTGGAACCGGCGCCGCAGACGCGCGCGAGCTCGGCCATCTTCTCGCCGGCCGCGTCCGCGTTGAAGCGCATCACGTGGTCGATCATGATCCCGTTGGCGAGCCCGTGGTGCATGTCGGCCACGGTGCCCAGCGCGTGGGCGCAGGAATGCACCGCGCCCAGGTCCTTCTGGAAGGCGACCGCGCCCATGAGGGACGCCATCATCATGTCGGCGCGCGCGGCGGCATTGCCCGGCTCGCGCACCGCGAGCGGCAGCGCGCGCGCGGCGATGCGCGCGCCCTCGAGCGCGATGCCGTCGCACATCGGGTGGTAGGCCGGCGAGAGGTAGCTCTCGACGTTGTGGGTGAGGGCGTCGAGGCCCGTGGCCGCGGTCATGCCGGGCGGCAGTGCCAGCGTGAGGTCGGGGTCGGCGAAGACCGCCTTCGCGAGGAGGGCGGGGGAGAAGATGATCTTCTTCACGTGCGTCTCGTCGTGGGAGATCACGCTCGAGCGCCCCACTTCGCTGCCGGTGCCGCTGGTGGTGGGCAGGGCGATGAAATGGGGCAGCGGGTGCACGATCGGGCGCGCCTGCGGGTGGTCCCACGCGTACTCGAGGATGTCGCCCTCGTGCACCGCCATCAGGGCCACGGCCTTGGCCACGTCGAGGGCGGCGCCGCCGCCGAAGCCGATGACGGCGTCCGCCCGGTGCGCCCGGTAGGCCGCGACCCCGGCATCGACCTGCGACTTCACGGGATTGCCGTGCACGCCCGAGAAGACCTCGCTGGCCACTCCCGGCAGCAGCGCGCGGAACTCGGCGAGGATGGGCAGCGCGGCGAGCCCGCGGTCGGTCACGATGAGCGGGCGGGTGACGCCGTGCTGGCGAAGGTACTCGTCGACGATGCGGCGCGCGCCGGCGCCGAAATGGACGGTCGTGGGAAATGCGAAGCGGGAAAGGGCCATGGCGGGGAGCGGAGCGGGAGGATTCCAGGGAGGGGCCCGGGTGCAGGCCGGGCGCGCGAGGCCGCCATGATGCACCGGATCGGCGCGGGAAGGGAGGTCGCGCGGCCTTCGCGGCGCCGGAGCCCCTCCTCCTAGATGATCTCGAAGTAGCGCTTCAGCTCCCAGTCCGTCACCGCGTCGAGCCACTGCCGCCATTCCCATTCGCGGGTGGCCGCGAAATGGTCCACGAAATCGTCGCCGAACCAGTCGCGCGCGACCTTCGAATCGCGGAAGGCGCGCGTCGTCTCGATCAACGTGCGCGGGGCACGGGGGACGTTCTCCGATCCCTCGTTGGTGCCGTGGATGGGCTTCGCCGTGAGCTTGAGCCCCTTTTCCACGCCGTGCAGTCCCGCCGCGATCACCGCGGCCGTGGCGAGGTACGGGTTCATGTCGGCGCCGGGGCTACGCGTCTCCAGGCGCGTGGACTTGGGGCTCCCGGAGAGCACGCGGAAGCTCGCGGTGCGGTTGTCCACGCCCCAGGTGGGCTTCACCGGCGCCCAGAAGCCGTCGACCAGGCGCTTGTAGGAGTTCACCGTCGGCCAGTACATCGGCGCCATGCCCATGAGTGCGTCGACCTGCCCGGCGAGGTAGCTCTCGAAGAGCCTCGACATGCCGCCGTGGCGGCCCTTCGGGTCGAAGAAGAGGTTCTTCTTCCCGTCGGAGAGGCTCTGGTGCAGGTGCCCGGAGCAGCCGGGATACTTCGCGCTCCACTTCGCCATGAAGGACGGCATGATCCCGAAACGCGCACCGATCTCCTTGGCGCCCGCCTTGAAGAGGATCGCCCGGTCCGCCGCCTCCAGGGCCTCCGAGAACACGATCGCGGCCTCGTACACGCCGGGGCCCGTTTCCGTGTGCAGGCCCTCGATGGGAACGCCGAAGGCGCCCAGCTCGTCCATGAGCGCGTTGAAGTACTCGCGGTTCGCGTTGGCGCGCAGCAGCGAATAGCCGAACATGCCGGCGGTGACCGGCTCCGGGCCCACGCCCTGCTTGGCCTCCCAGCTCTTCGGGGTCTCGGCGAAATTGAAGAACTCGTACTCGGAGCCGACCATCACCCGGAAACCCATCTTCTCCGCGCGGGCGAGCACGCGCCGCAGCACCTGCCTCGGGCAGATGGGGAGAGCGGAGCCGTCGGCCTGCACGAAGTGCCCGAGGAAGAAGGGCACGCCACCGTCCCACGGAACCCGGCGGTGGGTCGCGAGGTCGAGCCGCACCAGTGCGTCGGGAAAGCCGTGGTGCCAGCCCGTCAGCTTCGTGTTGTCGTAGCACTGGTCGCCCGAGTCCCAGCCGAAGACCACGTCGCAGAAGCCGAATCCGCCCTCGACGGCGGCGAGGAACTTGTCCTTGTGCAGGTACTTGCCGCGCAGCACGCCGTCGATGTCGGAGACGGCGACCTTCACCTTGCCGTGGGGGGAGTTGCGGATGGCCTCGACGACGCGGGCGTCGTCCCGGGCCGGTCCGGCGGGAACTTTTTTCAAGGCGGGCTCCTTCGCGATAAGGCGACAGTGTAGCCGCCCGCGGCCGGCCGCCGAAGGGTGCCCGCGCTCAATGCCCCGGCGCGGATGCCTGTGCGATACTCGGGCCGCCCCGTCCCTGGCCCACCAAGGGGCGACATTCCAAAAATTTCCGGAGGAGCAGACCATGATCCGCAGGATTTCCCTCGCCGTTGCCGTCGCCGCCGCCCTCGCCACCGTGGGGGCGCAAGCCGAGACCATCCGCCTGATGACCGGCCCGCAGGGCGGCGTCTGGGTGCCGCTGGGCGGCGCGCTCAAGAACATGTGGGAGAAGGCGATCCCGGGCCTGTCGGTCCAGACCCTTCCCGGCGCCGGCATCGCGAACGTGCGCGGCGTGGACGAGGGCAAGGCCGACGTGGGCTTCGGCAACAGCATCACCTCGGTCGACGGCGTGCACGGCCGCGGCGCCTTCAAGCAGAAGGTGACCAAGGCCTGCCAGCTCGCCAACCTCTACCCGCAGTACTTCCAGGTGGTCGCACTCGCCGACAGCGGCATCAACAACATCGCCGACCTGAAGGGCAAGTCGATCGCCGTCCAGCCGAAGGGCAATACGGCGGAATTGATCTCGCAGCAGATCCTCGAATCCGTGGGGCTTTCCTACCAGAGCGCCAAGGTGAGCTTCGTGAACAGCTACACCGACGCGGCGGCACTCCTGAAGGACGGCCACGCGCAGGTGTTCACGCTGGGCACGACCGTGCCCGCCTCCTCGGTGATGGACGTGGCCGCGGGCCGCGACATCAAGCTCGTGCCCGTGACCGACGAGATCGTCGCGGCCATGCGCAAGGTCAATCCCGGTTACGTGAAGGGCGCCATCAAGGCGGGCACCTACCCGAAGCAGGACAAGGAAGTGCCGGTGATCATCTACTCGACGCACCTGGTGGTCTCGTGCGCCATGCCCGAGCAGCAGGTCTACCAGATGGCGAAGGCGATGGCCGCGAACGTGGCCGACATGGCCGCCATCAACAAGGCGATGGCGGAGCTCACGCCGAAGATGATGGCGCAGGACATCGGCGTGCCCTTCCACCCGGGCGCGGTGAAGTTCTACAAGGAAGTCGGGGCGATGTAGGTTCCGCCCTTCCCGGGGCGCGTGCCGTTGGGCACGATCATGCGGCGTGTGGCGGGCGGCATCGCGATCGCGATGTCGCTCTACCACATGTGGTTCGCCGCCTCGGCGCCGCCCGAGGCGATGATCTTCCGCGGCACGCACCTGCTGTTCGCGCTCGTCCTCGTCTTCCTGTACGTCCCCGCGCTCGGGCGCGAGGGGCCGCGCCGCCACGCCTGGCTGGACCTCGCGCTCGTCGCCGCCGCCGCGGTCGCGGTCGGCTACATCTTCGTGACGTACGACTCGATCGTGAACCGCATCATCTACATCGACGAGCTCACGGCGTGGGACAAGGCGATGGCGGTCCTCACGGTCGTGCTGGTGCTCGACGCCTCCCGGCGCATGATCGGCTGGGCGCTGCCGGTGACCGCCATGGTCTTCCTCGGCTACGCGCTCACCTACGGGGGCGTGAAGCTTCCGGCGCTGCTCGAGCAGATGTATCTGTCCACCGATGGCATCTTCGGTTCCACGCTCGGCGTGTCCGCCTCCTACGTGATCGTCTTCGTGCTCTTCGGCGCCTTCATGGAGCGTAGCGGCACCGGTCGGCTCTTCATGGACTTCGCGCTCGCCCTCACGGGGCACACGGCGGGCGGGCCGGGCAAGGTCGCGATCGTGAGTTCCAGCCTCTTCGGCACGATTTCCGGCAGCGCCGTGGCCAACGTGATGGTCGACGGGCCGATCACCATCCCGCTCATGAAGAAGACCGGCTTCCGGCCGGCCTTCGCGGCCGCGGTGGAATCGACGGCCTCCACCGGGGGGCAGATCATGCCGCCGATCATGGGGGCGGCCGCGTTCGTGATGGCGGAGTTTCTCGCGGTGAGCTACTTCCAGGTCACCGTCTGGGCGTGGATCCCGGCGCTCCTCTTCTACGTCGCACTCTTCTTCGCGGTGCACTTCGAGGCGAAGCGAGTCGGCCTGCACGGCGTGCCCCGCAGCGACTGCCCGCGCATCGGCACGGTGATGCGCGAGCGCGGGCACCTCTTTATCCCGATCCTCATCGTGCTCTTCGGGATGGCGATGTCCTACAGCGCGCCGCTGTGCGCGCTGGCCGGGGCGCTCGCGACGATTCCCGTGGCGCTCCTGCGCCGGACGACCCGCGAGGGGATCACGTGGCGCACGGTTGTCGAGGCGCTCGAGGGCGGCTCGCGCGACGCGCTCTCGGTGGCGATGGCCTGCGCCTGCGCCGGCATCGTGATCGGCGTGATCTCGCTCACCGGGCTCGGGATCACCTTCACGCAGATCGTGATCGCGCTCGCCCAGAACAGCCTCATCCTCGCGCTCGTGCTCACCGCGGTGGCGGGCATCATCCTCGGCATGGGCATGCCCACGACCCCGGCCTACATCGTCATGGTCTCGCTCCTCGTGCCCGCGCTCGTGAAACTGGGGGTCGTCACCCCCGCGGCGCACATGTTCGCGCTCTACTTCGCGGTGCTCTCCGCGATCACCCCGCCGGTGGCCCTCGCGGTGTTCGCCGCTGCCGCGCTCGCCGGGGCGAACATGTGGCGCGCGGGCTTCGAGGCCGTGCGCATCGCCGCGGCCGGCTTCCTCATCCCGTTCATGTTCGTCTACGAGCCGGCGCTGCTCTCGATCGGCGACTGGGGGCCGATCGCGCTCGCCACCGCGACCGCTGTCGTCGGCGTGATGGCGCTCGCGGCCTCCCTCTACGGTTATCTGCTCGCGCCGCTGGTCCTCTGGCAGCGCCTGGCGCTCGGGGCCGGCGCGCTCCTGCTCATCAAGCCGGGCCCCATCACGGACGCGGTGGGGCTGGGCCTGCTGGGCCTGGTGGCGGCGATGCAGTGGGGCGCGTTGCGCCGGGCCGCGCCCGGTCGCGCCTGAGGGCGCGGGGCCCTACTTCGGCCCGGCGGCGAGGTCGCCCTTGGCGAAGTTGCCCGTGGCCTCGCCCGTGGGGGCCTCGGGCCGCAGGCGGCTCTTTCGCAACTGCCCCGCCTGCTCCAGGATCGGGTACGCCGTCGAGCAGAAGAACGAGTTGATGCGCCGCATGTCGCTGATGATGTCCAGGTGCAGGGAGCTCGTCTCGATCGACTGCACCGACTGGTCGGCGAGGCGGTCGAGGTGCTGGCTCGCGTAGGAGCGCTCGAGGTCGCGGAATCTCTCCTTCTCCGCGAGCAGCATCTGCGCGCTCTTCACGTCCCCCGTGAGGAACACCGACAGCCCCAGCCGCAGGTTGGTCACGAGCTTGGCGTGGAGGTTCGCCAGTTCCTCGATGCCGGCTTCCGAGAACGAGAGCTTGTGCGCGATCTTCTTGTCCCGGATGTCGGTGAGTATCCGCTCGATCACGTCGCCCACGTGCTCGAGGTTGATGGTGAGCGAGATGATCTCGGCCCAGCGCCGGGCGTCGCGCTCGTCCAGGGCCTCGCGGCTGATCTGGGTGAGGTAGAGCTTCACCGCGGTGTAGAGGCGGTCCACGTCGTCGTCCAGGCGGATCAGCTCGTCCACGCGCTTCTCGTCGTTGGTGCGGATGACCTCGAGCAGGCCGTTCAGCATCTGCTCGATGGTGTCGCCGATGCGAAGCGTCTCGCGGGCGGCGTTGGAGAGCGCGAGGGTCGGCGTGACGAGCGCGCCGCCGTCGAGGTGGCGGGGCTCGACCACCTGCCCGCCGGCGACCGTGGCCTCGGGGAACCACCGCTCGACGAGCGCGGCGATCCGGTCGGTGAAGAAGAGGAATCCCAGGGCGAGCACGACGTTGAAGATCACGTGGAAGTGCAGCACCTGCCGGCGCGGGTCCTCGTCCAGGTACGCGATGGCCTGCAGCGCGAGCGGGAGCGCGAGCGAGAAGATCACGCATCCCGAGAGCTTGAAGCAGAGGTTTCCGAGGGCCACGCGCCGGCCGCCGCCGGGCATGTTGAAAGTGGCGAGCAGTCCGATCAGGCCGCTGCCGAGATTGGCGCCCAGCACCAGGCAAACCGCGACCGGCACGGAGATCACGAGCGAGGCCGCGAGCGATGCGGTGAGCAGCACCACGGCGAGGCTCGACCATGAAAGAACCGTGAACAGGGCGCCGATCAGCATGTCGAGCATCGGGTCGCCGGAGAGCGAGCCGAAGAGCACGCGCGTGCCCGCCGCCGTCACGATGGGCTGTGTCGCGATCTGGATCAGCTGCAGCGCTAGGATGATGAGGCCCAGGCCGATCGCCACGCGCCCGAGCTGGCCGGCGCGGGTGTTCTTGCGCGACAGGAAAAAGACCACGCCGAAGAAAATGGCGAGCGGGGAAAGCCAGGACAGGTCGAGCGAGAAGACCTGCGCCATGAGCGCGGTGCCGACGTCCGCGCCGAGCATGATGGCGAGCGCCGGCGCGAGCGCGATCAGGTTCTGGGAGACGAAGGAGCTCGCGATGAGCGCCGTGGCGCTGGAGGACTGCACCAGGCTCGTGACACCCAGGCCGGCGAGAAAGGCCGATCCGCGCTTCGAGACGCTCTTGGAGAGCACCCGCCGCAGGTTGGTGCCGTAGACGCGCAGGATCCCGGTGCGGACGATGTGCGTGCCCCACACGAGGAGGGCCACGCTGGCGAGTAAGTTAAGAAGCGTCTGCACTTTTTCCGCTTGCTTCCCCGGGTGAAACGCCCGGAGGAGAACTCCCCCCTCAGGCCGGCGCCACGCGCGCCGGTGAGCAGCGATTATGACAGTTTCGCGACACGCCGGACCGGATCAGAAGCCCGGGAGGCTGAAGGTCTTCACGTTGGTGAAGCTCTTCATCGCCTCCTGCACGCCCTCCTTGTAGCCGAGGCCGGAATCCTTGATGCCGCCGAAGGGCGTGAGCTCGAGCCGGTAGCCGGGCACCTCGCGCACGTTGACCGAACCGACGACGAGCTCCGCCACGAACCGGCTGATGTAGTCGAGGCGGTTGGTGCAGACCGCGGACGAGAGCCCGTAGGCGGTGCCGTTCGAGATCGCGATCGCCTCTTCGATGCCGCGGAAGCGGATTACCGGCGACACGGGGCCGAAGGTCTCCTGCTTCACCACGGTCATCTCCGGCGTCACGCGGTCGAGGACCGTGGGCGCATAGAGCGCCCCCCGGCGCTCGTTGCCCGCGAGCAGGCGCGCGCCCTGGGATACGGCCTCGTTCACCCGGGATTCGAAGAGCTTCGCGGCCTCCTCGTCGATCACCGTGCCCATGTCCATGGCGGCGTCGGAGGGATCGCCGTGCTTCCACGCGCGGGTCTTCGCGACCAGGAGCTCCACGAAGCGATCCGCCACCTGCTCGTGCACGAGCATGCGCTTGACCGCGGTGCAGCGCTGGCCGCTGTTCTTGTAGGAGCCGCTCGCGGCGAGGGTCGCCGCCTCCTCGAGGTCCGCGTCCTCCATGACGATGATCGGGTCGTTGCCGCCCAGCTCCAGCACGATGCGCCGGTAGCCGGCCCGGGCGGCGATGTACTTGCCCACCGCCACGCCGCCCGTGAAGGTGACCAGGTCCGCGTGCTCGTTGGTGATGAGTTCGTCCGCGATCTCGCGCGGGTCTCCCGTGATCACCTGGAACATCTCCGGCGGCAGCCCCGCCTCGTAGAGGAGGTCGGCGAGGTAAAGGGCGGATAGCGGCGTCTTCTCGGAGGGCTTGAGCACCATCCGGTTGTTGGTCGCGATGGAAGGAGCCACCTTGTGGGCCACCTGGTTCATCGGGTGGTTGAAGGGCGTGATGGCCGAGATCGCGCCGAGCAACGGGTCGCGCCTCGTGAACACCCGGCGGTTCTTGCCGTGGGGCGTGAGATCGCAGGAGAAGGCCTGGCCGTCGTCCTTGAGCGCCTCGTTGGCGCTGAAGACGAGGACGTCGGCGACGCGCCCAATCTCGTAGACCGAATCCTTCCTGCAGAGGCCGGACTCGCGCGTGATGAGGTCGGCGGCATCCTGGGTGCGGCCGCGCAAGAGCGCCGCGGCCTTCTGGAGGATGGTGGCGCGCTCGTAGCGGGTGAGCGTCGACCGGTACGCTTTCGCGATCGCGAAGGCCCGGCGCACGTCCTCCACCGAGGCCATGGGGACGGTGCCCTCTAGCTCGCCCGTGAACGGGTTGCGGACCTCGATCGCCCGCTCGCGCCGGACCTTCTCCCCGCCGATGCGCAGGGACTCGGCGACGAATCGGGGACTTCTCGGGGCATCGGGAAGCGCGTTCATCGGGACACGACCTCCTCGCCTTCGTGGCGGGCCGCCACGTGCGGATCGAGGTGGTTCAGGGCCACGTCGAAGACGTCGAAGTTGCGCAACCGCCCCTTGCCGGGGATGCCGGCCGTGCGGCGGTTGAAAAGGAGCGGCACCGTCTGCTCGCTCACGCCGCCGTGCGAGCGCAGCGGCACGTCCAGCCCGGAGAGGTCGTGGCGCGAGGCGCTCGTGCCCAGCACCACGTGTTTCGTGGACACGACCACGAGGTCTCCCAGGCGGTCCGCCGGCAGCTCGAAGCGCGCGGCCGCTTCGGCGTTTCCGAGAACCGCTTCGATGCCGGCCTTCGCCGCGAGCCTGTCGCGGACGCCGTCGATCTCGCCCGCGGGAAGGTAGATCGTGGCGAAGGAGCCGAGGGCCCCGTGGTGGACCACGTACGGATCGGTGATCGGCAGGATCACGCGCGCGCTTGCCTTGCCGATCCAGCCGTCGAGGAGGTCCTGGAGATAGATCACGTCGGGCGTGCCGTCGGCACGCGTCTTCGCGTTCATGCCGTGGTCCGCCGTGAGCGCGATCACCGCGCCCAGGGCGTCCAGCTTCGCGAGGTAGCGGTCCATCATCGCGTAGAAGGCGTTGGCCCCTTCGGTGCCCGGCGCGAACTTGTGCTGGATGTAGTCCGTCGTGGACAGGTACATGAGGTCCGGGCGGCGGGTCTCCAGGAGCTTGACTCCCGCGGCGAAGACGAACTCCGAGAGCTCGGCGCTGTAGACCGAGGGCACGGGCATGCCGACCAGTTCCACGACGCGATCGATGCCGTTGTCCGCGACGCTCGCCTCGGCGGCCTTCTCGGCGGAGAAGCAGATTCCCTTCAGCCGGTGTCCGAGGAGCTTCCTCAGCTTGTCCTTCGCGGTCACCACGGCGACCTTCGCGCCCGAGTCCGCGAATGCCGCGAGGAGGGTGGGCGCGCGCAGGTACTTGGGGTCGTTCATCATCACTTCCTCGCCGCTGTCGCGGTCGAAGAAGTAGTTTCCGCAGATGCCGTGCACCGAAGGCGGCACGCCGGTCACGATCGACAGGTTGTTGGGATTGGTGAAGGTGGGCACGACGCAGTCGCCCTGGAAGGCGTGGCCCTCGGCGAGGAGCTTCGCCAGGAAGGGGGCGCGGCCCGAAGCGGCGGCCTCGGTGAGGTAGTCGTATTCGCAGCCGTCCACGCACACCACGACGACGGGATCCGTCGGCGGGCGGTAGCGGCGGCCGTTGGCTTCAACGGATTTCATCGGGGAACCTCTGGTCGGCGATTGCGTCGGGGGGCTCGCTGCGGCGGCAGCGGAGGTGTCCTGGTCGGCGGCGGCGCCACGGCGCGTTCAAGGGTGGCGTGCAGGCGCTCCCGGCTTTCCATGGCGTGCCCGTAGAGCAGGCGCGCGGCCCGGTCGCCGTCGCGCCGGGCGAGCGCGTCCACGATCTCGCTGTGCTCGCGCGTGGAGATGGGGAAGCTGTCGGCGCCGCGCGCGAGCGTCTCGCGCCGGTAGAGGTGCAGCTCGTTCACGAGCTGCCCGTAGACGGACTCGAGCGTCGCGTTTCCCGCGCAGCTCGCGAGGAGCGCGTGGAAGCGCACATTGAGCGGGTAGTAGTCGTCCACGCTGCGCGCGCGCGCGACGCGCTGCATCTTCTTCAGCAGCTCGCGAAGCTCGGCGACCTGCGCGGCGGTGATGCGCTCCGCGGCGAGCCGTCCGATCAGCTCGTCCAGGCCCGCGCGCACCTCGTAGATCTCGTCGGCCTCGGCGAGCGATATCTCGCGCACGAACACGCCGCGATTCTTCTCGGTGCGCACGAGCCCGGCCTGTTCGAGGGCGCGGAAGGCCTCGCGAACCGGGCCGCGGGAGACATTGAGCTCCCCGGCGACATCGGCTTCGTTCAGCTTGTCGCCCGGGGCCATGTCGCCCGAGAGGATGCGGCGTTCAATCTCCCGGTGCACCAGGGTGGTGAGCGAGTGGCTCTGCAGGAGCTTGATCGCGGTCGATGAGGAATTCGGCTTCGCCATGGGCTGCGCGCAGGCACGCGGGAATCGCGTTTTCTGCTTGACATTAGACGCGTGCCGTTTGTAGATTGTCAACAATCTGCAACACGACAAGCATACGCTGCGCGCGGGCATGGACCGTGACCGCGACGCCGCGAAACAGGAGGAGTGCAGACACCCATGAGCACCGGCTCGAGCCTCTCGGTGCGCGGCCTGTCGAAGTCCTTCGGCGCGCCGCAGCTCGCCCTGTCGTCCGTCGACCTGGACATCCGCCCCGGGGAGATGGTCGCGCTGATCGGCGCCTCGGGATCGGGCAAGTCGACGCTCCTTCGCCACATTTCCGGGTTCGTCGCCGCCGACGCGGGCTCCGGCGAGGTGAAGGTGGGCGAGCGCACCATGCAGTCGGGCGGGCGCATCGCGCGCGACATCCGCCACCTGCGCACCGAGGTGGGCTTCGTCTTCCAGCAGTTCAATCTCGTGGGGCGCCTGTCGGTGATGACGAACGTGCTCGCGGGCCTGCTCACGCGCGTGCCCGCCTGGCGCAGCCTCGTCATGCGCTTCACCCGGGAGGAGAAGGCCGAGGCTTGGCGGGCCCTGAAGAGCGTGGGCATCGAGAACCTCGCCTGGCAGCGCGCGAGCACGCTCTCCGGCGGCCAGCAGCAGCGCGTGGCCATCGCCCGCGCGCTCGTCCAGCGCGCCCGCATCATCCTCGCCGACGAGCCCATCGCCTCCCTCGACCCGGAGAGCGCGAGGAACGTGATGGAGATCCTCGCGCGCATCAACCGCGAGCAGGGCATCACGGTGCTGGTGTCGCTGCACCAGGTGCAGTTCGCCCGCCGCTACTGCGTGCGCACCGTGGCGCTGCGCCTGGGCGAGGTCGTCTACGACGGCCCCTCGGAGGCGCTCGACGCGAAGCTCCTGAGGAACCTCTACGGCGCCGCCGTGGAGGAGATGCTCGACGGCACCGAGACGATCGACGCCGTGATGAACGACCCCGTGGTCGCGGAGGGGCTCCGGCCCGCCGCGGCATCCGCCTGACCGCCCTTCCACCCCGAGGAGACCTACCCATGAAGACGCTATTCCGGGCCGCGCTCGCCGCCATTGCGATCACGGCCGGCGCCGCCACCGCGCAGGAAATCAACTTCGGCATCATCTCCACCGACAAGAGCGCGGCCATCAAGTCGCTCTGGGACCCCTTCATCGACGACATGCAGAAGCAGACGGGGCTCAAGGTGAACGCCTTCTTCTCCACGGACTACACGGGGATCATCGAGGCGCAGCGCTTCAACAAGGTGCAGATCGCCTGGTACGGCAACAAGAGCGCCATCGAGGCGGTGGACCGCGCGAACGGCGAGGTGTTCGCCCAGTTCATCGACCTGCACGGCACGCCGGGCTACTACAGCTATGTCATCACGCACCGCGACAGCCCGCTCAATTCCCTGGACGACATGTTCAAGCGCGGCAAGGAGCTCTCCTTCGGCGCCGGGGACCCGCAGTCGACCTCCGGCACCCTCGTGCCCGGCTACTACGTGTTCACCAAGCGCGGGGTGGAGGCGAAGGACGTGTTCAAGATCGTGCGTCCCGCCTCCCACGGCATCAACCTGCTCGCGGTGCTCAACAAGCAGGTGGATGTCGCCACGAACAACAGCGAGGAACTGGACAAGCTGAAGCTCAAGGACCCCGCCAAGCGCGCGGAAGTGAAGATCCTGTGGACCTCGCCCCTCATCCCGCGCGACCCGCTGGTCTGGCGCAAGGACCTGCCCGAGGACGTGAAGGCGAAGGTGAAGAAGTTCATCATCGGCTACGGCAAGGACGATCGCGAGAAGGCGGTCCTCAAGGGCATGCAGCAGATCGCCGGCTTCCGTGAGTCCAGCAACGCGCAGCTGATTCCCATCCGCCAGCTGGAGCTCGCCAAGGACCGCGCCAAGGTCGGTGGCGACACGACGCTCTCGCCCGCGGAGAAGACGGAGAAACTCAAGGGCATCGACGCGAAGCTCGCGGAGCTCGCCAAGCAGGCCCAGTGACCCAGGCAGCGACCATTCCGCCGGGGGCGCTCTCGCCACCGGGCGGGCCCCGGCGGACGCTGGCCCAGGCCTTCGGCTGGGCCGTGTTCGCGCTCGTGCTCCTGTGGGCGTGGAAGGGCGCCGACATGCGCCCGCTGGACCTGTGGAAGGACAGCGGGAACATGAAGGTTTTCCTCGCGGAATTCTTCCCGCCCGACTTCCGCGAATGGAAGTCCTACCTGCGCGAGATGATCGTCACGGTGCACATCGCCGTGTGGGGCACGGTCCTCGCGATCGTGTGCGCCGTGCCCTGCGGGCTGCTGTCCTCGTCCAATATCGTGCCGTGGTGGGTGTACCAGCCGGTGCGCCGGGTCATGGACGCCTGCCGGGCCATCAACGAGATGGTCTTCGCGATGCTCTTCATCGTCGCCGTGGGCCTGGGGCCGTTCGCCGGGGTGCTCGCCCTCTGGATCCACACCACCGGCACGCTCGCCAAGCTCTTCTCCGAGGCAGTGGAGGCGATCGATCCGCGGCCGGTGGAGGGCGTGCGCGCCACGGGTTCCAGCGCCATCGAGGAGATCGTCTACGGCGTGATCCCGCAGGTGATGCCGCTGTGGATCTCGTACTCGCTCTACCGGTTCGAGTCGAACGTGCGCTCGGCTTCCGTGGTGGGAATGGTCGGGGCCGGCGGCATCGGGGTCATCCTCTACGAAGTGATCCGCGGGTTCGAGTACGCGCAGACCTGCGCGGTCATGCTCATCATCATCACTTTCGTGAGCTCGATAGACCTCATATCGGCGCGGGTGCGCAAGCTCTTCATATGAGCGGGTGGGCGTTCCACAACCCGGTGTCGGTGCGCTTCGGCTGGGGCGCGCTCGAGTCGCTGCCCCAGGCGCTGGCCGGGCGCGACGCGGTGGTCGTCACCTATCCCGAGGCGGCGGCCACGGGGCTCGAGGCGCGGCTGCGCGCGCTGCTCGGCCCGCGCCTGCGCGAGGTGGTCGCGGACGTGGAGCCCAACCCCGAGGTGTCGTGGTTCCGCGCCCGCTACGGGGCGTTCTGGCAGCGCCACGGCGGCTGCGTGCTGGTGGCCGTCGGCGGCGGCAGCGCCATCGACACCGCGAAGCTGCTGCAGATCGCGACTTCCGAGGGAAGCTTCGAGGACGTCTTCGCGGCACTCGCGGCCGGGCGCCAGCCGGCGGTCGCGCGCGCCTTTGCGCTTGTCGCGGTGCCCACGACGGCGGGCACCGGAAGCGAAGTCACGCCCTGGGCCACGCTGTGGGACCGGAGCTCCGCGGCGCCGAAGAAGTTCTCGCTGCACGTGCGCGAGACCTGGCCCGAGGCGGCGATCGTCGACCCGTCCCTCGCGCTGTCGGCGCCGGCCGCGGTCACCCGGAACAGCGCGCTCGACGCCCTGTCCCACGCGCTGGAATCGGTCTGGAACGTGAACGCGAATCCCGTCTCCGACACCCTCGCGGTCGAGGCTGCGCGCACGGTCGTCGCCTGCCTGCCGGGGCTCCTCGCCGCACCCGCGGACCGGGCGCTGCGCACCGAGATGTCGCGCGCGAGCCTCCTGGCGGGGCTCGCCTTCAGCAACACCCGCACGGCGCTCGCCCACTCGATTTCCTACGAGATGACCCTGCGGCACGGCCTGCCGCACGGGCTTGCCTGCTCCTTCCCGCTGCCGCTCGTGTGGCGCCTGGCCCATGGCGCGGACACTGCCCGCGACGAAGTGCTCGGGCGCGTGTTCGGGCCGGAAGCCGCGAGGCCCTGGGAGCGGCTGGCCGCTTTCCTCGCGGAAGTCGGCGTGTCGACGGCCTTCGCCGATTACGGCGTCGGGCCGGACGAGGCGCGCGGGATGATCGTCCATGCCCTGGACGGCGCGCGCGGCCGCAACTTCGTGAACCCGGCGCCGGCACTGGACGAGGCGCTCGCCGGGCAGGGCTGAATATCGTCATAATCAGCCGCCGCCAGAAACGACCCACCCCCTACGAGCCACCAGGAGAACTCCATGAAATCGATGTTTCGCCGGAAGCCGGGCCTGTCCGCCATCGCCGTCGCCGCCGCGCTGGCCGCCACCGGCGCCCTCGCCCAGAAAACCGAGCTTCTCGTCTACACCGCCCTGGAAACCGACCAGCTCAAGGCCTATACCGAATCCTTCCAGAAGACCAATCCCAACATCGATCTGAAGTTCGTCCGCGACTCCACCGGCGTCATCACGGCGAAGATCCTCGCCGAGAAGGCGAACCCGCAGGCCGACGTGATCCTGGGCGTTTCCGCTTCCTCGCTGGAGATCTTCAAGGCCGAGGGCATGCTGGCCCCGTACGCGCCCGCCGGCTTCGACAAGCTCACCGCCACCTTCAGCGACACCTCGCGGCCGCCGTCGTGGGTCGGCATGGACGTCTACGCCGCGGTCGTCTGCTACAACACCGTCGAAGGGCAGAAGAAGGGCATCCCCAAGCCCGAAAGCTGGGCCGACCTGGCGAAGCCCGTCTACAAGGGCCAGGTGACGATGCCGAACCCGGCCTCGAGCGGCACGGGATACCTGAGCGTCTCGGGCTGGCTCCAGGTCATGGGGGAAGCGGGCGGCTGGAAGTACATGGACCAGCTGCACGAGAACGTCGCGCAGTACACCCACTCGGGCTCCAAGCCCTGCCGCCAGTCCGGCGCGGGGGAGTTCGTGGTGGGCATCTCCTTCGACTTCCGCGGCAACGACGTGAAGCAGAAGGGCGCGCCGGTCGACCTGGTCTTCCCGAAGGAGGGCCTGGGCTGGGACGTGGAATCCTCCGGCATCGTGAAGGCCACGAAGAAGATGGACGCGGCGAAGAAGCTCATGGACTGGGTGGCCACGAAGGAAGCCAACATGGCTTACGCGAAGAACTTCGCGCTGGTGGCGCACCCCGAAGTGAAGCCTTCCCTGCCGCACATCCCGGCGGACCTCGACAAGAAGATCATCAAGAACAACTTCGCGTTCGCCGCCTCGAACCGCGAAAAGATCCTCGCCGAGTGGCAGAAGCGCTACGGCGCGAAGTCGGAGAAGTAGCCCGCCGCTGAATCCGGTTCCGGGCGGCGCGCGACGCGCCGGCCGGCCCTGCGCTTGCGAGTGCCGCCTTGCCCCAGACCGCGCCCGACTTCCTCGTCCTCGAGCACATCCGCAAGGAGTTCGGGAGCTTCGTCGCGCTGAACGACGTGAGCCTCTCGGTCCGGCCGGGAGAACTCGTGTGCTTCCTCGGCCCCTCGGGCTGCGGCAAGACCACGCTCCTCAGGATCATCGCGGGGCTCGAGGTGCAAAGCGCCGGGAAGATCGTCCAGGCAGGCCGCGACATCTCGCTCCTGCCTCCCATGCAGCGCGACTACGGGATCGTCTTCCAGTCCTACGCGCTCTTCCCCAACCTCACCGTGGCCGAGAACGTCGCCTACGGGCTGGTGAACCGGCGCGTGCCGAAGGAGCAGCGCGAGGCGCGCGTGGCCGAGTTGCTCGTGCTCGTGGGGCTTGCCGGCAGCGGCGGGAAGTTCCCCGCGCAGCTCTCCGGGGGCGAGCAGCAGCGCATCGCCATCGCCCGGGCCATCGCCACGTCGCCGGGCCTCATGCTCCTGGACGAGCCGCTCTCCGCGCTCGATGCGCGCGTGCGCGTGCGCCTGCGCGGCGAGATACGGAGCCTGCAGCAGCGCCTGGGGATCACCACGATCCTCGTCACCCACGACCAGGAGGAGGCGCTCTCGCTCGCCGATCGCATCGTCGTGATGAACCACGGCGTGATCGAGCAGATCGGCACGCCGTCCGAGGTCTACGGCGCTCCCGCCACGCCCTTCGTCGCCGACTTCGTGGGCAAGACCAACCTCCTGCCCGCGCGCCGGGCGGGTGACAGCGCGATCCAGGTGGGCGCGCACCGCTTCGCCTGCGAGATCGACGAAGCGCTCGGACCGGACCAGGACCTGCAGGTCTTCTTCCGTCCCGAGGACGTGCTCGTGCGCGGAGTCGATGCGGCAACACCCAACTCGGCGTCGGCGACGGTCGGCGAGGTGGAGTTCCTCGGCTCCTACTCGCGTCTCACGGTGCGCATCGACGGGATCGGGCAGCCCCTCATCGCGGACCTCTCGGTGAACGACCTCACGGAGTTCCGGGTGAAGCCCGGCGACACGCTGCGGGTAGCCGTCCCGCGCGAGCGCATGCGCGTCTTCGCCGCCAAGCCCGTCGCGTGAGCGCCACCCCGGATCCCGCCTACGGCTCCATCGCCCCCGGGAGCCCGCAGCTCTTCGGGCGCGTCTACCGGCCGCGCCTGCGGGTGCACTGGAGCGACCGGGTCGCGCACGCGATACTCCTCGCCGCGGGGGCGGCGCTGGCCGTGTTCCTCTTGGCGCCCCTGGCCATGATCCTCGCGAAGAGCCTCGAGAGCCGCGCCGGGGAGTTCGTCGGTCTCGCGAACTTCGTCTCCTACTTCCGCACGCCGGCGCTGGCCCGGTCCATCTGGAACAGCGCCTGGGTCTCCGCGCTCGTGACCGCGATCACGATACCGCTCGCCTTTACCTTCGCCTACGCGCTCACGAGGAGCTGCATGCGCTTCAAGGCGCTGCTGCGCAACGTGGCGCTGGTGCCGATCCTGGCACCCTCGCTCCTGGCCGCCATCTCCTTCATCTTCTGGTTCGGCAACCAGGGGCTGCTGAAGGCACTCATGGGCGAGACGCAGATCTACGGCGCCCCGGGCGTCGTGGTCTCGCTCGTCTTCGCGACCTTCCCGCATGCGCTCATGATCCTGGTGACCGCGCTTTCGCTCACGGACGCGAGGCTCTACGAGGCTGCCGACGCCCTCGGGACGGGGACGGTGCGCAAGTTCCGGACGATCACGGTCCCGGGCGCGAAGTACGGCCTGGTGAGCGCCGCGATGGTCGTCTTCACCTACTCGCTCAGCGACTTCGGCATCCCGAAGGTGATCGGCGGCAACTTCAACATGCTCGCGACCGACATCTTCAAGCTGGTGATCGGGCAGCAGGATTTCGCCAAGGGGGCGGTGGTCGCGATCATCCTGCTGGCACCCGTCGCGGTGACCTGGCTGGTGGACACGCGGGTGCAGAAACGCCAATCCGCGCTCCTCTCGGCGCGCTCCGTCCCCTTCGTGCCGCGCCCCTCGCGGGGATTCGACTGGGCGATGACGGCCTACTGCGCACTGCTGGGCGCGCTCATGCTGGCGGTGCTGGGCATGGCCGCCTACGCCTCCTTCGTGAAGCTCTGGCCCTACAACTTCTCGCTCTCGCTGGACCACTACCGCATGGGGCTCGTGGAGGCGGGGCTTTTCTCCTCCTACCTGAACAGCCTCACGATGGCCTTCTGGTGCGCGAGCCTGGGCACACTGTTCGTCTTCACCACGGCCTACCTGCTGGAGAAGACGCGCGGGATGGGCGCATGGCGGCCCTTCGTGCGGCTCGCGGCCGTGCTGCCCATGGGCGTGCCGGGGATGGTGCTGGGACTGGGCTACATCTTCTTCTTCGTCGAGCAGGCGAACCCGCTGCACGCGCTCTACGGCAGCATGGCGATCCTGGTGGTGTGCACGACGGTGCACTACTACACGTCGTCCCACCTCACCGCGCTCACGGCGCTCAAGCAGCTCGACAACGAGTTCGAGGCGGTGTCGGCCTCGCTGCGCGTGGCCTTCTGGCGCACCTTCTTCCGGGTGAGCGTGCCGGTGTGCCTTCCGGCGGTGCTGGAAATCAGCCGCTACCTCTTCGTGAACGCGATGACCACCGTTTCGGCGGTGATGTTTCTCTACGCGCCGGGCACGGTCGTCGCCTCGGTGGCCATCGTGAACCTGGACGAGGCGGGCGACATCGGCGCGGCGGCGGCGATGGCGACCCTGATCGTGGCGACCTCGGCGGTGGTGTGCGCCGTATATCATGTCCTGCAGGTGTGGCTGGATCGCCGCACGCAGGCCTGGAGGCAATGATGATTCGCGGCAACGACCCCATTCTGCTCACCCCGGGCCCGCTCACCACCTCGCTCGCGACCAAGGCCGCGATGCTTCGCGACTGGGGGTCCTGGGACCAGTCCTTCAACGCGATCACCGGCAGCATCTGCCGGGACCTGGTGGACGTGGTCCGGGGAGAAGCGACCCACGTGTGCGTGCCGCTCCAGGGAAGCGGGACCTTCTCGGTGGAGGCGGCACTCGCGAACCTCGTTCCCCGCGACGGCAAGGTGCTCGTGCCGCAGAACGGCGCCTATTGCCAGCGGATCCTGAAGATCCTCGGCTACCTCGGGAGGGCACACGCCGCGCTCGACCTGCCCGAGGACCGGCATCCGACCGGCGCGATGGTGGAGGAGGCGCTCCGGGCAGACCCGGCGATCACCCATGTGGCGCAGGTGCACTGCGAGACGGGCACCGGAATACTCAACCCGCTGCCGGAAATCGCCGCGGCCTGCGCGCGCCACGGCAAGGGCCTCATCGTGGACGCCATGAGTTCCTTCGGCGCGATCGACATCGACGTCTCCCGCTACCCGGTGGACGCGGTGGTCGCCGCCTCCGGGAAGTGCATCGAGGGCGTGCCGGGCATGGGTTTCGTGATCGCGAGGAGGGCCGTCCTCGAGAAGTGCCAGGGCAACTCCCACTCGCTCGCGATGGACCTCTTCGACCAGTGGACGTACCTGCAGAAGACCACGCAGTGGCGCTTCACGCCGCCCACCCACGTCGTGGCGGCCTTCCGCGCGGCACTCGACCAGTTCCTCGCCGAGGGCGGCACGCCCGCCCGGGGAGCGCGTTACGCGCGCAACTGCGCGGTGCTGGTCGAAGGCATGGAAGCGCTGGGCCTGAAGCCTTTCCTGCCGCGCGCGATCCAGGCGCCGGTGATCGTGACCTTCCACGCGCCCGACGACCCCGCCTACGTCTTCCAGGCGTTCTACGACCGGGTGAAGGCGAAGGGCTACGTCCTCTACCCGGGCAAGCTCACCCGGGTGGAGACCTTCCGCGTCGGCTGCATCGGCGCCATCGACGAGAACGAGATGCGCAACGTCGTCTCGGCGGTCGGCGAGACCCTCGCGGAGATGGGCGTGCGCCGCGCCGGGCGGGTGCGGGAGGCCGCGGCCGGATAGACTCGTATCCGCCATGGAAGCGCCCGCGACCCCCCGCAGGAAATGGAAGGCCGACAGCTGGTCGCTGCGCGCCCAGCTCCTCGCCATGTGCGCCGTCGTGGCGGCACCCCTCGCGGTGTTCGTGGGCTACGATTTCTACCGCTCGGCCGAGGAAGAACGGTGGCAGGCGGGCCGGGCCGCCTTCACGCTCGCCGAGATCGCGGCGCGCGACACCGATCGCTTCCTCCTCTTCGCGCGCACCACGCTCGAGACTCTCGCCGACCGTCCGGCGGTGCGCGCCCTCGACCCCGGCGCGTGCGAGTCGGTCCTGCGCGACGTCGTGATGTTCGCCCCGCGCGTGAGCAACGTGGTGGTGGTCGACGCCGAAGGCCGGCTCGCCTGTTCGGTGCACCCGCCGGCGGCGGGGCCGGCGCCGCGGGTCGACCCCGGGCTGTGGCTCGCGGGCGCACGGGAGTCGGGAGGCTTTACCGTCGGCGGGCCCGCGCAGGACTTCGTCACCGGGCGCTGGACGGTGAGCCTCGCCCAGCCGCTGCGCGACGACCGGGGCGGTTTCAAGGGGGCCGTTGCCCTCTCGACCGACCTGGAGCGCTACCAGGTGCTCCCACCGGGGCCGAAACCCCACGACGACTCGGTCGTGAGCCTTGCCACGCTCGCGGGCCAGGGACTCGCCCGCTCGGGCGGCGCCGACGGATTCTCCGGAAGCGACCTGCACGCGCTTCCCGCCTTCCGCCGCGTGGTCTCGGGAATGGAGGGGCCGGTGCAGGACCTGGGTGAGGACGGGGTGCGGCGCGTCTTCGGCTTCGCGCGGGTGGAGCAGGCCGACTGGGTCGCCTACGCGGGGATCCCGGCCGAATCGGTGTTCGCCGGCGCGCGCGCGCGCGCGGTCCAGGGCGCGATCGCGGTCTTCGCGGTGCTGCTCGCCACGCTCGGCGTTGCGATCGCGGCCAGCCGCCGCATCGTGCGGCCGACAAAGGCGATCGCCGAGGCGGCGCGCGCGATCACCGGGGGAGACCACGGCAGGCGCGTTCCGCGCGCGGGTGCGCGGGAGACGCAGGCCGTGGCGGACGCCCTGAACGAGATGCTGGACGCAGCCGAGGCGGCGAACCGGCGCTACCGGGGGCTCTTCGAGGATGCGCTGGACATGATCCACATCGTCGACCTGGAGGGGCGGATCGTCGACGTGAACGCCGCCGAGTGCCGCACGCTGGGCCGGTCGAGGCAGGAGCTGGTGGGAAGCCGGCTTTCCGACCTGGTCCATCCCGACCGGCGCGACCTCACGGGCGGTGCCTTCGCGCGGGCCGTCAGCGGGGAGTCGGTGAGCGGCTACGAGACCGCGCTCCTCGCGCACGACGGCCGGGCGGTCTGGGTGGAGGCGAACGTGGTGCCGGAGATGGTGGAGGGTCGGGTCGCCAGCGTGCGCGGGATCATGCGCGACGTCACCGCGCGGCACGAGCAGCAGGCCCGGGAAAGCGAACTGCGAAGACGCCTCGACTCGGTCCTCGAGAGCATGCACGACGGGTTCGTGGCGCTGGACCGCGACTGGTGCTACACCTACGTGAACTCCCGCGCCGCCGAGATCTTCGGGCGCGAGCGCGATTCCCTCGTGGGCAAGCACATCTGGACGGAGTTCCCGGACGGCGTGGGGCAGCCCTTCCACCAGGCCTACGAGGCGGCGGCAAAGGACGGCCGGCCGCGGACCTTCGAGGAGTACTACCCGCCCTTCGACCGCTGGTTCGAGAACCGGGTCTATCCCTCGAAGGAAGGGCTCGCGATCTTCTTCACCGACATCACGGAGCGCAAGCGCGCCGACGAGGCGCTGCGCCAGTCCGAACGCAGGCTCCAGGCCGCCTTCGAGGCGAGCCCCAACTCCATCGTGATCACCGAAGTGAAGACCGGCAGGATCGTCGCGGTGAACGCGGCGCTCGAGCGGATCACCGGGCACTCCCGCGAGGAGCTTCTCGGGGACGCGGTCGGCGTGCTCGATCTCTGGGTCGAGCCCGCGGCGCGCGAACGCTACCGCGCGCTCGTGGTCGAGACGGGCCAGGTGGACGACTTCGAGTTCCGGTTCCGGCGTCACGACGGCGAGACCGGCACGGCGCTCATCGCGGCGCGCCTGGTCGAGATCGACGGCGAGCAGTGCATTCTCGCGGTCGCCCGCGACGTCACCGAGCACAAGCGCGCGGAGGAGGCGCTTCGCGACACGGCGCTGCGCCTGCAGCTCGCCGCGCGATCGGGGAACGTGGGTTTCTGGGACTGGGACCTGCGCACGAACGGCGTGTACTTCTCGCCGGAATGGAAGCGCCAGATCGGCTACGAGGACCACGAGATCGCGAACGACTTCGAGCAGTGGCAAGCCCGCGTGCACCCCGACGACGTCGATCGTGCGCTGCGGACCGTGGAAGGCTACCTCGCGCGACCGGCCGGGTATCTCGAGCACGAGTTCCGCTTCCGCCACAAGGACGGCTCTTACCGCTGGATCCTCGCGCAGGGCTCGGTGCTCGCGGACGAAGCGGGCAAGCCGCTGCGCATGCTCGGCACGCACGTCGACATCACCGAGCGCCGGCGGGCCGAGGACGCCCGGTTCGCCTATGCCGGGCGCCTGGAGGCGCTCTCCCGCCGCGTGATCGAGGTGCAGGAGGACGAGCGCCGCGCGCTCGCCCGGGAGCTCCACGACGAGATCGGCCAGGTGCTCACGGCCGTGCGCCTGAACCTGAAGGCGGTCGAGCGCTATGGCGTTTCCGGCCCCGCCGAGGAGGCGGTGACGGACAGCCTGGGCATCGTCGAGCGGGCCATCGCCCAAGTGCGAAGCCTCTCGCTGGAATTGCGGCCGCCGCTGCTCGACGACCTGGGCCTCGCTCCGGCGCTTCGCTGGTTGTGCGAGGGACAGGCGGCGCGCAGCGGGGTCCCCATAGACGTCGAGGTGGAGCCGGACGACATCGAGATGCCCGCCGCGCAGTCGGTCGCCTGCTACCGGGTCGTGCAGGAGGCGCTCACCAACGTGGCCCGCCACGCGAAGGCGCGGCAGGTGCGCGTGCGCGTGGCGCGCGACGGCAGTAGCGTAAGCGTCGTGGTGCAGGACGATGGAAAGGGGTTCCATCCGGCCGAATCGCGCGACCGGCCGAGCCTCGGCCTGCTCGGGATGGAGGAACGCGTCCGGCTCCTCGGCGGGGCGTTCGGGATCCAGTCCTCGCCGGGCGCAGGCACGCGGGTTAGCGCGACTTTCGAGGTGAGCCCATGACCCACCGGATTCTTCTCGCCGACGACCACGCGCTGATGCGCGCGGGGCTCGGCAAGCTCGTGGCGAGCTTCGCCGGTTGCGAAGTCGTGGCCGAGGCCGCGGACGGGCGCGAGGCGTTGGCGCTGGCGAAGCGGCATGCGCCGGACATCGTCCTGCTCGACATCACCATGCCGGAGCTGAACGGCCTCGACGCCTGCCGGCGCCTGGCCGAGGAACTGCCCGCTTGCCGCGTGATCCTGCTGTCGATGCATTCCTCCGAGGACTTCGTCCTGCGCGGCGTGCAGGCCGGTGCGCGGGGCTATGTCCTGAAGGACGCGGCGCCGGAGGAATTGGAGCTCGCCATCCGCGCGGTCGCCGCGGGCGGCACGTTCTACTCGCCCAAGGTCACGGGCCACCTGGTGGAGCAGCTCCGCCGGGGCGAGGCGCAGCCCAGGGGCGACGAGCTGAGCGTGCGCCAGCGCGAGGTGCTGCAGTTGATCGCCGAGGGCCGCTCCACGCGCGAGATCGCGGAGCGCCTGCACCTGTCCGTGAAGACGATCGAGACGCACCGCGCGCAGGTCATGGCGAAGCTGGACATCCGCGACGTGGCGAGCCTCACGCGCTATGCGATCCGCATCGGCCTGATCGATCCGGGCGACTGAGCGAGCCCCCGAATGGGGGATCGCCCGGGCCGGGATCAGGGGGGGCCTGATGTTCCGGGAGGTGGGGTCCGACTACAGTGGGCCCATGAGAAATCACCCCGACCGGAATGCCGCGGACGGGGCTTCGACCGAGGAACTTCGACTCGCCGCCCTGCACGACGCCGCCGTACTGGACACCCCCAAGGAACCCTGGTTCGACGAGATCGCCGCGGTCGCCGCGCGCGTCTGCGCCACGCCCATCGCACTCGTGAGTCTCGTGGACCGCGACCGCCAGTGGTTCAAGGCGGCCGTGGGCCTCGGCTCACTTCGCGAGATCCCGCGGGCCGACGCGATCTGCTCGTTCACCATCGCCCGGCACGAGGGCGGGAACGGGGTGTTCGAGATCCGCGATACGCTCCTGGACGAGCGCTTTCGCGACAATCCGCTGGTGAAGGGCCACCCCGGCGTGCGCTTCTACGCCGGCCAGCCGCTGCTGGCGGGCGACGGTCACGCGCTGGGAACGCTCTGCGTGATCGACCGCGTGCCCCGTGCGCTCGACCAGGAACAACGGCGGGCGCTCTCGGCGCTGGGCCAGGCGCTCGCGCTGCGCCTCGACCTGACGATCACGCGGCACCGGGCCGAGGCGGAGTTCGAGCGCAATGTCGCCGCGCGCACGGCCGCACTCGAGGAGGCCCGCGCCTCGCTCGAGGAGGCCTACGCGGAGCTGGAGACCTTTTCCTACGCCATCGCCCACGACCTGGGCGCGCCGCTGCGGGCGCTGAACGGCTATTCCTCGCTGCTGCTCGCCGAGCACGGGCATTCCCTCTCCGGCGAGGCCTACGACTGGCTGCACCGCATCGCCGGCAGCGCGCTCGCGATCGACCGCATGGTGGGGCAGCTCGCCAAGATCACGAGGCTCTCGCGCGAGAAGCTCGCACTCGCCCCGGCGAGCCTCGCCGACATCGCCGTAACGGCGTGGAGCGAGCTCGCGGCCGAGCGGCGCGGGCGGGAGATCCGCTTCATCCTGGGCGAGCTGCCCAGCGCGAGCATCGACCGGGCGCTCATGGCCGAGGCGTTCCAGAATCTCTTTTCCAACGCGATCAAGTTCACGCGCGACAGCCGGCCGGCGCAGATCGAGGTGGGGTGCCACGAGTCCGACGGCGAGGCCTGGATCTTCGTGCGCGACAACGGCGCCGGGTTCGACATGTCGAAGAGCGAGCGCCTCTTCAAGCCCTTCTCCCGGCTGCATGCGAACACCGAGTTCCCCGGCACGGGCGCGGGGCTCGCGATCGTGCAGCGGATCGTGGCGAGCCACGGCGGGCGCATCGAGGCCGTGGGCGCGCCGGGCAGGGGGGCGACCTTCCGGTTCACCCTGGGCGACGTGATGCGCTGCGGCACGCAACGATGACCGCCGCCTCGCTCGCGGGAGTGCGCCTCGTGGTCGTCGACCGCTCGCCCGAGTTCCTGCGGTCCGTCGAGCGCTTCGCGCAATCCTGCGGCGCGCAGGTCGTGGCCGCCCACGCGACGTTCGCGGAGGCGCTCGTGCGGCTCGACGAACTCGCGCCGGACGCGATCCTGCTGGAATGGCCCCCGGGCGACGCGGAAGCGCCCATGCTCGTGCGCTTCGTGCGGCTGCGCGCACCGCGGCCCGTCCAGGTGGCGTTGCTGCTGGGCGACGAGCGGCACCGCTCGAGCGCCCTGGAGGCCGGTGTCGATGCCGTGGTGGAGAAGGAGCAGATCGCGGAGCGGCTGGCGCCGCTGCTCGCGGGCCTCGCGAAGCACTGAACCGCGGCGCCTCCCCCCATGCCGTAAGATGCGCCCATCTCGGAACCGGCGGGGGCAATCGTGCGAATCGGCGTACCGAAGGAGATCAAGAACCACGAGTACCGCGTGGGCCTCACCCCGTCGTCGGTGCGCGAGCTGGTGGCGCAAGGCCACGAAGTGGTCGTCGAGCGCGCCGCGGGTGCGGGCATCGGGGCCGCGGACGCCGCCTACGAGAAGGCCGGCGCGAAGATCCTTCCCGGCGCGGGCGAGGTGTTCGCCGCGGCCGACATGATCGTCAAGGTGAAGGAGCCCCAGGCGGTCGAGATCGCCCGGCTTCGTCCCGGGCAGGTCCTCTTCACCTACCTGCACCTCGCGCCGGATCCGGAGCAATGCAAGGGGCTCCTCGCGAGCGGCGCCGTGTGCATCGCCTACGAGACCGTCACGCAGCCCGGCGGCGGCTTGCCACTGCTCGCGCCCATGTCCGAAGTCGCGGGCCGCATGGCGGTGCAGGCGGGGGCCCATTGCCTCGAGAAGGCGCACGGCGGCATGGGCATCCTGCTCGGCGGCGTGGCCGGAGTGCCGCCGGCGAAGATCGTGATCCTGGGCGCCGGCGTGGTGGGCTCGAACGCGGCGCAGATCGCCGTGGGCACCGGGGCGATCGTCGTCGTGATCGACCGCAGCATCGACGCCCTGCGGCGCATGGACCGCCTGCTCGGCGCGCGCACGATCACCGTGTTCTCCAACCGCGACAACGTCGAGCATCACGTGCTCACCGCGGACCTGGTGATCGGCGGCGTGCTCGTCCCGGGCGCGGCCGCGCCGAAGCTCGTCACGCGCAGCCACGTGGCGCACATGAAGCCGGGCTCGGTGGTCGTGGACGTGGCGATCGACCAGGGCGGCTGCTTCGAGACCTCGCGCGCGACGACCCACGCAGAGCCCACCTACGTCGTGGACAACGTCGTGCACTACTGCGTGGCCAACATGCCGGGCGCCGTGCCGCGCACCTCGACCTACGCGCTCAACAACGCGACGCTGCCCTTCGTCCAGCAACTGGCGGAGAAGGGGTGGAAAGGGGCGCTCGCGGCCAACCCGCATCTCATGGCCGGCCTGAACGTCTGCGCCGGGAAGGTCACCTGCCGCGAGGTCGCGCAGGCGCTGGGTCACGCGTTCGTGGAACCCGGCACCTTGCTGGCCTGAGGCTTCGGGGCGCCCGCAGCCTGGTCGAGATCCCAGAATCGTTCCATGGACAGGTACGTGTAGGACGCGGACCAGCCGATCAGGAGCAGGCCGTTGAGTGTCTCGACTCCCGCAAGCAGGCGCAGCGGGCCCGATGGCACGAGATCCCCGAAGCCCAGGGACGTGAAGGTCTCCGCCGAGAAGTACAGGCTGTTCACCAGGCTCGCCCCGCCGGCGCCCGACAGGTCTCCGATCCCGAGCCACCGGATGCTGGCCCACGCGGCGGCGGCGTAGAGCGCGATTTCCACCACATGGGCGGCGAATGCCGCGAGCACGACCACTACCAGCTTCAGCCGCGACGCGATGCGCATGCCGGGAAGCCTGAACGAGAGGATCGTGAGGGTTTCGTAGTGGACGAGCGTCGTGATCACGACGAGCAGGATGCAGACGGCGATGATGATCGGCATGGCGGAGCGACGGTGGGAAGGCCGGTTCGACAGCGCCCCGGGTGGCCGGTTCCGGGCGCGACGAATTGCTAAGATCCCTTCCATGCCGAAGCCGCTGGATCACGACGAAACCGGAACCGGGCGAAACATCGCCTGGGCACGGGCGAGCGCGGGTTGCCCGTGAGCGTTCCCGACCTGGCCGTCGTCGGCGCGGGAATCGTCGGCCTCGCGCATGCGCTCGCCGCGGCGCGCCGCGGGCTCAGGGTGATGGTCGTCGACCGGGATCCGGCCGCAATGGGGGCGTCCATCCGCAACTTCGGATTCGTCACCGTCACCGGGCAGGCGGAAGGGGACACGCGCCGCCGCGCGCTGCGGTCCCGCGCGGTATGGGAGGAAGTGGCGCCGAAGGCGGGCATCGCGATCCACCAGCGCGGCGCCCTCGCCGTGGCCCGCCGGCCCGAGGCGCACGAAGTGCTCGCCGCCTACGCCGCCAGTCCGGAAGGCGAAGGCTGCGAACTCCACGATGCGCACCACGCCCGGCGCCGCTGGCCGATGCTCGCCGCGGGGCTTTCCGGGGCGCTGTGGAGCCCGCATGAATTGCGCGTGGAAGCGCGCGAGGCGCTGCCGCGACTGGCGCATTGGCTCGCGCAGGAGCACGGCGTGGAATTCCGCTGGGGCGTGTCCGTCACCGGGGTCGAGGAGACGCTGGTGCGCCACGCCGAAGGGCGCATCGCCGCGGGCGCGGTGGTGCTCGCCCCGGGCGACGGCATCCGCGCGCTCGCGCCGGAGATCGCCCGGCGCGCGGGCCTGCGCGCATGCCGCTTGCAGATGCTGCGCACGGTCCCGCAGCCCGCCGCGTTCCGCCTCGACGCGGTGCTCCTGTCGGACCTGAGCCTCGTGCGCTACGAGGGCTTCGCCGCCCAGCGGCCCGCGGCGCGCCTGCGGGCGCGGCTCGAGGCGGAGGCCGCCGAGTCGCTCGCGCGCGGCGTGCACCTCCTCGTGGCCCAGGGCGCGGACGGATCGCTCGTCGTCGGCGATTCCCACGAGTATGCCGAGTCGGCGCAGCCCTTCTCCTCCGAGGAGGTCGACGCGCTGATCCTCGACGAACTCGATGCGGTGCTGGACGTGCCGCGACCGGGAATCGCGCAGCGCTGGGCGGGCGTCTACCCCGTGGCCGATGTCGCCCCCTTGCTGCGGGAGCGGCTGGGCGATCGCACCCGGGCGGTCGTCGTCACGAGCGGCACCGGCATGAGCACGGCCTTCGCGATCGGCGAAGAGACGATCGCGGAAATGTTCGGCTGATGCCCACGGCATCCCATCTCGGCGATCATCCCGCCTCCGCCTGGGTCACCCGCTGGGCGCCGTGCATTCGTCCGGGGGGCGAGGTGCTGGACGTCGCCTGCGGCGCGGGCCGGCACGCACGCTGGCTCGCGAGGCAAGGGTTCGAGGTCTTCGCCGTCGATCGGGATCCCGCGCTCTTTCCCGAACCGCCGCCCGGCGTGGAACTCCTCGGCGCCGACCTCGAGGGCGAGACCTGGCCCTACGAAGGACGGCGATTCGACGCGATCGTGGTGACCAACTACCTGCACCGGCCGCTGTTGCCCATTCTTGCGGCGTCGCTCGAGCCGGGCGGCGTGCTCATCTACGAGACCTTCGCGCGGGGCAACGAGCGCTTCGGCAAGCCCTCGAACCCCGATTTCCTCCTCGCCCCGGGAGAGCTTCTCGAGGCGGTGAAGGGCAGGCTGCGGGTGCTGGCCTACGAGGATCTCGTGGTGGATTCCCCGCGACCCGCCGCCGTGCAGCGCCTGTGCGCGCGCCGGGAGGATCCGGGCGCCTAGGCGAGGGCGCCGGGATGGGGGAATCGCGGTAAAATCGCGGTTTTTGCACCCGCCCAAACGCCAGGAACCATGCTCACCGGCAGCTTAGTGGCGATCGTCACGCCCATGGAGGCGGACGGCGCGCTCGACCTCCCCCGCTTCAAGGCGCTCCTCGACTGGCACATCGCCGAGGGCACGGACGGCATCGTGGTGGTCGGCACGACGGGAGAGTCGCCGACGGTGGACGTCGAGGAGCATTGCCTCCTCATCAGGACGGCGGTCGAGCATTGCGGCGGACGCGTTCCCGTCATCGCAGGCACGGGCGGCAACTCGACGCGCGAGGCGATCGAACTCACGAAGTTCGCGAAGGAAGTCGGCGCGAACTACTCCCTTTCCGTGGTGCCGTACTACAACAAGCCCTCGCAGGAAGGGCTGTACCGGCACTTCAAGGCCATCGCCGAGGCGGTGGACATCCCGATGATCCTCTACAACGTCCCGGGCCGGACCGTCGCCGACATGGCGACCGACACCGCGCTACGGCTCGCGCAGGTGCCCGGCATCGTCGGCATCAAGGACGCCACCGCCAACCTCGACCGCGGTGCCGACCTGCTCAAGCGCAAGCCGGCGAAATTCCTCGTCTATTCCGGCGACGACGCGACGGCGCTTCCGTACATCCTGCTGGGCGCGAGCGGCGACATTTCCGTCACCGCCAACGTGGCCCCGCGAGCCATGCACGAGATGTGCTCGGCCGCACTCGCCGGGGATGCGGGCAAGGCCATCTCGATCAACCAGCGTCTCCTGGGGCTGCACCAGAAGCTCTTCGTCGAGGCCAATCCCATCCCCGTGAAATGGGCGCTCGCGCGCATGGGCCGCATCGGCGAGGGCATCCGCCTGCCGCTCACGGCGCTCGCACCCGCCTTCCACGAAACCGTCACCGGCGCGCTCCGCGAAGCGGGCTGCCTCACCTGAACCGGAAATCCCCCATCCATGAAACGCTTCCGCTCCCTCGCCATCCTCCTCGCCCCCCTCGTCCTCGCCACGGGCTGCGGGCTCCTCAAGACGGAGGACCAGCAGCGTGCCTCGCGGCCCCGCGAGCGGCCGCTCGAAGTGCCGCCGGACCTCACTACGCCGATGGTGGACGAGCGCTTCGCGGTTCCCGATCCGCGCGCCTCCACGAGCTTCTCGCAGTACAGCCGCGACCGGTCCTCCCCCGGAACGCCCGCGGCCGAGGCGTCCTCGACGGTGCTCGCCGCGGTGGCCAACGCGCGCATCGAGCGCGGCGGCGACCAGCGCTGGATCGTGGCCAAGGCGGAGCCGGCGCAGGTGTGGGCGATCGCGCGCGCCTTCTGGCTGGACATCGGCTTCTCCATCGCCCGGGAAACCCCGGAATCGGGAATCCTCGAGACTGGCTGGCGCGATACCCGCGCCAACGTCGAGACCGGCGGCATTCGCGGCATGATCAGCCGGGTGCTTCCCGGCATGTACGCATCCGGCGAGCGCGACCGCTTTCGGACCCGCCTCGAACGCGGCGCGGAGCCGGGCACCACGGAAATCTATGTGAGCCACCGCGGGCTCGAGGAAGTCTTCACCACCGCCAACCAGGACGCGACGCGCTGGCAGCCGCGCGGCACCGGCTCGGACCGGGACCTGGAGGCGGAGATGCTGGGCAAGCTGCTCGCGAAGCTGGGCGAGCCGACCCGCAGCGCCGCCACCTCGCCGGCCGGGAAGTCCGGGGCCCCCCTGGCCGCCACGGCCGCTGTTTCCAGCAACGCGACGCTCCAGAACAACGGCGCCGGCCCGCTCGTCGTGAACGACGGCTTCGACCGCGCATGGCGCCGCGTCGGGCTCGCGCTGGACCGGACCGGGTTCACCGTCGAGGACCGCGACCGCTCCAAGGGCGTCTACTTCGTGCGCTACCTCGATCCGGATGCGCCCGCCTCGACTTCGAACGAGGGCTTCCTCGACAAGCTCGCCTTCTGGCGACCGTCGACCAAGGCGCCGCTGGCTCCCTACCGCGTGCTGGTCACGGACGCCGGCGGCGGGCTTTCGAACGTGGTGGTGCAGAACCCGAAGGGCGGGGCGGAGACTTCGTCGACGACCCGGAGGATCCTCGCGCTCCTCTTCGAGCAGCTCAAGTAGCGGGGGCGCCGGCGCGCATGGCGCTGCGGTTCGCCTCCCTCGGGAGCGGCAGTTCGGGCAACGGGCTGGTGGTCGAGCGGGGGCGCACCCGCGTCCTCATGGATTGCGGCTTCGCGCTGAGCGAGACCGCCACCCGGCTGGGCCGGCTGGGTATCGCACCGCGCGATCTTTCCGCGATCGTCGTCACCCACGAGCACACCGATCACCTGGGCGGGGTCGCGCGCTTCGCGAAGCGGCATGCCATTCCCGTCCACCTCACGCGGGGAACGGCCCTGTCCCTGCCCCTCGATTTCCCGGCGAGCCTCGTGCGGTTCATCGACCCCCATGCGCCCTTCGCGGTGGACGACCTGCTCGTGGAGCCCTTTCCGGTGCCCCACGACGCGCGCGAGCCCGTGCAGTTCGTCTTCGGCGACGGCGCCGCCCGGCTCGCGGTGGTGACGGACCTCGGCATGTCCACCCCGCACGTCGAGGAGAAGCTCACCAGGTGCGATGCGCTGGTGCTGGAATGCAATGACGAAGCCGCGCTGCACTCCGGAGGGTCCTATCCGAAGGCGCTCAAGGAGCGCATCGCCGGGCGCTTCGGACATCTCGACAACGATGCGGCCGCGGCGATTCTCGCGCGCATCGACTGCACCCGTCTCCGGCACCTCCTCGCGGCGCACTTGTCGAAGGAGAACAACCGTCCTGAACTCGCGGTCGGCGCCCTTGCCGGCGCCCTGGGATGCGAGCCGGGGTGGGTGGGTGTGGCCACCCAGGCCGACGGCTTCGCGTGGCGGGAGGTCTAGGGCGGCTGCCCTTGCCGGACGCGCACATGAAAAAAAGGCCCGCGAGTCGCCTCGCGGGCCTTTTCCTTGGTGAGCGCTGGTCGGGTCGCGCCTGACTGCCGCGCGACCGCGGGATCAGCAGCCGCCCTTCTTCTTCTTGCCTTCTTCCGGCTTCGCGTCGGCCTTGGCGGCTTCGGCGGGCTTGGCCGCATCCGCGGGCTGGGCCGCGTCGGCTGCCGGGGCATCGGCCTTGGGCGCATCGGCGCCGGCCGAGGCGGGCGGGGCGACCGGGGCTTCGGCGGGCTTCGGGGCCTCGACCTTCGGGGCAGGGGGCCGGGGCGGGCGCCGGGGCTTCGGTCTTTCCGCAGGCGACTACGCCGGCAGCCAGGAGGGTGGCGAGGAGGTAGGAGATCTTCATGGTCTAGGGTCCTTGGATACGGGGAGTGGAGTGTGGGGTGCTTCGGGTCCCGGGGCCGGGAAATGCTGCATTGCAGGATACGACCCTGCGCATCCGGAACCAGCCCGACATGATACCAGCGAGGCGCGGCACCCGGAAGGGCGGCGCGGCAAAAAACGCCATTACTTCATAGGCCCAGCGTCGAGGAGCCGATGGCGGGCTCGGACAGGTGCCAGATCTCCTCGAAGCGGTCGTGGAGCGGGGAGGCATCGGCCGGGGAGTGCAGTGCAACAATCGCCCGCGGCTGGTCGTGGCGAAGCAGGTGCCAGGCGCTGTGGTCGTCGGCGACCACGAAGGGATCGGCGGCGTTGCGCGCCTGCCCCACGGTGCGGTGGATGGCGATGGAGCCGGGGAGTTGGCGCAGCAACGCGATCAGGCGCGGCTCGTGGCGCTCGAGGAGGTCGGGCTCGTGCAGGGCGATCCTCAGCCGGTGCGCTCGCCCCGCGAGCAGGAAACGGCGGAGCTTTTCGATACGGGCGGGATCGCCGAACCCGCGCAGTTCGAGGGTGAAATCGAAGATGGCAAGGGACTTCTGCGCAGCCCCGATCACCTCGTCGATCGCCGAGCGCGATTCCGCCTGCCCGGAGATCTGCCGGTAGACCGGTTCGGGTCGGGCGTCGTCGGCAGTGCTCATGGTTCAGGTCTCCTCGCCCAGGTGCAGGTAGCCGCGGTTGTGCCATTCATGGGCGATGTCCCGGAACGCCGCGGGCGCGCCGGCCATCGTGACAAGCGTGCGCGAGTCGGCGAGCTTGCGCAACCACGCCGCGCAAGGTCCGCGCGCGGCCACCGGCTCGCCGTTGAGGAAGAACTTCCCGCGCGCGTGGAGCAGGCGCGTGCGCCCGTCGAGGGCGATGCCGCGGCGCGCGGCCGCCGCCTCGAATCGCGCTCGCGAAAGTGCCCGCGCGGGCGGCGTGAAATGGACGTGCGCCTTGGGCTCGGACAGGTAACGCCCCGCGAACTCCAGCGTGTCGCTCGCGCGCCAGCGGATGCGTCCGAGCGTGCGCGCGACGTGGGCGAGAAGCTCGTCCGGAATGCGCCCTGCCGCGCGCGCGAGGCGCAGCCCCGGGTCGGCGTAGCGCCCCGCGAGCGCGAGATGCTCGCCCAGGTAGTCGAGGAAGGCCTGCGCGAGTTCCGCGTCCGACGGCGCGCGAAACCCCACGGACCAGGTGAGGCACTCGGTCTCCGCGACCCCGTGGTGCGCCACGCCGGGCGGGAGATAGAGCATGTCGCCGGGCTCGAGCACCCACTCGTTTTCCGGCTCGAAGCGCGCGAGGACCCGCAGGTCGAGGCCCGGGACGATGCCGAGATCGCGCTGCCGCGAGACCTGCCATCGCCGCCGCCCCATTCCCTGCACGAGGAAGACGTCGTAGGAATCGACGTGGGGACCGACGCCCCCCCCCGGTGTCGCGTAGCTCACCATCAGGTCGTCGACGCGGGCATGCGGAATGAACGCGAAGCGCGAAAGCAGCGCAGCGGCGCGGGCGCTGAAATGGTTCGTGTCCTGGACGAGGACGGTCCAGTCGCGTGCGGGTTGCCGCGAAAGCGTCGCGGGCGGGAATGGCCCGTGCTCGAGGGACCAGCGCTTTCCGGTCCGCCGCACGACGCGCGATTCGGCGTCGGGCGATGCGGCGAGCGCGAGAACGCCGCGCGCATCGATCGGATCGGTGAATCCGGGAAAGGCGCCGCGCACCAGGAGGGGGCGCTTCTGCCAGTGCCGGCGCAGGAACTGAGACGCCGTCATCGGGCCCGGGAAACGGGCCGCATCCGCCGATTCTCGCCCTTGGCCGGGCCCGCCCTTGCGCGCCATGAAAATCCGCTAGAATCAATTCGAGTAACGAGGAGGATCATGTTACAGCTTGGACACCCGGCCCCGTCTTTTCGCTTCCCGACGCCTGCATGGAAATGATGCATCTCTCCAGCTACCGCGGGAAGAAGAACGTCGTCCTGTATTTCTATCCCAGGGACCGCACGCCGGGCTGCACCATCCAGGCCATCGACTTCAGCGACCGCGAGCAGGAATTCTCGAAGTTGGACACGGTGATCTTCGGAATATCGCGCGACGACGTCCTTTCCCACGCCGCCTTCCGGGACGAGCAGGGGCTTTCCGTGCAGCTCCTCGCCGACACGGAAGCGGAGGTATGCCGCAAGTACGACGTGATCGGCGAAAAGACCGTGGACGGGCACACGAAGGAAACCCTCATCCGCTCCACCTTCATCATCGACAAGAAGGGGATCCTGCGCCACGTCCTGCGCGACGTGAATCCCAGGGACCACGCCGACGAGGTGCTCAAGCGGGTGAAGATGCTCAATGGCCGAGCGGGTTGAGGCCGGCACGGTCGTCACGCTCGCCTACGAGCTGCGCGATTCCGACGGTGCGCTGCTCGACGAGGAAGGCGCAGTGGTGGCCTACCTGCACGGCGGCCACGGCGGCATCTTTCCCCGCGTCGAAGCGGCCCTCGAGGGGCACGGGCCCGGCCACGAGGTGGCGCTGAGCCTCGATCCCGAGGACGCCTTCGGCGACTACGATGCGGAGTTCCTGCGCGTCGAGCCGCGCGAGGCTTTCCCGGACGTGCTCCAGGTCGGCATGCGCTTCGAGGGCATTCCCGGTGAGGCGCCCACGGAAGAGCTTCGCGTCTACACGGTGACGGCGATCGCCGACGACCGGGTGGTGGTCGACGGCAACCATCCCCTCGCCGGCGAGCGGGTCTGGTTCCGGTGCGAGGTGAAGGCGGTGCGCGCCGCCACGCCGGAGGAACTGCGCCACGGCCACGCGCACGGCGAGCACGCGCCGGAGGGCGAGGGCGGCTAGTCGCGCGCGGGCGGCTCGGGCTGCGGTTCGAACCGGAAAAGCTGCGCGTCTCCCGGGTCGACCATGACCCGCACCCAGCCCACCACCGGGCTCCCGAAGACTTCCACGCGCACCGCGTTCTCCACCGGGTTCCCGAGCCCGTCGCGGAACGGGCGGTCGATGCGGTGGCTGTGGGTTTCCCCGTGGACGAAGAGCACCGGCTTCGCGAGCCGCTTTGCGCCGGCCGCAACCTGTGCGACGAATCCCTCGTACACCTTGTCGCGGCTGGCGATCCACGGGTTCGCCTGGGTGAAGATCGCGAGGCCGCGCCGGTCGCCGCCTTCCGCGAGGCGCAGCGCGCGCTCGAGCCACTCGCGATTGGCCGAGGCGCGGCAGCGCTGCTCGGCATCGTTCGCCGCGTCGAAACCGCGATTGTCGTTGCTGCCCACCACGTGGACGGTGACGAAGACCACGCCGCTCCTGGTCCACAGGCGGTTTTCCGGAAGGCCCGGGCACCGGCAGGCCACACCTTCGCGCTCGGCGCACGCTTCCTGGCGCGCGAGCGGCAGGCGCGACCGGCCGAGGGACCACGCGTCCGCGAAGAAGACCTCGCGCAGTCTTGCCAGGCGCTCCAGCGGATCCATTCCCCCGCTCGAGTCGCGGCGGCAGTCCGTCCAGTCGTTGTCCCCGGGCGTGAGGACGAGCGCATGGCGGGAGGCGTCCAGTCTCGCCCTGGCGCGGTCGTAGAGGGCGTCGGTGCAGGGGGAGTCGCTTCCCGCCTTGAAGTCGCCCACGTGCACGACGAACGCCAGTGGCTCGGCGCCCATCCTCCCGAGCATGGCGTCGAAGGCGATCTCCTCGCGGGCGTTGTACGGACATCGCCGATCACCGCAAAGGAGAACGACTCGGGGTGGGGTGGTTTCGCGGCGCAGCCTGCAAGGGCGACGAAAGCGACGAGCAGCGCGGCGGTGGCGGATGTCCGGGTCATGCAACCGCGATGGTAGCAGCGCGAAGCAATAAAAAAGGGCGCCCGAAGGCGCCCTTCGTTCCGTGGACCGGGGCTACTTCGCGAACTTGAGCACCAGCGGCCCGCGATGGTAGGCGTGCCGGACCTGCGCGTTGTCGAAGACCGCGACGCCGAACTCGTAGGCGCCGTCGAGCTTGTCGAACTGCACGTCGTATTTCGAGGTGGTCTTGAGCGGCCGGGCGATCTCGAAGGTGTACTTGCCGCCCTCCCACTTGCCGCCGACGTCGATCACGCCGCGCTCGCCCTGGAACTTCTCCACCAGGATGGAGGCCACTTCGTCGCCGGCGACGAACTTCGAATCGTCGAAGGGCGCCTTGTCCGCGACATTGAGCCAGTAGGTGCCGCCCTTGTTCGCGGCCTTGCCGTCCTTGTTCATGAACTCGGGCTTGCCGTTCACGAGGTTCATGTTCGCGTAGCCGCCGCCCGTCTTCTTGTCGGAGTGGCGTCCGGCGCCCTCGGCCTTTTCCTTGTCGTAGCGCGTGTGGTCGACGTACTGGTTGTCGATCTGGCCCAGGGACAGGCCGCCTCGCACGCTCTTCAGGTGCCAGATGTCGCCCAGCTCGCCCGCGGTCTCGGTGTACTTGTTGCCGTAGGGCTTGGGCGGCTCGTTGTCGTGGCACATCTCGAAGCAGCCCGTCTTGCCGAAGGCCTTGATCGAGCCGCCGATATTCCAGATGAACGCGAGCTTGTCCTCGTAGTAGAGGTTGTTGTCGCCGCCCTTGTCGGCCGGGTCCTTCAGCTTGATCAAGGTGCCGTTGGCCTGCTTCTGGTACGGGGCGCGGCGCAGGCTGTTGGTGGCGTCGTCGTACTGCACCAGGATGTAGAGCGTGTCCGCGGTGTAGGCGGCCTTGAGCGTCGCGTTGGTCTTGCCTTCGGGCAGGTTCTTCCCGCCGCGCATGGCGACCTTGATCTCCGGCGCATTGGCCCAGACCGCGTCGTTGGCGACGCCGTCGAGTTTCGGGGCGGCTCCCGCCTTGACGGCGGTGAGGACGTTCTGTGCGGCGCCCGCGCCGAACGCGAGGGCGAGCGAGGCTGCGAGAATCGAGTGCTTGAGAAGGGTATTCATCGTGGTTTCCTGATGGAGGGGAAAAGGCTCGCGGAGGCAGCGCCGCGGACGGTGCATACAGGGTATGCGGGTATCGGTCGTCGATATTGACCGGTGTCAATCGACGCAGGACGCGCGACCGATGCGTGCGCCTAGCCGAGCTGCTTCTTCAGGCGGTAGAGCGCCTCGAGCGCCTCGCGCGGGGTAAGGGTGTCGCAGTCGAGTTCGGCGAGTTCCTCGAGCGCAGGATGTACCGGCGGCGCCTGCGCGGCGGGTGCGGCGAAGAGATCGGGCTGCGCGCCCGCGGGGCGCAGGTGCGTCTCCAGCTCGGCCAGGTGCTTTCTCGCCGCGCGCACGATTTCCTTCGGGATGCCGGCAAGGTGTGCCACGTGGATGCCGTAGGACTTGTCGGCGGGGCCGGGCTCGAGGCGATGCAAAAACACGATGCGGTCCTTGTGCTCCACGGCGTCCAGGTGGACGTTGGCGACATTGGGCAATTCGGCCGCGAGCTGCGTGAGCTCGAAGTAGTGCGTCGCGAAGAGCGTGTAGCAGCGCACGCGCTCGGCGAGGTGGCGGGCGATCGCGTAGGCGAGCGCCAGGCCGTCGAACGTGGAGGTGCCGCGCCCGATCTCGTCGACCAGCACGAGGCTGCGGGTGGTCGCACCGTTGAGTATTGCCGCCGCCTCGGTCATCTCCACCATGAAGGTCGAGCGCCCGCCGGCGAGGTCGTCGGAGGCGCCGATGCGCGTGAAGATCCGGTCGATGGGGCCGAGTGTGGCGGAAGCTGCCGGGACGTAGGAGCCACAGGAGGCGAGGAGCGCGATCTGCGCGACCTGGCGCATGTAGGTCGACTTGCCGCCCATGTTCGGGCCGGTGACGAGGAGCAGCTGGCGCGAGCGCGAAAGGCCCGTGTCGTTGGCGATGAAGTCCTCGACCTGGCTCTCCACCACCAGGTGGCGCCCGCCGGCGATCTCGATCACGTCGTCGTTCGTGAACGCGGGTCGCGTGAGGCCGAGCGCCTCGGCGGATGCGGCGAGCGAGGCGAGCGCGTCGAGGGATGCGCCGCCATCCGCTATCTCGCGCAGGCGTGCGAGGCCGCCCTGCAGGCGCGCGAGAAGCGCGTCGTAGAGATCCTTCTCCCGGGCGAGCGCGCGTTCCCCGGCGGCGAGCGCCTTGTCCTCGAAGGTCTTCAGCTCCGGCGTGATGAAGCGCTCCGCGTTCTTCATGGTCTGCCGGCGGCGGTAGTCGTCCGGCACCTTGTCCAGCTGGCCCTGCGTGACCTCGATGAAGAAGCCGTGGACCTTGTTGAATACCACGCGCAGGTTGGCGATGCCGGTGCGCTCGCGCTCGCGCCGCTCCATCTCGAGAAGGAAGGCGCCGCAGTCTCCCTGCAGGGCGCGCAGCTCGTCGAGTTCGCGGTCGAAGCCGTCCCGGATCACGCCGCCCTCGCGCACGACGGCGGCCGGCTCGTCCCGGAGCGAGGCCGCGAGATCGGCGTGAAGGGCGTCGGCCGGCGCGAGCGGCGCGGCGAGCCCTTCCAGCGCGGGCGATCCCGCCGACGCGAGCAGGCCGTGCAGGCCCGGAAGCGTGGCGAGCGTGTCGCGAAGCCCCGCGAGATCGCGCGGCCGTGCGGTGCCGAGCGCCACGCGGGCGGCGATGCGTTCCACGTCCGACCATCCCGCGAGTTGGTCGAGCACCGCCGGGTGGCGCACGCGAGCCTCGCGCGGGAGGAGGGCGGCGATGGCGTCGTGGCGTATCGAAAGTGCGCCGGTGTCGCGAAGCGGGTGGTGCATCCAGTGCAGGAGGCGGCGGCTGCCCATGGAGGTGGCAGAGCGATCCAGGAGCGACACGAGGGTCGGGGAGGGCGCGCCCGAGAGCGTCTCGCTGATCTCCAGGTTCCTGCGCGTGTGCGCGTCCATCTGCACGAACTCGCTCTCGCGCTCCACCGTGAGGCCGGTCACGTGGGGAAGCGTCGACTGTTGCGTGTGCCGCGCGTAGGCGAGGAGCGCGCCCGCGGCTCCGAGCGCCGGCGAGAGCCCTTCCACGCCGTAGCCGGAGAGGTCGGCCGTGCCGAACTGGCGGGCGAGTTCGCGCGCGGCGCCGGCCGGATCGAACTGCCAGGATTCGATGCGCCGGACCGGCACGGCGGCGCGCAGCGCCGGCGGATCGGCATCGTCGGGCACCAGCAGCTCGGCGGGTTGCAGGCGGTCGAGCTCGCCGGCGAGGCGGGCCGACGGCACCTCGGCCAGGCGCAGGCGCCCGCTCGCGAGCGACAGCCAGGCGAGGCCGGCGGTGTCCCCGCCCACGCAGGCGGCCACGAGCAGGCTCTCTCGCGTCGCAGGGAGCAGCGCGGAGTCCGTGAGCGTTCCGGGGGTCACGACGCGCACGACCTTGCGCTCGACGGGCCCCTTCGAGGCGGCAGGATCTCCCACCTGCTCGCAGATGGCGACGGATTCTCCCAGTTTCACCAGCTTCGCGAGGTACTGCTCCACGGCGTGGTAGGGCACGCCCGCCATGCGGATGGGCTGGCCCGCGGAGGCGCCGCGCGTGGTGAGCGTGATGTCCAGCAGCTTCGCCGCGCGTTCCGCGTCGGCGTGGAAGAGTTCGTAGAAGTCTCCCATCCGGTAGAAGAGCAGCGTGTGCGGGTACCCCGCCTTCAGGGCGAGGTACTGCTGCATCATCGGGGTATGGGTGGCAGCCTGGGACTGCCCGGTATTTCGGGATGCGCTCACGGCTCTGCCAGTCAGTCCGTGGCCCGGCGGGCCGAACGGCACGCCGCCATTGTAGCAATGGCTATCGCGGGCCCGTATTCGCCATGGCCGCCGACAGCGCGTCGGGCAGGCCGCCGCGCAGTCGGCCCAGCTCGCCTTCCACGCGCTCCAGGAGCGAGCGGCCCGGGGCCGTGTCGCCGTCCCGGGCGGCGCGTTCGATGTCCGCGAAGGCATCGGCGAGTGGCTCCGCCCCGAGCCTGCGCACGTTCGACTTGAGCGAGTGGGCGAGTCGCTCGGCTTCCTTCGCATCCCCGGTCTCGAGTGCGGCGCGCAGCGACTCCGCCAGGCCGCGCGACGTCTCCAGGAAGATCTCGACCATGCGCCGGGCGAGGTCCGTGTCCACGGCGCACGCGTCGCGCAAGGCGACGACGACCGGATCGCCGGCGGCATCCGGCGAGGACGTGGCGGCGGCCCATCCGGGAACCTGGCGAAAGGCGCCCATTGCCGCAGCGAGCGCCTCGAGCGTGTACGGCTTGGTCAGGTGGGCATCCATGCCCGCCGCGAGGGCGCGCTCGACATCGCTCGCCGCCGCGTGCGCGGTCAAGGCGATGATCGGCGTGCGCTCCTGGCCTGCTTCGCCCTCCCCGGCGCGGATGAGGCGCGTGGCCTCGTATCCGTCGAGGATGGGCATCATGCAATCCATCAGGATGAGATCGTGGCGCCGCTCGCGCGCCCGGGCGACGGCCTCGCGGCCGTCCATCGCGATGTCCACGGAGCACCCGAGCCGCGCGAGCATCGCCAGGGCGACTTCCTGGTTCATCGGATTGTCCTCGGCCACGAGCACGCGCAGATTCGCCGCGCCGGCTTGCGCGGTTTCGGACCGGCTGTCGCCCGTGCCGGCCGCAATCGCTTGCCTTCCAGCTGCGACCGCGCGCACCGGCGAATCCCCCGCCACGGGCAACGCGAGCTCCACCGTGAACGTCGACCCGGCGCCCGGCGTGCTCTCCACGCGAATGCTCCCGCCCATGAGCACCACGAGGCGACGGCAGATGGCGAGCCCGAGCCCCGTGCCGCCGAAACGGCGCGTGATGGAGCCGTCGGCCTGGGTGAACGGCTGGAACAGGCGTTCGTGGGCGGACGGATCGATTCCCTCTCCGGTGTCCCGTACGACCAGCCGCAGCCGCGCGCGCTGGCCGTCCACCCCGGCGTCGGTCGCAGCGGACGCGGCGATGGAAATCGTGCCTCTGTGGGTGAACTTGACCGCGTTGTTCACGAGGTTCGACAGGATCTGGCGCAGGCGGCCGGAGTCGCCGCGCAGGCGCGCGGGCAGGCCGGGGTCGATCTTCACCTCGATGTCGAGCCCCTTGCCGCGCGCGGCCTGTTCGAAGAGCGCGGCCACGTCGCGCACCAGGCCCGCGGGATCGAAGTCCTCGGACTCGAGCTCGAGGCCGCCGGCCTCGATGCGGGAGAAGTCGAGGATCTCGTTGATGATGCCCAGCAGGGCGTGCGCGGAATCCGACAGCGTCTGCGCGTAGCGGTGCTGCCCGTGGCTCAACCCGCTGTGGCGAAGCAGGTCCGCCATGCCGATGATGCCGTTCATGGGCGTGCGGATCTCGTGGCTCACGGTCGCGAGGAATTCCGATTTCGCGAGGTTGGCCGCCTCCGCGCGACGCCGCAGTTCCTCGGCGGCCCGCATGTCCGACTCCCGCCGGCGAAGCAGGCGCACCAGCGAGGCGAAGGACAGGAGCAGGATCACGATGCTCGCGAAGGCGATCGCGCCGACGAACGTCGCGGAGCGGCGCCAGTTGGCGAGGTAGACGTCCTCGGTGACGCTGAGCGTCACGATGATCGGGTGGCGCTCCATCGCGCGCACGGCGAGCATGCGCCGGGTGGTGTCGCGCGGGTCGGAGCCGCGCGGCCGGTCGGTCATCAGCACGCCTTCGCGCTGGCCGAGCGTTGCGACGAAGTGCCCGACGCCCGCTTCGCGGAAGCTCTTTCCCATGGCTGCTTCGCGGTGGGGCGTGCGCGCGAGCAGCGTGAAATCGTCGCGGAAAAGCGCCAGCGTGGAGCCCGGGCCGAGGTTCACCTTCTCGTAGAACTCCCGGAAGAACGCGCCGGAAATCCCGACCAGCGCAAGCCCGACGAAAGTGCCGTCCGTCGCGTTGATGCGCCGGCTGAGGTAGAAGGTCCACTGGCCATTGCCGCGGTTCTTCACCGGCAGGCTGATGAAGTCGCCCGGCCTCGCATTTTCGCGGTGTGCACCGAAGTAATCCCGGTCGGCCACGTTTATCGGGGGCGGAGGAAAGGCGCGGCTGAAGTTGAGGAGCGTGCCGTCCTCGGCCACGATCGAGGCCACGTCGATCGGCGAGGAACCCGTCGCACTGTCGCGCAGCATGTGGAACATGGTTTCCGTACCCGCCAGGCGGCGCAGCTCCGCGGCGTCACGGGGCTGGAGATCGAGGATGCGCTCGGCGATCGCGTCGAGCGTGACGCGGGCCGCGCCGATGCTCTGGTCGGCGTGCGCACCGAGCACCAGCGAGTAGTTGCGCAGTTCTTCCTGCCTTTCCTCGATGGCGCGCTCGCGAAGGGCCCACGCGGCGAGCGCCGCGGCGACCGCCACGCCCACGGCGAGGGCGACGCCCAGGAAGGCCGCCGCCCGGCTCGGCGTCATGCCGACCCGGCGAAGCGGCTCCATGCGTTTGGCGAAGGTCCCTCCCATCGACGCGCCTTCCGGGCTTGCGCGCGCTCGAGGCAAGCCCTGGTTTCACCCACTCGTGGCCGTCCGGCAGCGGGGTTTGGCGCCATTATGGACCCCCGTTGCCGGCCTTTCACGGCGATTAGGACCCCCTTTCCGGGCGTTGTTCGCCGGATCGCGCGATCGCCGGGACTCAACAATTGCCGGGAACGGCCGATACTCCAGCCCGGGCGGCGCTTTTGCCGCAGGGAAGACCAGGCACCATGAACGCACTCCGCAAGAACCTTCCCAGCCCAGCTTCTCCCCCGGCGTGCGCCGGCAAGCCGGCATGAGCGCGGCGCCGGCCCGCGCCGGTGCGCTTTCGGTCCTCGTGGTCGACGACGAGGAGGACCAGAGAATCCTCGCTGCGGTGGCGCTTCGCGAGGCCGGGTTCGAAGTGCACGTCGCCTTCGACGGCCAGAGCGCGATCGCGTCGGCGGCGCGCGTGCGCCCCGACCTGGTCCTGATGGATGTCTGGATGCCCGGCATGGACGGCTTCGCCGCGTGCGAACGCATCCTGGCGCTTCCGGAGTGTCGCCGGACCCAGGTCATCATCCTTTCCGGCGACGACAGGCCCGACAACGTGGAACGCGCCCGCACGGCGGGCGCCACCGCGACGGTGCCCAAGATGTGGGACTGGCGCGAGTACGTGCGGACCGTGCGCGAGTTCCTTCCCGCGGCCGCGAGCGGCCGCTGAGCCGCCGCCTGGCCCACGCAAGACGAGTCGATCCGGAATCTGCGTGGCCATTCGGTCCTTGTTCCGGCCTTGTCCGGAGCCGGGGCCGACGTAGTGTCTCGAAAAGCGGCGCGGGGTCGCCGCGGAGACTTCCATGCACAGCAGCGACGACGGATTCCTGCGCTTGCCGATCGACCGGAGCTTCTTCGCGCGGCTCGCGGCGCAAGCGTGGCGCACCGAGGATCGGGTCGAGGACCTGGTCCTCGGCCCCTGGGGCGCGCGCATCCCGGTCGAGGAGGACGATCCCGAGTGACGGCAGGGGCGCGGCCCTGCGCAACCGCCGCGTCCTGGGGCTCGCAGATAGGCTACCCTTGGCGGTGACGATTCCGTGATGGCGACGGCGGGCGCGCGGCGGGCAATCGCCAGCGCGACTTCCGGTCGCCAGGCCGACGACTGACCGCACCTACCCTCCATGTTCGCCTCGTTTCGATCCCAACTCGTCGCCCTGATGGCCATCGCGGTCCTGGGGGCGGTCGTCGTGATCGCCACGGGGCACGTGGAGCGTGCCGATGCGGCGTACCGGCGAGCACAGGTGGCCACGCAATTCCGGGCCGATGAAATCGTCCGTGAAGCGGGGGAAGTCGCGGCGTTGGCCCGGGAGGTGGTGGCCTATGCCGCTCGTCGCGCCGGCAGGCAGGCTCTGGTCGAAGGCCAATGCGATCCGGAACTCGTGGCGGTGAGCGATGCGATCCCGGACATCGGCAATATCGCTTTCATCGATCGCACGGGGCGCCTTGTGTGCTCCGTGATCGCAGTGCCGCCGGAAGGGCTTTCCCTGGCACGCGCGCCCTGGTTCGCGCCGGCGCTTGCGGCCGGCGCCCCGCGGGTGAGCGGTGCGGTCTACGGGCCTCTTTACCAGCGCTGGGTCGCGGTGTTCACCTACCCGGTGCGCGACCCGAGGGGAGATATCGCGGGCGTCGCGGCCCTTGCCGTGGACCTGTCGCGATTCTCGGCGCTGGTCACGGAGTCGCCGGTCGCGGAAGGCGGGTTTGCAGCGATCGTGGACGGGGCCGGCAAGTTGGTCGCAGGCATGCCCCCCGAGCCCGATGCGGTCGGCAAGCCCGCGCGCGACGAACTGCTCCTCGCGGTCGAACCCGGGACCCAGGACCTGCCGGCGGCGACGAAACGGGCCGCGGGCGCGGAGTGGATCGCCGCCGTGAAGCCGATCGGCGGCACCGGCTGGCATGCGGTCGTCGTGATGTCCGAGCGGGCGGCCCTGGCCGATGCGGCCGCGCAGTCCCGGCGCATCGCGGCAAACGTCGTCGCGCTTTTCGTGGTGATCGCCGCAGTGCTCGCGTGGATCGTGGCGCGACTCGTGAAGCCCATGGAGCTTCTCGCGGAAGCGGCGCGATCGGCCGCGGCGGGAGGGAAGAACGTGCGCGCCCAGGTCGCCGGACCCTCGGAGGTGCGCGCGATCGCCGCGCGCTTCAACGACCTGCTCGAAGCGCGCGATGCGGCGGAGGACGGTCTGCGCGAGAGCGAGTCGCGCTACCGCGACGTGATCCAGAATTCCCCGGACGCCATCGTGATCGTGGATCCGGACTCCGGGATCTTCGTGGAAGCCAATGCACGGGCCGAGGAGTTCTACGGCATGAGCCGCGAGGCGCTGCTGCGCAGCGGGCCGGCGGCGCTCAGCCCGCCGGTGCAGCCCGATGGCCGCGACTCCGGGGAGGCCGCGCGCCGGTGGATCGGTATGTGCGTCGCCGGAGGACGGCCGGTCTTCGAATGGATGCACCTCGATGCCGCGGGCCATGCGATCGATTGCGAAGTAAGGCTCGTGCCCATGCAACTGGCGGGGCGAACGCACGCCCGAGGCAGCATCGTGGACATCCGCGACCGCAAGCGCGCGGACGAGCGCCTTGCGCGGCTCGCGCGGCTCTACGCGGCGCTCAGCCACACCAACGAGGCGCTGGTGCGCGCCGACGACCCCGCGGCGCTCTATGCCGACATCTGCCGGATCGCGGTCGTCGACGGCGGCATCCGCATGGCCTGGATCGGGCTCGTGGACGAAGCCTCGGGGCAGGTCGTCCGCGAGGCGTGGCACGGGCAGGCGGGCGGCTACTTCGAGGGCCTGTGCATATCGGTGGACGCCGGGCGTGCCGAGGGCCGCGGCGCCACGGGCACCGCGATCCGAGAGCGTCGCAACGTGGTCTTCAACGAATACGAGGCCGAGCCGTCCACGGCGCCGTGGCGCGAGCGTGCGCGGGCCGCGGGGTTCCGAGCCCTCGCCGCGGTGCCCCTGGTGCGCGAAGGCCGCGCGATCGGCACGCTCAACCTCCACGCCGGCGAGCCCGACTTCTTCGACGACGAGATGGTCGGGCTTCTCGACGAAATGGCGAAGGACATCGCGTTCGCGCTGGACAAGATGGAGTCCGACGCGCAGCGCGAGCGCGCGGTGGTGGCGCTGGTCGCCTCGGAGAGCCGGCTGCGCGAGGTGCTCGAGACCGTTCCGCTCGTGGCGGTGAGCCTCGATACGCAGGCGCGGGTGACGTTCTGCAACGACGCCCTGCTTCGCCTGACCGGATGGCCGCGCGAGGAGGTGATCGGCGTGGACTGGTTCTCGCGTTTCATCGGGGCGACGGATACGGCCGTCAGGGATCTCTTCCGCAAGGCCGTCGCGACGGGGGAGCTTCTCCAGCATTACGAGAACGAGATCCTCACCCGGGCCGGCGAAAGACGGCTCGTGCGCTGGTCCAATACCCTCATCCATGCCGACGGGCGCATCGTCGGCGCGACGAGCCTGGGCGAGGACGTGACGGTGCGGCGCGAGGCCGAGGAGGCCCTGCGGGAGAGCGAGGCGCGCTTCCGTTCGCTCATCGACGGCGTGCCCTCGATACCGGTGCAGGGATACGGCCGCGACAGGCGCGTCGTTTTCTGGAACGCGGCGAGCGAGCGCCTGTACGGCTTCACGGCGGCAGAGGCGGCAGGCAGGCGGCTCGAGGACCTTCTCTTCCCCGTCGAGGCCCGCGACGCGATCGTCACCGCGTGCGACGCCTGGCTCGAGGGCGGGCCGGCCGTTCCGGCCGGGGAATTCCGTCTCGTGCGCAAGGACGGCACGACGGTCGAGGTGTTCACCAGCCCCGTGATCGTTCCCAACATCCGCGGCGAGCCCGAGATCTACTGCATCGACGTGGATCTCACCGAGCTGCACCGGGCGCAGGCGGCGCTTCGCGAGGGCGAGGAGCGGTTCCGTTCCGTCGTCGCCGGCCTTTCGGAGGGGGTCATGCTCTTCGACCTGGAGGGCAGGCTGCTCCTGTGCAACGATGCCGCGGAGCGGATGCTGGGAGCGCCGGCCGAGGCGATGCTGGGCAGCGAGGTGCTTTCCGCGGACTGGACGTGGGATGCGATGCGCGAGGACGGCTCGCCCTTCCCGGTCGAGGAGATGCCGCTCACCGTGGCCGTGCGTTCTGGGGATTTCCGCAGCAACGTGGTGATGGGCATCGCGCCGATGGGAAGGCGGCGGATCTGGATCGAGGTCAGCGCCCGGAAGATCCCGGGGCCGGGAGGCGCGGGTGCCGTCCTCGTGTCGTTCTCCGACGTCACCAAGCGCCACGCGGCGGAGCAGGAGGTGCGCAGCATGAACCTCGTGCTCGAGCGGCGCGTGGCGGCGCGGACCGCGGAGCTGGAGACGGCCAACCGCGAGCTCGAGTCGTTCAGCTACTCCATTTCCCACGACCTGCGCACGCCCCTGCGCGCGATCGACGGCTACAGCGCCGTGGTGATGGACGAGGAAGGCGAGCGCGTCTCGCCCGGGTCGCAGGAGCTTCTCGGCCGCATCCGCACGGCCGCCGCGCGCATGGCGCGCATGATCGACGATCTCCTGAACCTCGCCTACATCGGCCGTGCCGAGATCGAGCGAAAGGAAGTCGACCTGAGCCACGTCGTGGCCGAGCTCGCCGCGGAGCTCTCGCGCAAGGACCCCGGCCGGCGCTGCGAATGGATCGTCGCGCCGGGGCTTCGCGCCTCCGGCGACGAGGGGCTGCTGAGGAACATCCTGGAGAACCTGCTGGAGAATGCCTGGCGCTACACCTCGCGACGCGAGCACGCGCGGATCGAGTTCGGAATGCGCACGGACCCGGCCGGGCGCCAGGTCTTCTTCGTGAAGGACAACGGCGCCGGGTTCGACCTCGCGCACGCCCACAAGCTCTTCGGCGCCTTCCAGCGGCTGCACGCGGATCGCGAATTTCCCGGCCACGGCATCGGCCTCGCGACGGTGCGCCGGATCGTGCAAAGGCACGGCGGCAGGGTCTGGGCCGACGGGACGGTCGGCGAGGGCGCGACGTTCTACTTCACGCTCGGAGTCGCGCCGGCGGCGCCGGGCGCATCGCCATGAGGCCGACGGCGCGGCAGGCGGGCCGCGAGGCGTCGCACGGCGACATCGCGCCGGGGTCCCTGCGCGCCTGGGCCGTGGCGATCCGCCCGCGCACGCTGTGGATCGCCGCGATTCCCGTGGTGGTGGCCACGTCGCTCGCGTGGATGCAGGGGCACGCCATCGTGCCGTGGGTGGTCGCCGCGGCGTTCGTCGCCTCGATCCTCATGCAGGTCATCACGAATCTCCAGAACGACGTGGGATACACGGCGCGCGGGCTGGAGAACGGGATGCGCGTGGGTTTGCCCAGGGCCACCGCCCGCGGCTGGCTCACGGCCGGCGAGGTGCGGCGCGCGATCGCGGTGGCCATCGGCTGCGCGGTGCTCGTCGGCACGCCGCTCACGATGCTCGCCGGGCCGGCGGTGGCCGCGATCGGCGCTTCCTCGGTGCTCGCCGCGCTTGCCTACATGGGCGGTCCCCGGCCCATCGCCTACACGCCGTTCGGGGAACTCGCGGTGTTCGTCTTCTTCGGTTTGGTGGCGGTGCTCGGCACCTATTTCCTGCACGCCGGCCCGGGCGGGCCGCTCGTCTGGCTCGCCGCTGCCGCCACGGGATCGCACGCGGCGGCGGTGCTCGTCGTGAACAACCACCGCGATGCGGAGCACGATGGGCGAACCGGTCGCCGGACCTTCGCCGCGTGCTTCGGCACGGTTGCCTCGGCGAGGCTCTACGCGGTAGCGCTGTGGATGCCCTTCGCGGCGGCCGCGGCCATGGCGGCCATCGCGGCGCGACCCGGACTCGCCGCTCCCCTGCTTCTCCTGCCGATGGCGTGGGGATTGCAACGGGACTTCCTGTCCACTCCGGAAGGGCCGGCGTTCAATCGCATCCTCTTTCGCACGGTGAAGCTCGAGCTCGCCTTCGGCGCGGCCCTTTCCGCCGGCGCGGTGCTGCAACGCCTTGCCGGGCAGGGCCCGTGAAGCCGGCGGGACGCGTCTAGGACGATCGTGCGGGAGTGGCGAGGCGCCGGGCGAACGCGGCGGCGAACTCCGCCACCGCCTTCCAGTCGGTGTACTCGTGGTCGCCGGCTTCGGGCGTGCCCGTCTTGCGAAGCGAAAGGTGCACCAGGAGCGTCTTGAGCAGGCCGTAGCGCGAATGCCGGATCGCGCCGGCGAAGCTCGTTGCGAGGTCCGGCTTCCAGCCCGTCTCGGCCGTGAACTCCTCGAGGTAGCGCTTCGCGGCGGCGGAATCGCGGTGCGGGCCGCCGGCGGAGAGCGACACGGAGAAGAACGCGGTGTGCCGGGTCCGCAGGATCGCGCGGTGGCTGCTGACCAGCTCGCGGATCGGTTTCGCGTGGTGGCCGTAGTGGATCGCGGACCCGATCACGATGCCGTCGTAGCCGGCCAGCCGCTCGCCGGCCTGCGGCTTCGTGCCGTCGCGAACGGCGACCTCGATGCCGTGCTCGCGCAGCATCTCGCACAGGCGAAGCGCGATCTTCGACGTTTGCCCTTCTTCGGAAGCGAAAATGACCAGTGCACGGCTCATGGCTCATTCTGGCGCGGTTGCCCGGCGCCCCGGTTGATCCGGGGCAAAAGTCGCCGCCGGGAGTTTCAGGAGCGCTTCGAGAGCGCCTGCAGCAGCGGGGAGAAGAGCTTTGCGTTGGCCGCGACGATGCGCCCGCTGTCGAGGAACCCGTCGGCGCCCTGGAAGTCGCCCACCATGCCGCCCGCTTCGCGTACCAGCAGGGCGCCTCCCGCCATGTCCCAGGGGGACAGCCCCATTTCCCAGAAACCGTCGAGACGACCGGCGGCAACCCAGGCGAGGTCGAGCGCGGCCGAGCCGGGCCTCCTCACGCCCGCCACGCGGCGGGTGATCTCGCCGAACATGCGCAGGTATTCGTCGAAATGCGAGAAGTCGCGGAACGGGAAGCCCGTGCCGATGAGCGCGTCCTCGAGACGGTCCAGGCCGCTCACGCGGATGCGCCGGTCGTTCAGGAAGGCGCCGGCGCCGCGGGTGGCGGTGAAGAGCTCGTTGCGGTTGGGGTCGTAGACGACGGCCTGCTGCAGCACGCCCTTGTGCCGGAGCGCGATCGACACGCAATACTGGGGAAAGCCGTGCAGGTAATTGGTGGTGCCGTCCAGCGGATCGATGATCCAGAGGTGCTCGCTTTCGGTCGCGGGCGTCGAGGATCCGCTTTCCTCGCCGAGGAAGGCGTGCGACGGGTAGGCGTCGCGAAGCGTGCGGATGATCGCATCCTCGGCGGCGTGGTCGACCTCGGTGACGAAGTCGTTGTGCTGCTTGCGCCGCACGGTGAGGCGGTCGAGGTCGAAGGAGGCGCGGGTGATGATCGAGCCGGCCTTGCGCGCGGCCTTCACGGCCGTCGTGAGCATCGGGTGCATGGCAAAGAGCGGGGCCGCGGTCGCTGGGGCCGGCGCCGGGTAGTGTCGTCAGGCAGAATTATACGATGAAGGCGAAGCTTCCCCTGTCGCGCATCGCGGTGGTTCTCTCGCGGACCAGCCATCCCGGCAACATCGGCGCCGCGGCCCGCGCGATGAAGACGATGGGGCTGCGCGACCTCGTGCTGGTGGCGCCGCGCCACGCCCCGGGCGCGGAGGCCGTCGCGCTCGCCGCCGGGGCCGCGGACGTGCTGGAGCAGGCGCGCGTGCTGCCCACTCTCGCCGAGGCGCTCGCCGACCGCGCGCTCGCCTTCGGATTCAGCGCCCGGGGGCGCGACCTTTCCCATCCGGCGCGCGACTGGCGGGCTGCCGCGCCGGAGGCGATCGCCGCGACCGGCGAGGGGCTCGTGGCGCTGGTCTTCGGCAACGAGACCTCGGGGCTCTCCAACGACGAACTCCTGTCCTGCCAGCGCCTCGTCTCGATTCCCGCAGACCCCGGCTATCCGTCGCTCAACCTCGCGGCCGCCGTGCAGGTCGCCTGCTACGAGCTCTCGCTCGCGGCGTCGGCCTTCCGCGTTCCGCAGCGCGCGCCGCGCGCGCTGGCCACCGGCGCGGAGCTCGAGCGGCTGCATGCCCGCCTGCGCGAAGCGCTGCTCGGGAGCGGTTACCTCGATCCCGCGGAACCCGGCCGCCTGGACGAGCGCATGCGGCGACTGGCGGCGCGACTCGCGCTGGAAACGGAGGAAGTCGCCATCCTGCACGGCATGATCGCCTCCCTCGCGCGCCGGCAGTAGCTCGCCGCGGGTGGCGCCTACGGTGACTTGGCGCCCCCGGTTTGCGGTTCCCGCCTGCCGGAGGCCCGGAGCATCGCGAGGGCGCCCAGCGACACCGCGCCCATGGCTGCCGCCGATGCCAGGAACGGGACCTTCGCGCCGGCGGCCTCGATGAGCCACCCTCCGCTCGCCATGCCCGCACCGAGCCCGGCCACGATGAAGGTGGAAGACCAGGTGAAAGCTTCCGTGATGAAGCGGGGTGGCGCGAGGCGGGAAACGAGAACCGACTGGCACGCGATGCAGGGTGCGATCAGGGCGCCGGCGAGGAAGGCGACGAAGGCGAAGGCCGCGGTCGCGTCGAGGGTGTAGTGCAGGGCGAGGGGAACGGTCATGAGCGCCGCGGCGGCGGCGAACTGGCGCTCGATCGCCGCGCGCAGGGCGAGCCCCCCGAAGAGGGCGCCTCCGATGGCGCTGCCCAGCGAACTCAACGACAGGAAGACCCCGCCCAGGGCGGGTGCGGAGAGCGCCGTGGCGTAGCCCGGGTAGCCCACTTCGAGGAAGCCGATGCCGGTCGCCAGCCCGAAGGTGGCCGCGAAGACGAGCAGCAACCGGGTGTCCGCCAGTGGCCCCAGCAGGGTCCGGGCGCCGGCCGCCTCGGCGCGAACGTACTTCAGGGCGGGCGAGGTGGTGAATACCCATAGCGAGGCGATGGTGACCACGATCGCCACGCCGAAGGCGACCGTCGTTCCCGTGCCGGCGACGAGCCCGGCGACGAGGGCCGGGCCGAGCGTGAGGTTCAGCTCGATCATCACGGCGTCGACGGCGAAGGCGCGGCGACGGTCTTCCTCCGCGGTGAAGCGGTGCCGCCACAGGGTGCGCGTCAGGACATTGGTCGGCGGCGCGAATGCCCCCGCGCACGCGGCAGCCACGGCCACCGGCGAAAGGCCGGCGCCCGACTGGACCGCGGCGAGGATGGCGAGGAGCGCCGCCGGATGCACCACCGCCGTGACGAGAAGCGTCGGCACCGGCCCCGCGCGATCGATGAGCCGGCCCTGGATCGGGGCGCCGATCGCCATGGCCACGAAATAGACCCCCGAGATGCTGCCGGCCAGCGCGTAGGACCCGAACGCTTCGCGCAGGAAAAGGAGCATCGCGAGACCGACCATGCCGAAAGGCATCCGTGCGACGAGCGCCACGCCCACCAAAGCGGCGACGTCGGCCTGGCGGAAGAAATCGCGGTATCGGTCGGCGATGCGGCGCATGCGAGCACGGAACCGGGCGGCGCCGTTCCGATCCAATGGTTGATTGTTCTGGTCGGGTAAAGGTAGATTTCTACGGTTCCCCCGATAGAAAGAGCATAACGCCATGTTCCGGAAGACCCGCGAAGACATCCGCTGCGTCTTCGAGCGAGACCCCGCCGCCCGCTCGGTATGGGAGGTGCTCACGTGTTATCCGGGGTTTCACGCGGTCACCTTCCACCGCCTCGCGCACTCGCTATGGCTCGCGGGGTTCCAGTGGCTCGGTCGCCTCGTGTCGCACGTCTCGCGCTTCCTCACGGGCATCGAGATCCATCCGGGCGCCACCATCGGCCGGCGCGTCTTCATCGACCACGGCATGGGCGTGGTGATCGGCGAGACCGCCGAGATCGGCGACGACTGCACGCTCTACCACGGGGTGACGCTCGGCGGCGTTTCCTGGAACACGGGCAAGCGCCATCCGACGCTGGGCAAGGGCGTGGTGGTGGGCGCCGGCGCCAAGATACTCGGGCCGTTCGAGGTGGGCGATGGAGCGAGAGTCGGCTCGAATTCCGTGGTGGTGAAGCCCGTTCCGGCCGGGGCAACGGTAGTGGGCATCCCGGCCCGCCAGGTCGAGGACCACACCGCCGCGCGGATGAGCTTCGACGCCTATGCCGTCAGCGGCAACCTGGACGATCCGCTGAACCAGATCCTGCTGACGATCGGTTCGAAGACCGACGCGGTGGACGGGCGCCTCGAGGAACTGGTGCGGCGGCTCGAGGCGCTGGAGAGGAAAGGCGATGAAAAACAAGCGGATAAGGAGAGGTCGCCGGCAAGCGTGGCGTCGCCAGCCGAAGTCGGACCAGGCAATAGTTGACGAAATTCATCGACCTTTCTATACTTGACTAACCTGGTCGGATTTAACCGGCCCCACCGAGCGAGGTCCCGATGCGACTTACCACCAAAGGCAGGTTCGCGGTCACGGCGATGCTGGATCTCGCCCTGCATTCGACGAAGGGACCGGTGACGCTCGCCGGCATCAGCGCACGGCAGCGCATTTCCCTGTCCTACCTGGAACAGCTCTTCGGCAAGCTGCGCCGCCGCGCGCTGGTCGAGAGCGTTCGCGGCCCCGGGGGCGGCTACAACCTCGCGCGGGCCGCGTCCCTCATCACCGTGGCGGACATGATCAATGCCGTCGAGGAATCGATCGACTCGACGCAGTGCGGCGGCAAGGAGAACTGCCACGACAACCATCGCTGCATGACCCATGACCTGTGGGAGGAACTGAACGCGACCGTCCTCGGATTCCTGTCCCGCGTCACGCTCGCCGAACTGGTCGAGAAGCAGCGCACCAAGCCGGTCTCCGTGGTGGCGCCGCGCACGCGCGCCTCCCGCGCCGACGGCCCCACGATCACCGTTTGAGAAACCGACGAACGCATTCCGCCATGAGCCAAGCCAAGCTGCCGATCTATCTCGACTATTCAGCCACCACGCCGGTGGATCCGCGCGTGGCCGACAAGATGATTCCCTGGCTCACCGAGCGCTTCGGCAACCCCGCCTCGCGAAGCCACGCCTACGGCTGGGAGGCCGAGGAGGCCGTGGAGAACGCCCGCGCGGAGGTCGCGAAGCTCGTGAACTGCGACGCCAAGGAGATCGTCTGGACTTCCGGCGCCACGGAATCGAACAACCTCGCCCTGAAGGGCGCCGCCCACTTCTACGCGTCCAAGGGCAAGCACATCGTCACCGTGAAGACGGAGCACAAGGCCGTCCTCGACACGGTCCGGGAACTCGAGCGCGTGGGTTTCGAGGCGACCTACCTCGACCCCGAACCCCCCGCGAAGTTCGAGGCGGCGCTGCGCCCCGACACCATCCTCGCCTCGGTGATGCTGGTGAACAACGAGATCGGCGTGATCCAGCCGATCGCGCGTTTCGGCGAAATCTGCCGCGCGAAGGGCGTGATCTTCCACGTGGACGCCGCGCAGGCCACCGGCAAGGTCCCGGTCGACCTCGCCACGCTCAAGGTCGACCTGATGAGTTTTTCCGCGCACAAGACCTACGGGCCGAAGGGCATCGGGGCGCTCTACGTGCGCAGGAAGCCGCGCGTGCGCCTGGAGGCGCAGATGCACGGCGGCGGCCACGAGAAAGGCTTCCGCTCCGGCACGCTCGCCACGCACCAGATCGTCGGCATGGGGGAGGCCTTCCGCATCGCGCGCCTCGAGATGGCCGTGGAGAGCGAGCGCGTCCGGATGCTGCGCGACCGCCTGCTCTCGGGCGTCACGGACATGGAAGAGGTCTACGTGAACGGCGACCTCGAGCAGCGCGTGCCGCACAACCTGAACGTGAGCTTCAACTTCGTCGAGGGCGAGTCCCTCATCATGGGGATGAAGGAGCTCGCCGTGTCCTCGGGCTCGGCATGCACGTCCGCGAGCCTGGAGCCCTCCTACGTGCTGCGCGCGCTCGGCAGGAACGACGAGCTGGCGCACAGCTCCATCCGCTTCACCATCGGACGCTACACCACGGAAGCCGATATCGACTTCGCGGTGAAGCTCCTCCGCGAACGTATCGGAAAGTTGCGCGAGATGAGCCCGCTGTGGGAAATGTACAAGGAAGGCATCGACCTCAATACCGTCCAGTGGGCGGCGCACTGAGCGCGACCCGCGGTCGCGGTTCCTTCGATTCAGCGGCAAGAGGATAAAGCCATGGCATACAGCGAAAAAGTCATCGATCACTACGAGCATCCCCGAAACGTGGGGTCCTTCACGAAGGACGAGGAAGGTGTGGCCACCGGCATGGTGGGCGCGCCCGCCTGCGGCGACGTGATGAAGCTGCAGATCAAGGTCGGGGCCAACGGGCTCATCGAGGACGCCAAGTTCAAGACCTACGGCTGCGGGTCGGCGATCGCCTCCTCTTCCCTGGTGACCGAGTGGGTCAAGGGCAAGACCCTCGAGGAGGCCGCGGGCATCCGCAACACGCAGATCGCCGAGGAACTGGCGCTGCCCCCGGTGAAGATCCACTGTTCGATTCTCGCCGAGGACGCGATCAAGGCCGCGGTGGCCGACTATCGCAAGAAGTACGGCGAAGGCGAGGCCGACCCCGCGAAGAAGGCGGCGGACTGATGGCCGTCACGCTCACCGACCGCGCGGCCGACCACGTCCAGCGCTACATCGAGAAGCGGGGCAGGGGCATCGGCCTGCGCCTCGGCGTGCGCACGACGGGATGCTCAGGCCTCGCCTACAAGATCGAGTTCGCGGACGAGGCGCAGGAGGGCGACCTGCAGTTCGACTCGAACGGCGTGCACGTCCTCATCGATCCGAAGAGCCTCGCCTACCTCGACGGCACCGAGCTCGACTTCGTCCGCGAGGGCCTGAACGAGGGCTTCAAGTTCCACAACCCCAACGAGAAGGATCGTTGCGGGTGCGGGGAGTCCTTCAACGTCTGAGCGCCGTTCGCGGCACGGCGAGACAGGGGGCGGCCACGCCCCCTTTGCGCACCATGAACCCCGAATTCTCCCGAAATCATTTCGATCTGCTGGGTCTTCCGGTCGCCTACGCGGTCGACGCCGCCGCGCTGGACGACGCCTATCGCGAGCTGCAGAGCCGCGTGCACCCGGACAAGTTCGCCTCCGTGGGCGAGGCGGAGAGGCGCGTGGCGATGCAGTGGGCCACGCGCGCCAACGAGGCGTACCGGACGCTGCGCAACCCGGTCGACCGGGCGCGCTACCTGCTAGGCCTCAAGGGGTTCGACACCGACGAGGAATCGAACACCTCGATGCCGCCGGACTTCCTGATGCAGCAGATGGAATGGCGCGAAAGCGTCGAGGACGGGCGCTCGCGACGCGATGCCGCCGCGCTCGAGTCGCTGCGTCGCGAAATCGAGATCTCCCGTGCGGAAATGCAGGCGCGTCTCGCCAGGGCCCTCGGCGGCGAGCGCAACTACGAAGCCGGGTGCTCCCTGGTGCGAAAGCTTCGCTTCCTGGACAAGATCGAGGCCGAGATCGACGAGGCGCTCGAATCGATGCTGGAGGGCGCGCGATGAGGTCGTATACGATCCGTTCGTCGAGAGGATTGCACTAGATGCCGCTCCTGCAGATCTCCGAGCCCGGCGAGACGCCCGAGCCGCACGAGCGCCAGCTCGCGGTCGGCATAGACCTGGGCACCACGCACTCCCTCGTGGCCACCGTGCGCAGCGGCTCGGCGGAGTGTCTCCCCGATGCCCAGGGCCGCGTGCTGCTGCCTTCGGTCGTGCGCTACGGGCCGGGCGGCGCCGTCGCGGTGGGTCACGAGGCGCTGGCCATGGCGGCGGACGATCCGTCGAACACCATTGCGTCGGTGAAGCGCTTCATGGGCCGCGGCGTCTCGGACGTCGCGAAATACGGCGCGCTCCCCTATCGCTTCGTGGACGCGCCGGGGATGGTGGGCATCGAGACGGCCGCGGGCCTGCGCTCGCCGGTGCAGGTTTCGGCGGACATCCTGAGGACGCTTCGCGCGCGTGCCGAGCAGAGCCTGGGCGGCGAGCTCTTCGGCGCCGTGGTCACCGTGCCGGCCTATTTCGACGATTCCCAGCGCCAGGCCACCAAGGACGCGGCCCGCATCGCGGGACTGAACGTGCTGCGGCTCCTGAACGAGCCCACGGCCGCGGCCATCGCCTACGGCCTGGACAATGCCGCCGAAGGGACCTTCGCGATATTCGACCTGGGAGGCGGCACCTTCGACCTTTCCATCCTCAAGCTCACGCGCGGAGTCTTCGAGGTCCTTTCCACCAGCGGCGACTCGGCATTGGGCGGCGACGACTTCGACCAGGCGATCGCGAGGCACTGGCGCAAGGCACACGGGCTGGCGGACGCCTCCGGTCGAGACACGCGCCGTCTCCTGGCCGCTGCCCGGGAGGTGAAGGAGCGCCTGTCCGGGGCGCAGTCCGCCGACGCCAAGGTGACCTTCACCTGGGGGCAGCAACTGCACCTTCGCCTCGAGCGCCGGGAGTTCGAGGAGATCACCGCCTCCCTCATCCAGAAGACGCTCGTGCCGACGCGCAAGGCGCTGCGCGATGCTGGCCTCGCCGCGACGCAGGTCGACGGTGTCGTGCTGGTCGGCGGAGCGACCCGGATGCCGCACCTGCAACGTGCCGTGGCATCGTTTTTCCAGCGCGAGCCGCTCGTGAACCTCGATCCGGAGCAGGTGGTCGCCCTCGGTGCCGCGACCCAGGCCAACGCGCTCGCGGGAAACCGCGCCGCCGGGGACGACTGGCTGCTCCTGGACGTGATCCCGCTCTCGCTCGGCCTGGAGACGATGGGCGGGCTCGTGGAGAAGGTGATCCCGCGCAATTCCACCATTCCGGCTGCGCGCGCCCAGGAGTTCACCACCTTCAAGGACGGCCAGACGGCGATGGCGGTCCACGTGGTGCAGGGCGAGCGCGAGCTCGTGGCCGACTGCCGCTCGCTCGCGCGCTTCGAGCTTCGCGGCATCCCGCCCATGGTCGCGGGCGCGGCCCGCATCGCCGTGACCTTCCAGGTGGACGCGGACGGGCTGCTGTCGGTGTCCGCGCGCGAGAAGACCACCGGCGTGAGTTCCTCCGTGGTGGTGAAGCCTTCCTACGGCCTCACGGACGACGAGGTCGCCGCGATGCTGCGCGAGGGGTTCGACCACGCGCAGGCGGACCGCGACGCCCGCGCCCTCGCCGAGCAGCGCGTGGAGGCGGAGGCGCTCATTGCCGCGATCGGAAGCGCCCTGGAGCAGGACGGCGACCTGCTCTCGCCCGAGGAGCGCGCGTCCCTCTCGGCCGGGATCGCCTCGCTCGAGGCGGCGGGCAAGGCGACGGACCACCGGGCGCTCAAGTCGGCTGTCGAGTCGCTCAATCGTGCGAGCGAAGCGTTCGCGGCGCGGCGCATGGACCGCTCGGTGTCGCAGGCGCTCGCGGGCCGGCGGCTGGACGAGGTCGGATCGAAATGACCCGGATCACGGTGCTGCCGCACGAGGCCCTGTGTCCCGAAGGCGCGCAGTTCGATGCCGAGCCCGGGACGACGCTCTGCGACAACCTGCTCGCCCACGGCATCGAGATCGAGCACGCGTGCGAGAAATCCTGCGCCTGCACCACGTGCCACGTGATCGTCCGCGAGGGCATCGACTCGCTCGAGCCCGCCTCGGAGAAGGAGGACGATCTCCTCGACAAGGCATGGGGCCTGGAATTCACCTCGCGCCTGTCCTGCCAGGCGAAGGTGGGAGACAAGCCGCTCAAGGTCGAGATCCCCAAGTACACGATCAACCAGGTATCGGAGGCCAAGCGATGAAATGGACCGACTCGCGCGAGATCGCGATCGCGCTCGCCGACCGCTACCCCGACGTCGACCCGAAGTCGGTCCGGTTCACGGACCTGCGCGGGTGGGTGATGGGGCTGGAAGGATTCTCGGATGCGCCCGATCGCTCGGGCGAGAAGATCCTCGAGGCGATCCAGATGGCCTGGATCGAGGAAGCGGATTGATCGCCTGAAAAGCGAAGGGGGCGGGTTTCCCCGCCCCCTCGAGCAAAGCGCCGCTGGTCAGTTGGGGCTGACCGTGACCTTGCCTGCCTTGTCGATGTCGACCTCGGCATTCACGAAGGCCGCGTTGTAGCCCTTGTCCTTCAGCTTGTGATAGGCCATTTCCGCGCGAACGCCCGTCGAGCAGTGCGCGACGATGCGCTTGTCCTTCGGGATTTCCGCCATGCGCGCGAGGAGATCCTCGTCGGGAATGAGCTTCGCGCCCTTGATCATGCCGGCGTTGGCCTCGTCGGTATTGCGCACGTCGAGGATCAACGTGTCGGCCGGGGTGTTGGCCACGAGCTTGCGGAAAGCCTCCATCCCGATGTCGCCGGCGCGCGGCTTGGGCACGTAGGCGACCGACGTCGCGAGGGCGCCGGTGGCGACCGGGTAGCCCGCGGACTTCCAGCCGTTGAAGCCGCCGGGAATCACGGTCACGTTCACGTAGCCTGCGCGGGTGATCGCGGAAGCCACTTCCATGGCCGCCTTCCCGTTGTCGGCGTCATAGACCATGATCGGGGGCTTCAGCTTCTTGTCGGGGAACTTGGCGACCGCGGCCTTCACCTGCGCCGGGGAGATGGCGGCCGCTCCCGGAATGAAGCCCGCCTTGGATTCGGCCGCCGGGCGCGCGTCGACCAGGACGTGCGGGATGGCCTTGTCGATCCACGCCTCTTTCAGGTGCGTCGCCGCGAGGACGCCGACGCTCTTCTGTGTCCACTCCGGCCACCCCTCCCGGTAGACCCGCACGTTCGTGTAACCCATCGCCTCGGCGCGCAGGAGCGAGTTCGGGCTCAGCATGCAGGTAATGCCCTGGCAGAAGAAGACGATGCGCTTCGCCTTGTCGGCGGGGAGTTTCTGCGCGGCGAGCGCATCGAAGCCCTTGGTCGTGAAGGGCAGGTTGATCGCGGTGGGAATGGTGCCTTCCTGCACGCGCGGCACGGGGCGCGAGTCCACCAGCACGTAGTTGCCGGCATCCGGGCCCTTCGCCACGAGCGCGGCGACGTCTTCATAGTGCGCGAGCTTCTCGGGGGCGATCTTGATCGGGCCCTTGAACCAGATCTTCGTGGCCGTCTTGACCCCGTCCTTCTCGACGTAGGCGATCTTCGCCTCGTGGCCCTTGCGCATGTCGCGCATCGCCTCCGCGGGCTTGGGATCCCCGCCTTCGACCACCTGGATGGCCTTGGGGTCGAACTTCACGATCTCGGTCGCCGCGTCGATCTTCAACTGGATCGACTGGGACTTGAAGGCGACGTTCTCGAAATTGCCGAAAGTCTCTCCTGCCCCGGCCTTGTGGCAGTTGGTGCAGAACTTCGGGATGTTGGCCTTGGCGGCCGGTGCCTCGGCGAGTGCGGCGGGAGCGAGTCCCATCGCGATCACGGCGGCAAGGGTGCGAAGCTTCATGGCGCGTACTCCTTTTCTGACAGGGTGGTATGACGTCGGGACGGACGCCCACGAGCCCTGCGAGAAGGAATTGCGCGAGCGTGCCTCCCTTTCGCCACCATTAGGCGCCCGGGACGGCAGGGACCGGCTGACTTATATCAACGCGCCCTTATATACCCCCGGCCATTGGTCCGAAGTGCCTGAAAAAAAGGCAAAAAAAAGGGGCAGGAAACCTGCCCCACAAGGCGCACTCTTGAAAACGGAGGAAGAACCAGCCGGCCTTTCACCGACCCGGAGCCGAGGAGGCTCTGGCATGACGTTTCGCATGGATTATCTAGCAATCGCAGTGCCAAGTCCATGTTTCCTTGAAAAATCAGTCTCTTACCTAAACCCCTGCCTGGGCGATGGTGGGACAGGGCAGCGGATGTCGTCGCCAACCGGCGACATCCAAAACGCGTTACAAACGTAACCCCTTGATTTTCGGCTGCGCAGGCTGTCTCCGGGTGGAGACGGCCCGCGTCACTTCGAGCCGGTTTTGAAGATCGCCGCCTCGATGCCGTGGCGTTGCAGGAGCTTGTAGAACTCCGTCCGGTTGCGCCGGGCGAGGCGCGCGGCCTGCGACACGCTGCCCTGGGTGAGCTTCATCAGTCGCGTGAGGTAGTCGCGCTCGAAGCGCTTCCGGGCATCCTCGAAGGAAGTCATCTCGTGCATCTCGACCTGGATCGCCTGTTCGACGAACACGGTCGGGATCACTTCCGTCGGGCACAGCGCGACCGATTGCTCCACCACGTTGTAGAGCTGCCGGACGTTCCCCGGCCATTTCGCCTTGCCCAGCATCTCCAGCGCCGCGGGGGCGAAGGAAGCCTTGTCGCGCCCGTAGCGGTGCGCCATCGATTCGAGGAAGTGCCGCGCGAGGAGCGCGATGTCCTCGGGGCGCTCGGCCAGGCTGGGCAGGCGCAGGCCGACCACGTTCAGGCGGTAGTAGAGATCCTCGCGAAAGCCACCGGTTTCCTTTTCCTTCGCGAGGTCGCGGTGGGTCGCGGAAATGATGCGCACGTCGATGGGGACCGTGCGCGAGGCGCCGATCGGGCGCACCTCGCGGGCCTCGATCACGCGCAGCAGCTTCACCTGCAGCGGCAGCGGCATGTCGCCGATCTCGTCCAGGAACAGCGTTCCCCGGTCGGCGGTGATGAAGAGGCCGCGATGGTCAGCGATGGCGCCGGTGAACGAGCCCTTCGTGTGCCCGAAGAGTTCGCTCTCCAGCAGCGTTTCCGGAATCGCGCCGCAGTTGATCGCGACAAAGGGCTCGCCGGCGCGCGGGCTGGCGCGGTGGATGGCGCGGGCGAGGAGTTCCTTGCCCGTTCCGCTCTCGCCCTGTATCAGGACGCTCGCGTCGCTCGAGGCCACGCGCTGCGCCCGCGACAGGAGATCCTCCATGAGGGAAGAGCGCGTGACGATCTCCTCGCGCCACGCCTGCCCCTCTCCCGTGCGCCCCTTGTGCCCGCCGTGCAGCGCGAGGGCGCGCGCGATCTGCGCCAGCAGCTCGTCCGCGTCGTAGGGCTTGGTGAGATACCCGAACACGCCGCGCTTCACCGCCGCCACGGCGTCGGGAATCGTGCCGTGCGCGGTGAGGATGATGACCGGCAGTCCCGGGTAGGACGCCTGGATCTCCTGGAACAGCGCCATGCCGTCCATCCCGCTCATGCGCAGGTCGGAGAGCACGACATCGGGACGGAAGGCGGCGATGGCCGCGAGGGCTCGGGGCCCGCTGTCGACCGCGTTCACGGCGTATCCGTTGGCCTTGAGCCGGATCGCGAGGAGCCGGAGGAGATCCGGATCGTCGTCAACCAGCAACAGCGAGGCGCGGCCTTGCGAGGTCATGGCGGGAGGTGGGGTCCTTGCGGGTGCTGCAATGGGGGTCATCAGCATGGTGGCGATCGAAGCAGGTCGTTTCGGGAGGGGGCGCCGGCCCGTATTCCGCCGGCGGACGGTTGTCGCCAACCGGCAGCAAGAACCCTGCCATCAGGGGCCGACGGGCCCGGGAATTTCGGTGCGCGCGCCTCATGCGGCCGCTTCGTGCTGGTCCCGCTTGCGGGGAATGCGGATCCGGAAGTGGGCGCCGGGCCCGTCGATGATCTCCACGCGGCCCTTGTGGAGGCTCACGTACTCCTTGACGATCGACAGCCCCAGGCCGCTGCCCTTGATCGCCGCAATGGGGGCGTCGGTTCCCCGGTAGAAGGCCTCGAAAACCTTCTCGCGCTCCGGTGCGGGGATTCCGGGCCCCTCGTCGGCCACCTCGAAGACGGCGTCCCTGCGGTCCTTGTAGAGCTTCACCGTGACGAGGCCACGCTCCGGCGAGAACTTCACCGCGTTGGACAGCAGGTTGTCGAGCATCGCGCGGATCTTCTCCTCGTCGCAGTAGGCGGTGACGTTCTCCGCGTTGAAGTCGACGCGGATGCTTCTCGCCACCATGGCGAGCTTGCGGTCGTTCACGACGCGCTTCACGACGTCGCGAAGCTGCACGATCCTCGCGTCGAGGAAGGAGGCCTGGGCGTGCACCGCGCTGTAGTTGAGGAGCCCCTCGATCAACTTCCGCAGTTCGATCGAGTTCTCGCGCAGGATGCCTGCGATCTCGTGCTGCTCGGCGTTGAGGTTTCCCACGACGCCGGAGGACAGGAGGTCGGATCCCTCGCGCAGCGCCGTGAGGGGCGTCTTCAGCTCGTGGGAGATGTGCTGCAGGAACCGGGTCTTCTGCTCCTCCAGCGTGACCAGGCGCCGGCGCAGCCAGTCGAGCTGCTCGCCCAGGCGGACCATGTCGCCGGGGCCCTCGATCTCGACCGGGCGCGCGAACTCGCCGTCGCCCAGGCGCCGGATGGCGGAACTCACCTGGTTGATGGGGCGCGAGATCAGGAAGGTGAAGCTCGCGATGAGGAGCACGGCGGTGGGGATCAGCGCGACCAGCAGCCAGAAGACGCCGCTGCGCGCGCGCACGGCCTGCGCCCGAAGGCGCTCGATGGCCTCGTCGATCACGCCCTCTCCCAGGGAGACCAGGGACCGCGCACGCGACGAGAGGAGGCGGAAGTCGGCCGTGAGGCGCATCGAGAGCTCCGGCGAGGACGGCATCCGCGACAGGCGAGCGTGGATCTCCTCCTCGATGCCCGCGATCGCCGTGGTTTCCACGCGCTGCGCTTCCGACAGCGACATCTCCTCGAGCGTCCGCAGCGCCGCGGCGAAGTCAGCGCGGTCGGCGCGATAGGCGTCGAGGAAGGGCGCCTCTCCGGCCACGGCATACTGTCGCGCCGCGCGTTCGAGGGGGGCGACCTGCGAGGCGAGGGCGCGGCTCGCCTGCGTCACGCGCACGGCGGCGAGCACCGCCTGCTCGGAGAGCGCGGCGAGCTTGTCGAACGCCACCGCGTTGGCGAAGAGCGCGAACACCAGCGGCGCGGCGACGATCGTGAAGCCGATGAGCAGCAGCGACAGGAACGAGCGCGGGTAGGAGATGCGCATCGCGGAAGAGCCTGGGTTGGGTCGTGGATTATCCTCCGTGGCGCGCGCGTGGCGCAATCGGTCGCCGGGAGACGCGTGCTATGATCGCCGCCGTTTCCCTGTCACCGGCGTCGCACCTTCCCATGGCCTACCGTTCCGAAGCCACGCGGTTTCTCGACCAGCTCCTCGACCAGCACCCGGAGCTTCGCGAACTGCGCAGCCGCAACCGCGCGACGTGGTGGGACCGGCCGCAGGAACCCGAAGCAGGCGCGGGCGCGAGGCCGCGCGGGTCGCGCAGGGCGATTACGTGTATTTCCCCGCCCGCGACCGGCGCGCAGTCCCTCCGGCAGCTAGGCCGGAAAAAGCCCGAGCACCCCTTCGAGCCCCACGTGCGAGAGCGCGAAGGTGGCGCGGTCGCGCACGATCGGCTTGGCGTGGAAGGCGATGCTCGTTCCCGCCTCCTCCATCATCGCGAGGTCGTTCGCGCCGTCGCCGATGACGAGGACGCGCTCCTTCGGCAGCCCGAGCGACCGGCGCAATCGCGCCACGTGCCGCGCCTTGCCCGCAGCGTCCACGAGAGGGCCGCTCACGCGCCCTGCAAGGCGGCCATCCTCGACGACGAGCACGTTGGCATGGGCCTCGCCGATGCCAAGCCGGTCGCGCAGGAGGTCCGTGAAGCACGTGAACCCGCCGGAGACGAGCAATGTCCTGGTCCCGCAACGGTGCGCGGCGTCCAGCAGCTCGCGTGCGCCGGCCGTGAGTTCGAGCCGCTCCCGGTAGACCCGATCGAGCACGCCGGCTTCGAGGCCCACAAGCGCGGCCACTCGCCGATGCAGGCTCTGGGCCCAGTCGATCTCGCCTCGCATCGCGGCGGCGGTGATCGCGGAGACCTCCGCCTTGCGCCCGGCGAAGTCCGCGATCTCGTCGATGCACTCCACGGTGATGAGGGTCGAGTCCATGTCTAGGGCGAGCAGGCCGAAGTCCGCGAGGCGGCTGCCCCGGGCGACGAATCCCCAGTCGAGACGGGCCGTCGCGCAGCGCTCGGCGACGTTCGCGCGCGCGGCAGGGTCCGCACCGAGGATCCGGAATTCCCCGCCGGAGCCGCGCTCGACCGCGCTTGCCCGGGAAAGGGAGCGCAGCGCCTCGAGATCGGGCGCCCCGACCCGGGATCCCTGGACCACGAGGTCGAAGGTGCTCACGGAGCCACCAGGCGCTTCATGAATCCGCGCACCTCGGCGGCGCGCTCGCGAAGGTCTTCGATGGCGGCCTCGATGCGCACGCGGTCGGGACCGGGCATGCGGTAGCGCCCGCCGGACTGCACGAGCGAGATGATGCGCCGGCCGTCGACCGGGGGGTCGGGAACGAACTGCACGACGATGGCGGCCGGGCTCGCGTCGATGCGCGCCACGCCGAGCGGGGCGCCCTGGATGCGCAGCCGGTGGCACTCGAGCAGCACGCGTGCCGGTTCCGGAAGCGACCCGAAGCGATCGACGAGTTCCTCGGTGAGCCGCTGCAGGTCGTCCTCGCTCGCGCAGTTGGCGAGCCGCTTGTAGATCACGAGCCGCTCGTGCACGTCGCCGCAATAGGCCTCGGGAAGCAGTGCCGGGGCGTGGAGATTCACCTCGGCGGCCACCGCCAGGGGGCGCGAGAGATCGGGCTCCTTCCCGGCCCGCAGGGATTTCACGGCGTGCTCGAGCATCTCCGTGTAGAGCGCGAACCCCACGTCGTGGATGCCGCCGGACTGGCTCTCGCCCAGCACCTCGCCTGCGCCGCGGATCTCCAGGTCGTGCATCGCGAGGTAGAAGCCCGCGCCCAGGTCCTCCATCGCCTGGATGGCCTCCAGGCGCTTCTTCGCGTTGGCGCCCAGCGCGTCCTCCGGCGGGGTGAGGAGGTACGCGTAGGCCTGGTGGTGCGACCGGCCCACCCGCCCGCGCAACTGGTGCAACTGGGCGAGCCCGAAGCGGTCGGCGCGGTCGATCAGGATCGTGTTGGCCGAGGGCACGTCGATGCCGGTTTCGATGATGGTCGAGCACAGCAGCACGTTGGACCGCTGGTGGTAGAAGTCGCGCATGACGCGCTCGAGATCGCGCTCGCGCATCTGGCCATGGGCCACGCTGATGCGCGCCTCCGGCAGCAGCTTCTCCAGCGCCTCGCGGCGGTTCTCGATCGTCTCCACCTCGTTCCAGAGGTAGTAGGCCTGGCCGCCGCGCTTCAACTCCCGCAGCACCGCCTCGCGCACGATGCCGGCGGAGTGGCGGGCCACGAAGGTCTTGATGGCGAGGCGGCGCTGTGGCGCGGTCGCGATCACGGAGAAGTCGCGCAAGCCCTCGAGCGACATCGCGAGGGTGCGCGGGATCGGCGTGGCCGTGAGCGTGAGCACGTCGACCTGGGAGCGCAGGCGTTTCAGGCTCTCCTTCTGGCGCACCCCGAAGCGGTGCTCCTCGTCGATGATGACGAGGCCGAGGTTCCGGAACGCCACGTCCTTCTGGATGAGCTTGTGCGTGCCTATCGCGATGTCGACCGTGCCGTCGGCGAGGCCCGCGATCGCCCCCGCCGTCTCCTTCGCGCTGCGGAAGCGCGAGAGCTCCGCGAGCTTCACGGGCCAGGGGGCGAAACGGTCGCTGAAATTCGTGAAGTGCTGTTCCGCGAGCAGCGTCGTCGGCACGAGGATCGCCACCTGCCGGCCTGCCGCGACGGCGACGAATGCCGCGCGCATCGCGACCTCGGTCTTCCCGAAGCCCACGTCCCCGCACACGAGCCGGTCCATGGGCTTGCCCCCGGTCATGTCCGCGATGACCGCGCGGATCGCGCTCGCCTGGTCGGGCGTCTCCTCGAACTCGAAGGCCGCGGAGAAGGCCTCGTAGTCCTGCTCCTTCAGGGGAAAGGCGAAGCCCTGCCGGGCCGCGCGCCGGGCGTACAGGTCGAGGAGTTCGGCGGCGGCGTCGCGCACCTGCTGGGCGGCCTTGCGCCGCGCCTTCTCCCACTGGCCGCTGCCGAGACGGTGCACGGGCGCGTCCTCGGGCGAGGCGCCGGCGTAGCGGCTGATCACGTGCAGTTGCGAGACGGGCAGGTAGAGCTTGTCGCCTCCGTCGTACTCGAGATGCAGGAACTCCGTCGGTCCCTCGCCCAGGTCCATGGTCACGAGCCCCTGGTAGCGCCCGATCCCGTGCTGGCTGTGGACGACCGGGTCGCCCTCCTTCACCTCGGCCAGGTCGCGCAGCATCGCTTCCGCGCTGGTGCGCCCGTGCGCGTCCCTGCGGCGGCTCTGGCGGACCTGCGAGGGGTAGAGCTCCGCCTCGGTCACGATCGCCAGCCGCTCGCCGGGCAGCGAGAACCCCGCGGCGAGCGGGCCGTGGGTGAGGGCGAGGGGCGAGGCGGATTGCGCGAACAGCGCCCAGTCGTCGACGAGCGCGGGGTGCAGGCCGTGTTCGCCGAGCATCTGCGCGAGGGTCTCCCGGCGTCCGGGGCCGTCGGCGACGATGAGCACTCGCCCGTCGAACGTGCCGACCAGCCGCTCGAGCGCATGCAGCGGCTCCGCGGAGCGCCGGTCCACGCCGACGTCGGGCACGCCTTCCGCGACGAATGACTGCGCGTTCGCAGGGGGCGGGCCGGCCGCACCGCGCTTCACGTCGATGCGGGGAAACGCCTGCAGCCCGATGAAGAACGCCTCGGCCGGAAGGTAGAGATCGCCCGGCGCCAGGAGCGGCCGGTCGGCGTCGCCGCGCAGCAGGTCCCAGCGGCCCTTCAGGTCGCGCCAGAACGCCTCCGCCCCCGCGGGCACGTCCTCCTGCAGGACGCAGGTCGCCCCGGGCGGCAGGTAGTCGAAGAGCGTCGCCGTCGACTCGTGGAACAGCGGCAGGTAGCATTCGACGCCCGCCGGGGCGATGCCGTTGGAGACATCCTTGTAGGCGCGCCGTTTCGTGGGGTCGCCCTCGAAGCGCTCGCGGAAGTTGGCCCTGAAGCGCGCGCGCGCCTCGTCGTCCATGGGGAACTCCCGCGCGGGCAGCAGGCGCACCTCGGTCACCGGGTAGATGGAGCGCTGCGTGTCCACGTCGAAGCTGCGGATGGACTCGATCTCCTCTCCGAGGAGGTCGATGCGGTAGGGAACCGCGCTGCCCGTCGGGAAGAGGTCGACGAGGCCACCGCGGACGCAGAACTCCCCGGGCGCCATCACCTGCTGGACGGCGGCGTAGCCCGCCAGTGCCAGCTGCGCCTTGAGCGCCTCGAGGTCCAGGCGGGACTTCTGCTTGAGGAAAAAGGTCCGCGCGGCGAGGTAGCTGCGCGGCGCCAGGCGCTGCAGCGCGGTCGCGACCGGGATGAGCCCCACGTCACAGGCACCCTGGGAGAACTGGTGCAGCGTCGCCAGGCGTTCCGACACCAGGTCGGGGTGCGGCGAGAACTGGTCGTAGGGCAGCGTCTCCCAGTCCGGAAGCCGGTTGACCGCAAGGGTGGGGTCGAACCACGCGATCTCGTCGCGAAGCCGCTCCGCGTCCTGCGCCGACTCCGTGATCACGAAGACGGGCTTCGCACTCCTCGCGAGGCGCGCGAGCCAGAGCGCGTCGGAGGAGCCCGAGCGGGCGACCGCTGGCCTTGCCAAATCGCCTACGCGACGACGACCGGGATCTTGCCGATCTTCGCGCGCCACTGCGCGGGGCCGGCCTTGTGCACGGCGTTGCCGCCCGCGTCGACGGCGACCGTCACCGGCATGTCCTTCACCTCGAATTCGTGGATCGCCTCCATGCCGAGCTCCTCGAAGGCGAGGACACGCGCCTTCTTGATCGACTTGGACACGAGATAGGCCGCGCCGCCCACGGCGATGCAGTAGGCCGCGCCGTGCTTCTTGATGGACTCGATCGCGACCGGGCCGCGCTCGCTCTTGCCCACCATGCCGATCAGGCCGGACTTGGCGAGCATGGGCTCGACGAACTTGTCCATCCGCGAGCTGGTCGTCGGGCCCGCGGGGCCCACCGCCTCCTCGCGCACGGCGTCGACGGGGCCCACGTAGTAGATGAAACGATTGGTGAAGTCGACGGGGAGCTTCTCGCCCTTGGCCATCATTTCCACCAGGCGCTTGTGCGCGGCGTCGCGGCCGGTGAGGAGCTTGCCGGAGAGCAGCAGCGTCTCGCCGGCCTTCCAGTTCGCGAGGTCGGCCTTGGTGAGCGAGTCGAGGTTCACGCGCCGGCTCTTGGCGAAGTCGAGGGCGAGCTTCGGCCAGTCCTCGAGATCGGGAGGCGCGAAGGTGGCGGGGCCGGTGCCGTCGAGGACGAAGTGCTGGTGGCGCGTGGCTGCACAGTTGGGCAGGAGTGCCACGGGCTTGGAGGCGGCGTGCGTGGGATAGTCGTTCACCTTCACGTCGAGCACCGTGGTGAGGCCTCCCAGGCCCTGCGCGCCGATGCCCAGCGCGTTCACCTTGTCGTAGAGCTCGAGGCGCAGTTCCTCGGCGCGGTTCCTGGCCCCGCGCGCGAGCAGGTCCTGGATGTCGATCGGATCCATCATGCCCCACTTGGCCATGAGCATCGCCTTCTCGGGCGTGCCGCCGATGCCGAGGGACAGGATGCCGGGCGGACACCAGTCCGCGCCCATCGTGGGCACGACCGAGAGCACCCAGTCGACCACGGAGTCCGAGGGAAGCAGCATCGCGAACTTGCTCTTGTTCTCCGAGCCGCCGCCCTTGGCCGCGACGATCACCTCGACCTTGTTGCCGGGGACCAGCTCCACATGCACCACGGCGGGCGTGTTGTCGCCGGTGCTCTTGCGCTTGCCGTCCGGGTCGGCGAGGACGGAGGCCCGCAGCGGGTTGTCCTTGTCGGTGTAGGCGCGGCGCACGCCCTCGTCGACCATCTGCTGCAGCGTCATCTTCACGTCCCAGCGCACGTCCATGCCGACGCGGATGAAGGCGATGGCGATGCCCGTGTCCTGGCACATGGGGCGGTGGCCCTCCGCAGACATGCGCGAGTTGATGAGGATCTGCGCCATCGCGTCGCGGGCCGCGGGCGACTCCTCGCGCTCGTAGGCCTTGGCGAGGGCGCGAATGTAGTCGACCGGATGGTAGTAGCTGATGTACTGGAAGGCGTCGGCGACGCTCTGGATCAGGTCTTCCTGGCGGATCGTGGTCATGGCGGTGGAGGCCCGGCGGGAAGGGCCGGACTTCGGGAGTGGGAGACGGTCATTTTAGACCAAAGTGCAGGGCGCTCCGCAGGGGCGAAAGGTCCCACGCGGCCGCGTGAGGCGCGATTGCGCCAGGTCAAGGCCCGGCGGGGCGCGCCGGGCTAGTGCGGGGCGGTCGCCGGCCGCGGCATGATGCGGTCGCAGGCCGCGATCGCCATGGCCGAGAAGAGGAACGCGATGTGGATCGCGGTCTGGGCGACGAGCACCTTCTCGGTGTAGTTGTCGGCGTTGATGAAGGTCTTCAGCAGGTGGATGGAGGAAATGCCGATGATCGCGGTGGCGAGCTTCACCTTGAGCACGGACGCGTTCACGTGGGAGAGCCACTCGGGCTGGTCGGGATGGCCCTCGAGATCGAGGCGCGAGACGAAGGTCTCGTAGCCGCCGACGATCACCATGATCAGGAGGTTCGAGATCATCACCACGTCGATCAGCGCGAGCACCACCAGCATGATCACCGTTTCGTTGAACTTGGGCGCCGCGTGGCCGATCACCGTTCCCGCGGCATCCTTGATCTCGGGCAGGCTGTAGCCGACGCTGTCGATGAGCAAGGCGAGCGCGGCCTTGTCGCCGAACGCGGCCTCGACCAGGTGGACCAGTTCCACCCAGAAGTGGACGACATAGACGGCCTGGGCCACGATCAGGCCCAGGTAGAGCGGCGCCTGCAGCCAGCGGGTCCAGAAGATGAAGCCGCCCAGGTAGCGCAGGGCGTTCGGGCGGACGGGTGTGCGGGGCGGAGTGAGCGTGGACATCCGGCGATTCTAGCCTGCAGAACGCGAGATCGCGATGGCCGGCGTGATATCACGACGCAATATCTTGCCGTTGCGGGTCCTCGGAAAGTCGCGGGCGAGGTAGACCACCTTCGGCGCCTTGTAGGAAGCGAGGTGCTCGTGCCCGAAAGCCGCGAGTTCGTCGGGCGTGACGCTCTGGCCGGGGTGCGGGATCACGTAGGCGACGACGAGGAGCTTGTCCCTGCCCGCTTCCTCGCCCACGCAGGCGCAATCGGCGACCGCGGGATGGCTCTTCAGCACGCGCTCGATCTCGTAAGGCGAGACGCGATAGCCGAAGCTCTTGATGATGTCGTCCTTGCGGCCGAGGAACCACAGGTAGCCGTCGGCATCGTAGCGCGCATAGTCGCCGGTGAAGAACCAGCCGTCGTGACGCTGCTTGGCCGTCTCCTCGGGGAGGTTCCAGTAGCGCAGGAAGAGCCCGGGGTCGGACTCGGGGATGCAGATCATGCCCTCCTCGCCGGCGGCGACCTCCTCGAGTGTTTCCGGGTCGAGCAGCCGGACGTCGTGGCCGGGCTGGGGGAACCCGGCGCTGCCCGGGCGGATCGGGCGCAGCTTGCTCTGCGACAGGTAGTAGCTGAACTCGCTCATGCCCACCGCCTCGAAGATGTCGAGGCCGAAGCGCTCCTTCCACAGGCCGAACACCTCGTCGGAGAGATGCTCGCCGGCGCTCATGCAATGCCGGAGCGTGGGCACGTCCGCCGTCGTGAAGGCCGTCTTCTGCAGGATCTGGCGGTAGACGGTCGGCACGCCGATGAAGATCGTCGCGCCGTGCTTCGCGATGAGGCGCGGCCACGTCGCGGCGTCGTTCTTCCCCTCGTGGGCGATCATCGTCTTGCCGCGGTAGAGCGGATCCATGAGCGCCGAGCCCAGCACGTAGGTCCAGTTGAACTTGCCCGAATGGACGATGCGGTCGACTTCCCCGGCGCCGTTGCCGCGGCCCTGCGCGTCCGGCGACCGGGGATCCTGGAAATCGAACCAGTACGCCGCCGCGGGCGTGCGCCCGATGAGCGAGCGGTGGCCGTGGAGGACCCCTTTCGGGTAACCGGTGGTCCCCGAGGTGTAGACGAGGTAGGCGGGATCGTCGATCGCGGTATCGGCCGGCGGTTCCCACCGCGCTATCGCCGAGAGCGCGCCCTCGAGGTCGATCACCTCGACGCCGTCGAAGGGCAGCGTCTCGCCGGGGCCCGACAGCAGCGCGAATCGCAGCGACTCCTTTCCCGCGAGCTGGGGGCCCATCGCCTTCCAGGCGGCCTTGTCGATGACGATCGCCTGCGCTCCGGAATCGTGGGCGAGGTACTCGACTTCCTCGGCGGTGAGGAGCGTCGAGGTCGGCACGCTCACCGCCCCGCGCTTCATGGCGCCCAGGAAGGCGGTCGGATAGTCGATGGCGTTGGGCAGACGTATCAGCACGCGCTCGCCGGCTCCGATGCCGAGATTGCGAAGCAGCTGCGCGAAGCGGCTGGTGCGCTCGGCGAGGGCGCGGTAGGTGATGGAACTCGTGCCCAGCGCATCGTCTTCGACGATCATCGCCACCCGGTCGGCCGCGGCCGTGCCCAGGTGCGCGTCGGTGCAGGCCACGCCGATGTTCAGGCGCGCGGGCACCTCCCACTTCCAGGGCGGGAACGGCGCGAGTGCGGAGCGGTTGCTCGGGGTCACAGGATGACTCCGTAAGGCCAGTTTTGGCGTTCCCGTGACCTGAAGGTCAGTGACCGCCGAAACTGCCCTCGGCGCGGGGTCACAGGATGACTCCGTACGGCCAGTTTTGGCGTTCTCGTGACCTGAAGGTCAGTGACCGCCGAAACTGTCCTCAACACGGCCGTCACAGGATGACTCCGTAAGGCCAGTTTTCCCGGACGACCTGGGCGGGGAGCCGGCGCAGGACGTCCATGGCGAAGTCCGTGTCCTCCGCGGAGAGCGCGTGCAGCGCGTGGGCGCGCAGGAGCGTCTGCAGGGCCTTGCCGAACATCGGCGGATCGAGCATCTCTCCCTGGAACTTGATGGCGCCGCCGAGCAGCGCATCGGCTTCCACCGCCGCCCCGAGGATCTCGATCTTGGTCTTGATCTCGGACGGGGAGGGCGTGAACGCCACCTTGCAGGGGTGGATGTGGGAGGGGTGGATCACCTGCTTGCCCGAGAGCCCCAGGGAGGCCTCCTCGCAGGCGTGCCGGTAGACCACGCGCGACTCCTCGTCGCCGTGCAGGTCGAGCCAGCGGCGCACGTCGTCGGGCTCGACGAAGTCCTCGGGCATCGTCGACTCCCCGATCAGGGTCTCCACGCCCCCGATGACGCCCTTGCCCGCGATGCGCGCCTCGAAGAGGATGTCGTGCAGGTAGAACTTGAGCTCCTCCGTCCAGTGGCGCGGCGTGATGTGGATGCCCATCGCCTTGGAGAAGTCGTGGATGCCGAAGACCACGTGCTTCACGGTCGGGTACTGCATCAGTTCCGGCGCGATCTTGAGCGACTTGGGGTGCTCGATGATCGGCTGGATGGTGATCCGGTTGTTCAGCCCCACGAGAACCGCGGAAAGATCGCGTATCTCCGGGGCGCCATAGGCTTCCCCGGCCTTCGCGAGCATGACGACGTCGAAGTAGTCGGCGAGGTCGCGCACCAGCGCGAGGTCCTTTTCGTACTCCTCCGTCCGGAACGGGTTGATGCGCACCGCGATCTGGACCTCGCGCTTTCTCGGCAGGCCGGGCAGCTCGCGGCGCAGCAGTTCGCGGCTCAGCTCCTTCTGTCGGCAGCCGTCCTCGAGGTCGAAGAGCAGGGTATGCGAGCTGGTGTTCCAAGCGTGCTTGTTGAAGCGCTGCGCGGCCTGCTCGATGTCCTCGTAGATGCCCAGCGAAGGCGCGTACTTGACGGGCGGATAGTAGATCTGGATGCCCGGCCAGTAGTCGCCGAGGATCTCGGGCGCGGCCGGGGAAGGGGCGGGCATGGCGGCGATCGGCGGGGAGGTCATGGGATCCTCTGGGAATCAAGGGTTTGCGGTGATGGCCCTTCGGGCGGCATGGCACCTGCCTGCCGCCGCATCGGGAGCCGCGTTTCACGCTAGCACCTATGCTGCGGTGCGTCAACGCTCTTATATAAGATAGTAGACTTGGGCGCGCGGGCGCGGGTTTTCCCGGGGGGCGAGGGGCGCGGAGGCGGTGGCCCTGTGCTATAAAAACGCGGCCCGCAGGCAGCGGGCCCCAGCCGCCACGAGAAGGCCGAAGGCCGCCGAGCAGGCACCAGAAAAAAGGAGGAATACCGGCATGTCGAAGATCGAATCCGTCCACCACGAGGAACGCGTCTTCCCGCCCGCGGAAGCTTTCGTGAAGCAGGCAAATGTATCCGGCATGGTCGCCTACCAGGCCCTCTGCGACGAGGCGGGGCGCGATTTCGAGGGCTTCTGGGCGCGGCTCGCGCGCGAGAACCTGCTCTGGTCGAAGCCGTTCACGAAGACCCTCGACGAATCGAAGGCGCCTTTCTACCGGTGGTTCCACGACGGCGAGTTGAACGCCTCCTACAACTGCCTCGACCGGCACCTGGAGTCGCAGCCCGACAAGGTCGCGATCATCTTCGAGGCGGACGACGGGAAGGTGACCAAGGTCACCTACCGGGAGCTCTACCACCGCGTCTGCCGGTTCGCCAACGCGCTCAAGGCCGGCGGCATCGCCAAGGGCGAGCGCGTCCTCGTCTACATGCCGATGTCGATCGAGGCGGTGGTCGCGATGCAGGCCTGCGCGCGCATCGGCGCCACCCACTCCGTGGTCTTCGCCGGCTTTTCCGCCAAGAGCCTGCAGGAGCGGATCATCGACGCGGGCGCCGTCGCCGTGATCACCGCCGACGGGCAGTTCCGCGGCGGCAAGGAGATCCCGCTCAAGCCCGCGGTCGACGAGGCGCTCGCCATGGGCGGCTGCGAGAGCATCCGCCGGGTGATCGTCTACAAGCGCTCCGGTTCCGCGGTGGCGATGCACGCGCCGCGCGACCAGTGGTGGCACGACGCGGTCCAGGGCCAGCCCAACGAGTGCGAACCGACCTGGGTCGATGCCGAGCATCCGCTCTTCATCCTGTACACCTCGGGATCCACGGGCAAGCCCAAGGGCGTCCAGCATTCGACCGCCGGCTACCTGCTGCACGCGATGCTCACGATGAACTGGACGTTCGACCACAAGCCCACCGACGTCTTCTGGTGCACGGCCGACGTGGGCTGGGTGACGGGCCATACCTACATCGCCTACGGGCCGCTCGCGGTGGGGGCGACGGAAATCGTGTTCGAGGGAGTGCCCACGTATCCCGATGCGGGGCGTTTCTGGAAGATGATCCAGGACCACAAGGTGAATGTCTTCTACACCGCGCCGACGGCGATCCGCTCCCTGATCAAGGCGGGAGGCGAGTTGCCGAAGCAATACGACCTTTCGTCGCTGCGCATCCTCGGTACCGTCGGCGAGCCGATCAACCCGGAGGCCTGGATGTGGTACTACCGGACGGTGGGCGGGTCGCGCTGCCCCGTGGTCGACACGTTCTGGCAGACGGAGACGGGAGGCCACATGATCACGCCCTTGCCGGGAGCCACGCCGCTCGTGCCGGGCTCCTGCACGCTGCCGCTGCCGGGGATCATGGCATCGATCGTCGACGAGACCGGCCATGAGCTCCCGAACGGGCAGGGCGGCATCCTCGTGGTGAAACGCCCCTGGCCCGCGATGATCCGCACGATCTGGGGCGATCCCGACCGGTTCCGGAAGTCCTACTACCCCGCGGAGCTGGGGGGAACCCTCTACCTCGCGGGCGACGGCGCTATCCGCGACAAGGAGACGGGCTATTTCACGATCATGGGGCGCATCGACGACGTGCTCAACGTCTCCGGGCATCGCATGGGAACGATGGAGATCGAGTCGGCCCTGGTCGCGAACACGAAGCTCGTGGCCGAGGCGGCCGTGGTCGGGAGGCCGGACGACGTGACGGGAGAAGCCGTCGTGGCGTTCGTGGTGCTCAAGGGCCAGCGCCCCACGGGGGACGCGGCCAGGGCGCTCGCGAAGGAGCTTCGGGACTGGGTCGGCAAGGAGATCGGCCCCATCGCGAAGCCCAAGGAAATCCGTTTCGGCGACAACCTTCCGAAGACGCGATCCGGCAAGATCATGCGCAGGCTGCTGCGCGTCCTCGCCAAGGGCGAGGAGATCACCCAGGACGTATCCACGCTCGAGAACCCGGCGATCCTGGAGCAGCTCAAGCAACCGCTGTAGGCCTCGGTGCGGACAGGGGTGGCGCGGAAGGGAGCGCGCACTCCCTGTCCGCGCCCGATTGACGGCCGTCATTCCGGGCGCGCCGAAGCATGGAACACTTTTGGCCATGAACGAACGCCAGCCGCCGCCGCTCCTCGTCGCCGCCACCGCGGACATCCTGCGCAAGCATGCGCCCTTCGATGCGATGGCGGAGGCGGACCTCGCCCACCTCGCCGGCGGCCTCAAGCTGCGCTATTTCGCCCGCGACACGGTGATACTGTCGCCCGAAAACGGGATCATCGACTCGCTCTTCATCATCCAGCGCGGCGCCGTGCAGGCCGACGAACCCACGCAGGTCTCGCTCCACACGATGGCCGCCACGCTCACCGATGGCGAGTGCTTTCCGATCGGCGCGCTCGTCGCCGCGCGCGCCACCACGCTGCGCTACACCGCCCTCAAAGACACCTTCTGCTACGTGCTCGACGAGGTCCGCTTCAAGGAGGTGATGTCGAGCAGCCCGGAGTTCCACGCCTTCTGCACGCGGCGCCTGGCTGCGCTGCTGGCCGCCTCCACGAGAGGGACGCGCGAGGCGTACTCCAGCCGCGCTGCCGACGAGCTCACGATGGCTTCTCCGCTCCGGAACGCCCTGCGTCATGCGCCGGTTACGCTTCCGGAATCGGCGAGCGTGCGCCAGGTGCTGGAACTGATGAAGTCGCGGCGAATCGGCTCGATCGTCCTGACCGGCGGCGACGGGGCCCCATCGGGGATATTCACGCAGACCGACGTCCTCAATCGTGTCGCGCTCGCCGCGCAACCGCTGGACCGGCCGGTGTCGGAGGTGATGACGCGCGACCCGGCCACGCTCGCGGCGGGGAGCGCCCTGTCCGAGGCGGCGCAGTTGATGGCGAGGAAGGGCTTTCGCCACGTGCTGGTCATCGAAGGCGACCGGCTCATGGGAGTGATCTCCGAGCGCGACCTGTTTGGCTTGCAGCGCCTGTCGATGCAGGGGCTTCGCAAGGACATCGGCCGCGCCGAGACGGTCGACGCCCTAGCCTTCGCGGCCCGTGAGGTCCGGGAGCTCGGCACGGCCATGCTCGCGCAGGGGGTGGCCGCCGAACAGCTCACGCAGTTCATCTCGGCCTTGAACGATGCGGTCACCGAGCGGGCGATCGAACTCGCGCGTCGCGAGCACGACGTGGCCGGCATCGGGTTCTGCTGGATGGGCCTGGGGAGCGAGGGCCGCAACGAGCAGACGCTCGCGACGGACCAGGACAATGCCATCATCTTTCCCGACGCGGAAGGCGACGACCGGGACGCCACGAGGAAAAAGCTCCTCGCGTTCGCCGACCAGGTGAACCGTGCGCTGGATGCCTGCGGGTTTCCCCTGTGCAAGGGCGACATCATGGCGCGCAACCCGGCGTGGTGCCTGAGCCTCGCGGAGTGGTTCCACCGTTTCGACGACTGGATTCGCAACTCGGATCCCGAGGCGCTGCTCAATGCCTCGATCTTCTTCGACTTCCGCGCGCTCCACGGCGACGCGAGCCTGGTCGACCGGCTTCGCGAATTCCTGCTGGCCCACGTGAAGGACCGGCCCGTCTTCCTCCGGCAGATGGCGGCCAACGCTCTGCAGACGCGCCCTCCCCTGGGCCTTTTCGGGGACATCGTCGGCGGGGAAGCCATCGACGCCTTCCAGTTCGTCCAGATGCTGCGACTGCGCGCCCAGGACAGCCTCGACCGGGGCTCGGGGCGTCGGAGCCGAACCGGATCGACCCGGATTCGTTGAACAGCCTCGATCGCCGCATCCTGCGCGAGTCCCTCAGGCAGGCACGCAAGCTGCAGAACCGGGTTGCACTGGACTATCAGCTCTAGGGCCCCGCGGCGGTGATTTCCTCGATCTGGCCCTTCCGCCGCGCCCGCGCCTCGCTCCCGGAAGCGGTGGCGCGCTCCGTCGAGCGCTGGCGCGGCCTCGCCGAGTACGAGCGCGGTCGCCCGCCGGCCAAGGGAAGATGGGTCGTGGTCGCCGTGGAGTCGGGCGGCCTCGAGGCGGTGAGCGACACCTTGATCGCGGTGGGAGCCCTGGCCGTCGTCGACGGCCAGATCGACCTGGCCGACAGCTTCGAGGTGATCCTGCGCCAGGAGGCCCCGAGCACGGTCGCGAACATCGAGATCCACGGCATCGGGGGCACCGAACAGACGCAGGGCGAGGATCCGCGCGAGGCGCTCGCCGCCTTCCTCGCCTTCGTCGGCAAGGATCCGCTCGTCGCCTTTCACGCCCCGTTCGATTCCACGATGCTGCGCCGGGCCGTCGATCGGCACCTCGGCATCGCGTTCAAGCGGCCGTGGCTGGATCTCGCGGACATCGCGCCGCTCGTGTGGCCCCGGTACGCGAGCCGGCTCTCCGGGCTGGACGACTGGCTCGAGACGTTCTCGATCCCGGTGGCCTTCCGGCACCGCGCGATCGCGGACTGCCTTGCGACGGCGCAGCTGCTGCTCATGGTCCTTCCGGCGGCCGCCGGAATCGGGGCGTCGACCGCCGGGCAGCTGGTCTCCCTGTCGGGGGCGGACCGCTGGCTCTCCTGACCGGCCGCGCCGGCTCGATTGACAAGGCGGGCGCCGGGGCACTCTACTAGCGCCGGGCGCGCGGCTCCACGGGGCCGCGGTTCCGCCCGCAGACTTCCCGAGGAGTCCATGAGAAAGCCGAGCCTGCGCGCGTATCGCATCGTGTCCCTGTTCCTGCTCGGGTGCCTTCTCTTCAATTATCCCGTCCTCGCGCTCTTCAACGTGGGCGCCACCGCGGCAGGGGTACCGGTTCTCTACGTCTACCTGTTCGTCGCGTGGGGGGTGACGATCGCGCTCGCGGCGGTCGTGATCGAGGGCGGGACCTAGCGGGGACGCGCCGTGCTGCAGGGCTGGGTCATCATCACGGTTTCGTTCGCCTACATCGGGCTGCTCTTCGCGGTCGCCTGGTTCGCGGACAAGCGGGCGGCCGCGGGCCGCTCGATCATCTCCAATGCCTGGGTGTACAGCCTGTCGCTCGCGGTCTACGCGACGGCCTGGACGTTCTACGGCAGTGTCGGGCGGGCCGCGACGGACGGTGTGGGTTTCCTGCCCATCTACATCGGGCCGACGCTCATGATGCTGCTGGGGTGGTTCGTCCTGCGCAAGATGGTGCGCATCGTCCGGTTGAACCGCACCACGTCGCTCGCCGATTTCGTGGCCTCCCGATACGGCAAGAGCGCGCTCATCGGCGGCCTCGTGACGATCATCGCCGTCATCGGCATCCTGCCCTACATCTCGCTGCAGCTGAAGGCCGTCTCGAACAGCTTCCAGATCCTCCTGGGCTATCCCGAGATCGTGATGCCCCCCAAGGTGGGATCGATGGTGGTCATGCAGGACACGGCCTTCTACGTCGCGCTCTTCATGGCGCTCTTCGCCATCGCCTTCGGCACCCGCCAGCTCGACGCCGCGGAGCGCCACGAGGGCATGGTGGCGGCGATCGCCTTCGAATCCATCGTGAAGCTCATCGCCTTCCTGGCGGTCGGATCCTATGTCGCCTTCTTCATGTACGACGGCCTGGGCGATCTCTTTGCGCGCGCGGCCAGCCGCCCGGACCTGGGCATCCTGATGGCGCCTCTCGGAGCTGCGGCCGGAAGCTATGCGAGCTGGGTGTGGCTCACGGTGCTTTCCATGCTCGCGATCATCTTCCTGCCGCGCCAGTTCCAGGTTGCGGTGATCGAGAACACGGACGAGCGCCACCTGAGGCGCGCGGCCTGGGTCTTCCCGCTGTACATGCTGGCGATCAACATCTTCGTGCTGCCGATCGCGTTCGGCGGGGTGCTGCACTTCCCGCAAGGCGAGGTGGACGCCGATACCTTCGTGCTGACGCTTCCCATGGTCCAGAAGGCCGAAGGGCTGGCGCTGCTCGTGTTCATCGGCGGGCTTTCCGCGGCCACGGGCATGGTGATCGTCGAGACCATCGCGCTGTCGACGATGATCTGCAACGACCTCGTGATGCCGGTGCTGCTTCGCACGCGCGCTTTCCGCCTCACGGAGCAGCGCGACCTCTCGAGCCTGCTGCTGGATATCCGTCGCGCGGCGATCATCGCGCTGCTCATGGGCGGCTACTTCTACTACCTGCTCGCGGGCGAGGCCTACGCGCTCGTCTCCATCGGCCTCATTTCCTTCGCGGCGGTGGCGCAGTTCGCGCCCGCGGTCATCGGCGGGCTGTACTGGAAGGGCGGAACGCGGCTGGGCGCGCTGGCAGGGCTCTCGGCCGGCTTCACCGTCTGGGTCTATACGCTCCTGCTCCCGGCTTTCGCGAAGTCGGGCTGGCTCGACGCGGAGCTGGTGGAGCAGGGGCCCTGGGGCCTGGAACTCCTGCGGCCCACGCAGCTCTTCGGGCTGGCCGGGCTCGACCAGATCACCCATGCGATGATCTGGAGCATGATCGCCAACGTGGGCGCCTACCTGATCGGGTCCGTGGTCCGCCGCCAAAGCGCGGCCGAGCACGTCCAGGCCACCCTCTTCGTGGACGTGTACCAGCAGACGGGCGAGCCGGGTTCGGCCTGGCGCGGGGCGACCTCGGCATCGGCGCTGCAGACGCTCGTCGGCCGCTTCCTGGGGCCGGCAAGGGCCGCGGAACTCTTCATGTCCTACGCGCGGCTGCGCGGCGTGACGAGCGTGGATGAGCTGGAGGGCGATCGCGACCTCGTGCGCTTCGCGGAGCTGCAATTGGCCGGCACCATCGGGGCGGCGAGCGCGAAGACCATGGTCGCGACCGTCGCGCAGGAGGAGCCCCTGGGCCTCGAGGAGGTGATGACGATCATCGACGAGGCCTCGCAGGTGATCGCCTACAGCCATCGCCTCGAGGAAAAGCAGCAGGAGCTGGAGAGCGCCACCCTGGAGCTCAAGGCCGCGAACGAGCGCCTGAAGGAGCTGGACCGGCTGAAGGACGACTTCATCTCCACGGTCACGCACGAACTGCGCACGCCGCTCACCTCGATCCGCGCGTTCTCCGAGATCCTCCACGACAATCCCGACCTGGAAGGCGTGGAGCGGCAGCGCTTCCTCGCGCTCGTGATCAAGGAGTCGGAGCGCCTGACCCGGCTGATCAACCAGGTGCTCGACCTCGCGAAGATCGAGTCGGGGCTCGCGGAGTGGCGAACGGCGGAACTCGACATGCGCGAAATCGTGCTCGAGTCCCTCAACGCGACCAGCGCGATATTCAAGGCGCGCGGCGTGCAGGTCGAAATGAGGATTTCCCCCGTCACGCCCCGGGTCATGGCCGATCGCGACCGGCTGATGCAGGTACTGCTGAACCTGCTGTCGAACGCCGCCAAGTTCTGCACGCCAGGGTCGGGCCGTGTGGAATTGCGCCTGTCGTGCGACGCATCCACGGTCCGGGTCGACGTTTCCGACAACGGCGTCGGGATCAGCGCGGAAAACCAGGCCCTGATCTTCGAGAAGTTCCGCCAGGTCGGCGACACCCTGACGGACAAGCCCTCGGGGACCGGGCTCGGCCTGGCCATCTGCAGGCGCATCGTGGGCCATTTCGGCGGACGCCTGTGGGTCGAGAGCGAGCCGGGGCGCGGATCGGTCTTCTCCTTCGACCTGCCGGCGGCCGCGGGCGCCGCGGATCCGGGCAGCCTCGCCGCCGGCGCCTGAGACTCGCCATGGCGAAACGTGTGCTGATCGCGGAAGACGAGCCCAGCATCGTGACGTCGCTGGAGTTCCTCATGCGCAAGGCCGGCTTCGAGACGCGCGCCGCGACCGACGGCGAGGAAGCGCTCTCCCTCCTCGGCACCTTCAGGCCCCATCTCGTGCTCCTCGACATCATGCTGCCGCGGCGAAGCGGCCTGGAGCTCTGCCGGCTGATCCGTGCCGACGCCTCGCTTGCGGAAACGCGCGTGCTCATGCTCACCGCCAAGGGAGGCCATCGTGACGTGGAGCGCGGCCTGGAGGCGGGCGCCGACGACTACATCACGAAGCCGTTCTCCACCCAGGACCTCGTGGAGCGCGCCAAGGGCCTTATGGCCGCCGCGGGCTCCGCCTCCGGGGAGGGGCAGTGAACCCGAAGCCTCCGGTCGAGGGCCCGGACCCTGCCGGGCCCACGGTCTACGTAATCGATGACGACGAGTCGATTCGCGAGCTCCTGGGTTGGCTCATGAAGCGCAATGGCATTCGCGCCGAGTCCTTCCCGAACGCGAAGAGCTTCCTGAAGGCCTACAAGCCCGGCGCGCCGGGCTGCCTCGTCCTCGATCTCTACATGCCGGGCATGAGCGGGCTCGACCTGCAGCGCTACCTCATCGAGACGGGCATCGAGATGCCGGTGATTTTCCTCTCGGGCCGCGCCGACGTCCCGAAGGCCGTGCTCGCGGTGAAGAGCGGGGCGATCGATTTCATCGAGAAGCCCTTCGACTACCGCCAGATCGTCGACCTCGTCCGCGAGTGCCTGCTCCGGGACGCGCAGTCGCGTGCGGGACGCGAGGAGGCGAGGGCGCGCGCCAATCGCCTGGCCACGCTCACCCAGCGCGAGCGGGAGGTGCTGGACCGGGTAATCGCCGGAAAGGTCAATCGACTGATCGCCGAGGAGATGCAGATCTCCATCAAGACGGTGGAGGCGCACCGCGCCCGCATCATGGAAAAGCTCGCGGTCGACTCGGTCGCCGAACTCGTCCAGGCCACTCTCGGCGCGAGGGCACCCGATCGAGGGGGCGGGGGGGCGAGGGGGCCGGGTTCGGAGGGTTAGGGTTAACCCCAATTGCTCCCGTGTCGGCCGGCGCATTAGCATCCGCCCGGTAAGGAGGAGGGCCACCCAAGAACAATAATCGGCGGCGCCCGGCCAGTCCCCGGCAAGAGGGATGGCGGGGCGCGAGCGCCGGCACGGGCCGCGGTGGATTCCGTCGTTCCCCCTTCAGCTGGCATCGACCGCGACCCGAGCCGATCAAGCGCCCCGCGTTGGCGCCCCGGCACTTCGACCGGCCCGGACGGACCACCCGTTCCGAGGATAACGATCAATCAGGAGGAAGAAGATGCAGCTCACCCAGTCTCACATCGATTACTGGCAGAAGAACCTGAGGCTCACGGCGATCCTGCTCGCCATCTGGTTCGTGGTCACCTACGTGATGGCGTGGTTCGCCATTCCGCTCGCGGAGATCAAGATCTTCGGGTGGCCGCTGTCGTTCTACATGGCCGCCCAGGGCTTGCGCGTCGTCTACGTGGCGATCATCGGCTACTACGCCCTCGCCATGCGCAAGAACGACCTCGAGCACGGCGTCCACGAAGGGGAGGAAGACTAAATGGCCACCAGCCAGAAGTCATTCACGCAGCAGCTGAAGAAGTACTACACCTTCTACACGGGGGGCTTCGTCGTCTTCGTGACCCTGCTCGCGATCGCCGAGCAGATGGGCATGTCCAACAAGTGGATCGGCTACTGCTTCCTGGTCTTCACGATCCTGCTCTATGCCGGCATCGGCATCATGAGCCGCACGGTGGAGGTCGCGGAATACTACGTGGCGGGTCGGCGCGTTCCGGCTTTCTTCAACGGCATGGCGACCGGCGCGGACTGGATGAGCGCGGCCTCCTTCATCGGCATGGCCGGCACCCTGTACTTCAGCGGCTTCCAGGGCCTGTCGTTCATCATGGGCTGGACGGGCGGATACGTGCTCGTCGCGTTGCTGCTTGCTCCCTACCTCCGGAAGTTCGGCCAGTTCACGATTCCCGACTTCCTGGGCGCGCGCTACGGCGGCAACATCGTCCGCTCCTTCGGCGTCATGGCCGCGATCCTGTGCTCCTTCACCTACGTGGTGGCGCAGATCTACGGCGTGGGCATCATCACCAGCCGGTTCACCGGGCTCGAATTCGGGATCGGCGTATTCGTCGGCCTCGCGGGCATCCTGGTCTGTTCCTTCCTGGGCGGCATGCGGGCGGTGACCTGGACGCAGGTGGCCCAGTACATCATCCTGATCGTGGCCTACATGATTCCCGTGGTCTGGCTCTCCGTGAAGCACACGGGCGTGCCGATCCCGCAGGCCGTGTACGGCAAGGTGCTCGAGCGCCTGACCGAGCGCGAGAAGGAACTCACCGCGGATCCGAAGGAGCAGGAGGTCCGGCAGATCTTTGCCAGCCGCGCCAAGGCGGCCGACGACAAGTTGAAGGGCCTGCCCGCGTCCTACCAGACGGAGAAGGACGTTCTCGCGAAGAAGGTCGAGGATCTCCGGACGGCAGCCGCGCCGAAGGCGGAGCTCGATGCCGCCGAAGCCGCGCTGAAGAAATACCCGGCCTCCGCCGACGAGGCCAAGGAGCAGTGGACGAAGGACAAGGCAAGCGCCACGGGCCGCACCGCACCGCCCCGGCCGCACGCTACGCCGTATCCGGGCAAGGACGAGGCGGCGCGGGACACCGCGAGGCTCAACTTCATCGGTGTCGTCTTCTGCATGATGTTCGGGACCGCCGCGCTGCCGCACATCCTGATGCGCTACTACACGACGCCTTCGGTCCAGGAGGCGCGCGTATCGGTGTTCTGGTCGCTCTTCTTCATCTTCCTGCTCTACTTCACCGCGCCCGCACTCGCGGTGCTGGCGAAGTTCGACGTCTACACCCTTGTGATAGGCAAGTCCTTCGCGGAGTTGCCACGATGGGTGAACGCGTGGCAGTCGGTGGATGCATCCCTCTTGAGCATCGTCGACATCAACAAGGACGGGATCGTGCAGCTGGCCGAGATGGTCATCGGCGGCGACATCATCGTGCTGGCCACGCCCGAGATCGCGGGCCTGCCGTACGTGATCTCCGGTCTCGTCGCGGCCGGTGGCCTCGCCGCGGCGCTCTCCACCGCGGACGGGCTGCTGCTCACGATCGCCAACGCCCTGTCGCACGATCTCTACTACAAGATGATCAACCCCAACGCCTCGCCGACGATGCGCATCACGGTGGCCAAGTCGCTGCTGCTCGTGGTGGCCATCATCGCGGCGTACGTGACCTCGCTCAAGCCCGGAAACATCCTGTTCCTGGTGGGCGCGGCGTTCTCGATGGCGGCTTCCGCGTTCTTCCCCGCGCTGGTGATGGGGATCTTCTGGAAGCGGGCCTCCAAGTGGGGCGCGATCATCGGGATCATCGCCGGTCTCGGCGTGTGCCTGTACTACATGGTCCACACCTATCCGACCTTCATCAGCTGGTTCGGCACCACGCCCATCAAGAAGTGGTTCGGGCTCGAGCCGATCTCGGCCGGAATGTTCGGCGTCCCGGTGGGCATCGTGACCATCTGGATCGTGAGCCTGCTCACGCCGGCGCCGGAGAAGGAAGTGCAGGAACTGGTGGATCACGTGCGCTACCCGAGCCTGGCTGGAGACATCGACACGCGGGGCACCTGACCCGCAGTTCGCGTGGCACAATTGGCCCGCCATTCGGCGCGGGCCTTTTTCTTTCATGGAACCAGAACTGATACTCCGGGCCCTCAAGGCCGTCGTCGAGGTCGCGGGATTCGCCTATCTCGGCCAGGGACTGGTCGCGATCTTCTCCGGTTCGAGGCGCGACCAGAACGTGATCTTCCAGGTCTTTTGCATCGTGACCGGGCCGGTCACGCGCGCCACGCGCTTCCTGATGCCCCGGTTCATTCCCGACCGGCATGTCCCGTTCATCGCCTTCGGCCTGCTCCTGTGGGCCTGGATATTCCTCATCGCGGGGCTCGCCGGCCTGCGCGGGGCGCCTAGCCGGAAGGCGATGCTCTTCCGCTACTTCGCGCGGGAGATTCTCGCCACGAGCCTGCTGGTGCTTGTGGCACTGCTCGCGCTGTTCGGATTCTTCGATCTCGTGCGCGAACTGGACGACGTGGGTCGCGGAGGCTATCGCCTGGGCGTCATGATCGGCTACGTGGTGCTGTCGCTTCCCTCGCACGCCTACGTGCTGCTCCCCGCGGCGGCGCTCATCGGGACCCTGTTCGCGCTGGCGCGCATGTCCGACCAGTCGGAACTCACCGTCATGCGTTCCTCGGGCCTGTCGATCCTGCAGCTGGCGGCGCACGTGGCGGGCGCGGGGTTCGTGGTGGCCGCGATCACCCTCGTCGTAGGGGAGTTCGTGACGCCCTTCACGGAGGAGGCGGCCAAGAGCCTGCGGCTCAAGGCCACGAGCTCGATCGTCGCGAGGCAGTTCCGCTCCGGCTTCTGGGTGAAGGACGATCGCAGCTTCGTGAACATCCAGGACGTGACGGCGGACACGGAGTTGCTGGACCTGAAGATCTACCGGTTCGACGATGCCTTCAGGCTGGCGTCCATCAGCCGCGCGGGAAAGGCGACCTATGGCGGGGGGAACCGCTGGTCGCTCGCGGACGTGGAAGTCACCCGTTTCGACGGCGACAAGGCGGTGCTCGACCGGCTGCCCACGGCGGTGTGGAACTCGGTGCTTACTCCCGGACATATTGTCGGTACTTAAGATAGTCCCCGAGCGGATGTCACTTCTCAACCTGTCGGCCTACATCGAGCACCTGCGCGAGAGCCGGCAGAAAGCGACGCGTTTCGAGATCGCCCTGTGGCAGAAGATCGTCTACCCTGCGGCCGCGATAGTGATGATGGTGCTCGCCATCCCCTTTGCGATCCAGTCACAGCGCGCGGGCGGAACGGGGGCGAAGATCGTCCTGGGGATCCTGCTGGGCCTCGGTTTTCACTTCGCGGGGCGGCTTTTCTCGCACGTGGGGCTGCTGAACGACTGGCCCGCGGCGGTCTCGGCGGGAATGCCGACCCTCATCTTCCTGGGCGTGGCCGCGGCGGGCCTTGCCTACGCGGAGCGTCGTTAGGCCGGCGACCGCTTGCGACCCGCGTCGGCGAGCCGCGTGCCCCCCAGGCGGTCGTGGAGGAACAGTCCGTCACGGTCCAGCAGCGCCCACAGGAATCCGATGCCGAGGGCGGCCGTTCCGGCCAGCGCCAGCAGGTAACGCCGGACGGCGCGCGCAGTGCGGACGGGACCGCCGTCCGACGATTCCACGCGGATGCGCCACGTCTTCATCGCGAGCGTCTGTCCTCCCCGCGTCCAGAACCCGACGAAGTACGTGCCGACCACGAGGAGAACGTATGCCTGCAGCAGGTGCCGGCGAAGCCCGCTCGTGGAATCCCCGGCGAGGGCGAGGAACGGAAATGTGGCGATCAGAACCAGCGCGGTGAGGATCAGCAACTCGTATGCCGCGCACGCAAGCCGACGCGCCAGGCCCGGCGCGTTCGGTGCAAGACCCGCCATCAGCGGCGTTCCGACCCGGATCCGGATCCGGGCTCCGGCCCCGAGCCCGACCGGCGCTCCAACCAGCGCTCCCGCAACTCGTGCTGCTTGGACGGCGGAAGCCTGCGCAAGTCCTTGAATGTCTCGCGAGCGGCCTTGCGCTGCTCCGGGCTCATTGCTGCCCAGTCGCGAAGGCGCTCCTGGAACCGATCCTGCTGGATCGGGCGCATTTTCGGGAACTGGCGGGCTGCCGACATGAGGCGGCGCTGCTGGTAGCCAGGCAGCTTGTCCCAGTCCGGTGCGAGGGGCAGCAGGACTTCCCTGTCCGCGGGCGCGAGGCTTGACCAGGGTGTCCTGGCGGTCGATCGATCGGTGTTCGCGGGATAGGCCGCCAGCGAGGCGCAGGCGGCAAGGATTCCTAGAAGGAGCCGGAGGCGTTCTTGAGCCACTTGTCGAAGTCCTTGTCCAGGAAAGCGTCGATCGGCAGTTCCCCGGTGAGCAGCTGCGCGTCGAGTTCGCCGAGGTCTACCTCCGGCGAAAGGGTCTTCGCGACGAGGGTCGCGAGCAGGATCACGATCGGCAACCACAGGAGCCCTTGCTGGAATACCGAGTACTTGATGGTCTGCGCCGTTCCGGCGTCGACGGTTACGAGGCCAAGGAACCTGGACCGGCTCGCGCCACGAGTCCAGCGCCCGCAACCGGGCCGAACGCAGGCGCGTGGCCTGGATTTCGCCCACGTCCCCAGCCGACCGCTCCAGCCACGGCCGAAGCTTCTCCGCAAAGTCTTTATCATTCATAGGGTTACGCCTTTTGATCTCAGGAGCTTTGCCAATGCGTGCGTGGCCCGTGAGCAGTGCGTCTTCACGCTGCCCTCCGAGCAACCCATGGCCTTGGCTGTTTCACTGACATCGAATTCCTCCCAATAACGCAGCAGGAAGGCCTGGCGTTGACGTTCGGGAAGCGACTGCACGGCCTCTTCGATGATCGCCATCACCTGGGTTTGCTCGAGCCGATCGGCCGGGGAGGCCGGGACGGCGCCGTTGGCCTCGACCTCGAAGGTCTCGAGGGGGTCGGCTTCGTCATCTTCTCCCGTCAGGCCCAGGGACGACCAAAGCGAGGTCCAGGCGGAGCGCACCCGGTTGCGCCGGTAATGGTCCCGGATGGCGTTCTGCAGGATGCGCTGGAAGAGCAGCGGGAGTTCCGCCGGGGGGCGGGCCGAATAGTGCTCGGCGAGCTTCATCATCGCGTCCTGGACGATATCGAGTGCCGCGTCATCGCCCTGGACGGAGAACACGCATTGCTTGAATGCGCGTCGCTCCACCGAAGCGAGGAAATCGGATAGTTCTTTTTTCGTGGCCAGGGCATCCTCCCGCGGGCTGCAGAATGGCTCGGCCCGCGTCGCCGGGACTATAGCAAAGCGCCGCGGCGCAACCTCCCGGCGGTCCACACGATTTGCCGGGCCGTTCGGCTTGACCAATCCCGACCTCCCCGCTAATGTTCTGGGTTCCCCTTTGCATAACTCCCCGATTTACAAGGCCTTATGGAACTCAAGCTGCCCCCGCTCGCGGAAACCGGTGAAACCCTGACGGGTGCCGAGATCGCCATCCGCTGCCTCCAGGAGGAGGGGATCGAGTTCGTTTTCGGCTATCCGGGGGGCGCGGTCCTCTTCATATACGACGCCCTCTTCAACCAGAAGAAGGTGAAGCACATCCTGGTCCGGCACGAGCAAGGCGCATTGCATGCGGCGGATGGCTATGCGCGCGCCACCGGAAGACCGGGGGTGGCGCTGGTCACCAGCGGGCCCGGGGTGACCAACGCGGTTACCGGAATCGCGACCGCGTACATGGATTCCATTCCCCTGGTGGTCATCACCGGCCAGGTGCCCACCCGCGCCATCGGAGAGGACGCCTTCCAGGAATGCGACGCCGTCGGCATCACGCGGCCCTGCGTGAAGCACAACTTCCTCGTGAAGGACGTGAACGAACTCGCAATTACGATCAAGAAGGCCTTCCACATCGCCACCACGGGACGGCCCGGCCCGGTGCTCGTGGACATTCCGAAGGACGTCTCGCAGCAGTCGGCGCGGTTCCACTATCCCGAAAAGATCCACCTGCGCTCCTACAGCCCGGTGGTGAAGGGCCACGGTGGCCAGATCAAGAAGGCACTGCAACTGCTGCTCGACGCCAGGCGGCCCATGATCTACGTGGGCGGCGGCGCCATCCTCGGCGAGGCGACGAAGGAAGTGACCGAGCTGGTGCGGCTTCTCGACTATCCCTGCACGAATACCCTCATGGGGCTGGGCGCGTTCCCCGCCTCCGACAAGCGCTTCGTGGGCATGCTCGGCATGCACGGCACCGTAGAGGCCAACATGGCCATGCAGAATTGCGACGTGCTGCTCGCCGTGGGAGCGCGTTTCGACGACCGGGTCATCGGTAACCCCGCCCACTTCGCCGCGGGAAGCGCCAATCGCAAGATCATCCACATCGACGTGGATCCCTCGTCGATATCCAAGCGGGTCCGGGTCGATGTCCCTATCGTCGGGCACGTGAAGGACGTCCTCGAGGAATTGCTGACGCTGCTCAAGGCCTCGAAGAGCAAGCCCGAGGCGGCCGCTTTGGCCTCGTGGTGGGACCAGATTGCGGCCTGGCGGGCAAAGGACTGCCTGAAGTACGACAGGAGTTCGAAGATCATCAAGCCGCAGTTCGTGATCGAGAAACTCTGGGAAGTCACGAAGGGCGAGGCCTATGTCACATCCGACGTCGGCCAGCACCAGATGTGGGCTGCGCAGTTCTACCGGTTCGAGAAGCCTCGCCGCTGGATCAACTCGGGCGGGCTGGGGACCATGGGCGTGGGGCTGCCGTACGCCATGGGCGTGAAGCTCGCCTTCCCGGACGCGGACGTGGCCTGCGTCACGGGCGAGGCATCGATCCAGATGTGCATCCAGGAGCTGTCCACCTGCAAGCAGTACCACCTTCCCGTGAAGCTCGTGAACCTCAACAACCGCTACATGGGCATGGTCAGGCAGTGGCAGGAGTTCTTCCACGGCAATCGCTACAGCGAGTCCTACATGGACGCGCTGCCCGACTTCGTGAAGCTCGCGGAGGCCTACGGCCACGTGGGCATTCGCGTCGAGAAGCCCGGCGACGTCGAAGGGGCGCTCCGCGAGGCCTTTGCGCTCAAGGACCGCCTCGTGTTCCTCGACATCATTACCGACCAGACCGAGAACGTCTTTCCGATGGTGCCCGGCGGCAAGGGCATGTCGGAGATGATCCTCGCCGAAGACCTGTAGCACCGGAGCGGGCGGGGCGCGTTGCGCGCCGGCTTCCGCCCCCCACCGGCACCACTTATCCCGATCCCTCGCCATGCGCCACATCCTCTCCATCCTGGTCGAAAACGAAGCGGGCGCCCTGTCGCGCGTCGCCGGGCTCTTTTCCGCTCGCGGTTACAACATCGAGTCCCTCACCGTCGCCCCGACGGAGGACGCGACCATGTCGCGAATGACGATCCTCACCACCGGGTCGGACGAAGTGGTCGAGCAGATCACGAAGCAGCTGAACAAGCTGGTCGACGTGGTAAAGGTCGTGGACCTCTCCGAAGGCCGCCACATCGAGCGCGAGCTGATGCTCGTGAAGGTGCGCGCCGCAGGCAAGGATCGCGAGGAGATGAAACGCACCGCCGACATCTTCCGCGGCCGGATCATCGACGTGACCGACAAGTCCTACACCATCGAGCTCACCGGCACCACCGACAAGCTCGATGCCTTCCTCGAAGCGCTCGACAAGAGTGCGATCCTGGAAACCGTCCGCACCGGAGTCTCGGGCATCGGCCGTGGCGAATGGGTGCTCAAGGCCTGACATTTCTGCATATCGAGGAAACGAACATGAAGGTGTACTACGACAAGGACGCGGACCTCTCCCTGGTCAAGGGCAAGAAGGTCACGATCATCGGCTACGGCTCCCAGGGGCACGCGCACGCCCAGAACCTCAAGGATTCGGGAGTGAAAGTCGTCGTCGGGCTTCGCCCCGATGGCGCCTCGTGGGACAAGGCGAAGAAGGCGAAGCTCGAGGTGAAGGACGTCGGCGCCGCCGTGAAGGGTGCCGACCTGGTGATGATTCTCCTTCCGGACGAGAACCATGCCGCGGTCTGGAAGGAGTCCATCGAGCCCAACATCAAGAAGGGCGCCGTGCTCGCCTTCGCGCACGGTTTCAACATCCATTTCGGGCAGATCCAGCCGCGCAAGGACCTGGACGTGATCATGATCGCGCCCAAGGGGCCCGGCCATCTCGTTCGATCGACCTATACCCAGGGCGGCGGCGTGCCCGCCCTCATCGCGGTGCACCAGGACGCCACGGGAAAGGCCAAGGACCTGGCGCTTTCCTACGCCTGCGCGATCGGTGGCACGCGCGGAGGCGTGATCGAGACCAACTTCCGCGAAGAAACCGAGACCGACCTGTTCGGCGAGCAAACGGTCCTCTGCGGCGGGATAGTCGAGCTCATCAAGGCCGGCTACGAGACGCTGGTGGATGCGGGCTACGCGCCGGAAATGGCCTATTTCGAGTGCCTGCACGAAACGAAGCTCATCGTCGACCTGATCTACGAGGGCGGCATCGCGAACATGAACTACTCGATCTCGAACAACGCGGAGTTCGGCGAGTACCTGACGGGACCGAAAGTGATCGGCCCCGAGGCGAGGCAGGCGATGCGGGACGCACTGGCCCACATTCAGTCCGGGGGCTATGCTCGTGATTTCATCTTGGAGAACCGCGCCGGTGCGCCCACGCTCATGGCGCGGCGGCGTCTCCTCGCGGAACATCCCATCGAACAGGTGGGCGAGAAGCTGCGGGCGATGATGCCGTGGATCCGAAAGAACAAGCTCGTCGACCAGAGCCGAAACTAGGAGACGGAAGGCCGGGGAAACCCGGCCTTCCCGCTTCGGCGGCATCGCTCCGAAGTAGAATGGCGGGAAGGACGATTTCCGGAGGGCACTTGGCGCATTACCCGCACCCGATAATCGCCCGCGAGGGGTGGCAGTTCCTCGCAGGGTCCGTCGCACTGGCGGCGGTGGTCACGTGGCTAGGCGGCTGGTGGGCGACGCCGTTCTGGATGGTGGCCGCGTTCGTGTTGCAGTTCTTTCGAGATCCGCCTCGCGAGATCCCGTCGGGAGAGGGGCTCGTACTGTCGCCCGCCGACGGGCGCATCGTGCAGGTCGGGAAGGCACGGGACGACTACCTGGGCCGGGACGCGCTGAAGATCAGCGTGTTCATGAACGTCTTCAACGTGCACTCGAACCGCTCTCCCGTGGACGGTACGGTCGAGAACGTGTGGTACTTCCCGGGTCTCTTCGTGAATGCCGACCTGGACAAGGCGTCCACCGACAACGAGCGCAACGCCGTGCACGTGCGTACGCCCACCGGAAGCGATGTCACCGCGGTGCAGGTGGCAGGGCTCATCGCGCGCCGGATCCTCTGCTACGTGAAGAAGGGCGACGGGCTCGCGCGGCCAGCGCTACGGTTTCATCCGCTTCGGTTCGCGGGTGGATGTGTACCTGCCGCCCGGCTCGACGCCGAAAGTGGCCATCGGCGACAAGGTCGCCGCCACGACGACGGTGCTCGCCGTCCTGCCGGGCGCCTGAGGACGCGTCGTGAGCACCCCGGGAAAACCGCGCACGACGCTGATGGAGCCCATTCGGCGCCGCGGAATATATCTCCTGCCAAACCTCCTCACGACCCTTGCGCTGTTCGCTGGTTTCTACGCGATCGTGCAGGGAATGAACCACGATTTCGAGCGTGCGGCCATCGCGATCTTCGTGGCGATGGTGCTGGACGGCCTCGACGGGAGAGTGGCGAGGCTGACCCGGACCCAGTCCGCGTTCGGGGCGGAATACGACAGCCTTTCCGACATGGTGTCGTTCGGGGCCGCACCCGCGCTCGTCATGTACGAGTGGGCGCTGCGCGGCATGGGGCGAATCGGATGGATCGCGGCCTTCGTCTACTGCGTAGGCGCAGCACTTCGCCTGGCGCGTTTCAATACGCAGCTCTCCGTGGCCGACAAGCGCTGGTTCAACGGCCTGCCGAGCCCTGCCGCCGCTGCCCTCGTGGCCGGGATGATCTGGGTCCTGAACGACTACCAGGTGAAGGGCGGCGAGGTGAAGTGGTACGCCGCGGCGCTCACCATCTACGCCGGTGTGACGATGGTCTCGAACGTGCGCTTCTACAGCGGCAAGGACCTGAATCTGCGCCGCGCGGTTCCGTTCTGGATGACGCTCGTGATCGTGGTGGCGCTCCTGCTCATATCGATCGAGCCTTCGCACGTCCTCTGGGGAATCATGGTCGCCTACGGTGTCTCGGGCTACTTCGGCTGGTTCATCCTGCGCTGGCGATCGGAGGCGAAGGAAAAGCAGTACAAGGACATCCGTGACGCGATCGACGAGGGCGACGTGACCGCACTCGCGCGCATGCTGCATTCCACGCCGCCCGACACGGTGGTAGACGGCGTCGGACGTTCGCTCCTGATGGTCGCGGTCGAGGAATCGAACCTGCCCGCCGTGGAGCTCCTGCTCGCGCGGGGCGCCACACCCGATTTCGTCGATGGGCGCGGCACCTCGGCACTGGCGCTGGCGGCCGAGATGGGTTTCCAGGAGGCCGTGGAAGTCCTGCTGGCCGCAGGGGCGGATCCGAACGTCCGCGATCCTTCGGGCATGACCGCCCTGGACCTGGCCGAGGAGCACGGGTCCCACGATATCGTCGCCGCCTTGCTGCGCAGCGGCGGGAGATCCGGCCGGGAGCTGACTCCCACGGCGCCCTAGTTGCCAGTCCCGGCGGCCATTGCTATATTCGGCCCATGAAACCCGTCGCGCGAATCGCCGACCACCTGCTCCGCCTCCCGCTGGCCGGCCTCCCGGGCCTGCTGCTGCGCCTCGCGCGCTAAATACCCCACCCCCCCTTCAGGCAGTCGCGGTGCCGCCCGGCAAACGGGCCGGCAATTTCGATTCCATTTCCCGGGAGCGAACCATGCAGGACCAGCTGATCATTTTCGACACCACCATGCGCGACGGCGAGCAGAGTCCCGGCGCCTCGATGACGCGAGACGAGAAAGTCCGGATAGGCAAGCAACTCGAAAGGCTGCGCGTGGACGTGATCGAGGCGGGATTCGCTGCCGCAAGCGTCGGCGATTTCGACGCGATCCGGGCCGTGGCGGAGGCCGTGCGGGAGTCCACCGTTTGCTCCCTGGCGCGCGCCAACGAGAACGACATCCGACGCGCGGGCGAGGCCGTGGCACCGGCCAGGCGCAAGCGCATCCACACCTTCATCGCCACGAGCCCGATCCACATGAAGCTCAAGCTGCGCATGAGCGAGGAGCAGGTCCTCGAGGCGGCGGTCCGGGCGGTGAAGCTCGCGCGAGAGTACACGGACGACGTCGAGTTCTCCGCGGAGGACGCCGTGCGATCGGAGGTCGATTTCCTCTGTCGCGTCTTCGAGGCGACGATCGCCGCCGGTGCGACGACGATCAACGTCCCCGACACCGTCGGCTACAGCGTGCCCGAGCGCTGGGGCGCGCTCTTCGGCGACCTGCTCGCACGCATACCGAACGCCGACAAGGCCGTGTGGTCGACGCACTGCCACAACGACCTGGGGATGGCGGTGGCCAATTCCCTCGCCGCGGTGATGCACGGCGCGAGGCAGGTGGAGTGCACGATCAACGGCTTGGGCGAGCGGGCGGGCAATGCCTCGCTCGAGGAGATCGTCATGGCGGTAAGGACGCGATCGGACGTCTTCTCGTGCAGCACCGCGATCGACGCCACGCAGATCGTGCCCACGAGCAAGCTCGTGTCGACCATCACCGGCTATCCGGTGCAACCCAACAAGGCGGTGGTGGGCGCCAATGCCTTTGCCCACGAATCCGGCATCCATCAGGACGGCGTGCTCAAGCACCGCGAGACCTACGAGATCATGCGTGCCGAGGACGTGGGCTGGGGAGCGAACCGGCTCACGCTCGGCAAGCTCTCCGGGCGGAACGCCTTTCGCAGCCGGCTTTCGGAGCTCGGCATCACGCTCGCGTCGGAGGAGGCCCTGAATGCCGCCTTTGCGCGGTTCAAGGAACTGGCCGACAAGAAGCGCGAGATTTTCGACGAGGATCTCCAGGCGCTCGTCTCGGATGAAAGCGTCACTCCGGAACAGGAGCGCTTCAAGCTGGTGTCGCTGCTGGCCCATTCGGAAACGGGCGAGCAGCCTTTCGCCAAGGTGGTGATCGCCAGCGACGGCCACGAAATGCGCTCCGAGGCCCGGGGGGCGGGCTTGGTCGACGCCTCGCTCCAGGCAATCGAGGCGATGGTGCACAGCGGGACGGAACTGCTCCTCTATTCCGTGAACAACATCACGACGGGCACGGACTCCCAGGGAGAGGTGACGGTGCGCCTCGCGAAGGGCGGGCGCGTGGTGAACGGAATGGGCGCGGACACCGACATCGTCGTGGCTTCCGCCAAGGCCTTCCTGAGCGCACTGAACAAGATGGGGATCAGCGCCGCCCGCGTGAACCCGCAGTACGGAGAGGAGCCGGAAACGCCCTGAAGGCGGGACGGTGCCCGCCGCCGCCCTGGGTGCCCGGGCGAGGGTACCGGGCCGGCGGGAAGCCGGCCCGGGGAAACGGCACTTCCTACTTCTTCTTCGCGTCCGCCTGCCTGGCTACGATCTTTTCCCGAATGTCGTTGTAGACGCTCTCGGGGACGATCCTGCGGTCGACGAGTTCGTTCTTGCCCTTGTACGGGCGGCCCTTGATGATGGCGTCAGCGCGCGCGTCGCCGATCCCCTTGAGCTTCAGGAGCTCATCGCGCGACGCGGAATTGAGGTCGAGCAGCGCCTCCGCCTTCTTCTCCACGGCGGCGGCGGGCTTCTTGGGTTCGTCCTTCGCGAATGCCGGGCCGGTGGCGGCGAGGAGCGCGATGGCGGCGGCGGCAAGGAACTTCTTCATGGATTCTCCTGGAAACGTTGGGGGACGGGATGCGGATCGCATGCTAGCAAATTCCCCGCGACCGCGTGCCTGTAACGCGGAGCGGGCCGATCCGGTTGACTGCCGTCATCGCATGGAGACACGGGGATAGCTCCTGCAATCATGGCCTTGGCGCAAGCGCGCGCGACGCGTGTCGGCTCGGGGCGACTTCCCTTCCATCGTCACGCAAGGCCTCGATGGATGGAGAACCGCGTGGATGCTCGCTTTCCGGCCGATCCGGCACTCTGGCACGATTCGTGGATGGAACAGCCCACGAACCCGAAAGAGGAGTTGCCATGCGATATGCAGATGGACTGTTCGGCCGGAAAGAGCCGCCGCGGGGTGTTTCCCCCTCGGGAAGCACTACCGGTCAGCCGCATCCCCAAGCGTCGGCCGCGCTCGCCGTCGTTCCGCGACCGGGCGCCGGGGCGCCATCGGCGCCGGCAGCGGAGCCCGCCAAACGCGCCGACGAAGCGGCCGGGTCCAGGCTGATCGTCGGGCCCAACATCAAGCTCCGAGGCGTTGAAATCGACGATTGCGACACGCTCGTCGTGGAGGGCCGCGTGGAGGCGACGATGGTGAGCCGCGCGATCCAGATCGCGGAGAACGGGTCCTTCAAGGGAACGGCCGACATCGAGGTTGCCGAGATCCGCGGCCTGTTCGAAGGGGAACTGACCGTCCGCGCACGGCTCGTGATCCACGCCACCGGGCGGATCGCCGGCAAGGTGCGCTACGGGAAGCTTCTGGTTCAGGAGGGCGGCGAGATATCGGGAGACATCGGCACCATCGCGGAGCGCGTGGGCGTCGCGAAGCCGGCCTAGCTTTCCCGTGCTAGCTTCGCGGCGAGCCCGATGTAGGTGGAAGGCGTGAGCGCCAGCAGGCGTGCCCGGGCGTCTTCAGGAATGGGCAGGGCGCGAACGAAGCGATGCAGTTCCTCACGCGTGATTCCACCCTTGCCCCGGGTGAGGTCCTTCAGCTTCTCGTACGACCCGTCGATGCGATGGGCGCGCATCACCGTCTGGACCGGCTCCGCCAGCACGTCCCAGCACCCTTCGAGATCGGCGGCGATGCGCGCGGGATGGGCCTCGAGTTTTCCGAGACCTCGCAGGCAGGCCTCGTACCCGAGAAGGCAGTAGCCGAACGCCACCCCCATATTGCGAAGCACCGTGGAGTCGGTGAGGTCCCGCTGCCACCGCGAGACGGGCAGCTTCTCGGCCAGGTGACGCAAGAGCGCGTTCGCGAGGCCGAGGTTGCCTTCGGAATTCTCGAAATCTATAGGGTTCACCTTGTGCGGCATCGTGGAGGAACCAACCTCGCCTTCCTTCACCCGCTGCCGGAAGTAGCCGAGCGAGATAAAGCCCCAGGTGTCCCGGTCGAGGTCGATCAGGATCGTGTTGAGCCTCGCCAGCGCATCGAACGCCTCGGCGAGGGCATCGTGGGGTTCGATCTGTATGGTGAGCGGGTTGTAGGCGATGCCGAGCCCCGTGACGAAACGCCGTGCGAACCCGGGCCAGTCCATGCCCGGCGCCGCAACGACGTGTGCATTGAAATTCCCGGACGCGCCGTTCACCTTGCCCAGCATCTCCACGGCCGCGGCCGCAAGCCTCGCGCGCTTGAGTCGCCACGCGAAGTTCGCCATTTCCTTGCCGAGTGTTGTAGGTGTGGCCGGCTGCCCGTGGGTGCGCGAAAGCATCGGCAGGTCCGCGTGGGCCCGGGCCAGCTCGTCGAGCCGGGCGGCGATGGAGTCGACCGCGGGCAACAGGACGGCTTCGAGGCCGCCGCGCACCATGAGGGCGTGCGCCAGGTTGTTGACGTCCTCGGAAGTGCACGCGAAATGGATGAACTCCCCCGCCGCCGAGGCTTCCGCGTTTGCCTTGAGCTTCTCGCGCAGCCAGTACTCCACGGCCTTGACGTCGTGGTTCGTCGTCGCCTCGATAGCCTTCACGCGCTCCGCGTCGACGATCGAGAAGCCGGCCGCCACGCGGTCGAGCTCCTCCAGGGTTTCTGGGGAAAAGGGCGTGAGGAGCCCGAAGCCGGGGTCGGACGCGAGCGCCTTTATCCAGGCGATTTCCACCCGTACGCGCAGGCGCATGAGAGCGAACTCGCTGAAATGGTCCTGCAACGCGCGCGTCTTGGCGGCGTATCGCCCGTCGAGTGGGGAAAGTGCGGTGAGGGCGTGGGACATGGCTGAACCGTGCGCGGATTTTATCACGCGGCCGGGAACGGCCGGCGGCCGGAAATCGCGGTGCTATACTCGGCGGCCGTCGCGTTCGTGGGGGAGCCCGAATGAAGCTCGTCGCATCGAAGACCAGCCCGTACGCCCGCAAGATCCGGGTGCTTCTGGCCGAGAAGCAGCTCGCCTTCGAGTTCGTCGAGGAAAGCGCGTGGAACGCCGGGACGACCGTGCCCCGATACAACCCGCTCAACAAGATTCCCGTACTGGCCACGGACGACGGAACCAATCTCTACGACTCGAGCGTGATAGCGGAATACCTCGACCCGCTGGGTGCGCCTTCCTTCATTCCGCCCTCGGGCATGGAACGCGCCTGCGTTCGGCGCGACGAGGCGCTCGGCAACGGCATCGCGGACGCGGGGATCGCGATATTCCTGGAGCGAAAGCGCGAAGTGGCCCGCCAGGACCCGGCGTGGATGGCGCGTCAGCGGGACAAGATCGATGCCGGCGTCGCAGCACTCGCGCAGGAACTGGGAGGCAAGGCCTTCCTGCGTGGCGACACCCTGTCGCTGGGCGACGTGGCCTGCGCCTGTGCGCTGCTCTGGCTCGAGTTCCGCCTGCCGGAGATCACCTGGCGATCGCAGTACGCCACGCTCGGGCGATGGATAGAGAGGCTGGAGACCCGCCCCTCTTTCGAGCAGACCCGGCCGCAGGCCTGAGGCGCCCGCCTCAGGCGATCACGCCTCCGCCCAGGCATTCCTCGCCGCGATAGAGCACCGCGGACTGTCCCGGGGTGACGGCCCACTGCGGCTGGTCGAACTGCAGTTCGAACCCGCCGGCTTCCGCGATTTCCAGGCGGCAAGGGGAATCCTCCTGCCGGTAGCGCGACTTCGCACCCAGGCGAGCGCCGTTCTCGGGTGCCACGCCGGCTACCCAGCTCGCGTCCTGGGCTCGCAGGCGCAGGGAGAGCAGGCGCGGATCGTCGTGGCCCTGGACCACGACCAGCGTGTTCGAAGCGAGGTCCTTGGCCGCGACGTACCAGGCCGCGCCGTCGCCACCGCGCCTGCCGCCGATGCCGAGCCCCTGGCGCTGCCCCAGCGTGTAGTACATGAGGCCGTGGTGTTGCGCGATCCGCTCTCCGGCGGACGTGACGATCGGGCCCGGCTCGCGCGGCAGGTAGCGCGAAAGGAACTCGCGAAACGGCCGTTCACCGATGAAGCAGATGCCCGTGGAATCCTTCTTCGCGTGGTTGGGCAGCCCGGCCGCGAGCGCGATTTCGCGCACGGCCTTCTTGCGCAGGTGCCCGACGGGAAAGATCGCCTTCGAGAGCTGGGCCTGGGACAGCCGGTGCAGGAAATAGGACTGGTCCTTGGCCGGATCGGCCCCCTTCAGGAGCGCATAGCTTCCATCGCGTTCTTCGATGCGGGCGTAATGGCCGGTGGCGATGCGATCGGCGCCGAGCGCGATGGCATGGTCTAGGAACGACCGGAACTTGATCTCGGCGTTGCAGAGTACGTCCGGGTTCGGCGTGCGGCCGGCGCGGTATTCCGCGAGGAAGCTCGCGAACACGCGCTCCCGGTACTCGGCCGCGAAGTTCACCGCCTCGACCTCGATGCCCACCTTTTCGGCCACCGACACGGCGTCCACCAGATCCTCGCGCGTCGAGCAGTACTCGTCGTCGTCGTCGTCCTCCCAGTTCTTCATGAACAAGCCGACCACCTCGTGCCCCTGCCGCTTCAGGAGCAGCGCGGAGACGGCCGAATCGACTCCACCGGAGAGTCCGACGACGATTTTCATGGGTGGCTATCTTGAGGCAAAACGGGGCGGGGGGAAAAACAACGAAAAAGGCAGGGCCTCGGCCCTGCCTTTCTTCGTGCCCGCGAATCGGGAAACTACTTCTTCGGCGCTTCCATCTTGTCTTCGGCCTTCTTCTCGGCCTTTTTCTTCGCCACTTTCTTCTTGGCGGGCTTGTCGGCAGCAGGGGCCGCCGCCTTCTTCACGACTTCGGCCTTGGCGGGCGCCTCGGCCTTCGCCGCCGGGACTGCGGGCGCCGCGGCTGCGGCCGGCGCTGCGGCTGCGGCCGGCTTGGCCGGTTCCGCGGGCTTGGCGGGGGCCTGGGCCATGGCACCGAGCGATACGGTGGCGAACACGGCGGCGATCAGGGTGGAGAGCTTCTTCATTCTGAGATCCTTTGCGTGGAGTGGGGGTTTCTTGTGTTGACTGCGCTGGAAGCCAGCCTCGTCATCGCGCTTAACGCGTAGGGGGACCTGCCGGTTGACGCGGTTCCCGGCCTGCGTGGGTACCGGGCTCCGCTTCGGCGACCCGCCATTTCCCGACGGGCAGGTCGTCCAGCGTCCATGGGCCGACGCGGTACCGGATGAGCCGCAGGGTGGGCAGGCCCGCCTTGGCGGTCATGCGCCTGATCTGGCGATTCCGCCCCTCCCGGATCCGCACGTCGAGCCAGGCCGTGGGGATCGACTTGCGCGAGCGGATGGGTGGCACCCGGGGCCAGAGCCCGGCAGGTTCCTCTATGGTGGCAACCCGGGCGGGACGGGTCACGAAGTCCCCCAGATCCACGCCGCTGCGCAGGATCTCCAGTTGCGGGGCCACGGGCAGGCCCTCGACCTGCACCCAGTATCCCTTCTCGAGTTTGTGACGGGGATCGGCTATGCGCGCCTGCAGGCGCCCGTCGTCCGTGAGGACCAGGAGGCCCTCGCTATCCGCGTCGAGCCGCCCGGCGGCATAGACACCCGGGATCGGCACCAGATCGGCGAGCGTGCCGCGTCCCGCGACGGGGCTGAACTGGCAGAGGAAACCGAAGGGTTTATTGACGAGGATCAGCATCGGCGTGGCGAGGCGGCAGGTGGGCCTTTGCTATAATTTCGCGTTTTTCCCGGCGCCGGGCGCGCCGGCCGCCGTCGCAATGCCCGCCTGTTCCCCCGGTGGTCCCACAGGAGCCGTACCCATGAGCAAGATTAAGGTGAAGAACCCGGTCGTCGAAATGGACGGCGACGAGATGACGCGGATCATCTGGCAGAAGATTCGCGAGAAGCTGATCCTCCCCTACCTGGACATCGATCTCAAGTACTTCGACCTGGGCATGGAAAACCGCGACGCCACCGACGACAAGGTGACGGTGGAATCCGCCAACGCGACGCGCGAGCACGGCGTCGCGGTGAAGTGCGCGACCATCACGCCGGACGAGGCGCGCGTGAAGGAATTCAAGTTGAAGCAGATGTGGAAGAGCCCCAACGGGACGATCCGCAACATCCTCGACGGCACCATCTTCCGCGAGCCGATCATCTGCAGGAACGTGCCGCGCATCGTTCCGCACTGGGACAAGCCCGTCGTCGTCGCGCGTCATGGATTCGGCGACCAGTACCGGGCCACGGAGCTGAAGTTCGAGGGTGCGGGCACGCTCAAGATCACCTTCACGCCCAAGGGCGGCGGTGCGCCCGTCGAAAAAGAGGTCTTCCAGGCGCCCGGTTCCGGCATCACGATGGCCATGTACAACCTGGACGAGTCCATCCGCGGGTTCGCGAGGGCGTGCTTTCACTACGCGCTCAATCGCGGCTATCCCGTCTACCTGTCGAGCAAGAACACGATCCTCAAGATCTACGACGGCCGGTTCAAGAACCTCTTCCAGGAGATCTTCGATACCGAGTTCAAGGCGAAATTCGATGCGGCGGGGCTCACGTACGAGCACCGCCTCATCGACGACATGGTCGCCTCGAACCTCAAGTGGAGCGGCGGCTATCTCTGGGCCTGCAAGAACTACGACGGCGACGTCCAGTCCGACACCGTGGCCCAGGGTTACGGCTCTCTGGGCTCATGACCTCGGTGCTCACCACGCCCGACGGCAAGACCGTGGAGGCGGAGGCCGCCCACGGAACGGTGACGCGCCATTACCGGATGCACCAGGAGGGGAAACCCACGTCAACCAACCCCATTGCCTCGATCTATGCCTGGACACGGGGCCTGCAGTATCGCGGTCGCATGGACAATACGCCGGACGTGGTCAATTTCGCCACCACGGTCGAGAAGGTATGCGTCGACATGGTCGAATCCGGGAAGATGACGAAGGATCTCGCGCTCCTGGTCGGGCCCGATCAGCCGTTCCTCACGACCGAGGACTACATGGACGCGGTGGATGCCGAACTCAGGAAACGCATGGCCTGAGGCGACGCGTCGCCGGCGAGAAAAAAGCCCCCGGGGCGCGAGCCCCGGGGGCTTTTCAAATCTGGTGAGTCGGCTCTTAGGCGGCCTGGATGTTCGACGCCTGCTTGCCCTTGGGGCCTTGCGTCACGTCGAAGGAGACCTTCTGGCCTTCCTTGAGGGTCTTGAAACCCTGCATCTGGATGGCGGAGAAGTGGGCAAAGAGATCCTCGCTGCCGTCATCCGGCGTGATGAACCCGTAGCCCTTCGCATCGTTGAACCACTTGACGGTACCGGTTGCCATTCGCTTGCATACCTCTTGGGAAAACGGGTGGAGGCCCGCACATCGTTCGGTTCCAGGCCCGCAAGGCGGAATGGCGATGCGAAATCCTTGAAGCCAAACTCCAACGCGCCTTTTACCCCCGTTGCCGGGGCAAGTCAATAGAATGGGCGGGGTCTTGATAAAAGCCCGTCCTTTGTCCATATTGGTCGGGACGGAAACCACCGATGCCCGCCGCATCCTCTTCGCCCACGGCATGCCCAGCAAGTCCAGCGGCTCCACTCTGCTCAAGCCGAGCGCGGCCAAGGTCAAGCCGCCGCCGATGTTCAAGGTCGTCATGTACAACGACGACTTCACGCCGATGGAATTCGTGGTGGAGGTGCTGCAGGTGTTCTTCTCGCTGCCCCGGGAACAAGCCACCCAGGTGATGCTCAAAGTCCATACCGAGGGCCGCGGAGTCTGCGGAACCTACCCGAAGGACGTCGCCTCCACCAAGGTGGAGCAGGTGGTTCAATATTCGCGCCAGCATCAGCATCCCCTGCAGTGCGCGATGGAGGAAACATGATCGCCCAGGAGCTGGAAGTCAGCCTGCACATGGCCTTCGTCGAGGCCCGCCAGAAGCGCCACGAGTTCATCACCGTGGAGCACCTGCTTCTCGCACTCTGCGACAACCCGTCGGCTTCGGAAGTGCTCAAGGCCTGCGCCGCCAAGATCGAGGAGCTGAAGAAGGCCCTTTCCGATTTCGTGATGCAGCACACGCCGACCGTCGCGGGAACCGGCGAGGTCGACACCCAGCCGACGCTGGGCTTCCAGCGCGTCATCCAGCGCGCCATCCTGCATGTCCAGTCGTCCGGCAAGAAGGAAGTCACCGGTGCGAACGTGCTCGTGGCGATCTATGGGGAGAAGGACTCGCACGCCGTCTACTTCCTGCACCAGCAGGGTGTTTCGCGCCTGGACGTCGTGAACTTCATCTCCCACGGCATCACGAAGAATCCGCAAACCGGCGGTCGCGAGGAGGGCGAGGGTCCCGAGGAGGGGCAGGAGGCGCCCGGCGCGGGAGGTGCGCTCGAGAGCTTCACGCAGTACCTCAACCAGCTGGCGATCGACGGCAAGATCGATCCGCTCATCGGCCGCGAAAGCGAGCTCGAGCGCGTGATCCAGATCCTCTGCCGGCGGCGAAAGAACAATCCGCTCCTCGTGGGCGAGGCGGGTGTCGGAAAGACCGCCATCGCCGAGGGTCTCGCCAAGCGCGTGATCGACGGGCAGGTCCCGGAAGTCCTCGCGAAGGCGCAGGTGTACGCGCTGGACATGGGCGCGCTCCTCGCGGGCACGAAGTACCGCGGGGACTTCGAGCAGCGCCTGAAGGCGGTGCTGAAGCAGCTCGTCGAGAACCCGAACGCGATTCTCTTCATAGACGAAATACACACGCTGATCGGGGCCGGGAGCGCGTCCGGTGGCACGCTGGACGCCTCGAACCTGCTCAAGCCGGCGCTGTCTTCGGGCGCGCTCAAGTGCATCGGCGCCACGACGTACAACGAGTTCCGCGGCATCTTCGAGAAGGACCACGCGCTGTCGCGCCGCTTCCAGAAGATCGACGTGAACGAACCTTCCATCCAGGAGACGGTGGAGATCCTGCGCGGCCTGAAGTCGAGGTTCGAGTCCCACCACGGCGTGAAGTACACGGCAAACGCGCTCACCACCGCCGCCGAGCTTTCGGCCCGCTATATCAACGACCGTCATCTTCCGGACAAGGCGATCGACGTGATCGACGAGGCGGGGGCGCTCCAGCGCATCCTGCCCAAGTCCAGGCAGAAGAAGGTGATCGGCAAGCCCGAGATCGAGGAGATCATCGCCAAGATCGCGCGCATCCCGACGAGGAGCGTCTCCTCCGACGACCGCACGCAGCTGAAGAACCTCGACCGGGATCTCAGGGCGACGGTTTTCGGCCAGGACGCGGCCATCGAGGCGTTGTCGGCGGCAATCAAGATGGCGCGCTCCGGGCTGGGCAACCCCCAGAAACCGATCGGCTCCTTCCTGTTCTCCGGTCCCACGGGCGTGGGCAAGACCGAGGTCGCGAGGCAGCTCGCGTTCATCATGGGCGTCGAGCTGATTCGCTTCGACATGTCGGAGTACATGGAGCGGCACGCCGTGTCGCGCCTCATCGGCGCACCCCCCGGCTACGTGGGGTTCGACCAGGGGGGGCTCCTCACCGAGGCGATCACGAAGCATCCGTATTCCGTTCTCCTGCTCGACGAGATCGAGAAGGCGCACCCGGACATCTTCAACATCCTGCTGCAGGTCATGGACCACGGCACGCTCACGGACAACAACGGACGCAAGGCTGATTTCCGCAACGTCGTCATCATCATGACGACCAACGCCGGCGCCGAAGGCCTCTCGAAGAACGCCATCGGCTTCTCGAATGACCGCAAGGCCGGCGACGAGATGGCCGAGATCAAGCGCCTCTTCACGCCCGAGTTCCGGAACCGGCTCGACGCGACGATTTCCTTCGCGGCGCTGGACGAGCAGGTGATCCTTCGGGTCGTGGACAAGTTCCTCATGCAGCTCGAGGCGCAACTCGCGGAGAAGAAGGTCGAAGCCCAGTTCACGGAAGGGCTCAAGGCCTACCTGGCGAAGAACGGGTTCGACCCGCTGATGGGCGCCCGGCCGATGGCTCGGCTCATCCAGGACACGATCCGCCGCGCCCTGGCGGACGAGCTCCTTTTCGGTCGGCTCGCGAGCGGCGGGCGGGTAACCATCGACGTGGATGCCGACGGGAAGGTGAAGCTGGAGCTTCCCACCGCAGCGCCCTCCGGGGAGCCGGTCCCGACTCCGGGCTGAGCCCTTTCCGGGGCAGGGACCCACGCAGGCGACCTCCCGGGGCGGGTCCCGGCGCGGGGAAACCCGCTACTCAATAGGGTTATACCCCCCACTGCCCATTGGGGCAGGTTTACAGCCATTCGCCCCCCGGATACTCTCGAAGTGCGCCCAAAACACTAAGAGGAGTAGACCCATGATCGGAATCTTGCGATTTTCCGTCGCGGCGGTGGCCGCGTTGGCCGCGTTGGCCGCGGGCAGCGCGGTTGCCCAGCAGCCGGCCCCGCCAGCCTTCGCGCCGCCCAACCTCACTCCGGCGGGAGTGCGTTCCCTGGCCGCGAACTGCGCCGCCTGCCACGGCACGAACGGCAGGCCCGCCCCCGGGTCCACGCTGGCCGGCCTCGCCGGCAAGCCGCAAAACGAACTGCTGACGGCGATGACCCAGTTCAAGGAAGGCAAGAAGCCGGCCACGGTCATGCACCAGCTCACCAAGGGCTATTCGAGCGAGGAAATCGCAGCGCTCGCCGAATATTTCTCGAAACTGACCCGCTAGGCCACGGAGAACATCACATGAGCATGCAAAGACGGGATTTCCTTCGGGCAAGCGCCCTTGCGGCGGCAGCAGGTCTCGCGGGCTGCGCGGGAATGCACGGGTCCGGTTCCAGGGGCCGCGTGGTTGTCGTCGGCGGCGGGTACGGTGGTGCGACCGCCGCCAAGTACGTCCGACTCTTCGATCCTTCCATCGAGGTAGTGCTGGTCGAGCCGAACGAGGCGTTCATTTCGTGCCCGATCTCCAACCTCGTCCTCGGGGGGTTCAAGACCCTCGCCGACATCACGACGCCCTACACCGGCCTCACGAGCCACCATGGCGTTCGCATCGTTCGCGACATGGCCACGGCCATCGACGCGGACAAGAAGCAGGTGCGCCTCGCCCACGGCGCCCCGTTGCCTTACGACCGCGTCATCGTCTCGCCCGGCATCGATTTCATGGCCGGCGCGATTCCGGCCCTCGCCAGCGCGCAGGCGCAGGAGCGCGTCCCGCATGCGTGGAAGGCAGGCCCCCAGACCGTGGCGCTTCGCCGCCAGCTCGAGGAAATGCCGGATGGGGGGGTCTATATCCTAGCCATCCCCCCGTCCCCGTACCGGTGCCCGCCGGGCCCGTACGAGCGAGCCTGCCAGGTCGCCGCGTATTTCAAGGCGAAGAAGCCCAAGTCGAAGGTCCTCGTGCTCGACGCCAATGGCGACGTGACCTCGAAGGGGCCGCTCTTCAAGAAGGCGTGGGCGGAGCTCTACAAGGGCATCATCGAGTACCGGCCCAACAGCCGGGCGGTCGACGTGGACCTGCGCGCCGGCGTGGTGAAGCTGGAGGTCGAGGACGTGAAGGGCGATGTCCTGAACGTCATCCCGCCGATGAAGTGTGGCAAGATCGCCGATGCATTCATCACCGCCAACAACCGCTGGTGCGAGGTCGACTGGATCACCTACGAGTCCAAGGCGGCCAAGGGTGTCCACCTGATCGGGGATTCGACCCTGAGCGCACCGGGCATGCCCAAGTCTGGGCACATGGCGAACGCGCACGGGAAGGCCTGCGCGGCGGCGGTCGTGGCCTTGCTCAACGGCGAGGCCCCGAATCCCTCGCCGACGCTCACGAACACGTGCTACAGCTTCGTGTCGGAATCGCAGGTCGTTCACGTGGCCTCCGTCCACAAGTACGACGCGGCCGCCCGCACCATGAAGTCGGTGCCCGGTTCCGGCGGCGTGTCCCCGGCGATGAACGAGCTCGAGGCCGATTTCGCGCTCAACTGGGCGCGCAACATCTGGGCCGACACGCTGGCCTGAGAGGGGCTCCCGCAGGACCGGACGGGCCGCCTCCGGGCGGCCCGTTCCCTTTCGCGCTTCAGGGAACCGATGCGAGATACTCGGAGAGCGCCTTGATCTCGAGTTCCGTGAGCTTGGACGCGATCGCGTGCATGACGGAGCTGTCGTTGGTGCGGCCGCCCGAGAGGAACTGCCGCAGTTGACCTTCGAGGTAGAGCGCCTGCTGCCCGGCCAGGCGCGGCAGCGATTCCGTGCCGTGGGCGTCGGGCCCGTGGCAGGTCGCGCAGGCCGCGACGCCCGAGTAGGGGTTGCCTCGCGAATAGAGGAATTTCCCGACCGCTGCAAGCCCGGCGTCCGACGGCGGGTGCGGGTCGGCCTTCTGCACGGCAAAAAAAACGCCCAGGGCCGCGATCTCTTCCGGAGTGAGCGCCGCCGCCATCGCGTTCATCGTCGAGCCTTTCCTGCGCCCCGACTGGAAATCCAGGAGCTGCTTGGCGAGGTAGGTTGCGTTCTGGGTCGCCAGGCGCGGAAAGACCTCGCTGGAGCTCTCGCCGCTCATGCCGTGGCAGAGGAAGCAGCGCCCGGAGACGATCTTGCGGGCCTTGTCGAGATCGGCCGCGGCGGCATCGGTCACGGCTGCGAGGCATGCCGCGAGGGCGGCGACCAGCACGAAGCGCAATACATTCATGACGGTGTCTCTTTCGGGTCCCACGCTGATTGTAGCAACGCACGAGGCCCGGGAATACCGGCATCCAATCGGCTGTTGACCGCGTAAACTTCGGGATGGAGGCCCGTTGCGCCGCCCCGCAGCCGATTCCGGACCCCTTGCCGACAGGACCCAGAGCGCCGATGACCCGAAGAAAGCTTCTCGTACTCTTTCCCGACGAGTGGGACCACTCGGTGGCGACCCGGGAAGACGGCGGGAACGATTATCACTTCGAGGGCTTCGACCTGTTCCAGTTTCCCGGGAACGCGCGCCTTTTCACGTTCGACGTCGCGCGCTTCGTCGACCGGCTCGCGCGCAAGTACGCGAAGGTCGGGCTGGACGGGATACTCACCTCGGACGAGCAGTTCGGGCCGGTGGTGGCATCGCTCCTGGGGGAGCGCCTGGGGTTGCCGAGCACGCCCCTCGGGGCGGTGCTGACGGCGCAGCACAAGTACTACGCGAGGCGCGCATTCGAGCAGTCGTTGCCGGAGTGCAATCCCCGCTTCGGGCTCATCGCACGCGAATTCCGCAGCAGCGTCGAGATGCCGCTGCCCTTTCCCTTCTTCGTGAAGCCGGTCAAAGCGGCCTTTTCGGTGCTCGCGCGGCGCGTCGATTCCTACGAGGCGCTCGAGAGGCACGCGCGCTTCAGCTGGTTCGAGCAGGCGATCATCGAGCGGCTCGTCAAGCCGTTCGGCGACGTGATGCGGGCCCACTCGAGTTACGACGTCGAGCCTTTCAGCATGCTGGCAGAGGAAATCGTGGATGGCGCACAGGTCACGGTGAACGGCTTTGTCCGCGGGGGCGAGGTGACCATGCTCGGCGTGGTGGACTCGATCATGTATCCGGGCACCGACCAGTGCCAGCGTTTCCAGTATCCCTCGATGCTCCCGCCCGAAAGGCAGTCGACGGCGGAGGAGGTCGCGCGCCGGGCGCTGGCCGCGATCGGCTTCACCCATGGCATGTTCAACGTGGAGCTGCGCCTTTGCGCGTCCACGGGCCACGTCAAGGTGATCGAGATCAATCCGCGCGTGGCGGGCCAGTTCTACGACGTCTTCGAGCGCGTCGATGGCTACAACCTCTTCGATGCGCTCGTCGCACTGCAGGTCGGGGAGGCCCCCGCCGTCGGCCGCCGCGAAGGTCGCGACGCGTTCGCCGCGAGTTTTGTCCTTCGCGACCTCTCGGGCGCAGGTCTCGGGCACTGGCCCCGCCGGGGCGAGATCGATCGGCTGCGCGCCCGTCATCCCGGGGCGAGGATCATGGTCTATCCGAAGCGCGGTTCAGACCTCCGCCGGGAAATGAAATGGCTGGGCAGCTACCGATACGGCGTGGTCAATATCGGCGCCCGGTCCCAGGCGGAGCTCTTCCGCGCCTACGACAGGATCCACCGGGACATCGCGTTCCACCCCTCGGCAGGGCCGGGAGATCGTGCGGGCTCGATGCTGGGCGAGTCCGCCGCCGACTAGGTCCCGCCCGCGCTCAATCGCGCAGCCAGGCCGCGTCGAACTCCGGATTCGTCTTCGACGTGAGAACGTGGTCCCGCCATGCCCCGTCGATGAACAGGTAGTCGCGCGCGAACCCCTCGCGGACGAACCCCAGGCGTTCCAGCAGCCGCGCGCTGCGCGCGTTCTCCGGGCGGTAGTTGGCCATGACGCGATGCAACCGCAGGTCCCGGAACGCGTAATCGATGGTGGCGGAAAGCGCCTCGCGCATGAGCCCGCGGCCCTCATGCCTGCGCGCGATCTGGTATCCGAGCACGCAGGCGCGCCAGGGGCCCTTCGCGATCTGCGTGAAGTTGCAGGTCCCGACCACTTCCGGGCCGGAGGATTGCGGCGCCAGCATGACCCAGCGCGCCGTTGCGCCCGCCTCGAACTCCTTCGCGAACACGGCAAGCGCCCTGGCCCAGTAGGAAGCGCCGAATCCGTCCGGGGGAGGGGGCGGGGACCACCGGTCAAGGTGTCCTGCGAAGTTCTCCTCGAAGAAGCGCGCGAGCGGCTCCTCGAGCCCGGGCATCGCGATGACGATCCTGAGCCTCTCGGTCTCGATCTCGGGCGAAGCCACGCTCGGGCGACCCGCGGCGCTCAGGCCGAGAATACCCGCCAGTGTTCAGGCCAGCCCTCGGTCGGAGAACGCTTGAACCCGCTCTTGGCGTAGAGATGCCAGCAACCGATCACGTAGGCGACGAGCGTCGTGGCGTAGGCATTGGCGTCCCAGTCGGCCGGAAGCCGGCCGGCCGCGAGCGCCAGCCGGGCGCTCTGGCGAATGCTCGCCTCGAGGCGGTCGAGAAGCTGGTTGACGCGTGCCTGCAGCCGTTCGTCCTCGATCGCGAGGGCGTCGCCCGTGAGGACGCGGGTCATGCCGGGATTCTTCTGCGCGAAGCCGAGCAGCGTGGCTACGGTGGACTCGATCTGCTTCATCGCGTCCGGCTCTTCGGCCTGGATGCGGTTCACCAGGGTGAAGAGCGTCTGCTCGATGAACTCGATGAGCCCCTCGAACATCTGCGCCTTGCTCGCGAAATGGCGGTAGAGCGCGGCCTCGGATACGTCCAGGCGCGCCGCGAGCAGCGCGGTCGTCACGCGCTCCGCCTTCGGTGCCTCGAGCATCGAGGCAAGCGTTTGCAGGATCTGGGCCTTGCGCTCCCCGGTCTTCGCCATGGGTTCCCCCTGTGATCAGCGGCGCCCGTCGAGGATGGACCTTAGCACGCCGCGGATGATGCGTCGTCTGACTTCGCTTCCCATGGCGCGGGCCGCACTCTTGGCCGCGGCCTCGAAGGCCGTCTCCCGCGTCCTGCCCTTGCTCGCCGTGCCGCCGGGAAACCCGAGCTTGCCGAGGATCCCTCCGCCGCCATCGGATGCTTCCACCGGAGTGCTTTCCCCGGAGGTGCGATCGGCCGCGCGGGCCGCGAGCTTTTCGTAGGCCGACTCGCGATCGACGGCCTTTTCGTAGTGGCCGGCGACCAGCGAGGAGCCGATCACCTTCTGCCGCTCCTCCCGTGTGATGGGCCCGATGCGCGAGCGCGGCGGTATGACGAAGGCGCGCTCCACGGGGCAGGGCCGCCCCTTTTCGTCGAGGAACGACACCAGCGCCTCCCCGACGCCCAGTTCCGTTATCGCCTTGCCGACGTCGAGCGGCGGGTTGGGCCGGAAGGTGGTCGCCGCGGCCTTCACGGCCTGCTGGTCTCGGGGCGTGAAGGCGCGCAGCGCGTGCTGGACGCGGTTTCCGAGCTGTCCGAGCACCGTGTCCGGCACGTCGAGCGGATTCTGGGTGATGAACCAGACGCCCACGCCCTTGGAGCGCACGAGCCGCACCACCTGCTCGATCCGGTCGAGGAGCTCCTTCGGTGCGTCGTCGAAGAGCAGGTGCGCCTCGTCGAAGAAGAACGCGAGCTTCGGCCTTTCCGGGTCGCCCACCTCGGGCAGCTGCTCGAAGAGCTCGGAAAGCAGCCACAGCAGCATGGAGGCATAGACGCGCGGGCTCGAGAGCAACTTGTCGGCGGCGAGGATGTTCACCACGCCACGGCCATCCACCGTCTGCATGAGGTCGTCGAGCGCGAGGGCCGGCTCGCCGAAGAACTTCTCGCCTCCCTGGGATTCGAGCGTGAGGAGGCCACGCTGGATCGCGCCCACGCTCGCCGTCGATATGTTTCCGTACTGCGTGCGAAACTGCGCGGCGTTGTCGCCGGCGTGCTGGAGCAGTGCCCGCAGGTCCTTGAGGTCCAGGAGCGCGAGTCCGCCATCGTCGGCAATCTTGAAGACCGCAGCCAGCACGCCGGCCTGGGTGTCGTTGAGATTGAGGATCCGCGCCAGGAGAAGCGGCCCCAGCTCGGAAACCGTGGCACGCACCGGGTGGCCCTGCTCGCCGAACACGTCCCAGAAGGCGACGGGGCAGGCGAGGGGCGAATGCCCGGAAAGGCCCAGCATCTTCACGCGCTCGGCGACCTTGGCATTCTCACCGCCGGGCGCGGCGAGGCCGGCGAGGTCGCCTTTCACGTCGGCCATGAACACCGGGACGCCGGCCGCGCTCAGGGATTCCGCCAGGGACTGCAGCGTGACGGTCTTGCCGGTCCCGGTCGCGCCGGCGATGAGGCCGTGGCGGTTGGCCATCCCCGGCAGCAGGCCGAGATCCACGCTGGATTTCGCGACGACGAGAGGGGGAAGCAAGGGATCGGCTCGAGCGAGGGGACGTAGCGGGGATGGTACCATTAGCCCCCTCGAAACTGAATGCGCGGCACAGACCCATGGCAGGTCACAGCAAGTGGGCGAACATCCAGCACCGCAAGGGCCGCCAGGACGCCAAGCGCGGCAAGATCTTCACGCGCCTCATCAAGGAAATCACCGTCTCGGCGCGCATGGGCGGGGGCGACCCCGACATGAACCCGCGGCTGCGGCTCGCCGTCGACAAGGCGACCGAGAACAACATGCCCAAGGACAACATCGAGCGCGCCATCAAGCGCGGCACCGGTGACCTGGAGGGCGTGAGCTACGAGGAAATCCGCTACGAAGGCTACGGCATCGGCGGCGCTGCGGTGATGGTGGACTGCCTCACCGACAACCGCACCCGCACCGTGGCAGACGTGCGGCATGCGTTCTCGAAGCACGGCGGCAATCTCGGCACGGACGGATCGGTCGCGTTCCTGTTCCGGCATTGCGGGCAGCTCGTCTACGCGCCGGGCACCAGCGAGGACAAGCTCCTCGGCGTGGCGCTCGACGCGGGCGCCGAGGACGTCGTCGCGAACGACGACCTGTCGATCGAGGTGATCACCGGCCCCCACGAGTTTTCGGCGGTGAAGGCCGCGCTGGAGAAGGCGGGCTTCAAGGCCGAGGTGGCCGAGGTGACCATGAAACCGGCCACGGACACGCCGCTGGCGGGCGAGGACGCCCAGCGCATGCAGAAGCTCATCGACGCGCTGGAGTCGCTCGACGACGTGCAGGAAGTCCACACCACGGCGGTCATGGACGAGGCGTCCTAGAGGCCGCCGCCCTTGCGCATCCTCGGCATCGATCCGGGCCTTCGGGTCACGGGGTTCGGGGTGGTAGGGCGCGAGGGCCAGCGCCTGGACTACGTCGCGAGCGGCTGCATCCGCACCCGCGAAGGCGGCGAGTTGCCGGAGCGCCTGCGCACGATTCTCGACGGGCTGGCCGAGGTGATCGCCACCCATCGCCCGGAACAGGTCGCCATCGAAAAGGTCTTCGTGAACGTGAACCCGCAATCGACGCTGCTGCTCGGCCAGGCCAGGGGCGCGGCGGTGTGCGCCGCGGTGCTGGCCGACCTTCCGGTGGCCGAGTACACCGCGCTGCAGGTGAAGCAGGCGGTGGTCGGCAAGGGCAACGCGCACAAGGAGCAGGTCCAGGAGATGGTGAAGCGGCTGCTCAAGCTCTCCGGACATCCCTCCGCGGACGCCGCCGACGCACTTGCCTGCGCCATCTGCCATGCCCACGGCGGCCTCGGGATGGGAGCGTTGCCCACGAGGGCCTCAGGATGCGCGACGGAGGCTCGGGTGATCGGGCGCATTGCGGGAACGCTCGCCGAGAAGAGCCCGCCGCACGTGGTGGTGGTCGCCCACGGCGTCGGCTACGAGATCGACGTGCCCATGAGCACCTTCTACCACCTGCCGCGAACGGGGGAGGCGGTCGAGCTCCTGACGCACCTCGTGGTTCGCGAGGACGCGCACCTGCTCTTCGGGTTCCTGAGCGCCGGCGAGCGAAGCGCCTTCCGCCAGCTCATCAAGGTGAGCGGCGTGGGGCCCAAGGTGGCGCTCGCGGTGCTTTCGGGTCTCTCCGTGGACGATCTCGCGGCCGCCGTCGCGGCAGAGGACGCGGCGCGCCTCACCCGGGTGCCGGGGATCGGCAAGAAGACGGCCGAGCGGCTGGTGCTCGAGCTTCGCGACAAGCTGCCCAGCACCGTTCCGGCGGCGAAGGTCCGGCGCCCCGCACGGCCCGGACGTCCTCAATGCGCTGCTGTCGCTTGGCTATAATGCCCGCGAGGCGGCAGGGGCCATCCGCGACCTGCCGCCCGACCTGGCGCTCGCCGACGCGCTCCGCCAGGCACTCAAGGTGCTCGCCAAGCCGTGATCGAAACCGACCGCCTGATAACCGGGGCACCGGCTTCGCCGCAGGAGGAGGGCGAGGAGAGGGCGCTTCGCCCGCGCCAGCTCGCCGAGTACGTCGGGCAGGTGAAGATCCGCGAGCAGCTCGAGATCTTCATCTCCGCCGCCCGCAACCGCGGCGAGGCGCTCGACCACGCGCTCCTGTTCGGCCCGCCGGGGCTGGGCAAGACCACGCTTGCGCACATCATCGCGCGCGAGATGGGCGTGAACCTGCGCCAGACCTCGGGGCCGGTGCTCGAGCGGCCGGGCGATCTCGCGGCGATTCTCACCAACCTCGAGCCGAGGGACGTCCTGTTCATCGACGAAATCCATCGCCTGAGCCCGATCGTCGAGGAGATCCTCTATCCCGCGCTGGAGGACTACCAGATCGACATCATGATCGGCGAAGGGCCGGCGGCCCGGAGCGTGAAGCTGGACCTGCCGCCCTTCACGCTGGTCGGCGCGACGACCCGGGCCGGAATGCTCACCAACCCGCTTCGCGACCGCTTCGGCATCGTGGCGCGCCTCGAGTTCTATTCCCCGGACGAACTCACGAAGATCGTGACCCGCTCGTCGGGCCTCCTGTCGATGGCGGTCGAGGCGGATGGCGCCACCGAGATCGCGAAGCGCGCCCGCGGCACGCCGCGCATCGCCAACCGCCTGCTGCGGCGGGTGCGCGACTTCGCGGAGGTGAAGCACGAAGGCCGCGTCACCGCGGAAGTCGCGGATCTCGCGCTGCGCATGCTCGACGTGGACGCGATCGGGCTCGACCTCCTGGACCGGAAGCTCCTCCTCGCGATCGTGGAAAAGTTCGGCGGCGGTCCGGTGGGGTGGAGAACCTCGCCGCGGCCATCGGCGAGGAGCGCGACACCATCGAGGACGTCCTGGAGCCCTTCCTGATCCAGCAGGGTTACCTCCAGAGGACGCCTCGCGGGCGCATGGCCACGGCGCTCACGTACCGGCACTTCGGGCTGCCCGGCGGGCCGGCGGCCGGCGGAGGGCTCTTCGGGTGACGAAGATAGCGGTGAAGCCCCGGCTGCAGCCGGAGCTGTTCGTCTATTCCTTTCCCGTGCGCGTGTACTTCGAGAACACCGACGCGGGAGGCGTGGTCTACCACGGCGAGTACCTGAAGTTCCTCGAGCGCGCACGCACGGAGTGGCTTCGCCACCTGGGATTCGACCACCAGTGGCTCGCGCGGAACCATCGCATCGTCTTCGTGGTCAGCCAGGTGGCGGTGGACTTCCTGAAGCCCGCACGGCTGGACGACAATGTAGCGGTGAGCGTCCAGCTGGAGTCGCTGGGAAAGGTGCGCTGCGTCTTCCTGCAGGAGATCCGGCGCGAGGACGACCTCCTGGTGCGGGCGAAGGTGACGGTCGCGTGCGTGACGGGAGAGACGCTGAAGCCCGTCGAGATTCCCGAGGCGCTGCGTCGCAAGATGCAGGCCTCTCTCTAGGAAAGCCGAGGAAAGCATGATCGTCAGCCACGACCTCACCATCCTCGCGATGATCGTGAACGCGAGCATCGTCGTGAAGGCCGTGATGGCGGTCCTCGTGCTCGCGTCGATCTTCTCGTGGACCTACATCTTCATGAAGGTCTTCGCGCTGCGCCGGGCGCTGCGCCAGGCCGAGGCGTTCGAGCGCGAGTTCTGGGGCGGCTCGGACCTCGTGGGCCTCTACCAGCGGGCCGCCGGCGGGCGCTATGTGGCGGCGGGCATGGAACGCATCTTCGAGGCGGGGTTCAAGGAGTTCCTCAAGCTCAAGGGACGCGCCGGCGCGGACGTGTCGGCGCTCCTGGAAGGAACCCGTCGCGCGATGAAGGCGACGCTCCAGCGCGAGGTGGACGCGCTGGAATCGCACCTGTCGTTTCTCGCGACCGTGGGTTCCGTGAGCCCGTACATCGGGCTCTTTGGCACGGTGTGGGGAATCATGAACGCCTTCCGCGGCCTCTCCAACGTGGCCCAAGCCACGCTCGCCCAGGTGGCGCCGGGCATCGCCGAGGCGCTCGTGGCCACGGCGATCGGGCTCTTCGCGGCCATCCCGGCGGTGATCGCCTACAACCGGTTCGCGCACGACATCGACCGGCTCGCGGGACGCTACGAGAGCTTCATGGAGGAGCTCTCCAACATCCTGCAGCGCCAGGCCCACCAGCCGGAGCGATAGATGCGACGCCGGCGAGCCATGAGCGAGATCAACGTCGTTCCCTACATCGACGTGATGCTGGTGCTCCTCATCATCTTCATGGTCGCCGCCCCTCTCATCAACCCGGGGCAGATCGACCTGCCGAAGGTGGGGGCGAAGCTCAATCCCGCCGTGGCGCCGCTCGAGGTGCGCGTGCGCGCCAACGGCGACCTCGCCGTGGTGGACCGCTCGCGCTCGCCCGACGAGCGCCTCATCCGTCGCGCGCAGCTCCTCGCGATCGTCCGGCAGGCGCAGCAGGACAATGCGGAGCAGGCCGTGGTGATCGCGGGGGACCGCAATGTCCGCTACGAGGAAATCCTCAAGGTCATGGACATCCTGCAGCAGGGGCAGGTGGCACGCGTGGGGCTCCTCGCGCGCCCGGCCCAGTAGGCCCGCGCAATGGGTCCGATGGAGGGAGGCGAACGGCCACGCCAGCCGGGAAAGATCCGGTCGATCCTGCTCGCGGTCGCGGTGCACGTGGCCTTCTTCGCGCTCATCGTCTTCGGCGTGTCCTGGCAAAGCCGGCCCACGCCGCCGGTTCAGGCCGAACTGTGGGACAAGCTCCCGACCGGCAAGACCACGGTGGCGCCGAAGCCCGAGCCGGTGAAGCCCGAGCCACCCAAACCCGAGCCACCGAAGCCGGAGCCCCCGAAGCCGGAGCCCCCGAAGCCCGAACCAAAACCGGAACCGGCCAAGCCCGATCCCGCGATCGCCGAGAAGCTGGAACGCGAGAAAATCGCGCGGGAACAAAAGGAGCTGGAGCGGAAGGAGCGGGAGCTGAAGGAGCAGGAAAAGAAGGAACGGGAGAAGAAGGAACGCGAGAAGAAGGAGCAGGAAAAGAAGGCGCGCGAGGCCAAGGCCGCGGCGCTCGCCAAGGCAAAGGCCGAGGCTGAAGCGAAGGAGAAAGCCGAGAACGAAGCCCGCATCAAGGAGGCCGCCGATGCTGCCCTCCAGGCTCGGATGTCCGAGATCGGTCGATACACCAATCGTATCCGCGATAAAATCAGGGGCAAGGCCAATGTCCCGGAGACCGTGCGGGTCGGGACGGAGGTGCAGGTGCGGATCACGATCCTGCCGGGCGGCGACGTGCTCGATATCGTCATCGTGAAATCGAGCGGCAACGGCGTCTACGACACGGCGATCGAGCGGGCGATCCGCAGCGCACAGCCGTTGCCGGTACCGAGCGACCCGGAACTTTTCAGCCAGTTCCGCAGCCTTAATCTAAATTTCCAGCACGAACGCTAGCCGGGCCCTGGGCCCGCAAGGGCCCGATGTCATGAAAAGATTCCTGCTCGCCGGTCTCCTCGCCTTTGCCGCGCTCGCCGCGCGCGCGCAGCTCACCATCGACATCACGACCTCCGGCGGCCGCCAGATCCCGGTCGCGATACTGCCGTTCGCAGGCGAGGCCGCCCAGCCGCAGTCGGTGAGTTCGGTCGTGGGCGGGGATCTCGCGCGCACGGGCCTCTTCCGGCTCGTGAACACGGTCGGCGTGAGCCCGATCCCCACCGAGCCCTCGGAAGTCAATTTCATCGACTGGCAGGCGCGCTCCTCCGAGGCGCTGGTGATCGGCAAGATCGAGCCCCTGCCGGACGGGCGCGTCGAGGTGCGCTTCCGCCTCTTCGACGTGCAGAAGCAGTCGCAGCTCGCGAGCTTCTCCTACGTGGTGGCACCCGCGCAGCTGCGCGCGACCGCGCACCGGATCGCGGACGTGATCTACGAGAAGCTCACCGGCGAGAAGGGCGTTTTTTCCACGAAGATCACCTATGTGGTGAAGCGGGGCACGCGCTACGAGCTCCAGGTTTCCGACGCCGACGGCGCCAACGCCCAGGCGGTCCTGGCTTCCAACGAGCCCATCATCTCTCCCGCGTGGTCGCCGGACGGCAGCCGCATCGCCTACGTATCCTTCGACCAGAAAAAGCCCGTGGTCGTGGTGCAGAACCTCGCGCAGGGCACGACGCGCGTGCTGGCCAACCACCGTGGCAACAACAGCGCGCCCGCGTGGTCCCCCGACGGGACGAAGCTCGCGGTGACGCTCACGAAGGACGACATCTCCCAGATCTACGTAATCCCGTCCAGCGGCGGCGAGCCGCGGCGCATGGCCACGACGCCGGCCATCGACACGGAAGCGAACTTCTCGCCCGACGGGCAGTGGCTCGCCTTTACCTCGGACCGGGGAGGCTCGCCGCAGATCTACCGCATGCCGGCCGAAGGCGGGCCCGCCCAGCGGCTCACCTTCGAGGGCACCTACAACGTGCGCCCGCGCTACAGCCCCGACGGCAAGTCCATCGCCTTCGTGCAGCGCGAGTCGGGAAAATTCCGCATCGCCGTGCTGGAGGTCGACACGGGCCAGGTGACCGTGCTCACCGACGGTTCGCTCGACGATTCGCCCAGCTATGCGCCGAACGGCAAGATGATCCTCTACGAAGCCCAGGCCAACGGCCGCGGCCAGCTTTCCGCGGTTTCGAGCGATGGCCGCGTCCGCCAGCGCCTCGTGTCGTCGTCAGGCGACGTTCGCGACCCGGCCTGGGGACCGTTGCCTACAAACTGAGCGGGGCGCAGAATCCCGCAGTCCGCATCCCGAGCGCCATACCCGAAAGGAGCAGCCCGTGAAGAAGATCGTCCTGAGCATTGCATTGGTCAGCCTCGTCGCAGCTTGCGGCAGCCAGGAAGTCAGGAAGGACGTGCCGGTCACCGACCGCACGACCGCGACGACGCAGCCGACGACGCCGGGAACGAGGCCCTCGACGTCACCCACCGCGCAACCGGTCATCACCGCCAATCCGCTCACCGACCCGAAGAGCATCCTGAGCAAGCGCAGCGTGTACTTCGACTTCGACTCCAACGTGGTGAAAGAGGAGTACCAGGGGCTGGTGCAGGCGCACGCGAAGTACCTGGTGGACAAGCGCGGCATGAACGTGAAGATCGAGGGCAATTGCGACGAACGCGGCAGCCGCGAATACAACCTGGCCCTGGGCCAGCGGCGCGCCGAGGCCGTGAAGAAGGTGATGACCGTGCTGGGCGTCCAGGACAGCCGCATCGAGACCGTGAGCTTCGGCGAGGAGAAGCCCGCCGCGGCCGGCCACGACGATTCCGCCTGGTCGCAGAATCGCCGCAGCGACATCAAGTATGCCGGCGAGTAGCATCCGCCTCGCGGTGGCGGCGATGGCATTCGCCGCCGGCGCCGCCCACGCCGGGCTCTTCGACGACGACGAGGCGCGCAAGCGCATCGAGGACACGCGCGCCGCGCAGGAGAAGACCGCGCGCGAGACAGCCGAGCGCATTGCCCGCCTCGAGGAGAGCGTGCGCGGCCTGGGCGTCGTCGACCTGCTTCGCCAGATCGAGGGCCTGCACGCAGAGATCGCGCGCCTGCGCGGCAGCATCGAGGTGCTGGCGAACCAGAACGAGCAGGTCCAGAAGCGGCAGCGCGACTTCTACCTCGACCTCGATTCGCGCCTGAAGCGCCTCGAGGGCGGCGGTGCGGCCGCGCAAGCGCCGGCCTCGCTCGCCACGACCGCTCCCGCCACGGACCAGGTCCCGGCGCCGGCGAAGCCCATGACCAAGGAAGAGCAGGCGCGCGAAGTGAAGTCCTACGACGCGGCTTCCGGCCTCTTCCGTCGCAACGACTTCGCCTCGGCGGAGGAGGCATTCCGTGCGTTCCTCCGGGAGTATCCGCACAGCGCGCTCGCGCCTAACGCCACCTACTGGATCGGCATCTGCCAGGCGAACCTGAAGGACTACAAGGGCGCGCTCGCCACGCAGGAAGGGCTGCTCGCGCGCTACCCGCAGTCGCCGAAGGCCCCCGATGCGCTGCTCGCCGTCGCGGCGGTCCAGGCGGAGCAGGGGGACACGGGCTCCGCGCGCAACACGCTCGAGGACATCATCGCTCGCTACCCTGCGTCGGAGGCGGCGGGCAAGGCACGCACGCGCCTCGCCATCACCCGGCGCTAGGCCGGTCGGTCGCGGTGGGAGAGGCAGTCGTCCTCGTTTCGGGTGGGCTCGATTCGGCGACCGTGCTCGCCATGGCGCGCGCCGAAGGCTGGCGATGCCATGCGCTTTCGGTGGACTATGGGCAGCGCCACCGCTCGGAACTCGTCGCCGCAGCTGCCGTGGCCACATCCCTCGGAGCAACCGAACATCGGGTCGTTCGCGTGGACCTTGCCCTCTTCGGCGGCTCCGCGCTGACCGATCCCTCGATTGCGGTGCCCAAGGCGCCGACGGAGGGCATCCCGGTAACCTACGTACCGGCGCGCAACACGATCTTCCTTTCCCTCGCGCTCGCCTTTGCCGAGGTGGTCCGCGCGGACGCGATCTTCACCGGCGCAAACGCGGTCGACTACTCCGGCTATCCCGACTGCCGCCCCGAGTACCTGGCGGCTTTCGAGGCGCTGGCGAACCTCGCGACCAGGCGGGCCGTCGAGGGTTCTCCTCTCGCGGTGCGCGCGCCGCTCGTGCATCTGGCGAAAGCCGATATCGTCCGCCGCGGCGCGGCGCTGGGAGTCGATTTTTCGCTCACCGTCTCGTGCTACGACGCGGACGCGGAAGGCCGGGCCTGCGGGCAGTGCGATTCGTGCCGGATTCGCCGCGAGGGGTTCACCGCCGCTGGTCTCCCGGACCCCACCCGATATGCCTTCCGGGACGCGTGAGTGCCTCCTGCCCACCTGGGTATCGACCCCTAACCCTTTGGAGGGATGGGTCGCCGGGGGGGCATGCCGAATAATGGACCGCATTCTTGGGAGTCCCCCATGAGCACCACCGCCTCGAACCTGCCCACTCTCATCGCCTGGTCCGGCTTCGGCATCGCCTTCGTCGTCGGCGCGGTCGCCCAGCGCACGAACTTCTGCACGATGGGCGCGATCTCGGATGTCGTGAACATGGGCAGCTGGGGGCGCATGCGCATGTGGATCCTCGCGATGGCGGTCGCGATCGCCGGTGCGACCGCCCTGCAGCTGGCCGGGCTGGTGGACCTGTCGAAGTCGATCTATTCGCGACCGGGGTTCTCGTGGCTGTCCTACGCGCTGGGAGGATTCGTGTTCGGTGTGGGCATGACGCTCGGCTTCGGGTGCGGCAACAAGACGCTGGTGCGCATAGGGGGCGGGAGCCTCAAGTCCGTCGTGGTGCTCGCCTTCCTCGCGATCTCGGCGTACATGACGATCAAGGGCCTCTTCGGGATCTGGCGCGTGACGTGGCTGGACCCCGTGTCGGTCGATCTCGCCGCTCGCGGTGCGGCCGGGCAGGACCTGCCCTCGCTCCTCGTGGCCGCGTTCGGCCTCGACCGCAAGGGCGCGTATCTCGGGGTGGCGGCCGTGGCGGTCGTGGCGATGGCCGCGTTCGTCTTCAAGGACCGGGATTTCCGCACGAGCTTCGACCATGTCCTCGGCGGCATGGTGATCGGCCTTGCGGTCGTGGCCGGCTGGTACCTCACCGGCCACATCGGCTTCGGCGAGAACCCCGACACGCTCGAGATGGGCTACTTCGGGACGAACAGCCGCACCGTGGAGTCGCTCTCCTTCATCGCGCCGGCGGCCTACCTCCTGGAGATCCTGCTGCTGTGGAGCGACAAGTCGCTCGCCTTCACCTTCACCATCGCGCTGGCGCTGGGCGTCATCGCGGGATCGGCCGCGTACTCGCTCGCCACGCGCACGTTCCGGTGGGAGGGCTTCGCCTCCGCAGAGGACACCGCGAGCCACGTCCTGGGCGGGATCCTCATGGGGTTCGGCGGCGTGCTCGCCCTGGGGTGCACCATCGGCCAGGGCATCACCGGAATCTCGACGCTCGCGGCGGGATCGATCGTCGCACTCCTGTCGATCATCGCCGGGTCCTGGGCGACCATGAAGCTCCAGTACTGGCGCCTCATGCGCGAGGCCTGAGCGGCGGATCGGTTTGACCCGAACTCCCCCGGAAAGCTATAATTTCCCGCTTTCCGGGGCGTTAGCTCAGCTGGTAGAGCAGCGGACTTTTAATCCGTTGGTCGGCGGTTCGAATCCGCCACGCCCTACCACCCCCATCTCGAAGTGCCCCCCGTTTCAGGGCTGTTAGCTCAGCTGGTAGAGCAGCGGACTCTTAATCCGTTGGTCGCAGGTTCGAATCCTTCACGGCCCACCAGCCATTCGAAGCCGGATCAAGCCGTCGCGCTGATTCGGCTTTCGGACTCGCCGCCTGTCCATCGTGAGATGATCGCTCCCATCGAGCGCGTTCACGAACAGGGCCTTTCCCGAGCTCGCCATCATGACCCGCCTCCTTGCGACGCTGCTTGCGTCATTGGTGACAACCGCCTCGGCCGCGGCATCAGGCCTCGCCCCCGGCGGCTACACGGAGTTCGACGTCGAACTGCCCGCAGACCTCCGGAGGATCGCGGGGCGGGGGGAGCTGTCCCCCGTCAGCCGGGCGCTGGTCACCGTCGCGGTGCCCGCGGATTTCGACATGGCACGCGCCTGACCAGTGCTAATGATCAGCGCGACCTCCGATCCCGGATACCGCTCGAGTCGCCGCCTGCTGCGTGACTACGCGAAGACGGCTCTCGAGAGCGGATGGGTCGTCGTGGCGGCCGATGCCGTGCAAGCCGGTGCCACCCTGGAGGACGAGGTTCCTCTGCGGCTGGCGCTCAATTCCGCGGCACTTGCGGTCCTGCGGAAGCAATGGCCGGGAGGCGGGAAGGCTCCGCTTGCCTTCGGAGGATTCTCCGGCGGCGCCAAGCACTCCTGCTGGCTCGCGGCTGCATTTGCCAAGGAAGGCCGGACGGTCATCGGCCTGTATCTTGCCGGCGTAAACGAAGAGACGCTGGTCCCGGCTGCGAAACTGTTCGGCGTCCTGGATGCCTCCTTCCGGCGAATCCCCGTGTTCCTGCAGTCGGGGAAGGGGGACGAGGTCGCTACGCCGGCCGATCATCGGGACGTCGTTTCGAAACTGAAGCGCGCGGGCTTCACGAACCTCCGGCTTGAATACTTCCAGGGGACACACGAGGTCGAGCCTGGACCCCTTCGCTCGGCGCTGGATTGGTATCTCGAGACCGCCGGGCTTGCCGGATCGCAACCCGTATCATCGCCGAAGCGGCCGGCCCTCGCGGACGAATTTCCGACTGACCATGCAACTCCTCCAGGACAACCCCCATGGCAAACATAGCCTTTCTCGGCACCGGATTGCTCGGCGGCGCCTTCGCCGAAGCCGCCGCAAAGCGTGGTGACACGGTTGCCGCCTGGAACCGCTCACCGGAGAAGGTGCTGGCGCTGGCCGAGTTCGGTGTCAGGCCCGCCTCGACGCCGGCAGAGGCGGTTCGAGGCGCGTCGAGAGTCCATCTGGTCCTGAAGGATGACGCGGTCGTGGAAGAAGTGGTTTCGGCAGCGCGCCCCGGCCTTTCTGCCGAAGCGGTGCTCGTCGACCACACCACGACGTCGCCGCAGCGCACCGCCGGGCGGGCGAAGCGTCTCCAGGCCGAGGGAGTGAAGTACCTGCACTGTCCGGTCTTCATGGGGCCGCCGGCGGCACGCAACGCGCAGGGTTCGATGATGGTCGCCGGCCCCAGGGACCTCTTCGAGCAGGTCAGAGCCGAGCTGGCGAAGATGACCGGTCGCCTGGAATACCTGGGCGAGCGCTCCGACCTCGCCGCGGTCAACAAGCTGTTCGGCAACGCAATGATCATCGGCGTCATGGCCGTCAACGCAGACATTCTCACCATGGCCCGGGCAAGCGGCGTCGACGGCGGGGATGCGATGAAGCTGCTCAAGCTTCTCGATCTGAACGCAATGGTGGCAGGACGCGGCGTGAAGATGGCCAAGGGAGATTTCGCGGCGAGTTTCGAGCTCGCCATGGCGCGCAAGGACGTCGGGCTGATGGTGGAACTTGCCGGAAGCGGCGCGCTGGCGGTGCTGCCGTCCATTGCCGCCCGGATGGATCAGCTCATTGCTGCCGGGCATGGCGCAAGGGATGCCAGCGTGATGGCGGTCGATGCGGTGCAATCGCGAGGAGAGCAGGTGCCCCGTGCGGTCCCCGTGATGACTCCCGGGAGTCCCTGATGGGCGGCGCGGAAGCCTGGGTTCGCGAGTACGCCGCCGATGTGCTGGCGATGCTCGCGAGCGTGTCCTTCGTCGCCGTCTACTACGCGGTCCTGCTCGCGCGCACCCGGCGTGATCGCACGAGCAGCATCCACGGCGTGAACGAGCTGGCCAGAAGCCTCTGGGTTCGAAGCGTCATGGGCACCGCCGGAAAGGACGTGATGGCGGTCCAGACCCTGCGCAATTTCATCATGGGTGCCTCGCTCATGGCGACGACGTCGGCGTTTCTCATCCTGGGGGCGCTCACGCTCACCGGGCAGGCCGAGAACATCAGTCGCAGCTGGCACGTCACGAGTCTCTTCGGCTCGAGCTCGGCGGAACTGTGGATTCTCAAGGTGATGTGCCTGCTGGCCGATTTCATCGTCGCGTTCTTCGCCTTTGCGATGGCCATTCGGCTCGCCAACCACGTGGTGTTCATGGTGAACGTCCCAGGGCCAGAGGCACATCCGATGCTATCTCCCGAGGCGGTCGCCAGGCGCCTCAATCGCGCCGGCAGTCACTACGCCGCGGGAATGCGGGCCTTCTTCTTCGCGGTGCCGCTGGTGTTCTGGCTTTTCGGCCCGCTCTTCCTGGTGATCGCATCGGCAGGCCTGGTCTACGCGCTCGGACGGCTCGATCGAACCGATACGGTGTAAGAAGCGCCGGAGCACGTGGCGTGGAGCCCTTCACGCAGGGCTCGCCCCGGCCGCGGCACGACGCCTACGGCTTCTTCGGCGTCTTGTATTCGACTTCCTTCTGGAACGGTTTCCAGACGGTTTCATAACCCACAAATCCCTTTTCGTTGGGCGCCATCTGGCGCGTCGTGTAAAAGGGCGTGTGGCCGTCGGGAACCTTGGTGATGGGTTTTTGCTCGCTCATATGTCACCTTTTTGCCGTGAAGTCGGGATTGCAGGTGCGGGTAACTAGAAGCGGAATCTGTCCGATGCCTTTCAGCGCTGCCCTGCTCAAACAGGCCGCATGAGTGACGGGTCGACATCCGCGCCCGCCATGATCGACGCGCCCATTCTCGTCTCTTCATCGGTTGCGTCGCGCACGGTGAGGATTTCGAGCGTGAAGACGACCTGCCTGCCGCAAAGCGGATTGTTGCCGTCGACCGTCAGCGTCTCGTCGTCCATCCGCGTCACCAGGAAGCTGCGGGTCTGGCCCTTGTCGTTTTCCATGAGGATGGAGGTGCCGACTTGCCGATAATCCTCGGGGACGTTCTCGAGGCGATCGGAGAAGACCAGCGACTCGTCCCTGACGCCGAAGATCTGGTTGCCGTCGATCGGCACTTCGATCACGTCGCCGGCGGACTTGCCCTCCAGTTCATGGTGAACGGAAGGGGCCAGGATCTCGTTGTGGCCGTGAACATAGCCCAGGGGGAACTCCACGCTGGTGAGAACATGCCCCGACTTCCTGTCGGTCACCTTGTAGGTGAGTTCGACGAACTTGCCGTCCTGGATGGATTCACGCATGTCGAAGCCGGACGGGCAGCTCAGAAAATGGATGCACCGAAGATCCTGACCTTTCCGTCCTCATAGCCGAGGACGAGCCGGCCCAGCCATTCGCCGGGCTTCTTGGTGCTGCGCTGCCGGTAGAGAACCGTGACATGCTCGCCGCGGCGGATGATGCCGAGCGAATCGACGTCCTCCGCGAGGCTTCTCGCCAGTTCACTGTTCGCGAACTGGTGCCCGGCCACCACTTGATTCATGGCAAGCGCCAGGGAAGTGGAGAAGTTCCTGACGAATTCCCCGTACTTGCCTTCATTCGAGTGCTTTGCGAGGTCGCGCCACAGGGGATCGGCGATGGCCAGGATCTCTTCATCGGTCTTTTCAATGATGTTCACGCGTGGGTCTGCGCGAACGGGAGAATCCAGCTTCGTCGGGCTCACGACAGAGGACATGCCGGTCCCTTTCTCGCCAGGCAGGCGATCAAACGCGACCTCCAGGCCATGGGCATCGCTACTCGTTTTCCGCAACCAGGTGATAGCAAGGCGCCTTCTCCATGGTGTATTCGCCGGTTTCCGGGTCGCGACGCGAAACCGTCAGCACGTGCCAGTTCTCGTCGTCCACCTTCATGGCGTCGCCGCGGTAGTAGTAACCCGGCCAGCGGGTCTCCTTGCGGAACAGCGTGTGCTGCGTGACGCACTCCGCAGCCCGGTGACGGTGCATCAATTCCCAAGCACGCAGCAGCTCGTGAATGTCCTCCGCAGCCAGGCTCTCGAGGTCTTCCTCCATGATCGCGAGCTTCTTGAGACCGATGTTCAGGAGCTTCTCGTTGGTCATGTAGTTGACGGTCACGCCGCCGCAATACTCGTCCATCAGCTTCTGCAGGCGGTCCAGGCCCTGCTTGGGATTGATGTAGTGCGGATTGACGTCGCCCGCCACGATCTCGTTGCGGTAGATCCGGTAGTGCTCCAGGGGCTTGTAGATCTCCTCCCTGCGGCGGCTGACCTGCGCATCGGACACGACGATGCCTTCGGCCTTCCCGTCGTCGATGTACTTGCAGGCGGCCTTCGCGGCGAGACGGCCTTCGGTGAACGAGCCCGACGAGAAGGCGTGCGGCGTGCCGCCGACCGCGTCCCCGGCGCCGAACAGGCCCTCGATCGTCGTCATGCGGTTGTAGCCCCAGAAATACTCGGGCGGGGAGACATCCTCGGGACCCGAGCACCAGGCGCCCGAGCCGGTCGCATGCGACCCCATCACGTAGGGCTCGGAGGTGGTCAGTTCGGGATTCTCGTGCTTGGGATCCACATCGGTGGATGCCCAGAGGACCGCCTGGCCGATGGTCATGCCGAGGAAGTTCTCCCAGCCGACTTCTTCCAGGTGGGGATCCTGGAAGGCGCGCATGGTCACCATGTGAATGGGGCCGCGGCCGGCATTCACTTCGCTGATGATGCAATGGTTGCGTAGACAGGTCGGGATCGGCCGGTGGGTCAGGTGCGAGGCTTCCGGATCGAGGTATTCCTTGCCGACCATCTGCTGAAGCGCCGGGAACCACTTGGATTCGTACTCCTCGCCCAGGCAGTTCTGCGTATAGGTCTTCAGGTGCAGGAAGTAGGCGCCGACCGGGCCGTAACCGTCCTTGAAGCGCGCCAGCACGATGCGGTTTTCCATCTGCGTCATCTTGGCGCCGGCGTCGATCATGAGCCCGTAGGCGGAAGCCGACGACCAGGGCGCATACCAGGTGCGGCCCGAGCCTTCGCCCACCGAACGCGGCTTGAAGATGTTGGAGGCGCCGCCCGCGCCGCAGATCACGGTCTTGGCCTTGAAGACGTGGTAGTCGCCCGTGCGGACGTTGAAGCCGACGGCACCGGCGACCCGGTTCTCCTTGCTGTCGTCCATCAGCAGGTGGGTGACGCAGATGCGGTTGAAGACCTTGTCCGCCGACTTCTTGGCGGCCTCGGCCACGATGGGCTTGTAGGACTCGCCGTGAATCATGATCTGCCACCGACCTTCGCGCAGGTAGCGCCCGGTCTTCGGGTCCTTCATGATGGGCAGGCCCCACTCCTCGAACTGGTGCACCGTGGAGTCGACGTGGCGGGCCATGTCGAACAGCAGGTCTTCGCGCACCATCCCCATCAGGTCGATGCGCGCGTAGCGGACATGGTCCTCCGGCTTGTTCTCGCCCCAGCGGGTGCCCATGTAGCAGTTGATGGCGTACAGGCCCTGGGCGACCGCACCGGAGCGGTCGATGTTGGCTTTCTCGGCAATGACGATCTTCTTGTCCTTGCCCCAGAATCTGGCCTCCCATGCGGCACCCGTGCCGCCAAGGCCCGCACCGACGACCAGGACATCGATGCCGTCTTCGACGATCGTTTTGGTGGCCATTAGTAGTACACGCCTTTCTTCAGCTTGAGACCGGCGGACTTGAGCGTATGCAGGTCGCCCTCATCCATGCGGATGTATTTCGGTTCGTTGTACAGCAGTTCGCTGTCGCGCATTTCCTTGCTGGGCCCGGGAACATCCGCGAGCTTGGGGATCGCCGTTCCCCAGGGCTTGGTGGTGATGGGCGACAGGAAGTTCTTTTCCGTGCCGTTGCGGAACTTGATCCGCCAGGCGATCGTGCCTTTCTCCTCGTCGCGCTGGACGCGGACGCTGTGGCCCAGGGGGGCGAAGTCGGCGTAGCCGCGCACGTCGATCGCGTGCTGCGGGCAGGCCTTGACGCAGGAGTAGCACTCCCAGCACATGTTCGGCTCGATGTTGTAGGCGCGCCGGTAGGTCTTGTCGATGTGCATGATGTCCGACGGACAGATGTCGACGCAGTGTCCGCATCCGTCGCACCTTGTCATGTAGACGAAGGTAGGCATAAGTCGGCTCCTTATCCATTCCAACAGAACTTGCGGGCTGCTTCTTAATAGTGGCGGGGCGCTTCGCGCTTGATGCCGAGCCCCATGTCCATCGGAGCGTCCCGCAACAGCTCCATGGAGTGTCTTTTTTGTTGCTCGGGGTCGTCACGGGTCTGCGTCGGCAGATTGTCGGCTGCGCCACTGGCCTTGGATACCCGCTTCTCGAAGGCCGCCGCGGGCTTGAAGAACATGTGCGCGAACTTCGACCACGGCACCGAGCCGAAGAGGACCGTCGTGGCGAGGATGTACAGGCCGAAGGCGACGGTGTCCCCCGGACTGCTGGCCTTCGCCTGCAGGAAGGCCCAGAGCAGACCCAGGGTCACGCTGGCGAGCAGCGAGGATGAAAAGATCGGCACGCATGACGCGAAACGGCGAATGACCCTCGGCCGCGACGTCGACCCGGATGAAGAACCAGAACCAGTACCCGCCCGCGCAGGCCATCAGGCCGCCCAGCCACCACAGCTGCGGAAGGATCGCCGGCGCGGGTGTGGCGGCGGTCGGATAGGCGAAGATCATGATGGCGGTGGTCGCGACGTAGATCACGAACCCGTACATGGTGAGGAGATGGGCCACCCGGCGGCGCGGGTTGCAGAACTCCCCGGACGTGAGGACGTCGACGACGCCGGTCTTGACGGCGATCGACACCAGCTCGCCGGCATCGACGGGTTTCACCGCCTTGCTCCGGGATTTGCGCCAGTTCTCGAAGAAATACCTGGCGCTGCCCTTGTGGATCACATCTAACAGCGTCCCCGCAGCGACCAGGACGATCATGCAGACCACATAGGCCTGCATGACGGCGGGCGGCAGGAACGCGGAAAGCTCGGCAAACGGATTGCTGGAGAACATCAAGACCTCCTTGTCACTCGCGCCGATCCAGGGTGGGCAGGCGGTCGCGCTGGCGAACAACGATTATGCAGCCATGGAAACTGAATGGGTAAGGCATCCACCCCGGTGATCTCGATGGCAGCGGTGCGAATCGGCATCGTTTCGATCCCCGCGACCGCAGCCATTCGTCCCTGAGTTGATCGCACGCAAGCCGCCCGCTTTTGGCGAGGGGCAGGATCACCATCAGGGGCAGACCTTAAGTCCTACCCACCCGGGTCGGTCAATTACTCCGTTGGGAAGCGAATACCCCTTTGGGGTTATGGACTTCCCCGGTGGCTTGCTTCGGAATCGACGCTGGCCTCGATAGCCTGGAGCGTGTGGATGTCGAAGCGCATCTCGCGCAGATCCGCGAGGATCCAGGTGGCCGGCGCGGCAAGGCCGGCCACGGTGCCCGGGTTGGCGAGCCACGTCCGGGTCCCGGCGACATTCGCCACCTGCTCCACGTAGGCCCGGTGGTCGTGGCCGCAGCAGACGAGGTCGAACTCGCCGGTGCACGCGAAGGCGCGAGCGTGCTTTGGCAGGTGGGTCGCAAGAAGCCGCCGGCCGCCGAGCGAGACTTCGGCGTCCTGGCCGTGGTAGTGGATCAATCCGCTAGAGCCCGCGCAGAGTCTCCACATCGCCTGGGAGTCACCGAGGTTGTTGCCGTGAACGACATGAACCGGAAGCCCGATCGCGAGAAGCGGACGCAGCGTGTGGGCGCCGATCACGTCGCCGCAGTGCACGACGGCCTCGGCGCCTGCGTCGCGGGCTGCGGCCACGGCGCTCGCCAGGGGTTCGGCGCGGTCATGGCTGTCTGAGACGATGGCGACGAGCACGCTAGCCTCGCCCGCGCAGGTTCGCGTCGAGGATGTCGCGCGCGCCGCCGCGGCATGCGCCGGCCTTGACGGCCACGAAATGCGCGCTCCCCGCTTCGCGGTAGAGTTCAGAGGCCAGCCCGAGTTCGTCGGAAGCAAAAAGGGAAATCATGGGCGATCAATCTAGCGGGGCCGCCACCGCCGCGCAAGTTCCTGGCGCGCGCTCCGGCGTGCGCAAGACCACTTGCTACATGTGCGCCTGTCGCTGCGGCATCCGCGTCCACCTGAAGGACGGCGAGGTGCGCTACATCGACGGCAACCCCGACCACCCGCTGAACAAGGGCGTGATCTGCGCGAAGGGCGCCTCGGGCATCATGAAGCAGTACTCGCCGGCCCGGCTCACCCGGCCGCTGCGCCGCAAGAGCGGCGCCGAGCGGGGCGCGGGCGAATTCGAGGCGATAGGCTGGGAAGAGGCCTTCACGCTTCTCGCCGAGCGCCTGGCACGCATCCGCTCGACGGACCCGAAGCAGCTCGCGCTCTTCACGGGGCGCGACCAGATGCAGGCGCTCACCGGGCTCTTCGCGCGCCAGTTCGGCACCCCCAACTACGCCGCGCACGGGGGCTTCTGCTCGGTGAACATGGCCGCCGGGATGATCTACACCATCGGCGGGTCCTTCTGGGAGTTCGGGGGCCCGGACCTCGAGCGTGCCAGGCTGTTCATCATGCTGGGCACCGCGGAGGACCACCACTCCAATCCGCTCAAGGTGGCGATCTCGAAGTTCAAGCGCGACGGCGGGCGCTTCATCTCGGTGAACCCGATCCGCACCGGCTACTCGGCCATCGCCGACGAGTGGGTCCCGATCCGCCCCGGAACCGACGGCGCGCTGATCCTCGCGCTGGTGCACGAGCTGATCGCGCTCGGCCTCTACGACCGCGAGTTCCTCGTGCGCTACACGAATGCGGGGCAACTGGTGAACCTGGACGAGGCGAACGACGAGTTCGGCATGTTCGTGCGCACGGAGGTCCCGGAGGAGGAGGGCTGCTTCGACCCCCAGAACAAGCTCTGGTGGGACCGCCACACGGGCAAGCCCGTGGTGACGCACACCGATGGCGCGGATCCGTTCCTGCTCGGACGCTTCCGCCTGCACGATGGCACCGAGGTGAGCCCCTCCTTCGAGCTCCTCAAGGAGCGCGTGCGTGACTACACGCCGGACTGGGCCTCCGGCGTCACGGGCATCCCGGCGCAGACCATCCGCCGGCTCGCCCACGAGATGGGCATCACCGCGCGCGACCAGAAGATCGAGCTGCCCATCGCGTGGACCGACAGCTGGGGCAAGGAGCACGACACCGTCACCGGTAATCCAGTGTCGTTCCATGCCATGCGCGGCTTGGCCGCACACTCCAACGGGTTTCACGCCATCCGCGCACTCGCGATCCTGATGACGCTGCTGGGCACCATCGACCGACCGGGCGGGTTCCGCCACCAGACCCCCTTCCCGCGGCCCATCCCGCCGTGCGCGAAGACGCCGGCCACGCCGCTCGCGGTGAAGCCCGACTCCGTCCTCGACGGCGCGCCGTTGGGCTGGCCCGCGGAGCCCGACGACCTCTTCGTGGACGACGAGGGCCGGCCGGTCCGCATCGACAAGGCGTTTTCCTGGGAGTACCCGCTCGCCGCGCACGGGCTCATGCACAACGTGATCACCAACGCGTGGCGCGGCGACCCCTATCCCATCGACACGCTCCTCATCTTCATGGCGAACATGGCGTGGAACTCGACCATGAACGTGGACGAGGTGAGGCGGATGCTGAACGACCGGGGCGAGGACGGCGAGTACCGCATCCCCTTCATCGTGGTCGCCGACGCCTTCCAGTCGGAGATGACCGCGTTCGCGGACCTGATCCTCCCGGACACGACCTACCTCGAGCGCCACGACGTGATGTCGCTCCTCGACCGCCCGATCTCGGAATTCGACGGCCCGGCGGACTCCGTTCGCATCCCGGTGGTGCCGCCCACGGGCGAGTGCAAGCCGTTCCAGGAAGTGCTGATCGAGCTCGGAGCGCGCCTGAAGCTGCCGGCCTTCGTGGCGAAGGACGGGCGCCGCAAGTACCGCGACTACCCGGACTTCATCCTGAACTACGAGACCGAGCCCGGCTCGGGCATCGGCTTCCTCGCGGGATGGCGGGGGCGCGGCGGGGAGAAGCAGCTGCGCGGCGAGCCCAACCCGCGACAGTGGGAGATGTACGAGCAGAACAACTGCGTCTTCCACTACGAGCTGCCCAAGAGCTACCAGTACATGCGCAACTGGAACCAGGGCTACCTCGAGTGGTCGCTCAGGAACCGCATCACGCGCTACGACGAGCCGATCCTGATCCACCTCTACTCGGAAGTGCTGCAGAAGTTCCGTCTCGCCGCGCGCGGCAAGTGGATGTCCCGGCAGCCCCCGGAGGCGCTGAGGAAACGCGTCGACACGTTCTTCGATCCGCTGCCCTTCTATTACGAGCCGCTCGAATCCCGGGCCACGGACAAGTCGCGCTACCCGCTCTCGGCGGTCACGCAGCGCCCGATGGCGATGTACCACTCCTGGGATTCGCAGAACGCGTGGCTTCGCCAGATCCACGGTCACAACAGCTTGTTCGTGAACCCGCTGGCCGCAGTGCCGCAGGGCATCGCCGATGGCGACTGGATCTGGGTGGAGTCCGCCTGGGGCAAGGTGCGCTGCGTGGCGCGGCTGTCGGAAGCGGTGGAACCCGGGACCGTGTGGACGTGGAACGCGATCGGCAAGGCGCCGGGCGCCTGGAACCTCGCGCCGGGCGCAGACGAGTCGCGCCGGGGATTTCTCCTGAACGGGCTGATCAGCGACGAGCTGCCGCCGGATGCCGACGGCGTTCGCTTCTCCAACTCCGACCCGATCACCGGCCAGGCGGCGTGGTACGACGTGAAAGTGCGCATCCGCAAGGCCGAGGCCGGCGAGACGGGCACGCTCGACCCGGGCGGCACGGCGATGCGACCGTATCCGGGAATGGCCGAGGCGCCCGTCGATGTCGCCTACCAGGCGGGGGGCAAGCGCCGATGAGGCGGTGGCTGGCGCTAGCGGCTGCCGTGGCGCTCATCGCCACGGTTCCCGACGTCTGGGCTGCCGCGGCGCTGCCGGATTCCGGGATGCCGTGGTGGGGATGGCCGCTTTCGCTCTTCGTCGTGTGCTTCGTGCTCGGCATCATCGCCGTGCCCGCCGGCGTGGGCGGTGGCGTCCTCTTCGTTCCCATCGTGGGCGGTTTCTTTCCCTTCCATCTCGATTTCGTGCGGGGCGCGGGGTTGCTCGTGGCGCTGGCGAGCGCGCTTTCGGCGGGACCCGCGCTGCTGCAGTCGGGGCTGGCGAACCTGCGCCTGGCGCTGCCGCTCGCGGTGGTGGCCTCGGCGAGTTCCATCCTCGGGGCGATGATCGGATTCGCACTTCCCACCAGCGTGGTCCAGGTCGCGCTGGGCGGGACCATCCTCGCCATCGTCCTGCTGATGGCGGTCGCGAAAAAGTCCGAGCTGCCGGAAGTGGCCGCGCCAGACGCCATCTCGACCGCGCTCGGCATGCACGGCGTGTTCGTCGAGCCCACGACGGGGCGGCAGGTCCCGTGGCAAGTCCACCGCACGGCCACCGGCCTGGTGGTCTTCTTCTTCATCGGCATCCTCGCCGGCATGTTCGGGCTGGGCGCGGGGTGGGCGAACCTGCCGGCGCTGAACCTCCTCATGGGCGTGCCCCTGAAGGTCTCGGCGGGCACCTCGAGCTTCATTCTCTCGCTCGTGGACAGCTCGGCCGCATGGGTCTACCTGAACAAGGGAGCGGTGCTGCCCATGATCGCGGTGCCGTCGGTGATCGGGATGATGCTGGGTGCAAAGATCGGCGCGCGGCTGCTTACGGTGCTTCCGGCGGCGACGGTTAGGAAGCTGGTGCTGGGCCTGCTCGCCTTCGCGGGGCTCCGGGCCTTGCTCAAGGGGCTTGGCGTATGGCCATGAATTTGCGATGATTTTCCAACCATGGGGGGTATGACGATGCGTGCAGTGCGAATGATGGGTGCCGCGGCGCTCTTGGCGGTGGCGGGAATGGCCGCCGCGGCGCCGAAACTGATGTCCGACGAATGGGCCAAGGCGGCCTGCACGGCCTGGAACGTGGACGCGACGTTGACGTCCGGTCTGCACGAGAGCGGCTGGTCGACCAACGACAAGAAGCGCGGCTACAAGGCGCTGCAGGTCGCCCGCAAGGACTGCAAGGCGAGCCCGAAGGTCGAGCTGCGCATCGCGGAGAAGGACGGCAAGGCGCTTTGCGTCTCCGGCGGCCGCTCGACGGACAAGCTCGACCTCGACGTGGACTACGCGATGACCGCGGATACCAAGCGCTGGATCGAGATGGGCAAGGGCGAATACGGCCCGATGAAGGCGATGATGTTCGGGCGCCTGAGCTTCGACGGCCCGATGGGCGAGGCGATGGGCAACATGGGTCCGTTCGAGGGCTTCCTGCTGCTCGTGGGCAAGGTGCCGGGCGACACCGCCGGCTGCCCGGAGTGACACGGCATTGAGCGATACGCCAGGACCCGCGGCAGACCAGGCGCGCTACGCGCGCCTGCTCGCGATCGGGACCTCCTCGGGGCTTGCGCTCCTGGTGGCGCTCTTCGCGCTGTACATGCTCGGCATCGTCGAGCCGCAGGTGGCGCACGAGCGTCTTCCCGATCTGTGGACGCTGCCTGCGGAGCGGTTCCTCGAGGAGGCGGGCATCCGGGACGGGTGGGGCTGGGTCGCGCTCGTCCACCGCGGAGACATTCTCACGCTGGTGGGCATCGTGGCACTTGCGATCTGCTCGGTTCCCTGCCTCGTGGCCGTCATACCGGTCTACTGGGCGGCGGGCCAGCGCGTTCTCGTCGCGATCTGCGCGGTGGAGGCCGTGGTGATCGTGTTCGCCGCTTCGGGGCTCGTGGGCGGCGGGCACTAGGGAAGAACCGGGATTTCGGAAAGGCCCCGCAGCGGGCCGACAACCAGGACCACAGGGGGATCGATGGGATACGTGATAGGCGGAATCGAGAAGGAAACGGACGCGGACGGCTACCTGAAGGAGCCGGATTACAGCGAGGAGGCGGTGCAGGTGATCGCGGCCGCCGACGGCATCGCGCTCACCGACGATCACTGGAAGGTGGTGGGATTCCTGCGCGACCAGTACCGCGACCACGGCCACACGCCCAATTTCCGCACCATGGTGAAGGAATTGCAGGACACACTTCCGGGGTGCGATTCGAAGTCGCTCTACGACCTGTTTCCGATGGGCCCGGCCAAGCAGGGATGCAAGGTGGCCGGGCTTCCGCAGCCCTACGGGAAAGGAGGGTACTGAGCAACTTCGTGGCACAAAGGCGCATTCAAGTCCGCAGTCCATAAGAGGGAGAAAAAGAAATGAAGTTCGACGTAAGCATCGTGGTCAGCGTCCTGGCCATCCTGGTCATGTTCTATTGCCTCTGGCTGGTGCTGTCCCTTCGCAAGAACATCCCCGGCGGCGTAGTGGGCGGAACGTGGAAAACGCTCACCTCACTCGTCATCCTGTTCACCCTGGGCTACCTCGTGACGCCGTTCTTCGGCCTGCTTCCGCCGGTGCTCACCAACGTGATCGTCTCGCTCATCTTCCTGTTCGGCGCGATCTACGTGGTGATCACGGTGAAGCTGATCTATCGCATCATCGAGGAACTCGCGGGGTGACCCATGGATCCGCACATCGTCCTAGCGAAGACGCCGCAAGGCGTCGAGGTACTGAGCCACCGCGGCCATGACCTGCCGCGGACCCTGCGCCACGCACTGATCCTGGTCGACGGCCGCTCCACGGTCGACGAACTGGAGAAGAAGGGCGCGATCATCCCGGAGTTCCTGGCCGCGTTGCGGGAACTCATCACGCGAGGGCTCGTTGCGCCGAGAAGCGCGGGAGGCATGGGCGCCGCGAAGTCGCCGGCGTCCCGGGTGGCCGCGAGCCCGTATCACCGGTCGCTGCTGGGTCTCGCGGAAAGCATTCTCGGCGAGCGTTCGGAAAAGGTTGCGAGGAAGATCGAGGAGGCGGGGCCTTCCCGCGAGGAACTCGCTGCCGTCGTCGATGCCTGCTACAAGCTCATCCGGCTCACCATCGACGAAGCCAAGGCGGAGCAATTCCGGGAAGCCGCGCGGGAAGCGCTCTCGCGCGACGTCTGAGCGGCCGGAGCACGTCTCAGGCCAGGGTGATCTGGCCGGGCGAGCGCGCGTAGCGTTCCGCCGCGAGCGGGTCGGTGGCCAGTTCTTGCGCCACGCGCAGCCAGTGGGCGCGGCCCTCGCCGGCCGCATCCCGCAGGACCTCGTGGCCCGCTCCCGCTGTCCACGCGAGCTGGGCGGAGGCGAGCCTCGGGAAGAGCTCCCGCCGCAGGCCCGAAAAAGTCGCGAACCAGAATTGCAGCGAGGGCCGCGCGTCGCGCTCGAGCAGGGTCGGCAGCGTGACGAGGGAGTCGGCGAGCAGGTCGCGCACCGCGCGCGCGGTGATCTCCTGGCGGCGGTCGCGCAGGCCTTCCATGAAGCGCTCCCAGCCGTCGCCGAGGAGCTTTCCGGCGGCGTGCTCTCCCAACTCGTGGAGGATGAGGGTCTCGCGCTCAGCCTCGGCCATTCGCCCGAGGGCGCGCTCGCGCTCCCGTCCGTAGCCGTAAGCCTCGAGGGCGGCTGCCATGGCGTCCCCGGAACCGCGCGCCTCCCACGTCTCCGCCTGGAGCCACAGCCAGCGCTCGAAGGCTTCCCGGCGCAGCACGATCGTCTCGCCCCGCAGGACGGCCGGGGCCGCGTCGAGGTCGCGGGCGTACTCGCAGCCGGCTTCGAGGATCTCGACGCCGTCGCGGCGCTCGCGGCCCGCCAGGCGCGCCAGGAAGAAGTGCGGCTTGCCGAAGCGTCCCCGTCCCGCGCCATAGAGGTATCCCGCGGGAACGAGTTCCGCATTGACCGCGTCTGCGTCGAACGGATCGGCCTGCCCCGAAGGCAGCGGCACGCGCGACCAGTCGGCATCCGCGAGCGTCTCCCAGAGCGCCTCGCGCTCCGCGATCCAGCGACCCACGTCGCCGCGCGGCGGCACGGCCTGCTGCGGCAGCTCGTGCTCCCAGCAGTAGTACTCGCGCATGGCGAGGAGGTAATTGCACAGGGTGAGGTCCTGCGCGTGGCGCGCATCCGACAGGTGGCAGTTCGATTGCACCGCCGCGAGGAGGGGTGCGAAAGCGAGCGTCATGGCGCGCCGCTCCCGCCGGCCGACCGCGGGCGGCCTTCCCAGCCCGTCACGGCGGCGACCACGGTGGCGAACGGAATGCCGAGGAGACCGTCGTAGGCATCCCGCGCCCGGTTGACCAGGGCATGGATGTCCGCGGGCGGACCGGGTGGATCCCCCAGGGCCTCCGCGAGCCCGCGCAGCCCGCCGCACTCGATGCGGATCTCGGCGGCGTGCGTGAGCAGGGTGGCCGGCGGCGGCAGGCGAAGGGCGAACGTGGCACGTTCGCGCACCAGCGCGCGAAAGGTCCGGCAATTGGTGTTCGCCACCGGCGAGGAGCACCGGGGACGCTCGGCCTCGCCCAGGAGCGCCATCGTCGCGAGGGGGCAGGCGCCCTGGCGCGCGAGGATCGCGCCGCCGAAAGCGCAGGCAAGCGGCGCGGCAGTCGATTCAGTCGTCGTCATCGAAGCGCGGCCGGGGCTCGCGCACTTCCGTGAGGAGCGTCTCGGCGCCGAGTTCGTCCTCGGCGAAGATCACCTTCACCTTGCAGTCGGCGGGAAGCTCCGGGTCCTTGCGCAGGGCCTTGGCCCGTGCGGAAGCCTCGGGGAACGCATCCAGCACGGCCAGTTTTTCGAGGCGGTGGAAGGGAAACACCTTGTAAGAGGTAGTAGGGCATGGCGTCGCGTCGCTTCCTATTCGCAGTAACGGGTGGTGGATCCACGCTTGCCGGGCGTCGACTTCTGGATCACCACGCCGCGCACGGCGGCGAGGCTCTCCAGGTCGACCGACGGATAGCGGTCGTTCAGGGGGCGCAGCCGCCAGCCGCCACCGGCGGCAACCAGCTGGCGAAAGACCCATTCGTTCGCGTGCAAGGCGAGCACGAAGGCGCCGTCGGTCGCGAGGCCCTCGGGCTCGATCACGATCACGTCTCCTTCCGCGAACTCGGGGTCATGGAATCGCCCAGCACCATGAGGGCGAAGGACTCGGCGCCGCTGCAGGCGCCGTGGTCGCCGCCGCCCGCAGGCGCGATGGGAATGCTGCGGAGAGTGGATTTCGCGGACGTCTTCATGGGCTCCTCACATCACGAGCGCGGTAATGGACTCGGCCGGGGCGCCCGCCGAGCGGAGCTCGAATTCCGCGCAGTGGACGAAGGCCTCGGGCCCGGCGACGTACACGTCGGTGCCGGCGAAGTCGGTTGCCGCGCGCAAGCCGGCGACCAGCTCGGCCGCTCCCTCCGCGGCATCGGCGTGGCGGAACGGCATCCAGGAGAATCCGTCCAGCGCCTCGGCCCATGCCCGGCACTGGTTGGCGAGGTAATGCCCGTCGGGCCGGGTGGCGAGCCACGCGATGGTGTAGGAGGCGGCGGAATCGGCCGACAGCGCGTACTCGACCAGGCTCTTCACCGGGGCGAAGCCCAGGTCGCAGGCGGCGAACACGAGGTGCCTCCCGGGCTCCCGCCCGAGCACGAATCGCCCCTCGGGACCGACGAGCGTGACGCGCTCGCCCGGGCGGATTGCGCCCGAGAAGACTCCCGTAGCGAACGTGTCGCCATCGTCCCGCCCCACGTGGAAATGCAGGTTCCGGTCGTCGCAGGGGCAGCTCGCGATCGCGAAGGAGCCCTGCATGTCTCCCGCCGGCGATACGGCGCCCAGGCTGGCCGATTGCCCGGCCAGGAAGCGCAGCCGGTTCGAGCGGGGAGCCTGCAGGTGCAGCAGGCGCGTGTCCTCGCCCAGGGGCGAGACCGCGCGCACGGTCGCCACGATTTCCTGGCGCGGGATGTCCTCGGGCCCCGCGGCCTCCAGGGTCTCGATCTTCACGTCGGTGACGGCCGAGTAGGCGCACATGAGAACGTGGCCCTGCGCGCGCTCCGCCTCGGAGAGCGTGAAATCATGCGGGCGGATGCGCTGCACTTCGCCGTCGACGACGCGCGCCCGGCACAGGCCGCAGGTGCCGTTTCCACAGCCGTAGGAGAGCTGCAAGCCCGCCTTGAGGCCCGATTGCAGGATCGAATCGTGGCCCTCGACGAAGAACTCGCGACCGCTGGGACGGACTTCGACGCGTGGCGTCATGACGCGAAGCGCCTCGTCGATCGCGGCGAAGGCGTCGGAGGCATCGCCCGCGAGCGCGCGCCCGAGCCCTTCGGAGAGCGCGGCAAGCGCGCCGGGCTGCGCGGGATGCCCCTGGAAGCCCTCCCGGAGCAGCCCGCCGAGTTCCTCGACCAGCGCGTGGTAGCGCTGCACGGTGCGCCGCAGGTCGGCGAGTTCCAGCCCCTGGGAGAACAGGCGCTGGGCGAGGATCTCCTGCGAGGGAAGCATGCGTTCGCGAACCCGCCTGCCAAAGGACTCCTCCTTGATCCGGTTGACCCATTCGATGCCGCCGGAAGCCTCGAGGTTCACCTGCGGAAACGCGCGCAGGAGTTCCTGGGCCGTGATCATGCCTTCGGCAGCCGCGAGCTTTCCCTCGCCGATCATCTTCTGCAGCGTGCTGCGGTGCACGCCGACGAGATGGGCCGCCCTCGATAGCGACAGCCGGTGGGACACGATTCCTCCTCGCGAGGATCCACGCGCCCCGACTCCGGAGCGCCGGGGTCCAGTGTAGCGTAGGACCTCGGGCCACCGGCATCCCCGCGGGTGTTGGGATACATTACCCATGTGGGGGTGAGGGATTACCCGAAACGGGTATAGACCCATCCCGCGCCGGGCCGCGAAATTGCGGGGTTGCCAACGGGTGGGAAGGGCGCGTCGCGGCCCGCCACCAGGGCTCAAGCCATGGAGAGTGAAATGGACTTCAACAAGGAACTGGACGCGCGCGGGCTGAACTGCCCGCTGCCGATTCTCAAGACGAAGAAGGCCCTGGGCGAACTCACCGCCGGCCAGGTGCTGAAGGTCGTCTCGACGGACGCCGGAAGCGTGAAGGACATGGAGGCGTTCGCCAAGCAGACCGGCAACGAGCTCCTCGGCTCCGAGGCCGAGGGCAAGGAGTACGTCTTTTTCCTGAAGAAGAAGTAGGGGCGCGCCATGAGCGGAAAGAAAATGGCGTTGATCGCCACGAAAGGGACGCTGGACATGGCGTACCCGCCCTTCATCCTCGCCTCGACGGCGGCGGCGCTGGACTACGAGGTGCAGATCTTCTTCACCTTCTACGGCCTCACGCTCCTGCGGAAGGACCTGTCGGCGTGAAGATCAGCCCGCTCGCCAACCCTGCCATGCCGATGCCCATGCCGACGCCGGTGTTGGTCGCCGCGCTGCCGGGAATGGAATCGATGGCCACGATGATGCTGAAGCAGAAGATCAAGAAGAAGGGCGTGGCCTCCATCGAGGAACTGCGCACGGCCTGCCTGGAGTCGGGCGTCAAGTTCATCGGCTGCGAGATGACCGTCGACCTGTTCGATTTCAAGCGCGAGGACTTCATCGAGGGCATCGAGTACGGCGGCGCCTCCACTTTCTTCGAGTTCGCGGGCAACACCGACATCTGCCTTTTCGTTTGACGTTCCGGCACTCCACGCCACACCTTCCACCATCGGAGGAAAAAAAGACCATGAAGACGATCTCGACCGCGGTCCGCTGCGCCCTGGGCACCCTGGCCTGTGCGGTGCCTTTCGCGGCGCTGGCTACCGACGGCTACTTCTCGCACGGCTACGGCATGAAGGGCAAGGGCATGGCGGGGGCTACCACGGCCCTCTCGGCCGACGCCTTCGGCGGCGCCAACAACCCGGCCAGCATGGTCTGGGCCGGCAATCGCTTCGACGTGGGCGTCGACCTCTTCAGCCCGCGCCGCAACGTGAAGCGCACGGGAAGCGGGGGCGGCATGCTCGATTTCTCGGTCGACAGCGACAGCACGCTCTTCGCGATCCCCGAACTCGCCTACAACATGATGTACTCGCCGAACGTCTCGCTGGGCGTCTCGGTCTACGGCAACGGCGGGATGAACACCGACTTCGAGGGTGGGCAGCTCAACTGCACGAACTTCGGCGGCCCGCCGTCGGCCAACGGCCTGTGCGGCGTGGGCCGGCTGGGCGTGAACCTGGAGCAGCTGATCGTCGCACCCACCATCGCGTGGAAGTTCGCGGGTGACCATTCCGTGGGCATTTCGCCGCTCTTCGGCTACCAGAAGTTCCGCATGCAGGGCGCGCACCTCTTCACGACGCTCTCCCAGGCGCCCGGGAACGTGACCAACCTGGACCACGACAACTCGACCGGTTTCGGCGTGCGGATCGGCTACCTGGGGCGCTTGAGCCCCTCGGTGACCGTCGGCGCCTCGTATGCCTCGAAGATGCGCATGGGCGAGTTCGACAAGTACAAGGGGCTCTTCGCGGGCGGCGGCGATTTCGACCTGCCGGAGCACTACACGCTCGGCGTCGCGGTGCGGCCCATGCAGGGCTGGCTCGTCTCCCTCGACTACAAGAAGATCAAGTACAGCGGAGTCGCCGCGGTGAGCAACCCCAGCACGAACCAGGCTCCCCTGGGCGCGGCGGGCGGGCCCGGTTTCGGCTGGGAAGACGTGGACGTGTTCAAGCTGGGCCTGGAGGTCCAGGCGACCCCGGCGCTCGCGGTGCGCGCGGGGTTCGGGCGCACGGACAACCCGATCCAGGGGCGCGACGTGTCGTTCAACATCCTCGCCCCGGGCGTGGTGAAGGACCACTACACGCTGGGATTCACCTACGCGATCGACCAGTCCTCGGAAATCACGGGGGCGTACATGCACGCCAAGCGCAACTCCGTCACCGGCTTCTCGTTCTTCAACGCTTTCGCGCCGGGAATGGGCGGCGTGGAGACGATCGAGATGTACCAGAACTCCTTCGGCGTCGCCTGGGGCAAGCGCTGGTAGCCTGACAACCCCGCAGCAGCAATCAAGGGGACGCGCCCCCTTTATCGAGCCTCGTGCTCGGCAAAGGGGGCGCGTCCTTTATTGCGCCGACGAAAACGGGGAGCGCCTCGGCGAACGCCCTGACGCCTGCGGCAGCTGTGTCCAGGCCCCGGCGGTGCCGGCGATGCGCTCGACGTAGCGGGCGCGGTAGAGCAGGCGTTCTCGCCCGGGAACGTCCTCGAAGGCGCTGCGCTCGTGCAGGACGTTGTTGCACACGAGGCCCATGCCCGGGGAGAGGCGCGTGCGCAGCACGTGCCCGGCGTCGCTCTCCAGGATCTGCAGCAGACGGGCGGAAGCGGCGAGGGTGGCCGCGTCGTCCTTCCAGGCCACGCTGCGCGTGCGCGCCGTGTAGCGCATGTGCAGGTCGCCCGATTCCGGGTCCGTCGAGAACACGGGGCCCACCGCCGCGGGCCTCGCCACGCCCTCGTCGTCCGTGCGCGCCGGAATCGTCAGGGCATCGGGCTGCAGGAGTGCGCGCACATGGTCCGGGTTGTCCTCGCGCAGCAGGATGAAAGCGAGTTCATGGTCCAGGAGTGCCGTGTCTCCCCCGCTCGCCGCGTCGCGGACGCAGTGCAGGAGCATGGCGCGGATGCGAAGCGAAGGCGGATTGTAGTAACCGTCCGTGTGCCAGCGGATGCGGTGGGTCGTGTAGGGGATGAAGCCCGCCTTCGCCTTGGTGCCGGTCACGGCGATGCGGGTGATGCCGTCCTCGTCGGCGAGCAGGTTGGTGTCGAGCGTGGCGAGGCCCAACTGCGCGCCGAGCCGCCGGGGAACCTCCTTGTCCTCGTCGGCTGCGCGGCTCGCGTAGAGCGCCATGTTGTCGCGCCGGCACCGGCGGACGATCTCGGCCATCTCGGGCCCGGTCAGGGCGCGCGGATCGCGGACTTCGACCACGAGGTCCGTGGGAGAGAGCGCGCGCGAGGCGAGCTTGCGGTCGCGCCAGCGGGCATAGGCGGCCTCGTCGCCCATGTCGAAGGGAGACGGCCGCGCGGCGTCGTTCATGACCACATCGCGCGATGCCGCGGTTTCATTCGCCCGGCGACGCCGCGCGCCGTGGGCGGCGCGGCGTGTTGTCGAACAGGCCGGCCACGCTCTTCGCGACCGTCGCAGCCGCTTCGGGGCCCTCGATGGCGATCACCTGGTCCCAGGTCCAGCGCTTGTCCTTTTCCGGCATGAGTTCCGAGACGAGTGTGGCGAAATAGCGCAGGAAGGCGAAGTCGGGGCCTTCCGGGCCGAAGCCGAAATCGGCGTACTCCGCCGTGCGCCGGTTGAGGAGGTCGATGAAGCGCGCCTTGATGGCCGCCGCTTCCTCCGCCTCCAGCAGCCGAGCACGGTTCTCGGCGAGTTCGTCGCCCGTGCGGTTGGCGAGGACGGTCATGAAGGCGGCACGGCCCGCGTCGTCGTAGCGCGGATGGACGAGGCGCCAGGCGACCTGGATCGCGTAGACCACCGCCTCGGCGAGGAAGTCGAAATACTGCGGGCCCGGGTCGATGTCGAACTCGGCCCTGCGCATGCTCTTCAGCATGTTCTGGGCCACGCGCCAGGCGATGAATGCCAGGGCGGCGGCCATCTCCTCGGGCGACTTCGGGCGACCGGGGCGAAACCAGGTGCTCTTGACCCGGATCGGGGTTCGGCTGGAGGTGCTCAAAGCTTGCGCAGGTAGAACTCGAAGGCGCCCGCACCGGCCCCCGCAATGCTCACGATTTCCACATGCGTCGCCTCGGCCCACCCGGCGATGTCGTCGCGCACGCCGGGGCGTCGCTCACGAGCTTCAGGACCTCTCCGGGTCGCATGCCCTTCAGGAGTTGGCGCGCCTCCACGATGGGGCCGGGGCAGGAGACGCCGCGCAGGTCCAGGCGCACGTGGGCGGCGACCGGTCCGGATCGCCCCTTGCGAAGGTAGTACCCTGTGGCGCCGCGCTCGCGGGGCTCGGTGTGGATCACCTCGTTGCCCGTCTGCCGTGCCCAGGCGAACAGGTCGTCGCGGGTGCCCGGGCAGTCGGACAGGAGCAGCAGGACCTGGCCGTCTCGCAGGCCGTCGAGAATTTCGCGTGCGCCCAGGATCGGGCCGGGGCAGGTGAGTCCGGTGAGATCGACCATGGCGGCCGGTTCGCCGGGAGTCATTGCGGTCATGGGGAAAGGCTCCTGGCGGCCGCCTATTCGGCCGCGATGATGGTCTTGTGGGGTACGAGAATGCCGCAGCCGACGGGCTGGCCGCGACCGAGCCCGGCGCGCTGGAGCAGGAGGGAGTCGGCGTCGCGCAGGTCGTGAACGGCCACCGGGTAGGCCGTGAGGCGGCCTTCCCCGCTTTCGATCTCCACACGCCGCCCGCAGATCAACCGGCCGCGCACGCCGAGTGCGGCGAGTTCCTGCTCGAGATCGGCGAGAAAGCGCGTCTCGTCGGCCTCGCCCGTGGTGACGCGCGGCGAATAGAGCGTCGCCGCCGCCAGGTGCTTGCGAAAGGTCCCCTCGCCGATGGTGAGCGAGACCTCGCCGACCTGGATCGACTCGCGCTCGAGGGCGCTCGCGGAGCAGACGCGGTCGCGCGGAAGCCGGATCACGAGGCGCGAGCGACGCGTGATCATGACGCCGCCCTCGGGCGTGCGCGAACCCCGCATCGGCAGGATGCCGGCACGCGGGGTCTTCTGGATCCACGGCACGATCCGCGCGACCTCGCGGAACAGGGGCCATTCGTGGTTCGGGGGCAAGTGCTGCCCGGAGATCGCGAAGACGACATCGACCATTTCCGGCAGCGCGGCGGCGGCCGGACCGCAGCCCGGGCCGAGGGAGCCGGTGGCGTTCACGGTGCGTTCCCCGGTTGCGATCGCCCCCAGCACGCGAGGGCTTCTCCC
>JADJEZ010000001.1 GCA_016708825.1 Betaproteobacteria bacterium | reverse complement strand
AGCTGCGCGCCCGGTGGATCGAGGAGCGCGGCGACACGCAGACGCTCGAGGGCCCGACGTCGCGTTTCGGGCGCGAGCGTCTCGCCGACCCGAAGCTCGCCGAGCTGCGCTTCGACCTGAAGCGGCAACCGCGGCGCGCGAAGGCCGGCGCGAACGTCACCCAGATGCACTACGCGCGCCGCGGGCTCGTGACGCCCGAGATGGAGTTCGTTGCGATCCGCGAGAACGGCCGCCGGCGCGAGTACCTGGAGAGCCTGCGTGCGGCGGGCCCGACGGGCGTGCGCATGGCCGAGCTCCTCGGGCGCCAGCATCCGGGCCAGTCCTTCGGCGCCGCGATCCCGGCGGAAGTCACGCCGGAGTTCGTGCGCGACGAGGTGGCACGGGGCCGCGCGATCATCCCCGCGAACGTGAACCACCCCGAAATCGAGCCCATGGCGATCGGGCGCAATTTCCTCGTGAAGATCAACGCGAACATCGGCAATTCCGCCCTCGGCTCGTCCATCGCCGAGGAGGTGGACAAGATGACCTGGGCCATCCGCTGGGGCGGCGACACCGTGATGGACCTGTCCACCGGCAAGCACATCCACGAGACGCGGGAATGGATCATCCGCAACGCACCCGTTCCCATCGGCACCGTCCCCATCTACCAGGCCCTCGAGAAGGTGGACGGTCGCGCCGAGGACCTCACCTGGGACATCTTTCGCGACACCCTGGTCGAGCAGGCGGAACAGGGCGTGGACTACTTCACCATCCACGCGGGCGTGCGCCTGCATTACGTCCCGATGACGGCGCGGCGCATGACCGGCATCGTCTCGCGGGGCGGCTCGATCATGGCCAAATGGTGCCTCGCGCACCACCGCGAGAGCTTCCTCTACGAACATTTCGAGGACATCTGCGAGATCATGGCCGCCTATGACGTGTCGTTCTCGCTGGGCGACGGATTGCGCCCGGGCTCCATCTACGACGCCAACGACGAGGCGCAGATCGCGGAGCTGCGCACGCTCGGCGAGCTCACCACGCTCGCCTGGAAGCACGACTGCCAGGTGATGATCGAAGGCCCGGGGCACGTGCCCATGCAGCTCATCAAGGAGAACATGGAGCTCGAGCTCGAGCATTGCCACGAGGCGCCGTTCTACACGCTGGGGCCGCTCACCACCGACATCGCGCCCGGGTACGACCACATCACGAGCGGCATAGGCGCCGCGCAGATCGGCTGGTACGGCACCGCCATGCTCTGCTACGTGACGCCCAAGGAGCACCTGGGGCTGCCGGACAAGGACGACGTGAAGGACGGCATCATCACCTACAAGATCGCCGCACACGCCGCCGATCTCGCCAAGGGCCACCCCGGCGCGCAGATCCGCGACAACGCCTTGTCCAAGGCGCGATTCGAGTTCCGCTGGGAGGACCAGTTCAACCTCGGCCTCGATCCCGACAAGGCAAAGCAGTTCCACGACGAGACCCTGCCCCAGGAGGGTGCGAAGCTCGCGCACTTCTGCTCCATGTGCGGCCCGCACTTCTGCTCGATGAAGATCACCCAGGACGTGCGCGACTTCGCCGCGAAGCACGGCGTAGCGGAGGGCGAGGCGATCGCGAAGGGCATGCAGACGAAGGCCGTCGAGTTCGTGAAATCCGGGGCCGAGCTCTACCGCCCGGCCTGAGGGCCCGCCGGCGCATCCGTCGCCCGGGATTCGGCGTATAACGCTTCACGGAGCGCGCGCCGCGGCCCCGGTCACCCCTTCCACGCCCTTGAGGAGCCTCCATGGCATTTCATCAGTCCGCTCTCGCCGTCTCGATAGCCACCGCCCTCGCCGCGGCGGCACTTCCGGCTCACGCCGGCCCGGAACTCGTCCCCTATCCGAAGGACAAGGGGATGCTCTACGGCACGGTGGACCGCGCCGACAACAAGCAGGTGCGCGAGCTCTATGCGCCGAAGGCGGCCATCGACGCCGTGAAGGCCGGCAAGCCCCTCCCCGAGGGAACCGCGATCACCATGCTCCTTTACAAGGCGAAGCTCGACGACAAGGGCGCGCCGGCCAAGGGCGCCGGCGGCGGTTTCGAGAAGGGCGATCCGATCGCCCACTTCGTGATGCAGAAGTCGAAGGGCTGGGGAGCGGGCTACGCGGCGGACATGCGCAATGGCGAATGGGAGTACCGCGCCTTCACCCCCGCGGGCTCGCCCAACGAGAAGGCCGACCTGAAGCCGTGCTTCACCTGCCACAAGCCGAAGTCGGACCAGGACTATGTCTTTCCCTTCCGCGCATGAAGGAAGCGGAAAGGAAGCGTCGCCCCGCCTTGGCGGCCGAAACGGGCGGCGCAAGCCGCCCGTTTCGCGTGCACGGCGGCGCCTGCGCCGCTGATACACTACGCGCCGATGGATCCCGCCTCGCTCGCCAAGGCCTTCGTCCTCGGGGTGGTAGAGGGACTCACCGAGTTCCTTCCCGTCTCGTCGACGGGCCACCTCATCATCCTCTCCGACCTCCTCGGCCTGAACGACGAGAAAGGGAAGGTCTTCGACATCGTGATCCAGCTGGGCGCGATCCTCGCGGTCTGCTGGGAGTATCGCGCCCGCTTTGCCCGCGCATTCTCGGGCCTCGGGTCCGATCCGGTGCAGCGGCGATTCGCGACGAATCTCCTGGGTGGCGTTCCTTCCCGCGGCGATGGTCGGGCTCCGCCTTCCAGCGCGAGATCAAGGCTTTCCTCTTCAACCCGGTCAGCGTGGCCGTCGCCCTCGTCTCCGGCTCGATCGTGATCTTCGCGGTCGAGCGCTGGTATGGCCGTCACGGGGTCCCGCGCATCCTGAATGTCGACGAGATGGGGTGGAAGGACGCCCTCAAGGTCGGGTTTGCGCAGTGCTTCTCGCTCATCCCCGGCACTTCCCGCTCGGGTGCGACGATCATGGGAGGCATGATCTTCGGGCTTTCACGGCAGGCCGCGACGGAATTCTCCTTCTTCCTGTCGGTGCCGATCATGTTCGCCGCGACGGGCTACCAGGTGGCCAAGTACCGGCACCTGTTCGACGCGACGGACCTCGGCCCCTTCGCCGTCGGGTTCGCGGTCAGCTTCCTTGCGGCGCTCGTCGCGGTGCGCGGCCTCATCCGCTACGTCGCGAGCCACGACTTCCGGGCCTTCGCGTGGTACCGCATCGTGCTCGGCGTGGCGGTGCTCGCCTACTTCCGGTAGGCGCCAACCCGCCGCTCAGGCGATCGAGGTCTGGCGGGCATAGCGCGAGATGAGCGCGAGCAGCTGCTCTTCCTGGTAGGGCTTGCCCATGTACTCGTTCACGCCGAGTTCCAGGGCGCGGTTGCGGTGCTTCTCGGCCGTTCGCGACGTGATCATGATGATCGGGATGGACTTCGTGGACTCGTCCGCGCGCATGTTCCTCGCGAACTCGAAACCGTCCATGCGCGGCATCTCGACGTCGAGCAGGATCACGTCGGGCCGCACGTCCTGGAGTTGCTGCAGCGCATCGACGCCGTCCTTGGCGGTGACGAACTCGTATCCTTCCCGCGCAAGCATGCGGCCGGTGATCTTGCGCACCGTCAGGGAATCGTCCACGACCATCACCAGGGGCACGGCCGGCTTCGTCTCGACGGGTGCGGGTGCCTCGGGAATCGCGACCTGCACGGCGTCGCCCGCCGACGGCCTGCGGTGCACGAGATTCACCGGGTTCAGGATGAGAACGACCTGCCCGTTGCCGAGCACGGTCGCGCCGGCCACGCCGGCAAGCCGCGCGAGCTGCGGTCCGATCGTCTTCACCACGACTTCGCGGTTTCCCACGATTTCGTCGACGCGCACGGCGGCTCGCTGGATGCCGCTGCGCAGCAGCAGTACCGGGATCTGGCGAGGAGGAACGACGCTGTCGGGAAGACCCAGCAGCGCGTTGAGGGACCGGAGCGGATAGCGATTGTCCTTCCACAGGACCTCGCCGCGCTCGAACGCCTCCACGTACTGCGTCCCCTTGAATTCCTGCACCTGGTCGATCATGACCGACGGCACCGCGTACAGCCGGTCGCCCGCCCGCAGCATCACCGCCTGGGAAACGGCGAGCGTCAGCGGCAGCGTAATCGTGAACGTCGTTCCGCGGCCCGGCGTGGAGGCGAGCTCCATGCGCCCGCCGAGCGAGGTGATCTCGCTCTTCACGACGTCCATGCCGACGCCACGGCCTGCCACCTGCGTGATCTCCCTCGCCGTGGAGAATCCCGGCCAGAAAATGAACTGCGCCACCGCCACGTCGGGCAGCTCCTCGCCGGCGTCCAGCAGCCCGAGCTCCACGGCGCGCTCGCGGATGCGGGCGTAGTCCAGGCCGCCGCCGTCGTCGGTAACGCTCAGGACGACCTCGTTGCCCCGCTGCACGGCGTCGATCGCGATCTCGCCGATCTCGGGCTTGCCGGCGTCGGTGCGCTCGCGAGGCAGCTCGATGCCGTGCGCCACGGCGTTCCTGAGGAGGTGCTCGAAGGGCGCCGTGATCTTCTCCAGCATGGAGCGGTCGAGCTCCACGCGTATGCCCTTGAGCTCCAGGTTGGCCTTCTTGCCGACGTCCTTCGCGGTCTGGCGAACGACCCGGTAGAACCGGTCCGCAAGGTTGGCCAGGGGCACGAGGCGCACGCCCATGAGGCCCTGCTGGAGGTCGCGGTTGAGCCGCGCCTGCAGCAGTATCGCGAGTTCGGTCTCGTCGATGTTCTTCTGCAGGCCCTGCTGCAGGGTGATCACGTCGGCGAGCGACTCCGTGAGGAATCGGGTCAGTTCCTGCATGCGCGTGAACCGGTCGAACTCGAGGGGGTCGAAGGCGGCGCCGTGCTCCTCCTGCTCCTTCAACCGGCTCTGCATCTGCCCTTCGGACGCGATCTCGATCTCGCGAATCTGCGCGCGCATCCGCGCAACGTTTTCGGAGAGGTCCGACAGGGCGCGCTTGAAGGCCGCCATCTCGCCCTCTATCCGCGAACGCGCGATCGAGAGCTCGCCCGCCTCGTTCACGAACTGGTCGACCAGGTCCGCGTTCACGCGCAGCAGCGCCGTTCGCAGCTCGCGCAGTTCTGGCGGCAGCTCCTGCTGCCGCGCTTTCGTCTCCGCGGCCGCGGCGATCATCGCGAGCGGCGTGGCCTTGTCCTTCTGCTGCTCGAAGACCTCGGAGACGGGAACTTCCAGCGGCACGAGGTCCTGCAGGTCCTCGCCGCGGGACAGGCGCTCGAGCGCGACCGAGAACCGGTCGATCCTGTCCTCGGCCTCCTCGAAATCGCGTTCCGCGGGCGAGGCCGTGGCCTCCATGTCGGCGAGCCGCGTCTCGAGCACGTGCGCGAGCTCCCCGAGGCGCATGAGCCCCGTCATCCGTGCGCTTCCCTTCAGCGTGTGGAGGTGGCGGCGCAGGTCCACGGCGGGTGTCGGATCGGCCGGGTTGGCTTTCCATCGCCGCACCCCGTCGCTCACTGCCGGCACGAGCTCGCGGGCCTCGTCGAGGAATATCGGCAGCAGGTCGCGGTCGACGTCGTCCTTGATCTTCCTCTGGTCCTTGCCGGCTTCGAAGGGCCGCGGCGTCTCCTCCACGGTCTCGACGGTCGGCGTGGCTTCCGGCTCCACGGGCGAAGCGCCACGCACGGGAACCGGTTCGGTGCCCACGACCGGTTCGACGGACGATTCCTCCGTCACGATGGACGCGAGTTCGGCCTGCACCGGTTGCAATGGCGCTTCGGCTTCGACCGGTTCCTGCGCCGGGGCCGGCGGCTGCGCCGGCGCCGGAACGTCCGGTGAGGCCGCGCGCGCCTCGATCGGCTCCGGCTCTTCGGCCGTCTCGGTCACCCTTGCGCCGGGAAGGTCGGGTTCGACGGGCGGCTCGACAGGCGAGGCTGGCTCGACCGGTTCGACTTCAGGGCTCGCCTGTGCGTGCAGCGCGTCCCGCACCACGCCCGGCATCCGGATATGGGTGCCCTCCCCGGTGCGCCTCGCATCGTGGAGCACCTCGCGCATCGCCAGGAGATCCAGGACGAGATCCTCGCGACCAAGCGGGTGCGCCCGTGCGGCGATGGAGCGCACCATGGCGATCACGCCATCGACGGCACGGCGTGTCGTCGCGAGCCTTGCGGCCGTGAACTCGGGCGGGTAGTCGATCGCCTCGGCAAGCCATTTCTCCAGTGCGTGCGCCACGTCCGCCAGCCGGAGAAATCCCGTGGTCCGGGAACTGCTCGTGAGCGTGTGAGCGGCACGCATGAACTCGTGGCTCACCGGATGCAGGGGATCGGCCTCGATCGCCGACATCTCGTGCTCGAGGGTGGCCACGTGCTGGTCCGCCTCGCCGATGTAGATCGAGAACAGGGCCGGCGAAACCGTGACCGGGCCCACCACCACATCCTGCTCCTCGATGGCCTCCGGGGTCGCTTCGGGCGCGGCGCCGGCGGAGGCTGCTTCCGACAGCTCGTCCGCTTCCCCCGGGGATACGTCGGCGTGCCCGAAATCGAGCGCCTCGAAGGTAAAGCCTTCCGGGGGTGCGGCCACGTCGCCACCGGGCGGCTCGGCCACGCGTTCGGCGAACGCCTCGAGGACGGGCGCCGGTGCAGCCGCTTCGCCACTCTTGAGCTGCTCGGCCTTGCGCGCGATCTCCGTCCCGTCGATTTGCGTCTCGATCCCGGCCTTGAGCTGCTCGATCCACGCCGAGAACGATCGGCGGGCGAGGTCGACGAAGGCCAGCAGGCCGGGCGTGGCGGGCTTCTCGTCCTTGAGCCACTTGTTCAACACCTGCTCGCATTGCCAGGCGACTTCGCCGAGATCGGTCAACCCGACCATCCGACCACTTCCCTTGAGCGTGTGGAACCCGCGCCGGATGGTGATGAGCGCCTCGCGGTTGTGCGGAACGTTGCTGCAGTCCTCGTGGTTCTGCGCGATGGTCGCGGCGACTTCTGCCGCCTCCTCGAGAAAGATTTCCAGGAGTTCCCTGTCGACTTCCGCGCCGGGGGCGTCGACAAGCTGCACGACCTGGGGCGGCGGGGTTTCCGGCGGCTTTTCGGGCGCAAGGCCCTGGATGGCGCGAAAGACGCCCGTCTGGTTTGCGTCGGCCGCGTCCTGAAGGGCGACAAGGGCCTCTTCGCTCTGCCGGGCCAGGTCGGAATCGGCAATCACGACCGCGTCACGCTTGAGGTCGTCGACCGCGCGCTCGAGCTTCACCTTCACCTCTTCCGCCGGCGCCTCCTTCCAGTCCTCGTAGAGTGCCTGGACCTTCTGCTTCTGCACGTCGACATCCAGCGGCGAGATGGTGCCCGTCCTTCGCAGCGCGTCCTCGGCGATCGCATGCGCGGAGGGCGCGAGCCCGAAGCGCACCAGCGCCGGCCTCAGGACTTCCTCCGGCCGGGCAGCGCCCTGCTGCAGCGCGGTGATGTACAGGCCGAGCGCGGAGAGACCGTCCGCCACCATCTCGGCGGCCTCGCCCTGGCCGTCCAGCGTGCCTTCCGCGAACTGCTGGACGCGTGCGGACACGGCAGCGTTGAGCCCGGCGGCCGCATCGAGTTCCATGATCATGAGCGCGCCCTGGATCTGCGCGAACTGGTCCGGAAGCGCCCTCAGTCCGTCGCGCCGGGACGCGTCGCGGAAGAACGCGTCCAGGGCCTGCTCGATTCCCTGGAGGTTCACCTGGACTTCCTGGCCCACCTGGAAGACCAGGAGCTTCTCCTGGGCACGCCTCGTCATCTCGTCGAGGATTCCGCCCTCGATCGTGTCCATCGGAGGAACGGCCTCGCCCGCAAGCGCTGCCTTCAGGCGTTCCGATACCGCCCTGGCCTGGCGCTCGAAGTCGCTGCCCAGCCGGAAGTAATTCTCCAGTGCGGACTCGATAAAGAGGAGCGCGGTCGCGACCTCCAGCGCCTGCGTTTCCGAAGGCGGGATGGCGCGCGCCTTGAGGGTCGGTGCGACGTCGGCCAGCCGCTGGAAGACGACCTGGAGTTCGCGTCGAGGCAGGTGCGAGGCGCGGTCGACCAGCGCCAGCGCCTGCTTTCCCACGGGCTCGAGGGCGGCGCGGTTGCCGGACGTGAACTTGAGCCAGGTATCCTTCTGGAGCGACGTGAGCTCGCGCAGCTCACGCACGAGAGCGCTCAGCGCCTCGTCGGTCTCGTCGCCTTGCAGGGGCCTCGGGGTTGCGAGGATTTCTTCGAGCCGAAAGGCGGCCTTCAGGCCCGCGATGCGCTGCGTGACCGGGCGGCTTCGCCCCACCTGGAGCAGCAGGTCCCGGAACAGGCGCTCGGGCACCTTCGCGGAGCCGTCGATCAACTGCTTCACCTGCTGGTCCATCTTCGCGAGCAGGGCCTTGCCCTGCGGTTCCAGCGCGACGCCATCGAACGCGAGCGCATCGAGGAAACCGGCCGCGGCCATCCAGAACGGTCGATTGGGGGTTGCGGCCTGCAGCGATTCGACCGCCGTGATCGCACCCTGCATCGCGCGAAACGCCTCGGCCGCATCCGCGCCGCGCAAGACGCGCAGCAGGCCCTGCTGGTATTGGGCCCGCTGGTGAGCGAGCGCCTTGGCGAGCACGGCATCGTCGACCGCCTTCGGCGGCTCGCCGAAGGCGGGAAGCTCGGCGCCGAGATCGGGGTGAAACAGGTCACCCTCCGTCGCGTCGTTCGCGCCGCGGGCGCGGTTCAGCTCGAGATATGCGGGCAGGAGCGACATCGGCTGGTCGGTTCCGCCGCCCATCAGGGCGTCCAGGTAGCCCGACAGCAGCGAGATGGCCCGCTTGGCTACCGGCACGCGTTCGGCGATCGCCTGGTCGTCGCACGAGTCGACCGAGGAAACCAGACGCTCGAGCTCCTCGTTGAACCGGGTAGCCGCCCCGAGACCGACCATGGCGAGCGCACCCGTTGCCTGGTGCAGGTGCGTGAGGATGTACTTGACCGGCCCGCGATCGGCCGGCGTCGCGACGATCTTGTCGAGATTTTCCCGCGCCTGTCCCAGCGAATGGTCGATCTCGGTCTTGACCCAGCTGAGCGGGCCAAGATCGAAACCGGTGGAAGGCCGGGCGGCCATGATCTCCTAGAGCTTGAAGCCGGCAACGGAGCTCTTGAGCTCCTGCGCCACGTCGGAGAGGTCCTTGATCGAACCCGCCGTCTGCTGGGTGCCTCTCGTGGTCTGGCGGGTGATCTCCAGGATCTCCTGCATGTTCTTGGCCACCGCGGTCGTCGCCTCGGCCTGCGTGTGCGTCGCCTGCGAGATCTGTTCGATCAGGAGCGCGAGGCTCTTCGTAACCGTATCGATCTCGGTGAGGGCCTGGCCGGCGGCATCGGAGAGCTTCGCTCCCTCGACCACGCCCTGCGTGGACTTCTCCATGGCCGCCACGGCGTCCTGGGTGTCGGCCTGAATCGTCTTCACGATGGCCCCGATCTGCTTGGTCGCCTCGCCCGAGCGTTCGGCCAGGCGCTGCACCTCTTCGGCAACCACCGAGAATCCCCGTCCCGCCTCGCCCGCCGAAGCCGCCTGGATCGCGGCGTTGAGCGCGAGGACGTTCGTCTGCTCGGTGATGTCCGCGATGAGCTCCACGATCTCGCCGATCTCCTGCGAGGATTCGCCGAGGCGCTTGATCCGCTTCGAGGTCTCCTGGATCTGCTCGCGGATGTCGTTCATGCCGGAGATCGAGTTCTCCACGGCGAGGCGACCCTTGTCGGCGGCCGCCAGCGAGCGGTGGGCCACCTGGGCGCCTTCCTCGGCCGTGGAAGACACCTCCGAAATCGAGCGCGAAACCTGGAGCACCTGGGAGGTCGTTTCCTCGATCTCCCGTGACTGGCGCTCGGCGGCGCCGAGCAGTTCCGCGGAAACGGACTGCGCCTGCTCCGTTTTCTGCGTCACCGAAATGGCGGCGCTGTTCACCCCGGTCACCAGGGATCTCAGCTCGTCGATGGTGTAGTTCATCGAGTCCGCGATGGCGCCCGTGATGTCCTCGGTCACCTCCGCCTTCACGGTGAGGTCGCCGTCCGCGAGGTCTCCCATCTCGTTGAGCAGCCGCAGAATCGCCTCCTGGTTCTTCTTGTTCTCGCGCTCTGCGCGCACCGAACTGCGCTTGCTGTCCGCGAGGAACACGAGGCCCATCGCGACGAGCACGAAGACCAGCAGGGCCGCGAAGGCGACCACGGCGATGAGCGTCGCGACGGACCTCTCACCCTGCAGGGCCTCCTGCAGGCGGCCTACGGCCCCCTGCAGCTGTTCCGAGCCCGCGACGAGCTGGGCGCCGGCCTGCCGGGCCGACACGAGCTTCTGCAGTTCGCGCAGGATCGGGCCCACGTTCTTCTCGAAGCCCTCGAACTGCTTCTTGAGCTCGGCGAGCTTCGCGCACCTCGGCGTCGCGAATGGCGACGATGCCCAGGGTCTCGTTTCCGGATTCGAGCGCCTTGATGATGTCGCGCAGGTCGTTGGTGTCCTTGCCGATGAGGAAGGGCACTTCCGGATCGATGGTCTCGGCGCCCAGGATCTCGGCCGACCCGCGCCCGAGCCGCTCGGAAAGGAACGTGAGGCGGTTGGCCCGAAGCACCTGCGCAAGGGGGGAGCCCGACTGCGTCATGAGCCCGGTCAGCTCCTGGGAAACGGTGGCCATTTCCTCGGAACCCACGCGGATCTGGGCGATGTTCTGCGCGAGCGCGACCAGGTCTCCACGTGCCGCGAGGATCGCGGAGGCCGCGTCGGACGAGTTCGGCCAGCGTTGCCCGAGCTCTTCGAGGCGGCTCTTCAGTTCATCGTTGCTGGCCGCCGTCGGCACCTCGACTCCGAAGGCGAATCCGCCCTTCGTCAGCACGCTCAGGTAGTTGGCGAACTCGTCCCGGCTGTCCTGCACCTGTGGAAACGCGGTTGGCGAGCCCCGTGCCGCGAGGCTCGCCGCCTTCGCGAGGCGCTGCGTGTGGTACTGCATCTGCGAGGCCACAGTCACATAGGTCGCGTTCTGCGACCGGGCCGATGCGTCCAGGAACACCATCAGCGCCGTGAGCGCCACGAGCCCCAGGGCCATGGTTCCGAGGATGTTCATCTGCTGCGTGACCGGAAGGTGCCCGATCAGAGGCAGGGAGAAGCGCTCGAGGCTCAGCGGCCCCGCCGCCGGTGCCGGCAGTCTTGCCGCCGAGCTGCCCGCGCCTGATGTCTGGCCGGCCGGCCGGCTCTCTGAACCGCCGCCGGCCGGCAGCTTCGTCATGGTCGACGAGCCGGCGGATACCGGCCGGGCAGCCGCCTTGGGCTTGGACGCGGTGAACTTCCGGAAAAAGTCCGAGAACGATTTCCTGGGTCTTGCCGGCGGTGCTTTGGCCATGGTGTTCTCCGTGCTGCGTGGTATTCGAGGTCGATTCCGCTTCGCTGCGCGCCTAGTGGCTTCCGACCTCCAGGAATCGCTGGTCCTTCGCGAGGTGGGCCAGTTCCAACTCCTGCCAGGAGGCGCCGGCCGCATCCGTGAAAACGCCACCCACCCAGCTGGCGGCTTCCGGCGGACGCGCCGCAGGGTCGAAGCTCTCGGGATTGCGCAGTCCCAGCATCCGTGAAACCAGGAGGCCGGCGCCGCCGATGAGCTTGTCGGACACCAGGATCACCCGCCGGTCGATGCCGCCCGGGGTCGCCTCTCCTCCCTGGAATGCGGAAAAGTCGACGATGCTGAACAGGTTTCCCCGGACATTCGCCACGCCACGAAACCAGGGCTGCGTGAGCGGCACCGCGACAAAGGGCGGGAGCGGGATCACTTCGCTCACGAGATGCAGCGGCACGAACCAATTCACGCCCCCGACCTGGAATCCCAGCTTCGATAGCGGGGTCGTCCGCGTCGCCGCGGTGCGCAGCCGCTCTGCGACCGAAAGCTGGAACTCGCGAAGGCCGGTGCGTCGCGCCAAGGGGCCTGGCGCCTCAGCCGAACGACTTGATCTTGTCGATCAGGTCGGCTTCGTTGATCGGCTTCGTGACGTAATCCTTTGCGCCCTGCCTCAGGCCCCAGATCTTGTCCGTCTCCTGGTCCTTCGTGGTGCAGATGACGACGGGAATGTGCTTCGTCGACTCATCGCGCGTGATGGCGCGCGTCGCCTGAAAGCCGTTCAGCCCCGGCATGACCACGTCCATGAGGATGAGGTCCGGGCGCTCGGTCTTCGCGCGCTCTATGGCGGCCTCGCCGCTGTCGACGAGAATCACGTCGAATCCCTTCTTCTTGAGGAGGCCCTCGAGGTAGGCGCGCTCCGTAGGGGAATCGTCCACTACCATCACTTTCTTGATCGGCATTTGGCTAGGGCTCCGTTGCGTGATTCGGGTTCGTCAGGCCGGACTCCGGTGCGCGAGGTGTGTCTCGACGGTCCGGAGCAGGCTTTCCTTGGTGAACGGCTTCGTGAGGTATTCGTCGGAACCGACCATCCGACCGCGCGCGCGGTCGAAAAGGCTGTCCTTCGAGGAAAGCATGATGACCGGCGTCGCGTGGTGCTTGCCGCTCTTCTTGATCAGCGCGCAGGTCTGGTAGCCGTCCAGGCGCGGCATCATGATGTCCACGAATATGAGGTCGGGCTCGTGGTCGGCGATCTTCGCAAGCGCGTCGAAACCGTTCTCGGCGAGGATGACCTGGCATCCCGCCTGCATCAGGTAGATCTCCGCGCTGCGACGAATCGTGTTGCTGTCGTCGATCACCATCACGCGCACGCCGGCAAGGGTCTTCGTGTCTGCCACGCCTTCCTCGGTGTTCCTCTGTCTCAAGGTGCGAAAGGCGCTTTCGCGCGAAGGCGGAGCCTCGCGCAGGCTTCGAAAGAGGCCGGCCTCCCTCGCGATTTCGCTCTTCGGGCGATTGCTCGCTTAACGAATGTAGCCTATGCCTTTTCGCCCTTGAAAACAAGACTCAAGCGACGCATCTTGAAGCCGTTTCGAATTATTGCGGATGTAACTTTCAGATCTCCACCATCTCGAAATCTTCCTTGCGCGCGCTGCATTCCGGGCAGCTCCAGTTGGCGGGGACATCCTCCCACCGGGTTCCGGGCGCCAGGCCGTCGTCGGGAGATCCGTCGGCTTCGTCGTAGACGTAGCCGCAGACCAGGCACATCCAGGTCTTGTAGGGGGCGGGGGCAGGTGCGGAGGACATGGTGGTCGGGATGGGGGTCGATGGAAAAGGTAGAATGCACGCACAGGAAATCCCCGCGCACCAGGGCCACCGAGCGATCGGACGGATCGGTCCCCCGTCGCGCAGCCAGCCGCCAGTTTACCCGCGCGTCGCCCCACCTTCCATGCCAGACCCCTCCTTCGTCCCGCCCGCAGTCCTGACCTTCGCGGCGACGGATCCGACTTCCGGCGCCGGCTTGCAGGCCGACATCCTCACGCTCGCGAGCATGGGATGCCACCCGCTTTCCGTCGTCACGGCGATAACGGTGCAGGACAGCGCCGGGGTCGAGGGATTCCTCGCGCTCGATCCCGACTGGGTCGCGGACCAGGCCCGCTGCATCCTCGAGGACATCCCCGTTGTCGCCTTCAAGGTGGGCGTGCTCGCCTCGTCCGACATCGTCACCGTCGTGGCCGAAGTCGTGTCCGACTATCCGGACATCCCGCTCGTGCTCGATCCCGTGCTCTCCTCGGGGCGCGGTGATGAGTTCGGAGGGGAAGACCTGGTTGCGGCGATTCGCGAGTTGCTTTTGCCGCAGAGCACGGTGATCACGCCCAACATCCCCGAGCTTCGACGCCTGGCGGAGGTCGAGGACGACGAGGAACCCGACCATGCCGAGTGCGCACGGCGCCTGCTCGATGCGGGCTGCGAGTATGTCCTGGTCACGGGGACCCACGATGCCACTGCGTCCGTGGTGAACACCCTGCACCATCGCGACGGCGTCGTGCGTTCCGACACCTGGCAACGCCTCCCGGGCAGCTATCACGGGTCCGGTTGTACCCTCGCGTCCGCGATCGCGGCGAACCTCGCCAGGGGGCTCGACGTGGCCGACGCGGTCCACGAGGCCCAGGATTACACGTGGCAAGCGCTTTCCCGCGCATTCCGGCCCGGCATGGGCCAGTTCATCCCCGATCGCCTGTTCTGGGCCCGCGATGCCGATGACGCCGAAGACGGCAATTGACCGATTCCGGCTGCGTGGCCTGTACGCGGTCACGCCGGAGGTCGAGAACCTCGCGCAGCTCGTCCGCCTGGTGCGGGCTGCGATCGAGGGAGGCGCGCGTCTTGTCCAGTACCGCGCGAAGCGGCTGGACGCGGGGAGGAGGCTTCGCCAGGCGGAGGCGATCGCATCGCTCTGCCGCGATCATGGCGTACCCTTCCTGGTGAACGACGACATCGACCTCGCGATCTGCGTTTCCGCGCAGGGCGTACATCTCGGCCGTGACGATGGCGACCCGCGTGATGCGCGCTCGCGGCTTCCGGAGGCGATACTCGGCGTGTCCTGCTACGACGAGCCGGCCCGTGTCCTCGCGGCCGTCCAGTCGGGCGCGGATTACGTCGGAATCGGAAGCGTCTATGCCTCCGGCACCAAGCCGGACGCGGCCCGTTCCGGACTGGCGGCAATTGCCGAGGCGAAACGCCTGGCGGCGATTCCCGTCGCGGCGATCGGAGGAATCACGCCCGCGAACGCGGCCGATGCCGTCGCCGCCGGTGCCGACATGCTGGCGGTCATTTCCTCGCTCTTCGCTGCGCCCGACGTGGCGGCTGCCGCCCGCGCCCTTTCCCGTCCCTTCGCTATGGAACCCGATCCCCATGCACGAACGCAGCCGGCAGCTTTTTGAGGCATCGCAACGCGTCATCCCGGGGGGCGTGAACTCCCCGGTGCGCGCTTTTCAGGCCGTGGGCGGAACGCCCGTCTTCTTCCGCGAAGGAAAAGGCGCCTGGCTGGTAGACGTAGACGGCAACCGCTACGTCGACTACGTCGGATCCTGGGGGCCGATGATCCTCGGGCATGCGCATCCCGAAGTGCTGTCGGAGGTCGCATCGGCGGCTGCGCGGGGGCTTTCCTTCGGCGCACCGACGGAACTGGAGCTCGAGATGGCGGAGCTCATCACCACGAGCCTGCCTTCGGTCGAACAGGTTCGGCTCGTGAGTTCGGGAGCCGAGGCGGTCATGAGTGCGCTGCGCCTTGCGCGGGGATTCACCGGCCGCTCGCTCATCGTGAAGTTCGAAGGCTGCTACCACGGGCACAGCGATTTCCTCCTGGTGAAGGCGGGATCGGGGGCGCTCACCTTCGGCAATCCCACCTCGGCGGGCGTGCCTGCGGAAATGACGTCGAAGACGCTCGTGCTGGACTACAACGATCCGCAGCAGGTGGAGGACGCGTTCCGGCGCTTCGGGCCGGAAATCGCGGCGGTGGTCCTCGAGCCCGTGGCGGGGAACATGAATTTCGTGCGGCCCTCGCAGGAGTTCCACGACACGCTGAGGCGCCTGTGCACCGAGCACGGGTCCGTCCTCATATTCGACGAAGTGATGACGGGTTTCCGAGTGGGCGCCCAGGGCGCCCAGGGAGTGTTCGGCATCCGGCCCGACCTGACGACCCTGGGCAAGGTGATCGGCGGGGGAATGCCGGTCGGCGCATTTGGCGGCCGCCGCGACATCATGGCCCGGCTCGCACCCCTGGGCCCGGTCTACCAGGCCGGGACGCTTTCCGGAAATCCCGTTGCCGTCACCGCCGGCCTGGCCACCCTCAAGCGCGTGCTCGCCCCGGGATTCTTCGACACGCTGGGGAAAATGACCACCACCGTCGTCGAAGGGCTCGTCCGGGAAGCGGGTCTTGCGGGCATTCCATTCTGCGCGACATCACTGGGGGGAATGTTCGGCCTGTACTTCCGCGCCACCGTGCCGACGACTTTCGCGGAGGTGATGACGAGCGACAAGGAGGCATTCAACCGCTTCTTCCACGCCATGCTCCGGCGCGGCGTCTACCTGGCGCCGTCCAGCTTCGAAGCGGGGTTCGTTTCGGCCGCGCACGGCCCGGCGGAAATCGAGGCGACGCTCAGCGCCGCCCGCGAGTCTTTCGCGCAGGTGCGCGCGGACTGACGGGGGCTGCGAGGTCCGGCGGGGGCTAGCGCAGACCGGCTGCGTATTCGGAGACGGCCTTCATGTCCGCCTCGGACATCCTCACCGCGATTTCTTGCATGACGGAGTTGGCTCGCCCGCCACTGGCGAAGGCCTTGAGCCACTGGAACGTCAACTCGGGGTATTGCCCCGCAAGGCGGGGGTACTGCACCGGGATGCCCGCCCCAGCCGCACCATGGCATCCGGCGCAGGCCGGAACGCTTCCCTGGCGAATGCCGCCGCGCCAGATTTGCTGACCCCTCGCGGCAAGGCCCGAGTCCTTGGCCGCGGACGGCTTCGCAACCTGCCTCGAGAACCACGCGGAAACGTTTCGCATGTCCTCCGGCGTAAGGGTCGCCGACATGCCCGCCATGATGGGATTGGCTCGTGCGCCGGACTTGTATGCCGCGAGTTGCGCAGCAAGGTAGTCGGCGTGCTGGCTGGCAAGGATCGGGTTCGCAGGTGCAGGGCTGTTGCCGTCCGGCCCGTGGCAGGCGGCACATACGCCCGCGGCGATCGCCTTTCCGCGCTCCACATCGGGCTTGGCGAGCGGTGCAGGAGCGGCGCCATGCGCCAGCGTTGCGTAGACTATCGCCATGAGCCCCGCCCATCCCCGGATTGCGCGCATTGCCTGTCCTCTGTCTGTCGAGTCGCCTGAACCCCGCGATTTTACCGTAGCCCCCCCGGGAGCCGCCAGCCCGGCACCGCGATCGGCGCACCCGGGCTGATCGGGGCCTCCATGCGACTCGAGAACGCGCGCTACCACGTGTCGGTTCACGATCCCCGGCTGCTGCCCCGCGATACCCTTCCGGAGGTCGCCTTCATAGGGCGATCCAACGCCGGCAAGTCCAGCGCGCTCAACACGCTCGCCGGCAGGCGCCGCCTCGCCTTCGTGAGCAAGACGCCCGGTCGCACCCAGCTCATCAATTTCTTCACCGTCGACGAGGACGCGTTCCTCGTCGACCTTCCGGGATACGGCTATGCGGGCGTGCCCCACGAGGTGCGCGAGCACTGGGACACGCTGGTCGGCGAGTACGTCTTTCACCGGCGCGCCCTCGCCGGTGTGATCGTGGTGATGGATTCGCGCCATCCCCTCACGCCCCAGGACCGCCGGCTTCTCGATTGGTTGCAGCCTTCGGGCCGCAAGGTCCATGTGCTGCTGTCCAAGGCGGACAAGCTCTCCGCGCAGGCCGGCCAGCGCACCCTTGCGCAGGTGCGAAAGGACCTCGATCAGGTCTACCCGGGCGCGACGGCCCAGCTGTTTTCCAGCCCGAAGCGGTCCGGAATCGCCGAAGCCCAGTCCTGCATCGAAGCCTGGGTGGCGGACCACCAACAAAAAGCCCCGGCTCAAGGGAACAGGCCGGGGCAAAAAAGCCTTAATGGGAATTAAGGCGCCCGCTCAGGGAGGAGAAGCGGGGAAGGGCTCACCCTTCATGCAATGAGAGTCCATGCCCATGCTAAAGTTCCCGCGCTACCCGCCACGTGATCGCGATGCCCTTTTCCACCGGACGGTTTCCGCAACGACGCCTGCGGCGCATGCGCCGCGACGAATTTTCGCGCCGTCTCGCGCGAGAAAACCGCCTGTCTTGCGAAGACCTCATCCTGCCGGTCTTCGTGCTCGAAGGGAGCAAGTCTGTTCAGCCGGTCGCTTCCATGCCGGGAGTCGACCGCCGCTCCGTAGACCAGCTCCTCCCGATCGTGGAACAGGCGCTTGCTCTCGGGATACCGGCCATTACGCTGTTTCCGGTCATCGAGTCCTCTGCGAAATCGCTCGATGCCCGGGAAGCATTCAACCCGGATGGGCTCGTACCGCGCTGCATTCGCGAAGTAAAGGCCCGCTTTCCGGAGATCGGAGTCATCACCGACATTGCGCTCGATCCCTACACCAGCCATGGCCAGGACGGCCTGATCGACGACTCGGGGTATGTGCTCAATGACGAAACCATAGCGGTGCTGGAGAAGCAGGCGCTCACCCACGCAGAGGCGGGCGCTGATGTAGTGGCCCCGTCGGACATGATGGACGGCAGGGTGGGCGCCATTCGGCGCGCGCTCGACGGCCGTGGCCACATCCACACACGCCTGCTGGCCTACTCGGCCAAGTATGCCTCGGCCTTCTACGGCCCTTTTCGCGACGCAGTAGGCTCCGGAGCCAGTCTCGGTGGGGGAGACAAGATGACGTACCAGATGGACCCGGGCAACTCCGACGAGGCGCTGCACGAGGTAGCCCTGGACATCGAAGAAGGCGCCGACATGGTGATGGTCAAGCCGGGACTGCCCTACCTGGACATCGTACGAAGGGTCAAGGACAGGTTCGGCGTGCCCACCTTTGTCTACCAGGTGAGTGGCGAGTACTCGATGCTCCAGGCGGCCGCGGGCCACGGCTGGATCGACGGGCCGGCGTGCATGATGGAGTCCCTGCTCGGCTTCAAGCGGGCCGGCGCAGACGCGGTCCTCACGTACTTCGCGCTCGAGGCCGCGAGGCGACTGCGCAACGCCTAGGGTCCCAGCAGCGCCTCCACTTCGGCCAGCCGCGCCCTCTGCGGGCCATTGGCCTCCGGCCGCGGCCGCGGCAAGAGAAGCTCGTCGCCCTTCGTATAGACAGCCAGGGTAACCGGCGCGCCATCGACCTCGAGGAAGAACTGCGGGACATCCGCCCAGTCGTCGCCCAGGCGAACGCGCTTCTCCGCCTGCTCGAACCGCCGTCGCCGGTTGACGAGAAACAGGGCGAGGCTCTTGGGGTCGTCCGCGAACACCTGGAGCGAAACCTCGGAAAACTGGTTGGCGGTGCCGTTCAGGACGGACCCCACGAGAACCGGGCCGAAATCGGCGAATTCGCGCATCACCTGCACCGCGATCTCCCGGAGTCGCCGCAACTCCGCGGGCTGGTTGTCGCTCTGGTAGAGCCCCTGGTACTCGCGAAGCGCGGCCTCGATTTCGCGATTGTCCGGAAGCGGGTGGGAGTCCGGAAGGCCCGCCTGGCGCGCCGCCTTCTGCTTGGCGTAGGCGTAATCCTGGACCCCCTCCTCGGCCATGAGGCGCGCCGCGAGGTATGCGAGATGCCTTCTCTGGTTGTCGTCGCGACGCGACCGATTCCTGCCCACGGATCTGGCTGCCCCGTCTGTCCTAGAAGATCTGGTTCTTCACTTCCTCGGGAGGCCGAACCGCGTCGCGGGCGACGCCGCCTTCGCCGCCTGCGCCCGGGAGCGCCTCCTGGTAGAAGTACTCGACTGTCTTGCTTCGCCCATCGGGCTCCCGCAACCCGGTGACCGGGTCGATGCCGACCGCCACTATGCCGGCCGGAGGCTCGAGGTCGCCTTCCGGCACGTCCTTGAGCACCTTGGACATGTAGGACATCCACATCGGTAGCGCAGCCTGGCTGCCCGTTTCGTTCGCGCCCATCGGCGCGGGCGTATCGAAACCGATCCACGCCACCGCCACGAGGGAAGGATGGTACCCGGCGAACCAGGCGTCGATGTGATCGTTGGTCGTGCCGGTCTTGCCCGAGAGATCCTGTCGGCCGAGGGTCATGGCGCGTATGGCCGTCCCGGAGCGCACCACTTCGCGCAAGAGGCTGGTCATGAGGAAGGCGTTTCGCGGGTCGAGGACCCGCTCCGCGTCGCCCCCGGCCACCTCCGGTCGCGCCTCGTAGAGCGTCTCTCCGCGGTTGTCGATGATCCTCGAGATGAACCAGGGCTTCACTCGGTACCCGCCGTTCGCGAATGTTGCGTAGGCCCCGGCCATCTGCAAGGGAGTTGCGGAGCCGGCCCCGAGAGCCATGGTGAGGAATGCGGGATGCAGCTTCGGGTCGAACCCGAATCTCTGCAGGTAGTCCTGCGCGTACTCGGGGCCGATCGCCTGGAGCAGGCGGATCGAAACCATGTTCTTCGACTTCGCGATGGCCGTGCGCAGCCGCATGGGTCCTTCGTACTTCCCGTCGTAGTTCTTCGGCTCCCAGAGCTGTCCACCGGTCTTGGCTGCATCGATGACGAATGGGGCGTCGTTCAGGACGGTGGCGGGAGTGAATCCCTTTTCGAGCGCGGCTGAATAGATGAAGGGCTTGAAGCTTGACCCGGGCTGCCGCCAGGCCTGTGTGACGTGATTGAACTTGTTTGCATTGAAATCGAATCCGCCCGCGAGCGCCCTGATGGCGCCATTGGCGGAATCCAGGGATACGAGCGCGGCCTCGACCTTCGGAACCTGGGCGATGCTCCAGGAGCCCTTGTCACCCGCCTGGAGCCGGATGATCGCGCCGCGCCGTATCGCTCGATCGGGATTCGCCCGGTCCGCCAACCCCCGGGCGGCAACGCGTAGTCCATCGCCCGAGATCCGCACGGGATCGCCGCGCCGCATGACAGCCGTGACCTCCCTGGCGGAGGCCTTCAGGACCACGGCCGCCATCAGGTCTCCCACGGTATCTCGATCCTGGAGCGCCTCCTCGATAGCCTCTTCCAGTTCCGCACCCGCGGCGGCCGGAAGGCTCGCATAGGCTTCAGGCCCGCGGTAACCGTGGCGGCGGTCGTAATCGAGGACTCCCTGTCGCAGGCCAGCATTGGCGGCCTCCTGGTCCGCCCTCCGGAGGGTCGTCTCGACGCGAATACCGCTCACGTAGGCCGATTCTCCGTTCTGCTCGAAGACCGCGGCCCGCGCCATTTCCGCGACGTATTCCGCCCTCAGGGAGAAGGTCTCGCGCTGGTTGGGATTGAGGCGAAGGGGCTCGGCGAGCGCCTTCCGGTAGGCCTCGGAGGGAAGCCAGCCCACTTCATTCATGCGGCGAAGGACGTAATGCTGGCGCTGCTGGGCCCGCTTGGGGTTCACGAACGGGTTCTGCCGGGAGGGTGCCTGCGGCAACCCGGCCAGCATGGCGGCCTCGGCCGGTGTGAGTTCGGGGAGGGTCTTGCCAAAATAGACGTTGGCGGCCGACGCGAACCCGTAGGCCCGGCTGCCCAGGAAGATCTGGTTCACGTAGAGCTCCAGGATCTGGTCCTTCGAGAGGTTGGCCTCGATCTTGAAGGACAGGAGGATCTCCGAGAGCTTGCGAGCGATGGTCTTCTCCCGCGTGAGGAAGAAAGTCCGGGCCACCTGCATCGTTATCGTGCTCGCACCTTCCCGTCGCCCCTGGAGATTGGCAACGGCCGCGCGGGCGACTCCGGCGTAGTCGACCCCCCCGTGCTGGTAGAACCGGTCGTCCTCCGCGGCCAGAATCGCCTGCTTCATCACGGCCGGAACGTCCTGGATCCTCGCAATGGCCCGCTTTTCCTCGCCGAACTCGCCGATGAGCTCCCCTTCCGCACTGAAGACGCGCAGGGGAATCTTGGGCCGGTAGTCAGTCAGGGCCTCGAGCGAAGGCAGGTTCGGCCAAAGCAGGATGACGGTGAGGGCGCCCACCCCCGCAGCCACGAGAAACAGGGATGCGGCCACGAGAGACGGATAGAACCACCAACGGGAGGTCATGGGCAGGCGGGCCTGGCGGAAGGACGAAAATACCGGTCCCCGCCGGGCGGGGAAAGTCTCCAGACATTATAGACGGGCGGTGGTTCCGGGGCCCTTCCGACAAAATGCTTTACACTCCTAGGACTTGTTGCTAGCATCTAAAGTAGATTCTTCGTAGTGGGTGCTAAGCTTCCACCATGCTTAAAGAAAAACTAGCAGATCAATTCGACTTCCTGAAGGCCAAGACGCCGCCGCTCATTGGCTGCGACATCAGCTCGTCTTCGGTGAAGATGGTGGAAATCGCGGAGGCGGGACGGAACGTCTACCGCGTGGAGCGCTATGCGATCGAGCCGCTCCCCAAGGATACGGTGGTGGACGGCAACATCGCCAACATCGAGGCGGCGGGCGAGGCGATCAAGCGCGCCCACAAGAACCTGGGCACGCGCATCAAGGCCATCGCCATGGCCCTGCCCGCTGCCGCGGTGATCACCAAGAAGGTGATCCTGCCCGGCAACCAGCGTGAAGAGGACATGGAAGTCCAGGTCCAGAGCGAGGCCAACCAGTACATTCCCTTTTCCCTGGACGAGGTAAACCTCGATTTCCAGGTCCTCGGTCCCGCCCCGTCGGGGGATGAGGAGGTCGAGGTACTGATCGCCGCCTCCCGCAAGGAAAAGATAGAGGACCGGGTCGCCGCTGCAGAGGCGGCCGGCCTCAAGACCATCGTGATGGACGTCGAGTCCTATGCCTCGCAGAGCGCCTTCGAGCTGATTTGCGAGGGATCCTCGGGCGTGAGCGAAAGCGACGTGACCGTCATCGTGGACATCGGGGCGACCGTGACCCGGGTTTCGGTGCTTCACAACGGCCAGACCGTATATACGCGCGAACAGCAGATCGGCGGAAACCAGCTCACCCAGGACATCGCGCGGGCGTTCGACATGCCACCCGAGGAAGCAGAGGCCGCGAAGCGGGTAGGCAGCCTCCCCGAGAATTTCGGGCCCGACGTCCTGGCGCCTTTCAACGAGAAGATCGTTCTCGAGATCCAGCGGGCGTTGCAGTTCTTCTTCACGTCGACCCAGTTCAACAAGGTCGACCACATCCTGCTCACCGGCGGCTGCGCGATGCTCGACGGCCTGGAGGAAATGGTTTCCCAGCGCACCCAGGTCCACACGCTTGTGGCCAACCCATTCGCCAATATGGCGCTTTCCTCCAAGATCAAGCCGCGCCAGCTCACCATGGACGCCCCGTCGCTCATGGTCGCCTGCGGGCTCGCGATGCGGAGGTTCGACCCGTCATGATCCGCGTCAACCTGCTCCCCCACCGGGAGGAAAAGCGAAAGCGCCGCCAGCAGCAGTTCCTGAGCATCGCGGTCTTCACGGTTCTCCTGGGGCTCGTGGTCGCCGGTGCCGTCTGGATCCTGCTCGACCAGCAGGTCGAGCAACAGCGCGCGAACGTGGCCTACATGAAGACCGAGATCGGCAAGCTGGACACGCAGATCGAGGAGATTCGCAAGATCCGCGAGGAGACGGCCTCCCTGCTCGCGAAAAAGCAGGTCGTCGAGGGCCTCCAGAGCAACCGCTCCGAGCCCGTGCAGCTGCTCGGACCAGCTGCTCCGCCAGCTTCCCGAAGGCATCTACCTCAAGCAGATCAAGCAGACCGGCGTGAAGGTAAACGTCCTGGGCTACGCGCAATCCAACGCGCGCGTCTCGACGCTCATGCGCAACCTCGGCGCATCTCCCTACCTGGAGAACCCGGAACTGGTCGAGATCAAGGCAGTCCTGCTGGACAACAACCCGAACAAGCGGGTCAATGAGTTCAGCATGAACATCTCGGTCAAGCGTGCCAAGGCGGAAGACAGCAAGGGCGCCTCGAGGGGCGCCGCCGGCGCGAGTTCCGCGGGGGCGAAGAAATGAACCTGCTCGACGAACTGAGGACACTCGACCCGAAGCAGCCTGGCAACTGGCCATGGCCGATCAAGATAGGCGCCTTCCTGCTCCTGTTCCTGGCCATCCAGGTGGCGGCCTTCTTCCTCCTGTGGCAAGGGCAGAACGAGGCGATCGAAGCCGGCCGCGTCGAGGTCGACAAGCAAAAACAGGCCTTCCTGGAGAAGAAGAAGCTGGCGGTGAACCTCGAGGCCTACAAGCAGCAGCGAGCTGAAATCGAGCAATCTTTCGGCGCGCTTCTCAAGCAGCTCCCGAACAAGAGCGAGATGGACGCGCTGCTCATCGACATCAACCAGGCGGGCCTTGGCCGTGGGCTCGCATTCGAGCTCTTCAAGCCGAGCCAGAACGAGAATTTCACGGAGTTCTACGCTGAACTGCCGGTCAATCTCAAGGTGACGGGCAATTACCATGACCTCGGAGCCTTTGCGAGCGACGTCGCCAAGATGCCGCGCATCGTCCTCCTGACCGACGTGAAGGTCGACCCGCCCGGCAAGGAAGGGACACTCGCCATGGAGGCAGTGGCGAAGACTTACCGATACCTTGACGAGGAAGAGATCGCCAAGCAGAAGAAGGCCGCCAGGGACAAGGCGGCCAAGGGAGCCAAGAAATGACGCGCTGGCTGATCGTGCCCGCCGCGGCGCTCGTGCTTTCCTCTTGCAGCTCGGAGATCGACGAGCTGCGCCAGTTCGTCAAGGACTCCGAGAAGAGCCTTCCGCGGAAGATCGATCCGCTCCCGGCCGTGAAGCCCTTCGAGCCGTTCACGTACGAGGGCTTCGACCTTCCCGACCCGTTCAAGCCCCGCAAGATCACTTCCAAGGAAGGCGGCGCCGGCGGCATCGCTCCCGACCTCAACCGACGCAAGGAACCGCTCGAGGCCTACCCGCTCGAGCAGCTGAAGATGGTGGGCACCCTGGAACAGGCCAAGGAAATGTTCGCGATCGTGCGGGCCGACAAGACTCTGTATCGCGTGAAGAAGGGCAATTACATGGGGCAGAACTTCGGCCTCATAACCGACGTCACGGATGCAGACATCAAGCTCAAGGAAATCGTCCAGGACAGCGCCGGCGACTGGGCAGAACGGCAAAGCGTCCTGCCGCTTCTCGAAGAGACCGGCAAAGGGGATAGAAAGTGACCTCGAACTCATTCCGCAACCGAACCTCCGGCGCGCTTTCGGCCGCCCTCACGGCGCTCGTGCTCGCGTTCGCCGCCCCGATCGCCTGGGCGCAGGGCGCGGCCAAGAACGAGGTCGAATCGATCAGCTTCTCCTCGATCCAGGGCGGCAAGATCCTGGTCAAGGTCGGCATGAAGGAGCCGCTCTCGGCCCTTCCCCAGAGCTTCGCGGTGACCAATCCGGCCCGCATCGCGATCGACCTTCCCGACACGACCAGCGGCCTCGCGAGGACCCAGGTCGAGGCCGGCGAGGGCGATCTCAAGAGCGTCTCCGTCGTTCAAACGGCCAATCGCACCCGGCTCGTGATGAACCTCACGCGCAGCCTCACTTACACTGCTGCGCTCGACGGCAAGCTCCTCGTCGTCACGATCGACGGCTCCCAGGTCCCCATTTCCTCCGCGGCACCTGCAGCCTCTTCGGTCGCGGGCTCCGCTGCGACCGTGTTCGCCGAAGCGACCCCCGGAGCTGTCCGCCAGAACATCCGTGACGTGGACTTCCGCCGCGGCAATGCGGGCGAGGGACGCGTCATCGTGGACCTTTCCTCGGCCAACACCGGCATCGACATCCGGCAGCAGGGCCGCTCGATTCTCATCGACTTCATCAACAGCTCGGTGCCGAAGAACCTCGTGCGTCGCCTGGACGTCGGCGATTTCGGGACGCCGGTGCGTTACGTAGACACTTTCGAGCAGGGCGGAAACGCCCGCATGGTGATCGAGCCGCGCGGCATCTGGGAGTATTCGGCCTACCAGACCGACACCCAGTTCATTCTCGAGGTCAAGCCCGTCAAGGAGGACCCGAACAAGCTGGTCCAGAGCTCCACGCCCGGGTACGCCGGAGAGAAGCTCTCGCTCAACTTCCAGAACGTCGAAGTCCGTGCGGTCCTGCAGGTCATCGCCGACTTCACCGGACTGAACATCATTACCAGCGACACCGTGGGCGGCAACCTCACGCTGCGCCTGAAGGACGTGCCCTGGGACCAGGCGCTCGATATCATCCTGCAGTCGAAGGGTCTCTCGAAGCGCAAGAACGGCAACGTGGTGCTCATCGCGCCGACCGACGAACTCGCTGCGAAGGAGAAGCTCGCGCTTGAGGCCAACGCGCAGATCTCCGACCTGGAGCCCGTGCGGACGGAATCGTTCGCGCTTTCCTACGCCAAGGCCGAAGACCTCAAGAAGCTGATGTCGGACAAGGACCAGAAGATCCTCTCGAAGCGCGGCAGCGCCTCCGTCGACGAGCGCACCAACACGCTTTTCGTCCAGGATTCCGGTGCGCGCCTGGAGGAGGCCCGCCGCCTCATCCAGCAGCTCGACGTCCCGGTCCGCCAGGTGATGATCGAAGCCCGCATCGTGATCGCCGACGACAAGTGGGGTCGCCAGCTGGGCGCGCGCTTCGGCACCCAATCCGCCTTCGGCTCCGGCAACCGCAACTACGGCGTTTCCGGGAACCTCGTCGATACCGTGCAGCCGCTCTCGAACAACCCGCTCTCGCGTGGCTCCGCTTCGCTGACCAGCCCGGGCTATACGCAGACCTTCGACCGCGGGCCGCAAGGCAACATCCCGGCCGCATCGCAGCCCGAGCAACTCAACGTGAACCTGCCCGTCGCGGGCGCCGCCGGCCAGCTGGCCCTGTCGATCCTGAACCTCGGCAGCGGCAACCTCGTGAACATCGAGCTTTCCGCTCTCGAAGCGGACAACCGCGGCAAGGTCGTGTCGAGCCCGCGCGTGATCACGGCCGACAAGAAGAAGGCGGTCATTTCCCAGGGCACGGAAATCCCCTACCAGACCGCGGCCGCGAGCGGCGCGACGACAATCGCGTTCAAGCCCGCGGTGCTCGAGCTGGCCGTCACCCCGCGCATCACCCCGGACGACCGTATCATCATGGACCTCGAAGTGAGGAAGGACTCCGTCGGCCAGATCTTCGCCAACATCCCGTCGATCGACACGAAGAAGGTAACCACCCAGGTGCTGTGCGACAACGGGGACACGATCGTGCTCGGAGGCATCTTCGAGCAGACGACGCGGACCACCGTCGAAAAGGTGCCGCTCCTCGGAGACTTCCCGGTCATCGGCAACCTTTTCAAGCGCACGGTGAAGCAGGACGACAAGACCGAGCTCCTGATCTTCGTGACCCCGAAGATCGTGAAGGACTCGCTCACGGTTCGCTGAGCTCCACGCAGCTGGCGAAGAGCCCCGGCGCCGCCGGGGCTTTTCGTTTCTGCGCTATCCTTTCCTGGTGGGCGACCGCATGGATACAGGAAACGTCTTCCTCGTCGGCATGATGGGCGCCGGAAAAAGCACGGTCGGAAAGGCGCTTGCGCGACGGCTCGGCCGCGAGTTCGTCGATTGCGACCGCGAGATCATCAAGCGCACGGGCGTGTCGATTGCCACGATTTTCGAGATCGAAGGGGAGGCCGGCTTTCGAGCCCGCGAGTCCGCAGTACTCGCCGACGTCGCGGTTCGGCACGGTACCGTGGTCGCCACGGGCGGTGGAGCGGTGCTGGTCGAGGCAAATCGCCGGTTGATGCGTGAGAACGGCACCGTGGTCTACCTGCATGCAGCCCTGGACCAGCTCCATGAGCGTACAAGGCGCGACAGCTCGCGGCCGCTGCTTTCGAAGGGGGACGGGCGCGCCACGCTTTCGACCCTCCTCGAAGCCAGGGACGCCATTTACCGTGAGGTAGCGCACATCGTGGTCGAGAGCGGCGCGCCGAGCGCTGGATCACTGGCGGGGCGGATCGTCGAAGCCCTCGAAGAGCACGCGAGGCTTGCATCTTCGTCAACCCCATGAGCGTGCGCGCACTCACCGTCGGGCTCGGCGATCGAAGCTATCCCATCCACATTGGTCGCGGACTCGCCGGCCAGCAAGCCCTCTTTGCGCCCCACCTCGAATCGGGCCGCGCGGTCGTGATCACGAACGAGACGGTCGCAAAGCTGCATGGGGACGTGGTGGAGCGAACCCTTGCCGCCGCCGGCACCCGCTTCTCCCGGATCCTGATTCCCGACGGGGAGGAACACAAGCGCTGGGAGACTCTCGACGGCGTGTTCGGGGAGATGCTTCGCGCACAGGCTGACCGGCGGACGGTCGTGGTTGCACTCGGTGGAGGAGTCGTCGGTGATCTAGCCGGCTTCGCGGCCGCCACCTACCAGCGCGGTGTTCCCTTCATCCAGGTCCCGACAACGCTCCTCGCACAGGTGGATTCTTCAGTGGGCGGAAAGACCGGGATCAACCATTCCCTCGGCAAGAACATGGTCGGAGCCTTCCACCAGCCGCTTGCCGTGATCGCCGACACAAGCACGCTCGATACGCTTCCGGATCGCGAACTCGTGGCCGGCCTGGCCGAGGTAATCAAGTATGGGGCGATCCGGGACCTGGAGTTCTTCGCGTGGATCGAAGAAAACCTCGATCGCCTACGCGACCGCGACCCTGCAGCGCTCGCCCACGCCATTGCCCGTTCCTGCGAGATCAAGGCCGAGATCGTCGCGCTGGACGAGCGCGAAGCCGGGCCCCGCGCCCTCCTGAACCTCGGACATACCTTCGGCCACGCGATAGAGACCCTCGAGGGATACGGCACCTGGCTGCACGGCGAGGCCGTGGCAACCGGCATGGTGCTGGCCGCCCGTCTTTCGGCGCGGCTCGGCAGGCTCGCGCACGCCGACGCGATCCGGCTCGAAACCTTGATTCGCCGCGCGGGGCTCCCGGTCGAGCCGCCAACACTCGCAGTGGACGCCTGGCTCGCTGCGATGGGACGCGACAAGAAGAACGAAGCGGGACGCATCACCCTCATCCTGCTCGACCGTCTGGGTGCGGCCGCCATCGAGAAGAACGCACCGCCGCGTGAACTGGAAGCCCTGCTTTCGGGGCGCTAGCCGGGCCCGGTGTCGCGCTCGATCCGCTTGAGGAAGACCTGCATTTCCCGCACGGCCTGCTTGTCGCCCTTGGACTGCGCCGCTGCGACGCCCTTCCGGTAGGCTTCAGCTGCCGCCGCGCGGTCGCTGGCCTCCAGGGCCTTTCCCAGCATCTTCCAGGCAGCCGAATAACCCGGATCCAGTAAGACCGCTTCGCGCAGGTGCTCTTCGGCGCGCCGCGAATCGCCGGCCTTCAAATACTCCGAACCAAGTCCGAAACGCAGGAGCGCGCCGTCCTTCCCCGAGGCCAGAAGCATTTCCCATCCCCCCCCCCCCCCCCCCCGGTCCCCCCCCCCCCCCGGCCGCCCCCCCGGCCCCGGGAATGACGGTATCATCAGAGGCGGCGCAAACCCCGAATTCAGATTCCCCCGCCCCCATCCGGACACCAGAGGAGCACCCGCCATGCTGCGCACCCTACGACTCGCGCTCGCCGCGCTCGCCATCCTGGGCATCCCCGCCCTCACCTCCGCAAAGGACCGAGACGTGTCGATCGGCCTGCAGGCCGCCATCACGTCGATGGACCCGCACTACCACAACCTGTCGCCGAACAACTCGATGATGCTGCATGTCTTCGAGCCGCTCATCAAGCGGGACGCCAACCAGAAGCTCGTGCCGGGGCTCGCGACGTCATGGAAGGCGCTGGATGACCTCACGTGGGAGTTCAAGCTGCGCAAGAACGTGCGCTTTCACGATGGCTCGCCCTTCACGGCGGATGATGTCGCGTTCACGCTCAAGCGCGTGCCGAACGTCCCCAACAGCCCGTCATCCTTCGCGACCTTTACCAAGCCGATCGTCGACGTGAAGGTCGTCGATCCGCACACGATCGTCTTCAAGACGGCGGCCACCCACGTGCTGCTGCCGAGCGATCTCGCCTCGGTCATGATCATCTCGAAGCTGCATGGCGAGAAGGCGGCCACCGAGGACTACAACTCCGGCAAGGCCGCGATAGGCACCGGCCCCTACAAGCTCGCCGAATACGTGCCCAACCAGCGCGTGGTGCTCAAGGCCAACTACGGCTATTGGGGAGGCGAGGAACCCTGGGACAAGGTCACCTTCAAGATTCTCACGAACGCGGCGGCGCGGGTTGCGGCCCTCCTGTCCGGGGACGTGCAGATGATCGAGACGGTGCCTACGGCGGACATTGCGAAGCTCTCCGCGGACAAGAAATACGCCCTCGTCGACAAGGTCTCCAACCGCGTCATCTACGTTCACCTGAACCAGCGTACGGATACCTCTCCGCCATACGTGACGGGCAAGGACGGGAAGCCGCTCCCGAAGAACCCCCTGAAGGACGCCCGCGTGCGCAAGGCGCTTTCGATCTCGATCAACCGGCAGGCGATCGCCGATCGCGTCATGGAGAAGCGCTCCGTTCCCGCAGGCCAGCTGCTGCCTGAGTTCTTCTTCGGAACGAGCAAGAAGCTCCAACCGGCCAAGTACGACCCCGAGGGCGCCAAGAAGCTGCTGGCCGATGCCGGCTACCCGGGAGGCTTTGCCTTGACGGTCCACGGAACGAACAACCGGTACATCAACGATGACAAGATCGCGCAGGCCATCGCGCAGTTCTATTCGCGGATCGGCATCGACACCAAGGTCGAGACCATGCCCGCGAGCGTCTACTTTTCGCGTGCCACGAAAGGCGAGTTCGGGTACATGCTGCTCGGGTGGGGCACGGAGTCCGGCGAGCAGGGTTCGAGCCTCCGGTCGCTACTCGCGACATACGACACCGCGAAGGGCATGGGGGTGACCAACCGGGCTCGCTACTCGAACCCCGAGCTCGACGCCCTCATCAGCGAGGCCATGTCCACCATCGACGACAAGAAGCGCGAGGGCCTCATCCAGAAGGCCGCCGAGATTGCGATGAACGACACGGCGCTCATCCCGATCCACTACGAGGTAAGCACCTGGGGCACCGAGAAGGGCTTTCGGTACACGCCGCGCACGGACCAGTACACGCTCGCCATGGGGCTGAAGCCGGGTAAATAGGCCCCTGGGTGCCGGCCCCCGCTCCGGCGGGGTCCCGGTCCTTCCCGGGACGTCCGGGTAAGCCTTCGCCTCTGCCAATGCTCGCGTACGCCATCCGCCGCCTCGGGCAGAGCCTGTTCGTGCTCGTGCTGATGTCGTTCCTCGTCTTCATAGGGGTTTTCGCCATCGGCGACCCCATCGAGCTTCTGGTGAACCCGCAGGCAGACGAGGTCGAACGCATCCGCGCGACGGCGGCGCTTGGCCTGGACAAGACCTTCCTCGAGCAGTACTGGGTCTTCCTCAAGGGCGCTGCGAGCGGAGATCTCGGCAAGTCGTTCGTCTACAACGTGCCGGCCCTGTCGCTCATCCTCCAGAAGCTCCCCGCGACGATCGAACTCGCGTTCGTGGCCATGGTGATGGCGATCTTCCTGGGCATTCCCCTCGGCCTCGTGGCGGGGCTCAAGCCCGACTCCCTCGTCGGGCGCGGCATCATGGCCGGTTCGATCCTCGGCTTCAGCCTGCCCACGTTCTGGGTGGGTCTCGTTCTCATCATGGTGTTTTCGGTGAATCTCGGCTGGCTTCCGTCCAACGGTCGCGGCGAGACGACGTTGGTCGCCGGCATTCCCGTGAGCTTCCTCACTCTTGACGGACTCGCGCACATCGCGATGCCAGCAGTCAATCTCGCGCTCTTCAAGCTCTCGCTCCTCATCCGCCTGACGCGCGCCGGCACCCGGGAGGCCGTTCTCCAGGATTACGTGAAGTTCGCCCGGGCAAAAGGCCTCACGCAAGGCCGCGTGATCGGCGTGCATGTGCTCAAAAATATTCTCATTCCGATCGTGACCGTGATCGGTCTCGAGCTGGGTTCGGTGATCGCATTCGCCATCGTCACCGAATCGATTTTCGCGTGGCCCGGCACAGGCAAGCTTCTCATCGACTCGATCAACCAGCTCGACCGCCCCGTGATCGTGGCCTACCTGCTCGTCATCGTGACGCTGTTCATCGTGATCAATTTCGTGGTCGATGTTCTCTACTCGATGCTCGACCCGCGCGTTCGCCTGGGCGGCGCCGCAGCGGCCCACTGACGATGTCGGACCCGATCCTTTCTGCACCCGCCGGCCCGCTGGCGGAAACCACGCCGGGCGCGAAGGGCGGCGTCGCGGGGCCATGGTCGCGGTTCCGGGCGGACTTCGCCGAAAGCAGGCTCGCCCTGTTCGGACTCGCCCTTCTCGTGGTGATCCTGCTCGTCGGGCTTCTAGCGCCCGTCATTTCGCCGCAGAATCCCTACGACCTCGCGCAGCTCGACATCATGGATTCGAAGCTTGCTCCGGGGGAGAGGTCAGCGGACGGTTCCACGTACTGGCTGGGAACGGACGACCAGGGACGCGACATGCTCTCGGGCATCTTCTACGGCCTGCGCATTTCCCTCGGCGTCGGAATTGCAAGCACCGTTTTCGCGCTGGCGATCGGCCTTGTCTTCGGGCTGGTGGCAGCGTATTTCGGCGGCTGGGTCGATACGCTGGTCATGCGCATCGTGGACATCCAGCTCTCGTTTCCCTCCATCCTCATAGCGCTGATTCTCCTGGCCGTGCTCGGCCAGGGCGTCGACAAGATCGTGATAGCCCTGATTACCGTTCAGTGGGCCTACTATGCCCGCACGGTGCGTGCCTCCGCGCTCGTGGAGCGCCAGAAGGAGTACATCGAGGCGGCGCGCGTGCTCGCGCTCGGGCAGGCGCGCATCGTGTTCCGCCACCTGCTGCCCAACTGCCTGCCGCCGCTCATCGTGGTCGCCACCGTCCAGGTGGCGCACGCGATCGCCCTCGAGGCGACGCTTTCGTTCCTCGGCCTTGGCCTGCCGATAACCGAACCATCGCTGGGGCTTCTGATCTCGAACGGATTCCAGTACCTCCTGTCGGGCAAGTACTGGATCAGCTTCTATCCCGGCATCGCGCTCCTGCTCACGATCATGGCCATCAATCTGGTGGCCGACCAGTTGCGCGACATCCTCAATCCAAGGCTTCGAAAGTGAGCGGTCCGCCGCTCCTGCAGGTCGACGGCCTGCGGATGCACTTCTTCACCAAGGCCGGTGTCGTGAAAGCGGTTGACGACGTGAGCTTCAGCGTCGGCCGGGGCGAGATCCTGGGGCTCGTCGGCGAATCGGGATCGGGAAAGTCCATGACGGGCTATTCCATCATCGGCCTCGTCGACCCGCCGGGACGGATCGTCGAGGGCCGGATCGTGTTCGACGGCACCGACCTCACCCGACTCGATGCTGCCGCGTGGCGCGGCGTGCGCGGCAGCCGCATCGCCATGATTTTCCAGGACCCGATGATGACCCTGAATCCGGTCCTGCGGATCGATACGCAGATCGTCGAGGCCGTGCAGGCGCATGCCGACGTCTCCCGCGAAAGTGCGCTGGCCCGAGCGAGAGAGGCGCTGGTAAGGGTCGGCATCGCCTCCCCGGACGAGCGCCTGCGAGCGTATCCCCATCAGTTTTCGGGAGGAATGCGCCAGCGAGTGGCGATAGCCATAGCCCTCGTCAACGGGCCCGACCTGATCATCGCAGACGAGCCCACGACAGCGCTCGACGTAACGATCCAGGGGCAGATCCTCTTCGAAATGCAGAAGGTCTGCCGGGAAAGCGGGACCGCGCTCATCTGGATCACCCATGACCTGTCCGTGGTTGCGGGCCTCGCGGACGAGGTGTGCGTCATGTATGCAGGCAGATTCGTCGAATCCGGTCCCGTCGCGGACATCCTCGACCGGCCGTTGCATCCCTATAGCCGGGGCCTCATCGACTCGGTGCCGAGCCGCAACGCGCGCGGCCGACCCTTGCGACAGATTCCCGGGATGACACCGTCGCTGCTCTCGTTGGGCCCGGGATGCCCGTTTCGCGACCGTTGCACGTCGGCAACGGCACGCTGCGCCGAAAGCCCGTCTGTCACCGAACCGTCGCCCGGGCGCCGGCTGCGCTGCTTCCATCCGAACGCATGAACGCCAACCCACCCGCGGCCAGCCCGCTTCTCGAATTGAAGGGCATCTCCAAGCGCTTCACTTCGAGACTTGACCTCGCTTCGCGAATCGCCGCGCGCCTCGGCTCCTCCGCGCGCGAGCAAACAGTTCACGCCCTCGACGGAGTCGATCTGGGGGTCGCCGCCGGCGAGGTCGTCGGCCTGGTCGGCGAATCGGGCTGCGGGAAGTCGACCCTGGGCCGCATCGTGGCCCGGATCCTCGAGCCTACGGAGGGCGAGAGGAAATGGAAGGGCCGGCCCTACGCGGCGTACGAATCCGGCGCGTCCCGCAACGAGCGCCTCGCGGTCCAGATGATCTTCCAGGATCCCTTCGCGTCGCTCAATCCGCGCCTGCGGATCGTCGACGTGATCGGCGAGGCCCCGGTGGTGCATGGCCTGGTTGCTTCCACGGAACGCGATGCATACGTGGCGGAAATCATGGAGCACGTGGGCCTGGACGCATCTCTCCTGCGGCGATTTCCGCACCAGTTCTCGGGCGGGCAGCGCAGCCGAATCGGCATCGCGCGCGCGCTCGCCGTGAAGCCGAAGTTTCTCGTATGCGACGAGGCGGTCGCGGCGCTCGACGTGTCGATACAGGCACAAGTCCTGAACCTCTTCATACGGCTTCGGGAGGAGTTCGGCCTCACCTATCTCTTCATAAGCCACGATCTCGGTGTGGTGCGGCACCTTTCCGATCGCGTCCTGATCATGTACTTGGGGCGGATTGTCGAGTCCGCTCCTTCCGACGAGGTGTTCGCGCGCCCCAACCATCCCTACACCCAGGCGCTGCTCGCCGAAATACCGAAACTCGAGGCAACGAAGCGCGCCTACATTCCCATCAAGGGCGAGATTCCGTCCCCGCTCGACCCACCCCGCGGATGTCATTTCCACCCGCGCTGTCCCCACTCCACCCCTCGCTGCCGGGCCGAGGCCCCGCGCCTGCGGGAAATCGCCCCCGGCCATGCATCGGCCTGCCATCTCAACGACGACACATGACCCGACACCACGCCTTTCTACGAAGCGATCCCCCGCACCTCCGGGCGCCGGTCGTCCTCGACTCCCCCCACAGCGGCACCGACTACCCCGAGGACTTCCGGCCCAACGTGCCGATGTCGGCGTTGCGCAAGGCCGAGGACGCATTCGTCGACGAGCTCTACGCCTGCGGGCCGAAACTCGGCGCAACACTCATCGCCGCGCGCTTTCCGCGCTCCTATGTGGATCCGAACCGTTCCCTTCTCGACGTGGACGCCTCGCTTCTCGACGCCCCCTGGCCCGGTCCCGCCGCCGTCTCCCGAAAGACGGAGCTCGGTATTGGCCTCATCTGGCGCGTGCTCGACTCGGGAGAGCCAATCTACGCACGAAGGCTTTCCGTGGAGGAGGTCCGGCGCCGCATTGCGGAGTTCCACCAGCCCTACCAGAAGGCCGTCAAGGACGCCCTGGACGCGACGCACGCACACTTCGGTGCGGTATGGCACCTGAATTGCCATTCCATGCCGGCCGTCAGCAGCGTCATTTCGGAAGAGGGTCCCGGGAAGCCTCGCGCGGATTTCGTTCTCGGCGATCGCGACGGCTCGACCTGCGACCCCGACTTCACGGCATTCGTCGCCGCTGCGCTGTCGGACATGGGGTACGAAGTGAAGGTGAACGATCCCTACAAGGGAGTGGAACTGGTTCGGGCGTTTTCCGACCCCTCCGCGGGGCGGCACAGTCTCCAGATCGAGGCCAATCGCAGGCTCTACATGGACGAGCACACGGGCCGGAAGACGCCCGGCTTCACTCGCCTTGCAAGGGACATCGAACGCCTGGTCAAGGCGGTCTGCGACTACGCCGCGGAGCGCGGCTCTCACCTTTGCGACGGCCATGGACACACCGCTCATGGTCACCACCACGCCCATGACCATGGACACGGGCACGGGCACGACCATGGGCACGACCATGGGCACGACCATGGGAACGACCATGGGCACGACCACATGCGCGAGCACGAACACGCTCACCGAAACGACCCCACACCCCGCAAGGACTGACACCGACCGCCATGACCAGAATAGCCGTGGAGCTCTCCGCTCCGAACATCGACGCGCACCGCCGGTCCCCGACCGGCGTCGACTTCGTCCACACTTTCGAGAGCGGTCGGCCCGGCCCGCACGTGATGGTGAATGCGATCACGCACGGAAACGAGATCTGCGGCGCCCTGGTGCTCGATCGCCTGCTCCGCATGGCGGTTCGACCCGGCGCGGCGCCCTCACGCTTTCCTTCGCCAATATTGAGGCATTCTCCCGATTCGACCCCGAGCGCCCCTATGCCACGCGCTTTCTCGACGAGGATTTCAACCGCGTCTGGAACGCGCAGACCCTCGACGGCACGCGCGACAGCATAGAGCTGCGTCGCGCCAGGGCATTGCGGCCGTTCGTGGAGGCAGCGGACTATCTCCTCGACATCCACTCGATGCTCGAGCCGAGTCCTCCCGTGATGATCTGCGGACCGCTCGACAAGGGAATCCGGTTCGCATTCGACATAGCGATCCCTCGCGACATCGTGTGCGACGGTGGCCATGCCAACGGAACCCGCATGCGCGATTTCGTGCAATTCGGGGATCCCGGCAGCCCAAGGAACGCCTTGCTCGTCGAATGCGGCCAGCACTGGGAGCGTGCGGCCGAGCACGTCGCGTGGCAGACGACCTGGCGGTTCCTTCGGCATACCGGAGCCGTCGACGCCGATCTGGCCGCGCGCGAGATCGACGCCGCGGAGCCTCCGCCGCAACGGCTCGTGCGCGTGACGCAAGCCGTCATAGCGCGAACTCCGGATTTCCGATTCGCCCGGGAGTTCTCGGGAATGGAAGTGGTCGCCCGCAAAGGAGACGTCATCGCCTATGACGGCACGGAGACGGTCCTGGCCCCTTACGACGACTGCGTGCTGGTGATGCCCGTACCGAACAACGTGAAGACTGGCCTTACCGCAGTCCGCCTCGGCCGGATAGAGCCGCGCTAGCGGGACTCAGGCCGGGGGCTCCTCGCCCCGCGACGATGGTCGGATGCCGAGCTGCTTGAGCTTGCGGTACAGGTGCGTGCGTTCGAGACCGACGCGGTCCGCCACGCGCGACATGTTTCCGTCCTCGCGACGGATATGGTGGAGGAAGTACTGCCTCTCGAATTGCTCCCGGGCCTCTCGAAGCGGCATGTCGAGCGATACGCCGACTTCCGACTGGGGCTGGTCGCGCGGCAGCAGCGAAAACTCCCTCGCAACGCGGGCCACGTCCTCTCCGCCGATCTCGGGCGCTAGCGCGGTGAGCGCAAGCGTTTTCACCGCGTTCTGGAGCACGGGGAGATTGCCGCGCCAATCGAGATTGCGCAGCGCATTCTGCGCCCCCACGGTCAGTGCCTTGAGGGGAACCTCGTTCGCGTCTACGAGCGCCGTGAGCAGGCTCGTGGCGAGGTCCGGTACATCCTCCGCGTGTTCCGCGATCGACGGGACGCGGATGGTGAGCCCCGAAAGCTGGTGGTAGAGCGCCGCGTCGAAGCTCCCGTCGTCGATCATGCGCGCAATGGAACTCGACGCCGCGCAGACGAGCCGCACGTTGAATTTTTCCAGCTTGGCAACGAGCTGCGCAAGGCCCTTCTGCTCCGCCTTGCCGAGAAGGCAGAGTTCGTGGATGAAAAGCGTCCCGTCCTTCGCCTCATTGAGCGCATCGAAGGGGTTTGCGGCCAGCCACTCGACATCCGCGGGCGCAACCCAAGGCGTGTTCGGAAGCAGGAGGTGGCGCGCTGCGATCTCGAACCCGCATCCCGGCTCGCCCACCAGAAGCACGGGCGTCCGAAGCCGGCTGACCTGGTCCAGGCGCTGGCGCAGCTCCTGCACGATCCTTGCCTTCCCGAGCTGGGGCATGGTGAGCCCGGCGCGCGGAAGAACGCGCCCCCCGGCCAGGGCCTTGCCCACGGTCGCGAGCAGTTTCGGAAGGCTGATTGGCTTCTCGAGGAAATCGAACGCGCCAATGCGCGTGGCTTCCACTGCCGAGTCGATGGTGCCGTGTCCCGACATCATCACGACCGGCATCGTGAGCAGACCGGAGCCGGCCCATTCCTTGAGCAGCGTGATGCCGTCGGTGTCGGGCATCCAGATATCGAGGAGGACAAGATCGGGCCGCATCTCCTTGCGAAGACTGCGGGCGGTCTGCGCATTTTCGGCGAGCCGCACGCCGTATCCCTCGTCCCGCAGGATCTCGAACAGGAGCTCGCGGATGCCGACTTCGTCATCCACTACCATGATCTGGTTGGCCGGCATGGGGGCGACGGCGCCTAGGCCGCTTCGCGCAGGGGCAGGACGATGCTCACGTGTGCGCCATGGGGTTTCACGTTCTCGACCACGATGTGACCGTGATGCTCGTCGACGATCTTCTTCACGATCGCGAGGCCGAGTCCAGTCCCCTTGGGCTTGGTGGTTACGTAGGGTTCGAAGATCCTGCCAAAGACAGCCTCCGCGATTCCCGCTCCGTTGTCGAGAACCGAGAGCGTGATGCCTTCATCCGCTACCGACGAAGTGACGACGATACGAGGCTGCTCTTCGCCAGACAGCGCGTCGATCGCATTCTGGATCAGGTTATGGAGCACCTGGCGAAGGAGTGCGGCGTCCGCTGCAACGCGCGGGAGGTTCTCCGCGAGCCGGGGCTCGATGGGGACCCCCATCGACTCGTAGAGCACGAGCACTTCGCGCACGAGGTCGTTCAGGGAGACCTGCTCCGCAGTCATGCGGGAAGCGCGCGCGTACTGGCTGAAATCGTCCACCATGCCCTTGAGCGCGGTGACCTGGTTCACGATCGTCCCCGTGGCCCGCTTCAGGACATCTGCGTCCAGGTCAGTGAGCTTCTGGTGCAGCTTGAGCTGCAATCGCTCCGCGGAGAGCTGGATCGGCGTAAGCGGGTTCTTGATCTCGTGGGCGAGGCGTCTCGCGACCTCTCCCCAGGCGGCGTCGCGCTGCGCCTGCGCGAGGTGCGTGATGTCGTCGAAAACCACGACAAATCCCGTATCCCCCCGCGTTGCAAGGTGGGTGCCCCGAACCAGGAGCGAGCGTGCCCCGTCATGGCGCCGGTAATCGAGTTGCTGCTCCCACTGGCGGCTGGCCGCGGACGAAAAGTGCTTGAGTACCACTTCCGCGAAGGGCGACACGGCCGCGACATGGGTCGTCCAGTCCTGCAGCTTGAGGCCGTGAAAGGCTCCCGAGGGCACGCCGAGAATCTCGTAGGCGGTGGCGTTTACCGTCTTCAGGTAGTAGCGCTCGTCAAAGGTGAGCACCCCCGAGGTGAGGTTCGACAGAATGCTCTCCAGGTAGGTCTTGGCGTTCTCGAGCTGCTGCTGGTTTCTCTCCATCGCCTCGGTCGCGTCCGCGATCTGGCGGGTCATCGTGTTGAAGGATTGCGTGAGAACTCCGAACTCGTCACGGCTTCGCACGGGATTCAGGCGCGAATAATCCCCCTTCGCGATTGCGCGCGTTGCCTCGGCCAAGGCGGACAACGGGGCCGACAGGCGCTCCGAAAGCAGGAACGCGAGCGCGATGGACGAAAAGAGCGTGAGCAGCATCGCGAGCGTGAGGGTGAGGCCGAAGATGCGCTTCAGGCCGACCCTCGCGAGGGTGAGCTCCTGGTAGTCGCGCCAGCCCTGGTCGACGACCCGCGCGTCCTGCGCGACAGCCAGAGGCACGCGCTGGAGGACCTGAAGTATCCGGATATCCTCTGCGATGGTGAGCACGTTCACCGGGACGATAACGCGCATCACCAGCCCGCGGTCGGGAATCGAGTCCACGGACCGCACGGGTTGCTGTGCGCGGACCTGGCGCAGCAGGTTCGCAGCGGGAAGGTCGGGCTGCATCGACGTCGACTCCGTCCCCGCGAACGCGATGACTTTTCCACGCTGGGTCAGGAGGGTGGCTTCCTCCACTCCGTATTGCTCCCGCAGGCGACTCAGCGTTGCGGGCTCAACGGCCTGCGCGGTGGCGAGTGACTGGGCCATGCTTCCGGCCTTTTGGCCCAGCTCGCGAAGCGAGCTGTCGAGAGAGCTTCTGGCGAGGTTCAGCCCGCCTTCGAGCGCCTTGTCCATGCGAACGTCGAACCAGGATTCGATGGAGCTTTGCAGGAACTGGAAGGAGATGGCGTAGACGAGTCCGCCCGGGACGAGGGCCATCAGGGCGAAGACCACGAGGAGGCGAAGCGTGAGCTTGGAGCCGAACACGCGCTCCTTGAGCTTTCGCCGCAGGATGAAGAGCTGGTACCCGATGAGCAGCATGAGGCTCAGGAAAGCAGTCCGCCGAGCCCGAGGAGGGCTGGGTAGTTCTGCGTGAAGAGCGCCGTGTTCGATGAGGCCTGCGACATGAGGTAGACGAGAGCTGCGCCCGTCACCACGCACAGCAAAATCAACGGCCTCATGGATGGACGATCCACCGATACCAATCCGATGCTAGGTTCCAGTCGCGCGAGGCGACCGCGTTGAGTTGGAAGGGTTTGGGCAACTGTGTCGTATCGAGCCGCATGCGGATGGCGGCCTGGTACTCACCTTGCTTGCGCAACGCCCCTGGGTCGGCGACGGGCCAGCCGCGTACGCGCGCCAGGGCGCTCACGATGTCCTCCAACCGGGTGAAGTTCTGGTACGCGCTGCCCGCCGAAAGCCTGTACTGCCGAAGCAGCGGGGTATACGTGATCTTGTAGGTTTGGGTGAGCTGGACGGGTTTTTCGTCGAACCAGTACCAACGCGGCTTGCTCAGCTCGAACTCGACAACGAAGTAGAGCGCGACTCCGCGATTCACGGCTTCCTCGAGGCCGGGACTGAAGTGGATGTCGAACTCCGCGTCGAGGTGATATCCGTCGGGACCGGATTCGACTTTCGCGAATACCGGGTTGATGCCATCGGCGTTCGCCGGCCCCGCCACGAGGAGCGCGCACCACGCGAACAGCAGCGCCCCCAGCGCAACGCGCCATTGCGCGCTAGCGCTTTTCGAGCAGAGCGAAGAAGAATCCGTCGTGGTCATCGTCTGGCGTTATCCGGCCGCCTTCGGGGGCGCCGGCCTGTAATGGAGCAATGCGCGCGTCTGCCCGCCGGGCCAGAAACGATTCCACGGTGGACTCGTTCTCTTCCCGGAAAACGGAGCAGGTTACGTAGAGCAATTTACCACTAGTCTCAAGGACTTGCCACACGCCTTCGAGCAGTCGGACCTGTTGCTCGGCGAGCTTCGCCAGGTCCGACGGGCGCCGGTTCCAGCGGACGTCCGGATGGCGTCGGGCCACCCCGGAGGCACTGCAGGGGGCGTCGAGCAGGATCCGCTGGAACGGGCGGCCATCCCACCAGGCGGACGGGTCTGCGACGTCGGCACAGGCGAGGGTCGCTTGCAAGTTGAGCCGCGTGAGGTTTTCGCGAACCCGCTCGAGCCTTTCCGAGTCGTCATCGATGGCCAGCAGGTCCAGGCCCGCGAGCTCGAGAAGATGACCCGTCTTGCCGCCGGGTGCTGCGCAGGCGTCGAGGACACGCTGCCCATCCTGGACCTCGAGGAGCCTCGCTGCCCACTGGGCGCCGGCATCCTGAACGCTGGAGAAGCCGTCGGCGAATCCGGGCACTTCCCCAACCGGTCTTGGGTCTATCCGCACCGCCGAGCCGCCGAGGGGCTTGGCGTCGATTCCCGCCTGCCGAAGGCGAACGAGGTATTCGTCTACGGTCGTACGCCGGGCATTTACGCGCAGGGTCATGGGAGGGTGCCTGTTCTCCGAGACCAGAATCCTTTCCCATTCGGAAGGATGCTGTTCCTTGAGCTTGCGAACCCACCATTCGGGAAATCCGTACCGAGCTTCCGGGGTAGTCCAGGCTTCCCGACCAAGGTCCTTCTGGCGGCGAAGGAAGTTACGCAGAACGGCGTTCACCAGTCCGCGCGCAGCGGGTTGTCCGAGGCGCTCGGCCGCCTGCACGGCGTGGTCCACAACGGCGTAGGGCTTCGCTCGCGTGAACTGCAACTGCGCGAGTCCTACCAGGAGAAGGCTGCGCAGTCCGGAGTGCCGCACAGGCGTGAGCAGCAGCTTCGCGAGCTGCGCCTCCAGCAACCCCAGCGAACGCATCCCCTCGTAGCAGATCTCGCGCACTACGGCGCGCTCGCCAGCATCCAGGGTTGGATGCTGCCGGAAGCTGTCTACAAAGGCCGAAGAAAGATTGCGGCCGGCGAGCGTCGCGCCGATAACGGCGGCAGCACAGAGTTGGATTTCGAGCACGGGTCGTGGAGGGCGGTGGGCTCGGAGGAGCCACCCGCCGGTGGGCTTTCAGTATGCGAATGTGCCGCGGGGCCAGGATTGCCAGGCTTCGGATCGCCTGGCCAACCGAGATCTGGGAACGGTATGCGGGGCTACCACAAGAAAACCTGGCTCATCTCTCCCCCGGGGCGGTCGCCAGCTGGGTTCCGGGCGGCATCGGACGGCCTTTCAGGAACTCGACTGCGGACATGCGTTTGGAACCGGGCCTCTGGACGATAGTGAGCGCTAATGCGCCAATTCCGCAGGCAACCACTGGCCGCCCTCGGTCGAGACCAATGACCGTTCCTGGCGGGCCGGAGATACCGAGCGGCGCCGTTTCCCAGATCTTGAGCATTTCTCCGCGGACGCGCGACTCGGCTCCAGGAAAGGGATTGAGTGCGCGAACTTGCCGATCCAGCGCTCTGGCATCTCGCGACCAATCAAGCTGCGCTTCAGCCTTGTCGACCTTCGCCGCGTAGCTTGCCTTGCCTTCGTCCTGAGGGCGAGGCACCAGCGACTCGAGCTGGTCGAGTGCATCCACGATCGCCTCGGCACCCACCTTCGCCAGCTTTTCGGTAAGGCTCGCCGTGGTATCGGCCGGGTCGATGGGTATACGCCGTTCCAGCAGTACGGGCCCGGTGTCCAGGCCGGGTTCCATGACCATGATCGTCACGCCCGTCTCCTCGTCTCCGGCCAGGATCGCCCGTTGAATCGGGGCCGCTCCGCGCCATCTGGGAAGCAAGGAGGCGTGGATATTCAGGCACCCTCGAGATGGGATAGCCAGCACTGACTTCGGAAGTATGAGTCCATAGGCCGCGACTACGATCACTTCGTGGACAGCCGCCTGGATGGGAGCGATGGCCTCGGCGAGTTTCAAGGAAACCGGTTTTGCAACAGGGAGTTGCATTTCCGAAGCCACTTCCATCACTGCGCTGGCCTTGGGTTTCAGGCCGCGCCCGGAAGGGCGGTCGGGCTGCGTCAGAACGAGCGAAATTTGGTGCCCGGCACCATGCAACGACCGGAGGGCACTGGCGGCGAAAGGGGGCGTGCCGGCGAAAACGAGGCGCAAGCGGGCGAAGGCTACGCCGCCTTGCGCTGGCGCTTCTTGAGCTTCGCGCGGATGCGGTTCTGCTTGAGCTCCGAGAGGTGCTCGACGAAGACCTTGCCCTGGAGGTGGTCCATTTCGTGCTGCACGCACGAGGCCAGAAGACCGGAGGCGTTCAGGGTGAAACGGGACCCGTTGGCGTCCAGGGCGGTGACCGTCACGCTGTCAGCCCGTTCCACGTTGTCGTAGATCCCCGGAACCGACAGGCATCCCTCCTGGTTGAGCACCATCCCTTCCCGGCGTATCACCTCGGGGTTGATGAACACGCGCAGGTCCGAGCGGTCAGGACTCACGTCGATGATGAGCACCTGTTGGTGAACGTTCACCTGCGTCGCCGCAAGACCCACCCCTTCTGCTGCGTACATGGTTTCCGCCATGTCAGAAACGAGCTTTCGGGTAGCCTCGTCGATCTTGTCGACGCGCACCGCCGGGAGGTGAAGTCTCGGGTCAGGGTACTGGAGGATCTCGAGAATGGCCATAAATGCTTGCTAATAGAACAGATTAAGCGCAGAATCTATTGCACTACATGAAAAAGAGGTCGTAACCTTTTTCAGAATATGGGTCCTTCGCCCCATATCCCAAAGAGAGAGCCGCGATGCGAAAGCTCATTATAGCGTTAGTCGTCGCTTCGGCCAGTTTGGTTCCGGGTTTGGCATCCTCGCAGGCCACTGCTTCGGCGGCCGCCTCGATGAACGACCTCCAGGCCGATGCCCCTTCCGAGTACACCGTCCAGAAAGGCGATACGCTCTGGGCCATTTCAGGCAAGTTCCTCAAGGAACCCTGGAAGTGGCCGCAGATCTGGCAGATGAACCGGGACCAGATCAAGAACCCGCACCTCATCTATCCCGGCGACATCATTCGACTCGATCGCTCCGGGCTCTCACCAAGCCTCTCGCTCATCGCCGGCGGCGCGATTGCCGAAGGCAATGTCGTTCGCTTGCAGCCCCGAACCCGTGTGGCCCCTCTCGCCACGGCGATTCCCACGATTCCCGGCACGGCCATCGGCCCGTTCCTCACGCAACCGCTCGTGGTCGAGCCTGGCAGCATGGATTCCATGCCGCAGATCGTCGCGACCGAGGAAGAGCGCGTGATCATCGGCGCGGGCAACACGGCCTACGTATCCGGTCTTCGATCCGGCGACGCCCTCAACTGGCAGATCTTCCGTCCAGGCGAGAGCCTCACCGATCCCGACTCCGGAGAGGTGCTTGGATTCGAAGCGATCCACGTGGGCGACGCTCGCGTCAAGCGCTTCGGCTCCCCGAGCACGGTGGAGATCACGCGCGCCAAGCAGGAGATCAACCAGAACGACCGGCTGATGCCGGCCCGCGAGGTATCGTTTCCGTCCTACATTCCGCGTGCGCCGGACAAGCCGATCAAGGGCGTCATTCTCTCGGTGAGGGGAAGCGTTGCGGACATAGCCCAGTATTCCATCGTGTCCATCAACCGCGGCTCGCGTGACGGCGTGGAAGTGGGCCATGTGCTCGCCACGATGCGCAAGGGAGGCGAACTCGTCGGAAACCGCAGGCCACCGCTGATCGGGGACCTCCTCGGGGGTTTCGGGATGCCGAAGATCGACGTCAAGCCCAACCCGATCGTCCCCGATACGATCGTCGCGTCCGCCAGCGCCGACCCGAAGGCTCCCCCGACTGCCCCGGCGGGACAGCCACTCATACTTCCTGACGAACGCAGCGGCCTGGTGTTCGTGTTCCGCACCTTCGAAAAGCTCTCCTACGGGATGATCCTGAAGAGCGTGAAGCCCATCTCCGTCGGAGACATCGTGCAGACGCCCTGACCGCTCGCGCGTCGCTTGCTGCAACCGGCGGGGGCTTCGGCCCCCGCTTTCATTCCAAGCCTCGTCAGCGTGACCGGTACTCGACACGTTGTACGATCAAGCCCCGCTCCCGGACCTGCCACACCCCCCGCCTTGCGCCAAGACGCCACCGAATGGCTTTGCCTTTGCCTCGTTCCCGGCATTGCCGGCACGGCGCAGCGCGCGCTCCTCAGGCACTTCGGTTCGCCCGCCGCAGTCGCCGCAGCCGAACGCTCCTCGCTCGTGCCGGTCGTTGGCGAGAAAGTCGCCGACCTGATCGCCAAGGGGCCGCCTCCTGACTTGCTCGGCGCCACGCTTGCGTGGCTCGATCTGCCAGGCCACCATCTCCTGGCACTCGGGGACGAGGACTATCCCCAGATGCTCCTTCAGATCCCCGACCCCCCCACAGTGCTGTACGCCATTGGCGCGCTGCCCCTGCTCAACCGGCCCGCGATCGCCATCGTCGGTAGCCGGAATGCGACACGGCAGGGAGAACTGGATGCACATGAGTTCGCCCTCGTGCTTTCCGAAGCCGGCTTTGTCGTCGTGAGCGGCCTTGCGCTCGGCATCGATGCCGCCGCTCACCGAGGCGGGCTGGATGGCCCGTCGGCGAGCATCGCGGTCGTGGGAACGGGACTGGACCGCATCTATCCCGCGCGAAACCGCGAGCTCGCCCACCAACTCGCGCATTCGGGCGCGATCGTATCGGAATATCCTCTCGCGACGGCCCCGGTCGCAGCCAACTTTCCCCGGCGAAACCGCATCATCAGCGGCCTGTCCCTGGGCGTCCTGGTTGTCGAAGCGGCGCCAAGGAGCGGTTCCCTCACGACCGCCCGCCTTGCGCTCGAGCAGGGGCGCGAGGTCCTGGCGGTTCCCGGTTCGATCCACTCCCCCCTGTCGAAGGGATGCCACGCATTGATAAAGCAGGGTGCGAAACTCGTGGAGTCGGCCGAAGACGTTCTCGCGGAGCTCGGATCGCGCCCCCCGGTGCCGCCGGCACATGACGAAACCTGCGAGCCGGCGCGCGGCAACCACCCCCTCATGCAAGCCTTGGGTCATGCCCCCGCGAGCGTGGATGCGCTCTCGCAACGCACCGGAATCCTGGCACCCGAGCTCGCCGCGCAGCTCACCCGGCTCGAGCTGGAAGGGCGCGTCGAAAGGCTGCCGGGCGGGCTTTACCGGCAACTTGCTGTACCCTGACCCCCGCGATTGGGGCCGGCAAGGCCCGCCGCCCCCGCTACATCGAATGAAAAAATAGCCGACAACGCTCCCATGGCCTCCCATCTTCTCATCGTCGAATCGCCATCGAAGGCGAAGACGCTCAAGAAATACCTCGGCAAGGACTTCGAGATCCTCGCCTCCTACGGACACGTCCGCGACCTGGTGCCCAAAACCGGCGCGGTCGACCCCGCCGACGACTTCCGCATGAAATACGAGGTCATCGACCGCAACGCCAAGCACGTCGACGCGATCGCGAAGGCCGTGAAGGACGCGGATACGATCCTCCTCGCCACGGACCCGGACCGCGAAGGCGAAGCCATCGCGTGGCACCTCTCCGAGATCCTGAAGGCCAAGCGCGTGCTCAAGGACAAGAAGCTCAAAGCGAGATAGAGATCGAGAAATTCTCCTCGCGCGAGTACTGGTCTGTACATTTCGACTCCGAGAAGGCGAAGGCGCCGTTCACCGCGAAGCTCACCCACTTCAAGTCGGAGAAGCTCGACCAGTTTTCCGTCGGCGATGCCGCACGAAACGCGGAGATCACCGCATACCTGGAAACACACGCCAAGTCGGTGGCTCGCGTCGCCGAGATCGAGAAGAAGCGCAAGCTGCGCTCGCCGGCGCCGCCATTCACGACATCTACGCTGCAGCAGGAGGCCGTGCGCAAGCTCGGTTTCACAACAGACCGCGCCATGAAGGTCGCACAAAGCCTCTACGAAGGCGTTTCGATCGGAAGGGCGGTCACCGGCCTCATCACCTACATGCGGACGGATTCCGTGAGCCTGTCGAAGGAGGCGATCTCCGAGATTCGCGGCTACATCACGAAGAGCTTCGGCGCCGACTACCTTCCCAAGTCCCCCATCACCTACAAGAGCACGGCCAAGAATGCGCAGGAAGCCCACGAGGCGATTCGGCCGACCTCGATCGTCCGCACCCCGGAATCGGTTGCGCCGTACCTGAACGACGAGCAGCGAAAGCTCTACGAGATGATCTGGAAGCGCGCGCTTTCCTGCCAGATGACTCCCGCGAAGTTCGACACGGTGGCCGTCGATTTCACGGTGGGCGGCGCCGGGAACCTCTTTCGCGCCACCGGGCAGACGATGGTGTTCCCGGGGTTCTACGCCGTTTACCACGAGGATGTGGACGACGCCGTGGAAGAGGAGAACAAGCGCCTCCCCGCGCTCGAGATGGGCGATTCGGTGCCGATCCTCAAGCTCTACGGCGAGCAGCATTTCACGCAGCCGCCGCCTCGCTACTCCGAGGCGAGCCTGGTGAAAGCGCTCGAGCAGTTCGGAATCGGCCGGCCGTCGACCTACGCTTCGATCATCTCGACTCTGCAGAACCGCGAGTACGTGGTGCTCGACAAGAAGCGATTCGAGCCCACCGATGTCGGCCGCGTCGTCACCAAGTTCCTCACCGAGCATTTCGCGCACTGGGTGGACTACGAGTTCACCGCGAAGCTCGAGGACGAACTCGACGACATATCGAACGGCAAGGAGGAATGGATCCCGGTCCTGGACCGCTTCTGGAAGGATTTTTCGGCCCAGATCGGTCTCAAGGAATCGGTTTCCCGGAAGGAAGTCACGCAGGAAGTCCTCGAAGAGGACTGCCCGAAGTGCAAGGCCCACAAGTTGACCATCCGCCTCGGGCGCCGCGGCCGCTTCATCGGATGCCCCGGCTATCCCGAATGCGACTACACCCGGAACCTGGACGGAAGCGGCGATTCCTCGGAGGGCCCGGCCAAGCGCGACATCGGCGTGGACCCGAAGACGAAAAAGCTCATACAGCTGCTCCAGGGCCCCTTCGGATGGTATTTCCAGCTAGGCGAGGCCACCGGCGACGAGAAGCCGAAGCGCGTGTCGCTGCCCAAGAACATCGCCCCTGAAACGGCGAGCCTCGAGGTCGCCCTCAAGATGCTGGCGCTTCCGCGCGACCTGGGCGCACATCCGGAAACCGGCAAGAAAGTCGTTGCCGCCATCGGTCGCTTCGGTCCCTACGTGAACCATGACGGCCAGTTCAAGTCGATCCCCAAGGACGAAAACGTCTTCGACATCGCCCTGGAACGGGCAGTGGCCCTGTTGAAGGAGCCCAAGAGCCCCGGTGGGCGGGGTGCGCTTCGGGTCCTCGGCAAGCATCCCGATGACGGCCAGTCGGTCTCGCTCTATTCGGGCAAGTACGGCCCCTACGTAAAGCACGGCAAGGTCAACGCGACGATCCCCGACAAGGACGCCATCGATACCTTTTCGCTCGACGAGGCCGTGGCGCTCATCGCCGCCAAATCGAAGTCGAAGCCGGGCAAGGGAAAGGCTTCGAGGACCGCCGCTGTCCCGAAGACCACGAAGACCGCGAAGAAGGCCAAGTCCGCGAAGACCAAGAAGTCCGCCTGACCCCGCGGCCGTTGCCTTGCCGCCGAGCCCGCCTCAGACGTCGAGGTTGGACACGCCCAACGCATTGGTCTCGATGAAGAGGCGCCGCGGCTCCACATCGTCTCCCATCAGCGTCGAGAAGATTTCGTCTGCGCTGATCGCGTCCTCGACCTGGACCTTGAGCAGGATGCGCTTGGTCGGGTCCATGGTCGTCTCCCACAGCTGCTCCGGATTCATCTCGCCCAGCCCCTTGTAGCGCTGGATCGACATGCCGCCCTTGGCCTCGGCAAGCAGCCAGTCGAGGCCTTCCTTGAACGAATGGATCGGGCGCGCCGCGGTCTCGCCTCGCCTTGCCTGCGCGCCCTCGCGGATGAGCCCGGCAAGCGTCTGGGCAGTGTTCACGATATGGCTATAGTCCCCGCTGCCCACGAACGCGTGGTCGAGGATGGTCTCCACACGGTTTCCATGCACGAACTTCTCCAGCCTGAGCCGCCAGCCGTCCGATGTGGGATCGCGCTCGCTGTGCGCTTTCGGCGCATCGGGTGCCAGCGCGTCGTAGATCGCCTTCGAAGCCCGCGTCGCACCTTCCTTGGAGTCGAGCTCGATGCGCGGCATTCCGAGCAGCGCGCGCAGCACGTCGGCGTCCATGCCCATGGACAGGCGCTCGATGACGGCCTCCGTGGTGAGGTACTCCGTCGCGATGCGCTCGAAAGCTTCCGCAGTGAGCGGGGCGGCTCCTTCGCCGGGCACCAGCTGCGCGCCGTTCAGCGCTCGGCGAAGCTGGTGGTACTTGAGCGCATGCTCGTCCTTCAGATAGCGCTCGTCCTTTCCGCTCTTCACCTTGTAGAGCGGCGGTTGCGCGATGTAGATGTGGCCGTTCTCGACGAGGGAAGGCATCTGACGATAGAAAAACGTGAGCAGCAGCGTGCGGATGTGCGCGCCGTCCACGTCCGCATCCGTCATGATGATGATGCGGTGGTAGCGCAGCTTCTCCAGGTTGAATTCGTCCTTGCCGATGCTCGTGCCCAACGCCGTGATGAGCGTCGCGACCTCCTGCGAGGAGAGCATCTTGTCGAAGCGAGCCTTTTCCACGTTCAGGATCTTGCCCTTGAGCGGCAGGATCGCCTGGAACTTGCGGTCGCGACCCTGCTTGGCCGATCCTCCGGCGGAATCTCCCTCCACCAGGTAGAGCTCGCAGAGCTTCGGATCGCGCTCCTGGCAATCCGCGAGCTTTCCCGGAAGGCCTACCCCGTCGAGGACGCCCTTGCGGCGCGTGAGTTCCCTCGCCTTGCGCGCCGCTTCGCGCGCCCGCGCCGCCTCCACGACTTTCGTGCAGATCACTTTCGCGTCGGCCGGCTTCTCGAGCAGGAATTCCGCGAGCTTCTGCGCTACAACTTCCTGCACCACCGGCTGGACCTCCGAGGACACCAGCTTGTCCTTGGTCTGGGAGGAAAACTTGGGCTCCGGGACCTTGACCGAGAGCACGCAGGTTAGCCCCTCGCGCATGTCATCGCCCGTGGTCTCCACCTTCGCCTTCTTGGCGATCTCCTCCTTCTCGATGTAGGAGTTGATCGTGCGCGTCATCGCGGTCCGCAATCCGGTGAGGTGCGTTCCGCCGTCACGTTGGGGAATGTTGTTCGTGAAGCACTGTACCGACTCACCGTACGAGTCGTTCCACTGCATCGCGACCTCGACGGTAATGCCTTCCTTCTCGGAGATCGAATAGAAGACGTTGGGGTGCAACACGTTCTTCGAGCGGTTCATGTACTCGACGAAACCCTTCACTCCGCCGGAGTAGGCGAAGTTCTCGCTCTTGCCGGTGCGCTGGTCGATGAGTTCTATCTTCGTCCCGTTGTTCAGGAATGAAAGCTCCCGCAGGCGCTTGGCGAGGATCTCGTAGTGGAACTCGATGTTGTTGAACGTGGCGGGCGAAGCGAGGAAGTGCACTTCGGTTCCGCGGCGGTCCGTCTCTCCCGTCTCCTTGAGCGGCTCGACCGCAACGCCGTCGTGGAACTCGATGAAGTGCGCCTTTCCGCTGCGCCAGATGCGCAGCTTGAGCCACACTGAAAGTGCGTTGACCACCGAGACTCCCACGCCGTGCAGGCCGCCGGAAACCTTGTAGGAGTTCTGGTCGAACTTGCCGCCTGCGTGCAGTTCCGTCATCACGATTTCGGCGGCGGAACGCTTGAACTCATCGTCCTCCTTGATATCGATGGGTATACCGCGCCCGTTGTCCACCACGGAGATCGAGTTGTCCGTATGGATCACCACCTTGATGTCGTCGCAATGGCCGGCTAGCGCCTCGTCGATCGCGTTGTCCACGACCTCGAACACCATGTGGTGCAGGCCCGTGCCGTCGGACGTGTCGCCGATGTACATCCCGGGGCGCTTGCGAACCGCCTCGAGGCCTTTCAGGATCTTGATGCTGGAGGAATCGTAATCGTCTTCGGGACGCCCGTTCGGATGCTCGTTCTGCTGTGCCATTCGTTTCCCGCTGTTGTGGACCGGCCTTCGACAGGCTCTAGATTCGCATCGGCATCACGACGTACTTGAAGTCGTCGTTGCCGGGAATCTGGAAGAGCGCGCTCGAGTTCGAGTCGCCCATGGTGACGGTAACCGTTTCGGAATCGACGTGGTTGAGCACGTCGAGAAGATAGGAAATGTTGAAGCCAATGTCGAGGGGATCGCCATCGTAGTCGATCGTGAGACCTTCCTCGGCCTCTTCCTGCTCGTTGTTGGTGCAGATGATGGACAGGGCGTTCTTGGTGAAGACAAGGCGAACACCGCGGATCTTGTCGTTCGACAGAATGGCTGCGCGATTGAGGGATTGCGCAAGGGCGACGCGGTCGATCTGTACCTTGTTGTGGTGCGCGGTCGGTATCACCTTCTGGTAGTCGGGAAACTTCCCTTCGACGATCTTCGAGACGATCTCGATGCCACCCAGGGAGAATCTCACCTGGTTCGACCCGATGGAGAGCGTCACGGGTTCATCGGTGTCGCCGAGGAGCTTGATGAGCTCGATGACCGTCTTCCGGGGCAGAATCGCCTCGATGCTTTCGTGATCGCTTCCCAGGGCTTCTGCGGCGAACGAAAGTCTGTGCCCGTCCGTGGCAACGACGCGAAGCATGTTCTTGTCGACGGAGAAGAGGACGCCGTTCAGGTAGTAGCGGATATCCTGCACGGCCATGGCGAACTGTACGAGGCGCAGGGCGTTCTTGAGCGCCTTCTGCGGAAGAGTCAACGTGCGCGTGGCGTCCCGGGATTCGACCATGCGCGGAAAGTCGGCTGCCGCCAGGGTCTGCAGGTTGAAACGGCTCTTGCCCGCCCTGACCGTCATGCGGTTTTCCTTCGCGTCAAGTGCCACCTCGGCATCCTCGGGCAGGGACCGCAGGATGTCGTAGAGTTTTCGGGCACCGACCGTGACGGAACCTTCCGCTGTACTTGCCTCGAGGACGGCCTTCGCCGTTATCTGCACTTCCAGATCCGTCGCCACGAAGTCCACCGTGCCCCCATGGGCCTGGATCAGCACGTTCGACAGTATCGGCAGAGTGTGCCTTCTCTCCACGATTCCGGTCACATGCTGCAACGGAGCGAGCAGGGCCTGGTTGGTCGCCTTTATCTTGACCATAGGGTTATCTCTGAATAGTTAATAGTTGATAGGAGAGGCCGATATTCCGGGATAAGAATCTTTAGTCTTCTGCTTCAACATCATGCAAGCGCAAAGGGCTGGGGACGGAAGGTGCTCGCGGCAACAGGAACCTGTGGATAAACCGGCATGTGGTGCATGGAGAGAAATTCATCCACAGGTTGTCCCATCCTTTACGGCCTTATCCGAGCAGGATCTGCTGAAGCTGCGCGTAATCGCGAGAGAACTCCTGGTCGGTATCGCGCAGTTCCAGGATCTTCCGGCAGGCATGCAGCACCGTGGTGTGGTCACGCCCGCCGAAGGCCTCGCCTATCTCGGGCAGGCTCTGTTGGGTAAGCTCTTTGGCCAGCGCCATGGCGACCTGCCGCGGCCTGGCCACGGACCGGAATCGCTTCTTCGAATACATGTCGGATACCTTGATCTTGAAGTAGTCCGCCACCGTCTTCTGGATGTTGTCCACCGATACCTGGCGCGTGAGCACGGCGAGGAGATCCTTGAGGGCCTCGCGGGCGGTGGTTACGCTGACGACCGTGTTGTTGAAGCGCGCATAGGCGAGGACCCGCTTCAGGGCACCTTCCAGTTCGCGAACATTGGATCGTATGTGCTTCGCGATGAAGAAGGCGACTGCCTCATCGACGTGCACGCCATCCATTTCCGCTTTCTTCAGGAGGATCGCTACGCGCATCTCGAGTTCCGGCGGTTCGACGGCGACCGTGAGGCCCCACGCGAAGCGGGAGACGAGGCGGTCCTCGATTCCCGTCATCTCCTTTGGAAAACAATCGCTGGTGATGACAACCTGCTTGTGGGCCTCGAAGAGAGCATTGAAGGTGTAGAAGAACTCCTCCTGCGATCGCGACTTGCCGACGAAGAACTGGATGTCGTCGATGAGGAAGAGGTCGAGCGAGCGGTAATGGCGCTTGAGGGAGTCGAAGCTCTTGTGCTGGTAGGCGCGCACCACGTCGCCGACGAACTGCTCGGCATGGATGTAGCGCACCTTTGCGCGCGGGTTGCGCTTCAGGACATCCGAACCGATGGCCTGCAGGAGGTGGGTCTTGCCCAGGCCCGTGCCGCCGTAGATGAAAAGCGGGTTGTAGGCGGTGCCCGGGTTTTCGGCGACCTGGATGGCGGCAGCGCGGGCGATCTGGTTGGCCTTGCCGTTCACGAAATTGGAGAAGGTGAACGAGTGATTGAGCCGATGCTCCTCCCGGGAGGGTTTTTCCGGAGCGACGGCAACCGGCTCGGGAAGCACGATCTCGGCTTCGGAAGCATGCTTTTCATCGAGGACGAGGTCCACGTGAAGGCCGGTGCCGGCGACGCGTTCGGCGCGGGTCTCGATCCTGGCGAGCAGGTTGGCCCGGATCCAGCGCAGGACGTGGTGATTGGGAGCCAGCACGCGCAGGTGGTTGCCCTGGCGCTCCGCGCGCAGGGGCTTGATCCACGTGTCGTACTGCTGCGCCGGCAGGTCCTTCTTGAGCTCGGAGACGAGCGAAAGCCAGAGGGAATCCATGTCTTCGGCGGGCAGCGGAGTCGGGAGGAAAACGGGCGGCGGGAGGAACGGCAATTCTATCGGGAAAGGGGGGGGTTATCCACAGGCGGTTTGCGGGCCGCGTGCGCGGGCGAGATGGCGCTCGGCAGGGCAATCGGCTATAATCGCGCGTTTTTCGCCCATGAATTCATCCGGGCGGCCCGATCGAAGAGGTTCACATGAAACGCACATTCCAGCCTTCCAACGCGCGCCGCAACAAGACGCACGGATTCCGCGTCCGCATGAAGACGGCCGCCGGCCGCGCCGTGATCAACGCCCGCCGCGCCAAGGGCCGCAAGCGCGTCGCCGTCTGAGGACGGGATGACCCGCGGCGCCCGGAAGGAAGGGCTTTCCAGGCGCCATCGCTTTGCGGGGCGAGGCGCGTTCGTTTCCGCGCTGCGCAGCCCCCGGAAGCTTCGTGGCGCAAGCTCAATCCTGCACGTGCTGGCCGGCCGGCCCGGGCAATCGCGGTTCGGACTCGCCCTGCCCAAGCGCATCGCCAGGCGTGCAGTGGACCGCAACCGCATGAAGCGCCTCGCGCGCGAAGCCTTTCGGCGTCATGCCGTGAAGGCCGCAGGCCTGGACCTGGTGATTGCCGGCCGCCAGCCGTTTTCCCGTAACGAGGAATCCCGATGGGTCGCGGAGGTACGCGGCCTGCTGGACAGGGTAGCCGGGGAGCGATGACGTGCGCCGGATACTGGTCGCGATCATTCGCGCCTATCAATACGCCCTGGCGCCCTGGTGGGGCAGGCAATGCCGGTTCACGCCGACCTGTTCGCATTACGCGATCGAGGCGCTGGAGCGTCACGGCGCGCTGTCGGGCTCCTGGCTGGCGCTTCGTCGCATCCTGCGCTGCCACCCCTGGAATCCCGGCGGCTACGATCCGGTACCGTGACGCCGGCCTGAACGACAACCCATCCAGCTGAAGCCGCCCCCGATGGATATCCAGCGCCTCATCGCTTTCGTCATCTTCAGCTTCTCCGCCCTCCTGCTCTGGGATGCGTGGCAGAAGCACAACGCGCCGAAAGTTCCAGCCCCGCCAGCTGTGGTGGCGGGAGCCCCGGCAGCCCCGGGCCCCGGGACGACGCCCACACCCACGATGGCGGCCCCGGGTGCACCACCAGCGGTGGCCGCTGCGCCGGCCGCGCCGGTTGGTGCGCCCGTGGAAGCCACCGGCCAGCCGATCGTGGTGAGGACGGACCTCTTCGAGGTGGAACTCAATTCGGTCGGCGGCGACATTCGCCGGGTGAAGCTCTTCAAGGTGTACTCCGCGCTGGACCGGTCCAAGGCCCTCACGCTCCTCAGTGCGGACCCGAAGCAATATTTCGTCACCCAGACGGGCCTGCTCGGCGAGGGATTGCCCTCGCACAAGGCGGTCTACCAGGCAGAGGCGGGCGAATACGAACTCGCAAGCGGGCAGGACCGGCTGGAAGTCAGGCTGGTGGCGAAGGGCGCCGAAGGCGTCGAGGTGGTGAAGAAGTTCGTCTTCCGGCGCGGCACCTATGAGATGGAGGTGAGCTACGAAGTGAAGAACGTCGGAGCCACGCCGATCTCGCCTTTCGCGTACTTCCAGTTCCTGCGCGACGGAAACCAGCCCAGCCAGGAGGCCGCGCAGACGAGCGCGATAGCGGGCGTGGCGACCTTCACGGGGCCGGCCGTTTACACCGACGAGTTGAAGTTCGTGAAGGTCGACTTCAAGGACATCGAGAAGGGCAAGCAGACCCACGCCAGGAAAGCAAAGGACGGATGGATCGGCGTGGTGCAGCACTACTTCGTGTCGGCGTGGCTGCCCAAGCCGTCGGCGGAGCGGGAGTACTTCACCAACAAGGTGGGGGAGAACCTCTACACGGCGGGCGTCATCGTGCCCGTGGGCAGCATCGCCCCGGGGGCTAGCGCAACGGTGGCAATGCCCCTGTACATCGGGCCGCAGAACACGGACAGGCTCGCGAAGATCGCGCCGGGGCTGGAGCTCGTCGTGGACTATGGCTGGCTCTACATCCTCGCCGCACCCCTTTTCTGGGTGCTCAAGTTCATCCACGGCATGGTCGGCAACTGGGGATGGGCGATCATCCTGCTCACCATCCTCATCAAGCTCGTCTTCTACCCGCTCAACCACAAGGCGGGCCGCTCGATGGCGGCGATGAAGGTGCTCGGCCCGAAGATGGAGAAGCTGAAGCAGCTCTACGGGAACGACAAGCAGAAGCTCAACCAGGCGATGATGGAGCTCTACCGCACCGAGAAGATCAACCCGCTCGGCGGGTGCCTTCCGATCGTCGTGCAGATCCCGGTCTTCATCGCGCTCTACTGGGTGCTCCTGGGCTCGATCGAGCTGCGCCACGCGCCGTGGCTGGGGTGGATCCAGGACCTCTCGGCGCCGGACCCGTTCTACATCCTGCCCGTGATCTACGCGATCTCGATGTTCGTGCAGACGAAGCTCAACCCCCAGCCGACGGATCCCGTGCAGGCCAAGGTGATGCTCGCGATGCCGATCGTCTTCAGCATCTTCTTCCTCTTCTTTCCCGCGGGCCTCGTGCTCTACTGGGTCGTGCAGAACCTCCTTTCGATAGCCCAGCAGTGGCACATCAACCGCACCCTCGTCGCGGAAGCGGCGGCGAAGGCCAAGGGAAAACACTAGCGCCGTGGGCGCGCGCCCGGACACGATCGCGGCCGTCGCGACCGCGCCCGGTCGCGGCGGCATCGGCGTCGTTCGAGTCTCGGGCCCGCTGGCGGCGACAATCGCCGTCGCGGTAGCAGGCCGCCTTCCCGCGCCACGCCACGCCACCCTGGCGCATTTTTCTGGTGAGGCGGGAGCGCTCCTGGACGAGGGCATCGCGCTCTTCTTTCCCGCGCCGCACTCCTACACCGGCGAGGACGTGCTCGAACTCCAGGGGCACGGCGGGCCGGTGGTGCTGCGCGAGATCCTGCGCCGTTGTGTGGCACTCGGCGCGCGCCTTGCGGAGCCGGGCGAGTTCACGCGGCGCGCGTTCCTGAACGGGCGCGTGGACCTCGCGCAGGCCGAGAGCGTGGCCGACCTCATAGACGCGGCGAGCGCCGAGGCGGCACGTGGAGCGGCGCGCTCTCTCGCTGGGGAGTTTTCCGCGCGCATCGAGCTCATCGTCGGTGCACTCACGCGGCTGCGCATGCACGTGGAGGCCTGCATCGATTTTCCGGAAGAGGAAATCGACCCGGGCGACCTGCGGTCGCAGCGCGAAGCGCTGGCGGCCATTCGAGCGGATCTCGCGCGGCTCTTCGCGGAGGCCGAGCAGGGCGCAGTGCTTCGCGAAGGCCTCACGGTGGTGCTGGTCGGGCGGCCCAATGTCGGCAAGTCGAGTCTCCTCAACCGGCTGGCGGGCGAGGAGGTGGCGATCGTGACCGCGGTGGCGGGGACGACGCGCGACTATGTCCGCGCGACCATCGTCCTGGAGGGGGTTCCGATACACCTCATCGACACGGCCGGGCTGCGGGATTCGGGAGACGAGGTCGAGCGCGTGGGAATCGCGCGAACCTGGGAGGCGATCGCGAAGGCCGGTGCCGCCTTGCTCATCACGGATGTCGACCGGGAGGGGAGTGACGACGAATCGGGGATCCTCGAGCGCATGCCGAGGGGGACGCCGCTGGCCCGCGTGACCAACAAGATCGACCTGGCGGGAGTCGCGCCCGGGCGTGGCGCGCTTGGGAAGGAAGAGGTCTCGTTCAGGCTGTCCGCAAAGACTGGTGAGGGCGTCGGGGAGCTGCGCGCCTGGTTGCTGGAAGTAGCCGGGTGGCGCCCCTCGGGCGAAGGCTTGTTCCTCGCGCGCGAGCGCCACCTGGGCGCGTTGCGGAATGCCTCCGCGCAGCTGCTCGCTGCCGGGGACAATGTGCAAGCCTTTGAATTATTTGCAGAAGATCTGAGAATGGCGCAACATTCCCTGGGGGCCATCACCGGCGAGGTGACCCCGGACGAGCTTCTCGGGCATATCTTCAGCCGGTTCTGCATCGGCAAGTAGGAGAGCGTTGATGAAATGCCTTTCCGGAGTGGCGATGATGGTAGCGATCGCATCGGCGGGTCCGGTGAGCGCGCAGGAGGTGAGCGAAAGCGTGAAGCGCACCTGCCGCGCCGCCTCCCAGCAGACGGCTCGCACGATCGTCTATGCGCTCCGTTCGAACATCGACCCTGCGACGCAGGTGAAGCGCGTGCCGGACACCTGGCTGGAAGGCGTCCAGGCACACATGCTGCTCGCGGCATCCCGGGCGCCCGATCTTTCCGAGGCCGAGCTGGCGTCGCTGGGCTACGGGTACTGCGTGTCCAGGCGGCCGACGGACCGCTAGTTCGCCGGGTTCCCCCGGGAGGTTCCACGTGAAACGTGCTCCCGGGCCGCGGGATCCCCTCGGCTTGGTGTTCCACGTGGAACCCGCCTAGGTCGGACGGGGCTTTTCCCGTAGAATTCGCGATTCGCATTTTCGCCGCCGGGCATGGCTCGGCCCCCGACCCGCACCATGGATTTCCCGACCCGTTTCGACGTGATCGTCGTGGGCGGCGGCCACGCCGGCACCGAAGCGGCGCTTGCCGCTGCCCGTTCGGGTTCGCGCACGCTGCTGCTCACGCATGCGATCGAGACGCTCGGCCAGATGTCCTGCAATCCGTCGATTGGTGGCATCGGCAAGGGCCACCTCGTGCGGGAAGTAGATGCACTAGGCGGCGCGATGGCGCTCGCGACGGACGAGGCGGGCATCCAGTTCCGGACCCTCAACGCGAGCAAGGGGCCCGCGGTCCGGGCCACTCGGGCGCAGGCGGACCGCGTTCTCTACCGCGCGGCGATTCGCCGGCGCCTGGAGAACCAGCCAAACCTCTGGCTCTTCCAGCAAGCGGTCGACGACCTGGTTCTCGAAGGCGATCGCGTCACGGGCGCGGTGACTGCCATCGGCCTTCGCTTCCATGCCCAGGCAGTGGTGCTGACCGCCGGGACTTTCCTGGGCGGGCGCATCCATGTCGGCCTCGAGAACTATTCCGCGGGTAGGGCGGGCGATCCCCCGTCCCTGTCGCTCGCAGCGCGGCTTCGCGAGCTCGCGCTGCCCGTGGGCCGGCTGAAGACGGGAACGCCGCCGCGGCTCGACGGGCGCAGCATCGATTTCTCGAAGTGTGTCGAGCAACCCGGGGATAGCCCCGAGCCGGTCTTTTCGTTTCTCGGGTCTCGGGATGCGCATCCTGCGCAACTTCCCTGCTGGATCACACACACCAATGAGGCCACCCACGAGGCGATTCGCGGCGGGCTCGACCGCTCGCCCATGTTTACGGGGGTGATCGAGGGCGTGGGCCCGCGCTACTGCCCCTCCATCGAGGACAAGATCCACCGCTTCGCGGACAAGGCGAGCCACCAGGTCTTCCTCGAGCCCGAGGGCCTCACGACCCACGAGTTCTACCCGAACGGCATTTCCACGAGCCTGCCCTTCGATGTCCAGTGGGCGCTCGTGCGCACCATCCCGGGACTGGAGAACGTGCACATCCTGCGGCCCGGCTATGCGATCGAGTACGACTATTTCGATCCGCGCGGGCTCCGGGCCACGCTCGAGACCAAGGCGATCGGTGGCCTGTTCTTCGCCGGCCAGATCAACGGCACGACCGGCTACGAGGAGGCCGCCGCGCAGGGGCTTCTCGCGGGAATCAATGCCGGCCTCCACAGCAGGTGCGAAGCGGGCTGGTGCCCCCGGCGCGACGAGGCCTACCTCGGCGTCCTGGTGGACGACCTGGTGACGCGCGGCGTGTCCGAGCCCTATCGCATGTTCACCAGCCGGGCCGAGTACCGTCTCCAGCTGCGCGAGGACAACGCCGATCTCCGGCTAACCGAGATGGGACGGAAACTCAGCCTCGTGGACGATGCGCGCTGGTCTGCCTTCTCGGCCAAGCGGGAGGCGATCGAGCGCGAAACAACTCGCCTGAACGGCACCTGGGCGCATCCCGGCCGTATCCCCGAGGCCGACCAGGTTCGTGTCCTGGGCCAGGCCATGGAACGCGAATACCCACTTTTCGAGCTGCTGCGCCGTCCTAATGTAAGTTATCGCTCACTGTTGACATTTCCCAATGTTGGCGAGGGGGTAGAGGACCAGGCGGTGGCCGAACAGGTGGAAATTTCCGCCAAGTACGCGGGGTACATCGACCGCCAGCGCGACGAAGTCGCGCGCCATCTCGCCCAGGAAATCCTCCCGCTGCCCGACGACATCGACTACGCGACGGTGCGCGGGCTCTCGAAGGAAGCGCACCAGAAGCTCGCGCAGCACCGTCCCGCGACCGTCGGCGAAGCTGCGCGCCTGCAGGGCATCACGCCCGCGGCCATCTCGCTGCTGCTCGTGCACCTGAAACGCCGCACGCTCGCCGAACGCGCCCGCGCCGAGGAGAAGCGCGCATGACGGTGGAGGCGAGCCTTGCCGAGGGCCTCGAGTCCATGGGGCTCGCGCTCGACCCGCCCGCGCAAGCGAAACTCGTCGCCTACCTTCGCCTCATCGAGAAATGGAACAAGGTGCACAACCTCACCGCGATCCGCGAACCGGCGCAGATGGTGGTGCTGCACCTGCTCGACAGCCTCGCGGTCCTGCCGCACGTCTCGGGCGCTCGCTCGTTGCTCGATGTGGGCAGCGGCGCGGGACTGCCCGGCATTCCGCTCGCCATCGCGCGCCCGACGCTCGCGGTGACGCTCCTCGACGCGAACCACAAGAAGGCGACGTTCCTGCGCCAGGCGAAAGCCGAACTGGCGCTCGCCAACGCCGATGTCGTCTGCGAGCGCGTGGAGCAATGGCGCCCCGCCGCGGGCTTCGACATCGTCGTCTCCCGCGCTTTCTCGGACATCGCCGCGTTCGTCGAGCAGGCCGGCCATCTCGTCGCTCCCGGCGGCGCGTTGCTCGCCATGAAGGGCGCCAACCCGCGAGACGAGCTCGCGAAGCTGCCTTCCACTCACCGCGTCGAGAACGTCGTCGAGCTGCGCGTGCCGACGCTCGATGCCCAACGCCACTTGGTCCTCCTGAAAGCCGCCTGATGGCCCGCACCTACGTGATCGCCAACCAGAAGGGCGGCGTCGGCAAGACCTCGGTCGCCGTGAACCTCTCCGCGAGCCTCGCCCACTACGGGCGCCGCGTGCTGCTCGTGGACCTCGACCCGCAGGGCAACGCGACGACCGGCAGCGGCATCGACAAGACGGCGCTCGACCGCAATGTCTACGGCGTCATGCTGGGCGAGCACGACCTCGCCTCGGCCCGCGTGCGCGCAGAGGGCGGCTTCGACGTGATCGGCTCCAACCGCGACCTCGCCGGCGCGGAAGTCGAGTTGATCGCCCTCGAGCGGCGCGAGTACCGGCTGCGCGAGGCCCTGGCCCCCGTGCTCGCCGACTACGACCACATCGTGATCGACTGCCCGCCGGCCCTGAACATGCTCACCGTCAACGGTTTCACCGCCGCCGACGCCGTGATCATCCCGATGCAGTGCGAGTACTACGCCCTCGAGGGGCTCACCGACCTCGTCGGCACGCTGCGCAAGGTGAAGCAGAACCTCAACCCGGGGATCGAGATCGAAGCCCTGGTGCGCACCATGTACGACCCCCGCAGCGCCCTCACCGTGCAGGTGTCCGACGAGTTGAAGCGCCACTACGGCGCGAAGGTCTTCGACACCGTGATCCCCCGCAACGTGCGCATCGCCGAGGCGCCGTCCTTCGGCAAGCCCGTGCTGCTGCACGATCCCATCTCCAAGGGCGCATACGCGCACCTCGCCTTCGCGCGCGAGCTCCTCGGGCGCATCGGCGTGGCCATCCCGGCCGAAACACAAGGAACCCACGCATGACCAGGCACAAAGGGCTGGGTCGCGGGCTCGACGCGCTCCTCGGCGGAAGCGCGAAAGCGAAATCAGACGGAGACCTGGCCGATCTCGCGGTGGGTTCGCTTCGCCCCGGCAAGTACCAGCCGCGCACGCGCATGGACCAGGCCTCCCTCGTGGAGCTCGCCGAATCGATCCGCGTGCGGGGCATCCTGCAGCCGGTGGTGGTGCGGCCCGTGGACGACGGCAACTACGAGATCCTCGCCGGCGAACGGCGCTGGCGTGCCGCCCAGATCGCGGGCCTCGCGCGCATCCCGGCGCTCGTGCGCGAGGTGTCCGACGATGTCGCGCTAGGCATCGGCCTCATCGAGAACATCCAGCGCGAGGACCTGAATCCCATCGAGGAGGCGGCGGGCCTCAAGCGCCTGGTCGAGGAATTCAGCCTTACGCACGACGAGGCGGCGAAGGCCGTGGGCAGGTCCCGGAGCGCCGTCACCAACCTCCTGCGCCTCCTGGAGCTGGCCGCCGCCGTCCAGGAAATGCTCCTCGACGGCCGCCTGGACATGGGTCACGCCCGAGCCCTCCTGGGGGTCGGCAAGGCCAAGCAAGTCGAACTCGCCGGGCAGGTGGCATCGAAGGGGCTTTCCGTGCGCGAAGCCGAGCGCCTCGTCCAGCATGCGTCGGAGCCGCCCAAGGCCGGCTCCAAGGCGTCCCGCGCGCGCCTCGATGCCGACACGAGGCGACTCCAGGAAGAGCTTTCGGAGGCGATCGGCGCTTCCGTCGCGGTCAAGCCCCGCAAGGGCGGCCGCGGCAGCCTGGTCATCGACTATGCGAACCTGGAGCAGCTCGACGGGATCGCCGCGCGCCTGAGGCGCCGGTGAGCATGCCCATATTGCGATGCGGCAAGTTTTGACCCCATGACCCCATCCGGGCTAAAATCCTCCGGTTTGTCGACCCTGCCTCCAAGCCCAAGGCACGAGCCACGGTCCGCGATATTCGACGGCCGGCGGCAAGTGCTGGTGCAGTCCGGGCTGGTGGCGTGCTGCAGCGCAGCAAGCTTCGCGCTCGGCGGGCCGGAAGGCGGCATCGCCACACTGCTCGGAGGCGCGGCCGCCCTGGCCGGCACCCTGGCTTTTGCCGGGGTCCTGGAATGGCGGAACGTGCCGGCGCCGACGCCCTGGCAGGCCCTCCGGGTCCTCGTCCTGGCGGAGGCGGCGAAGTGGATCGTGTCGCTCGCGGGCCTCGCCACGCTCCTGTCCGGCGTGTCCGGGCTGGCGGCAGTGGGTGCCGCGCCCGGCGCGGTGGTAATCGGATTCTGTGTCGCGTGGGCAGCGCCGCTGCTCGCACTGGTGAAGAAAAGCTAAACCGCATGGCTGCCCAAGCTGACATCACACCGACGGATTACATCACCCACCACCTCACCAATCTCCGGGTGACGGTCGGCGAGGGCGGCTTCTGGACCCTCAATCTGGACTCGATCATCATGGGATGGGCCGTGGGCCTCGTGGGGCTGGGCCTCATCTGGATGGTCGCGCGCGGCGCCACCGCCGGGGTTCCCGGGCGCCTCCAGTCTTTCATCGAGATGTTCTTCGAGTTCGTGGACGGGACCGTCCGCGACGTCTTCCCCGGCTCCCGCGCCTTCCTCGGCCCGCTCGCGCTCACCATCTTCACCTGGGTGTTCATGATGAACCTCATGGACCTGATCCCCATCGACTGGGTGGCGCTGGGTTCGGAAGTGGTGAACCACCACATCCTCGGCAATCCCTCACATTCGGCGTACTGGAAGGCGGTGCCGTCGACGGACCTGAACACCACGTTCGCCATGAGCTTCTCGGTGCTCTTCCTCATCATCTTCTTCAGCTTCAAGGCGAAGGGCGCCGGCGGCTTCGTGCACGAGCTCTTCACCGCGCCCTTCGGCGCGAATCCGCTGCTGTGGATCCCGAACTTCGGACTGAACGTGATCGAGCTGCTCGCCAAGCCGGTCTCCCTCGGCATGCGGCTTTTCGGCAACATGTACGCCGGCGAGCTGATCTTCATGCTCCTGGGTCTCCTCGGCATGCTTGCTGGCCTGACCGTGGGCGGGCTCCTCGCCGGCGGCGCCGGCATCCTCTTCACGTGGGCGTGGGCCGTCTTCCACATCCTCATCATCCTGCTGCAGGCCTTCATCTTCATGGTGCTGTCGGTCGTCTACATCGCGATGGCCCAGGAGCATCACTGAATCGACCCGTTTCGCACCCTCAACGACAACACCCGCACCTCCGAAAGGAATAACAATGGCTCAGTACCTCGCCCTCGTCCAAGCCTACACGGCGCTCGGCATCGGCATCATCATCGGCCTGGGCGCCATCGGCGCCTGCATCGGCATCGGCATCATGGGATCGAAGTTCCTGGAAGCCGCCGGCCGCCAACCCGAGCTCATCCCGCAGCTGTCGAAGTTCATGTTCCTGCTCGCCGGCCTCATCGACGCGGCCTTCCTGATCGGCGTGGGCATCGCCATGTTCTTCGGCTTCGCGAACCCGCTCCTGTCGGTCGTGAAGTAACCAGGATCCAACGGAAGGGTCGTACGCCATGAACATCAACGCCACCTTGCTCGTACAGGCGCTGTCGTTCGCGTTCCTCATCTGGTTCACGGTCAAGTTCATCTGGCCCCCGCTCAACCGCGCCATCGACGAGCGCAACAAGCGCATCGCCGACGGGCTTGCCGCCGCCGAGCGGGGCAAGGCAGCGCTGGTCGAAGCCGAGCGCAAGGGCGAGAGCGCGATGAAGGAAGCCCGCGAGCGCGCCTCGGGCGTGCTGGGCGACAGCGAGAAGCGCGGCGCCCAGATCGTCGAGGAAGCCCGCAACGAAGCGAAGGCCGAAGCCGACCGCCTCGTCGCCGCCGCGCGCGAGCAGATCGCCTCGGAACTGGCCAAGGCGAAGACGGAGCTGCGCGAGCAGGTCGCGGCACTTGCCGTGGCCGGCGCCGAGAAGATCCTGCAGCGCGAAGTCGACGCCAGGGCCCATGCCGACATGCTCGGCAAGCTGAAGGCCCAGCTCTAGGAAACCCCATGGCAGAAATCGCCACCATCGCCCGCCCCTACGCCGAAGCGTCCTTTCGCACGGCGCGGGACGCGGACGCCCTCGCGGGATGGTCGAGCGGGCTCGCACTGGCCGGGGCGATCGCCGCCGATGCGCGCATGGCCGACCTGCTCGGCACCCCCGCCTGAGCCGCAAGCAGAAGCTCGCGCTCTTCTTCGACGTGGGCGGCGACGCCCTCGCCGAGCCGGTGAGGAACCTGGTGACGCTTCTGGTCGACGGTTCCCGTGCGGTGCTGCTGCCGGAGATCGCAGCCCAGTTCGACGCGCTCAAGCGCGCCCATGAAAGCGTGCTGGAGGTGCGCATCGTGAGCGCGCGGGAGCTTTCCGACGCCGAGCGCGACGACCTGGTCGCCACCCTCGGGCGCAAGTACGGCAAGAAAATAGAGGCCAGGGTGGAAGTGGACGCATCGCTCATCGGCGGCGCCCGCGTCCACGTCGGCGACGAGGTGATCCACGCCTCCATCCGCGACGCGCTCGCCCAGATGGCAGTCGCGCTCGCGCGCTGACGAAGACACACACGCATTCGGAGCCCCACATGCAAATCAATCCGGCTGAAATCAGCGAACTCATCAAGTCGAAGATCCAGAACCTCGAGGTGGCCGCGGAGAAGCGAACCGAAGGGGCCGTGATCTCGGTGACCGACGGCATCTGCCGCATCCACGGCCTGGCGGACGTGGTGCAGGGCGAGATGCTCGAGTTCCCGGGCAACACCTTCGGCATGGCGTTGAACCTCGAGCGCGATTCCGTCGGCGCCGTGGTGCTCGGCGCCTACGAGCACATCTCCGAGGGCGACACCGTCAAGTGCACGGGCCGCATCCTCGAGGTCCCGGTGGGCGAGGAGTTGATCGGCCGCGTCGTGAACTCCCTCGGCCAGCCCATCGACGGCAAGGGCCCGGTCGAGGCGAAGATGACCGAGCCGATCGAGAAGGTCGCCCCCGGCGTGATCTGGAGGAAGAGCGTCTCGCAGCCGGTGCAGACGGGCCTGAAATCCATCGACGCCATGGTCCCGGTCGGCCGCGGCCAGCGCGAGCTGATCATCGGCGACCGCCAGACCGGCAAGACGGCCGTCGCCGTCGACACGATCATCAACCAGAAGGGCAAGGACCTCATCTGCATCTACGTCGCGGTCGGCCAGAAGGCCTCCACGGTCGTGAACGTCGTGAGGAAGCTCGAGGAGCACGGCGCGATGGCCTACACCATCGTGGTCGCGGCTTCCGCCTCCGACCCCGCAGCCATGCAGTACATCGCGCCCTACTCGGCTGCACCATGGGCGAGTACTTCCGCGACCGCGGCCAGGACGCGCTCATCATCTACGACGACCTCACCAAGCAGGCGTGGGCGTACCGCCAGATCTCGCTGCTGCTGCGCCGCCCGCCGGGCCGCGAGGCGTATCCCGGCGACGTGTTCTACCTGCACTCCCGGCTCCTCGAGCGCGCCGCGCGCGTGAACGAGGAGTACGTCGAGAAGTTCACCAAGGGCGCGGTCAAGGGCAAGACCGGCTCCCTCACGGCGCTGCCGATCATCGAGACCCAGGCCGGCGACGTGTCCGCCTTCGTGCCGACCAACGTGATCTCGATCACCGACGGGCAGATCTTCCTGGAGACGGACCTCTTCAACGCCGGCATCCGCCCCGCCATCAACGCGGGCATCTCGGTGTCGCGCGTGGGCGGCAGCGCGCAGACCAAGGTCGTCAAGAAGCTCGGCGGCGGCGTGCGCCTGGCGCTCGCGCAGTACCGCGAGCTCGCGGCCTTCGCGCAGTTCGCCTCCGACCTGGACGAGGCCACCCGCAAGCAGCTCGACCGCGGCCGCCTGGTCACCGAGCTCATGAAGCAGCCGCAGTACCAGCCGCTGCAGGTCTGGGAGATGGCGCTCACGCTCTTCGCCGTGAACAACGGCTACTACGACGACATCGAGGTGAAGAAGGCGCTGTCCGCGGAGCGCGCGATGCGCGACTACCTGAAGGGCAAGTTCGCCGACCTGGTGGAGCGCATCGAGTCCACCAAGGACCTGTCCAAGGACGACGAGGCGAAGCTGCACGACGCCATCAAGGACTTCAAAAAGAACGGCAGCTACTAGGAGGGTTGAACGAGAACTGGGATAACGAGATGGCAGGCACCAAGGAAATCCGGACCAAGATCAAGAGCGTGCAGAACACGCGCAAGATCACCAAGGCCATGGAGATGGTCGCGGCCTCCAAGATGAGGAAGGCCCAAAAGCGCATGCGCCACGCGCGGCCGTACGGCGACAAGATCAGGAACATCGCCGCGCACCTGGCCAACGCGAACCCCGAGTACCGCCACCCCTTCCTCGTGAAGCGCGAGAACGTGCGCGACATCGGCGTGATCATCGTCACCTCCGACAAGGGGCTGTGCGGGGGTCTCAACACCAACGCGCTGCGCCTGCTCACGTCGAAAGTGAAGGAATGGCAGCAGGAGGGACGCAAGGTCCGCTACACGGCCTTCGGCAACAAGGGGTTCAGCTTCCTGCAGCGCTTCGGCGGGCAGGTGGTCTCGCACCTCACGCACATCGGCGACACGCCCCACCTGGAAAAGCTCGTGGGCCCGGTGCGCGTCATGGTCGACGCCTACAACAAGGGCGAGATCGGCGCGATCCACGTGGTCTACACGCGCTTCATCAACACCATGAAGCAGGAGACGGTCGTCGAGCAGCTGCTGCCGCTTGCGGCCGACCGTCTGCTGGAGACCGACCGCACGGTGCGCGGCGGCTGGGATTACCTCTACGAGCCGGACGCGAAGACGGTGCTCGACCAGCTCCTCACGCGCTACCTCGAGGCCATCGTCTACCAGGCGCTCGCGGAGAACATCGCGAGCGAGCAGTCCGCCCGCATGGTCGCGATGAAGGCGGCGAGCGACAACGCCAACAGCGTGATCGACCAGCTCACCCTCGTCTACAACAAGTCGCGCCAGGCGGCGATCACCAAGGAACTTTCGGAGATCGTCGGCGGTGCAGCGGCAGTCTAAAGATTCGACTTACGGGACATCCATATGAGCTCGACCCAGAAGGCAGAAGGCAAGATCGTCCAGTGCATCGGCGCGGTGATCGACATCCAGTTCCCGCGCGAGGCGATGCCCGGCATCTACGAGGCGCTCACCCTCGTGGAGGAGGCGCAATCCTTCGCCGAGAAGGGCCTCACGTTCGAGGTCGAGCAGCAGCTGGGCGACGGGGTCGTGCGGACCATCGCGATGGGCTCCTCCGACGGCCTGCGCCGCGGGATGAAGGTGAAGGCCACCGGCGGGCCGATCTCGGTTCCCGTCGGTGCGGCCACCCTCGGCCGCGTGATGGACGTGCTCGGCCGCCCGATCGACGAACGCGGCCCGGTGAACGCCGACGAGCGCCGTTCCATCCACGCCGCCGCACCCAAGTTCGACGAGCTCTCGCCCTCGGTGGAGCTTCTCGAGACGGGCATCAAGGTGGTCGACCTGATCTGCCCGTTCGCGAAGGGCGGCAAGATCGGGCTCTTCGGCGGCGCGGGCGTGGGCAAGACCGTGACCATGCTGGAGCTCATCAACAACATCGCCACGCAGCACTCGGGCCTGTCGGTGTTCGCGGGCGTGGGCGAGCGCACCCGCGAGGGCAACGACTTCTACCACGAGATGAGCGACGCCAAGGTCATCGTGCAGGAGGACCTCTCGCAGTCCAAGGTGGCGATGGTGTTCGGCCAGATGAACGAGCCCCCGGGCAACCGCCTGCGCGTCGCGCTCACGGGCCTCACCATGGCCGAGCGCTTCCGCGACGAAGGCCGCGACATCCTCTTCTTCGTGGACAACATCTACCGCTTCACCCTGGCGGGCACTGAAGTCTCCGCGCTGCTCGGCCGGATGCCTTCCGCGGTGGGCTACCAGCCCACGCTCGCCGAGGAGATGGGGCGCCTCCAGGAGCGCATCACCTCCACCAAGACCGGCTCCATCACGTCGATCCAGGCGGTGTACGTGCCCGCGGACGACCTGACCGACCCGTCCCCGGCCACTACCTTCGGCCACCTGGACGCGACCGTGGTGCTCTCGCGCGACATCGCCGCGCTGGGCATCTACCCTTCCGTGGACCCGCTCGACTCCACCTCGCGCCAGATCGACCCGAACGTCGTCGGAGAAGAGCACTACTCCACCACCCGCGCGGTGCAGGCAGTGCTGCAACGCTACAAGGAGCTTCGCGACATCATCGCGATCCTGGGCATGGACGAGCTCTCGCCCGAGGACAAGCTCGCGGTCTCCCGCGCGCGCAAGATCCAGCGCTTTCTGTCCCAGCCGTTCCACGTGGCGGAAGTCTTCACCGGTTCGCCGGGCAAGTACGTGACGCTCAAGGACACGATCAAGGGCTTCAACATGATCGTGAACGGGGAATGCGACAGTCTCCCCGAGCAGGCCTTCTACATGGTCGGCACGATCGAAGAGGCGTTCGAGAAGGCCAAGACGCTGCAATGACCCGGTTTCCCCTCTTGGGAGCGGGTCCGGGCGAGGGTAAGCAATGTCCAAGACACTTCACGTAGACATCGTCAGCGCCGAGCAGTCGATCTTCTCGGGGGAAGCCGAGATGATCATCGCGCCGGGCGAGGCGGGCGAGCTCGGGGTGCTCCCGGACCACGCCGCGCTTCTCACGCGCATCAAGCCCGGCACGGTGCGCATCAAGATCCCCGGCGAGGACCGCGAGGAGATCATCTACGTATCGGGCGGCATGATGGAGATCCAGCCCCACGTGGTGACGGTGCTGGCCGACACGTCCGTGCGCGCGGAGAACCTGGACGAGGCCAAGGCGCTCGAGGCCAAGCGCGCCGCCGAGGAGGCGATCGCCAACCGCACGGGCGACATGGAAATCGCCGAGGCGCAGGCCGTCCTCGCCGAATCGGTCGCACAGCTCGCGGCCATCAAGAAACTGCGCCAGGTACGCTAGCGGAAGCGGCGCCGCCGGTCGCGCCGGCACACGGGCCTGTGCTAAAATGCGCCCAGTCTCACGTCGTAGAAGCAGGACCAATGCGACGAACCCCGAGCAGGGGTTGTCGCCTGGGTTGAGGGGGGGGATCACGATACTCCTTGATTTAGAGGCGCAACACATTCGGGCAGGATCGATCGATCCTGCCCTTTTTATTTGGCCGCCCGCCGCCCCGCATGAGCACTGAACCCCTCCAGGTCGTCATCCTTGCCGCGGGAGAAGGCAAGCGCATGCGCTCTCGCCTGCCCAAGGTGCTGCACCCGCTCGGCGGCCGGCCGATGCTCCAGCACGTGCTCGATGCGGCGCGCCGCCTTTCTCCCTCCCGGCTCGCGGTGGTGATCGGCCATGGCGGCGAATCCGTCGCCGCCCGCCTCGATGCGCCCGACGTGGCCTGGGTGCTGCAGGAGCGCCAGCTCGGCACCGGGCACGCGGTCGTGCAGGCGTTGCCGAAACTCGAGAAGCGGGGCGTGGTGCTCGTGCTCTATGGCGACGTGCCGCGCATCGCCACCGGGACGCTTCGCTCGCTCGTCGATGCCGCGGCCGAGAACCAGCTCGCGATCCTCACGCAGGAAGTGGACGACCCGAAGGGATACGGACGGATCGTGCGCGACGCCTCGGGCCGCGTGACGCGCATCGTGGAGGAGCGCGATGCCACCGAGGCCGAACGCGCCATCCGCGAGGTGAACACCGGCATCGTGGCCGCACCCTTCGCGAAGCTCGAAGCCTGGCTCGCGGGGCTCGGCAACGCCAACAGACAGGGCGAGTATTATCTGACCGACATCGTGGCCGCGGCAGTCGCCGGGGAATTCCCCGTGGCGGTGCGGCGACCGCAGTCGGACTCCGAATGTCTCGGCGTGAACTCCCGGCGGGAACTGGCCCGCCTCGAAAGGCTCCTGCAGATGGACCGTGCCCGGGCTCTCCTGGACGAAGGCGTGACGCTCGCCGATCCCGCGCGCATCGACGTGCGCGGCGAGCTCTCCTGCGGCCGGGATGTCGCGATCGACGTGAACTGCATCTTCGAAGGCAAGGTGAGCCTCGGCGACGGGGTGAAGGTCGGCGCGAACTGCATCCTGCGCGACGTGACTGTGGGTGCGGGCACCGAGATCCGGCCGTTCTCCCTCCTCGAGGAGTCGAGCGTGGGTGAGAACGCGCGCATCGGCCCCTACGCCCGACTGCGCCCCGGCACCGAGCTCGCAGCCGACGTGCACATCGGCAACTTCTGCGAGGTGAAGGCGAGCGCCATCGGCCAGGGGAGCAAGGTGAACCACCTCTCCTACATCGGCGACGCGTCCATCGGCCGCGACGTCAACGTGGGCGCGGGCACGATCACCTGCAACTTCGACGGCGCGGCGAAGCACCGCACGGTGATCGGCGACGACGTGCACATCGGCTCCGACGTGCAACTGGTCGCGCCCGTCACCATCGGCAAGGGCGCGACCATCGGCGCCGGCGCCACGATCACGCGCGACGCGCCCGCGGGCGAGCTGTCGGTCACCGAGAAGAAGCAGGTCACGAAGCCGGGCTGGAAGCGGCCGAAGAAGAAGTAGCTTCTTCTGCGTCTCACCACGTCCCGGGTGCGGTGTGTCCGTGGCAACTCACCACTTCGCCGGCGGTTTTTTGTTGATGGTGATGATGCGGTTCTCGACGCTGATATAGCCGCCTACGGTGAGATCGCGGAAGATGCGGCTCACCATGTCGCGCGAGGCGCCCACCCGCTCGGCGATCTCCTGCTGCGTGATCTTGTCGGGGATGCGCAGCTTCCCGTCGGCCTCCGACTCCACCGCCATGTTGAGCAGCAGCCGCGCCACGCGCCCGTAGACGTCCAGGAGCGCGAGGTTCTTCACGTTGTCGGTGGCCTCTCGCGCCCGCTCGATCACCTTGCCGATCATGTCGAGGGCGAAGTCCGGGTTCTGGCGGATCGCGTCCCGCAGGGGCTCGCGCTGCACGACGGAAAAGGTGGAGGGCTCCAGCGTCACCACGGAAGCCGAGCGCGGCTTGCCGTCCAGGGCCATCTCGCCCACGTAGTCGCCGGGCCCCTGGTTGTTCAGGATGAGCTCGTGACCCTCGGAGTCGGACACGAAGGCCTTCACCTTTCCCGAGAGGATCACGAAGACGGAGTCGCTCGAATCCCCCTCGGTGATGAAGACCGTGTTCTTCGGGTAGGCGCGCAGGCTCCCGAGCGAAGCGAGTTCGCGCACGAAGGGATCGGCGATCGCGGCCAACTGGATTGCACTGGGGGGTTCGCCCATCATGCCCGTGCGCGTCCTGGAGAAAGAAGTGGGAGTCGGGCCAGTCTAGCATCCGTGCCCGGGGCCGTTAAGATGCCATCCATGGCCAGGACCCCTTCCGTGCATGCACGATGGACTCCGCTTGCCGCATTCCTGGCAGCCGCCGCGCTTGCCGTCGCCGGCCTCGCCTTTCACCTGTCGCCGTGGGGCGACCGTGCAAGCCTTGCGATGCTCGACGCGGGATTCGGCGTCCTGCGCGCGATTGGTCCCAAGGATTCCCCGGACGACATCCTGATCGTGGGGTTGGACGGCACTGCCGCGGCCTCTCCGGAAGAGGATCCCGCGCAGGCCCCGCCATCCGCAGTCTTCCGGGCGTGCTCTCGCGGGTGGCGCGCGGCCGCCCGCGCGCCATCGTCGTGCACGCGCCGCTTCCACGAGGCTCCTCGGAGGCGGTCGCGCCCGGGCTGGACGATGCGCTCGCCACTGCGCTCTCCGTGGCGCAGGCTGCCGCTCCGCTCGCGATCGGCATCTCGGTCGACGCAAAGCGGGAAGTGGTGCCGATCCACGAGGGTCTCCTTCGCGGGGTCGACGCGCGAGCACTCGCATTCTCGCTCCTGCCGCGTGACGCGGACGGCGTCGTGCGCCAGGTGGTTCTCGGGCTGCCCACGCAGCAGGGGAAGTGGCCCACCACGGCCGGGTGGCTCTGCGAGGTGCTCGACGGCCGCTGCGGGCAGGGGCTCATCGACTACGCGCTGGGCCCAGCCTACCGCTATCTTCCCGCGCGCCGGCTCCTCGACATGCGCGAAGATGCGGCGCTGGCAAGGGCCTGTCGCTCGCGGGCTGGGAGCCCGCCGGCGCGGAGCCCGCCGCGGTGCTGGCCCATGCCCAAACCGTGCGCACGCTGCTGCATGGAAGCCCCGTGCGCGAAGTGCCCTTGCCGGTGATGCTCCTCGCGATCGCCGCGGCCGCGCTCGTCGCCCTGGTCGCCGCCCCGGTTGCGCCGGCGGTCGGTGCGCTGGCGGCAGGTGGAGGCGCAACCGCCGCACTCCTGGCCCTCTGGCAGGGCTGGTACGCGCCTCCCGCCGCGGTCCTGGCCACCCTGCTCGTCGCCGTTCTCGCGAGCCGCGTCCTGGGTCGCGGCAAGCAATCCCGTCCCGGAGCCTGAGTCCGGGTTTGTCCGATAATCGACATCCCCGCTGTGTACCACTTCGCGGCGCCCGCGGCGCGCGGCCCGTAGCGTGGGTACCAGATGCTCGGGTCTCCTCCTCATCCCGGCATCGGCAAGCGATGTGAGGCCAAGATCACGACGCCTGCTTTGGGCCCTCCCCGGCGATGCCGCGGAGGGCTTCGTTTTTCGTGAGAAAATCGCCGCCATGTGCGGCATCGTCGGCGCCATCGCCAACCGGGACGTGGTCCCCATCCTCACGGAGGGGCTCAAGCGCCTGGAATACCGCGGCTATGATTCGGCCGGCATCGCGATCGTCGACGGCACGATCCGGCGCGTGCGCCGCGTCGGTCGCGTGGCGGAAATGGAAGCGGCCGCGCTTGCCGAGAAGCTCGCGGGCGTCCTGGGCATAGCGCACACGCGCTGGGCCACCCACGGCGGCGTCACCGAGCCCAATGCGCACCCCCACGTCTCCTCGGGCGAGATCGTCGTCGTGCACAACGGCATCATCGAGAACCACGAGGAGCAGCGCGCGCGCCTGAAGGGCCTGGGCTACGCCTTCGAGTCGCAGACCGATACCGAGGTCATCGCGCACCTCGTGCACCACTACCTGAAGACCACGGACGACCTCTTCGTCGCCACGCAGAGAGCCGCGGCGGATCTACGTGGCGCCTATGCGATCGGCGTGGCCGCGCTGGCGGACCGGGAAACGATCACGGGCGCGCGCATGGGCTGTCCACTGGTCGTGGGGCTGGGCGATGGCGAGAACTTCCTCGCTTCCGACGTCTCCGCGATCGTGCGCGAGACGCGGCGCGTGCTGTACCTGGAAGACGGCGACGTGGTGGCCATTCGCCGCGGCGCGGGTCGAGATCGTCGACGCCACCGGAGCGTCCGCCCACCGGGCCGAGCACCTGAGCGAGCTTTCGCCCGACGCGGTCGACCTGGGGCCCTACCGCCACTACATGCAGAAGGAGATCCACGAGCAGCCCCGCGCCGTGGCCGACACCCTCGAAGCGGTGATCGACGGCGGCATCGACGTGGAGGGGCTCTTCGGGGAAGGCGCCACGGCCGCGTTGCGCGACGCGAGCGCGGTGCTGGTCCTCGCCTCCGGCACGAGTTACTACGCGGGGCTGGTGGCGCGCTTCTGGATGGAGTCGATCGCGAAGCTGCCCTGCGGGGTCGAGCTGGGCCACGAGTACCGCTACCGCGATTCCATCCCCGACCCGCGCCAGCTCGTGGTGACGATCTCCCAGTCCGGCGAAACGCTCGACACGCTGGAAGCGCTCAAGCGCGCGAAGCAATTGGGGCACGCCAACACGCTCTCGATCTGCAACGTGCGCGAAAGCGCGATCCCGCGCGCCTCGCGCTTCCGGTACTACACGCGCGCCGGCATGGAGATCGGGGTCGCCTCCACCAAGGCCTTCACCACGCAGCTGGTCTCGCTCTTCACGCTCACGCTCGCCATCGCCAAGGCCAAGGGGCGCCTCGACGCCGCGGCGGAGGCCGCCGCCATCGAGCAGCTTCGCTTCGTCCCGGGAAGCATCCAGCACGCGCTCAACCTCGAGCCGCAGATCCAGGGCTGGGCCGAGCGCTTCGCCGCGCGCGAGCACGCGCTCTTCCTCGGCCGCGGTCTGCACTACCCGGTGGCGCTGGAAGGGGCGTTGAAGCTCAAGGAGATTTCCTACATCCACGCCGAGGCGTACGCGGCTGGCGAACTCAAGCACGGGCCGCTCGCGCTTGTCGATTCGAGCATGCCGGTCGTCGTGATCGCCCCCAACGACGCGCTGCTGGAAAAAGTGAAGAGCAACATGCAGGAAGTCAGCGCCCGCGGCGGCGAGCTCTACGTGTTCGCCGACCTCGACAGCCACTTCACGGAAAGCGAGGGCGTGCACGTGATTCGCACGCCACGCCACATGGGGAGCCTCTCGCCGATCGTGCACGCGATCCCCGTGCAACTCCTCGCCTACCACACGGCACTCAGGCGCGGCACGGACGTGGACAAGCCGCGCAACCTCGCCAAGAGCGTGACCGTCGAGTAAGTCCGCAGGGGCTCCCGGAAGGGGGAAGGACGGGCAGTGGGGTCGTACCCCGTCGAGGTCGCGGCGTGAAGGACCCCGGGGCGCTCTCCCTGCAGCCACGTCTCGCCTCCGGCGGCCGGGACCCGAAGACCCGGATGGCTACTCCCACGGAATAGTCCGGCGCTGCCGGTGTTTGCCCTCGGTGGGCTTCGCGGGGGAGAACTCATGGCACCCAAGGGAGGGAGAAACCGGCATCGGGCGGTGCTGCTCACGGCGCTCCTGCTTTGCGCCCAAGACGCACTTGCCCAGGCGCGGGCTTCCGGGTTCGTCGGTGAAGCAAAGTGCCTCACCTGCCACGAGGCGAAGAACCGGCATTTCTCCGCCACGTCGCACGCACGCGCGTTCCGCGCGAACCCCCGAAACGAACTCGAGGCACGGGTCTGCGAAGCCTGCCACGGGCCCGGCTCGGCGCACGTGGCCAATGCAGCGGACAAGTCCGCGCCCATTCGCTTCACGCGCGAATCCGGCACGCCCATCGAGACGATGAATGCGCGCTGCCTCGCGTGCCACGGTGGCGGGCAGCGGCAGCACTGGCCGGACTCCGCCCACGCCCGCGCGCTCCTGGCCTGCAGCGATTGCCACGCGCCGATGGAGCGCCGATCGTCCGCGGGACTGCTCGCCCGGCCCACCATCAACGAGACCTGTCTCGCATGCCACGCGCAACAGCGCGCCGAGTTCCGGCGACGCTCGCGCATGCCCGTTCCGGAAGGCAAGATGAGCTGCGCCGATTGCCACAACCCGCACGGCTCGACCACGCGGGCGCTCCTCAAGGGAGACAGTGTCAACGAGACTTGCGCCGAATGCCACGCGGAGAAGCGCGGTCCCTTCCTCTGGGAGCACGCGCCGGTGCGCGAGGACTGCGGCACCTGCCACGCGCCCCACGGATCGAACCACGAGAGCCTCCTCGTCGCGGCGCGGCCCTTCCTCTGCCAGCAGTGCCACAACCCGCCGATCGGCCACCCGGGCCAGTTCTACGCCGGTGACCGCACGGCGGCCGTCGTGGCTGCCGGCGGCGCACCGAGCCCGCGGCTGGTCGCGCGCTCCTGCCAGAACTGCCACTCGGCGATCCATGGCAGCAATCACCCCTCCGGCGCGCGTTTCCAGCGCTAGGTCGACGATGCGCGAATGCCTCCGCCCCCCCGGCCCGTGCCGCTTCCGCCCCGTCTTCCCCGCGGCATTCTGCGCGCTCTTCCTCGCCATTCCAGACGCCCACGCCGACTCCGCAGCGGGGGCCGACACCGCGGTCGCCGGCGCGATGGGCCAGGGCATTGCGGCGGGGTTCCGGGAAGCCGAACCCGACCCCGATCCGAAGCGCAGCCCCTTCGGGCTCCTGCACGGGTACCGCGAGCACCGGCCAGGGCTGCGCGCGACTTACGCCGGCGAGTGGACCTGGCGCGGCGAGATCGAGGCGGGAGCCCTCGGCGCGAGCGGGGACCACCGCAACCCGCTGTTCGAGCGCTACCGGGACACGGACGCGGGCGTCTACCTTCGCCACCTCGCCATCGAAGCGGTGCGGCGCGATTCGGCCACCTTCGTCGAGGCGGTCGCAGGCGCGGTGGCGCGTGAAGACCGCCACCACGCCGTCGTTTTCGGCCGCTACAACGCATGGCAGGTGAAGGGATGGCGCAGCGACACGCCCTCGGGGGCGACGGACGCTTTCCGCTCCCTTTGGAACGGCGTGGGCAGTGACCGTTTGGTACTCGCGACGCTGACTCCCGGAGGACTGGACTCCCCGCTCGCGAACCAGGCGGCGCTGCGCGAAACGATCGCTGCCGCGGAACAGGCGCGGCTTGCCATCGTCCGCAGCAAGTCCGGCGTCCGCGTCGAACTGCGCCTTGCCGAGGCCTGGCGGCTTCACGCGGCGTACGCGAACGAGCGCAAGCGCGGCGCCTCGCCCTACGGAATGACCTTCGGCGGAGGCGACGGCGGAGGAAGCCTCGAGACGGCGGAACCGGTGGATTCCAGCCTTCACGACTTCCGTGGCGGTGTCGCCTACTTCGACGGCGCGACGAGCTTCAATCTTTCGCTGCAGGGTTCGCTCTTTCGCAACGACCTCGACACGCTGGTAGTGGACAATCCGCTGCGCGTCTTCACGCGGGGAATCGCCGGCGTGGGTCCTTCCGCGTTCACGGCGGCGCGCTTCGACCTCGCCCCGGACAACGACTTCTACAAGGCGAAGGCCGAATACGCGCGGACGATGCCGGGATTCCTGAAGGCGCGCGTGAGCGTGGTCGTCGCGGCTACCCGCGCGAAGCAGGACGATCGCCTCGTGGCGCCAACGCTCCTGCCGCTCGCTGGGGGTTCCATCGACGGCGTGCCCACCGACGGCGCCTGGAACACCGTGGACGCGATTACCCGGCAAGGCGCCGGCACGCGGATCGACACGACGCTCCTCGACCTGGGGCTCTCGATCCAGCCTGCGCCGCGCGTCGCGCTGCGCGCGAGCCTGCGCCGCTACGCGACCGACAACGAGGCCGACTACCTCGCCTGCAACCCGCTCACCGGGCAATGGGGCCGGCTCCTGAACGACGGCAGCGGCGCTTCGGTCGTGGGCACGCCGGCCTATCTCGCGGCGGGATGCGACATTGCCGCCGTGCGCGCCCTTGGCGTCGCGCCGAGCGCGGGCGACATCCCGATCCGCGCGATCGCCCGCGATTACCGGCAGGATCGCTGGCGCCTCGCAGGAGACTGGCGCATCGATACGGCGACGAGCCTTGCCGCGACCGTCGAGCGCGAGACCTTCCACCGCAGTCACCGTGAGCGCGAATTCACGAGCGAAGACAGACTGAAGCTCGGCCTGAGCCACCGGGGTGGCGACGGCGTGACGGCCGTCGTCTCCGTGGAGCAGGCGCGCCGCCGGGGAAGCGAGTACCGTAGCGATGCCTATGGGGAGTTCTACAGCGCTTCCCTCGGGCCGCTTCCCGCGGGCGGAATCCGCAACTACGCGTCGTGGATCCGTTCCATGGACGGCTTGCGCCGCTATGACCTGGCCGACCGCGACGCACGAAGCTTCAACGCGCGCCTGAACTGGGCGGCCTCTCCTTCCCTGGACCTTGGCTTCTCCGCGCAATGGAAGGGCACGCGCCACCCCGACGCCGCCTTCGGTCGCGTGGGAACCGCGCGGCAGGGTTCGCTCGGCGTGGACGCCAACTGGCAGGCGTCCGAGAGGGTCGCCCTCTTCGGCCACTACGCGTGGCAGGAGCAGGACCAGCGGCAGGCGGGGCTGCAGGCGAACTCCTGCCTTTCGGGGCTCACCTACCATTTCTTCAGCGATGGCTCCGTGAACACGACGGGCCTCGCGCCCGCTCAGGCCACGCAGCTTGGCACCACCGCGGTGACGGATGCCAACGCGCTCTCCGTCTGCGCGACGGCAGGGCCCTTGAGCCCGCTCTTTCCCGCGAGCCGCGCCTGGGAGCACCGCCTGGCGCAGCGAAACCACGTCGCGGGGCTGGGCCTGCGACGCCATTTCCGCGCCGCTCGAATCGATGCGAGCCTCACCTGGGAAGACGGGCGTGCCGAGACGCGCCATGCCTACAATGCGACCGCCCTGGCTCTTTCGCCGGCGCAGGCAGCGCTCATCGGGGACGGGCTGCCCGACGCGAAGCTTCGGAGGCTCGCGCTGGAGGTGAGCCTCGCCGTGCCGATCGGCCCTGCGCTCTCCGCGCGGTTCTACGTGCGGCACGAGCGCGGCCGGATCCGCGACTGGCACTACGACGGCATTGCGGGCAATCCCGTGCCCGACATCGAGGCGGCCTACCTCGACACGGGCCCGCGCGACTACAGCGCAAGCACCGTGGGCGCGTTCCTGAGGCTCGACTTCTAGCCCGCTGGCGCGCGGTTGACACGGCTCCGGGCGAGGAGTGAAGTGGCGGGCCCGGGCGGCGCGGCAAGCGACCGATCCGGCTCCAACAACAGCCACTCTCCACGGAGGAACCATGCAAGTCACCCGAATTGCCGCGACTGCGCTCGCGACTTTGACACTCTCCTTCCTTGCCGGCGGCGTGCACGCGGCTGACGACAAGGCCGCGCTGCAAGGGCTCAAGGAAGGCAAGATCGCCTACGACATCAAGGAGGGAGACCCGAAGGCGCTCCTGTCCCGCCTCGACGCCATCGAGGAGACGCGCCAGTCGCTGATCGCGCAGGGCGTGAAGCCCCACTTCATCCTCGCCTTCCGAGGCCCCGCGACGAAGCTCCTGCAGACTGACACCGAGCTGATGAAGCCCGAGCACCGAGCCGATGCGGCGAAGGTGGCCGAGAAGGTGAAGCAGATGAGTGCTTCGGACGGCGTAGACGGCTTCGAGCAATGCGCCCTGGCGGTGAAGACCCAGGGCACCAAGGCGGAAAAGGTGCTGCCGCAGATCCGGGTCGTGGGCAACGGGTTCATCTCGCTTATGGCCTACCAGTCCAGGGGCTACGCCTACATCGCGCCCTGACGGAAAGCAGGGCCGGCCGCGCGACCCGCGGCCGGCGGCGCCGCACCGCCGCGGCGGCCCGCGCGTGCTACCTTCGGTGCAAGCAAACGGAGGAATCGCCATGGACCAAGCCAAGGTCGCGCAACGCCGCCCCTACCCCGTCGAAGTCGAGGCGGGCAAGACCTACTACTGGTGCCGCTGCGGCCGAAGCGCGAGCCAGCCCTTTTGCGATGGCTCCCACAAGGAGACGTCGTTCACCCCGGTCGCTTTCACGCCGGAGGCGTCGGGAAAGGTCTTCTTCTGCGGCTGCAAGGCGAGCGGCAAGATGCCGCTCTGCGACGGTACCCACAACAGGCTGTGAGTCTCCCGCCTCACCCTTCCCGGCCATAGCGGGTCCGTCGGGGACAGGCGAGGCAAGAGGCAACCGGCGGGAAGGTTCAGGCGGCGCGAAGCCCGAGGAGGCTTCGCGCCTCTGCGGGCGTCGCCGGCCGGCGCCCGTGGGCCGCGCATTCGGCCGCGAGTTTTTCCACCAGCTCGGCGTTGCTCTTCGCAAGCCGCGTGTCGTCGAAGCGGATGTTGTCCTCGAGGCCGGTGCGGCAGTGCCCGCCGAGTTCCAGCGCCCACTTCGCCACCTCGAGCTGGTGGCGCGCGATACCCGCCGCGGTCCAGGTGGCGCCGGGAAGCACCGCCTGCATTTCCGAGAGGAGGAACTCGAGTACGCTGCGGCGCGCGGGCATCGCACCCCGGATGCCCATCACGAACTGCACGTGCGGGGGCGTCTTCAGGAGTGCGCGCTTCACGAGGTCGGCGGCGTTGTAGAGCATCGCCAGGTCGAAGATCTCGCACTCGGGCTTGATGTCCAGCTCGATCATCCGGCCGGCCAGGGTGTCGATGAACTCCGGCGGGTTCTCGTAGATGATCTTCGCGAAGTTGACCGAGCCCGTGGCGAGCGAAGCCATGTCGGGCTTCAGGTGCAGCATCGAGGCGCGCTCGCTCGCTTCGCGCCCGCGCCCGCCCGTGGAGAACTGGACGATCATTCCCGGGCAGTGCTTCCTCACACCCTCCTGAACCTCGGCGAACTTGGCCGGGTCCGAGCCGGAGGATTCGTCTGCGTTGCGCACGTGGAGGTGCACGAGGCTCGCGCCGGCCTCGAAGGCCTCGTGGGTGCTCTCGATCTGCTCGGCCGGGGTGACGGGGACCGCGGGCGTGTCCTTCTTGCGCGGCACGGAGCCGGTGATGGCCACTGCGATGACGACGGGCTGGTCCATGGCTAGTGCTTTCCGGAGTGGGGCAGGAGGTCGAAGGGGTCGCGCGGGTTCGCGTAGTCGCGCTTGGGGCCGATCTTGTAGATGCCGCTGAAGCGCAGCACGCAGACGTCGTCCACGGAAGCGGTGCCCTGCAGGAAGACGAGCGTCCTGGTGACGCGGATCACGTCCGCCTGGCCCTCGACCCACGCGCCCAGGGGCACGGCGGCGAGGAAGTCCGTGGTGAGGCTGATCGTCGGAAAGGCGTGGCCCGCGATGTCGGGCCACTGGTAGTGGGTCACCACGGCCATCTGCATGTCGGCGAACGACGTGAGCATGCCGCCGTGGCAGGCGCGGGCGATGTTCGCGTGGCGCTCCTCCACCCGAAAGCCCAGGCGCACGCGCTCGCCGTCCCAGTGGCCGCAGAGCGGGCCGATGGTCTTCAGGAACTCGCCGCCGATCGCGATGGCGCGGAAGCCTGGCGGCGGGGAGGCTGCGGGATGCCGGTCGCTCATGATGACCGGATTGTCTCGCGTAACGGTGCTCCGTGCAGCCCGGGCTTCCGCCCGGCCGTTACTTCTTGCCGGCCCACCCCGGGTGGTCGAAGTGCTTCGCGTAGGCCGTGAGGGCGCCATTCACCTTCACCAGCCCCGCGCGGCCCGCCTTTGCGTCCTTCGCGCCTTTCATGGCGTCGGCGCCGGCGATCATCTCTGCGACGAGGAGATGCAGTTGCGCGTCCGCATCGGGCGGCAGCTTGCAGTCCTTCACGATGCGCCCCACCTCGACTTCGACGCGGTTGCCGACCTCGGCGTAGGCCTCGGGTTTCGCCGTGGCGCGGTGGAGCGCGGCCGGCGCGCCGTGGATGGCCTCTCGGATCGCGCCCATGCCCTGGCGCAGCGGCGCGTCGGTCGCCCACTTCTTGCCGTGGTCGAGCTGGAGCTTCAGCGGCCCGGTGCTGTGGCCGTGCTTGTGGTCGTCGGCGGAGAGCGCCGGCAGGGATGCGAAGAGGGCCGTGGATGCGACGAACGTCGCGGCAGCGCGGATAAGGGTATTCAAGCCTTGCCTCCTGTGCGTGGGGATTGCGGGAAAGGGAATGGACAGGCGGGAGTGCACGAGGATTCCCTCCTGAAGGGATCACATGGGGGTTACTTGATCTGGTTCAAGCCGATTCGCCCCCGCGGCGGAAGGTGCGATGATTTCGCCATGGATCACGACAGCCTTCCGGGCGCGATCGCGCAGGCGCGCGACCTTCTCGAGCACGCCACGTCGGTCGCGGTGCTCACGGGCGCGGGCATCTCGGCCGAATCGGGCATCCCGACCTTCCGGGACGCCATGACCGGCCTGTGGACGAAATTTCGCCCCGAGGATCTCGCCATGCCGGAGGCGTTTGCCTCGAACCCGGAACGGGTGTGGCGCTGGTACGCGGAGCGCCGCCTCGCCGTATCACGGGCGCTGCCCAATGCGGGCCACCACGCGCTCTTCGCGCTGGAGGAGCGGCTCCGTGGGCGCGACATCGATTTCACGCTCGTCACCCAGAACGTGGACGGCCTGCACCACGAGGCGGGCAGCCGCAACGTGGTCGAGCTGCACGGCAACATCCGCCGCGTGAAGTGCTTCGACCGGCACCACGCCGTCGACGCGTGGGAGGATGGCGATGCGGTCCCCGCCTGCCCGCGTTGCGGTTCGCTCCTGCGCCCCGACGTGGTCTGGTTCGGGGAGATGCTCCCGCGCGACGGGCTCGCGCGGGCCTTCGCGGCCGCGCACAGCTGCGACGTGTTCCTCTGCGTGGGCACCTCCGCGCTCGTGGACCCTGCCGCCTCGCTCCCTTTCATCGCGCTCGAAGCCGGCGCGCGCGTGATCGAGGTGAACCCGCAGCCGAGCCTCGCGCACGACGCGATCCTGCGCCTCGAGGGCGCCGCGGGGGAACTGCTGCCGCGCCTCATCGGCGGCGAGACGGGCGCCTGAGACGCCGTCGCCTGCCGGCCACGCACCCTCGTTGACCCGAGTCAACGGCCCGGCCGGCGGCAGGCCTAGATTGGAAGCATGAACTCCACGTTTGCGCGCGTTTTGCGCGTTGCGGCCGGGGTTGCCACCGTACTCGCCGCGACGTTGCTTTCGGTCGCCGGAGCGCTGGCCCAGGCGCCGGCGGGCGTGGAACTGCATCTCTTCTGGCGCGTCGGCTGCCAGCACTGCGAAAACGAGAAGGCCTTCCTGGCCGGCCTCCAGGCGCGCGAACCGCGCCTTCGCGTACGCTCCTACGAGGTGCTGCAGGACGGTTCCGGGCGCGAGCTCTTTCGGCGCGTGGGCGAGCGCCTCGGCGTTCAGGTGGGCAGCGTCCCGCTCGCGGTCGTGGGCGACACCGTCTTCATCGGGTTCCTGGACGAATCCGCCACCGGGCGAAGGATCGAGGCGCGCGTGGCCGAGTGCCTCGCGAGCCCTTGCCCGGATTCGGTGAAGCCGCTGGCACTGGCGGTTGCCGGCTCCGAGGCGCAGGCCCCGGCCGCGGAGCGGCGCGCTGCGACGACGGGTCCGGCGCTGCCGGAGGCCGTGCGCCTTCCGCTCCTGGGCGAAGTGCGCACCGCGAACCTGTCGCTGCCGGTGCTCACCCTGCTGCTCGCCGCCGTGGACGGCTTCAACCCCTGCGCGATGTGGGTGCTCGTCTTTCTCCTGGGGCTCCTCGTCGCGCTCAAGGACCGCGGTCGCATGTGGCTGCTGGGCGGGGCCTTCGTCGTCGCCTCGGCGCTCGTCTACTTCCTCTTCCTCGCAGCGTGGCTGAACGTCTTCCTCTTCATCGGCACGGTCGCGTGGATCCGCTGGGTGATCGCCGCCGTGGCGGTCATCGGCGGCCTGCTGTACCTGCGCGAGTTCGTGACCAACCCCGAGGCCGTGTGCAAGGTGACGGGGGCCGATGAACGCCGCCGCGTCTTCGATCGCCTGCGCGAACTCACGAACCGCGAGCAGCTCTGGCTCGCGCTCGGCGGCATCGTGGCGCTTGCCTTCGCGGTGAACGTGGTGGAGCTGATCTGCTCGGCGGGAATCCCGGCCGTCTACACGCAAATCCTGGTGCAGAGCGCACTGCCCGCCTGGCAGTACTACGGCTACCTCGCGCTCTACATCCTGGTTTTCATGCTGGACGACCTGGTGGTGCTCTTCGCCACCCTGGGCGCCCTGGAAGTGACGGGGCTCACGAGCAGGTACACGCGCTGGTCCAACCTCCTGGGCGGCGCGGTACTCGTGGCCCTGGGCCTGATCCTGGTCTTCCGGCCCGGCTGGCTTTCCTTCGGCTAGGAGGCGGCTCGCGCCTCAGCGCATGAAGACGTAGGTGCCGGGGGCATTGCCCAGCGGCCGGTAGGCGGCGTTTCCCATCTTCGGCGGCGCGACCTTGCCGGACGAGCGTTCCGTGAGCCACGCCTCCCATGCCGTCCACCAGGAGCCGGGGTATTCCTTCGCGACCTGCGCGAAGGCCTCCGGATCGAGGTAGTCGCCGCCCTTCGGCCGCGTGCGCATGCGGAAGCTGCGCTTCGATTCCTTCGACGGCGGGTTCACCACGCCCACGTTGTGCCCGCCGGTGGTGAGCGCGAAGGTGAGCTCGGCGTGGGTGAGGAGGTGCAGCTTGTACACCGAGCGCCACGGCGCCACGTGGTCCGTGGCGGTGCCCACGCAGAAGATCGGCACGTCGATGTCCGGCAGCGCGATCGGCCGGCTCCACACCTTGAAGCGCCCCGTGGCGAGGTCGTTGTGCAGGAAGAGGCTGCGCAGGTACTCGGTGTGCATCTCGTAGGGCATGCGCGTGCCGTCCGCGTTCCACGACATCAGGTCGTTCACCGGCGTGCGGTCGCCCTTCAGGTATTGCTTCACGAGGCTCGACCACACGAGGTCGACGCTCCTCAGGAGCTGGAAGGCGCCCGACATCTGCGTGGAGTCGAGATAGCCCTTCTCCCACATCTGGTCCTCGAGGAAGGTGAGCTGGCTGTCGTCGATGTAGAGCGCGAGCTCTCCCGGCTCCGTGAAGTCCGTCTGCGCGGCAAGCATCGTCATCGAGGCGAGCCGCTTGTCGCCGTCCCGGGCAAGTGCGGCCGCGGCGATCGCGAGCAGCGTCCCGCCGAGGCAGTAGCCCATCGCGTGGACCTTGCGCTTCGGGACGATCCTCGAGACCGCGTCGAGCGCGGCCATCACGCCGTGGCGCAGGTAGTCGTCCATGGAGAGGTTGCGGTCGGCGGGGCCCGGGTTCTTCCACGAGATCATGAACACCGTGTGGCCTCGGTCGACCAGGTACTTCACCAGCGAGTTGCCGGGCGAGAGGTCGAGGATGTAGTACTTCATGATCCACGCCGGCACCATGAGGATGGGCTCGGCGTTGACGCGCTTCGTGGTCGGCGCGTACTGGATCAGCTCGATCAACTCGTTCTTGAGCACCACCTTGCCCGGTGTGAGCGCGAGATTCTTGCCGACCACGTAGTTCTCGGAACCCGCCGGCGGCGCGCCGGCGAGGAAGCGCTCCAGGTCCTCCTGCCAGTTGCGTAACCCGTTGGCGAGGTTCTCGCCGCCGGTGTCCTTGATCGCCCGCACCACTTCCGGGTTGGTGCCCAGGTAGTTGGAGGGAGAGAAGACGTCCATCCATTGCCGCGTCGTGTACTCCATCACCTGCTCGTGGTGCCGCGTGACGCCCCTCACGCCGCGCATGGAGATCGACATCCACTGCTGGCCGAGGAGGAAGCCCTGGTGGATCACGTTGTAGGGCCACTCCTGCCAGGCCGGGTCGCGGAAGCGCGGGTCCTGGGGCAGGGGCTCGATGCAGCGCTCGCAGGACCCGCCCTGGGCATGCATCACGTAGTGGCCGAGACGCTCCCACTGGCGAACGCCCATCTCCGCGATTTCGGCCTGCTTGCTGGGGGACATGGCGAGGTGCATCGCCCAGTCCACCCACGCGCTGGACAGCGACGCCGGCGACAGGCCCCCGGTGAGCTTGCCCATGGTCGCGTGCAGCAGGCGGTCCGCGTTGCCGGAGATGAAGTTCGGGAGCAGGGACTGCGGCTGGGAATACATGGCGTCTCCCGCGGATTCAAGGTGTAAGCCCACGGTACGCCGGGCCGGGCCCGCCCCGTTGACCTGTCTCAACTCTGCCCGACACCCCGGGGAAAGGGGTCCGAGGGAGGGCGTACGCTAGGGCTTCGCCCGGTACGCCTCGTCGAACAGCCCCTCGAGGACGGGATTCGCCCCCCGGATGCCGTCAATGACCTCCCTGGCCCACTCGAAGTACGCCTGCCGCCGCTCCAGAGGCCAATGGGCGGGCGGGCGATCGCGCACGTCGCGCAGGTTGCAGATCTTGTCGGCGAGCTTCACCAGCTTCGCGCGCGGCGAGGAGCCGGGAGCGTGCTCGACCTGCAGGCGCTTCCTCTCCGGCTTGGGCAATCGCTTGTCGTCGGTGACTTCCGCGACGATCGCGGCGATCTCCGGGCCGAATTCCCGCCCGAGTTCCTCGACCGTGGTCTCGGTGTCCTCCACCGTGTCGTGCAGGATCGCGGCCACGAGGACGTCGACATCGTCCACGCCGGCTTCGAGCTTGAGTACGCGAGCGAGCGCCAGCGGATGGTTGATGTAGGGCGAGGCCTCGGCGTCCTTGCGCCGCTGCCCGCGGTGCTTGAGGGCGGCGAAATCGGCCGCCTTGATGAGCCGGGCGACGTCGTACATGGGGTTCGAGGCTCGCAGCAGTGTCGACACGAGCAGTATGCCCTCACCCCGACCCTCTCCCAATGGAACAGGGTGCGCTCGTTGCTCCACGGCCGGAGACCGCAAGTTCTCCCCTCTCCCTGGGAAGAGGGTCGGGGTGAGGGCGGTATCATTTCCCCATGACCGCGCCCGCCGACCTCACGCAGCGCTTCATCCTCGAGAACCTCGACATCCGCGGCCAGGTGGTGCGACTGGGCCCGGTGTGGAGCGCGATCCTCTCGCGCCGCGACTATCCCGAGCCGCTGCACGCGTTGCTCGGGGAATTTGCCGCGCTTGCGGTGCTTATCGCCTCCGGCCTGAAGCACCCCGGCCGCGCGGTGCTGCAGGTGATGGGCCAGGGGCCCGTGACCATGGCGGTGGCCGATTGCACGCACGAGTTCGCCCTGCGCGCGATGCTCAAGGCCGGCGAGAGCGCCACGGACCGCGACATGACGATCCACGACTATTTCCCCACGGGGCGCCTGGTGCTCACCATCGAGAACACCAGCACCGCGCGCCACTTCCAGTCCGTGGTGCCCCTCGAGGGTGCCACGCTCGCCGAGTGTTTCGAACGCTACTTCGACCGCAGCGAGCAGGTGCCCACGCACCTGTGGGTTCGCGCGTCGAAGGAAGGCGCGGGCGCGCTGATCCTGCAGAAGCTCCCCAGGGCCGACGAGCGCGACCCCGACGGCTGGGCGCGGGTGCAGCAGCAGGCGGCGCAGGGCTTTGCCCATCTCTTCGGCACGGGAATCGTGCGCGAAAGAAGCGCTCCCTCTGCCTTGGGAGAGGGCCGGAGTGAGGGAAGAGGCCGCGCCGAGGAGGTCGCCGAAATGCTCACCACCCTCTTCCCCGAAGACGACGTGCGCCTCTTCAAGCCCCAGCCGGTGAAGGACGGATGCACGCGAAGCGAGGACAAGGTGATCGCGATGCTGCGCAGCCTGGGCCGCGCGGAGGTGGAGGCCACCCTCGCGGAGCACGGCGTGGTGACGGTGCACGACGAGATCTGCAACCAGGAGTACCGGTTCGCCGCGCCGGACGTGGCGCGGATCTTCGAGGACTAGGAACCGCTACTCCCCTTCGCCCGCCGCCGGCCACGCCTCCATCACCAGCGCCACCAGCTCCCGGCAATCCCCGAACATCGCCTCGCCGCCGCCCTTCTCGGCGAACTCGCGCCGGAACTGCGCCGAGGCCGAGCGCCCGTAGTAGAGAAAGGATTCCCACCCGCCCCCCAGGCGGATGCGGAACGTGCGCTCGCCGGGCAGCTCCTCGATGGGCGGCAGCGCCTCGTAGCGCGCGCGCAGCTCCGAAACCGGGAGGACGGGCCGTTCGCGGGAAAGCGGATGCGCGTAGTCGCTGCGCGCGTACAGGCGCCACAGCGTCTCCTGCATGTCCGCGGGAATCATCGCCATGGCCGTGCGCGCGATCCCGTCCGGGATGCCGAAGCGTGCCTCCGCCACCGGGCCCGCGATCGCCGCCACGGTGTCGGAATCGCCGCCGATGGAAATGGCGTTGCGGATCGCGTCCTCGAAGGAGACCGCTTCCAGCGCACAGATCAGCGCTTCCGGCACCGTGCCCTGGCAGCTTTCGTCGAACCGGTAGTGCGGGCGGATCGAGTCCACCGTGCGACCCATGTCGTAGCCATAGTGCCGCGCGATCTCCCGGCGGATGTCGCCGGCGCCGATGCCGCCGCGCGCGAGAAAGATGGCGTGCGCAGCGGCCTTCGCGCCCTTGAGGCCTTCGGGATGGTCGTGGGTGACCTCGGTCACTTTCACCGCGAGCGAAAGCGCCTCCTCGAGCGAGCCCGCGATAAGCGCCGCGGGGCTCACGCGCATCGCCGCGCCGTTTCCGTAGCTGCCGTAGGGCGCGAGCTCCCAGGTGCCGAGCCAGTTCGAAAAGCGGCTGCCGTAGCCGCGTTTCGGGTGGCGTGTGGCCCACAGGTAGAGCGATTTCTGCGGCGGGTGGCCGTGCAGCAGCGCGTCGGCCACGGCCAGGGTGAGAACGGAATCGTCCGTGTAGTCCGCGCCCGGGCCGAAGAAGGGGAAGTCCTTCGAGCGGTGGTTCTTCCACTCGTAGATCGACCCCACGATGTCGCCGACCACTGCGCCGAGCATGTCATCCCCCGCCTGTCTGGCCTCTCCCTTGGTCGACGACAGTTCTCTCCCCTCTCCCTCGGGGAGAGGGATGGGTGAGGTTTTCCTCCTCCGTCACGTAGTAAGGCGCCCGTCCGTCATGCCGAAACTGGAAATCGGTGAACGCCTTCAGCGTCACGTTCGCCACCAGCGAAATGCGCTCCCCGCCGGTGACGCCCGTGGGCGTGTCGATCAAGGCGAGCAGCTCGAGCGACGCGTCGTCGTCCGAGTACGCGCCCTTGCCCGTCCGGCGCATGTTCTCGTGCACGATCCCGGCCGAACCGAACTCGACGTCGCCCACGCGCCAGCGCCTCCCGCTCGCCGCCGACATCTTCTCCGCCTGCTCCGTGGCGCGCGCGAGGAGATCGAGCCGCAGGGCCTCGACCGCGCCGTCGACCCGGGCCGTGGAGAGCGCGTAGCTCACCTCGGGCGGGTTGACGGCGATGCCGTCGCGGCTCGCGGTTCGTGCCCGCTCCGGCAGGTTCCAGTTCTCGGAAGCCGGCACGCGCGCTCCCGCGCGCAGCGTCACGCGCTCGTAGCCCGCCGCATCGGGCTGGCGTTCGATGCGGGTGAAGGTCCAGTCCGTCTTCACGACGCGCGCGAGTGTGTCGCGGATGCGCTTCTCCAGCACGCCCTGGTCGTGGTCGGCGGAGCCGACGAGCGCGGTCACGTTCACCACGAGGCGAATGTCCTCCTGCGGCAGCGCGCGCGCGGCCTGGAGGCGAAAGCGCAGCGTGTCGATGAGGTGGGGTTGGTCGATCACGAGTTCCATGGCGTTGCACTCCTTCAATGGCGGGACAGGTGCGAGACGAGCGCCGGGATCTGGAGCAGCCGGTCGAGATGCGCGGAAGCGTCGCGCTGGCCCCGCGCCACCCACGAGAGCGCCTGCGCGATGTCCCATTCGGTGCGGGCCTGCACGGGGCTGCCGGGGACGGCGACCGTCTCCGCCATGGTCTTCTCGCTCGGCTTTCCGGGCTGGAACCGGTCCGCGAGCTCGGCGTCGAACCCGGTGCGCGCGATATGGAGAAACCGCGCGGCGTCGCGGGCGCCCCAGCGGTCCTTGGAGTTCCCCGTCGGCGAAGGGGGCGAGCCGCCCGGGCGCCACGGGCCGCTCGAGCCAGCGCGACATCGAGAGCCGGTCCTCGCGGGCGAGCGAGAGCCCGCGCGCGATCTCGCTTCGCACATCCGGCGCGAGGCGCGACTCGCGGTGCACGATCCGCCCGACGTTCTTCGCGAACCCCACCACGAGGCCGTTGGTGCACACGAGCCGGTACCAGGTGAAGCACACGCGCAGCATCGCGCTCGCGTCCACGGAATTGAGGCAGCGCAGCTGCAGCGCCACCGGGTGGTCGTCGCCGGGGTTCACCATCCAGTGGGCGCCGAGGTTCACTTCCAGCGCCAGGCGTGCGCCGTAGCGATCCAGCGTCGCATGGGTGTCGAGCCCTTCCGGGTCCTGCCCGAGGTCCGCGAGGGATTCGACCAGCACCCGCGCCGCCTCGAGATGGCCGATCAGCCGGTAGGCCCGCGACACCACCGCCACGGGGCGCCGCGCCCAGGAGGGCCCCTCGCGGGTGGCGATCAGGTCGAAGAGCTCGTTCGCGTGCCACGGGCCTTCGTTTTCCGGGGCCATGGCGAAAGGCCCGCGCTCGAACTCCGGGAGCGCGCCGATCACCTCGTCCAGGCGCCCGCGGAGCCACCTCGTGGGCGGCTCCCTCAAGCCCGCCGGGGTCCACTCGGCCGTCTCGGGAGGCCGCAGTTCCACGAACGCTTCGCCATCCATGGGCATTTCTCCTTAGGCGGGCGATGGACACCCGCACGCGACCATCCTGCCGGCCCCGTGGCTCATGGCGTGAGCTTCCCCCGGGGAAAGAGGCGCCTTCCCGCTCAAGTCCCCCCCCCGGCGGGCCGATAAACGAAATACCTGAACCCCCCGCGCAAGAACGTGAACCCTGTCCGCCCAGAACCCCGCCGCCGCAACTGGTGGCAGCGCCTCCGCATCCCCGCCATCGCACTGGCGGCCGCGGCAGGGGTGATCGCGGGCGCGGAGTACGTGGCGGACCTCGAACTCGCGGAGGACCAGGCCCAGTACCGCAACCGCGTCATGGGCGAGGCGGGAAACCTGCGCTCGCGCCTGGAATCCGAGGTGAACGCGACCGCGCACCTCACCGTGGGGCTCGCCGTCTTCGTCGCCACCCAGCCGCATTTTCGCGACGCCGATTTCGAGCGCCTCGCCGAGGAGATCGTCCGGCGCGGCCGCCACGTCCGCAGCATCGGCCTCGCGCGCGACAGCGTCGTCTCCCACGTCTATCCGCTCGCGGGCAACGATGCCGCCCTCGGGCTTCGCTACATGGATCACCCCGACCAGCGCGGCCCGGTGCTGCGCATGATGGAGACCGGCGAGCCGATATTCGCCGGGCCCGTGGCGCTGGTGCAGGGCGGCCGGGGCCTCATCAACCGCGTGCCGGTGTACGTCGCGAACGTCGGGCCGTCGCAGTTCCGCGGCCGCTACTGGGGTCTCGTGTCGATCGTGCTCGATGCCGATTCGCTCTTCGCCGCCGCGGGCGTGAGCCCGCGCGTGGAAGACCTGCGCGTGGCGGTCCGCGGCGCCGACGCGCTGGGCGCCGAGGGCGAACTGATCCTGGGCGAGCCCTCGGTCTTCGAGTCGGGCGCGATGCTGCTCGACATCGCGGTTCCCGGCGGAACCTGGCAGATCGCGGTGGTTCCCGCCGCCGGGTGGAACGCGCCCGCTGCCATGGGCTCGCGGCAGCTCTACCGCGCCGCGGGGCTCGCGCTCGGCATGATCATGGGGCTCCTCGTCTACGGGTGGTTGATCGAGCGCGCGCGCATCCACCGCATGGCGACCCACGACGCGCTCACGGGGCTACCCAACCGCGCGCTCGCGCAGGAGCGGCTGCGGTCGATGCTCAGGGGCGCGGCGCGCCACGGCGAGGGCTGCGCGCTCATGTTCATCGATCTCGACGACTTCAAGCCGATCAACGACCGCTTCGGCCACCGTGCAGGCGACGCCGCTCTGCGCCAGATCGCGCGGCGCGTGCGCGGGGAGCTGCGCGGCAGCGACACCTTCGCGCGGGTCGGCGGCGACGAATTCCTGCTGGTCCTTCCGAACGTGCGCCGCCACGAGGAAGCGCGCCGCGTGGCCTACAAGGTGATCGAGATGATCTCGGTGCCGCTGCAGTTTCGCGGTGCGAACCTGAAGGTGGGCGGCAGTGCCGGCTACGCGCTCTTCCCGGAACACGGCACGACGGCCGAGGCCCTGTGGGTGGCGGCCGACGGCGCCATGTATGCGGCGAAGATGGCGGGCAAGGGGCAGGTGCGCAGCGCGCCGCCGTCGCTTTCCTCGGTGCCCGAACCCCAGGCGGCGGTGGGGCAGACGGCCTGAGGCGGGCTGCGGTCGATCCGCTGCCGGCAAACGCGGCCGTACCGAACCCTCACGAGCTGCTGGTCAGCTCCGCGAGCGCCCGAGATCACCCTGTACGCGCAATCCCTGGCGCCCGCCCACTTGCTCTCCCTGGGGCCGGCGACGTTCAGGCATTCGATCCCGTGCTCGCGCACGAACCCGCCCCCCCCGCCCGGCCGGGCCCCCCCGCCCCCGGCCGGGGGGCGGGGCCCCCGCGCCCCCCCCCCCCCCCCCCCGGGCCCCCCCCCGGCCCCCCCCCCCCCCGCGCGCCCGCGCCCGGGGGCGGGTTCTCGCGCCAGCAGGGCCGCCGCCTCCGCCGCCGAGTTCACAGAGCAGTCGACGAGCGCTGGGGCCTGCGGATGCGCTCGCAGGCCAGGAGGGTGAGTTCCGTTCCGCCTTCCACGACACCTGGCATGCAGGATCACGGTGGCATCGCTGTCCCGGAAGGCGTTTCGGATCGTGCGATCGCGGTAGCCCGCGCCGGGAAGCTCGCGCAGGGATAGCGATCGGGAATCGGCCCGTCCTCGGCCTTGCGGCCTTCGGGGCACCAGCCGCCACAGGGAAATCCGGCGGCGAGTGCCGCATCGAGGGCGCCGCGGTCCACGCCAGCCTGGCCGCCGGAGACGATCCTGTTCATCGGGGAGGGATTCGCCTGCACGGGCTCGCTCGGGCTGCGGGCTTGCGAAGGCCGAGGGTCACTACACGGGCCTTCTCCACCGTTAGCCGCGATAAAGGGCGGCCGTCCGCTTCGCGAGCCCCGCCACCTTCCTCGCGAGTTCCTTCGGCTCCACCACCCGGCACTCCGGCCCGAACTTGAGGATGTCCATCACCAGCTCGCGGTCGTCGCCGAAGGGCACTTCCAGGATGTAGCCGCCGTCGGGCTCGAAGCGCCCGCGTTGCTTGGAGTGCCACTTCTCGTGCGCGACCCAGCGCGCGGCCTCGGCGTTGAAGCGGAGCTTCGCCCAGCCGCGGGGCTTGCCCGCGAAGATGCCGTAGCTCGTGGCGAGGTAGTCGTCGAGATCGGGCTCTGGGACGTTCTTCGCCTGATCCGCCTCCAGCGTCGCCGCACGGATGCCGTCGAGCGCGAAGCTGCGGATGCCGTCCCGCAGGTGGCACCACGCGTCCAGGTACCAGTTGCCGCGGTAGAAGACCAGGCGCTGCGGCGAGACCGTGCGCTCCGTGGTCTCGTTGCTCGCGCGGCTCCAGAAGGTGATGGCGAGCCGGCGGCGCTTGAGGGTGGCGGTCGCGGCGAGTTCGAAGAACTCGAGCTTCATGCTGCGCGCGGCCATGCGCATGATGCGGATGCGCTTGCCGATCTCCTCGAGCGACGGCTTCTCCCCGCCCGCGTGCGCGCGGCCAGCGGGCTTGCCCTTGCCAACGGAGACGGGTTGGCGTTGGGGGGGCACGTCGAGTATCGCCTTCAACCGCACCATGAGCGGCGCCACGTGCGGCGCGAGCAACCCGGGCTCCAGGTTCTCGAGCAGGTGCTGCATCGTGAGGAGTGCGTGCACCTCGGAAGCGTTGAACCACAGGCCCGGCAACTCGTAGCGCGGGCCGGGCCCTGCCTTGCCGAACCGGTAACCGCCCGCGTCCCGGTCGTACTCGATCGGTGCATTCAAACGGTCGCGCATGTGGTCGAGCGCGCGCTTGAAGGTGGCCGGGGAGACTTCCAGCTCGCGCAGGAATTCCGCCTTCGAGACCACGGTGCGGTCGCGAAGCAGGTCGTTGATGCGGTGGATGCGCTCCAGGTCGATCATGCGGCAAGTCTCCGCGCGGGGTGGCTCATCGGCTGAGCCAGTGGGCGCGATCCTACCCGTCTCCCCCCTCGCCGCCTACAGCTCCTCCAGCCGGCTCTTCACGTAGTAGCGCACGATCCGCTCTCCATCCCAGACGAGGGACACGTGCGGGCCCTGGATCGCGGGCTTGAGCGCCCTGGGGCTGAACGCCACCGCGCACTCCCCGCCCGGGTTGCGCACGCTCTCCCATACGATACCCGTGGCGCCTGCGTCGCGATGCCGCCGCGCGAAGAGCCGGGAACGCGCGTAGCTCACCGGGTCGTAGAGATCGGGCCGCTTCCTGCGCAACCCCCGGATGTCCACGAACTCGCCGCTCAATCGCGCGAGGTAGCACCGCAGGTCGATCTCGCCCGCCGCTTCCCTGGTGCGCGCGAGAAAGATACCGCGGTGGTGCGAGACCTCCCGCACGGCAGTGTCCAGGTCGTGCGCCGCGTAGTAGGCGCCGTAGGTGCCGTCGGTGAATCTCCCGCCCTCGGGATTCACGTGCGTGAAGGCGGCCATGATCGCGGAGGTGCCCGGGCCCGAGATGCGCTCCGCGCTGGCGACGAGTGCGATCTCGCCGATCTCGTCCCTCAGGCGGTCGTTGGTGAGGCCCTCGATCGCGATCACCGCTTCCAGGTCCGCCGCGTCCGCCACGCGATCGAAGAGCTGCACCGGCGGAAAGCGGCTGGGAACCAGGCGATAGCTCGGCGCCCAGGTGACGCGCGATCGCCTGTCAGCTCCAGCCACCGCGCTGCGCATCCAGGTACTGGCGGACGAGGAAGAGGTCCGCGACCTTGCCGCCCCGCAGCCGGTCGAGCGCGCTGCCGCCGCCGAACAGCGGGCCGGCATTGGGCTTCGCGATCCACGCATCGGCCGCCCCGGCCGTGGGCAGGAGGATCCGCAGCGCCTTGTAGATGCCGAAGACGTAGGAAAGCCGCTCGAGCGCATCCGGGGAGAGCGCGCCCACCCCGCCCTTCTTCCAGGCATTGAGCGTCGTGCGGGAGCGAAGCCCCAGGATCGCGAGCTGGTCGGCGGTGGAAAGGCCCCAGGCCTCGGCGATGCGGAAGAACGTGCGCAGGGCCGCGGCGCCGGCGGCGGGGCTTCGGGCGCCGACGGGTTCGGGGGCGGGGTGGCGGGCCGCGGTGGGCATGTTCATAACTGTACATCTTTAAGACTATATGTTCAATACTGCGCAGCCTGAACCCGGGGCGAGGTCGACGAATCAGGTGGTATCCCCGCCCCTTCAGGCAGTTGCGCAACGCCGCCTCCTGGTCCGCCCGCGCCGCGCCATGGGCGCCCGCCGCGGCGCCGGCCACTGCCCCGCCCGCAGCGCCGGAATCGGGGAAGCGCAGCCCGGGTGGCACGGAAGTCTTCTCCCGCGGTGGCTCATGGCACGAGCCATGGGATTGGCAGGTCGAGATGCTGATGGAGCTTGCAGTCGATCCCGGGAAGGCGTGCCGGCGGGTGTAAGTGCTGCGCGTTCGCCTTTCGCGCCGCGGGTGGGGAGCGCATGCCGGATAATCCGGCACCACGACTTCATTCCCCGACCCCCCGCCCCATGTCGAAACCCTGTCCCTTCTGCAAGCCCGCCCCCGACGGCCTCGTGTTCTCGAACGACCTCGCCCTCGCCTGCGACGACAACTATCCGGTCTCACCCGGCCACGCGCTCGCCATCCCGAAGCGGCACGTGGGCTCCTGGTTCGAGTTGACCGGCGAGGAAAGAAATGCCGTGCTCGAGCTTCTCGACCGCCTGCGCGAGCGGGTGGTCGAGATCCACAAGCCGGCCGCCTTCAACATCGGGATCAACGACGGGGCGGCCGCGGGGCAGACGGTGCCGCACGTGCACGTGCACCTGATCCCGCGATACGAGGGCGACCAGCGGGATGCTCGGGGCGGGGTGCGGTGGATCTTCCCCGAAAAGGCGGCTTACTGGGATCGGAAGTAAATGCCGCTGCGGGACGTTGCCGCGAGGACCGTCGAGCTGTTGCATGCGTTGGTCCCGCCCGTAACTTCCCGGCCTCCCGCTCCGAACTACCTGTCGAACCCGGAGCCCCCGCTCCCCCGATACCCCCGACAGGATCCCCATGCCCTCCCGCCATAGCCGCGCCTACCCGCTCCCGAGCCCCTCGGAGATCACCCCCCGCGCGATTTACGAGCAGCGCCGCGAATTCCTGAAGCGCATGGCCCTGGGCGTGGCGGGCGCGAGCCTCGCCGGTTGCATCGAGAGCAGCGCGCAGGCGGAAGCCGTCGCACAACCCAAGGGCAAGATCCTCCTCCCCGGCACGCCGAGCCGCGAGCCCGGCGCGATCGCGACCGACACGCTCACGCCGTACAAGGACGTCACGACCTACAACAACTTCTACGAGTTCGGTACCGACAAGGCTTCGCAAGCGAAGAAGGCGGGGACGCTCAAGACACGCCCCTGGACCGTGAGCGTCGAAGGCGCGGTCGCCAAGCCCCGCGCTTTCGGCATCGAGGAGCTCCTGAAGCTCGCCCCCATGGAAGAGCGCGTCTATCGCCTGCGCTGTGTCGAAGGTTGGTCGATGGTGATCCCGTGGGTGGGCTTTTCGTTCCGCGAGCTCGCGAAGCTCGTCGAGCCCACGGGCAACGCGAAGTTCGTCGAGTTCGTCACGCTCGCCGACGATCGCCAGATGCCGGGTGTGCGCTCGGGCGTGCTTGCGTGGCCGTACGCGGAGGGGCTTCGCATCGACGAAGCGATGCACCCGTTGACGCTCCTAGCCTTCGGCCTCTACGGCGAAGTGCTGCCCAACCAGAACGGCGCGCCCGTGCGCCTCGTCGTGCCCTGGAAGTACGGCTTCAAGAGTGCGAAGTCGCTGGTGAAGATCCGCTTCGTCGAAGCGAAGCCCGCGACCGCCTGGGAGACCGTGGCGCCGCAGGAGTACGGCTTCTACTCCAACGTGAACCCGGCCGTGGACCACCCGCGCTGGAGCCAGGCCACGGAGCGGCGCATCGGCGCCGACGGGCTCCTGCAGGCGAAGCGCCCGACGCTTCTCTTCAACGGCTACGAGGCCCAGGTCGGAAACCTCTACGCCGGCATGGATCTGCGCAAGCATTACTAGCGGCCCTGCCATGGAACGAAATTCGGTCGCGAAGCTGCTGCAGCATCCCGTGGCGAAGCCGCTCGTCTTCGCCGCATCCCTCGCGCCCTTCGCGTACCTCGCCTGGGCGGCGTTCGCGAACGCCTTGGGCGCCAACCCCGCCGAGGCGCTGATCCGCTCGACGGGTGACTGGACGCTGCGCTTCCTCGCGATCACGCTCGCCGTCACGCCGCTTCGCGTCATCACGGGACAGAACCAGCTGCTTCGCTTCCGCCGCATGCTGGGGCTCTTCGCCTTCTTCTACGGCACGGTCCACGTGCTCTGCTACGCGGGCCTCGACATGGGCCTCCATGTGGGCGACATCGCGCGCGACATCGTTAAGCGCCCCTTCATCCTCGCGGGCTTCACGGCGCTCGTCCTCATGGCGCCGCTCGCGGCCACCTCCTTCAACCGCGCGATCCGGGCGCTGGGGGCGAGGCGCTGGCAGCGGCTGCACCAGCTCGTCTATGTCGTGGCACCCGTCGGCCTGCTGCACTTCTGGTGGATGCGCGCGGGCAAGAACGACTTCGCCGAGCCCGCGGTGTACATCGCCATCATCGGGGCGCTGCTCGGCTGGCGCGTATGGCACCGCTGGCGGGGTGAAGCCGTGAAGGGGACGCTTCCCTTCAGCTTCGGTCGTCCCGGCGGGAGGTAGTGCCTCGGTCGCTGGATTGAACGGGAGCGCCCGCTTCATCCGGCCGACGGCGCCCCATCTCGCGCGGCAGCATCGCGAAGGGTTGCGCGAACACGAACTCGAGGCGCTCGCGCGTGCGCTCCCAGCGCTCCTCGCGATAGCGTTCGATCCATTCCCGGTGTGATTTCGAGAGCTTTACGCTCATGGCGGTCTCCTGGCCCGGAGGGAGGATCGCGAGGAAGATCCCGCCGGGCATCGGGGACGGCCTCGTTTTAGCAGTACTTGTTGAGTCGCCCCGCAAGCGGAGTCAAATCGGCGACGGGCTTTCGCCCGGATTACGGAAACCAGGTTCTCAAACGGAGGGCTCAGGGCGTGAGCCTGCCCCGGGCCGGTGCGGCGATATCGCACGGGCCCGCCGCAAGGCGTTCCCACCATCTCCTTTTTCGCCAGAATAGGGGAGCGTCCCCAATTTCGCAGGAGGCCATGCAGACATGATCGCCGTGATCTTCGAAGTCACGCCCGAACCTGCCCAACGCGAGGCGTACCTGGAGGCCGCGAAGCGCATGCGCCCGCTCGCCGAGTCGATCGACGGTTTCATTTCCGTCGAGCGTTTCGAAAGCCTCACGGAGCCGGGGAAGCTCCTCTCGCTCTCCGTCTGGCGCGACGAGAAGGCGCTGGAGTCGTGGAGGAAGCTGCCCGAGCACCGCGCGATGCAGCGGCTCGGGCGCGAGAAATACTTCGCCGACTACCGGCTGCGGGTGGCGGAAGTTTCCCGGGACTACGGGAAGGACGAGCGGGAAGAGGCGCCGGCGGATTCGAAGGTCGCGAATCCGTAGGGCTCCCTCACCCCCGGCCCCTCTCCTGGCGGAGAGGGGAGGAAGTGGCCGGCCTAGCGGCCACGTCCGTCGTGTCGATCCCACCGGCCATCGTGCCCGCCTCGATCGCCGTCATGGCGACCCCGGTTGCCATCGTGCCGCCCTCGGTCGCCGTCATGCCGGCCCCGATAGCCGTCGTGCCGATAGCCGTGCCGCTCGAAGCGGGGCGAGGTGTGGCGCCCGCCGTACACGTTGGCGGATCGATAGACCGGTGCCGAGCGGTACGTCGGCGCGGAGTAGTAGACGGGCGGCGCGTAGTACACCGGCGGAGGCGAGTAGTACGCGGGCTCCGGTGCGTAATACGCGGGCTCCGGCGGGTAGTACGCAGGCGCGGGCGCATAGCGGCGCGGGGCGTAGCGCGGCTCGTCGTAGGAATAGTCCGGGTAGGCGCCGTGGCCGTGATGCCGGTCGCTTCCCGCGAGCGTGCCGAGTATCGCGCCCACCGCAGCGCCTGGAGGACCGCCCACCGCGGCGCCGATGCCGCCCCCGATGATGGCGCCGGCGACGGGGTCGTGCGCCGATGCCTGGGTCGGAACCACCAGGGCGCCGGCTGCGGCGGTGATCGCCGCGATCAACAGGGAAAGTTTCGGCATGGGAACCTCCTCACGTGAGCGTTCACTGCAGCCTTCCCGGGCCACCGCGCAGCATCCACGAAGACCCGCCTCGAAGCATCTACCGGGCCCCGAATGAATCCAGGGGCACCTGCTGTGAAAGGCGCGACCGGGCCCGACCTGCACGGCCCGTCCACCCATTAACGCGCAAGCGGGGATTCCGTTGTCAGGTCGGACCCCCTAGGCGAGCATCCGTTCCAGCTCGCCGCTCGCCGCGAGCTTCTCGAGGTCCGCGGCACCCCCCACCAGCACCCCCTTCACGAATACCATCGGAAAGGTGGGCCATCCCGTCCACAGCTTGAGCGCATTGCGCCTTCGCCACTGGCCGAGGTAGTTGCCGTACTGCAGATCCCGATGCGCGATGCCGGCCGCGTCGAGCACGCGCCGCGCCTTCGCCACGTGCGGGTTCCCTGCGAGGCCCACCACCACCACGGCGTTCGCCGCGATCGCGTCCTGCACTTCGCGCACGATGTCGGCGTGCAGCCCGGCCACCTTGCCGCGGATGGCGGGGTGGACATGCGCTTCGTCGAGGATGCTTCGGGGCATGGGCGTTCCCGCTGTGTGAGGGTGCGGCCACGATATCGCGTTCCCGCGGCCGCCGTCCGCGCGCGCCCATCACCGACGCCACCCGAGGCCGGGCAGGCAAGTAAAAGGCGAGCCCCCGCGCGGGTAGGAAATGCCCTCTGGCGCGCTTTTCGCCCCTTGCTACACTGCTCGCACACCAAGAACGGAACGGGCCGCAAGGGCCACGTCCCCCCCATCGAATCGGTCGCACCGAACCGAACTACCTACCTGGAGGAACCTTCATGACCCACGCCCTGACCGTGCATCGCGGTCGCCGCGCGCCCTGGCTCGCCGCAGGCGCCACCCTGCTCCTGAGCCTCGCCGTCCACGCCCAGCAACCCGCCGCGACCCCCGCGCCGCCGCCCGCCTGGCAGCAGGGCAAGGGCGCGGCGTTCACCGATTCCAAGCTCGCCCCGCACGCGGGCAGGAACGTCGAAACGCCCGCGAGCGAGATCCCGATCGCCAAGCTGAAAGTGCCCGAGGGCTTCAAGGTGGAGATCTGGGCCACCGGCATCCCCGGCGGCCGCGCCATGGCCATGGGCGACAAGGGCAAGATCTATGTCGGCACCCGTGGCCTCGGCCGGGTCTACGAGGTGACCGACAAGGGCGCCAGCCGCGAGGCGCGCGTCGTCGTCGACAAGCTCGTGCAGCCGGCGGGGGTCGCCTTCCGCAACGGCTCGCTCTACGTGATGGCCATCAACAAGGTGCTGCGCTTCGACGGCATCGAGGCCAATCCCGGCGTCGCGCCGGTGGACCTCACCGACAAGTTCGCCCTGCCCCCGCTGCAGCACCACAACTGGAAGTACATCACCTTCGGCCCCGACGGGAAGCTCTACGTGCCCTTCGGCGCGCCCTGCAACATCTGCGAGCCCACCGCGGAGTACGCGCAGATCCGCCGCTACAACGCCGACGGGTCGGGGATGGAAGTCATCGTGCGCGGCGTCCGGAACTCCTCGGTTTCGACTGGCACCCGAAGACGGGCGAGTTCTGGTTCGTCGACCAGGGCCGCGACTGGATGGGCGACGACGGCCCCAGGAGGAGCTCAACCGCCTCACCAAGCCCGGCAAGGAATTCTTCGGCTATCCCTGGTGCCATGCCCAGGGCATCCCGGACCAGGACATCAAGAAGGCCGACCCGTGCAAGGACGTGACGCTGCCGGTCGCCGTGCTCGGGCCCCATGGTTCGGCGCTCGGCACGCGCTTCTACACCGGGAAGATGTTCCCCGCGGAGTACAAGGACTCGCTCTTCATCGTGCGCAAGGGTTCGTGGAACCGCACGAAGAAGTTCGGCTACGACGTGGTGAACGTGCGCATCTCCCCCGACAACAAGAGCGCGAAGGTGACGCCCTTCCTCACCGGCTTCCTCGATGACAAGGATGAGGCGTTCTGGGGCCGCCCGGCCTACCTCCTGCCGATGGCGGACGGCTCGCTCCTCGTCTCCGACGAGCAGCTCGGCGCGATCTACCGCGTGAGCTACACGGGCAAGAAGTCCTGACCACCGCGACGTGCAGGAAGGGGCGGCGGGCCGCGCTCGCCGCCCTGCTCCTGCTTCAAGGCGCCGCCTTCGCCCAGCCGGCGGCCCCACCGCCCGAGCGGCTGAGGGCTTGCGCCGCCTGCCACGGCGAGGACGGGAACTCCTCGATCGCGGGCGTGCCCTCGATCGCCGGCCAGCCGCGGGTGTTCCTCGAAAACCTGCTCGTGCTCACGCGCGAGGGGCTGCGCGGGGCGCCGGCGATGCAGGAGATCCTCAAGGGAGCAAAGGACCGCGAGATCGTCGCCCTCGCCGCGCATTTCGCCGTGCTTGCGCCACGCGCGGCGCCGGGACGAAGGGACGAGGCGCTCTTCGCACGCGGCCGCGAACTCGCCGGGCGGCTGCGCTGCGGGATCTGCCATCTCGCCGACTACCGGGGCCAGCAGCAGATGCCGCGGCTCGCGGGGCAGCGCGAGGAGTACTTGCGCGACACGATGGTCGCGATGCGCGACAACCCGCCGCCGGGCGTGGACACGCAGATGAGCGCGGCGCTCTACGGCGTCTCTGACGCCGACATCGGCGCAATGTCGCACTTCCTCGCGCGCTTCGATCCGGCCGCCCCCTCGCCGGCCGGCGGGGAGTCGCCCGTGCGCCTTCCCGAACTGAGCGTGAGCGCCACCCGCGTCGAGCGCGAGAACTTCGCCGTCCCGGCCGCGATCGACACCGTGGGGCGCCGCGCGATCCGCGAGGACAATCCCCGGGTCGATCTCTCGGAAGCGCTGGCGCGCGTGCCGGGCCTCGTGATCCAGAACCGGCAGAACTACGCGCAGGACCTGCAGATTTCGGTGCGCGGTTTCGGCGCGCGGGCGAGCTTCGGCGTGCGCGGTGTGCGGCTGATCGCCGACGGCATTCCCGCCACCATGCCCGACGGCCAGGGCCAGGCGGCCACGTTCAATCTGTCCTCGGCCGATCGCATCGAGGTGCTGCGCGGGCCTTTTTCGGTGCTCCACGGCAACGCGGCCGGCGGCGTGATCCAGGTCTTCACGGCGGAGGCGCCCGACGAGCCGACCCTCTCGGGCCAGGCGTTCGGCGGCAGCGACGGGATGCGCAAGACCGGCGTGCAATTCGGTGGCACCGTGGGTGGCTTGGGCGCGCTCGTCGACGCGTCCCGCTTTTCCACCGACGGCTACCGCGAGCACAGCGCCGCCACGCGCGATCACCTCAATGCGAAGTTCCGCATGGGCTTCGGGGAGGCCGCCACGCTGACCGTCGTCGCCAACGCGCTCGACCAGCCCGGCACGCAGGACCCGCTCGGACTCACCGCGGCGCAGCTCGCAAGCGACCGGCGCCAGGCGGGCACCAACGCGCTCGCCTTCGACACCCGCAAGAACATTCGCCAGTCGCAGCTCGGTCTCGCCCTGGATGCCGCACTATCGCCGCAACTTGGCCTCAACGCGCGCGCCTACGGGGGCGACCGGCAGGTCACGCAGTACCTCGCGATCCCGCTCGCCGCGCAAGCTTCTCCAACCGCCTCGGGCGGCGTGGTGGACCTCGATCGCGGCTTCGCCGGCGCCGCGATCCGGCTTTCGCGCGGCGTGCGCCTGGCCGGCGAACCCGCGACCCTCAGCGTCGGCGCCGACTACGACCGCATGGCCGAGCGTCGCACCGGTCGCGTGAACGACGCCGGGGTGGCGGGCGCGCTCAAGCGCGACGAGGACAACGTCGTGGACAGCCGCGACGCCTACGTGCAACTCGAGTGGCAACCGCGGGAGCGGTGGTCGCTGCTCGCGGGGCTTCGCCATAGCCGCGTGCGCTTTTCCACGAGCGACTACTTCGTCGCGGCGGGCAATCCGGACGACAGCGGGAACCTGCGCTTCGCGCGCACCACGCCCGCGCTCGGCGTCGTCTTCAAGGCCGACCCGGCGCTGAATCTCTACGCCAACTACGGCCGCGGTTTCGAGACGCCTACCTTCGCCGAGCTCGCCTATCAGCCGAACGGCGCCACGGGCCTCAATCTCGCCCTCTCCCCGGCGCGAAGCGTCCACCGCGAGGCGGGACTCAAGGCGCGCCTCGGCGAGACAGGCCGCGTGAACGCCGCCGTCTTCCGCGTGGACGTGGATGACGAGATCGTCGTCGCCGGCTCCTCGGGCGGGAGGACCATCTTCGCCAACGCCGCACGGACGCGGCGGCAGGGCTTCGAACTCGCCTGGGAGCAGCGCGTCGGCGCCTTCGAGGCCGCGCTCGCGTGGACCGTGGTCGATGCGCGCTTCGCGGGTGCGGCGCCCGGGGCCGCCGCCGCCGCGGGGAACCGCCTGCCGGGCGTGCCGCCCTCGAGCCTCTTTGCGGAAGTCGTCTGGCGCCCTGCGGGAAGCGGCTTTCACGCCGGGGTGGAGGTGCGGCGCAGCAGCCAGGTCTTCGTGAACGACGCGAACACGGAGGCCGCGCCTGGCTACTGCGTTTGGGGGCTGCGCGCCGGCCTCGAGCAGCGTGGCCGCGGCTGGCGGATTGCGCAGTTCGTGCGCGTCGAGAATGCAGGCGACCGGCGCTACGTGGGCTCCGTGATCGTGGCGGATGCCAACGGCCGCTTCTACGAGCCCGCGCCCGCGAGGCGCGTCGTTGCAGGCATCGAGGGCGCTCTCGAATTCTGAAGCAGCCCGATCGCCCTCTTTTACGATAATGTGGCGCTTCCCGAATCGACCCCTCCGCAGGTAGCCCCATGTTCCGCGAAAAGTACCTGGACTACGCCGACCTCACCGCGCAACTCGCCAACTGGTCGCAGCAGCATCCCGACCTCGTCCACCTGGGCACGCTCGGCAAGAGCGCCGAGGGACGCGACATCCCCATCCTCACCATCGGGCCCAAGCCGGACGACCTCCGTCCCGCCGTGTGGATCGACGGCAACATGCACGCCTCCGAAGTGTGCGGTTCCAGCGTGGCGCTCGCGCTCGCCGAGGACATCCTCGCGATCCACCAGGGCAAGGACGAAGCCGGCGGCAAGGCGCTCCCGAAGCACATGGCGCAGGCGATCCGCGAGACGCTCTTCTACGTGGTCCCGCGCATCTCGCCCGACGGCGCCGAGGAAGTCCTCAAGAAGGGCCGCTACGTGCGCTCGAGCCCCGTGAACGACCGCGTGAACAAGGACCACGCCTACTGGGAAGCCTCCGACGTCGACGGCGACGGCCAGACGGGCTACATGCGGAAATCGAGTCCCGATGGCGAACTGGTGGAGCTTCGCGGCGAGGACGGCAAGCCCCTCGATCCCCCGGTCATGGTGCCGCGGCTTCCGGAAGACGAAGGGCCCTACTACAAGCTCTATCCGGAAGGCCACATCGTCAACTTCGACGGCCTGCGCATTCCCGATCCGTTCTTTCTTTCCGACAACCTGAACGACTTCAACCGCAACTTCCCCTACCTCTGGGCCGCGGAGCCGGACCAGGCCGGCGCCGGCCACTACCCCGGCAGCACGCCGGAGACGCGCGCGGTTATCGAGTTCGCCACGAAGCACCCGAACATCATGACGTGGCTGAACCTGCACACCTTCGGCGGCGTGCTGATCCGTCCGCTCGGCGACAAGCCCGACCAGAAGATGGACCAGACCGACCTCGCGCTCTTCAAGCAGGTCGAGGCGTGGATGACGGAGCACACGGGCTACGCCACGGTGAGCGGCTTCCACGAATTCCTCTACGAGCCCGAAAAGCCCATCCACGGCGATCTCTCCGACTGGGCGTACCACCAGCGCGGGTGCCTCGCCTACGTGATCGAGCTGTGGGATCTCTTCAAGCAGTTGGGCATCGAGCGGAAGAAGCCCTTCGTGGACCACTACTCGCAGCTCGAGCGCAAGGACTTCCTCGCACTCGCGAAGCTCGACCGCGATGTGAACCAAGGTCGCGCCTTCAAGCGCTGGAAGAAGGTCGCGCACCCGCAGCTCGGTGACGTCGAAGTGGGCGGCTTCGACGGGCGCGTGGGCATCTGGAACCCGCCCTACGAGCTGCTTGCCGAAACCTGTGCGACGCAAAGCGCCGCGTTCCTGCGCGTGGCCGCCCTCGTGCCGCGCGTCACCGTGGAAGTCGTGAAGCGCGAGAAGACCGATGGCGGCCACACGCGGATCGAGATCCGTGTCGCCAACGCGGGCTATCTCGGCACCTGCGGCCTGCCCTCGGCGCGCAAGCTCCCGCACGCGGAGCCCCTTCGCCTCACCGCCAAGGCGACGGGCGCAAAGCTCGTCGCACCCGCCGAGTCGGTCGTCGAGATCGGGCACCTCGACGGCTGGGGCAGCGGGCTCTACAACGGCGCCAACATCTTCATGCCTTGGACGCGCGGCAATCCCCACGAGAAGTTCGTGACGCTCCTCGCCGAAGGCAAGGGCAAGGTGGCGGTGAAGGTGGGGAGCTGCCGGGTGGGGTACCGGACGGTGGAGGTGGAAGTCGGGTAGGCGCCACGCGCCGGGGCGATTGCTGCGAAAATCGCGCATGAGCCAAGCTACCGCCCCCCGCCTCACCCCCGCCGATCTCGACCGCCTCGAGGCGCTTCTCGCAGCCGACCACCTGAAGGACTCGATGACGCTCGACGCGCTGCAGGGTCTCTTCTGCGCGGTGGCGAGCGCGCCTTCGCCGATCCCGCAGGAGGAGTGGATCGAGGCCGCGCTGGGCGAGCACACGTTCGCGAGCGAGGCCGAGGCGAGCGAAGTCACCGATCTCCTCACCCGCTTCTACAGCGACACCGCGCGCGACGTCGCCGCCGAGGAAGGGCTCGACGTCCTCTCCTATCCTGCCGAGGAAGGCGAGGAGGAGCTCGCGGTATGGTGCGAGGGCTATCTCGTCGGCGTGGCGCTTGCCGATCCGGACTGGTTCAGCGCGGGCGACGGCGAGACCGTGGACGAGCTGCTCTTCCCCTTCATGGCGCTCTCCGGGCGCTTGAAGGAACATGCGCTCGAATCCGGCGCGCCGTGGGAAGGAGGCGAGGCCGAAGCAAAGCTCATGAACGACGCGCGCGACTCCTTCTACGGCACCGTGGAAGAGGCCTACCAGTACTGGTTCGACAACCGCATCAACCGCGTGCCGCAGAAGCGCGAAGGCGACAAGGTCGGCCGAAACGATCCCTGCCCCTGCGGCAGCGGGAAGAAGTACAAGGCCTGCCACGGGGCGGGGTAGGCGCGCACTCCAGCCGTTGCCCACGACCACGAGCGCATGACCCCGCAGCCCGATTCCCGCTTCGCCGCCTTTCGACTTGCGGTGACGCTCGCGCTGATGACGATCGGCGCGAGCGCGATGTACGTGGTGCCCGTGGTGCTGCCGGCGGTCCAGGCGGAGTTCGGCGTGCCCCGCGCCGACGCCTCGCTCCCCTACGCGCTCCTCATGATCGGCATGGGCGTGGGCGGCGTGCTGATGGGCCGGCTCGCGGATCGCTTCGGGGTCATGGTGCCGCTCATCGTCGGCGCCGTGGGCCTGGGGCTGGGCTACGTGGGCGCGGGGCTCGCAAACGACATCCACGTCTTCAACCTCCTGCACGGCGTGCTGCTGGGTTTCCTCGGCGTCTCCGCCACCTTTTCGCCGCTGCTGGCGGACACGTCGCTCTGGTGGGTGAAGCGCCGCGGCATCGCGGTGGCGGTGTGCGCGAGCGGGAACTACCTGGGTGGCGCCATCTGGCCGCCGGTGCTGCAGCACTTCGTCGACACCATCGGCTGGCGGCAGGGCTACATCGTGATGGGCATCTTCTGCGCCGTGTCGATGACGCTGCTGGCACTCCTCATGCGCGTGCGCCCGCCGGCGGCCACGAGTTCGGCGGGCTCCCCGGCCGCCGCGACCGGAGGCGGCAGGCCCTTCGGGCTCCCGCCCGCCACGGCGCTGGCGCTGCTCATGGTCGCGGGCACCGCCTGCTGTGTCGCGATGTCGATGCCGCAGGTGCACATCGTCGCGTACTGCAGCGACCTGGGCTACGGCGCGGCGCGCGGGGCGGAGATGCTCTCGCTGATGCTGGGCGTGGGGATCGTGAGCCGCCTGGTCTCCGGATGGATCTGCGACCACATCGGCGGACTGCGCACGCTGATCCTCGGCTCCTTCCTGCAGGGTGTGGCGCTGCTGCTTTTCCTGCCCTTCGACGGGCTGGTGCCGCTCTACGTGATCTCCGCGCTCTTCGGGCTCTTCCAGGGCGGCATCGTGCCCTCCTACGCGATCATCGTGCGCGAGCACTTTCCGGCGCGCGAGGCGGGCGCGAAGACGGGCGCGATCATCATGTGCACGCTGCTCGGCATGGCGCTGGGCGGATGGATGTCGGGCGGGATATTCGACATGACGGGCTCCTACCGCGCGGCGTTCGTGAACGGGATCGCGTGGAATGCCCTGAACCTCTGCATCGCCTTCGTCCTGCTGCGCCGCGTGACGCCGGGCTGGCCGTGGACGCCGGCCGTCGCGGTGCGACAATGAACTCCCGATCGTCCACGACCCCTCCCGCGGCCGGGAGGCGAACGCCATGACCGAAGCCACGACACCGCTTCCGCTCGCCAATCTCAAGGTGGTCGAGATGGGCACCCTCATCGCCGGCCCCTACTGCGCGCGGCTCCTCGCGGAGTTCGGCGCCACCGTGATCAAGGTCGAGACGCCGGGCGAGGGAGACCCGCTGCGCAAGTGGCGCCAGCTCCACGAGGGCAACTCGCTCTGGTGGTACGCGCAGGCGCGCAACAAGAAGTCCATCGCGGTGAATCTCAAGGCGCCCGAGGGCCAGCAGGTCGTGCGCGACCTGGTCTCCACCGCGGACATCGTCGTGGAGAATTTCCGCCCCGGCACCCTGGAGCGCTGGGGCCTGGGCTACGAGGCGCTCTCCAGCACGAACCCGGGCCTGGTGATGGTGCGGCTCTCCGGCTTCGGGCAGACGGGCCCGTACAAGGACCGCCCCGGATTCGGCGCCATCGGCGAATCCATGGGCGGCATGCGCTACATCACCGGCTACCCGGACCGCGCGCCGGTTCGCGTGGGCGTGTCGATCGGGGATTCGCTCGCCGCGCTCTTCGGCGTGATCGGCGCGCTTACCGCCATCCACCACCGCGCCACCTCGGGCCGCGGGCAGGTGGTCGATGTCGCACTCTACGAGGCGGTCTTCGCGATGATGGAATCGATGCTTCCGGAATACGGCATGGGCCACAACGTGCGCGAACGCACGGGCTCGTCGCTGCCGGGCATCGTGCCGTCGAACACCTACCCGTGCCGCGACGGCAAGTACGTGGTCATCGGCGCGAATGCCGATTCCATATTCAAGCGGATGATGAAAGCCATCGGGCGCGCCGATCTCGCCGACGATCCGGCGCTCGCGGACAACGCCGGCCGGGTGAAGCGAACGGCGGAACTCGACCAGGCCATCGGCGAGTGGACCGCCACCGTCGATCTCGAGGAAGCCCTCGCGGTGCTGGAGAAGGCCGAGGTGCCATCGGGGCGCATCTACTCCATCGCCGACATCGCCGCCGACCTCCACTACCAGGCGCGCGGCATGATCGAGCACCACAAGCTGGGCCACCACGACCTGCTGCTGCCCGGCATCGTGCCCAGGCTCTCCGCCACGCCCGGCGGCACGCGCTGGATCGGCCCGAAGCTGGGCGAGCACACGCAGGAGGTGCTCCGCGCCATGGGCTATTCCGACGCGCGGATCGCCGAGCTGCTCGCGAGCAAGGTGGTCCAGGGCCAATAGCAAAAATGGAGACGCTCCCCGATCAGCCGGAGTTGCGCAGCCCCGCGGCGAGACCGTTGATGGTGAGGTGGATGCCGCGGTGGACCTTCTCCGCGGAGTCGCCGGCCCGGTAGCGCTTGAGAAGCTCGACCTGCAGGTGGTTCAACGGGTCGAGGTAGGGAAAGCGGTTGCGGATGGAGCGCGCGAGCGAGGGGTTGTTCTCGAGGAAGCCCTCGTTCGTGGTGATGGTGAAGAAGGCCTTCACCGTGTGGTCCAGCTCCGCGCGGATGCGCCCGAACATCTCGTCGGCGAGCCTGGCATCGGGCACGAGCTCCTTGTAGCGCGCGGCCACCGACAGGTCCGCCTTCGCGAGCAGCATCTCCAGGTTCGAGAGCATGGCGCGGAAGAACGGCCACTCGCGCCACATCTCGGCGAGGAGTTCCCGCCCCTGGTCGCCGTGCTTCGCGAGGTAGGCCTCCACGGCGCTGCCCAGTCCGTACCAGCCGGGCAGCATCACGCGGCACTGCGCCCAGGAGAACACCCACGGGATCGCGCGCAGATCCTCGATCCGCTGCGAGGGCTTGCGCGAGGCGGGCCGGGAGCCGATGTTCAACTCGGCGATCTCGCGGATCGGCGTGGAGGCGCGGAAGTACTCCACGAAACCGGGCGACTCGTAGACGAGGCCGCGATAGGCGGCGATGGCCGAGGCGCTGATCTCCTCCATCGCGGCGTGGTAGTCGGCGTGCTCCTCGGGCGGGGCGGCGTCCAGCGTTGCGCGCACCGTGGCCGCGAGCAGCGCCTCGAGGTTGCGTCGGCCGATGTCGCGGTTGGCGTACTTGCCCGCGATCACCTCGCCCTGCTCCGTGAGCCGCAACTCGCCCTGCACGCTGCCGGGCGGCTGCGCGAGGATGGCTTCGTAGGAGGGCCCGCCACCGCGCCCCACGGTGCCGCCCCGGCCGTGGAAGAAACGCAGCCGCACGCCTGCCGCGCGGAACACCGCCACCAGCTCCGTCTCCGCCTTGTAGAGCTCCCAGTTGGAGGTGACGTAGCCGCCGTCCTTGTTGCTGTCGGAGTAGCCGAGCATCACCTCCTGCACGCCGCCGAGCGAGGCCACCATCGACTTGGCCTCCGGGAGCGCGAACCACGCGCCCATGGTGTCGGGCGCGCGCCGCAGGTCGCCGATCGTCTCGAAGAGCGGCACCACCTGGAGCTTCGCGGCCGGCTTCTCGCCGGGGGTGACGAGCCCGGCCTCCTTGAGCATCACCGCGACCTCGAGGAGATCCGACACGCTCTCGGTCTTGGAGATCACGTACTGCCGGATCGACTCCGGCCCGAGGGCGGCGTGCACCTTCGCCGCGTGGGCCACGATCGCGAGTTCCCCGAGCGTCAGCTCCGAATACGCGGCGAAGGGCGAGCGCAGTGGCCGCGGCGTGGCGAGTTCTGCCCGCAGCAGCTTCTGCCGCGCCGCCTCGTCCAGCGCGAGGTAGTCGGGTGCGACGCGCGCCTCGCGAAAAAGCTCCGCGATCACCTGCTCGTGCACGTCCGCGTTCTGGCGCAGGTCCACCGTCGCCAGATGCCAGCCGAAGCAGCGCACGGCACGGCGCAGGTGCTTGAGCCGCCCGTCGGCGAGCATCGCCGAGTTGCCCGCGCGCAGGCTCTCGTCGATCACGTCGAGATCGGCGGCGAAGGCGGCTGCGTTGGCGTACGGCTCACCGCGGCCCACGGCGGTGCGGTGCTCGCGCTTCAACCCCAGCGCGGCGGCGGTTGCCGCGAGCCTCGCGAAGATGCCGGTCAGCGCGCGCCGGTAGGGCTCGTCCTTGCGGAACGGCGACGGGTCGGCGGACTGGTCCGCAAGTGCCGCCATCGCTGGCGTCAGCTTCACCAGCAGCCCCGAGATAGGCAACGCCGCGCCAAGTGCGTGCACCTGCCCGAAATAGTGGTCGAAGGCGATCTCGGCCTGGCGGCGGAAGGCGAGTTCGAGCATTTCCGCGGTCACGAAGGGGTTGCCGTCGCGATCCCCGCCCACCCAGCTGCCGATGGACATGACCGTGGGCACCGCGGCCGGCGCCTCACCCGGGAGCTGCGCCACGGAATCCTCGATCTCGCCGTGGATGCGCGGCAACGCGTCGATGAAGGTGTAGTCGAAGTAGGCGAGCGCGTTCTCGATCTCGTCCTTCACGCCCAGCTTCACGGCGCGCAGCATCCGCGTCTGCCAGAGCGTGGCCACCAGCCGGCGCAGCTCCCCCTCGGCAGCGGCGCGTTCTTCCTCGAGGAGGTCCGTGCCGTCGAGCCTTCCCAGCCACCCGGCGATGGCGAGCTGCAGGTCGAGCGTGCTGCGCCGCTGCACTTCCGTGGGGTGGGCGGTGAGCACCGGGGTCACCCGCACCCGGGAGATCGTGGCCATGCCCTCGGCGCGGGTGGTGCCACGCTCCAGCGCGTCGGCGAAAAGGCCCCGCAGCGTGGAGGCGAGCGGCCTGGAACCCTTGCGCCGGTTCTCGCGGTGGCGGCGCACGTGGTGGCGGTCCTCGGCGATGTTGGCCAGCAGCGAGAAGTAGCTGAAGGCGCGCACGACCACCACGGCCTGGTCGTCGGTCAGGGCATCGAGGGTCGTGGCGAGAGAGTGGCGGGAGGCCACGTCCTCCAGGCGCCGGCTCGCGACGGCCAGGCGGCGGATGGTCTCTATCAGTTCATAGGTGCCTTCGACCTCGTGCACCTTGAGGGTGTCCCCGAGGATCCTGCCGAGGAGCCGGATGTCCTCGGCGAGCGCCGCGTCCTTGTCGAATGTACTCACGGTACGAAGCTTCTCCGAATCGCGGGGTAAAATCCACCCTTCCCCGAAACGGCCCCGCCATGCGCCTCCACATCAACGACGTAGCCGTTCGCGACGGCTTCCAGATGGAGAAGAGCTTCGTCCCCACGGCGACGAAGATCTCCCTCATCGACGAGCTCTCGCGCACCGGGCTCGCGCGGATCGAGGTGACCTCCTTCGTGAGCGCGAAGGCGGTGCCGGCGATGGCGGATGCGAACGAGGTGCTTGCGGGCATCACACGCGTGCCCGGCGTGGTCTACGTGGCGTTGGTGCCCAACCTGCGCGGCGTGCAGAACGCGGCGGCGGCGGCGAAGAGGCCCGACGAACTGAACGGCGTGGTCTCCGCTTCCGAAACGCACAACCGTGCCAACATCAATCGCACGCACGAGCAATCGCTCGCCGAGCTGCCGGCGATGGTGCGCGCCGCGCACGAGGCCGGGATGCGCCTGACCATGAGCTTGTCCACCACCTTCGGCTGTCCCTTCGAGGGCCGGGTGGAAGAGGCGGTGGTGCTGCGCTTCGTGGAGGCGTTCCGCGCCGCGGGCGTGGACGGCATCTCGCTCGCCGACACCACAGGGATGGCCAACCCGCGCCAGGTCGAGGAACTCACGGCCCATGTGCTCGACCGCTTCCCCACGAAGGACGACACCTACTACACCCTGCATTTCCACAACACGCGCGGCATGGGGCTCGCGAACGTGATCGCCGGAATCGAGGCGGGCGTGCGCTCCTTCGACGGCTCCGTAGCCGGCCTCGGCGGCTGCCCCTTCGCGCCCGGCGCCACCGGCAACATCTGCACCGAGGACATGGTCAACATGCTCGCCGACATGGGCTACGACACCGGCGTGGACCTGGACCGGCTCATCGCCGCCGCGCGGCGCGTGCCGGGCATCGTCGGCCACGACACGCCCGGCCAGGTGGCCAAGTCCGGAAAGAGCCTCGCGCTGCATCCCTTGCCCGCCTCCCTGCAGGCCGGCGCCTGAATTTCGCAGGACGATTTCAACGCACCCGGTGCACGAGCCGGGATCGAACAACGAGAGGAGAGCAAACATGAAGCGGATTCTCGGGATGCTCGCGGCCCTGGCCGTGGGAACGATGATGGCGGTCACCGCCGGTGCCCAGGCGCCGGAGAAGAAGAAGATCACGATCGCCGTGGGCGGCAAGAGCCTTTTCTACTACCTGCCGCTGTCGGTGGCGGAGCGCCTGGGCTACTTCAAGGACGAGGGGCTGGAAGTCGAGATCCCCGACTTCGCGGGCGGCTCGAAGGCGCTGCAGGCGATGGTGGGCGGCTCGGCCGACATGGTCTCCGGCGCCTACGAGCACACCATCAACATGGCCGCGAAGAAGCAGCCCATCAAGGCGGTGGTGCTGCAGGCGAAGTACAGCTCCATCGTGCTGCTGCTGCCCAGGGACAAGGCGGCGAAGTACAAGGGCCCGGCGGACCTGAAGGGACTCAAGGTGGGCGTCTCCGCTCCGGGTTCCTCGACCAACATGTTCGTGAACAACATCCTCGCCAAGGGCGGGCTCAAGCCCACCGACATTTCCGTGGTCGGCGTGGGCGTGGGCTCGGGCGCCTTCGCGGCGATGGAGAAGGGCGAGATCGACGCGCTCTCCAATCTCGACCCCGTCGTCACGCTCCTGGAGGACACGGGCAAGTTCGTGGCCGTGGCCGACAGCCGCACCGAGCGGGGCATGAACGACATCTACGGCGGCGACTACCACGCGAGCGTGATCTACATCACCGACGAGTTCATCAGGAAGAACCCGAACACGGTGCAGGCCGTGGTGAACGCGATCGTGCGCGCCAACCGCTGGATCGCGAAGGCCACGCCCCAGCAGATCGTCGACCTCATGCCGGATGCCTACAAGGCCGCCAACCCCTCGCTCTACAAGGCGGGGCTGCTGAAGAACATGATCGGCTACTCCGAGGACGGCCAGATGACGATGAAGGCCGCGCAGAACGTCTACAAGGTGCTCAAGCAGTTCGAGCCGTCGGTGATCAAGGCGGGGGACTCGATCAAGCTCGAACAGACGTTCGACAACTCGTTTGCACGGAAGGCCGCCTCCAAATTCAAGTAAGCGACAGCGCCAATTCAAGATGACATCGGGAACCGTGTTCGATCGGACGGGCTTCGCCCGCCGATCAACACGACCGGGCAAGACCACCGTGCGCGACTGCGGGACGCGACTGCGGGGCGCCACTACAGGGCCGTCCGTGCGATGACGGACGAATGGCTTCGGTCGATACCAAGGCTGCAAATGCCATGAGCGCTTCCGTTTTGCTCGAGAAGATCACCTGCACCTTCGCCGCCAAGGGCGGCGAGGGCAGCTACACGGCCGTGCGCGACGTGGATCTCGCGATCGCCGACGGCGAGTTCGTCTCGGTGGTGGGGCCGACGGGATGCGGGAAGTCCACGCTCCTGAACGTGGCCGCCGGGCTCCTCAGGCCCTCGTCGGGTTCGGTGAAGATCCACGGCGACGCGCTTTCCGGCATCAACCGTCACGCGGGTTACATGTTCCAGTCCGAAGCGCTGATGCCCTGGAGGAGCGCCCTGGACAACGTCACGGCGGGGCTGCAGTTCCGCGGCGAGGAGGCGCGCACCGCGCGGGCGAAGGGGGAGGCGTGGCTCGAGCGCGTGGGGCTCGCGGGCTTCGGCGACCGCTATCCGCACCAGCTCTCCGGCGGCATGCGCAAGCGCGTCTCGCTCGCGCAGATGCTGATCCTCGACCCGCAGATCCTGCTCATGGACGAGCCGTTCTCCGCGCTCGACGTGCAGACGCGGCAACTCATGGAGAACGAGCTGCTCGAGCTCTGGAGCGCCGACCGCAAGAGCGTCATCTTCATCACCCACGACCTCGAGGAGGCGATTTCGCTCTCCGACCGCGTGGTGATCCTCTCCGCGGGGCCCGCCTCGCATCCCATCGGGGAATTCGCAATCGACCTGCCCAGGCCCCGCGACGTCTCCGAGATCCGCCTCTCGCCGCGCTTCATCGCCCTGCACGACAGGATCTGGCACGCGATGAAGGACGAGGTGCTCAAGGGCTACGCGCAGACGCGCAACCGGACGACCGCGTGAGTGCGGCGCTGCTCCATGGTCACCCGGGCGCGCGGCAGGACGACTTCAAGAGCGAAGCGATGCTCCTCTGCCTTTCCGGAGAGGGGCCGGGGGTAAGGCGATGAGAAGGAAACTCTGGATCTGGCAGGTCCTGCTCCTGGTGGCGATCTTCGCCTTCTGGCATTTCGCCACGCACCCGGAACTGATCCCGCCCTTCGTGTGGGACAACCCGCACCGCGCCGCCTTCTTCTTCGGCGAGCCGGTGAAGATGTTCCACGTGATCGTGGAATGGTTCGCGAGCGGCGAGATCTACCCGCACCTGTGGGTGACGCTCCAGGAGACGGCGCTCGCGTTCGTGATCGGCTCCGTCCTGGGGCTCGTGATCGGCCTCTGGCTGGGGCTCACGCCTTTCGCCTCGGCGCTTTTCGACCCCTACATCAAGGCGATGAACGCGATGCCGCGCGTGGTGCTCGCCCCCATCTTCATGGTGTGGTTCGGGCTCGGCATCTGGTCGAAGGTGGCCCTCGGCGTGACGCTCGTATTCTTCATCGTCTTCTTCAACGTCTACCAGGGCGTGAAGGAAGTAAGCCCCGTCGTGCTCAACAACGCGACCATGCTGGGGGCCACGCGCCGGCAGCTCCTGCGCTTCGTGTACCTCCCGTCGGCCACCTCGTGGGTGTTCTCGAGCCTGCACACCTCGGTGGGCATGGCCTTCGTGGGCGCGGTCGTGGGCGAGTACCTCGGGAGCGCCAAGGGCGTGGGCTACCTGATCCACATGGCCGAGGGCGCCTTCGACATCAACACCGTCTTCGCGGGGATCCTCGTCCTCACGATGTTCGCGCTGGTGCTCGACTTCGCGGTTTCCTTCGCGGAGAAGCGGCTCCTCGTCTGGCGCCCGACCCAGGGCGAGACCGAGCCGCAGCTCTAGCGGCCTCGCGCAGCTCCAGCGCGAAGCGCACGAAGCGCGACATCGCGGGGTTCGTGTCGCCGATGCGCGAGACGAGGTTGGGCGGCGCCACAAGCCCGGGTGCGTCCGAGGGCTCCGCGGCATGTACAGTGGTGCGGATTTCACGACGACGCAGGATCCCGCCATGGCAAACCCCACCACCGACACCGCCCGACGTCTCCCGCTCGTCCTGGGCGCGGCCCTTGCCCTGCTCGCCCTCGGCGCGCGCGCGCAGCAAGAGGCCCCGTGCCCTGCGGAGCTTCCGGCCGGGACCACCTGCCACGCGGGCAGGGACGCGAACGGCTCCTACTACTGGATCGCGAAGCCCGCGAACTGGAACGGCGTCCTCGTCGTGCACTCCCACGGCGGCCCGCGGCTGCCGGCGCCGAAGCCCGAAAGCGAACTCGCGGACCTGAAGCGCTTCGCGATCATCGTGAAGGAAGGCTTCGCCATGGCCGCCGCGAGCTACCGCGAGGGCGGCTATATCGGCATCGCCGCCTCGGCCGAGGACAGCGAGAACCTGCGCAGGATCTACGTGGAGAAGTTCGGCGCGCCGCGGCGCACGATCGCCCACGGCCAGTCCTGGGGCGGGGCCGTGGTCGCGTATCAGGTCGAGCGCTACGCGAAAGGCGCCGACGGCAAGCCCGCCTACGACGGCGCGCTCCTCACGAGCGGCGTGGTCGCCGGAAACGGGCTCGCCTACGATTTCCGCGCGGACCTGCGCGCGGTCTACCAGTACTACTGCGGCAACCACCCGCGCGCCGACGAGCCGCAGTATCCGTTGTGGATGGGCCTGCCGGCGGCAACCAAGCTCGCCGCGAAGGAGGTCCGCGCGCGTCTCGACGAGTGCACGGGGCTGAATCTTCCGGCGGACAAGCGCAGCGCCGAGCAGAAGCGCAGACTCGCCAACCTCCTCGGGGTGCTGCACGTCGTCGAGAAGGGCCTGCCGGGGCACCTCAACTGGTCGACGCTGCTTTTCCAGGACATCGTCCACAAGCGCCTGGGCGGGAAGAACCCGTTCACGAACGTGGGCGTGCGCTACACCGGCTCCGACGACGACGAAGCGCTCAACAAGGGTGTTGCGCGCTTCGAGGCGGATCCGGAAGCGGCCGCCAGATTCGCCGCCGACGGCGCGCTCACCGGCAAGGTCGCGATCCCGGTGCTCACGATGCACGCGATCGGCGACCCCACGGTCTTCGTCGAGCAGGACTCGGTGTACCGCGCGACGCTCGAGAAGGGCGGCAGCGGCGATCGCCTCGTGCAGACCTTCACGCGCGAGGCGGAGCACAGCTATCTCGGCACGCCCCAGTACGCGGCGCTGCTCGAGGCGCTCATGAAGTGGGTGGATGCGGGCGAGAAACCGACGCCACAGTCGGTTGCGGCCCTGTGCGAAAAGCACGCCGCGCGCCACGAGGGCGGATGCCACTTCGACACGGCCTACCGGCCGAAGCCCCTGGAGTCGCGCCAGTACCCGCGCACGAAGTAGTTCGGAGTCGGGTTCGAATTGAACCAGGCCCCATTTACTTGCGCGGCTTGCGTCCCGCCTTGGCGAAGGCGGCGTCGTAGAGCGCGTTGGGCAGGATGGCGAGGAGCTTCGCCACGATGGCCATCTGCCACGGGATGACCGCGTAGTCCCTGCCGGCGGCCACCACGCGCGCAAAGCGGCGCGCGAAATCGTCGGCGCCGAGGATGAAGGGCATCGGGTAGGGGTTCTTCTCGGTCATGGGCGTGGCGATGTAGCCCGGGCAGATGGTGGCCACTTTCACGCCGGTGCCGCGCAGCTCCACGCGCAGGCTCTCGAGGTAGCGGATGGCCGCGGCCTTCGAGGCGCTGTAGGCGCCCGCGCCCGGCAATCCCCGGTAGCCTGCCACGCTCGCCACACCGGCGAGGGTGCCGCGGCCCGCCTTGCGCATCGCGGCCACGAAGGGGTGGAAGGTGTTCACCATCCCGATCACGTTGATGTCGAGGACCTGGCGGAAGACTTCGGAATCGTCCGCATGCTCGGTGAGCGTGCCGTGGGAGATGCCGGCGTTGGCGATCACGAGATCCGGCGGGCCGTTCCTGGCAATGAAATCGGCGGCGGCGGCCTTTAGGGCGCCGAGATCGCGAACGTCCGCCACGTAGGTCTCAACCCCTGCGGGCAGCGACTGGCGAAGCGTCTCGAGCAGATCGGCCCGGCGCGCGACGAGACCCAGTTTGGCGCCCTGCCCGGCGTAGTGGCGCGCGAGCGCCTCGCCTATGCCGCTGCTCGCGCCCGTGAGGAAGACGACCATGCAATGGATCGGGGCCGGGATACTTCGCGAAAAAGTATCCCGGCCCCGGAAGCGGCGGCTACTTCTTGATCGCGGCGGGTTTCGGCGCGGCGGGCCTGGGAGCCTCGGCGGTGCTCGTGCCGCTCTCCTTGCGCGCCATGGCGATCAGCTGGTCGACCACGGCGACCACGGCCTCGGGGCTGCCGGCGTGGGTGGTGGAGGTGACGTACTTGCCGTTCACGATCATCATCGGCACGCCGTCGACCTTGTAGGCGCCCATGAGCTGCGCGGCGCGCGCGAGCTTCGACTGCACGGTGAAGGATTTCTCCACTGCGTTGTACTGCGCCACGTCGATGCCCTGCTTGGCGAGCCAGGATTCGCGCACCTTCGGGTTGGCGAGGTTCGTGTTCTCCTTGTGGATCGCGTCGAACGCCTTGCCGTGCACCGGGTCGAGCTTGCCCATGGCCTCGAGCGAGTAGTAGAGGAGCCCCAGCTGCGACCACGCGCCGCTGCCTACGCCGGGAACGCGCTTGAAGACCACGTCGGCGGGGAGCTTTTTCGCCCAGCTCTCGAGGAAGGGCTCGAGGTTGTAGCAGTGGCCGCAGGCGTAGGAGAAGAACTCGATCACCTCGACCTTGCCGCCGCCTTCCGTGGCCTGGGGCGGATTGAGCAGGGTGAACTTCTGCCCCGGTTGCTGGGCCTGGGCGCCCGCGGCCATGAAGCCGAAGGCCGCGAGGGCGAGGGTGAGGAAGCGGCGCAGGTGCATGGTTTTACTCCGTCAGCGGTTCTTGGTTTCGTCGGTGCGGATGATGGTCGCGCCGACCCCGTTCTGGGACAGCGTGGCCTTGATTCGGTTCACGTCGTCCAGGCTCTGGTAGGGGCCCAGGCGCACGCGGTGCAGGATGCCCTTGCCGGGGATGTCGACGGGCTTCACGCTCGCCTCGAGGCCCGTGAAGGCGATCTTCGCCTTCATGTTGTCGGCGTCCTTTTCCTCGGAGAAGGCGCCGGCCTGCAGCCAGTAGGTGTCGCCGGAATAGGGCTTGGGCTGGTTGGGCGAGGAGCCGGGGCCACCCTTCAGCGGTTCCTTCGGGCGTGCGGCGGCCGATTTCGCCTCGCGGTCGGTGACTTCCTTTTCGCCCGGCAGCATCGTGTAGAACTCGAAGCGCGGCCGGTCGGTCCGGGGCCTGTCGGCGGCGGGCTTCGTCGCGCCCGGCTTCTCCGGCGCGCCCTTCTCGTCCGGCTTGGGCGGCTGCGTGGGGCCGATACGCGCGAGCGGCTCGATGGGCTTGGGCTGGTCGACGAAGGGGTTGGACAGGCGGTTCAGCCACAGCGCCACGCCGAGGGCGATCACGATGCCCATGAGCAGCCCGATGATCATGCCGAGCAGCAAGGGGTGCGCCGTGCGGCCGGACTCGCGGGGCGACGGGCTGTTCTTGAAATCCTTCGGCATCTACATCCTCTCCGGCGCGCTCACGCCCAGCACGGCGAGGCCGTTGGCGAGAACCTGTCGCGTCGCGGCGACAAGGGCGAGTCGCGCGAGCTTCACCTCCTCGTCGTCCACGAGGAAGCGCTCGGCATTGTAGTAGGTATGCAGGCGAGCCGCCAATTCGTCGTGCAGGTAAAACGAGACGAGATGCGGCGAGAACTCGCGCGCGGCCCGCTCGAGCACCTCCGGGAACTGCGCGAGCGCCTGTGCGAGCGCGACCTCGTGCGGCGTGCCCAGCGCGGCGAGGCTCGCACCTCCGAGCCTTCCCTCGTCGCCGCCCCATTCGCGCAGCACCGCGCAGATGCGCGCGTGGGCGTACTGCACGTAGTAGACCGGGTTCTCGTCGCTGCGGCTCTTGGCGAGGTCGATGTCGAAGACGAGGTGGGAGTCGGACTTGCGCATGAGGAAGAACCAGCGCACGGCGTCGCGGCCGGCCTCCTCGATGAGGTCGCGCACCGTGACGTAGGAGCCGGCGCGCTTGGAGATCTTCACCTCCTCGCCGCCCTTCATCACCGTCACCATCTGGTGCAGCACGTAGTCGGGGTAGCCCGCGGGGATGCCGGCCGAGAGGGCCTGCAGGCCCGCGCGCACGCGCGTGACGGTGGAGTGGTGGTCCGCGCCCTGCACGTTCACCGCGGAGGCGTATCCGCGGCGAAACTTCGCGAGATGGTAGGCCACGTCCGGCACGAAGTACGTGAAGGTGCCGTCGGATTTGCGCATCACGCGGTCCTTGTCGTCGCCGAAGTCCGTCGTCTTCAGCCACAGCGCGCCCTCGAATTCGTAGGTGCGGCCCGCCGCGACCAGCATCCGGACCGTCTCGTCCACCTTGCCCTCGGTGTAGAGCGAGCTCTCGAGGTAGTAGGAATCGAACTTCACGCCGAAGGCGCGCAGGTCCGCGTCCTGCTCGCCGCGCAGGTAGGCGACCGCGAAGACGCGAATGGCGTCCAGGTCGCCCCCGTCCGCGTCCGCCGGGTGCTCGGCGGCGTAGTCGCGGGCGATGTCCTTGATGTAGTCGCCGCGGTACCAGTCGTCGTGCATCGCCGCGCCCTCGACGAGGCCCTTCGACTCGCGCAGGCGGAACTGCACCGAGAGCGCGAGATTCGCGATCTGGTTGCCCGCGTCGTTGTAGTAGAACTCGCGCAGCACCTTCCAGCCCTGCCATTCGAGGAGCGTGGAGATCGCGTCTCCCAGCGCCGCCTGGCGCCCGTGGCCCACGTGCAGCGGGCCCGTCGGGTTCGCGGAGACGAATTCCACCATGATGGTGCGCGCGGGGCCCGGCCGGCCGCGGCCGAAGGCCGCACCCGCCGCGCCGATCGCCGCCACCACCGCGAAGCGCGAGGACTTCGAGAGCGTGAAGTTGATGAATCCGGGCCCGGCGATGTCGGTCTTCGCGATCTCGGGCACGTTGGCGAGGGCCGCGACGATCGCCTGGGCGGCCTCGCGCGGCTTGAGCCCCACGCGCTTGGCGAGCTGCATCGCCACGTTGGAGGCGAAGTCGCCGTGGTCGGCGTTGCGGGGGCGGTCGAGATCGACCACCACGTCGCCGGCATCGGGAAAGGCCGCGCGCACGGCGTGGCCTACCAGGGCGGCGAGGCGGTTCTTGGGATCGATTTCGGTCACGGGTGCTGGAGCGGTCGCGGGAACCCGCCATTATACGGGGCCGGCCCTGCCTGACCGGCGCTCCCCCGCGGTCGCGGGGCCCTAGGCTTCCTGGGGGTCCACGTCCAGGGACCAGCGCACGCGTCGGCCACCCTTCTCGTCCAGGCCGGCCTTCCAGGCGCGCAGGAATGGCTGGAGCGCCCCTCGGGAAGCCGCGCGCACGAGGAGCTGGGCGCGCTCGAAGCCGGCCTTGCGCTCGAGGGGCGCGGGCACCGGGTCGAAGATCTCCACCTTGCCGTCCAGTCCTTGCGCGAGACGCGCGGCCGCGCGCAGGAACGCGAGCGCCTCGCCCGCATGCTTGGATTCCGCGCGCAGCATCGCGAGGTGCGCGAAGGGCGGGAAGCGCGCGAGCCGGCGCTCCTCGAGCGAAGCGTCGGCGAAGGCGGCGTAGTCGTGGGCGGCGACGGCGGCGTAGAGCGGGTGCGCGGGGAAATCGGTCTGGATGAGCACCTCGCCGGGCTCCCGGGCGCGCCCGGCGCGCCCGGCCACCTGGGTGAGCAGCGAGAAGAGCCGCTCCGAGGCGCGGAAATCGACGCTGTAGAGCGCGCAGTCGCTGTCGACCACGCCCACCAGCGTGAGTCGCGGGTAGTCGTGGCCCTTGGCGAGCATCTGCGTGCCCACGAGGATGTCGAGCCGCTCGTCGCGCACCAGCGCCAGCACGTCGGCGAGCGCGCCCTTGCGGGCCGTCGAATCGCGATCGACCCGCGCGATCCGCGCGCCGGGCAGGGCGGCACCGAGCGCTTCCTCGATGCGCTGCGTGCCCTGGCCCACGGGCGCCAGGTCGGGGCTGCCGCAGCCCGGGCAGCGCGCCGGCACGCGCTCGCGGTGCCCGCAGTGGTGGCAGCGCATCTCGCCCGCCCTTTGGTGCAGCACGAGGTTCGCGCTGCAGCGCGTGCAGGTCGAATGCCACGCGCAGGAGCGGCAGAAGAGCACCGGCGAGAAGCCGCGGCGGTTCACGAACACGAGGCTCTGCTCGCGCCGGGCGATGCGCGCGCGCAGCGCCCGCAGGAGCGCGTCGCTCAGGCCCTCGATGGGCCGGTCGGCCCGCGTGTCGACCATGCGCACCACCGGCAGCTTCGCGTCGGCGAGCGCTCGCTCGCGCAGCTCCGCCAGCCCGTAGCGGCCCTGCTTTGCGTTGGCCCAGGTCTCGAGCGACGGGGTCGCCGAGCCCAGCACCACGGGGATCGCGGCGAGCTGCGCGCGGCGCACGGCCACGTCGCGCGCGGAGTAACGCAGGCCCTCGTGCTGCTTGTAGGAGGGATCGTGCTCCTCGTCGACCACGATGAGGCCCAGCTCCGGCATGGGCGCGAGCGCGGCCAGGCGCGTGCCCAGCACGATGCGCGCCCGCCCCGCGTGCGCAGCGAGCCAGGCGACGGCACGCTCGCCCTCGCCCAGGTGGCTGTGGGCGGCGACGATCGCCACACCCGGGAAGCGGCTTCGCACGCGCGATTCGAGCTGCGGGGTGAGGCCGATCTCGGGCACGAGGTAGAGCGCCTGGCGCCCGCGGGCGAGCGCCTGCTCGATCAGGCGCAGGTAGACCTCGGTCTTGCCGCTGCCGGTGATGCCGGCGAGCAGCACCGGGTGGAAGCGCTCGAATCCTTCGAGGACCTGCGCTATCGCCTGCGCCTGGGCGGGTGTGGCCTCCACGGGCGCGACGAACGGACCCGGCGCGGGCGCCGACGCGGGCTGCGCCTTGATCACCCGGCGGCGGGCCTGGCGAAGCCGCGGCGGCAGGCTCGCGTGCAGCACCTCGCCCAGGGGCCGCTGGTAGTAGGCGGCGCAGAACTCGAGCAGCTCGAGGTCCCGCGCGGCGAGCGGCGCCACGTCGTCGAAGACCTTGGCCAGTTCGCGCAGGCGCTCCGCGGGGACGTCGCTGCGGGCGGCGCGCGCCACCACCACGCCCACCTTCGCGGTGCGCCCGAAAGGCACCACCACGAGGCTTCCGCGGGCCGGGTCGAGTCCCTCGGGAACGAGGAAATCGAAGGCCTGCTCGAGGGGCACGTCGAGGGCGACGCGGGCGATTTTCATGGCGCGAAAGGCCCCGGAAAACCGGGAAGCGCTACCCTGTGGATAACTCTGTGCATTTCTTGCCGCCCCGTGACCCGAATCCGGCGCACTTGCGGCTCATACCTCATCCGAGTGGCGAGGAAGGCTATGCAAGTTAATGAAAAACAATGAAATTCTGAAACATCGGACAGCCCGGCGCTACTCTGCGTTAACGGCCACGCGAACACGGGAAATGTGAATACGCAATCACTTTCGGGAAAATTTTCCGCTTGACACGGGCTACGCGGGGGAGGGATTGCGACCGTGGCGGTGGACGGCCTCCACCAGGGCGTGCACGTGCTCCGGAGGGGTGAACTGCGAGATCCCGTGCCCGAGGTTGAAGACGTGGCCCGGGCCGGTGCCGAAACTCGCCAGGATGCGCTTCGCCTCGCGCTCGATGGCCTCCGGGGAAGAGAAGAGCACCGCCGGATCCATGTTGCCCTGGAGGGCCACCTGGTCGCCCACCCGGGCGCGTGCGGCGCCGATGTCGATGGTCCAGTCGAGCCCCAGCGCGTCCGCACCGGCCTTCGCCATGGACTCGAGCCAGAGCCCGCCGCCCTTGGTGAAGAAGATGCGCGGCACGATGCGCCCGCCCGCCGTGCGCGTCACGCCCGCGAAGACCTCCTTCGCATAGGCGAGGGAGAATTCGCGATAGGCCGCGTCGGAGAGCGCGCCGCCCCAGGTGTCGAAGACCATCACCGCCTGCGCGCCTGCGGCGATCTGCGCGTTCAGGTACGCGGTCACCGACTGCGCGTTCAGCGCGAGGATGCGGTGCAGCAGGTCGGGGCGCGCGTAGAGCATCGACTTCACGGTGCGGAAATCGTCGCTGCCGCCGCCCTCGACCATGTAGCAGGCGAGCGTGAAGGGGCTGCCGGAGAAGCCGATGAGCGGCACGCGCCCGTCGAGCGACTTGCGGATGAGCGAGACCGCGTCGAACACGTAACGAAGCGATTCGAGATCCGCCGCCCCCAGGCGCGCGACGTCCGCTTCCGTGCGCACGGTGCGCTCGAACTTCGGGCCCTCGCCCTCGGCGAAGTACAGGCCCAGCCCCATCGCGTCCGGAATGGTGAGGATGTCGGAAAAGAGAATGGCCGCATCGAGGGCGAAGCGCTCGAGCGGCTGCAGCGTCACTTCGCAGGCGAGTTCCGGGTTCTTGGCGAGCGCGAGGAAGCTGCCCGCCTTCTTGCGCGTGGCGTTGTACTCGGGGAGGTAGCGGCCCGCCTGGCGCATGATCCAGACCGGCGTGTGCTCCGTGGGCTCGCGCAGCAGCGCGCGCAGGAAATTGTCGTTTTTCATGGGGGCCGATTCTCTCACGGCGGGCACGAGCGCCCCACGACAACGGTCAAGGCAGGCGGTCCAGGAAAGCCGCGATGGCGCTCGCGTAGCGCGGGTTCAGGTCGAGGTCGTTGTGCCCGAACCCGTCCAGGCGCAGGCGCTCCACGGGCCCGCCCCAGGCGGCGGCGAGGCGCTCGGCATGCGCGGGCGCGATGATCGTGTCGGAGCCCCCGTAGACGAAGAGCGCGGGCATGCGCAGGGCAGTCGCGTGCCGGATCGACTCGAAGCGGTGGCGCAGCAGCCAGCCCACGGGCATCCACGGATAGTGGGACTTCCCCACCGCGACGAGACTCTCGAAGGGCGAGGTGAGCACCACGCAGCGCACCGGTCGCGCCGCGGCGAGCTGCACCGCCACGCCGCTGCCGAGGCTTCGGCCGTGGACGCACAGCCGCGCGGGATCGAGGTCGGCGCGGCGCGCAGCCCAGTCGTGGAGCGCGATCGCATCGGCCACGAGCGCGTGCTCGCCGGGCTTGCCGCCGCTTTCGCCGTAGCCGCGGTAATTCACCAGCAGCACCGCGCGGCGGCCGTAGGTCATCTCGGCCTCGCGCGCGTGCGCAGTCACTTCCTCCGCGTTGCCGCCGAAGTAGAGCACCACCGCCCGTGGGACGGTTGCTTCGCCCGGCGGCAGTGCCAGCACGCCCGCGAGGGGCGTGCCGTCGGCGGCGGCGAGCGAGACCTTCTCGAGCGTCCAGCCGGGCGGAGCCGAGGGTGCGCCGCGCAGGGGTTGCGGGAAGAAGAGGAGCCGGTCCTGCGCGAGCCACAGCATCGCCACCATGCCCGCGTAGGCGAGCAGGGCGGCGATGAAAAGCGTCTTCAGCGTGGCGGCTCCGGGACTGGCGCCGGGTCGGGGAGCGCGAGCGCGCCTAGCGGGGCAGGTCCGAGGCGCCCATGAGGAAGGCGTCGACTTCGCGGGCGCACTGGCGGCCCTCGCGGATCGCCCAGACGACGAGCGACTGGCCGCGCCGCATGTCGCCGGCGGCGAACACCTTCGCCACCGAGGTCGCGTAGCAGCCCATGCCGTCGGTGGTGGCGCGCACGTTGCCGCGCGCATCCTTCTCCACGCCGAGTGCGGCGACCACGCCCTCGTGCACGGGGTGCAGGTAGCCCATGGCGAGGAGGACGAGATCGGCGGGAATCGTGAACTCGGTGCCGGGCACTTCCTGCATCGCCATCGCGCCCTTGTCGTCCTTCACCCACTCGACGTGGCAACCGGTGAGGCGCTCGACCTTGCCGTCCTTGCCCTCGAAGCGCTTGGTGGCGACGGCGAAGTCGCGCTTGGCACCTTCCTCGTGGGAGCTGGACGTGCGCAGCTTGAGCGGCCAGTACGGCCAGGTGAGGGGCTTGTCCTCCTGCTCGGGCGGCTGCGGCAGCAGCTCGAAGTTCATGACCGATTTCGCGCCCTGGCGGATGGAAGTGCCGATGCAGTCGCTGCCGGTGTCGCCGCCGCCGATCACGACGACGTGCTTGCCGGTGGCGAGGAGCTGCCCGTGCACCTTCTCCCCCGCGACCACGCGGTTCTGCTGGGGCAGGAACTCCATCGCGTAGTGGATGCCGGAGAGCTCCCGGCCGGGCACCGGGAGGTCGCGCGGCTTCTCCGATCCGCCGGAGAGCACGACCGCGTCGAAGCCCGCGAGGAGGTCGGCCGCGGTCAGGTCCACGCCCACGTTCACGCCGGGGCGGAAGGAGACGCCTTCGGCCTGCATCTGTTCCATGCGCCGGTCGATGTGGTGCTTTTCCATCTTGAAGTCGGGGATGCCGTAGCGCAGCAGGCCGCCGATGCGGTCGTTCTTCTCGAAGAGCGTGACCTCGTGCCCGGCGCGCCCGAGCTGCTGCGCGCAGGCGAGCCCCGCGGGGCCGGAACCCACGACCGCGACCTTGCGGCCGGTCTTCGTTTCCGTGACCTCGGGGACGATCCAGCCCTCGGCCCAGCCCTTGTCGACCAGGGCCTGCTCGATCGACTTGATGGCCACCGGGTCGTCGTTGATGTTGAGCGTGCACGCCGCCTCGCAGGGCGCCGGGCAGACGCGGCCGGTGAACTCGGGGAAGTTGTTGGTCGAGTGCAGCACCTCGAGCGCGCCGCGCCAGTTGTTGCGGTAGACGAGGTCGTTCCAGTCCGGGATCACGTTGTTCACCGGGCAACCGGTCTGGCAGAAGGGGATCCCGCAGTCCATGCAGCGCGCGCCCTGCTGGCTCACGTCGGCATCGGGGAGCGCGCGGACGAACTCCCGGTAGACCTTGATGCGCTCGGCCACGGGCTCGTAGCCACGGTCCTTGCGCGCGATTTCCATGAATCCGGTGATCTTTCCCATGTTCCTTCCCTGTTGCCTCGCTCCGACCCTCTCCCGAAGGGAGGGGAAAACCGCGCCCCTCTCCTTGCGGGAGAGGGGCGTGAGGCCTAGTCGTTCGCCCTGACTTCCGCGATCCTCGCCACGCCGCCGCGCCGCTCCTGCTCCTGGGCCATCTCGCCGAGCGCTCTCTTGTACTCGATGGGCATCACCTTCACGAAGCGCGGCAGGTAGGCCGCCCAGTTCTCGAGGATGCGCCGGGCGCGCTCGCTGCCGGTGAAGAGCAGGTGGCGCTGGATGAGGGCCTTGATCGTGGCCTCGTCCTTGCCCGCCAGGTGGTCGATCGAGACCTTGCCGTGGGTCTCCAGCTCGAGGTTGGCGCCGGCGTCGGCGGCGACGCGGTCCTCCTCCGGGATGGGTTCCAACTCCACCATCGCGAGGTTGCAGCGCTGGGTGAAATCGCCCTCCTCGTCGAGCACGTAGCCGATGCCGCCGGACATGCCCGCGGCGAAGTTGCGCCCGGTCTTGCCCAGCACCACCACCGTGCCCGCCGGTCATATACTCGCAGCCGTGGTCGCCCACGCCCTCGACGACCGCCGTGGCCCCGGAATTGCGCACCGCGAAGCGCTCGCCCGCGACGCCGCGGAAGTAGCACTCGCCGAGGATCGCGCCGTACAGCACGGTGTTGCCGACGATGATGTTCTCCTCCGGGACGATGGGGCAGTCCTTCGCGGGGTAGGCGATGATCCGCCCGCCGCACAGGCCCTTGCCCACGTAGTCGTTGGCGTCGCCCTCGAGCTCGAAGGTGACGCCGTGCGCGAGCCAGCCGCCGAAGGTCTGCCCGGCGGTGCCGCGGAACTTCACGTGGATCGTGTCTTCCGGCAGCCCCGCGTGGCCGTATCGACGCGCGATCACGCCCGAGAGCATGGCGCCCACGGTGCGGTTGCGGTTGAAGATGGGGCTTTCGATCTGCACCGGGCGCTTCGACTCGATCGCGGGCCGGAGCCTGTCGATCAGCTCGTGGTCGAGCGCGCGCTCGAGCGCGTGGTCCTGGCGCTCGGTCCAGTGGATCGCCACCGCCGTGTCGATCGGGGGGCGGTAGAAGAGGCGCGAGAAATCGAGCCCGCGGGCCTTCCAGTGCTCGATGCCGCGGCGCGTGTCGAGCATCTCGGTGCGCCCGACCATGTCCTCGAAGCGGCGAAACCCCATCTTCGCCATCCACTCGCGCACTTCCTCGGCGACGAAGAAGAAGTAGTTGATGACGTGCTCGGGCTTGCCGGTGAACTTCTTGATGAGCTCCGGATCCTGCGTGGCCACGCCCACCGGGCAGGTGTTCAGGTGGCACTTCCTCATCATGATGCAGCCCTCCACCACCAGCGGCGCGGTGGCGAAGCCGAACTCGTCGGCGCCCAGGAGCGCGCCGATCACCACGTCGCGCCCGGTCTTCATCTGCCCGTCGGCCTGCACGGCGATGCGCGAGCGCAGGTTGTTCAGCACCAGCGTCTGCTGCGTTTCCGCCAGCCCGATCTCCCAGGGGCTTCCGGCGTACTTGACGGAGGACAGCGGCGAGGCGCCCGTGCCGCCGTCGTGGCCGGAGATGGTCACGTGGTCGGCCTTCGCCTTGGCCACGCCCGCGGCGATGGTGCCGACCCCGATCTCGGAGACCAGCTTCACCGAAACGCGCGCCTGCGGGTTCACGTTCTTGAGATCGTGGATCAGCTGCGCGAGATCCTCGATCGAGTAGATGTCGTGGTGCGGCGGCGGCGAGATGAGCCCCACGCCCGGCACCGTGTGGCGCACCTTGGCGATGTACTTCGAGACCTTGTGGCCGGGAAGCTGGCCGCCCTCGCCGGGTTTCGCCCCCTGGGCCATCTTGATCTGCAGGTCGTCGGCGTTGACCAGGTACTCGGTGGTCACGCCGAAGCGCCCCGCGGCGACCTGCTTGATGGCGCTGCGCATCGAGTCGCCGTTGGCGAGCGGCACGTAGCGGATCGGGTCCTCGCCGCCTTCGCCCGTGTTCGACTTGCCGCCGATGCGGTTCATCGCGATGGCGAGCGTGGAGTGCGCCTCGTGGGAAATGGAGCCCAGCGACATGGCGCCCGTGGCGAAGCGCTTGACGATCTCTTTCGCGGGCTCGACCTCCTCGAGGGGAACGGGCGTCGTGGCGGACTTGATCTCGAAGAGCCCGCGCAGCGTCATCAGCCGCTCGCCCTGCTCGTTGATGAGCTTCGCGTATTCCTTGTACGTGGAGACGCTGCCCGAGCGCGTCGCGTGCTGGAGCTTCGCGATCGTGTCCGGCGTCCACACGTGCGCCTCGCCGCGGATGCGGTAGGCGTATTCGCCGCCCGGGTCGAGCCGGTCGCGGTAGAGGGGTGCGTCGGAATAGGCGAGGCGGTGCCGGTGCATGGCCTCGCCCGCGACCTCCTTCAGGCCGATGCCCTCCACGGCCGAGGGCGTGCCGGTGAAGTACCTGTCGACGAACTTCGTGTCGAGACCCACGGCCTCGAAGATCTGCGCGCCGCAGTAGGACTGGTAGGTGGAGATGCCCATCTTGGACATCACCTTGAGGAGGCCCTTGCCGATCGCCTTGGTGTAGCGCTTGACCAGCTCCGCGTCGTCGATTTTCTGCGGCAGGCCGTCCTTGATGTCGAGGAGGGTTGCGAAGGCGAGGTAGGGGTGGATCGCCTCCGCGCCGTAGCCGGCGAGGCAGGCGAAGTGCTGCACTTCGCGCGCGCCGCCCGTCTCGACCACGAGCCCGGAGCGGGTGCGCAGGCCGGCGCGCACCAGGTGGTGGTGCACCGCGGCGGTGGCGAGCAGCGCCGGGATGGGCGCCATCTCGGCGGACATGTCGCGGTCGGTGAGGATGAGGATGTTCACGCCCTTCTTCACCGCGTCCTCGGCATCCGCGCACAGGCGGGCGAGCGCGGGCTCCATGCCCTCGGCGCCCCACGCGGCGGGGAAGCACATGGAGAGCACCTCGCTCACGAAGTGGCCGTGGGTGCTCTCGGCGGCGCGGCGCAGCTTCTCCATGTCCTCGAAGGTGAGGATGGGCTGCGAGACCTCGAGCCGCATCACGGGCTCGGTGGAATCCGGCGACAGCAGGTTGGGGCGCGGGCCGATGAACGACACGAGCGACATCACGAGCTGCTCGCGGATCGGGTCGATCGGCGGGTTGGTCACCTGCGCGAAGAGCTGGCGGAAGTAGGCGTAGAGCGGCTTCGGCCGGTTCGAGAGCACCGCGACCGGCGTGTCGTCGCCCATGGAGCCCACGGGTTCCTCGCCCGCGACCGCCATCGGCGTGAGGAGCATCTTCAGGTCCTCCTGCGTGTAGCCGAAGGCCTGCTGGCGGTCGAGGAGCTTGTCGGTGTCGGGCGTGTCGACCTTGCCGGGCGAGGGCAGGTCTTCGAGCCGCATCTGCGTGCGGTCGAGCCAGTCCTGGTAGGGGCGGTCGGCGGCGAGGTCGCGCTTCAATTCCTCGTCGGTGACGATGCGGCCGTGCTCGATGTCGACCAGCAGCATCTTGCCGGGCTGCAGCCGCCACTTCTTCACGATCTTCGCCTGCGGGATGTCGAGCACGCCCATCTCGGAGGACATGACGATCAGGTCGTCGTCGGTGATGAAGTAGCGCGCGGGCCTCAGGCCGTTCCTGTCGAGCGTGGCGCCGATGAACTTGCCGTCGGTGAAGGCCACCGCCGCGGGGCCGTCCCAGGGCTCCATCAGGGCCGCGTGGTACTCGTAGAAGGCGCGGCGCTTGGCGTCCATGAGGGGGTTGCCCGCCCACGCCTCGGGGATCATCAGCATCATCGCGTGGGCGATGGGATAGCCGCCCATCACCAGGAGCTCGAGCGCGTTGTCGAAGGAGGCGGAGTCGGACTGGCCCTCGTAGATGAGGGGCCAGATCTTGTCGAGGTCGGGGCCCAGGAGCTTCGAGTGGATCGTCGCCTGGCGCGAGCGGATCCAGTTCAGGTTCCCCTGGAGCGTATTGATCTCGCCGTTGTGCGCGATGAAGCGGAAGGGGTGCGCGAGATCCCAGGTCGGGAAGGTGTTGGTGGAGAAGCGCTGGTGCGCGAGCGCCAGCGCCGAGACGAGGCGCTTGTCGGAGAGGTCCTCGAAGAACTCGCCCACCTGGTGCGCGAGCAGCATCCCCTTGTAGACGAGGGTGCGGTGCGAGAACGAGGGCACGTAGAACTGCCCGGCGTTGGTGAGGCCCAGGGCGCGGATCGCGTGGCCCAGGGACTTCCGGATGATGTAGAGCTTCCTCTCGAAGGCGTCGCGGTCGAGCTGGCCGCGGCCCGCGCCCACGAACACCTGGCGGATCACCGGCATCGTGCTCTTCGCCGTGGGCCCGAGGCACGCGGGGTCCACGGGTACCTCGCGCCAGCCGAGGAGGCCCTGGCCCTCGTTCACGATGGCGCGCTCGATCTCGCGCTCGCAGGCGGCGCGCGCCGCCGGGTCCTGCGGCAGGAACACCATGCCCACGCCGTAGGCGCCGGCCTTGGGCAGGCGCACGCCCTGCGCGGCCATCTCCTCGCGGAAGAAGGCGTCGGGGATCTGCACGAGGATGCCCGCGCCGTCGCCGTGCAGCGGGTCCGCGCCGGTCGCGCCCCGGTGCGTGAGGTTGTTGAGAATCGTGAGCCCCTTCTCGACGATGTCGTGGGACTTCCGGCCCTTGATGTGCGCGACGAAGCCCACGCCGCAGGCATCGCGCTCGTGGCGGGGGTCATAGAGGCCTTGGGCGCGCGGCAACCCAGCCGGGATCTCCATTGCGGATTCCTTTCTGCGATGCACCCCGGGAGAGCGGGCGTTGTTACGGTCGAGCGTCCCGGCGATGCGGAGCGCGGCTTCCGGGCCCTGGATCGCGGCCGGGGCGGGCTTCTGGCCCGGGCGCAGGCGGGCACCGGGCCGTGGGGCCGGGCCGCCGGAAGCTGCGATTTCCTGCGGGACCCTGAATGATAGCTTCCGCCATAGTGCACCGCAACAATCCCCGCTGCGCTCGGAAGGGGATTCGCGCGCCACGGGCGGGGCTTATGCGTAGAATCGCAAAAAACGCGCGGCCCCGCTCCGGGGATCGCCCCGACAAGGACCTTTCACCCGTGACCTCCACCTGCTCCCGCCTGCTCCCGTCGATCGCCCGGGCCGTTGCCGCCTTCGCTGCCGCGCTCACGCTCGCCTCCTGCGGCACCCTCGCCCATCGTGAACTCCCCCACGATCACCATCCTGCCCGTCACCGCGGTGATGTACTCGGGCCTGCCGACGACTTTCGTGCTCTCCGGCGGGACCGGTTCCTACGTGATCGCCTCGAGCGACCAGGCGGTGCTGCAGGTGGCCGGCGGCGTCACCGGGCGCTCCGTGACGCTGGTGCCCAACAACGTGGCCGCGGAGACGACCGTCACGCTCACCGTGCGCGACACCGGCACCGCGACCCCCGTCCAGGCGACCGTCACCGTGCGCCCGGGCACCGTCAACAACAACGTCACGATCACGCCGAGCTCCACGCAATCGTCGAGCTGCACGCCCGCCGTCTGCTCGGGCGGCGACGCCGAGGTCAAGGTGACCATCTCCCAGGGCGGCATCCCGCTCGCCGCGCGCGGCATTCGCTTCGAGGTGCTCTCCGGCAGCTTCGCCTTCATCACCACCGCGCCGGGCTTCACGCCGGAGCTGACCGCGACCTTCACCGACACCACGACCGACGAGACGGGCATCGCGCGCACGCGCATCCGCGTGACCGCGCTCGCGGCCAACCAGACCGCGCTCCTGCGGGTCACGGATCTCGCCACCGGCGCCTACCGCCAGGCGGCCTTCGCCATCGCCCAGTTCACCGGCACCACGCCGGCCTACTTCACGCTGCCCGCGTCGATCACCTTCACCGGGGCGTTCTCCACCGCCTGCGCGGGCAACGTCGCCACCGACGTCTCGATCTTCGGGGGCACGCCGCCCTACAGCATCTCGGGCGGGTCGTCCGCCTTCACGGCGACGCCTTCGACGGTGCTCGCGAGCGGCGGCAAGTTCAACATCATCCTGCCCCTCGGGGCGAGCTGCGTGGACGGCGCCTCCATCGGCGTAACGGATGCGACCGGGCGCACGATCGCGGTCACGGTGAACAACGTGCTCGGCTCCGGCACGGCGCCGGAGCCGCCGGTGACGCTTTCGCCGGCGTCGGGACTGTCGCTAATCTGTGGCGCGAGCGGCTCGGTCGTTGTCGTGGGCGGGACGTCGCCCTTTTCGGTGAGTGTCGATCACCCGCGCGTCTTGGCTGCGCTCGGGTCGCACCCTGACGATCGACCGGGAGGTTCTCGATCCCCTGCCGCCCTATGCGACCGTGGCCCGGGTCACCGTGACCGACGGCGCCACCTCCACGTTCACCAACGTCTCCGTTCCCGCGACCTGCCCGTAATGGCCGGCCCCTCGCCGGCGGCAAGTTTTGTTGCACTGCGGCACGCCCCGGCCTTCCCGGGGGCGGGCCCCTGCAACTTCCGCTTGCATGCAACTGCAAGTTGCGCTTTAATAATCGCCGATAACCCGCTAATTTTGAAGAAGTCTCCGGGCGGGTCCCAGTAAAAAAGGGGAAACAATCGTGAATTTCGAGCCGCTTCGACGCCTGCAAACCAAGCTGTCCGTGGCCTTCCTGGCCGCGGGCGCGCTGATCCTCACCTCCTGCGGCGGTGGCGGCGCCACCGGCTCGCCGGCCGCGGCGGGCAACCTCCAGCTCCTGCCGGGGGCCGCGACCATCTACGCGGGCGTGCCCTACACCGTCAACATCGTCGGCGGCCGCCCGCCCTACCTGGTGACCTCGAACGAGCAGACGCTCATCGAGCTGAACTTCACCACCAGCAGCAACTCCTTCCAGTTCGTCGCGAGGAACCCGGGCGTGGTCGACGTGGGCCTGGATCCGGATGAAGTGCCGCGCCGCTCGGTGATCATCGAGGTGCGCGACAGCAACGGCGCGTCCACCTCCAACACCTACAGCGTGCTGCAGAACTTCTTCACCGGCTACCGCGAGAGCTACCAGAGCACTTGCGCGTCCGGCGGCGGTGCCGGGGCCGTTGCGCCCCCGGCCTGTTCCGGCACCGATACCCTCATCACGATCTTCCCGGTTTCCAACGGCACGCTCTACGGCAACCGCGAATTCCAGTTCGACCGGGTCCGTGGCACCTACTCCTTCGTCGAACCCGATCCCGCCACCATCCCGCAGCTCGTCGACCGGATCCGCGTGCGCACCGACCAGGAGGGCAAGGCCATCGTGCGGATGCGCGTGGCCGCCGCCGCGCCCACGCAGCTCGCCACCTACAAGGTGACCGACATTCTGACGGGCGTCACGACGGACTTGGTCGTCCTTATCGTCCAGCAGTCGGTCGTCGACACGATCAGCCTCGTTCCCGCCACGCTCGAGTTCACAGGTGGCCTAAGCACGCAGTGCGGCGCGGGCACCGCGGATGTCTTCGTGTTCGGCGGCACGCCGCCCTACTCGGTGACGGCCTCGGCGGGCCTCGCGGTCTCGCCGACCACGGTCACTGCCTCCGGCGGCAAGATCTCGGTCACTGCTGGCTCGACCTCGCCGCCCTGCCCGGCCAACGGCTCGGTGATCGTCACCGACAGCGGCGGCGCGGTGGGCACGTTGCCGGTGACCCTCGTGGCCGGCGGCGGCACCCCGACGCCGCTCGCGGCCTCGCCGACGACGATCGCGAACCTCAATTGCGGCAATTCGGTGCAGGTCACGCTCATCGGCGGCGTCGGCGGGCTGTCGTCGACCTCGACGCACCCGCGCATCACGTCGACCATCTCGGCCACCTCGCTCACGATGACGCGACTGGCAGGCGACGGTGCGACGGTCTACCCGGCCACCGGGTCGGTCACGGTCACGGACGGCGCCTCCATCGTCACCGTCACCATCACGGCAACGCCGGCGAACTGCCCATAGCGTAGCCGCGAGCCTTGCGAAAACGGGCATCTCTCGGGATGCCCGTTTCGTTTCCGGCCCTTGGAACCCGCGATTCCCATCCCCGCGAAGGTCGTCGTCACCGGCGCCGGCGGTTTCATCGGCTCGGTTTTCGCGGCCCGGGTGGGTGAATGCCGGCGCATCGCGATGGCAGGGGATGGTTGGCGCGGCGCCGTCGAGGCCGCCGACCTCGCGGGCGCGACGGTGGTTCACCTCGCCGCACGCGTGCACGAGCCGCGTGGCGCGGCGGAGGACTTCGTCCACGACAACACGGAAAAGACCCGTTTCCTCGCCGAAGCCGCTGCCGCCGCGGGCGCGGCCCGTTTCGTGTTCGCGAGCACGGTGAAGGTACACGGCGAAGAGACGCACGGGGACGCCTTCCGGCCCGATTCCCCGCGTCGCCGGCCGACCCCTACGCCCTCTCCAAATGGCGCGCCGAAGAGGCGTTGCGCGAAATCGCCGCACGCACCGGGCTCCCGGTGACGATCGTGCGCATCCCGCTCACCTACGGCCCCGGCGTGGGAGGCAACTTCCGCGCCCTCGTGCGCCTTGCGGACTCGGGCGCGTGGCTGCCCTTTGCAACCCTGCGCAACCGGCGCAGCTTCGTGCACGTGGACGATCTCGCCCAAGCGCTGCTGCTGGCCGCCACGCATCCGCGGGCGCCGGGCCGGGCCTACCTCGCCGCTCATCCGGTACCGGTGGCCACGGTGGACCTGGTGCGCACGCTGCGCGCAGCCCTGGGACGTCCCGCGCGGCTCTTCGCGTCTCCCGCCTTCCTCCTGGAGTCCACCGCTACGCTGGTCGGCATGGGTGACCGGATGCGCCGGCTCACGCGACCCCTGGAGGCCGATCCGCAAGCCCTCATGGACGAACTCGGCTGGTCGCCGCGCGTGGACATCGCCACGGGAATCCCCGGCACCGTGGCCGCGTTTCGCGCGGCGGGCGGGCCATGAGCGCGCTCGTAGTCCTCGTGCCGGCCCTCGCGGCGATCGGCGTGATCGCGTTCCTGCGCGCGAGCGGGCTCGCGGCTCGGATGATCGACCGGCCCGGCGAGCGCTCGCTGCACGCCGTGGCCACGCCGCGCATCGGCGGCATCGGCGTGATGCTCGGTGCGCTGCCCGTCGTCTTCGCTTACGGCGACGCCGACGTGCGATGGATCGCGGCCCGCGGCCGCGCGCTCGCGTTGGTCTCCGCGGTCGACGATGTGCGCAGCCTCCCCGTGGCCGTGCGGCTACCCTGCCATCTCGCCGCCGCGGCCGTGGCGGTGGGCGTGGCGTGGCCGGGTGCGGGAAGCACCGCCGCCGCCCTTGCCGTGGCCGCCGTGGCGCTGCTCGCCATCGCGTGGATGACGAACCTCTTCAACTTCATGGACGGAGCGGACGGGCTGGCGGGCGGCATGGCGCTCATCGGTTTCGCCGCCCTTGCCTGGGCGGCGGTCCGCGCCGGGGACACCGCGCTCGCGTTCGCCTCGATCGCGCTGAGCGCCGGGGCGGCGGGATTCCTCGCGTTCAACTTTCCGCCGGCGCGCGTGTTCCTGGGCGACGCGGGTTCGGTGCCGCTGGGTTTCCTCGCCGGCGCCCTCGGCTGGCTCGGCGCCGAGCGAGGCGCCTGGCCGGCGTGGTTCCCGGCGCTCGTCTTCTCGCCCTTCATCGTCGATGCCACCGTCACGCTGGCGAAACGCGCGGCGAGGGGCGAATCGCTCCTCAAGGCGCACCGCGGCCACTACTACCAGCGCCTCGTCCTGGGCGGGTGGAGCCACCGGCGCCTTGCCGTGGCCTCGTGGGCCCTGATGGTCGCGGTGGCGGCGAGCGCGGTCGCGGCCCTGGGAGCCCATGCTGCGGTGCAAGGGGCTATAATTTCGGCTTGGTCGATCGCCTACGCCACGCTCCTGTGGTCGATCGATCGGCGCCAATCCCGCGGGCCTTCGTGACCGGGATGCCTGCAAACCTCCGGGAACACGGTGGTGAGAGAAACGAAGAATCGCGCACGCGCGCGCATCGAACATCACCTTCTCGCGGCCTGACGCCATGAAAACCTTCCAGATGGATTCCCAGGCCCTCGTCGCGCTCGCGCACGACGCGGTTGCCATCACCCTGAGCTGGGCCTTCGCCTTCGCCCTGCTGCGCGTGCACGGCTCCCCGCCCGTGCCGGGCGAGATCACCGTGGCCCTCCTCGTGGCCATCCCGCTGCAGGGCCTGGTGAGCTACCTCTTCGGCGTCTACCAGGGCATCTGGCGCTACACGAGCCTTCCCGATGTGCAGCGCATCGTGTTCAGCGTCTTCGCCGGCACGGTCGCGGTGGCGCTGGTGCTCTTCGCGACTGGCTACGGCGAAGTGCTCACCTACCGCGAGTACGCGCTCTATCCGCTCATTCTCGTCTCGATCATGTCGGGGTCGCGGATGGCGGTGCGTTCGTTCAAGGAATGGAGCCTGTACGGCCGCGGGCTCGAGGGCGCGCCCGTGATCGTGCTCGGCGCCGGGGACGCGGCCGTGGGGCTTCTGAAGGAGCTCTCGCGCAGCCAGGAGTGGCGCGTGGTGGGCCTCCTCGACGACGATCCCCAGAAGCACGGCCGGCTGCTGCAGGGCGTGCGCGTGCTCGGCACGCTGGATGACCTCCCGCGCCTGGCCGCGCGGCTGAAGGTGCGCCACGCGATCATCGCGATGCCCTCGGTGCCCTACAAGGTGCGCCGGCGCGTCGTCGAGATCTGCAAGCGCGCCAAGGTCTCGGTGCTCACCGTGCCGTCCCTCGAGAACTTCGCCGGCGGCAAGATCGCCACCTCCAAGATCCGCAAGGTCGCGGTCGAGGACTTGATGAAGCGCGAGAGCGTGACCCTCGACGAGTCGGGCCTGCACGAGCTGCTCACCGGGAAAGTGGTCCTGGTCACCGGCGCCGGGGGCTCGATCGGCTCCGAGCTCTGCCGCCAGGTCGCGCATTTCCAGCCCTCGATGCTCGTGCTCTTCGAGCAGAGCGAATACGCGATGTACCGCGTCGACGGCGAGCTGCGCGAGGGCTTCCCGGAGATGCCGATCGCGAGCGTGGTAGGGGACGTGAAGAACCCGCGCCGCGTGGGGCAGGTGATGCACCAGTACTCGCCCTCCATCGTCTTCCATGCCGCGGCGTACAAGCACGTGCCGCTCATGGAGGAATTGAACTCGTGGGAGGCGGTGCAGAACAACGTCTACGGGACCTACGTGGTCGCGCGCGCGGCGATCGACTACGGCGTGCGCAAGTTCGTTTTCGTCTCCACGGACAAGGCGGTCAACCCCACCAACGTGATGGGGGCCACCAAGCGACTCGCGGAGATGGTCTGCCAGGCCCTGCAGGCCGGCAGCGCCACGCGCTTCGAGATGGTGCGCTTCGGCAACGTGCTCGGCAGCGCCGGCAGCGTCATCCAGCGTTTCGAGGAGCAGATCCACAAGGGCGGCCCGGTCACCGTCACCCACCCCGAGATGGTCCGCTACTTCATGTCCATTCCCGAGGCGGCGCAGCTCGTGCTGCAGGCCGGATGCATGGGCCTGGGAGGCGAGATCTTCGTGATGGACATGGGAGAGCCGGTGAAGATCATCGACCTCGCGCGCGACATGATCCGCCTCTCGGAGCTCTCCGAGGAGGAGATCAAGATCGTCTACACGGGATTGAGGCCCGGCGAGAAGCTCTTCGAGGAGCTTCTGGCCCACGACGAGCACACGCGGCCCACGCCGCACCCGAAGCTTCGCGTCGCCAAGGCCCGCGACGCCCAGCCGCGAGAGTGGCTGGACGAGCAGCTCGCCTGGCTTGCCCAGGACCGCGTCTCGGCCGACGCGGACGTGCGCCGCGATCTCAAGCGCTGGGTGCCGGAGTTCCAGTCGCAGGCGCGCCCCAAGCTCAAGGTGCTGCCGGGGACTCGTGCGGCCTGAGGGGGGAATCGGTTGGCGCGCCCGACACGATTCGAACGTGCGACCCCTGCCTTCGGAGGGCAGTACTCTATCCAGCTGAGCTACGGGCGCGTAGGGGGCGAATTCTAGACGACTTCGCCACCCCGGTCCAACGCGCACCGTGGTCCGCTTGACGCCTGCGGGCTATAATCGCGCCCTGCCGATCCCGCACATCGCCGCAGGCGAATCCCGAGGAAATCATGTCCCAAGCCGACCCCGCCGACCCCGTCGAAAAGAAGCCCGGAGCGCAACCGGTGAAGCTCGCCATCTGGATAGGCATCGGCACGGTGTCCCTCATCGTGGGCATCATCCTGCTCGCGCAGTTCGCCATCGGCGCCTGGGGCAGCCGCTCGCTCGAGAACGACCCCGGCATGGCTCCCGAGGCGCTCGCCCGGCGCATTGCGCCGGTCGCGAAGCTGCAGCTCGAGGGGAAGACCGCCGTGGCCCCCGCCCCGGCGGCGCGTCCGAAAGTAGCCACCGTCGCCGCAGTGGCTCCGGCGGCGGCACCGGCCAAGAGCGGCAAGGCGGTCTACGACACCGCGTGCATGGCCTGCCATGCCACGGGCGCGGCCGGCGCGCCGAAGCTGGGCGACAAGGCCGCGTGGGCTCCGCGCCTCAAGGCCGGCATGGACGCGCTCTATGCGAGCTCCCTCAAGGGCAAGGGGGCGATGCCGCCCAAGGGCGGCAACACCGCGCTCGCCGACGCCGACGTGAAGGCGGCGGTGGACTACCTGGTCGCCGGCTCGAAGTAGCCGCGCGCGTCCCGCGCGAAGGGGCGGTCCCGGCCGCCCCTTTTCATTTTCCGACCATGGCCCTCTACGCGATCGGCGACCTGCAGGGATGCCTCGATCCCCTCGAGCGCCTCGTCGACGCGTTCGCGTTCGACCCCGCCCGCGACCGCCTCTGGTTCGTGGGCGATCTCGTGAATCGCGGGCCCGACTCCCTGGGCTGCCTGCGCTACGTGAAGGAGCTGGGAGACCGCGCGATCACGGTGCTCGGAAACCACGACCTGCACCTGCTCTGCGTCGCCGAGGGAATCGAGAAGCCGCGCCACCGCGACACGCTCGCGACCGTGCTGGAGGCCCCGGACCGCGAAGTGCTCCTCGACTGGCTGCGCTGCCGGCCCCTCATGCACGTCGAGGGCGCCTTCGCGATGGTGCACGCGGGGCTGCTGCCCGAATGGCCCGTCGCGAAGGCGCGCGAACTCGCGGGCGAGGTCGAGGAGGCGCTGCAGGGGCCTTCGTGGCGCGAGTTCCTGCGCCACCTCTACGGAAACCAGCCTGCCCGGTGGGACGATGCGCTCGCCGGTCACGACCGTCTGCGCGTGATCGTGAACGCGATGACGCGGCTGCGCGTGTGCACCGCGGACGGCGCCATGGGCCTCGCCTTCAAGGGTGAGCCCGGCGAGCGGCACGCGCTGCACCTGCCCTGGTTCGATATGCCGGCGCGCGCGAGTGCCACGCACACGATCGTCTGCGGGCACTGGTCCGCCATGGCCTGCGCGTCGCCGAAAGGGTCCTGTCTCTCGACAGCGGCTGCGTCTGGGGGCGCTGCCTTACGGCGATTCGCCTGGACGATCGCCGGCTCTTCCAGGTGCCGTGCCCGCAACCGGCAGGCCCAGAAGACTAGCCACCCTGCGGTGCGCTTCCGCGGCGACCGCCTGGCGCGACTGCCCCTCGGTATCGATCGGCTCGGCGAAAGCCAGGCGCGCGATCGTCTCGCGCGTGCGGATGACGAGCCCGAGCGACTGCACGAACGAGAGCTCCCCCACGTACGCCGCCGCGCGATGGGGCGACGCGTCGGGATGCTCGTAGCGCACCGCCATCGGGTAGACGCGCGCGCGATTGGCGACAGCGGGCTCGAAGAGCGAGCTGTGGAACTTGAGCAACCGGTCGCCCTGCGTCGTGGTGCCCTCGGGAAAGAGCCCCACGCACTCTCCGTCGAGCAGCGCGTCGTGCACCAGCGCGTTGATGCGCGCGGTGTCGTGGCGGCGCGCGCGGTGGATGAAGATCGTGCCGGAGCGTTCCGCCAGCGACCCCGCGAGCGGCCAGTCGCGGATCTCGCTCTTCGCGATGAAGCGCGTGTGCCGCAGCGAGGCGATGGCGAAGATGTCGGCCCAGGAGACGTGGTTCGCCGCGATCATCGCGCCTGTTCCCCCGCGCGGCGGAGGTTCTCCTTCGCAGCGCACGCGGATGGCGAGAATGGCGAGGAGATCCTGCGCCCAGCGCACGGCGATCTCGTGCCTGCGGCCGCCGTCGGCGCGCGGCCAGGCGAAGCGCAGGATGAGGAAGGCCGAACCCAGGTGCAGCAGGAGCCTCGTCCAGCGAACCGCTCGCAGGAACCTCGGGGTCTTGGTGGATCTCACGGGCCGCGGGAGGGGCGTTGGCGGGTGCCCCATTGTCCCACGGCCCGCAGCGGGAACCTCGCGGGAGGTTCCCGGGGGAAGCGACGCGGTCAGTGCGTGACGCGCGTGGTGCCGCGGCCGGAAAGGATGCGCACGCGGTCGCCCACCCGGAAGTTCTCGTCGGCCTCCTGCACGACGGCGATGTACTTGCCGCCGTCGAGCATCACGGTGATCTCGATGCCCGGGCGGTCGTTCGCGTCCTTCTCGACGGCCGCGCCGATGATCCCGCCGACCACCGCGCCGGCGACCGCGCCCGCGACGGAGCCGCGTCCGTGCCCGATGGTGCTGCCGGCAACACCCCCAGCACCGCGCCGGCCGTCGAACCCACGCCCGTCTGGGTGGCGTTGATGCGCACGCCCCGGATCGACTCGATCACGCCGAAGCGCACCGATTGCTCCGTGCGCGTCTCGTGGCCGCGGTAGTCGGCGCCGCCGCGCGGAGGGGCTGCGCAACCCGCCACGCCCAGCAGCGCGGTGGCCATGAAGGCGATTCCCAGCGATCTGACTTGCATCTTTTTCTCCTTAGGTTTCGTCTGCCGGCCCTCGCGGGCCGGTTTCCTCAGAATCCTTCGCCGAACGCCTTTTCGTGGCGCCGGACGATTTCCTCCCGGGAGGGACGGTGGTTCTGCCCGCCCCGACAGGCGATCTTGATCGAGCCCATGAGGGAGGCCAGGCGGCCGGCCCTGAGCCAGTCCCAGCCGCGCGCCATGCCGTAGAGCAGGCCCGCCCGGAACGCGTCGCCGCATCCCGTCGGATCGACCAGGCTATCCGGCTTAACGGCCGGGACCCGGATCTGTTGACCACCTGCGAAAATGTCCGCTCCTTCGGCGCCGCGCGTGACGACCACCGCCTCGACCCGGGTGGATAGCTCCGAGATGGTTTGGCCCGTCTTCTGTTCGACCATCCGCGCCTCGTAGTCGTTCACCGTGAGGGCCCGCGCACCGGAGAGCATCTCGAGGAGGTCCTCGCCGGAAAACATCGGCAGGCCCTGGCCGGGATCGAACACATAGGGGATCTTCGCTGCGGCGAGGTCGCGGGCGTGCTCCAGCATGCCCTGGCGCCCGTCCGGGGAGACGATGGCGAGGCGCACGCCGCTCGTCTCGCCGATGCGGTTGCGGTGCGATTCGGCCATCGCGCCCGGGTGGAAGGCGGTGATCTGGTTGTCGTCGATGTCGGTGGTGATGAAGGCCTGCGCGGTGAAGTGGTCATCGAGGGCGCGCACGTGCGCGGTCGACAGTCCGAGCGTGCGCAGGCGTTGCTCGTAGGGACCGAAATCGTGCCCGACGGTGGCCATGATCAACGCTTCCTCGCCGAGGAGCTTCAGGCCATAGGCGATGTTGCCGGCGCAGCCGCCGTATTCCCGGCGCAGGTCCGGCACCATGAACGCGACGTTCAGGATGTGGATCTGGTCGGGCAGGATGTGGTTCTTGAACTGGTCGCGGAAGACCATGATCGTGTCGTACGCAATGGAACCGCAAACCAGGATCGCCATGCTGGGGAGGATTCGACGGGGAAAGTGCGGATTATACCGGCGAGGAAGCGCTCACCCCGGCCGATGCACGGTGCTTTCTGCCCGACGGACGGCGGTGACTGTTCCGTTCGGGGCGCCCGCGATCGAAGGTGCCAGAAAAGGTGCGGCGGGCGGCTTCCATGCTCGCCGTCGAAAACCCAGTCGGCGCACGCATCCTGAAACAGGGCAAACCCATCGAAAGGTGGGGACGCAAAGTCACCGGTCTACCGGGCCCCGAAGAGCGGCCCTACGACAGCGGGATTGCCAGTAGAGCGTCCCACCCTCCCTGGGTCGGCCCGCGAAAGGCGGCGCCATGGCGAGCACATCACCGAGCAACGTCGTATCCCTCGACGCGCGTGCGCGCGCCCGCGCGCGCCTCACGCCCCAGGAAAGCGCGAGCGTCCTCGACGATTGCCGCACGCTCGCGCTCGATCGCATCGTGCAGGCCCTCGCCGGGGTGCTCGACCGCGTAGAGGACGAGCTTTTCACGCTGGCCGAGAAGGCCCAGGACCGCGAAACCCAGAACCACTGCCTCGACGCCCGCGTGCAGGCGCGGGAGCACCGCCCCCACATCGAAGCCGCCTTCCGGCAGCAGTTCCTCGCCTTCTTCAACGGCAAGGTGCGGGGCGAGTCGGGCGCGGCGCGGGACGAATCCCCGCCGCAGGCGCTGGCACTCCTCGACGACGAGGAGCTCGAGCAGGCGATCGCGGTGCAGGCGATGGCCTCGCGGCTCAAGGCCGCCTGCGAAGGCGAGCTCGCCGCACTCTCGCAGCGCTTCGGGTTCCTGCTCGAGAAGCCCTATCTCGCCGACGAGGGCAATCCCGTGAGCCCGGAGGCGGTGAGCAGTGCGCTCAAGATGGCCTGCGACCAGATCGAATCGGGATGGAAGGTGCGCCACACGCTGCTGCGCGCGCTCGAGACGCAGGTGACGAACGAGCTCGGAGGCGTCTACAACGACCTGAACGCGCTCTTCGTGTCGCGGCAGATCCTGCCCGAGATCCGGCCGTCGATCCGGCGCAACCCGAATTCGCCCGCGCGCCCGGGACAGGCCGCCGATGCCGCCGCCACGCCGGCCGCCGCTACCGGTGCCGACGTGTACGCCGCGCTCGCGCAACTCCTGAACGCGGCGCCCGCACAGGGCGTCTCCACGGCCGGCCCCGCGCCCACGTCGCCTGGCGGCACCGCACCGGCCATCTCGCCGGCGACGCGCGGCTTCGTCCATTCGCTCACCGGGATGCAGCAACCCGGTCCGGTTGCGACGATGGGCGACCTGGCCAACGTGATTCGCGAGATCAGGTCCTCGCCGCAGACGGCCGGGCTCGGCGGCGTGGACGCGATGACGATCGACCTGGTGGCGATGCTCTTCGATTTCGTCTTCGAGGACCGGCAGATCCCCGCGTCCGTGAAGGCGGTGCTGGGGCGATTGCAGATCCCGACGCTGAAGGTCGCGCTCCTCGACCGCGCGTTCTTCTCCTCGCGGGCGCATCCGGCGCGGCTGCTCCTGGACCGGCTCGCGCGCGCCGCCATCGGCATGGACGAGGCGAGCGGGCGCGGGGCCGCCACGCTCGCCAAGCTCGAGGAGGTGGTCGGGCGCGTGCTGGGAGAGTTCGACGACAACATCGGGCTCTTCGCGACACTCGCCGCGGAGATGGAGACCTTCCTCGGTGAGCTCGACCTCGCCGAGGAGGCGATCGCGCAGCGCACCGCGAGCGTGGTCGAGCAGCGCGAGCGCCTCGAGATCGCCCGCGTGCTGGCCGAGGACGAGATCGACCGCCGCCTCGCCGCCCGCACCTGGGTGCCGAGCCCGGTTCGCGAGTTGCTCGAAAACGTCTGGGCCCGCACGCTCGCGAGCGCCCACGTCGAGCACGGCGAAGGCTCGGCGCCCTGGAACGCGATGCTCGCCCTGGTCGACGAACTGCTCTGGAGCGCGGAGCCGAAGATAAGGCCCGAGGACCGGCGCCGGCTGGTCGCGGGAATTCCCGCGCTGGTCCGCGGCCTCCAGGACGGGATGAAGCGCGCGGGCCTGGACGAGGCCCGGCGAGAGGCCTATCTCGGCTCCCTCGTCGACTGCCATGCCGACGCAGTGAAGGCCGGCCTCAAGGGAACGATGTTGAGCGGGCAGCCCCGCGCGGATACGCCCGTGCGCCCCCGCGCCCCCGTGGCGCCGTCGCTCGAGCGCGAGGTGGTGCCTGCCGGCGACATCCAGGTCGAGGAGATCCGCCTGCGTGCCCCGCGCGGGCAGCCCCCGGTGCGCAACGTCTACACGCGCACCGGCATCTGGACGAACGTGAAGCGCTACACCTGGGTCGAGTTCCACCGCGAGGGCGCGCAGCAGCCCCTGCGCGCGCGACTCACCTGGATCAGCCCCGCCAAGGGCGTCTACCTGTTCACGAACTCGACGGCGGGCGCGGCGATCTCGGTTTCTCCCGAGGCGCTCGCCGAGCAGATGCGCCGCGGCGAGGCGCGCATCGTGGACGATTCCCCGCTCGTGGACCGCGCCGTGGATTCGATGCTCGCCAACCTGCGCGAGCGCGCCGCCTAGGGGTAGAAGAGCAGCAGCTCGTAGCCCGTCGGGCGAAGGCTGCCGGTCTCCAGCCGCACGACCACCAGGGCCTCCGATCCGGCGGCCATCACGTCGGTCGGTACGGGAATGCGCCCGAGATAGTCCGCGGGGCGCAGGACCCTGCGCACGGCCGTCTGCCCCGAGACGTCGGTGAGCGTGAGCTCGAGGTGCGGGAACTCCTGCGCCGACGCCGAGAGGTTGCGGATGCGCGCCTGGAGCGCGATCTGGCCGGGCTTGCCGGGGACCTCGAGAAGCTCCGAGTCCTCGAGCTTGAGCGCGTTCTCGTCGTTCACCCAGGGCACGGTGCAGTCGAGGGGCGCGCACGCCGATTCGAGGATCGGGCGCAGCACCGGGTACTGCTGCGCGAGTTGCGCGCGAAACGCGTAGGCGAGCTGCAGCACCAGCACGAGAAAGAGGAACACCACGCCGAAAACCCACGCCCGCGAGGGCCGCTCGGGCGGCGCGGGCACGTAGGGGTCCGCGTCCAGGCTGCCGGGGAAAGTCTCCGGAATCCGCGGCCCAGGCGCTGCCGGGTCGATGCGCGCAGGCCCAATGTCCTCGTCATGCGGCACATGGGGCACGGGTTCGGCTTGCGCCGACCCGGCGGCTTCGGGCGGCGGCCCGGCCGGCGCCCGGCTCTCGAGCGGCAGGTCCGGCACGTCGTCGACATCGGGGATGTCCGAGAGATCGACGGGAAGGGCCGACAAGGGGCCGCGTCGCGCCGTTGCGGCGGGTGCAGGTGCGGGAGTCATGCGCCGGCCGAACGTCAGCTCGGCGGGCCCGGCCCCGGGCTTCGCCTCCGGCGGCCTTCCGGCGCGGGCGGCGAGGAGATGCGCGCCGGTGTCGTCGCCGGGGAAGCGCTCCAGGGACTCGAATCCGTTGAACACCTCGTGGCACTCCCCGCAGCGCACCTGGCCCTGCCGGGCGTTCAGTTGCTCCGGGGTCACGCGAAAACGCGCGTGGCAATGCTTGCAGGCGGTGACGAGCATCGCTACGCGCCGGGCCTGCGCGTGCCGGTGAGGCACACCCAGTCGCCCTCGCGAACCGCCGGCGCCATCGCGAAGAACGGGGCGTAGGCGGCCGCCACCTCGTTCGCCTGGGCGGCGAGGATGCCCGAGAGCGCGATGCGCCCCGCGGGGCGCGTGTGGGAGGCAAGCAGGGAGGCCAGCATGCGAAGCGGGTTGGCGAGGATGTTGGCGACGGTAAGGTCGGCTTCGAGCGCGAGCGGGTCGTCGGCTCCGAACACGCCGAGGTCGACCGCGTTCGCCGAGGCATTATAGCGGGCGGCCTCGAGGGCGAGCGGGTCGATGTCCACGCCGACGGCGCGCGCCGCGCCGAGCTTCATCGCCGCGATGGCGAGGATCCCGGAGCCACAGCCGTAGTCGAGCACCGTCTCGCCGCCGTGCACCTCGCGTTCCAGCCAGCGCAGCACGAGCCGCGTCGTCGGATGGCTGCCGGTCCCGAAAGCCGCACCCGGGTCCAGCACGAGATTCACCGCGCCGGGGTCGGGCGCCTTGTGCCAGGTGGGCACGATCCACAGGCGCTCGCCGGCGCGGATCGGCGCGAACTGGCGCTGCGTCTCGCGCACCCAGTCGGCATCGTCGAGCTGGTCGAAGGCGGGCGCCTCGAGGGGCGCGCAGCCCGCCATCGGGAGGGCCGCCTCCAGCACCTTCGGCGCATCGGCGGCGGCGGGCAGGAGGGCCACGAGGCGGCAGCGGGGCCACACCCCGGGGTCCGCGCCCGGTTCGGCGAAAAGCGCGCTTTCCCCGGCGGTGCCGGCATCGGCGTCGGCCAGCTCCACGCTCACGGCGCCGGCTTCCTCGAGGGCTTCGCAGAGCGCCTCGGCATCGCCTCCGGGCACCACTACGCTCACGCGGCGCCACGCCATGGTTGCCGGGCTCAGGTTTCCGACTGGATCGACTTGAGCGCGGCCATCTTTTCCTCGAGGTAGTGGATGCTCATGCCGCCGCGCACGAAGGCGGCGTCGTTCATGAGCTCCTGGTGCAGGGGAATGTTGGTGTGGATCCCCTCGATCACCATCTCGGAGAGCGCGATGCGCATGCGTGCGATCGCCTGCTCGCGCGTGTCGCCGTGGGCGATCAGCTTGCCCACCAGCGAGTCGTAGTGCGGCGGAACGTAGTAGTTGTTGTAGGCGTGCGAGTCGTAGCGGATGCCCGGGCCGCCGGGCGTGTGGTACTGCGCGATCAGTCCCGGGGAAGGCACGAAGGTGACCGGATTCTCGGCGTTGATCCGGCACTCGATCGCATGGCCTCGCTTCACGATGTCGCGCTGGCGGTAGCGAAGCTTCAGGCCCGCGGCCACCCGGATCTGCTCCTGGACGATGTCGATGCCGGTGACCATCTCGGTCACCGGGTGCTCGACCTGGACGCGCGTGTTCATCTCGATGAAGAAGAACTCGTCGTCCTCGTAGAGGAACTCGAAGGTGCCGGCGCCGCGGTAGCCGAGCTTGCGGCAGGCCTCGGCGCAGCGCTCCCCGATGCGCTCGAGAAGGCGCGGCTTGATGCCCGGAGCGGGAGCCTCCTCGATGATCTTCTGGTGGCGGCGCTGCATCGAGCAGTCGCGCTCGCCCAGGTAGATGGCGCCGCGGTGCTCGTCGGCGAGCACCTGGATCTCCACGTGGCGCGGGTTCTCGAGGAACTTCTCCAGGTAGACGGTGGGGTTGCCGAAGGCGTTCTGCGCTTCGGCGCGCGTGGTGTTCACGGCGTTCACCAGGGCGGCCTCGGTGTGCACGACGCGCATGCCGCGCCCGCCCCCTCCTCCGGCGGCCTTGATGATCACCGGGTAGCCCACCGCCAGGGCGAGGCGCCGGATCTCCTTGGGATCCTCCGGCAGGGCGCCCTCGGAGCCGGGCACGCAGGGCACGCCGACGCGCTTCATGGCCGCCTTGGCCGCGACCTTGTCCCCCATGGTGCGGATGGAGGCCGCCGTGGGCCCGATGAAGACGAAGCCGGAATTTTCCACGCGCTCGGCGAAGTCCGCGTTCTCGGACAGGAACCCGTAGCCCGGGTGGATCGCCTGGGCGTCGGTCACCTCGGCGGCGCTGATGATGGCCGGGATGTTCAGGTAGCTGTCCCGGGAGGGCGCGGGGCCGATGCACACCGACTCGTCGGCGAGCATCACGTACTTGGTGTCGGCGTCGGCCTCGGAGTGGATCGCGACCGTCTTGATGCCCATCTCGCGGCAGGCGCGCTGGATGCGAAGCGCGATCTCGCCCCGGTTGGCGATGAGGATCTTCTCGAACATCTTGGGGGCGAAGGGCACTACTCGATCACGAAGAGCGGTTGGCCGTACTCCACGGGCTGGCCGCCTTCCACGAGGACCGCCTTCACGGTGCCGGCCATGTCGCTCTCGATTTCGTTCAGGAGCTTCATCGCCTCGATGATGCAGAGCGTCTGGCCCTTGGTGACGGGCTGCCCTACCTCGACGAAGGCCGGGGCGCCCGGGGAGGGGGATCGATAGAAGGTGCCGACCATGGGCGACTTGAGGGTGTGGCCCGTCGGCGCTTCCGGCGCCGCGGCCGGGACGGGCGCCGCCGGGGCGGCGGGAGCGGCGGCAGCCGGCCCGGGCGCGGCCACGACCACGGGGGCGCTCGGGCCGCTGCGGCTGATGCGCACCCGCTCCTCGCCCTCGGTGATCTCGAGCTCCCCGATGCCCGACTCCTGCACCAGGTCGATGAGCTTCTTCAGCTTTCTCAGGTCCATCAGGGTTCTCCGGGACCGCGGGCCTCAGCCCTTTGCGGGCGCCAGGCGCGCCAGGGCGGCCTCGAGCGCCAGTTCGTAGCCTTGCGCACCCAGCCCGGAAATCACGCCGACCGCCAGGTCGGTGAAATAGGAGTGCTTCCGGAAGGGCTCGCGCGCGTGCACGTTCGAGAGGTGGACCTCGATGAACGGGATCGCCACGGCGGCGAGGGCATCGCGCAGGGCAACGCTGGTGTGGGTAAATGCCGCAGGATTGATGATGATGAAGGCCGTTTCGTCGCTTTTCGCTGCATGAATGCGCTCGATCAGCGGGGCTTCGGCGTTGTTCTGGAAGGTCCGGACCACCACGCCGGCCCCCTGGCCCTTGTCGACCAGGCGACGGTCGATTTCCGCCAGGGTCACCGGGCCGTAGACGTCGGGCTCGCGGGTTCCCAGCAGGTTCAGGTTGGGGCCGTGCAGCACAAGGATGGCGGACATGGCCAACGAGTCTGCCGGAAGTCGGCGCAGGATGTCCAGCGTTCGCCGACGTTGCGGGAAGTCCTTGCCCCATGGAGCCGGAAGCCGGCAGGTCTCCCCTTGCCGGTGACCGGGGTTCCGGTCGAAGCGCTATCTAGCGGGCTTTTTCTGTTGTTTTTGACGAATTTAGCCGGTTATCGACGACGTAATGCTCATCGGCCGGTGATCGCCGCGAGCCGGGCTTCCAGAGCTTCCTCCTGGTAGATGCCGATGCGGGACTCCACGACGCGCCCCTGGGGGTCCAGGAGGACCGTGTGCGGCAGCACCCCGAGCCGGTTGCCGAGGCGTCGCGAAAGGGTCATCACCTCCGCCCCGCCCAGCCACAGGGGGTAGTTGATGCCGAGTTCCCGGCCGAAGGCGGCGACCTTCGCGGCGTCGTCCTGGGCGAGACCCACGAACTGCACGCCCCGGGCCTGCCAGCGCGACTGCAGCTTCACGAACCCGGGCATCTCCTCGCGGCACGGCGTGCACCAGGTCGCCCAGAAGTTGACGACCACGACCTTGCCGGAGAACTGCGCCAGCGTTCGGGGCGTTCCGTCGGCATCGGCAAAGGCAGCCGCCTGGATGGCCGCGGGGGTGGCATCCACGGGGCCGGACTCGATGACCGGCGGTGCGGCGTGGCGCCCTGCAAGGAAGAGTGAAGTTCCCGCCAGCGCGGCCAGCAGGCCGATCCCTGCCAGCGGCAGCCACCCCTTCACCGGGGCAAGCCCCGGTGGACGGGCGGGCTGGCGCCGTCCGTGACGCGATACCCCGGCGGGATGTTCACTTCCAGCTCCTGGGGGAACGCGGCGTAGCAGATTCGCCCTTCGGCGCAGCCTTGGGCGGTGATCTTGACCCGGTACCGCCCCGGTTTGGCGACACTCACGACAAATGGCAGGTGGATCGTGACACGATCGCGGAAGATCGCCGATTTTCCGACGAACTCATCCTCGATTTCGGTGCCGGGAGGCAGCTCCGGCGGGCCTATCAGGAGCGTGGGCGGGGACACCTCGAAGCGCAGGCGGCCGCGGTAGAGGTAATAGCCCGGTTCGATGCGGTACTCCACGTCGATGCCGTGGCGTTCGGACCCGGTTGCGGAGGGCTCGCCCGCCACGAGCCTCGCGTGGGGGCGAAAGGCCTTGCCGGGGTCGAGCGGTTCGTCGGCCAAGGGGGAGGCGGCGCTCGCGGCGCCGGCAAGGCACAGGCCGGCGAGGGCGGCGAAGAAGCGGGTCACGGCGCCGGGTCCGATCCGGGTTCGCCCTTGCATTCCTCCGCCACCCACCCCAAGTACTGCGGGAGACCCTGTTCCACCGGGAACGCAATGATCTCGGGGAGTTCATAGGGATGGTGGTCGCGGATGGCGCGTTCGAGTTCGGGGTAGCGCTCCCGCGTCGACTTGATGATCACCGGGATTTCGCGGGCCTCTTCTTCGCGCCCTTCCCACCGATAGAAGGAAGTGGCGGGCGCCAGGACGTTCACGCAGGCGGCAACCCGGCTGCGCACGAGCGCGCGGGCCAGATTGAAAGCCGACTCGGAGTCGGGTAGGTTTGTCAGGACGGCGATGACGGACAAGGAAGGAATGCCGGTGCGGCAACCGCCGGCAGGCAAAGGGACTTTTCGAATGAGGCTTCTGCTGCTCGCAATCTTACTGGGTTTCCCGGTGCTGGAAATCGTGCTCCTCGCGCGCATCGCGGAGACGCACGGCTGGTGGGTGCTCGCTTGGGTCGTGCTGTCCGCCATGGCGGGCGTGGCGCTGCTGAAGGAGGCGCGTTTCGCCCTCGTGGCGCGCGTGGGCTCGGCGCTCGCGGCGGGGCAGTTCCCCATCGCCGCCGTCGTGGACAGCGCGCGCACGGTGCTCGCGGGCCTCTTCCTCATTTTCCCGGGCATCATTTCCGACTTCATCGCGCTCACGCTGCTGCTGCTGCCGCGGCGCGTGCCGGAGGCCGTCCACGCCCGCGACCACGGCCGGGGCCACGCGAACGTGGTCGACGGCCAGTTCCGCCGGGAACGCTAGCCCGCCCCATCGGGTAGAATTCCGCGAGTTTTTCGCCGGCGCGCCGTCGTCCGCGGCGCCTGCGTCTACAGAAAGCATCCCGTGCCCCACACAACAGACACGGCCGAGCGCCACGTGCGCCTCGAGCCGAGCGGCCGCAGCTTCACCGTCGCACCCGGCGAGACCATCCTCGAGGCAGCCATTCGCCAGGGCGTCGGCCTGCCCTACGGCTGCCGCAACGGCGCCTGCGGCGCGTGCAAGGGCAACCTGCGCAGCGGCACGCTGGCCTACGGCGAGCACCAGGAGCGCGCCATCACCGAGGCGGAGAAGGCCGCGGGCAAGGCGCTCACCTGCTGCACCCGGCCGCAGTCCGATGTCGTGCTCGAGATCCGCGAGCTGGCCGGGTTGAAGGACCTCGCCATCCGCACGCTGCCCGCCCGGGTGGAGAGAATCGAGCTGCCCGCCGAGGACGTGGCGATCCTGTACCTGAAGCTGCCCGCCTCGGAGCGGCTGCAGTTCCTCGCGGGGCAGTACATCGACGTCCTCATGAAGGGCGGCGTGCGGCGCAGCTACTCGATGGCCAACGCGCCGCACGACGACACGCACCTGCAGCTGCACGTGCGGCGCACGCCGGGCGGGGCGTTCTCGAAGTACGTCTTCGAGGAAATGAAGGAGCGCGCCATCGTCCGCTTCGAAGGCCCCCTGGGCGCCTTCTACCTGCGGGAGGACTCCGACAAGCCGATGATCCTGGTGGCCGGGGGCACCGGCTTTGCGCCCGTGAAGGCCGTCATCGAGCACGCGTTCCACAAGGGCATCGACCGCCCGATGGTCCTCTACTGGGGCGTGCGCTCGCTGGTCGACCTCTACCTGCCGGAGTTGCCGGTGAAATGGCAGGAAGAGCACGACAATTTCACCTTCATCCCGGTGCTCTCCGACCCCGGGCCGGAGGACGACTGGGTGGGGCGCACCGGGTTCGTCCACCAGGCGGTGCTCGACGACTTCGCGAGCCTTGCGGGCTACCAGGTCTACGCCTGCGGTGCGCCGGCGATGACGGATGTGGCGAGGAAAACCTTCATCGAGGAACGCGCGCTTCCCGAGGACGAGTTCTTCTGCGACGCGTTCACCTACGCCGTCCCGACGCCCAGCGACAGACGCCCCGGCGTCTAGCCGAATCCATCTCGGCAAATTGGGGCAAATGGGGGACGCTCCCCTGTTTCCTGCGCGGAAATTCGAAGGAAACAGGGGAACGTCTCCATTCAGTTGCCGCGCTCGCGCAGGATGCGGCGCTGGATCTTGCCGGTCGTGGTCATGGGCAAGGCGTCCACGAACTCGATGAGCCGCGGTTGCTGGTAGGGCGCGAGGCGCGCCTTCACGTGGGCGCGCAGCGATTCCTCGAGCGCCGCCGACGGTACGACGCCCGGCGCGAGCAGGATGTACGCCTTCACCACCGCCCCGCGCGTCTCGTCCGGGCTGGGCACGACGGCGGCATTGGCGACGGCCTCGTGCGCGACGAGGCAATTCTCGATCTCCGCCGGGCCGATGCGGTAGCCCGCGCTCTTGAACATGTCGTCGCCGCGGCCCTGGTACCAGAGGTAGCCGTCCTCGTCCGACTGCGCCTGGTCGCCGGTGCGACACCAGTCCCCCGTGAACTTGGCGGCCGTCGCCTCGGGGTTGTTCCAGTATTCGAGGAAGAAGACGGGATCGGGCGTGCCGTCCGTGCCGAGGCGATGCACCGCCACGTCGCCCACGGTCCCGGCGGGCACCTCGCGCCCGTCGTCGTCGATCACGGCGATGCGGTGCCCAGGGTAGGCACGCCCCATGGAGCCGGGCTTCACGGGCCAGAGCCGGTGCGAATTGCCGACGATGTAGTTGATTTCCGTCTGCCCGAAGATCTCGTTCACCGTGACGCCCAGCTCCTCGCGGCACCAGTCGAGGAGCGCCGCGCCCACGGGCTCTCCGCCGCTCATCATCGAGCGCAGGTGCAGCTCGAAGCGCGCGCGCGGATGGTCGACCGCCTTGCGCATCATCTTGAGCGCCGTCGGGAAGAGAAAGGCGTTTCGCACCGCGTACTTGTCGAGGAGGCGAAACGCGCGCTCCGGCTCGAAGCGCCCGTGGTAGCCGAGGATCGCCTGGCCGTGGTGCAGCGTGGGCATGAGCGCGTCCCAGAGCCCTCCGGTCCACGCCCAGTCGGCCGGCGACCAGAAGAGATCGCCCTCCACCGGGAAGCCGTCGTGGGAGCACTCGAAACCCGGGAGGTTTCCGATGAGCACCGAGTGCGGCATGAGCGCGCCCTTGGGCGGGCCGGTGGTACCGCTCGTGTAGATGATGACGGCGGGGTCGCGAGGGGCCGTTTCCACGCACGCGTATCGCCGCGATGCGCGCTCGAGAAGCGTCTCCCACGCGTGCACGCCCGTCTCTCTCGCGCCCGCCACGCCGATCACGTGGGAGAGCGCCGGAAGCTGCCCGCGCACCGCCCACAGGTTCGGCAGGGTACCGGGGTCGGCGATGGCCACCTTCGCCCCGCTGTCGGCAAGGCGGTAGGCGAGCGCGTCGGGCCCGAAGAGATGCGACAGCGGCACCGCGATGGCGCCCATCTGGAAACACGCGAGATAGGAGGCGACGGTTTCCGGCCGTTGCGGCAGCAGGATGGCCACCCGGTCGCCGCGTGCGATGCCGAGCGCCGCGAGCGCGTTCGAAAGGCGATTGGCGGCCTGCAGCAGGTCCCAGTAGTGAACGCGGCGGTGGCGCCGGACTCGTCCTCCCAGTAAAGCGCGAAGCGCGCGCGGTCCGCGGCCCAGCGCCGGCAGGCGGACTGCGCGATGTTGCAGAATTCGGGAACCTGCCAGCGGAAGGCGCGAACGACCTCCCCGTGGCGATCCATCATTTCGCCAGGGCGGCCTCGATCTCGGCGAAGTTCACCGCGAGTTCGTGGGTGGGCACCTCGGCGCCGGCGCGCCGCGCGATGTCCGTGGCCGAAAAGATGCCGCAGATGCGCTTGCCGCCTTCGTCGGTCACGAAGGTGTGCTGCCGCCCGGCCGCCTTGAGTGTGGCGACGACGTGGCCGACCTGCGCGTGGGAAACCTCCTGGCGGTCCAGCGCCTGGAGCGCGCTCGCGGGGGTCATCAGGTCGGAGACGAGGATCTCGTCGTGGGTGACGCTTCGCTCCTGCACGAAGCGCATCGGCTTCTCGCCCAGCAGGTCGGTCGCAGTGATGACGCCGACAACACCCCCGCGCGCGTCCTCGACGAAGAGGAGCCGCACCCCACGCGCCACCATGATCCCATTGCAGTCCGAGAGTGAGCGGTGCGGCGCGATCGTCGCCGCGCGGACCTTGCGGAGATCGGTCATCGCCTCGAGCGCGGGCGATTCCAGCGTAAGGCGCGTGGGCGGCGGCGGCGTGGACACCCGGGCTTCAGCGGTCAGGGGGCGATGCTCGAGTGCGGCGTATTCGCGGTTCATGGACGGCGGTCCTCGTATGCGCAAGTAAGTTCGATCGAGCTCCTAGCCGGCGAGTTCCGCGCTGCGGCGGAAATGGCGCCCGGCTTCCTGGCTCTTGCCGAGCTTCTCCATCAGCGTGGCGAGCGTCATGTGGCCCTCGTGGGTGGGTTCCAGCGCGAGGCTTGCCTCGATGTAGCTCTGCGCCTTGCCCCACAGCTCCTGGCGCATGCAGAGCTTGCCCAGCGCGAGGAGCAGCGCCGGGTCGCGCGCATGGGCGCGCAGCCACTTCTCGGCACGTTCGATCAGGGGGAGTGCGGAGTCGCCTGCGCAATCGGCGTAGAGGGCGACCAGCCCCGTGTCCCAGTTCGCCTCGAGGGCCGACTCGACGATTGCGCGCGCGACAGCCGCGCCGTCGAGCGCGAGGTGGTGGCGCGCGGCGGTCGCGGCGATGGTCGAATCGACGCGAAGCTCCGACGGGATGAGCTTCCAGTAGGCGGCGAGGGCGGTGGCGTCCTGGGCCCTGCGGCCGAGGTTGCCCAGGTGCGCGGCTCTCCGGGCAGTGGCGGCCTCGGGGACGCCGATTCCGCCGAGCTTCGAAAGCGTGGCGGTGGTCGCGAGGACCTCGTCCCAGCGGCGCAGCGCGGTCTCGGCGTCCAGGCGCATGCGCAGCAGCCGCACGTTGCGGGCATCGCGCCCCGAGAGATCCTTCAGGACGGCGAGCGCTTCCTCGTGGCGGCCCTGCGACAGGAGCAGGTCGGCGAGCGTGGTGAGCCGCGCCTGGTCGATCTCGGGCGCGGCGCCGCGGGCCTGCTCGAGGAAGGCCTCGCGCTCGCTGAAGCGGCCCAGCTCGTGGGCGCTTCGCGCAGCGATGATCGCCGCCACCGCCTTGCTCTCCTCGGCCAGCATCGCGACCGAGGCCGATTTCTCCGCGCTCGCGAAGCGCCCCTGGAAGAAGGCGAGCAGCGCGTCGTAGAGCGCCCTGCGGGAGCGGGTGCGCGCACGCTCGGCGCGGTAGGCGCGCACGCGCTCCGGGATCGCCGCGAGGGTGACCACGAGGCGCGCGAGCAGGAAGAAGGCGAAATAGCCCGCGAGGACCAGCACGACGAGAAGATTCAGCGACAGCTCCACGCGCCAGGGCGCGGCGACGACGACCACGTAGCCGTCCGACTGGCGGGCGATGAGTGCGACGCCGACGGCCACGACGGCGAGCACGACGGACCAGATCGCGAAGCGCATGGCGGCCTAGCGCTTCTCGCGCGCGGCGCGCGCGGAACGGACCGCGGCGAGGCTCGCGTTGATGTCGGGCGGGCTGATGGACACCTGGCTCTCGCCGAGCTGCTTGAGCGTGGCGAGTGCGGCGACGTTCGCGCGCGCCTTCGCGTCGAAGTACTTGCCGATCCACGCCTGGGTCGCCCGGATGTCCTCGCGGAAGGAGCCCTCGTCGCGGGCGAGCAGCGCCACGCGCGCGCCGAGCAGGCGCAGCCTCAGGTTCTCGCGCAGGAAGTAGCTGTGCGCGGGCGTGAGGAGCGCCGTCTCCGAGGGCGAAATCTCGCGGATGCGCACGAGCCCCTTCATCTCCTCCCAGAAATCGCGCGCGCTGCGCACCCAGGCGTTTTCCTCAACCACCTTCACGCGGGAGGCGACGCGGCCCGCGGGCATCGCATCGGCGACCACGAGCGGCAACGTGTCGACCTGCTGCATGAGCGAATCGATCTTCACGGCGATGCCGACGGTGTCGACGAGCGGCTGGGCCTTCAGCCGGTCCATGTCGCCGTTGAGCGCGCGGCGCAGGTTCGCCACCTGCAGCTTGTCGGCGCGCGCGAGGCGCTGGTCCGCGGCCTGCAGCGCGATGAGCGCGCCCTTCACGTTGCCCGCGAGCTGCAGCTGCTGGCTCGCGAGGATGAGGAGCTGCTCGACCTCCGCGAGCATGCGGTCGTCGGCGCTCCGGGAGAGCTCGCGGTACATCTCCTCGATGGCGACGCGGTTCTCCTGCGCGTCCGCGATGCGCGTTTCCAGCTCCGCGATGCGCGCCTGCGACTCCTTGAACGCGGCCTGGGCCTGCGCGAGGGTGGAGCGCGTCTGGGCGAGTTCCGCGCCGAGTTCGGAGAGCTTGCCGCCGGCCGACTGCGTGATCGAGGTGGAGGCGCGCTGCGCGTTCCAGGCCACGCCGATCGCCACCGCGGCCGCGGCGAAGGCGATCGCCGCCGCCCAGCGCGCGCCGCTGTCGGATGCGCTGGCCGCGGGGCGCGCCGATCTCGGCGGCGGCAGCGAGGGGGGTTCGGGAAGCGGGGAACTCATGTCGCCTTTCGCAGTTCGTGAAGCGTCTCGACCAGGCCCGCGATGCCGGGCCCGGAAACCACCGCGCGCCCGAACGCGGACGATGCCCCGTGGCGGGCGATGGCCGGATGCGGCACCACCAGCGCGACGCCGGACCAGGAAGCCCCCGGACCCGCGAGCGCGAGGAAATTGTCCACTGTTTCGGCGCTCATTGCATGGACCGCGTCGATTTCGCCCTCCGCGAGGGCCGCGAGCAGGGCCGAAGGGTCGCTCGGCGGACGCTCGCGGCGGTAGCTTTCGACGTACTCCACGGTCGCTCCGCGGCGTTCGAGTTCCGTGCGCAGTCGCTCGCGGCCGCCCACACCGCGGAAGATGAGCACCCGGTGGCCGGCCACGTCGCCGAGCGCGGGCGTGGCGAGGAGGGATTCGCTGTCGAAACCGGAATCCGGTGCGATGACGTGCGCGAATCCGGCACTGCGCAACCGGGCAGCCGTGGCTTCGCCCACGCCCGCCACGGCGACCGACTCCGGCCAGGGCCCCGCGGCGCGAGCCGCGGCGACGCCGTGTTCGGCGGCGTTGGCGCTCACGAAGATGGCGAGGCGGGCCGACGGCAGCGTCGCGAGTGCGGCGCGGGATTCCGAGGAGAGCGTGACGGGGACGATGTCGAGGGCGGGGAAAACGAGGACCCGCGCGCTGCGCGTTTCAAGCGCGGAGGCGATCTCCTCGCATTGGGCGCGCGGGCGGGTGAGCACCACGCCCAGGCCCGCGAGGGGGCCGGCGGCGGTCATTGCTTGGGCGGCGCGAGGAGGTCCAGCACTTCCCGCCTGCCTCGCGCGAGGATGCGCTCGCCCAGTTCCCGGCCCAGCTTCGCGGCGTCGCCGACCGTGCCCTCGATCCGCTCGCGCACCAGCCGCGAACCATCGGGGAGCCCGAGAAAACCCTCGAGGACCAGCGCCTGGCCCTGGACCATCGCGTGCCCTCCCACGGGCACTTCGCAGCTGCCCTCCACCACGAGGCCCAGCGCGCGCTCGGCTTCGGCGGCGGCCTGCGCCGCGGGATCCACGAATGGCGAGAGGAGTTCGGCCACGTCCGCGCGGTCGGCGAGGTATTCGATGGCGAGCACGCCCTGCCCGATTGCCGGCAGCGCGAGGTCGAGGGGCAGGAGTTCGCGGATGCGGCTGCCGAAACCGAGGCGCTTGAGCCCCGCGGCTGCGAGGATGATGGCGTCGTACTCGCCCGAATCGAGCTTGGCGAGGCGCGTGTTCACGTTGCCGCGCAGGGGCCGGATGACGAGCGCGGGATGGGCGCGGCGCAACTGGCATTCGCGCCGCAGGCTCGAGGTGCCCACGACCGCCCCGGCGGGAAGCGCGGCGAGCCCCTCGTGGCGCAGCGACACGAAGGCGTCGCGGGCGTCCTCCCGCGGCCCGAAGGTCAGCATCGCAAATCCCTCGGGCATCTCCATCGGCACGTCCTTCATGGAGTGCACGGCGATGTCGGCAAGGTTGTCCGCGAGGGCAACCTCGAGTTCCTTGATGAAGAGGCCCTTGCCGCCGACCTGTGCGAGGGGCCGGTCGAGGATGCGGTCGCCCTTGGTGGTCATGCCGGCGATCTCGATCGCGATCCCCGGGTGGCGCTCGAGGAGCCGGGCGGCCACGTGCTCGGTCTGCCACATCGCGAGGCGGCTTTCGCGCGTGGCGATGCGGAGGCGTTGGGGGATCAAGGCGGTCGCGAAAGGAGTAAGGGCGGGGAGCGCGGAAATGCTACCACGCAGGGTACTCGCGCCCCATCGGCGCCTCCCCGCAGGCCCGAAAAAAAACGGGCACTTGCGTGCCCGTTGAAGGTGGCCTCTTGAGGAGATTTCCGCCCCCGGCGCGTTGGAGCGCCGGTAGCGGTGCCGGTGGAGTGCCGCGAAAATCCCGGGACGGGTCCACCGCCCGCCCCGGGAAAGCCTTGCATCAGGTATAGGCCGACTCGCCGTGCGCCGCGATGTCGAGGCCCTCGCGTTCCTGTTCCTCGGGAACCCGCAGGCCGACCACGAGGTCCGCGATCTTGTAGGCCACGAAGGCCACGACCGCCGACCAGACCACGGTGAGCCCGACGCTCTTCAACTGCACGACCACCTGGTGCGCGATCGAGAAGTCGGCGCCCTGCGTGCCGCCCAGGGCGGGGGCGGCGAAGACGCCGGTCAGGATCGCGCCGAGGATGCCGCCGACGCCGTGCACGCCGAACACGTCGAACGCGTCATCGGCGCCGAGCATGCGCTTCAGGCCATTCACGCCCCAGAGGCAGACGAAGCCCGCAAGCAGGCCCAGGATGATCGAGCCCATGGGGCCCACGAACCCGGCCGCGGGCGTGACCGCCACGAGCCCGGCCACCGCACCGGAGGCCGCGCCCAGCATCGAGGCCTTGCCGCGCGCCATCGCCTCGCCGGCTATCCACGCCAGCGCCGCCGCCGCGGTGGCAAGCGTCGTGTTGATGAAGGCGAGCCCCGCGACCCCGTTGGCCGCGCCCGCGGAACCGGCGTTGAATCCGAACCAGCCCACCCACAGGAGCGAGGCGCCGACCATCGTGAGCGTGAGCGAGTGCGGCATCAGCGCTTCCTTGCCGAAGCCCACGCGCTTGCCGATCACGTAGGCGCCCACGAGGCCCGCGACACCCGCGTTGATGTGCACCACGGTGCCGCCGGCGAAGTCGAGCGCGCCGTCGGCCCCGAGGATCCCGCCGCCCCAGACCATGTGCGCCATCGGGATGTAGGCGAACGTGAACCAGAGCACCGAGAAGAGCAGCACCGCGCTGAACTTCGCGCGCTCGGCGAAGGAGCCCACGATGAGCGCCGTGGTGATCGCCGCGAAGGTCGACTGGAAGGCGACGAACACGTACTCGGGGATCGTCGGCAACGCGCCCGAGAGCGTGTCGGCCGTGATGCCCTTCAGGAACAGCTTGTCGAACGAGCCGAAGAACTTGCCCTCGCCGCCGAAGGCGAGCGAGTACCCGTAGACGGCCCAGAGCAGCGTGATCAGCGAGAAGACCACGAAGACCTGCATCAGCACCGACAGCATGTTCTTGGTGCGCGCGAGCCCCCCGTAGAAGAGCGCCAGGCCCGGGATGATCATGAGGATCACGAGCATCGTGGAGGTGAGCATCCACGCGGTGTCGCCGGCGTTGAGCGTGGGCTTCGCGGCCGGCGCGGGTGCAGCCGGTGCGGCGGGCGCGGCTTCTGCCGCGGGCGCTGCGGCCGGCGCCGTGGCTGCAGGCGCAGCCGCGGGTGCTTCGGCAGGCTTGTCCTGCGCGAACGCGACGCCGCCGAAGGCGAGGCCCGCGGTGAAGGCGATGAGACTCAGTAGGCGTTTCATGAATGGTTCCCCTTGTGTCCTAGAGTGCTTCGGCGCCGGTCTCGCCGGTGCGGATGCGAACGACCTGCTCGAGCTCGAAGACGAAGATCTTTCCGTCGCCGATCTTGCCGGTGTTGGCGCTCTTCTCGATCGCCTCGATCGCCTGGTCGAGGAGCTCGCTCTTGATGGCGGCCTCGATCTTCACCTTCGGCAGGAAATCGACGACGTATTCGGCGCCCCGGTAGAGCTCCGTGTGGCCCTTCTGGCGGCCGAAACCCTTCACTTCCGTGACGGTGATGCCCTGGACGCCGATGGCGGAAAGCGCTTCGCGCACCTCGTCCAGCTTGAACGGCTTGATGATCGCCGTGACTAGCTTCATGTGTGTTCTCCCGTTTTCGGGCCGGCGAAGCGCCGGCCCGGGTGTCTCGAGTGCGTGTCTAGAAGGTGTACGAGGCGTAGGCGACGAGGCGGCTCTTGCTCCAGTCCTTGCCCTTGACGGTCCACAGGGCGGGCTCGGCGTCCGTGTCCTTCACGTAGCCGCCCACACCCCAGCCGCCGCCCACGTCGTAGGCGAGGCCGATCTTGTAGACGGTGTAGTCCAGGGGCTTGTTGTTCTTGAATTTCTGGTGGCCGATATGTCCCGTGACGGCGAGCTTCTCCGTGAGGGGAAAGGAGACGTTCGCCTCGATGAAGTTGCTGCCCTTGCTGTCGGCCACGCCGAAGAGGTTGCTGGTGGCGTGGGAGTACTTCACCGACACCGGGCCGTAGCCCGCGCCCACGTAGATCTCGTCGGTGTTGGGCTTCGGGTTGAAGGCGCCCGAGGAGGGGTACTCGTAGCGGAGATAACCCACGTCCACCGTCACGTCCTTCACCGGCTCGAACTTGTAGCCGCCGAAGAGATCCCATTCGATCTTGGCGGAAGTCGAGAAGCCGCCGACCTCGGCCACGTCCTTCAGCCACTTGATGTTCGAGACGAAGGTGCCGAGGTAGAAGCCGCTCGAATGCGCCCAGTCGACGTTCAGCTGGCCGGCGGGCTTTTCCGAGGTCTGGGAGATGCCGCGGTATTCGTACTCGCTGTAGATCGAGAGCTTCAAGCTGGGCAGCGACTCCGCGGCGTGGGTAACGGACGCGGAAAAGGCGGCAAGAGTCAGGCCGGCAGCGGCCAGGGCTTTGGGCAGGTATCGCATGTTGGTATCCTTCGGTGGTGTGGAAAAAAGTTGCATCGAAGGTCGTTTAGCAGGGAGCGTGCCAGCGCGACCTTCCACGCAAGGCCCTGTTTATGAAGGTCGTTTTATGGCGCCGGGCGCGGCCTGCACCGCCCCGGCACCGTGATCGACCCGGCGGCACCGATTTGGTGCGCGCCCCGCTGGTCCACCGAAGTCTCTGTGCCGGGAAGCGAAATGAACGAAAAGCTCCTGGGCGACATCGCCGCCCGCCTCGCCGAAGCCGCCGCCTCCAATCCCGCTCGGGATCTCGAGAAGAACGCGCGCGCCGTGCTCGCCACGGCCTTCGCCCGACTCGATCTCGTCACGCGGGAGGAATTCGACGTCCAGTCGGAAGTGCTCGCACGCGCCCGGATCCGGGTGGCGGAGCTGGAAGCGAAGGTCGCCGCGCTCGAAGCGCGGCTTGCGCCCGGCCGCTAGGCCGGGGGCGCGTGGCCCTCGGCGCGGAGGCCGAAGGCGCAGCGGAGAAGCGCGGCAGGCCCGCTACGGCCGCCCCGCGCCGGAGCGCGCGTCCCGGATCACTCTGTAAATGAACTGCAGCTTGCGCACCACGGGCCGCGACATCACGAAGGGATAGAGGTCCGGCTGGCCCATGCTCCTCGCAAGCTCGTTCAGCGCCGTGATCATCTCGAGCCAGGTGTTCACGAGCGACAGGAAGCGCGCTGCATCGGGATCGTCGGGCGCGTGGAGATCGGCCGGGCCATAGGGCTCCACTTCGGCCACGATGTCGCCGCTGGCGAGCCCGAAGCCCAGGGCGGTGTCGAGGCTGTCGAAGACGTGCAGGAAATGCGCCCAGGTCTCCGCCCAGTCCTCCCACGGATGCGACGAGGCATAGGCGCTGATGTGCCGGTCGGCCCAGTCCGGCGGCGGCCCCACCTCGTAATTCGCCTTGAGGGCGGCGGCGTAATCGATGCGCTCGTCGCCGAAGAGCGCGCGAAAAGGCTCGTGCCACGCGGTGCCGGCCACGAGGCGATCCCAGTAGTAGTGGCCGATCTCATGGCGGAAGTGCCCGAGCAGCGTGCGGTAGGGCTCGCGCAGGTCGTGACGCAATTTCTCGCGCCTGGCGTCGTCAGCCTCTTCGACGTTGATCGTGATGAGCCCGTTGTCGTGCCCGGTGACGACGCGAGGGGTTCCCGCCTGCGGACGCACGAGGTCGAAGGCGACGCCGCGCTCCGGGTCCTCGCCCTCCTTCGAGCGCAGCGGCAGGCCCAGCGAGAGGAGCTGGGAAACCATCCTGCGCTTCGCGACTTCCGTGGCGCGCCAGTAGCGCCGGTTGTCCGCATCGGCGAGATCCGGAATCGTGCGGTTCAGCCTGCAGGAGCGGCAAAGGGCGATCGGATCGTCGTCGGGCACGAGCCAGTTGCAGCCGGCGGCGGAATCGAAGTTCGCGCAGCGCCGGTAGGGGCGGCCCCGCTCGTCTCCGGACAGTTTCCAGGTGCCCGCGCGCGGCCCCTGCTCCAGCGCGCGCACTTCCCCGAGCAGGGGCTCGTAGCCGAGCGCCGCGCCGCACGCGAGGCAGGCGCTGTTGCGGAAGAAGACGGGGCGCCCGCAACGGCAACTGTAGGAGCGGCCGCGGAAAGCGGGCTCGTGGTGATGCCAGGCCTCGGTTACGCGCCGGGAGAAGCTGTCGGAGAAGGGATCCACGGGGAGTCGGTGCGGCCTGCGTGAAGAGTCCCGCGATCGGCGGTGGCGCAATGATACGCGCGCGGACGCCGCGGGCATGCCGCCACGGGCCCGGGTCAACCGATCACGGCGCGGGCGAATTGAAGGGATCGAAGCGCCTTCAGGGCAAGGGGGAAATCCGCGTGTCTCTGGCCGTCGTTCTCTCCCGCGCCCTCGCGGGCATGCAGGCGCCGCTCGTGCGCGTGGAAGTGCACGTGGGCCCGGGCCTGCCCGGCTTTCATGTCGTGGGCCTGCCGGAGACGGAGGTGAAAGAGGCGCGCGATCGCGTCCGCGCGGCCCTCCTCACCGCGCGTTTCCAGGTGCCGCAGTGGCGCGTGACCGTGAGTCTCGCCCCCGCGGATTTGCCCAAGGAAAGCGGCCGCTTCGACCTGCCGATTGCGCTGGGCATCCTCGCCGCGTCGAACCAGGTTCCTTCGCCCGCGCTCGAGGGGATGGAGTTCGCAGGGGAGCTGGCGCTGTCCGGGGAGTTGCGCCCGGTTCGCGGGGCGCTCGCGATGACGCTCGCCGCGCACCGCGACGGCCGTGCCTTCGTCCTTCCGGAAGTCTCGGCGGGCGAGGCCGCGCTTGTGCCCGGCGCGATCGTCCATCCGGCGAAGTCGCTCGCGGCGGTGTGCGCGCATCTCGCGGGGCGGGAGAGGCTCGATCGCGTCGAAGGAGTGGCGCGTCCGAATGCCGCTTCGTGGCCGGATTTGGCCGACGTAAAGGGCCAGGCGCAGGCGCGGCGCGCGCTGGAGATTGCCGCGGCGGGCGGGCATTCGCTTCTCTTCACCGGCCCGCCCGGCACGGGGAAAACGCTGCTCGCGCAGCGCTTGCCCGGGATTCTTCCCGCGATGACGGAGAACGAGGCGCTCGAATCCGCCGCCGTGCAGAGCCTCGCCACGCGGGGCTTCGCCTCCGAGCGCTTCGGCGTGCGCGAGTGGCGGGCGCCGCACCACACCGCTTCCGCCGTCGCTTTGGTGGGCGGCGGATCGCCGCCGCGCCCCGGGGAGATCTCGCTCGCGCACCACGGCGTGCTCTTTCTCGACGAGCTGCCGGAGTTCAGCCGCCACGTGCTGGAGGTGCTCCGCGAGCCGCTGGAAAGCGGCCACATCACCATCTCCCGCGCGGCGCAGCAGGCGGATTTCCCGGCGCGATTCCAGCTCGTCGCGGCGATGAATCCCTGCCCGTGTGGCTATTTGGGTCACTATTCCGGCCGTTGCAGATGCACGCCGGACCAGGTTCTGCGCTACCGTTCGCGGATCTCGGGGCCGCTATTGGACCGCATCGATCTGCACGTCGAGGTGCCGGCGCTTCGGGCGAGCGAGCTTGGCGACGCGCCGCCAGGAGAAGTCTCGGCTTCGGTGCGCGCACGGGTGGAGGCGGCGCGCGCGCGGCAACTCGAACGCCAGGGCCGGCCCAACGCGCTCGTCGCGGCGAGCGACGTGGAGCAGCACTGCACGCCGGATGCGGCAGCACGGAAGCTCCTTCGCGAGGCCATCTCGCGCCTCTCGCTCTCCGCACGGTCGTTCCACCGCGTGCTCAAGGTGGCCCGTACGATCGCCGATCTCGCGGGCCGGACGGGCGTGGGTGTGTCGGAGGTTGCCGAGGCGATCCAGTACCGCAATCAGCGCTAGGGAGGCTCTTCACGAACGGGGGGCCTCCCGAGCGAAGTTCGGGATCCGGAGCCGAAATTGCCCGAATCAGGCGCCTCGTATAGAATTCACCAATCCATTCACGATATTCCTATATCATTGTTTATAAGCGTGTTTCATAAATGGTGATCAATTCAGCATTGGATTCACCCCGGCAGCGCCTGGAAGTGCTCCTGCGCGCTTCCGGGCCGAGCGCTTCCGAGGACATCTGCCGGCAGCTCGCGATCAGCCAGCCCTCGCTCTCGCGGGCGGTGGCGGCTGCCAAGGGACGGATTTCGATGTTCGGGCGCGGCAAGGCCACGCGATACGCCGTGGCGCGCGAGATCGCCACCGCAGGCTCGGAATTCCCGCTGTACGCGATCGACGAGGCCGGCAGCCCCACGAAGGCCGGGGTGCTGCACTCGGTCTCGGGCGGGCGCTACTGGTTGCAGCCGCCAGGGGGACTGGGGCAGGTCTTTCCGGACCTTCCGTACTTCCTGCAGGACATGCGCCCGCAGGGCTACCTGGGCCGCTCCTTCCCCCGGCAGCACGGCCACCTGATTGTCCCGCCCCGCATCGCCGACTGGGCGAGCGATCACGTGACGATCGCGCTCGCGCTGGCCGGCGAGGACTGCGTGGGCAATCTCGTGCTCGGGCGGGAGAGCATGAACCGGCTTCTCGCGCGGGAGCCGCGGCATTTCGTGGGCGACGACGAGATCGCGCGCGAGTACCCGCGCCTGGCGCAACTGGCGCGCGACGGCGAGCCCGTCGGTTCATCCGCGGGGGGCGAGCAGCCGAAGTTCGCGGTCGCCCGCGAGAATCCCGTTCGCGGGTCCTACCACGCGCTCGTGAAGTTCTCGCCGCCGCTCACCACCCCTGAGGGCGAACGCTGGGGCGACCTGTTGCGCTGCGAGTCGATCGCCCCGGAGATGCTCGAACATTCCGGCGTCGATGCTTCGCGAGGCCGGCACCTCGTCATCGGCGACCGGGCCTACCTCGAGGTCGAGCGATTCGACCGCGTCGGCCCCGACGGGCGCCGCGGGCTCGTCTCGCTGGGCGCCGTCGACGACGAGTTCTTCGGAAGCCGTGACCGCTATTCGCTCGCCGGCGAGCGCCTGATGGGCGCGGGCATGCTCCCGCCGGAGGATGCCGGGCACCTTGCGTTCCTGGAGGCCTTCGGGATGCTCATCGCCAACGAGGACATGCATTTCGGCAACGTGAGCCTGTTCTCCTCCGGGCCGTTCTCGCGCAGGTTCGCGCTCGCCCCGGCCTACGACATGCTGCCGATGCGCTACCGGCCGCGGGACGAGGACCCGATGCCGGACCCGGGGTTCGAGCCACCCGCACCGCATGCCGGCGTGCTGGAAGCGTGGGCGGCCGCGGTGCCGGCTGCCACGCTCCATTGGGAGCGGGTGGCCGAGGATCAGGAGATCAGCGCCGGCTTCCGGCGCATCGCGGTGCGGAACCGCGATAGCGTTCGAGCCATCGTGGCTTCGCGTCCGTCACGGCCGCGGCATTAGTCCGCGAGTGCCCCATTGCACGCACCACCGCGGGATCAAGCCTGAACGGAAACGCGGCAGCCGGCGGATTTCCCGGCGCGCATCCTGCTCGCTGCGGTGATGAATCCCTGCCCCTGCGGCTTCCTCGGGCACTTCGCCGGGCAGTGCTCCTGCACGCCCGACCAGATCCTGCGCTACCGCAGCCGCATTTCCGGCCCGCTGCTCGATCGCATCGACCTGCACGTCGAGGTGCCGGCGCGGCGCGGGCCCGCCAACTCGACCGCCAGGGCGTGCCCAATGCGCAACTCGAAGGCGGCGAGATCGAACGCCACTGCGTGCCTTCACCGGAGGCGCGCAAGCTCCTGCGCGAGGCGGTTACCTGGCTTTCGCTTTCCGCGCGAGGTTTTCACCGAGTGCTCAAGGTGGCGCGGTCGATCGCGGACCTTGGAGGCATGCGGGACGTTTCCGGACTTCGAACGTGGCTGAAGCGATTCAATATCGGCAAGCGGATCGCGCACGGTGTTAGGTGATATCTGCCCAAGAGGCTTTCCCACATTCCGGGAAGATTCCACCGGTTCCGATTGGAATCCGAGTCTGGCAAAGCGACACCGGCGCATTCAAGTCGGCCTGGAAGAATTACTCCCGAACGATGCGCAGATAAGCTCGCTCCAGCCTTTTCCTGCATTGACTTCTGCAGCGCTCATCACCGGCCGTCTCAACCAGCCGTTCCATCGCGCACACCAGGTGTTCCGCTATGTCGAACCGACGCAAGTCGCTAGCATATTGGAATGCCCTAAACACCAGGTTGTTCAGCTCTGCATCGTTTCGTCTCATCGAGTCCTCCTTGAATGAGAGGATCAAGGATTAGGTTGCTTGCTTTGCGAACCGCTGCGTTACTTGACCGACGCTCAATACTGCGTCGAAAAAAGTCGTGGCCACCGCAGCGAATTGAAGAAGATTGCGGTCACGCTGATCGCCATCGCCGCCATCGCCCAGATCGGGTAGACAAGCCCGGTTGCCGCGAGCGGCACGCCAATCCCGTTGAACATGATGGCGAGGCAAACATTCTGCACCATCTTGCGGTAACTCCATCGGCTGATCTCGCGGGCTTCGAGAATCGCCTGAAGCTTGTTGTTCAGGATCACGATGTCCGCTGAATCGATGGCGATGTCTGTGCCGCCGCCCATGGCAATCCCGATGTTGGCCTGCATGAGCGCAGGAGCGTCGTTTATCCCATCGCCGACCATTGCGACGCTTCCGTTATCTTGCAGCTTGCGAACGAGGGCGACCTTGTCCCGGGGCAGCAGGTCGCCATGGACTTCGTCGATCCCGACTTCGTCCGCGATTCGCTTTGCCGCAATGGCATTGTCCCCGCTCATCAAGACAGTCTTCACCCCGGCGAGGCGAAGGGCGGCGACTGTCTCTTTCGCTCCATCGCGCAAGGCGTCCCCCAGTGCGAGCGCTCCTGGACGCGTTTGTTTCGGGCGACGAGAATGACCGTCCGTCCGGCTTCGCAAAGCGCCTGAACCGCTGTCGGACTGTCTCGATCGGGATGGTGCTTTCCTCCATGAATCGTGCGTTGCCGACCTGGATGGGCTCATCGCCGAGCATGGCTCGAACGCCTAATCCCGGGAGAGCCTCAAAGCGGTCGAGGCAAGGCAGCGCGATGCCACGGTCCAGTGCCGCCGTCATCACCGCTTTGGCCAGAGAGTGCTCCGAAGCCGACTCCGCCGCCGCGGCAATCCCGAGCAATTCATGCTCCGTGCCTTCGACGACTTCGAGTTCGAGAAGCGTGGGCTTTCCCTCCGTAAGCGTGCCTGTCTTATCGAACACCACGTGGGTCGCAAGCCGCAACCCCTGAAACGCTTCGCCGGTTCGCATCAGAATGCCGCGCTCGGCCGCTTCGCCTGCGCCGCGAACGATCGACAGCGGCGCGGAGATGCCGAGTGCGCAGGGGTATCCCATCACCAGGACGGTCAATCCCGCGAACACAGCGCGCTCCATGTTGGCGCCATCGCCCACGAGCACCGGACCGACCAACCACCCAGGGGCAGCGATCAGTGCCAACGTGAGCACTGCCGGCGCGTAGACCTTCAGCACCCGATCCACAAGGTGCAGCAGGCCGGGCTTCAACGCCCGGGCGTCTTCGACTTCGCGGGCAACTCGCTGAAGAAAGCTCTCGTCTCCAACCGCCTTGACCTGGACAAGGAGGGTCCCAAGCCGTTCATCGATCCTCCGACGACGGTGTCGCCCGCCGCCCGCTCGATGGGCACGGGTTCGCCCGTCACCAGAGATTGATCGACGGAGGAATGGCCTTCAGCAACGACGCCATCTACTGGGATGAGTTCGCCAGGTCGAATTCGGACAAGATCGCCGACAGCAACGTCCTCCGTGCGAACTTCGCTTTCGACGCCGTTGCGAACGACGCGAGCGGTCTCGGGTTGAAGTTCCAGGAGGCGCCGGACGGCCTGCGAGCTCCTTGTCTTGACTATCAAGGAAAGCCACTCCGAGAAAATATGGTAATTGCAGACCATCACCGCCACGCAAAAGAACGGCGCGGTGGGGAAGTTCGGTCCCCCTGCGGCCAGCCCGTAGACGCCGCCGGCAAGACCGGCGAATGCGGCGGCCTCGAGCAGGACATGCTGATTGACGATGCCGCGCCGCAGCGACTGCCACGCGATCAGAAGGATTTGGCGGGCAAGGAAGAAGACGACCGAGACCGCCAAACCTGCCGCGATCCACGCATCCCAACCCGCAAGTTGACCCGATTGTCGCAACCACGAGAGTCCGACAACCAGCGCCAGGGCTCCCCGGTCCCCGTGATCGCCTTCCACACCCCGGAAGCTCGGAGCACCAGGAAGACCAGTCCCAAGAGGCAGAACGCCACGAATGCTTCCAGAACCGCATACCAAAAATCGCCGGGGCGGGCGATGAGCGTGAGCGAGCCCAGGCTGAAGATAGTCGCCCACAGGAAACGACGGCCCTCCTGGACGAGCTGGGCTTCTTCCTCCTCGTACGCTTTCAGCTTGCGCGGATCGGAGATGGCATAGCCCATGTCGCGCAGCGTCTCCAACAGTGCCTGGGGCTTCACGCGCGACGGATCGTATTCGACGAGAGCCTGTTCGTGAGTGAGGCTCACCGCGACCTTGTCGACGCCTTCGTGGCGTCCCAGCGCCTTCTCGATAGTTCCTGTGCAAAGCGAGCAGTGCATGCCGGCGATGCGTGCGCGAATGCGGGCGCGATCAGGCCGGCTGGACGGTTCGTGAGTCCACAGGGGATGGCGGAGTCATCGTCATGGCAGTTCCAGTCTTGAGGTCGATTCAATCCAACCATAACTCCCATAGCAAGGTCCGGGAGCAAGGCCTCCGCGACAAGAACGCTGGCGAGCTACTGGATAGACACGAAGAGACCGAACCAGATCGACCAAACCCCCAGAGCCACGAAGAGCGCCCCAGTCCATGAAGGAATTCGGCGGCTCAGGCCCGCCAGCCAGTTAAGGAGTTTTCGAGCGCCCGGGAACAGCACCACCACGACCAGCGGCAGGGACAACGCGAAACCGAACAGCGCCAGGGAAACGAACCCACGTGCAACCGTGGGGCCGCTCACCGTACCCGCTGCCGATGCCGCGAGCAGTGCCAGCAGAATCGGTCCGGCGCATGCGGGGATACTGGAGGCCGAAGATGGCACCCAGCACCAACGAGCCCCTGGGCGTCGATAGCGACCCGAGGCCCGGGCCGATCGATCGCATCAGCACCCCGATGCGACCGGCGATATAGAGCGCCCCGATCAGGACGTACAAGAGGCCCACGACAATCCAGATCGCCCTTCTGGGCCGCAAGAAAGAGTGCCGACCAGCGCCGCCATCGCCCCTAGAAGCCCGATGAACAGCGCGCGACTTGCCGTGAACGCGAGCACCTGACTCAGCTTTGCGGTCGAGGACTTCCCTTCGGTCGTCTTGATGAACAGCAACGTCGCACCGATGGCGCACGGTTCGATGAATCCCAACAATCCCAGACCAACAGGGGCAAGAACGAGCGCTGCGACCTCCGCGATCTGCATCAACGGCTTTCGGGGACTCGATAGCCTGCCCGCTCGACCGCTTTCACCAGTGCTGAAAGATCCACCGAAGCAGGATCGAACGTCACCCGGGCGATGCCCTTCGCATAGGAGATTGTTGCCGTCTTCACGCCGGGCTCCGACTTCAGCAGCGCTTCAACCGTCTTGGCGCATCCTCGCAGTGCATCCCATGAATGGTCAAGTCCACCGATTTCATGTCGTGTTTTCCTTTGCCTGATGGGCTGCGGTCCGCCTCGGGCTCCGCGGCCTTCGTGACGGTCAATGCCTGAACGATGGGACCGGTTCCCGAGGTCGCCCCGTCCGGGGCAACGCGATAGCAGTTCCCGAAGTGTCGCGCGCATGCGCTCGAACTGCGCGAACTTCGATTCGATCTGGACCAGTTTGGCCATCGCGCGCGCGAACCGCCGCGGCGTCGGACTGAGGATCATCGCGAAGCGCCATCAAGTCCCTGATCTCGCGCAGCGTAAAACCGATCGCCTTGGCCTCGTGCACGAACGCGAGGCGCTGAACCGCTTCCCGCGGATAAGTGCGAATGCTCCCCAGAGGGCGCTCGGGCTTGACCAGGAGACCGTCGTGTTCGTAGAAGCGGATGGTTTCGACACTGAGTCCGCTCTGGCGAGCGAGTTCGCCGATGGTGAGGCGCTGAAGCGCGATTTCACGTCCTGGACATGGTTCATTTTGAACCCCGTAGCACGCTACAGGTTCAATTGGTGCCGATATCAGAACCCGCGGGAAGAAGAAGCTTTCGCCCGCGCCCAGTCTGGCTCTGCCGTCGATAGCAGTCGTTCAAGCGAGTCCGATTCCTTCCCGGGGGATGGCCGTTCCGCCCTCCCACGCGGCCCAAGTCTGTTCGTCTACCCCAACTCGAATCGCAGCCGCCTTAGCGGACCACCCCATTGTTCGGCGCTTCGTGCGCATGCGTGCCATGAGGTTTGTCGGTTGCGGGAAGGGGCCGCAGCCCAGCCACCCGAAGATGACGGGCAAGGCCCCCATCGGGAACACGGTGTGCCCCTTCTCCCAATTCAGGACGGTCCACGAATTGACGCCCAACCGTTCGGAAAGGTCCCGCTGAGTGAGTCCCGATTCCGTCCGTCGCTTTCGTAGGTGCTCACCGAGGGTTCGGGGCGCGGCGCCTGTTTCCCTTTGGTTTCAAGGCCTTGAGCGTGATCGGCAGGAACGGCAAGAAAGGCAACGCCTCCCTGCCCCTGCGGCTTCCTCGGGCACTTCGCCGGGCAGTGCTCCTGCACGCCGGACCGCATCGCGCGCTACCGCGGCCGGATCTCGGGACCTTTTCTCGATCGCATCGACCTGCACGTGGAAGTGCCGGCGCTTCGCCAGCGTGAACTGGTGGAGGCGCCCCGAGGCGAGGCTTCCGCGGCAGTCCGCGCGCGCGTGGACGCGGCCCGGGCGCGCCAGTGCGATCGCCAGGGGTGCCCAACGCGCAGCTCGAAGGCAACGGGATCGAGCGCTGCTGCGTGCCGTCACCGGCGGCGCGGAAGCTCCTGCGCGAGGCGGCTTCGCGCCTATCCCTATCGGTGCGCGGTTACCATCGCGTGCTCAAGGTGGCGAGGACAATTGCAGACATTCCGGGAAACAGCGGGCTGGATACGAGCGACGTGGCCGAGGCGCTTCAGTACCGCCCGCCGCGGATAGCGCCGTTTCCTCCGCTGAACGTGCGGTACGAGCCGGAGGAAGGCAACCGCTGACCTCCATGCCGTTCAGTGATAGCTCATGCGCGCTGCTGTCCTTGGCAGTCACGGTGATCCAGAAGCTTTCGCGCTTGCCGTCTACCTCGATAGGCATGTCGATACGGAACCAGTTGCCGACACCTTTTTCTATGAGCCGGGCCTCCCCGTTTGGCCATCGAACATTGAAGAGCGTCTTGTTGGGAAATACGTCCTGCAGATTCATCCCCATGGTAGCGATGACCGCTTCCCCAGCGGCAAGGCACAGGGGTGGCGCCGTCAAGCCTCCTCGTTGCTCAGGTCTGGTGGATCCCAGGATTCTCGACCATCTCCCGTCCCTGAAACTCATCACATAGAAGAGCGCAGCGGCACGGGATCAGGCCTGAAATTCGACGAAATCGTTGCTTCATTGAAGCCAAAGCAGATGCGAGAACGCGAGACGTTGGTAATCGGGCCGCCGATCCCCCCCGTTCCAGCCCCAATGCGCCAATGAATCCTCTCACCAAGGTACTCGATCGACGTGAAGGTCGTCAGCGCATCGCCGCGATGCAGCAGCCTCACCTGCTCTGGAGCAGCCTGCCACGGTTGGCCAGCTTGATCCACGCCGCCGATGGATCCTTCGATGGAGTATGCGACGACTACCGAGCCGATCGCGCAGGCCGTGGCCAAAAGCGTGGCGAGCGAGAGGCTTGCTGCCACCTGGACTTTCCGTAGCCCGCTCCACATGCCATGTCTCCGATTCGCGAGCGCCTGTTACCCGCCTGTCTCATCATATTCTTCCAAAGCGGAAAGCCACGCAGCGCTGGCAATAGCCGCAAACAGGTTCACGCAGCCGGCGCAGGTGTCTGTTCCCGAAGGCTCCTCTGGAATCGACAAGACGCCGTTTCCATGGCCAATCCGGCATACACAGAGATCGTGCCCATAGCATTCGACTGTCCATACGTCGGCGGAATTGGTGCCAGACGGGCGCGGGCCCGATGTCGATACGCGAGGCGGCGCGACGCGTGGGGCGTGACGTGAAGGCAGTCCACGGCGATGTGCGGGCGCTGCTCGACGCGGGCGTCATCGTCCGGACTTCGGATGGCGCCGTCGAATTCCCCTTCGATGCCGTGAAGGTGGAGTTCCTGCTGTACGCCGCATGAATCGGGCTCGGCGCGCTACATCCCCAACACCTTCACGTCGGGGAATCCCATCAGCCTGAGCACGAAGTAGTTGACCGCCGCCTCGCCCGGGTCGTCGGAGAAGCTCACCAGTTCCGCGTAGCGAGGCACGCCCGCCTTCACGAGCGTCTTCCAGATGTCCTTCGCCGCCTTCGGCGTGCCGTCGGCGTTGAGGAGCTCGGTGTAGGGCACGTGGACGACCTTGCCCTCGGGCCCGCGGGTGGGCACCTGCTTCCCGGAGGCAACGAAGACCTTGGGATACACGCCGCGGGTATCTCCGGGTGAGCCGATCAGCACGCCTTCCCGCGGGCTCGCGGAATACGAGGCGGAACCCGGGCGATGGCGGTGTGGGCTTCTTCGGGTCCGCCAGCGCGAGCCCCGCCTGCACCGATTTCTCCTGCGAATCCATGAAGACGGAGACGCGCTGCTGTCCCAGGCGCTCGAGCAGGAGGAAGGCGAGCGCGGAATCCTTGTCCAATCCCGCGCCCGAGACCACCACCGCCTCGTCGGAAGCACGGACGCCCGCCTTTGCGAGCATCTCGGCGAGCTTGGCCGGCGAGGCGAGGTGGCGCCGGAACTCGTCGGCCGGAACGTTCAGCGCGAACGGCAGGTGCCCGAAGGCAAACGCGTCAGCCGGGCGCACGTCCACGATGCTCACGTCGGAGACGCCGTACATGCGCATCATCCGGCCGCCCCAGGTCTTGAGCCACGCCGTCTCCCGCATGAGGTATGGCGCGCCGTAGGTCCAGAACGGCAGGCCGCGGTCGTCGCGCAGCCATTCCATCTCCGACTCCACGAAGAGCCGCACCTTCGGGTATCCCAGCAGGTGCTTCATCGCGAACCAGGGCACGCTCGCCGCGACGCCACCGCCGCAATAGGTGAGGACCTGCTGCCCGCGTTTCACGCCCAGGTAGTCGAGCATCCGCTGCATCTCCGCGGCCGACTTGAAGGTCTTGTCGGCGTTGTAGAAGTCGGCGCTCGGCACGAGGATGCCGTTGGGTATATGTCCGCCGCGGTCGAAGAAGGCCGTCTCGCCGAAGTGCCACGAGGCATCGAGCGCCTCCACGAGAGCGTTGCCGCGCGTGTCGCCGCTCGCCGCGAGGAATTCCGGAAGCCGCACCCGCAGTTCCTCCTTTGGCGCGCTCACGCGGAAGTCGCCGGGCGCCGGTGCGGGCGTGGGCTCCTTGGTCACCGCGCCTCCGACTTCCTTCCACTTCGCGAGCCCGCCGTCGAGGACGAAGAGATTCTCCAGCGGAAAGCCGTGGCGCTGCAGGTCGAAGTAGAGGCGCGTGGCCCACATCGGGTCGCCCTGGTCGTAGAGGACGACCTTCCTGCCGGCGCCAATGCCCCAGGACCGGAAGCGCCGCTCCATCTCGGCGGCCGGGGCCTCGCGCGCGCCGAAGGACATGATGCTCGCGCTCACCGCGCCGGGAATGTGCTCCTTCGCGTGCAGCGGCGGCGGCGAGGCGTCGAGGACGAGGACCTCGGCATTCGCGCGGTTTGCGAGGAGCCATTCCACGCCCATCAACGGCCCCTGGATCTTCTCCGCTGCGGCCGCCGGGAGCGCCAGGAACAGGCTCGCCGCCAACCACAGGAGAGAAATCCGCTTCGGCAATCTCGTCATCTTGTCCTCCCGCATTCGGTGAATGGCCCCGACTGTGGGAGAACGGCCGCGAGCGGGGAACCGGTTTGCGACGGGAGACGGCTGGCCGGCGCGAGGTACGGTGAATGCGGACGGGCCGCGGTAGGGGGTGCCCGGAGCCCCCCTTTTCACCGAAATCGGCGCTTGCGCGGCTGCTATCGTTGCGCCATGGACGCTTCCGTATCCCCCGCCCCGCCTTCGTCGCCGTCGACGCTGCGGCGCGTCTTCGCCCTCCGGCGCGTAAAGGTCGCGTTCTTCACCTGCCTCGCGGTGAGCCTCCTTATCCTCCCGACCTGGCAGGCGCCGTACCCCATGCTGTTCGGGCGCCTGCTGATCGCGGGCACCATGGTAATCGTCGCCTACGGCCTCTTCGAGCGCTGGCCCGCGCGCCTGCCGAAGTGGCTCGCACGCTGGGCGCTGCAGGTCATGGGCGTTGCGGTCGCGGTGCCCTTGGGCGTTCTGCTCGCCTACTGCCTCACCACCATGGGAGAGCAGCCCGCGTGGTACGTGGACGAAAAGCGCCTCACCGGGTTCGCGTTCATGAGCTTCCTGGGCCTGCTCGCCTCGCCGTGGATCGCCGTATCGGCGCTCTTCAACGAGATCCGCGACGCCGCGCGCAACCAGGCGCTCGCCTTCGAGCTGGAGCGAAGCGAGTTCGAGCGCAAGGCGCTCGATGCGCGCCTTCGCCTCCTGCAGGCCCGCGTCGAGCCGCATTTCCTCTTCAACACGCTCGCCAACGTGCGGGAGCTCGTGAACACGGGCTCCCCGCGCGCCTCCACGGTGCTCGACAGCCTCATCGCGTATCTGCGCGCCGCGGTGCCGCGCCTGAACGAGCCGGCGGCGACCCTCGCGCAGGAGCTGGACCTCGTGCGCGCCTACCTCGAGGTGATGCACATGCGCATGCCCGATCGCCTCGACTTCACGATCGAGGCCGACGAGGAGGCGAGGCTCCTGCAATGCCCGCCGATGACGCTCCTCACGCTCGCCGAGAACGCCGTGCGCCATGGCATCGACCCCAGCGAGGAGGGCGGCCACATCGGCGTGCGCGCGTGGGTGGAGGACGGCCGCTGCCGCGCGCGGGTCACGGACACCGGCATGGGACTGGGGAGCGGCGGCGCGGGGCTGGGCACCGGTCTCACCAACCTGCGCGAGCGCCTCGCGCTCTTCTTCGGCGGCGACGCGAAGCTCGATCTCCAGCCGGTGCAGCCCCACGGCACCAGCGCGGAACTCGACTTCCCGGCGCGGCGGGCCACGGAATGAGCGGAAGACGCCCCACCGCGCTCATCGCCGACGACGAGCCGCTGCTGCGCGAATCCCTCGCGCGGCTCCTCGCCCAGGCCTGGCCGGAGCTGGAGGTGGTGGCGCAGCCGAAGAACGGGCGCCTCGCGGTGGAGAGCTTCGAGGCGCTCAAGCCCGACGTCTGCTTCCTCGATGTGCACATGCCCGGCCTCTCCGGCGTGGAAGCCGCGCGCTTCATCGGCCGGCGCGCGCACGTGGTCTTCGTGACCGCCTACGACCAGTACGCGGTGCAGGCCTTCGAGCAGGGCGCGCTCGACTACCTGGTGAAGCCCGTGGAACTCGCGCGCCCTCGCGGACACCGTGGGGCGGCTTCGCGAGCGGCTTCGCGCGGGGCAAGGGGTTCCCGACACCGAGGCGCTGCTGGACCAGGTCGTCGCGCGCTTCGCGAAGGGGGCCGCACCCGCCACGCTCAAGTGGCTGCGGGTGTCGGTGGGGCAGAAGCTGCGCGTGATCGCGGCCGACGAGGTCGATTTCCTGCGCGCCGAGGACAAGTACACGCTGGTCGCGTGGCACACGCCGGACGGCGAGCGCGGCGAGGGGCTGGTGCGCGTCGCATTGAAGGATCTCGCGGCGCAGCTCGATCCCGGCCAGTTCGTGCAGGTGCACCGCTCGGTCGCGGTGAACCTGCGCGCCGTGGCCCATGTCGTGCGCGGCGCCAACGAGACCGCGACCATCCACCTGAAGGGCCGCGACGAGACGCTGCCGGTGAGCCGCAGCTTCCTGCATCACTTCCGGATGATGTGAGCGACGCGGCGGGGAGCCTCACGGGGCTCCCGCGGAAGGTGCGCCGCCCCGGCCCGCTAAAATGGCGCCTGTGCGCCTGAAGACCTTCCTGCTGCTCGCCGCCATCGCTGCCCTCTCCCTGGGTGGAGCGCTGCTGTACCGGGGCGATTTCAGCCGCCTCGGGACCGGAACGGGGCTCACGGAGGGTTGCCTCGTCTGCCACGGCAAGGTGACTGGCCTCGAAGGTCCCCACGCGCCCTCGGCCATCGGGTGCGCCTCGTGCCACGCGGGAGACAAGCGCACGCTCGACAAGGCCAACGCCCACGCGGGGATGGTGCGCATCCCCGGCAACCTGGCCGACGCCGGGCGCACCTGCGGGCAGGCCGGCTGCCACGAAGCGATCGTCCCGCGCGTGGAGCGCTCGATCATGACGACGATGGCGGGCGTCATCGCGGTGGACCGCGAGGCCCTCGGCGAGCCGGCGCGGCCCGACGGGCGAATCCCCCACGCGAACCGGCTTGGCCACGGCGTGGCCGACAGCCACCTGCGCGAACTGTGCGTCGGCTGCCACCTCGGGCAGGCGAAGGCCGAGTGGGGGCCCATCGGCGAGCAATCCCTTGGCGGCGGCTGCAACGCCTGCCACCTGGAGTACGGCAAGGCCGCGGCGGAGGATCTCGTGCGTTACGCGGCCACGGCGCCCAAGGAACGCACCGCGAGCCCGGCCACGCACCCCGCGCTCGTCGTGAATTCGCGCAACGCCCACTGCTTCGGCTGCCACAGCCGATCGGGCCGCATCGCCCTGAGCTACGAGGGCTGGAACGAGTTGCGCGAGGAGGCGGGCAACAACGCGGCGCCCGCGGCCGGCGGGAAGGCGGCAAGCGCCAGGGTGCGCAAGCTCGACGACGGGCGATTCGTGGAAATGGTCGTCGCCGACGTGCACCACGAGCGCGGTCTCGAATGCATCGACTGCCACACCGCCAACGAGCTCATGGGCGCGGGCGCGGAAGTCGCGCGGAAAAGCGAGCAACAGAAGGTGGCCTGCGAGGATTGCCATGCGGCGAAGCTCGTCTCGGTCGCGCCGGAATTCGTCGACCCCGAGTCGCGGCTGCTGATGAAGCTTCGCGGAACGGCGCTCGGCCCCGGCCAGCGCATGGGCACGACGCGCGACGGAGAGCCGCTCGTGAACGTGGTGGTCGAGGAGGGCAAGGGCGCGCGGCTCCTGCGCAAGCGCACGGGCGAGGCGCTGCCGCTCAAGGCGCCGGCCGCCGCGTGCACCGAGGGCCGGGGCCACGCGAGGCTCTCCTGCGCGAGCTGCCACACCGCATGGGCGCCGCGCTGCGTCGCCTGCCACACGCAGTTCGACCCGAAGGACACGGGCTTCGACCACGCGGCGCAGGCCTGGGTGAAGGGCACCTGGAACGAGACCGCGGGGCCCTTCGAGCCGCTGCCGCCGACTCTTGTCGTGCTGCACGCGGGCGAGGCCCGCGGCGCCATCGACACCTTCGTCCCCGGCATGGTCATGTCCTTCGACCGCAACCGCGAGGCCGGCAAGCCGCCCGACCTGATCCACCGCCGCCTTTACGCAAAGCTGCATTCGCATACCACGCGGCGCGAGGCGAGAAGCTGCGCGTCCTGCCACGCCGATCCGGTGGCTCTGGGTTACGGCAAGGGAGAGTTGCGCTACCGGGTCTCGGGGAAATCGGGACGCTGGACCTTCCGGCCGGCCGCGAAGCCTTCGAAGCACGACGGCCTGCCCGAGGACGCGTGGACAGGGTTCCTGCAGGGACGAAGCGGCATGGTCTCGACGCGCGAGAGCGCGCGCCCCTTCTCGGTGGAGGAGCAGCGCCGCATCCTCACGGTCGGCGCGTGTCTCGCCTGCCACAAGGGTGATTCGGCCGTCATGAAGCGCGCCCGTGCCGATTTTGCGGGCACGCTCGCGGGCAAGTCCCCGCGTTGCGCGCTGCCGGCGTGGCCGAAGGGTTCAACATGACCGCGCCCGACAGGAAGGCGCTCTCGTTCCGCATCGCCTTCGCGGCGCTGCTGGGCTCGCTCGCCATGCTGGGCCCCTTCGCGGTCGACACCTACCTGCCCGCGTTCGGCGGCATGCAGGTCGCGCTCGGCGCCACACCGCTGGAGATGCAGCAGACGCTCTCGGCCTACCTCCTCGCCTTCGGCGTGATGTTCCTCTTCCACGGCGCTCTCTCCGACAGCTTCGGCCGCAAGCCCGTGATCGTGATCTCGCTCGTGATCTTCACCGTGGCCTCCGTGGGCGCGGCGCTCGCGAGCAACGTGCACACGCTGATCCTGTGGCGCGTGCTGCAGGGGATGTCCACGGGCGCGGGCATCGTCGTGGGCCGCGCCATGATCCGCGACCTCTACAACGAGGAGGACGCGCAGCGCCTCATGTCGATGGTGACGCTCTTCTTCGGGCTCGCGCCGGTCATCGCACCCATCATCGGCGGCGTGCTCTTCGAGCTCTTCGGGTGGAAGTCGATCTTCTGGTTCCTGGCGGCGGTGGGCGCGATCATCGTGTTCGCGGGCGCGCGGCTCCTGCGCGAGACCCTTCCCGAGGACCAGCGCCAGCCCTTCCGGCCGGGACCCTTGCTGCAGGGCTACCGCGAGGTCGGGGCGAGCCGGCGCTTCCTGTTGCTCTCGCTCGCCATGGGCTTCAACTTCAACGCCTTCTTCCTCTACATCCTGTCGGCGCCGATGTTCCTCTCGACGCACCTGGGGCTTCCGCCCATGGCCTACTCGTGGCTCTTCATCCCGTCGATCGCCGGCATTCTCGTGGGATCGCAGCTCTCCGGTCGCGCGGCGGGCAGGCTTTCCCGGGCGCAGACGCTGCGCCGCGCCTACACCTTCATGGGCGCATCCGCCCTGGCGAACCTCGCCTACTCGTTCGCCTTCACGCCGTCGGTGCCGTGGGCGGTCATGCCGATCTTCTTCTACGCCATCGGCACCGCGATGGCGATGCCGACGATCTCGCTCACCACGCTCGACCTCTTTCCCACGCGGCGCGGCATGGCCGCCTCCCTCCAGGGCTTCGTCTCCGGAATGCTCAACACGATCACCGCGGGCGTCATCGCCCCGGCCGTCTTCCACGACACGCGTTGGATGGCAGTGGCCATGGCCGCGATGATGCTCGCCGGCTTTACCTGCTGGCGGTTCTACTACAAGGGAACGCTGCACAAGGCGACCTGACGGCCGGCAGGACTTGTTCCTGGCGGATGACGGTGGTCGAGCCGAGAGCAGGGACAGCTGCGCCGCGAGTGGGGAGGTTGCAGCAGAGAAGGGACAGCTGCGCCGTGAGTGGGGAGGTCGCAGCAGAGAAGGGACGAGGTGGGTTGGGTTTTTTTTTGGTTCGGGCCGAGTCAAATTGCCGCGGGCGTCGCCGCCCGAACCTCTGTCGAGATCTCCCCGGAGCCGACGACGGGAGCCAGTTCATTCGGCCCGAACCAAAAAACAATCCCAACCCACCTCGTCCCCCGCACCTGTCTCCAGGCACGCGCCGACTACTTCGGGTTGTGCTCGTGGGCACGCCAAACCGCCGCACGGGCGCCGTGGCCGTGCCGACCTGTCCAGTGCGCCCGTCGGCGCGCGCCTGGGAAGGGCCGCTACGCCGATTGCCGGCAGTTCGTCTCGCGCGTGAAGAGGAGCAGCAGGAACGCGAGCGCCCCCCACGCGAAAAGGAGCGAGAACGCACCCTGGTAGGCGGCGAGGTCGTAGAGCCGCGCGCCGCCGGGCGTGAGCGCGCCCGTCCAGTGGCGGTCGAGCACCCAGCCCACGAGCGGCTGCATGACGAGCCCGCCCATCATCACGCCCATGTTGGCGATGCCGGAGATGGTTCCCGCGAGCCGCGCGGGCACGCTCTCCTTGGCGAACGGGAAGGTGAGGATGAAGGCGCCACCCACGAGGCCCAGGGCCACGAGCAGTGTGACGAGCATCGGCCGGCTCCAGCCCGGCACCCACACGATCGCGGCCCACAGCGCCATGGTGCCGACGAGTCCCGCGAGGTAAGGGCCGCGGCGGCTGCGGGCACGCTCGGAGATCGGGCCGTAGACGATGCTGCCCACGCTCCAGGCGATGAGCGTGAGGGAGGCGAGCAGCGCCGCCTCCGCCGTGGTGAAGCCGTAGTGCGTGGTGAGGAAGGGAACGCCCCACAGCCCCGCGAACATGAGCACGATCCCCGAGAACGCGCCGGGGATGCAGAAAAACAGCCACGCGTTGCGGTATCCCAGGATGAGCTTCAGGTCCTCCCACACGGAGCCGCCACCGTCCTGCGCCTTGCGGTGCGGGAAGTGGGAGCCGTAGCCGCGCTCGGCCGGGTCGTCGCGCACCACGAGCCAGATGGCCACCGCGACGAACGCCGTCGCCACGGCGCTCGCGACCATGACGTTTCTCCAGCCCATCGCGTCCACGGCAAGGCGCAGCGGGGCGCCGGCGATCGTCGCGCCCACCACGCCTATGAAAAGCGCGACACCGCTCGCGAACGCGAACTGCCGCGACGGCATCCAGTGGCTCGCGAGCTTGAGCATCGCGACGAACGCCACGCCCGCGGCCGCGCCGATCGCGAGCCTGCCTGCGTTCGCGACGTAGGCCGTCGGCGCCAAGGCAAAGACCAGCGTGCCCAGCGCCGTGAGGGCCGCGCCCGCCGTGAGGAGCTTCCTCGGCCCCCAGCGGTCGGCGATGAGGCCCGTGGGGATCTGTATCGCCACGTAGCTGTAGAAGTAGAAGGCGGAGAGGTTGCCGAGCGCCGCCCCGGTCAGCGCGAATTCCCGCGTGAGTTCCTGCACCAGCACCGCGGGCGCGACCCGCTGGTAGAACGCGATGAGATAGAGCGCCGCGCCCAGCCCCCACACCAGCCACGCCACCGACGCCGGCGGAAATTGGGGACGTTCCCCTATTTCCGCGGCAGGCTGTCCCATGTCCCCGGGTTTTTCAGTACTGCTGCCACGGCAGGCCGGCGACGCGCCAGCCGTTCTTCGCGTTGCGGTGGTGGTTGTCGTCCAGGTCGCCCTCGAAGCCGTGCAGCACGTTGACCACGTGCTGGAACCCGGCCGCTTCGAGCGTGTTGGCCGCCTCCACCGGTGCGGTTGCCGCTGCGGCAGATGAGCACGATCGGGCGGTTGCGGAAGTTCGCACCCGCGAGCTTCTTCACCTGGCCCACGAAGTGCGGGTTCAGGTCCCACTCGGCGCCGTCGTACCACGGCACCAGCATGGCGCCCACGGGGTGGCCGACGAACATGAACTCCATCTCGCTGCGGCAGTCGACGAACACCGCATCGGGGCGTTCCCGGAGGAACGCGTGGGCATCCTTGGGCTCGAGGTTTTCCATGGTGGGCGGCGCCGGTACGGCGCGGGAAGGGACGACGGGCAATTATAGACGCCGCCGCGCGCGGCCCGGCTACAATGCCCCTTCGCGAATCCTCCCCGCGGGCCCCGCCATGAACGCACCCGAGACCCCCTTCCGATTCGATGCCGCCATCGCCGCCGCCGCCGACCGCGTGGAGGCGAAAGTCGTCGCCTGGCGGCGCGACCTGCACGAGCCTCCGGAGCTGGGCAACCGCGAGGTGCGCACCGCGGGCATCGTCGCGAAGCACCTGAAAGCTCTCGGCTTCGACGAGGTGCGCGAGAAAGTCGCCGTCACCGGCGTGGTGGGCGTGCTCCGCGGCGGCAAGCCCGGTTCCGTCGTGGCGCTGCGCGCGGACATGGACGCGCTCCCCGTGAAGGAGGAGGTCGATGTCCCCTTCGCGAGCAAGGCCATGGCCGAGTGGAACGGCCAGCAGTGCGGCGTGATGCACGCCTGCGGCCACGACGCGCACGTCTCGATCCTCATGGGCGTGGCCAAAGCGCTCGCCGGCATGCGCGCGGAAATTCCCGGCACCGTGGTGTTCATCTTTCAGCCCGCGGAGGAAATGCCGCCCGTCGGCGAGGAAGGCGGCGCGAAGTTGATGGTCGAGCAGGGCTGCCTCGCGGATCCGAAGGTCGAGGCGATCTTCGGCCTGCACGTCACCTCCATCCACAACACCGGCACGATCGGCTATCGCTCGGGCCCGCTCATGGCTTCGGCCGACGCCTTCCGCATCTTCATCCGCGGCACCCAGACCCACGGCGCCATGCCGTGGCGGGGCGTCGATCCCATCGTCGTGGGCTCCCAGGTGGTGATGGGCCTGCAGACGATCGTCTCGCGCAGCATGAACATCACCAAGGAGCCCTCGGTCGTCACCGTGGGCGTCTTCCGCGGCGGCGTGAGGAACAACATCATTCCCGACGAGGTGAGCCTCGAGGGCACCATCCGCGCCTTCGACGAGGGCCAGCGCGACGAGATCCACGCCCACGTCACCCGCATCACCGAGATGATCTCGGCGGCGGGGGGTGCGAAGGCGCGCGTGCACATCGACCGCGGCTACGACGTCACCGCGAACGACTCCGGGCTCACGGAGTGGTCCGTGCCCACGCTCTCGCGCATGGCGGGCGAGGCGAACGTGCGCTTGATCGACAAGGTGTGCGGGGCCGAGGACTTCTCCTGCTACCAGAAGGTCGTCCCCGGCTTCTTCTACTTCATGGGCTGCACGCCCCCGGGCGAGGACCCGCGCAAGGTCGCCCCGAACCACAGCCCGCGGTTCCGGGTGGACGAGGATTGCCTGAAGCTCGGCGTGAAGACCCTCTCGGCCCTCGCCCTGGACTGGCTGGCCGCGAACTCCCGCTGAGATCCGCGGTCGGAACCGGTTGCGTGGAATCAATCCCCCGACAGTCCCCAGGTGCATAATCCGCCGTCATGACCCGCCGCCGCCGCACGCTTGCCGCCTGTTTCGCCGCGTTCGCGCTCGCCTTTGCGCAGCTCGCGGTGTCGGCGCACGCCTGCGAGGCGTTGGCGCCCGCGTCACCAGGTGACGAGGCGGTCCACGCGGCCGGTTGCGAAGGCGCCCCCCAGGACGCAGGTGACCTCGTCTGCGAGCAGCATTGCCAGTACGGCGAGGCCTCCTTCGACAGCAACCCGTCCGCCCCCTGGCGATGCACGTGCAGGGGCCGGTGCTCAAAGGTCGAGTTCGCGCCGGCACCGCTTGCCGCGTCGCCGCCTTCCGCGAAGCGCCGTGCCGGCGTCCGACACCTCCTCCCGCCATCCTCTTCGGCGTCCTGAGGATCTGACCTCCCGGTGATCCACCGTGGCCGCGGCGTTCGCGGCCGCGACGGCCATCGCCTCCGGAGGTTCCATGTCACCCGATTTCCCGGTCCGCCCCGCGCGGACGAACACCGCACTCCCCTTGCGTCGCCGCATCTCGGCCGCGGCGCTCGCCGCCTGCGCGCTGTGCGTCTTGCCGGCGTCCGCGCAAACGGCCCTGCCCGGCCGCAGCGTCGAGAGCTTCCTCGATATCGCGCGCGACGCGAACCCGGAATACGCGGCGATGCGCGCGGAGGCAGACGCTGCGCGGGAAAGGCCGGAATCGGCCGGGGCGCTCCCCGACCCCGCCGTCCGCGTGCAACTCGTGAACGTGACCAACGAGGGCCGGGATGCGAGCCCGAACCTCCTGCCCGCGCGCGTCGGCGCCACCAAGTACACGGTGATGCAGATGCTGCCGTGGTTCGGCAAGCGCGACGCGCGGCGCGAGGCGGCGCAGTCCGACGCACAGGCCGCCTCGAGCCGCGTGGAGAGCGCGTGGCTCGCTATCGCCATGCGCATCAAGTCGGCCTACGCGCAGTACTACCTCGCCGTCGAGAACGAAAAGCTCACGCGCGAGGTGCTCGACCTCGTGGTGCGGCTGGAAAGTGTTGCCCAGGCGCGCTACGCCGGGGGCCTCGCCGCGCAGCAGGATGCGATCCGCGCGCAGGTCGAGCAGACGACCATGCGCACCGACCTCGTGATGCTCGAATCCGAACGCCGGCGCGCCGCGGCGCGCATGAACGCGCTCGTCGCGAGGCCCGCCACGGCGCCGCTCGCAGAACCCGAGCGCCTTCGCCCCCTGCCGCCGCCCGCGCGCCTCCAGGTGGCCGACCTCGAGGAGCGCGCCCGTGCGCGCAACCCGCTGATCGCGACGGAGGCCGCGCGCGCCCGCTCGGCCTCGAAGCTGGTGGAGCTCGCGGACCTGAACCGCTATCCGGACCTCACCGTGGGCATCGCGCCGACGCAGCGGGGAAGCCGGATCGCGGAGTGGGAACTCATGCTGGAAGTGAACATCCCGCTGCAGCAGGACAGCCGTCGCGCCCGGGAGCGCGAGGCGCGCGCCATGCTCGCGGCCGCGCAATCCCGGCGCGAGGCGGCCGCGGTCGGGCTGCTGGGCGAACTCTCGGAGAACCTCGCCTCCCTCGACGCCGCGCGCAGGACGGAAGCGCTCGCGGGCTCGAGCCTGCTGCCGCAGGCGGAAGTGACGTTCCAGTCCGCGCTGGCGGCCTACGAGAACGGCAAGGTCGACTTCGCGACCCTCCTCGACGCGCAGCGCCAGATCCTGCGCGCGAAGCAGGAGCGGCTGAAGGCGCAGGCGGAGGCGCAGATGCGCCTGGCGGAAATCGAACGCATCGTGGGAGAAGAGCTATGAAGACCGGAGTCGCAGTCGTCGTGGTTGTCGTCGTGGCCGCCGCGGCGGCGGGGGGATACGTCTTCGGCACGCGCCAGGCCGCGATGCACGGGGCGCCGACGACGGCCGCGGGCGCGCCCGGCGGGGAAGCCAAGCCGGCGAAGAAGCTCCTCTACTACCGCAACCCCATGGGGCTGCCGGACACCTCGAGCGTGCCCAAGAAGGACTCGATGGGCATGGACTACATCGCCGTCTACGAGGGAGAGGACGACGCCCCCGCCGGGGAGGGGCTCAAGATCTCGCTCGACCGCGTGCAGAAGCTGGGCGTGCGCACGCAGCTCGCCGAGAGCCGTACGATCGGGTGCCTGGTGTGCGTTTCGGGGCGTGTCGAGGTCGACGAGCGGCTCCTCGCCACGATCGCGCCCAAGTTCGAGGGCTACGTCGAGCGCCTGCACGTGAACACCACCGGGGAGTTCGTGAAGGCCGGCCAGCCGCTCTTCGAGGTCTACAGCCCGGAGCTCGTCTCCGCCCAGCGCGAATACGCCATCGCCACGCGCGGCGTGAAGGCGCTCCAGGACGCGAGCGCGCAAAGCCGCTCCGGGATGGCGCAGCTTGCGGAATCGAGCCTCACGCGGCTTCGCAACTGGGATGTCTCGGCCGAGCAGATCGCCGCGCTCGAGCGCACGGGGGAGGCCACGCGCACCGTGACCTTCCGCTCCCCGGCAACGGGAATCGTGATGGAGAAGAAGGCCGTGTCCGGCATGCGCTTCATGCCCGGCGAAATGCTCTACCAGGTGGCGGATCTCTCGCGCGTGTGGGTGCTGGCCGACGTGAACGAGCAGGACATCGGGCTCGTGTCCAACGGCCGCCTCGCCCGGGTGGGAATCAACGCCTACCCCGAGCGCGGCTTCGAGGGCCGCGTCACCTACGTCTATCCGACGCTCAAGACGGAGACGCGCACGGTGTCGGTGCGGCTCGAGCTCGCCAACCCCGGCGGGATCCTCAAGCCCGGCATGTACGCGCAGGTCGAGCTCGACGCCGCGAACAACGGCAAGGTGATCGCCGTGCCGTCCTCGGCGGTCATCGACTCCGGCGTGCGCCGCGTGGTTCTCGTGCAAGTGGGCGAGGGCCGCTTCGACCCGCGCGAGGTCGAGACCGGCGCGCGCAGCGACGAGTGGATCGAAGTGCGCTCCGGCGTAAAGGAGGGCGAGGCGGTGGTCGTCGCCGCGAACTTCCTGATCGACGCCGAGAGCAACCTGCGCGCCGCCCTCGGCGGCATGGCCGGCGCTCCCAAGGGCGGGGGCGGTGCGGCCACCATGACCCACCGCGCCGACGGGACGCTCGACGCCGTCGACGCGAAAGCCGGCACCGTCACCGTCACGCACCGGCCCGTGGCGAGCTTGAAGTGGCCGGCAATGACGATGGACTTCACGCTGGCCAACGACTCGCTCGTCTCCGGCGTGAAGCCGGGTGCGGCGATCGACTTCGAGTTCGTGGAGCGAAAGCCCGGCGAATGGGTGATCACGGCGGTGAAGCCGGGGCAGGCAGCCGCGAAGGGCGCGGTGCAGCCCGCCGCCCCGGGCAAGGGGAAGTGAGATGCTGAACGCCCTCATCGCCTGGTCGGCGAGGAACCGCTTCCTCGTCCTCCTCGCGACCTTCGCCATCACGCTCGGCGGCGTCTACGCGGTGGTGAAGACGCCGCTCGACGCCCTGCCCGACCTCTCCGACGCGCAGGTCATCATCTTTACGGAAGTTCCCGGGCCAGGCGCCGCAGGTGGTGGAGGACCAGGTCACCTACCCGCTCACGAGCGCCATGCTCTCGGTGCCCAAGTCGAAGGTGGTGCGCGGCTTTTCCTTCTTCGGCGCCTCCTTCGTCTACGTGATCTTCGAGGACGGCACCGACATCTACTGGGCGCGCTCGCGCGTCCTCGAGTATCTCAACTTCGCCGCCGGGAAGCTGCCGCGCGGCATCACGCCGCAGTTGGGGCCTGACGCCACGGGCGTGGGCTGGGTGTTCCAGTACGCCGTGCTCGCCAAGAACCGCACGCTCGCGGAGCTGCGCACGATCCAGGACTGGTACCTGCGCTACCAGCTCACGAAGGCCGTGGGCGTCTCGGAGGTGGCCTCCGTCGGCGGCTTCGTGCAGCAGTACCACGTGATCGTGGATCCCGTGAAGCTGCGCAGCTACGGCGTGCCCCTCATGAAGGTGTCGCAGGTCATCCGCGACTCCAACCGCGACGTGGGCGGGCGCGTGGTGGAGATGGCCGAGACCGAGTACATGGTGCGCGGCCACGGCTACCTGCGCGGCAAGGACGACATCGAGTCCCTGGTGCTGAAGAGCGAGAGGGGCACGCCGGTGCTCGTGCGCGACGTCGCGCGGGTCGAGATGGGCCCCGACGAACGCCGCGGCATGGCGGACCTGAACGGCGAAGGCGAGATAGTCTCGGGAATCGTGGTCGCCCGCTACGGCCAGAACGCCCTCGACGTGATCGCCAACGTGAAGGCGAAGATCGCCGAGGTGGCCTCGGGCCTGCCGGAGGGCGTCACGGTGGAGACGGTCTACGACCGCTCCGACCTGATCCACCGCGCCATCGACAACCTCAAGGTGACGCTCCTCGAGGAAAGCGTCATCGTGGCCCTGGTGTGCATCGTGTTCCTGCTGCACGTGCGAAGCGCCCTGGTGGCCATCATCATGCTGCCCATTGGCGTCCTCATGGCCTTCATCGCCATGCGCGCGCTCGGCATCAACTCCAACATCATGAGCCTGGGCGGCATCGCGATCGCCATCGGGGCGATGGTCGACGCGGCGATCGTGATGATCGAGAACGCCCACAAGCACCTGGAGCGGCTGAAGCCCGGGGAGTCGCGCACGGAAGCCATGGTGACCGCGTGCAAGGAAGTGGGCCCCGCGCTCTTCTTCTCGCTCCTCATCATCACCGTGTCCTTCCTGCCGGTGTTCACGCTGGAGGCCCAGGAGGGCAGGCTCTTCTCCCCGCTCGCCTACACCAAGACCTTCGCGATGGCGGGTGCCGCGATCCTGTCGGTCACCCTCGTGCCGGTGCTCATGATGATCTTCATCCGTGGGCGCATCATCCCGGAGGCGAGGAACCCGGTGAACCGCTTCCTCATCGCGGCCTACCGGCCCGTGATCGCGGCCGTCATGCGCTGGAAGAAGGCGACGCTCGTGCTCGCCGCGATCGCCCTGGGGGCCACCTACATTCCGGCGAGCCGGCTCGGCGCGGAGTTCATGCCGCGGCTGAACGAGGGCACGATCCTCTACATGCCTTCCTCGCTTCCCGCCATGTCGATCACGAAGGCCGCGGAGCTCCTGCAGGTGCAGGACAGGATCCTCAAGAGCTTCGCACGCCCATCGGCATCAAGGTCTTCGGCAAGGACCTCGCGGAGATGGAGCGGGTGGCCCGGGACATCGAGACGGTGGTGAAGGACGTCCCCGGCACCACGAGCGCCTATGCCGAACGCATCACCGGCGGCTACTACCTCGACATCGAGCCCGACCGCGCGGCACTTGCCCGCTACGGCCTCGCCGTGGGAGAACTGCAGGACGTGATCATGACGGCGCTCGGCGGCGAGATGGTGACCACCACGGTGGAGGGCCGCGAGCGCTTCGGCGTGATCGTGCGCTATCCGCGCGAGCTGCGCGCGAACCCCCAGGCCATCGCCGCCAACGTGCTGATCCCGGCCATGGCGGAGATGGGGCAGCCCCCGGCGCAGGTGCCGCTCGGCCAGGTCGCCAGGGTGAAGGTCACCAAGGGCGCGCCCGCCATCCGCACCGAGAACGCGCTTTTGTCGGCCTACATCTTCGTGGACATCCGCGGCCGCGACATCGGCCGCTACGTGGCGGACGCGAAGCGGGCCGTGGCCGAGAAGGTCGACTTCCCGCCGGGCTACTACATCACGTGGAGCGGGCAGTTCGAGTACATGGAGCGCGCCATCGAGAAGCTGAAGATCGTGGTGCCGCTCACGCTTCTCGCGATCGTGGTGCTGCTCTACCTCAACTTCCGGCGCATGACGGAGACGCTGATCGTGATGCTCTCGGTGCCTTTCGCGCTGGTGGGCGGCGTGTGGCTCATCTGGTGGCTGGACTACAACATGAGTGTCGCGGTCGCGGTGGGCTTCATCGCGCTCGCGGGCGTGGCGGCCGAGACGGGCGTGGTGATGCTCATCTACCTCGAGCACGCCTGGGAGCGGATCCGCGAGGAGCGCGGCACCCATGCCAGCGCGGCGGATCTTTACGAGGCCGTGATGGAAGGCGCGGTGGAGCGCGTGCGCCCGAAGATGATGACGGTGGTGGCGATCATGGCGGGGCTCTTGCCGATCATGTGGAGCACGGGAACGGGCTCCGAGGTGATGCGCCGCATCGCCGCGCCCATGGTCGGCGGCATGGTCTCGTCCACCATCCTCACCCTGGTGGTGATCCCCGCGATCTACGCGCTGGTGAAGGGTCGCGGGCTTCCGCGCAACGGGCCGGAGATGGCCCCGGCCAGCGCCGCACCGCAAGTGCGGGCGACATGAAGCGCCGCGCCTTCCTCGGCACCACGCTCGCCGGGCTGGGCGCGTTGCTGCCCGGTTGCGGCGGCGGGGGTGGCGGCGGGATGGGTGGCGGCGGCATGGGTGGGTTCATGCCGGGATTGCCCTTCGCTCCGGGGGCGTCGCTCGCCCCGGGCCTCGCGCTGCGGGACCTGCCGAAACTCGCCAACGAAAGCGCGCTGGCCGGGCGCTTCACCGCCTCGCTCGCGGCCGCGCCGTCGAACACCTCGCTGGTCGAAGGGCGGACCACCGCGCTCTGGCTCTACAACGGGCTCTTCCCCGGGCCGGTCGTCGAGGTGCGCGAGGGCGACCGCGTGAGGATCGCGCTGGAGAACCGCCTTCCCCTCGACACCACCGCCCACTGGCACGGGCTGCCGGTGCCCGCCGACCAGGACGGCAATCCCATGGACCCGGTGCGCCCGGGCACCACGCGCGTCTACGAGTTCGACATTCCCTCCGGCACGGCCGGCACCTACTGGTACCACCCCCACGCCCACGGGACGGTGGCCGAGCAGGTCTCCCGCGGGCTCGCCGCGCCCTTCATCGTGCGCGCCGCGAACGACCCGCTCGCCGCGATCCCCGAAGTCACGATGCTGGTGACGGGCATTCGCCTGGACGGCAACGGCCAGGTCTCGCCCAACGGCCCCCTGGATTTCACGATGGGCCGGCAGGGCGAACAGTTGCTGGTGAACGGCGGAAGGCTGCCGGTGCACACGGTGCAGCCGGGCGCCACGCAGCGCTGGAGGATCCTCAACGCGACCAGCTCGCGCTACCTGCGCCTCGCGCTCGACGGCCACGCCTTTACGCTGGTGGGAACCGACGGCGGCCTTCTCGGCGCGCCCGTGGGGCCGCTCGCGGAAATTGTCGTGGCGCCCGCGCAGCGGGTCGAGATCGTCGTGGCCGTCACCACGGCCCCTGGCGCTCGCTTCACGCTCCGCGCGCTTCGCCACGTGAGCGACACGATGGGGATGGGAACCTATTCGAGCGAGGATCTCCTCACGCTCGCCACGACCACCGCGGCGCCCGTGGCGTCCATCGCCCTTCCCGCGACGCTTCGCCCGGTGGTCGATCCCGGCCCGGCCGTCGCTGCCAGGCGCGTGGTCCTCACGCAGTCGGGAATGGGGATGATGGGCGCGATGTTCGGCTTCCTCATCGACGGGCGCAGCTTCGACATGAATCGCGTCGACTTCGTCTCCACCCAAGGGGCCGTGGAGACCTGGGAAATCGTGAACGACACCTTCATGGACCACCCGATGCACCTCCACGGCACGCAGTTCCTGCTCGTGAGCCGGGAATCGGGCGGGCGCGTGACACCGGCGCCCCACGCGGCGTGGTACGACACGGTGGACGTGCCCGCCGGGACGACCGCCACGATCAAGGTCCGCCAGGACCTGCCGGGCAGGCGCATGTTCCACTGCCACATCCTCGAGCACGAGGATGCGGGGATGATGGCGGTGCTATAGGTGCGCCCAGGGTAGCGTCCGCGCACGCAGGTGTCGCTGTGGCGGCCTGAACGGCTTTCGTGATGAAATGCCCGGGCCTCACCCGCCGTCCGCCGCCGAGGAGCGCCGATAATCACCTTTCCGCCACTTCCCGAAACGCACGCCATCGCCACGATGGCGCTCACGGTGGTCGCGCTTTTCCTGTTCACGCGCGAGAAGATCCCGCTCGAAACCTCCGCCATGGCCGTGATCGCGGTACTCGCCATCGGCTTCGAGCTGTTTCCCTACCACGCCGACGGCAAGGCCCTGCACGCGATCGAGTTCTTCCACGGCTTCGGCCACGAGGCGCTGGTGGCGGTCTGCGCGCTGATGATCGTCGGGCAGGGGCTGGTGCGCACCGGGGCGCTCGAGCCCCTGGGCAGGATCCTCGCGGTCTTCTGGCGCGCGGGCCCGCTGCTCGCCATGCTGGTCACCCTGAGCGTGGCCGCGGTACTCAGCGCCTTCGTGAACAACACGCCCATCGTCGTGCTGCTGCTGCCGGTGCTGATCAGCGTGTCCTTGCGCACCGGCACCTCGCCCTCGCGGGTCCTGATGCCGATGGGTTTCTCCACCCTGATCGGCGGGGCGGCCACCACCATCGGCACGTCGACCAACCTGCTGGTGGTCTCGGTGGCGGCGGACCTCGGGCTCAGGTCCATGGGCCTCTTCGACTTCGTGGTCCCCGCCGCCATGGCCGGTGCGGTCGGGATCGTCTTCCTGTGTTTCCTGGCGCCGCGCCTGCTGCCCGAGCGCAGCACGCCGCTGATGGACGCCTCGCCGCGCGTGTTCACCGCCCACCTGCGGATCCGCGAAGGCAGCTTTGCCGACGGCAAGACCCTGTCGGAGGTCCTGGCCCGGGCGGGCGACGAGATGCGCGTCATCCGCGTCGAGCGGGGCAGCGGCCTTGCGCTCATGAAGCTTCCGGACATGGTCCTGGAGGCCGACGACCGGCTCCTGCTCACGGACACGCCGAAGAACCTGAAGCATTTCGAGACCGCCCTGGGCGGCACGCTGTACTCGGGCGAGGTCGAGGTCGACGAGGAGCATCCCCTCACCGCCGCGGACCAGCAGATTTCCGAGATCGTGGTCGTGCAGGATTCGCCGATAGAAGGCAGGACGCTCAAGGAACTCCAGTTCATCGACCGCTACCAGCTGGTCGTGCTGGCGCTGCACCGCGCGGGCAGGGAGCTCGTGTCCCTGGGCAGCGGCATGGGCGACGTGGCGCTGCGGGCCGGCGACGTGCTCCTCGTGCAGGGGCCGGCCGAGCAGATCGCCGCTCTCCGCCTCGACGACCAGATCCTGGTGCTCGATGCGACCACCGACCTGCCCCACGTGAAGAAGTCGCCCACCGCCATCCTGATCATGACCGTCGTGATCCTGGTCGCCGCCTTCGGCTTCCTGCCCATCGCCGTGAGCGCCATGGCCGGGGTGCTGATGATGATTCTCACGCGCTGCCTCAGCTGGGAGGAGGCCGGCAAGGCGCTCAACATCCAGGTCATCCTGATCGTGGTCGCGAGCCTCGGCCTGGGGCTCGCGCTGATGAAGACCGGCGGCGCGGACTATCTCGCGAAGGCTTTCGTCGCCACATCCTTCGGCGCGCCGCCCCTGGTCGTGCTCGGCGGGCTGACGCTCCTCATGGGCATCCTCACCAACGTGGTCTCGAGCAACGCGGCCGCCGTGATCGGCACGCCCATCGCGGTGAGCATCGCGCAGCAGATCGGGCAGCCGCCTGAAGCGTTCCTGCTCGCGGTGATCTTCGGCGCGAACCTCTGCTACGCCACGCCGCTCGCGCACAAGATCAACGTGCTCGTCATGGCCGCGGGGGGCTACACCTTCGGCGACTTCGTGCGCGTGGGCCTGCCGCTGGCGGTGGTCATGTGGATCGCGTACACGGCTTCGCTGGGCTTCGTCTACGGGATCTAGCGCGACTTGGGCTCCGGCAGCGCCGCCTGCGGTGGGGTCCCCCCGCCTCCCCCGCGGGGCCCCCCCCGGGGGGGCGCCCCTGCCCCCCCCGGGCCCCGGGGCCCCCCCCCCCCCCCCCCCCCCGCGGCGGCCCCCCCCCCCCCCGCCGGGCGGGCGGCCCGGGCCCCGCGCGCCCCGCGGGGGGGGCGGCGGCGGGCGGCGGCCGCCGCGGCGGGCGGCGCGGGCCGGGGCGCCGGGGGCCCCGGGCGGGCGCCGCGCCCCCCGCCCGCCCCCCCCCCGGGGCGGCCGGGGGGCGGCCCCCCCGGGGGGGCGGCGCCCCCCCAGGCCTTCAGGCCGATTTCCAGGAGCGTCATCTCGAAGCGCGTGATCCCGTTCGCCGAGGACACGGTGATCGTTCCACCGTGGGCGGCGACGATCGACCTTCGTGATCGCGAGCCCCAGACCAGTGCCCCCGCTCGAGCGTTGCCGGGAAGGATCGACCCGGTAGAAGCGGTCGAAGAGCCGCGGCAAGTGCTCCGAAGGGATGGTCTCGCCGGGATTCTCCACGCGCAGCACGAGGATTCCGGGTTCGTCGCGGGCGATGGATACCTCTACGGTTCCGCCCCGATGCGTGTGCGCGATGGCGTTCGACAGCAGGTTGCTCAGCGCTCGCCGGATCATCAGGCGGTCGCCGGAGACGCAACCTTCGCCGGCGCATTCGAGCGTGATCCTGCGCTCCTCGGCAAGCGCGTCGTAGAAGTCGAAGAGATCGCGGATCTCGCCGGCGAGATCGACCGCCTCGATGGTCGGGATCTCCCGGTCGTGGTCCGCCTTCGCGAGAAAAAGCATGTCGGAAACAGTGCGCGCGAGCCGGTCGCACTCCTCGAGGCTCGAATAGAGCGCCTCGCGGTATTCCTCGACCGAGCGCGGCCTGGAAAGGGCCACTTGGGTCTGGGTCATCACGTTGCTCAGGGGCGTCTTGAACTCGTGGGCGAGGTCGGAGGAGAACTCCGAAAGGCGCCGGAAGGAGTCCTCGAGGCGCGCGAGCATGTCGTTGAACGCGTTGGCAAGATCGGTGAGTTCCGGCGGCAGCGCCTCGACGCGAAGCCGGTCGTGCAGCCGGCTCGCGCTGATGCGGCGGGCGACGCTGGTCATTTCGCGCACCGGCGAAAGTCCACGCCGTGCCGCAGCCCATCCCAGCAGGCCGGTGAGGAGCGCGCCACAGGCGATGCCCAGCCAGAGCTTCCGGCCGAACTCATCGAGGAAGACGATGTGATGGTCGATACTGACCGCGACCGCGACGTTCGCCCTGGGCATCTCCGCGAAGCCCGTGGGGACGGTCGCCATCGTCCCGCGGAACGAGTGGATCCCGTGCTTCCACGTGGCGATCAGTGGCGGAGGCGGCAATCCTTCCGCGAAACGAAGTGGAAACTCCTCCGAGGGAAAGGCCGCATCGGCGGAGGTGTAGACGAGGGATCCGTGCGGCGTGGACACGCGTACGCCGAGGTGAGGATGTCCGATCAGCGCGTCGTCCATGCGCTCCGGCATTGCCTCGAAGTCCGCCTTCGTGCGGATCTTGGCGAGCGTGTGCCGGACCAGCTCCACCTTTCCCAGCAATTCGTCGCGGTCGATCTCGACGAAATGCGACTGGACGGACAAGGCCACGAGATAGCCGAGAACCGCCAGGACCGTCGTCGAAGCCGTGCCGAAGAGCAGCGTGAGGCGAAACGTCAGCGACGGACGGCGCATCAGCGCTTTTCCGGCGTCTCGAGCACGTAGCCCATGCCGCGCACGGTCTGGATGAGCTTGGGTTCGAAGCCGTCGTCGATCTTCGCGCGAAGCCGGCGCACCGCGACCTCGATCACGTTGGTGTCGCTGTCGAAGTTCATGTCCCAGACCTGGGAGGCGATCAGCGAGCGCGGCAGGACCTCGTCGTGGCGGCGCATGAGCAGCTCGAGCAGCATGAACTCCTTGGCCGTGAGGTCGATGCGACGGCCCCCGCGATGCACGCGCCTGCGAAGCAGGTCGAGTTCCAGTTCCGCGACATGCAGCACGTCGGGCTCGGTGGCCCTGCCGCGCCTGAGCAGCGTCCTCACGCGCGCGAGCAGCTCGGAGAACGCGAAGGGCTTCAGGAGGTAGTCGTCGGCGCCCAGCTCCAGGCCCTTTACCCGGTCGTCCACCTGGCTCCTCGCCGTGAGGAAGAGCACCGGCATCATCCGGCCCTCCTTGCGGATCGCCCGGAGCACGCCCCAGCCGTCGAGTCCGGGCAGGTTCACGTCGAGGATGACCAGGTCGTATTCCTCCGTCGAAGCCTGGTGGACGCCGTCGAGGCCGTCCCGGACCAGGTCGACCACGTAGCCCGCCTCCGCGAGCCCTTGCCGGAGGTAGTCGCCGGTCTTGGGTTCGTCTTCGACGACAAGTACTTTCATGGCAGCTCCCTGGATCGTCCTGCAATGGCGCAGCCGGATTCTCGCCCGCTTCCCGGATTTCCGACCCGAACCTGACGGGATTGTAATGTCGATGTCAGGCTGGCGACGGGGCATTGAAACCATCATGGTCCGGAAACGCGAGGCTGAAAGCGTGCCCGCGACGCCATTCCACTACGGGAGTCCTTGCCATGAAACTCGTCTACTCCACCCTTGCCGCAACGCTGCTTTCCCTCGGTTCCGCAATCGCGCTCGCCGCGCCCGACGCCGTGGTCGACATGTACAAGAACGCCAACTGCGGCTGCTGCGACAAGTGGGCGGAGCATATGGAGCGCAACGGTTTCAAGGTCCGCACGCACGTAGTGCCGGACGCGAGCGCGTACCGCAAGCGCGCGGGCATGCCGGCGACCCACGGAAGCTGCCACACCGCGATGGTCGGCGGCTATGCGGTGGAAGGCCATGTGCCGGCCGCGGACGTGAAGCGCCTGCTCCAGCAGCGCCCGAAGGCCGTCGGCATCGCTGTTCCCGGCATGCCCATGGGCTCGCCCGGCATGGAACAGGGCGGCACGAAGCAGGCGTACGACGTGTTGCTGGTGAAGACCGGCGGCGCGACCGAGGTCTTCGCGAGTCACTGACGATGGCCCGATCCACCACCACCGCGAAACCGGCGGGCAAGGCGCTCGCCCTGGTGGCCATTGCCGCGGGTCTTTCCAACGCGGCTGCCGCCCAGCCGGCCGCAGGGCCGGCCGACGCGAAGGCGAGCGTGCCGTCCACGGCCTACGAGTCCCCTTTCGCCGGTTACCGCAGCCACGCCGACGCGAAAGTGGGTCCCTGGCGCGGCGTGAATGAAGAAGTGGGTCGCATCGGCGGGTGGAAGGCCTACGCGAGGGAAGCCTACGAAGCGTCACAGGCAGCGCAGTCCGGCGGAAAGCCCCAGCCGGTCGCGCCGCTTCCATCGGGCCATCCCGGCGCGAAACCGCCGCAATAGAAGCCGCCCGGAAGAGGGGGAACAGATGGGGAAGACCATGAGCCGGATCGGCCGGCCGGTGATCGTTTTCGCGGCAGCGCTCGCGCTGGGCGGGTGCGCTTCCTTCAGTCCCGACGGCGGTTTCGCCGGCGTGGCGGAAGAGGTGCGCCTGCGCACGGGCAAGGACGCCGCCTGGGCGCGCTCCGATGGCGAACGCGGCGAGATCGACGCGCGCGTGGCGGAGCTGGTTTCGAAGCGCCCGCTCGGCGCCGACGACGCGGTGCAGGTCGCGATCCTCAACAACCGCGGGCTGCAGGCCTCCTTCGCCGAGCTGGGCATGGCCGAGGCGGACCTCGTCCAGGCCGGGCGCCTGCCGAACCCGCATTTCTCGATGTTCCGGGCAAAACTCGGCCACGACTACAAGATCGAGCAGGCGCTCACCTTCAACCTCTTTTCCCTGGTAACCGCGCCGCTCGCGCTCGAAGTGGAGAAGCGCCGGTTCGCGCAGGCGCAGCGCCAGGCCGCACTCGAAGTGCTTCGCCTGGCTTCCGAAACCCGCAAGGCGTGGATCACGGCGGTGGCCGCCGAGGAGACCGTGCGCTACCTGCGCAAGGTGCGCGAAGCGGCGGACGCAGGCGCGGAACTGGCGCGACGCATGGAGCAGGCCGGCAACTGGAGCCGGCTCGCGAGGGCGCGCGAGCAGGGGTTCTATGCCGATGCCGCCCTGAACGTCGCCCGGGCCGAGCATGCGCAAGTCGCCGCACGGGAGCGGCTGACGCGCCTCCTGGGACTGTGGGGCGAAGGGGCCGCCTACGCGCTTCCCGAACGGCTTCCGGACTTGCCGGAGCAGGCCGAGGACCGTCCCGACATCGAGCGCCAGGCCCTGGAGCAGCGGCTCGACGTGCGCACGGCGATCCTCGAGACCGAGGCGGTCGCCCGCAATCTCGGCCTCGCGAAGGCCACGCGGTTCGTGAACGTGCTCGAGTTCGGGCCGGCGCGCGTCCTCGAGGGCGAGAAGACGGACCCGTACAAGAAGGGCTACGAGATCGCGCTCGAGCTTCCGCTCTTCGACTGGGGCACCGCGAGGGTCTCCAAGGCCGAGTCGATCTACCGCCAGGCGCTCGACCGTGCCGCAGAGACGGCGATCAATGCGCGGTCGGAAGTGCGCGAGACCTACCGCGGCTACCGGATCAGCCACGACATCGCGAAGCACTACCGCGACGAGATCGTGCCGCTGCGCAAGCGGATCGCGGAGGAAAACGTGCTGCGCTACAACGGAATGCTGATCGGTGTCTTCGACCTGCTCGCCGACGCGCGCTCCCAGATCGCGAGCGTGAACGGCTACCTCGAAGCCTTGCGCGACTTCTGGATCGCCGAGGCCGACCTGCGCATGGCGATGATCGGCCGCGTGGGAGCGTCCGCCGGGCCGAGGATGGCAGCCACCCAACCCGAAGCGGCCGCGGGCCACTGAACAAGGAAAGCGCACGATGACTTCGAGACGCGACTTCTTCCGCAATGCCGGCGTGGCCGGGGCTGCGCTGGCGACCGCCTCCGTGAGCCGCGTGTCGATGGCGGCCCTTCCAGAGCCGGTCCTCATGGAGAAGGCCGATACGCAGCCTCCCCTCGTGCCGTCCAGCGGCAGGCCGTACAACCCGGTCGTCACGCTCAACGGCTGGACGCTGCCCTGGCGCATGGTGAACGGCGTGAAGGAGTTCCACCTGGTCGCCGAGCCCGTGGTGCGCGAGATCGCGCCCGGCATGAAGGCCCGCCTGTGGGGCTACAACGGCCAGAGCCCCGGCCCCACCATCGAGGTGGTCGAGGGCGACCGCGTGCGCATCTTCGTCACCAACCGCCTGCCGGAGCACACGACGATCCACTGGCACGGCCAGCGCCTGCCCAACGGCATGGACGGGGTGGGCGGGCTCAACCAGCCGCAGATCCCCACGGGCAAGACCTTCGTGTACGAATTCGTCGCCCGCCGCCCGGGCACGTTCATGTACCACCCGCACGCCGACGAGATGACGCAGATGGCCATGGGGATGATGGGCTTCTGGGTGACGCACCCGAAGGGGCGCCACCCGCTCATCGACGTGGTCGACCGGGACTTCTGCGTCATGCTGAACGCCTTCGACATCGACCCCGGCAGCTACACGCCGAAAATCAACACCATGCTCGACTTCAACCTGTGGATGTGGAACAGCAGGGTGTTCCCCGGCATCGACTCGTTCAATGTCCGCCTGGGCGACAAGGTGCGGATGCGCTACGGCAACCTCACCATGACCAACCACCCCATCCACCTGCACGGCCACGAGTTCCTCGTCACCGGCACCGACGGGGGGCCGACGCCGAAATCCACGCGCTGGTACGAGGTGACCACGGACGTCGCGGTGGGGCAGATGCGCCAGATCGAGCTGCTGGCCGACGAGGAGGGCGACTGGGCGATCCACTGCCACAAGTCGCACCACACGATGAACGCGATGGGCCACGACGTCCCCACGATGATCGGCGTGGACCATCGCGGGCTCGCCACGCAGATCACCTCCCTCATCCCCGACTACATGGTGATGGGCGAGCGCGGCATGGCCGACATGGGCGAGATGGAGATGCCGCTGCCCGACAACACGCTGCCGATGATGACGGGCACCGGGCCCTACGGCGCGGTCGAGATGGGCGGCATGTTCACCGTCTTCAAGGTGCGCCGCGACCAGAAGCCGGGCGACTACGGCGATCCGGGCTGGTACCGGCAGCCTCCGGGAACGCAAGCCTTCGAGTGGACGGGGCCGATCGCCGAGCCCGCACGGTTCAGGTCCGAAGGCGGACAGTCGATGCCGGCAGCGCGCAAGGGGCCGGCGATGGAAATGAAGGTCCGCAAGCCGCAGGGCCATGGAAACCACTGATCGGGCGAACCCGAGGAGACAAGACATGAAGAGAACCGCATCCCTTGCCGCAGCAGTGATCCTCGCGCTCGCCGCCGCGAACGCCCTTGCCCACGGCGAAGAGAAGCACGGCAAGCCGATGATGGCGAAGCCCCTGTCGATGGAGGAGCACTCCTTCGGCCGGCAGGGCGACCCCGCCCGGGCGAGCCGCACCGTCCAGGTCGACATGAGCGACGCCATGCGCTTCAGCCCCGCCGAGGTCCGGGTGAAGCGCGGCGAGACGATCCGCTTCGTCGTGAAGAACGGCGGCAAGGTGATGCACGAAATGGTGATCGGCAACCTCGCGGAGCTCAAGGCCCACGGCGAGATGATGAAGAAGTTCCCGAACATGGAGCACGACGAACCCTACATGGCCCACGTGGCGCCCGGGAAGGTGCAGGAGATCACCTGGACCTTCACGAAAGCGGGCGAGTTCCATTTCGGTTGCCTCGTGCCCGGACACTTCGACGCGGGGATGATCGGCAGGATCGTCGTCGCCGCGAATTGATGCCCGCCTTGTCCTCAATCCGCACCAACCAGGAGAACCCGATGAAAACCGCCAGCACCTGCCTCGCCCTGCTCGCCCTCGCCGCTGGGCCCGTATTCGCGCAATCCCACGGCATGGATCACTCGACCATGCAGAAATCCATGCCGATGTCCCCGATGATGGCCGGGGCCCCGGCGACGGATGGCGAAGTCCGGAAGATCGACAAGGGGGCAGGCAAGATCACGCTCAAGCACGGGCCGATCGCAAACCTCGGCATGCCGCCCATGACCATGGTCTTCAGGGTCAAGGACCCGGCCATGCTCGAGAAGGTCGCAGTGGGTGACAAGGTGCGCTTCGCGGTCGAGGACGATGCGGGCGCCTATACGGTGACGGCCCTCGAGGCCGCGAAGTAGGAGCCTGGTAGAGCCGTGGCGCGCTTCGGGATCGGAACTGCGTTGAAGTGGGGCCTGCCGCTTGCCGCGCTCACGGCCGGCATCTCCTTGCGCGATTGCCTCGTTCTCTCCGCTGCCGGCCCGCTTGCGCTGGGCGCTTTCACCTCGGCATGGACGCCGACTCGCCCGGCGACGCGTTTCGAGCCTCGATCCGGAGCGCATTGGCGGGAATCGGCGCAATGCTTGCGGCGGCGGCACTCGCGCTCGCGACCGTCGCCGCCATACTCGGGTATTGGCAACCCTCCCACGGTCCGATCCTGGCGGGCGCTGGATTGCTCGCCGTTTCCGCCGGAGCGTTTCTCGCGATTTCGGCGGGCGAAGGGCCCTGGCGACCACGACCGGCCGTGTGGATGTCCGCGCTGCTCGCCGGGGCCGCGTTGATTGCATCAGGTCCCCCCTCTGTTTTTTCGGAATGGAGCGTGTGCGCCCTGCCAATCGCGACATCCGCGTTGATGGCGATTGCCGGCTGGAGGCTGCTTCGCGAGGTCGCCACGGGATTGCTGGGCGCCGGGCGCGAGCCCTGGCCGTGATGCGCGGAACCGGGGCCGGTTCGTGAAATCATCGTCCACGGAGTCCCCCGGCGAGCCGAAGACCGTTCCGGCGCTCGGCCATGCCTTCCTCACGCCGCTCTACGATGCCGTGATGGCGGTCACGATGAGGGAAAGGGCCTTCAGGGCCGCCCTGCTGGAGCAGGCGGCGATCGGTCCGGACCAATACGTCCTGGACCTCGGCTGCGGCACGGGGACTCTCGCCGTGATGATCGGTGCCCGACGCGGCGGAGCGCACGTGACGGGGCTGGATGCGGACCCCGAGGTCATCTCGATAGCCGAACGCAAAGCGCTCGCCGCGGGTGTGACGATCCGCTTCGATCGCGGCCTGTCGACGCGGCTGCCCTATCCGGACGGGAGCTTCGATCGCGTCGTCTCGAGCCTGCTCTTCCACCACCTGCCCGCGAAGGACAAGGCTACGACGGCGGCTGAGGCGCGCCGCGTGCTTCGCTCGGGCGGCGAGTTCCACGTGGTCGATTGGGGGCGCCCCGCGAACCTGCTCATGGGGTCGCTGTTCGTGCTCGTCCGGCTGCTCGACGGCTTCCCGAACACGCGCGAGAACGTCGAGGGAAAGCTCCCTTCCCTGTTTCGGGAGGCGGGTTTCGGCGAAGTCCTGCAGACCGGGTCGATGTCGACCCTCTTCGGAACGCTCGTCTTCTACCGCGCATTCGGGGCAACGGGTTCTCCCGCGACACCTTCGCGAGAGAACCGCGAACTGGGAGACAAGGGCGGTCGTCCAAGCTGAAGGCGGAGCGCCCGATGGTCGGGTTCAGGCGCCGCTGTAGCCCGTGAGATCCTTGAGGAACTGCTCGGTCTGCTTCTTGTCGAGCTTGCCCGTCTTCTTGGTGTCCAGCTTGTCGAACATCTTCTCCACGTGCTTGAGCATCTCGGCCTTGGACATCATCCCGTCGTGGTCCATGTCGCAGGACGCCATGAACTTGTGCATGTCCATCTTCATCATGGGCTCCGCGGAATACGCCACGGGAGCCGCGATCAGGAGGTGGCCATCAGCGACGCGGCGACGGCAGTGAGGAGCTTCATTTTCTCGTCCTTTCGATCATTGGGGGAGGTGCTGCGTTCTTCTGTTGCCATGGGTCGAACGGTGCTTTTTCCAGGCAGCTCCGAACATCGTGAGGCTAGTGCCGCCCGCCTGACGGCGGGGTTACGCGATGCTTACGGAATGGTCGGGTTGTCGACAGGCTCGCTTGGCGCCGGCCCGGACCGGGCCGGGGAGCCGCGGAGTTTCGCGGCCAATTCGGTATCCCGGCCCGGAGTAAAGCGAGCTTGCGGCATCGATCACGCGCCGCCGCGTTCGAGAGCGGCACGCTGCGCGGCGGTGGGCGAAGAGCTGTCAGCAAGGCGGTGCATGTGGCCGACGGGGTCGTCGACGTGGACCAGGCGGCCCTCCTCGAACCGGTACTCCATCGGGCGAAGCTGCCAGCCGCCTTCCGCTCCCAGGTAGACGTATTGCCTGTCACGAAGAGATGGCGCCGGTCATCAGCGGCGCGGTCGCGGTGATTGCCCGGCCCGTGGGCGCGGTGCCGAACTGCGGCGCGAGGATGCGCGAGCCCGCTTCGTCGTTGGTGGTTTCCCAGGTGACGTCGGCGATGGCGGCAGCGGGTGCGGCGAACGCGATGGCGAAGCCGAGGATGGAAACGGATTTGCGGAAGTTCATGTTGTGCTCCTGTGGTGGGTCGTCCGCCCCTTTTTTCGGCGGGCCCGGCGACTGCCGGTACGGTTCCCACTCTACGGGGGCACCGTTGACCGCTCGCCGACGGGGCAATTACAACGCTGTCAGGGTGAGCTGGTGCCGCGCGGCAGCCGGGACGAAAAAGTCGGGAGTGACTTGTGCCGATCCCGCGTCACTGGTCCGGCGCTGGCCGGTCACTCCTGATGGCCCCAACCTGCCGACTGGCGCCTCCGTGGACGGGCCCCGGAGGTGCCGCCGAACCCCTTCTCCTCAGAACCGGTAGCGAATTCCGAGTGCCAGACCTTTCGGGTCGGCGCCCACGCCGGCCGCCGGCGCGCCCGACACGCCAAAGTTGTATGCGGCCGCCTCTTCGTTCCTGATCTGCGTCCAGAAGGCGTAGATCCACGTGCTCGCGTCGAGGTCGTAGACGTAGCCGAGCGCCCACTGCTCCGCGCCCAATCCCTTGGTGGAACAGGCGGTGCCGGCGGGGAGACTGCAGCTGCCCGCCTCCGCCTTGCTGTAGCTCACGATGGCGTGGTGCCGGCCCATGCGGTGATTGACCGATCCCACCCAGGCGTCGCGCTCGTACTCGCGCACGGCGCCGACGCTCGTCGTGTACTTGAGGTTCTCCCAGACCAGCAGGAGATCCGTGCTGGAGAAGAGCTTGTAGCCCACGCCGATCTTGTTGGCGCTGTCCTTCGACGTGGCGCCGGCGGGCGGGACGAACAGCGCGCCGGTCGTGCCGGAACCGGGCACCAACGTCTGGAGCGAGTTCAGGGCGAACACGTCCTCCCGCTCCTCGTACGCGTAGCTCGCGAACCAGGGCCCCCGGTCGTAACGGGCAACCGCGGAGATCACGGATGGCTTGATGCCGGTCGTGGTATTCTGCTCGTTCATCCCGTAGGCCAGTTCTCCGGAGAAGCCGGCGAAGACCGGGCTGCGGTACATGACCAGGTTGTTCAAGCGTGTGTCGAATCCGGCATTCTGCTGCTGCGCGCCGGCGGCGTTGCCGCCGACGGTCGAACCCGAGACCGCGTTTACGCTGGTCACGTTGAAGCCGGGGCTGCCGAGAATCCCCTTCTGCGTCGCTATACCTGTGGCGAAGAACGGATCCTTTCCCTGGACGCCCCGCTTGTACGGGCTGTCGATGTTTCCCCCATAGAGGAGCGAGCCGTAGCTTCCCGAGAGCCCGAGAAACGTGTCGCGACCCGCGAGATTGCTCGCGCCACCGTCGGCACCGACCGAGGACTCGACCTGGAACACCGCATTCACGCTGCCGAAAAGGTGACGTACGCCGCGGATGCCGAAGTTCGAGGAGTTGGAACGCAGGATCGAGCGCGATGGCGAGATCGCGGGCGTGAGCCCCGGAGTGCCGACGAGGCTGTTGAGTGCTGTCGCGCTGGCCGTTGCGCCGGTTCGCTCCACCGTCCCGGCATCGGCATTGAGCGTGCCGTAGAGCGTAACCGTGGCGCCCAGGACCGTGGTACTGAGGTCGCGCGGCCCGGCGGTCTGCGGCGCCTTGCCGGGCGTGGTCTCGGAAATGCGTCCCTTCACCAGGCCGCGCAGTTCCTGCACTTCCTTCTTCAATGCCTCGATTTCCGCCCGCAGGACGGAAGCGTCGTCGGCTGCCGCGGCGGCGCCGGGAAGCAGCAGGACACCGGCCGCGAGCACGCCGGCCAGCGATCTCGAATTGCGTTTCATGATGAGTATCCCCTCGAAGACGAAGGATTGCACTGCACCGCGCACGCAGGATCTCGAATCGAATGACGCGATTCTCAATCGCGCCTCTCGACCCATCCGGTCACGCGCACAGATACCGTCCTTCCTGACCGTTGCCGCCGCGGTGGGCGGCGGGTACCGGCAAGACCAGTACGGCACCAACCTTATTCGCAGGTCAGTGACGGCAAGCGAACTGCCTCGTTACAAGTGTGTACGGCGCCTGACAGGTGGCCAGGGACGAAGCGTTGCGGCGTCATCGCCCTCCGATGCGTTCCCACGCGAGACGCTGGTCGGCGGTGAGCGGTGAGTTGTCCGCGACCCGCTGCATGTGGCCGACAGGGTCATCGACGTGAACCAGCCGGCCGCCCTCGAATCGGTTTTCCATCGGGCGAAGCTGCCAGCCACCTTCATCGCCGAGAAAGACGTATTGCCTGTCGAGTGACACATCCCCGGCCCGGAGGGGCTTCACGGCCGGAAGTGAGACCGACTTGGGGGTTGTTCCGAATTGCGGCACGACGATTCGGGAACCGGCCTCGTCGCTGGTGGTTTCCCAGACGACTTCCGCAAGGACTGCGATGGGCGTGGCGAGTGCAATCGCGAAGCCGATGCCGGTGACGAGTTTGCGAGCAGACATGTTCTTGTCCTCCTGCGAGGGTTCCGCCCTTCCCGGGCGTTACCGGCGACTGCCGGTACGACTCGGAACCTACCCCCGCGCCCCTGACCTCCCGACCACGGGGAGATTACAGTTTCGTCGCGTTCGGAAAGGTCGTCCGCGCCGTCACCGATACGGAGCCGACCGGCCGCACTTCCCGCCGGCTAGCCTCCCAGGTTTCGTTTGGCTTCCTGGAATTCCTCGGACCCGATCTCGCCTCGCGCATAGCGCTGGTGGAGGATTTCGATCGCTTCGTCGTCCGTGGTCCTGCGCCCGGATCGCCGGGACAAGTAGGCGGCGATCCCGACGGCGATCGCGACTGGCACGAGCCACCACAGGACCACCAGCAGACCGCCACCGAACCAGGTGCCGTCGTGTTCCATCCCGAACATTTCGTCTCCTCTCCCGGGTTCCCAGCGCTTGTTTGACGCGAGTCCGGGTGACCGGTTCGCGAAGTTCGCCACGAAAGAGCCCCTTCGCGTGCCGCCGGCGGACTGTGATCAGGTGTATTCGCCTCCGCATCGGCACCACACGCAGGCGCAATCGAGGTGATCGCAACTCTCGTCGCGCCTTCGGCTGCGATAACGATTGCGTGCCCAGGGCAGAAGTAACCGCCGGGCAAGCGTGGGCCGGTAGAAGGCGCGAAGGAAGGTCCGGGCGTCGGTGGCCTTCTCCTGGCGGCGGAGGATCCACGCATAGCCCGTGTTTCCGAAGGCGGCAAAGAGTGCGCGATTGACGATTCCGGCCTGCTGCAGACCTCCGAACTCGGCGTTCCAGGCCGCATCGTAATCGGTGCCTTCGAGCAGGCTGCGGGCGGCAAGGACGCCCGAAACGATTGCGTATCGCATCCCAAAGCCCCACAGGGTGTCCTGGAATCCCGCCTGTTCGCCGACCGTCGGGTGTCGCCCGGAATAGGCCGACACGGGAACGCGGAAATTGCCGACCCCACCATGGGGACGGGGATTGTCCATCCGGAGACCGGCGAGCCGCTCGAAGGCCTCCACCGTTCGCGCCACGTACTTCGACTCCTGCTTGAATCCGGTGAACATGCAGCTCTTGACGGTGCCCCGGCCGTTCATCACGAGGAGATAGGCGTACCCCTCCGGAGCGAGGGTGTCGTCGCAGATCACCCAGCACCCGTCCGACATGTCGGTGTCGAAGTGGTACCCCACCGCGATGGCGTCGGCTGCGCGCGGGCCCGTCGCGAGAATGCCCGGGCGGTCGATGTGCTTCAGGCGGTCGCCAAAGCGCAGCTCGACGCCGGCCTCGCGCGCCTGGGCGAGCAGCGCGGAGTCGAGCGTTCCTTCGCCGGGACCGCGTTCCACCACGTAGAACAGGGGGTCGCGACTCCGAAAGCGGTACTTGCGGCCCGCGGCGTCGAAGGCGGTGCCCTCGGGGCAGGGCAGCTTGCGGAAGTCCGTCGCTATGCCCAGTCGCCGGAACTCGTCCAGCACGTCCACGTCGCTCGTCCAGTTCTCGAGCCCCTGGAGGTCGCGCTGGAAGCGATGGCCGACTTCGCGATGTGCCTCGTGCACGACCACCCGGCGACCGGCGCGCGCGAGTGTGATGGCCGCCGCGAGTCCCGCAGGCCCGGCACCGGCGACGCAGTAAGATTCCTCGCCCGCCCCGGTTCGCAGGACACTCATTTTTCGTTGTCCTCGCCGAGCACCAACCGGGACTCGTCCCGGTAGGCGTGCCTGGGAATGACCAGATTGGTGGGCGCCGGCACGTTCCGGAACACCCTCCCCGCGAGATCGAACATCGAGCCGTGGCAGGGACAGTAGAAGCCGCCGCGCCAGTCCGCGGCCAGATCGGCAGGGGCGACCTCCGGCCTGAAGCTCGGAATGCATCCCAGGTGCGTGCAGAGCGCTACGCTCACGAAGACGTCCGGCCGGATCGAGCGCGTCGGGTTGCGACAGTACTCCGGTTGCTGCGCCACTTCGGAGCGCGGGTCGCTCAATCGCGCGTCGTTTTCGCCGAGAAGGCGCAACATGGCGGCGGACCGGCGAAGGACCCAAACCGGCTTGCGCTGCCACTCCACCGTGGCGAGCATGCCCGGCTCCAGCGCGCCGATGTCGACTTCGACAGGGGCGCCCGCAGCCAGCGCGCGCGCGCTGGGCAGAAGGCTCGCGAAGAACGGAACTCCCGCTGCGGCGACGCCGATTCCTCCGAGGACGGAAGTCGCCGCCACCAGCACGCGCCTCCGTGCGGGATCGTCGGAGCGCGCGACGAGCCCGGGCGGAACGGGCGTGGCAGCGCCGGCAGAGCCTTCGGCGATTCCGCCTGAATCCACGGGCATCGTTTCCTAGCCTTCCAGTTCGCGCTTGCAGCGTCCGAACTCCTCGGACCCGATTTCGCCGCGAGCGTATCGCTGCCTGAGGATATCGATCGCGGGACTGCCTGTGGCGTGCGTGCCCGTGCGACTGAACAAGCGGATGACGACTGCTGCTGCCACCGCCACCGCGACCGGCACCAGCCACCACAGCAACATGACCAGTCCGCCGCCCGGCATCCAGCTTCCACTCTCCATTCCGAACATGCGTTTCTCCTCGTTGTCCCGGGCACCGCCCTTACGCTCGCCGTGCCACGAATATCCCCCTCGCGAACTTGGCTCCCGCCATCAGGGTTCACGGGCACCTTTCGAGGTCAGCAGGGTTTCCACTTTGAGCGCAACGTCCTGACAGGATCGCGACGCCGCGATTACATGCGAGTTCGGCGCCTTCCGGCGCAGCGTCGCGGCACATGACGGAACTGTAAGGATCTCGTCAGCTCCCGGTGGGCAGGTGCCTCTCATAATCTGGATCTCCGACACATTCGGGCTACGTACACGATTGGAGGGCTGACATGAAACGCATCCTGACCGCCACGATGATCGCCGGGCTCGCGCTCGCGCCAACGACCTACGCGAACGACGCGCACCATCCCGACAAGGAGAAGGCTTCGGTGGCCGCCGCGGCACAGCCGGCCAAGGCGCCGGCAGACCAGACGGCGCAGCGAATGCAGGAGAACGTGAAGCGGATGCAGTCCCAGCTCGACGGCGTTCGCAAGGCGAAGGACGCCGTGCAACGCGAGAAGCTGCTCGCCGAACACATGCAGACGATGCGCGAGAACATGATGCTGGGCAACGCCATGATGCAGGGCCGCGGGATGGGCATGATGGGCGGCCAGGGCGGCATGGGAATGATGGGGGGCCAGGGCGGAATGGGAATGATGGACCAGTGCATGAAGATGATGGGCGGCATGTCAGCCGCGGGCCCGTCCGATGCGTCCGCGCGCCTGGACCAGATGGAGAAGCGCATGGACATGATGCAGATGATGATGGGACAGATGGCGGGGCGCGCCATGCCGGCGTCGGCCGAGCCGGCGAAGTAGGCTCGCGAGGCGAAAGATCTCGCGGGCGCGGTCCCTCGGACGATGCCATGAGAGTCGGCGAGATTGCCCGAGAATCCGGCTTGACGCCGCATTCCGTGCGCTACTACGTTCGTATCGGACTGCTCTCGCCCTCGAAGGACGCAATCAACGGTTACCGTCGCTTCAATCGCGACGACCTCGGCCGGCTTCGTTTCGTCCGGCAGGCGAAGCGCCTCGGGTTCCGGCTTGACGAGATCACGCAGATTCTGGGCATGTCCGCGCACGGTCGAACACCCTGCCCCGTGGTGCGGGAGATCGTCCAGCGCCGAGTCCTCGAGACCCGCGAGACGCTCGCGCAGATGCAGGCCCTACAGGCGCGCCTCGAGCAGGCGCTCGCCCTGTGGTCCGGCATGCCCGATGGAGAGCCCGATGGCCACGCCGTTTGCACGCTCATCGAAGCGACCGTGAAGGATCATCGAATCGATGCTTGACCTGTGAGCGGCGCACAGGTTTACGGTGGCTTCATGGACAACGACAACGGTGTGACGACCATGGATCTTTCGCAAGAGAAGCACTTCAGTGAGGGCCACCCGGAGTCATTGGGTTGCAGCCTGTGCGGGGCGGACGTCCCGGGTTTCGCGGTCGGGATGATCGGTGGTGGCCGCTGCTGCGAATCGTGCTACCTGGATTGCTGCAAGGGCGACACGGGTGCACTGGATCAGGCATACCAGGACTTTGCGGAGGCGCTCGCCGCGGCGCTCGACCTGCGAGAGCACGAAACCGGCCAGCATTCGAAACGGGTCGCCTGCCATACGCTGGTGCTGGCGCGCCGCTTCATCTCCGAACCGGCGTCCCTGCTTCAGGTGTACTGGGGCGCGCTGCTGCACGACGTAGGCAAGATCGGCATTCCCGACTCGTTGCTGCTCAAGCAGGGTCCGCTGGACGAGGACGATTGGGCGCTCATGCGCGGCCATCCGGAATCCGGCCGACGCATCCTGGCAGCCATGCCCGCCTTCGACGCGGCGGCGCAGGTCGTGCTGTGCCATGAGGAGCGATACGACGGCAGCGGCTACCCGGCGGGCTCGCACGGTCACTAAATTCCGCTGCGCGCGCGGCTTTTCGCCGTGATCGACACACTCGACGCGATGACTTCGGATCGCCCATACCGTCGCGCACTGGACTTCGACGCGGCGAGGGCGGAGATAGCGCGCATGAGCGGCACCCAGTTCGATCCGGTCGCGGTGGAGGCCTTTTTGGCGGAAGAGGACACGCTGCGGGACATGGTCGCCGTCAAATGCGCACTGGCCGCGGCGCCGTCGGCATACGAACCGAACAGCTGCGGTTGAGCAATGAAGGAGAACGGAATGCCTGCACACGACCACTCCCGGGATGAAGCGCCGCGCGTACCGGCGGGCGACAAGCCCTTCGGCCGCGCCTGGTGGGTATTCGGCGGCTTCGCCGCTTTCGTCGTCATCCTGTTCACCCTGGAGCACCGCGCCCACCTGGTGGACTGGTTGCCGTGGCTGATCCTGCTCGCCTGCCCGCTCATGCATGTATTCATGCACGGCGGGCACGGCACGGCGGCGGCGAAAGCGATGGCGCACCGACGAAGCGCGAGGGCGGCAAGTGAAGTCGCTCATGTCCGACTACGGCCTGTGGTCGCTCGTGGCGATCAATTCGGCCGTGTTCATCATCTTCGCGTTCAGCTTCTTCAAGCCGCGCACCGGGCGCGACTGGCGCTCGCTGGGCATGTACTCGGCCTTCATCGTTGCGCTCTTCACCGAGATGTACGGGTTCCCGCTCACCATATATCTGATGTCTGGTTGGCTCGCGAAGCAGTTTCCCGGGGTCGACTTCCTGGCCCACGACTCCGGCCACTTGCTGGAGGTGATGTTCGGCTGGCGGTCGAACCCGCATTTCGGGCCGTTTCACCTGCTCTCCAGCGTCTTCATCTTCGGCGGGTTCTGGTTGCTGGCTTCGGCCTGGCGCGTGCTCTATGCGGCGCAGGCCAGCGGCAAGCTCGCCGCCACGGGTCTATATGCGCGACTGCGCCATCCCCAGTACGTGGGCTTCATCTCGATCATGACGGGCTTCCTGTTGCAGTGGCCGACGCTCGTCCCCCTCGCCATGTTCCCCATCCTGGCGGCCATCTACGTGCGCCTCGCCCGTCGCGAGGAGACTGAATCGGCGGCGATGTTCGGCGAGGAATGGACGCGCTACGCGCAGCGCACGCCGGCCTTCCTGCCGCGCTGGTCCCGAAGCGCGCGAGACGTTCCCCCCGTAGGACACGGAGGCGCGGAAACATGAGCGACCAAAGGCGAAAGACCGCTTGACCTGTGCGCGACGCACAGGTCCACGATGAGCCCAGGACCAGAACAAAAGGACAGCAATGAAACCGAGCGCAGATTTCAAGGGGCACGACAAGGGTCACCACGGCGGCGAACACTCCCACCCGGCGCATGGCATGCATGGCGAGCATGATCACGGCGCCGCGGGGGCGTCCGCGAAGGATCCGGTGTGCGGCATGAGCGTCGCCCTCGGTGCGGGAAAGCCGAGCCTGGAGCACTCGGGGCAGACCCATCACTTCTGCTCGCAGAAATGCCTCGACAAGTTCAAGACGGATCCCGCCGCATACCTGCCGGGCGCCGGCAAGGCGAAGGTGCCGGCGGCGGCGAAGGGCACCGTGTACACATGCCCCATGCACCCCGAGATCGAACGCGACGCGCCCGGGGAATGCCCGAAATGCGGCATGGCGCTGGAACCCAAGGGTGTTCCGGCCGGCGAGGAAGGTCCGAATCCCGAGCTCGTCGATTTCAAGCGCCGCTTCTGGATTGGCACCGTGCTAACCGTGCCTCTGCTCTTGCTCACCATGGGTCCGTATGTCGGCCTGGGATTCTTCCGCGAGATGCTCGTCGAGCGCACCGCCCTGTGGGTCGAGCTCGTCCTCGGCACGCCCGTCATCCTGTGGGCCGGCTGGCCGTTCTTCGTTCGCGGCGTGAAGTCCGTGGTGAACCGCAGTCTCAACATGTTCACGCTGATCGGCATGGGTGTGGGCGCTGCGTACCTGTTCAGCCTCGTCGCCGTGCTGGTGCCGGAAATCTTTCCGGCCGGGTTCCGCGACGCGCAGGGCCACGTGGGCGTGTATTTCGAGGCCGGCGCCGTGATCGTGGTGCTGGTGCTGCTGGGGCAGGTGATGGAGCTGGCCGCGCGCGAGCGCACGGGCTCCGCGATCCGCGCGCTTCTCGACCTCGCGCCCAAGACCGCAAGGGTGATCCGGCCCGACGGGACCGAAGCGGAAATTCCGCTCGACGAAGTCCAGGTCGGCGACCGGCTGCGCGTGCGCCCGGGCGACAAGGTGCCGGTCGACGGGGAGGTCGCCGAGGGGCGATCCTCGATCGATGAATCCATGATCACCGGCGAGCCGGTTCCGGTCGAGAAGGTGGCCGGCGACAAGGTCACCGGGGCCACGATCAACGGCACCGGCAGCCTCGTGATCGAGGCGAAGCGCGTCGGGGCCGACACCATGCTCGCCCAGATCGTCGAGATGGTGGCCAACGCCCAGCGCAGCCGCGCCCCGATCCAGAAATTCGCCGACCAGGTGGCCGGCAAGTTCGTGCCTGCCGTGATCGCCATCGCGATCCTCGCGTTCATCGGCTGGGCGATCTGGGGGCCGGCGCCGGCACTCGCCTACGCGCTCGTCGCCGCCGTGGCGGTGCTCATCATCGCCTGCCCCTGCGCGCTCGGGCTCGCCACGCCAATGTCGATCATGACGGCCACCGGCCGCGGCGCCCAGGCGGGCGTGCTGATCAAGAATGCCGAGGCGCTGGAGCGGTTCGCGAAGGTCGACACGCTGATGGTCGACAAGACCGGGACGCTCACCGTGGGCAAGCCGAAGCTCGTCGCCGTCCTGCCGGAGGACGGGCACGACGAAAACGAAGTCCTGCGCTGGCCGCGAGCCTCGAACGCGGCTCGAGCATCCGCTCGCCGAGGCCATCGTGGCGGGCGCCGAGGCGCGCGGCGTCGAGCTCTTCAAGGCCGAGGATTTCGAGGCCGTGACCGGCAAGGGCGTGACTGGTGTCGTAAACGGAAAGAAAGTGGCGCTCGGCAATGCGAAGCTCGTGGCCGATCTTGGCCTGGACGGAACCGCGCTGGCGAAGTCCGCCGACGAGCGCCGCGACCAGGGCGAAACGGTCATGTTCGTGGTGCTCGAGGGCAAGATCGCCGGCCTGGTGAGCGTGGCCGACCCGGTGAAGGAAACCACCCCCGCGGCCATCAAGGCGCTGCATGCCGAGGGCTTCCGCATCATCATGGCGACCGGCGACAACGAGCGTACCGCGCGTGCCGTGGCGTCCAGGCTCGGCATCGACGAGATCCGCGCCGACGTGCTGCCCGAGGACAAGGCCCGGATCATCAAGGAACTTCAGGCCGAGGGCCACAAGGTCGCGATGGCGGGCGACGGCGTCAACGACGCGCCCGCGCTTGCGCAGGCCGACGTCGGCATCGCGATGGGCACGGGGGCGGACGTGGCGATCGAGAGCGCGGGCTTCACGCTGGTGAAGGGCAATCTCGACGGCATCATCCGGGCCCGGAAACTTTCGCGCGCGACGATGGCCAACATCAAGCAGAACCTCTTCTTCGCGCTCGTCTACAACGCGGCCGGAGTGCCGGTAGCCGCCGGAGTGCTCTATCCCTTCTTCGGCATCCTCGTGTCGCCGATCTTCGCGGCGGCGGCGATGAGCCTGTCGTCGGTCTCGGTGATCGGCAACGCGTTGAGGCTGCGCCGCGTGAAGATCTAGACCGATGCGGCATCGATCCTTCGGACACTTGCAAAGGAGATGATCATGGAATGGCTGACACAGAACTGGATACTGGTCGCGTTCGCCGTCATCGCGTTTCTGTTCATGCGCCGCGGCGGCGCGGGTTGCGGGCACTCGGGCGGCCACCATGGCGCCGCAAGTCACGACGGTCACGGCGGCACGCGCGCGGCCGATACGCCTGCCGAACCGAAAGCGCCTTTTGATCCGGGGCGCGGGAGGCACGACCATGGCTGACGCTCTTCGCGCCGTCGGGAACGTTTCCTCGGGAACAGCGTTCGGAGCCCGTGAAGCACCTCGAGTCCCGCTGACCCCCGTCGGGATGAGCCTGGGGGGTATTCCTTGCGCTAACCTATGTGCTCTGCGTCGGCTTCGACCTGCTCTTCCCCGGGCCACGCCATGTACGAGTCCTGGCAGCGGTTTCTCCCGGGCTTCACGTGGCTCACCTGGCCCAGCTTCCTCCTCGGACTCGCGGAGACCTTCGCCTACGGTTGGTACGTGGCCCTGATCTTCGTGCCCTTGTTCAACTTCTTCGCGAAGTGGTCGAAGTAATGGCCAAGCCCTCTTCCCGGAAGAAGTCCGGCGTCGCGAGCCCGAAATCCCGTCGATCCGCAAAGCCCGCGCGACGGAGCACGGCGCGGACAAGGCCTGGTGACGCCAACACCATGGCGGCGACTTCTGTCGGGAAGCAATCGCCGCGGAAGGCCATCGAGAATCCTTCCGGCGCAACGCGGGCAAATGCGCTTGCGGAAATTGCCGCCTATCAACGGGACTTCCTCGAGAGGACGATCCTGTTTTGGGACGCCTTGCGCCAAAGGGCCGACAACATGCTCGACCACGAGCGCGCCGGGATGCCGCCGCTTCTCGACTTCAAATACGAGACGCTTCTCGACGCACGTCGATTCCCGAAACCGGCCAACTACGCGCTGTTGCGGATCACCGAAGTCGCCGGGGATTGCTGGGACGACTGCGTCGATGCGGCCAAGCCGCCGGTCATCGTCGTCGACCCGCGCGCGGGCATGGTCCCGGGATCGGCGGATTCAAGCGCGAATCCGAGGTCGGAATGGCGCTGCGCGAGGGGCATCCGGTCTACTTCGTCATCTTCTTTCCGGAGCCGGCGCCGGGGCAGACGCTGGCGGACGTGCTACATGCGCTCAGGCGCTTCGTCGAGAGGTCGCGCGGCGCCATCCCGGCAAGCCGCCGGTCCTCTACGGAATTGCCAGGCAGGCTGGGCGGTGACGCTGCTATCGGCCGATTGTGAGGGCATTGCGGGCCCCGTCGTGCTCAACGGATCGCCCTTGTCCTATTGGGCGGGGGAGTCGGGCTCCAATCCGATGCGGGTTGCCGGTGGCCTACTCGGCGGTGCCTGGCTCGCTCATCTTCTGGCCGACCTCGGCAATGGCCGGTTCGACGGTGCCTGGCTCGCGCAGAATTTCGAGAACCTCAAGCCGGAAAAGGCGATCTGGGAGAAATACGCCCACCTCTTCGCCAACATCGACTCGGAGCGCGAGCGGTTTCTCGAGTTCGAGCGGTGGTGGAACGGCTTCTATTTCCTGAGCCGGGAGGAAATCCTGGCCATTGTCGAGAACCTCTTCATCGGCAACAAGCTGGAGCAGGGCCAGCTCCGGATCTGCGAAAGCTGCATCGCGGACCTTCGCCGGATCCGCAATCCTCTCGTAATTTTCGCTTCCCATGGCGACAACATCACCCCTCCGCATCAGGCGCTCGGCTGGATTCCGGCCGTGTACAAGGACACCGCGGATCTCAAGCGAGCCGGGCAGCGCATCGTCTATCTCACGAACCCGCATGTAGGGCATCTCGGCATCTTCGTTTCCGCCGCAGTGGCGCGACTGGAGCACCGGGCCATGCTCGAGAGCCTGACCGACATCGAAGCGCTCGCGCCCGGCCTCTACGAGATGAAGATCCGCAATCCCTCGGGAGACCCGGAATGCCACAAGCCGGCCTTCAGCGTGCATTTCGAGCCACGGAAGGTCGAGGATCTCAAGGCGGATTATCCGCGCGAATCGTTCGAACGCGTGAAGCAGGTTTCGGAATTCAACGAGGCACAGTACCGCAGGTTCGTGAGCCCCTGGGTGCAGGCGCTCACCAATCCGTGGACGGCGGAGATGCTGAAGTGGCTGCATCCGATGCGGGCCAGCCGCCATCTGTTCTCCGGATCGTTCAACCCATGGATGCAAGGCATTTCCATGATTGCCGGCGAGGTCGCCCGGAACCGGCGCCCGCTTCCACAGGACCTGCCGCTGATGGAGCGCGAGCGTGAAGTCATCCAGTCCGTGTCCCGGGCATTGGAGGAGGTTCGCGTGGCCCGCGACGGCTTGTACGAGCAGACATTCAAGTCGCTTTACGGCAATCCGGTCGGATGGAGCGCCAAAAAATGACCGCGCGGAGGTTCCCGCCGCCGCTGTCGACGGCGAAAAACGGCGCGATCCTGGTGATCAACAGCGGGTCGTCGAGCGTGAAGTTCGCCCTTTTCGGGGCGGCGGAATCTTCACCCCGCATCTGGTCGGGAGCAATCGAACGCATCGGTCTGGCGCAGAGCCGGTTTCACGCCGTTGATTGCGAGGGTGCGACGGTGCTCGACAATGTCGAGGACATTCCCGACCACGACACGGCGTTAGCGCTGCTCCTGGGCGCGATCGACAGTCAATTGTCGGGCCGGAAGTTGAGCGCGGTCGGCCACCGGGTGGTCCATGGCGGGCGGGAGTGTGACTGCCCGCTCGTCGTGACTGAGGCGGTGGAGGCACGGCTGCAAAGGCTCGTACCGCTCGCGCCATTGCACCAGCCACACAATCTCGCCGGAATCGCTGCCGTTCGCAGCGCCCGCCCCGGCCTTCTTCAGATAGCCTGTTTCGACACGGCCTTTCATCGAGGCATGCCTCGCCTGGCGAAGTTGACCGCCCTGCCGCGGGAACTTTACGACAAGGGCATTCGCCGCTACGGCTTCCATGGCCTGTCCTATGAATACATCGTCGATGTGCTTCGCAGGGACGGGCTCGATATCGATCGCGAGCGGCTCATCGTCGCCCACCTCGGCAACGGAGCATCGATGTGCGCGATAAAGGGCGGCATCAGCGTAGAGACTACGATGGGGTTTTCCGCTCTCGCGGGCTTGCCGATGGGAACGCGTTGCGGCGATCTCGACCCGGGGGTCGTGTTGTTTCTTCTAGCCGAGGAAGGCATGACTGCCGAGCGCGTCCGGCATCTCCTCTACGAGGAATCCGGGTTGCTCGGCGTCTCCGGGGTGAGCCGCAACATGCGGGATCTGCTTGCGATGCCGGCCGAACCTGCCGCGGTGGAAGCCATCGAAGTGTTCTGCTACCAGGCTCGCCGCCACCTGGCGGCGCTGACCGCGGCGCTGGGTGGCCTGCACCGGCTGGTATTCACGGGCGGAATCAGGGGCAAATGCTCCCGAAATCCGGGAGAAGATCTGCATGGGCCTGAACTTTCTCGGGATCGCGATAGACGCCGAACGCAATCGGAGAAGCGATCGCCTGATTTCCGGCGATACCGGCGGCGTGATTGTCGAGGCGATCCCGACCGACGAAGAGCTGATGATCGCGCGGCACGTTCGGCAGGTGCTCGAGCCGCGGTCAATGGCGCAGGAGGGGTAGGCCATGGCGGGGCAAGCACTGCACCTGCAGCGCCTGATCGATCAGGCTGGCGCGATGGAGCCGATCCGGGTTGCGGTGGTGGATGCCGCCCAGGGCGTGGTGATAGACACGCTTCGCGAGGCGCACGCGCTGGGCTTCGTCGAGCCGCTGCTGGTAGGCGAGCCGAAAGCCACCGCCACGATCTGTGAAGAGCGTGACTGGAAAGCAGGCAAGGACTGGATCGTCCCCGCAACCGGCGACGCGGCGGCGGCGGCGAAGGCCGTCGCTCTCGTGAGAGCCGGGAAGGCAGACGCGATCATGAAGGGAAACATCCACACCGACGAACTCATGCACGCCCTGCTGAACAAGGAACGCGGCCTTCGCGTTCCGGGACGACGTGTGAGCCACGTCTTCCTGGCCGACGTTTCGAGTCATCCGAAGCTCCTCGCCATCACCGACGCGGCGATCAACATATCGCCCGACCTGGGCGCGAAGGCGCAGATTCTCCAGAATGCCGTCGATCTTTGCCGCCTTCTCGGGGTCGAGATGCCCAGGGTTGCGGTGCTATCCGCGGTCGAGACCGTCAATCCGGAGATTTCCTCGACGCTCGATGCCGCCTGTCTGTCCCTCATGTCCCGGCGTGGTCAGATCACGGACGCGATCGTGGACGGCCCGCTAGCCTTCGACAACGCGATCTCACGCAGGGCCGCGAGCGAAAAGGGCATCGCCTCGCCCGTGGCCGGCGAGGCCGATATCCTGCTCGTGCCCGATCTCGTATCCGGCAACATCCTCGCGAAAAACCTGGAATACCTGGCGGGCGCAGTCGTCGCCGGCATTGCCGTGGGATTCTCGGTTCCCGTCATCCTGACCTCGCGCGCCGATCCGGCGCCGGCACGGCTTGGCTTCGCTCGCCGTGGCGGCGCTGATGCACCACCAGGCTCCGGTTTCCCGACCCCGGACGGCTGCGCCGGAGTCGAGCATCCATTGCGCCCCGCAGCCTGAGCACGCCTGCTGCCCGATCCCGGGATGACCCTGCCGAAATGCGCTCCGTCGCCCGACTTCAACCACGGCTCAAGAAAGGAAGACACGATGAAAGCTACTGACCCTGTTTGCGGCATGGAGATCGATTCCGTTGCCGGCGGGCTCATGCAGAAGCATGAAGGCCGCCAATACCATTTCTGTTCGACGCAGTGCAAGGATGCCTTCGTGGCCGATCCCGGCAAGTACGCCGTGGCCGGCGCGAAAGGCGAGCCCGGCAGTTCCGGAAGTGGTCACCACGGAAAGCACTCGGGCTCCGGCGGCCATGGATGCTGTCATTGATGGGATTCGACTTGGCGCCGGTCGCGCCCTGCGGCGCGGAGGGGTCGCTGCCGTGACAGACCCGACTTGACTGGCGACGCGGAAGCCCGGACGAGCGCGTCACGGACTCGCCTGGGTTTCATCCTGCTCGGTGGAGCAAACTTCGGTGTCGCCATTGGCTACGGCATCGTCCTGCCGTTCATTCCGCTCGTCATCGAGCGGGTCTCCAGCCCCGCGCCGTTGGCCGGGCACGCGCTGCACACCGGGGCACTGCTCGGGATCTACCCGCTGGCAATGGTCGTGGTCGCGCCGCTCTGGGGCCGCTTCGTCGATCGCTACGGCGGCCGACGCATCCTGCTCGTCGGGATAGGCGGATACGCCGCGGCATTGGTGGCGTTCGCCTTGGCGAACTCCTTGACCAGCGCCTATCTCATTCGCGCGGCAGCGGGCGTTTCCGCGGGGGCGGTGCTGCCTGCGGTGGCGGCAACGGTGGGATCCGTCATCGACCTGCCCCGGCGTGCCCGACTTTTCGCAGGAGTGTCGGTGGCCACGCTGCTCGGTCTGCTGGCCGGGCCGGTGCTGAGCGGAACGGCGTACCTGGCAATGCAACGATTCGGCGAGGTGAAGCGCCTGGAGCCCGCGATCGTGGGGCTTCCGGTCGCTGCGGCGGCGGCATTTGTGATCCTGATCCTGGTCGGAGTGATTCGTTGGTTGCCCCGGTCGATGCTGCGCCCGAACGCAACGGGCTGCAGCGAACCCGTCGCGTGGCGCGAGGCCACGCCGTTCCTTCTTTCGGGCTTCGCCGTGCTGCTCGGCCTTGGGGCGTTCGAGGCGGTGCTGCCCCTTGCGGGAAAGTCGCAGATGCGCATCGATACCGCTGCGCTCGGAATGCTGCTGGCGGGATGCATGCTGGTGATGCTCGCCGTCCAGCTGATGCTCTTCGTCATGCCGGGCATTCACCGGAACGCAAAGGGCGGATCGATCGCAGCGGGTTTTCTTGTAATGGCCGCGGGTTCCGCATTGCTGTCCGCAGCGGATTCACCGTGGATGGCTGCCGCCGCAGTGGGATTGATCGCCGCCGGCGCTGCCTTTCTGCAGCCGATCATCGCCTATTCGGCGACGGTGAATGCGGGGATCTCCCGGAGCGCTGCTCGGAGCGCTCACGAGTGCGGGAAGCGCGGGGCAGGCGGCAGGGTCCTTTTTCGGCGGGGCGCTTTTCGGCCTCCTGCAGGCCCGGGCGCTTTGGGTTGTCGCCGCGTTGCTGCTTTTGACCGCATTGAGCGTCTACGCTTCGGCCCGAAAGGTCGCGCCATGCCTAGACCGCCAGGCAGTCCTCCGGGGGCGAGAGGCTGATGGTCGGTAGCGCCCGAGCAATCGCGAAGTCGACCGCGGGCGCTCATCCCGGTACGCCGAGTGACGCGCTGGCGGTGCGCTTGGCGGGCCGGAGTGACACGCAAATGTCCGGCAAGAGCGCAATGTCGCTCCTCGTTCGGCGCCGACGGTCGGCGTGCGGGCGAAGCGCTCAGACGAGCTGAAGCGCACCATGCAGCGGGCTACGGCGCTTTCGCGTCTTTTTCGGTTCGAAACGGTCTCGGGACTGGTGATCGTCGTCGCGCTTGTTCTGGGGTTCGTTGCGGCCAACTCGGAACTCGCACCCTGGTACCGGCTCGTTCATCACATGCCGGTGCACCTGGGTTTAGGTGGCCTGGAGTTTCGCGAGCCGCTGATCGAGTTCATCAATACCTTCCTCATGGCCCTGTTCTTCCTGTTGATCGGGCTGGAACTGAAGCGCGAGTTGCTCGAGGGCCAGTTGGCGACAAGGGGAGCAGCGGCGCTGCCGCTGTTTGCCGCTATCGGCGGAATGGTGTTTCCCGCGCTCATTTATGCCTCGATCAATGTCTCCGATCCGGTTGGCATTCGAGGTTGGGCCATTCCGACGGCCACCGATGCGGTGCTCGCGCTCGGCGTCCTGTCGCTCCTCGGCCGAAGGGTGCCGCCCGGTCTCAAGATATTTCTCATGGCGCTGGCCATCTTCGACGATATAGGCGCCGTGCTGGTGATCGGCGTCTTCTATGCACAGGGGATCTCCGCGCCCGGGTTGGTTGCGGCGGTCGCAGCGACCATCGGCCTGGCCATCATTGGCCGTTCGGGGCTCGAGCATCCGGTGCCCTATCTGCTGCTGGGGATGGTGCTCTGGGTGGCGATGGGGAAAGCCGGGATCGAACCTGCACTGGCGGGCATCGTCATCGGCGCGAGCGTTCCAATGCGAGCACGCCGCGATGGCGACTATTCGCCGCTGCGCTCCCTCGAACGCGGGCTGCAGCCCTGGGTCGCGCTTTGCGTGGTGCCGCTGTTTGCGTTTTTCAACGCCGGCGTTCGCCTTCAGGGCGAGACAATCGAAACGCTGTTCGAACCCGTGTCCCTGGGAGTGATCCTGGGGCTTGCGCTCGGCAAGCCTCTCGGAATCGTCTCCGCCTCGTGGCTATCCGTGAAGCTGGGGCTGGCACAGCGGCCCAAGGGCGCCGGCTGGGGACAGCTGTGGGAGTCGCCATGCTGGCTGGAATCGGTTTCACCATGAGCCTGTTCGTTGCGGCCTTGGCGTTCACTCAACCCCGGTTGCTGGAGATTTCGCGACTGGCGATTCTCGTGGGCTCGGGCATCTCGGCCGTTTCGGGGTTGCTCCTGCTCTTCATGACAACGCGCGGCACAGGGCCTTCCGCCAACGAAGCCTCGGCGTCGGATGCTGCGGAACGGGAGGGACGCGATTCGTAGCGGGAGCCGCAATCGCCCGGCAGGACTTCGAATCGGACGACGCGCCCTTCAAGTCCGCCTGTCCTGCCGCAGCCCCGGAGGGCCGCAGCTTGCTTCGGGCCGGATCACCTCCTGCGCATTGCGCGGGTCAGGATCCGCCTATGCGCTCCAGCGCGATCCGTTCGGCCGCCGTGAGCGGGCTCGCGTCCGCGACCCGGTGCATGTGGCCGACCGGATCATCCACGTGCGCGAAGCTTCCGCCCTCATAGGCGTATTCCATCGGCCGGATCTGCCAGCCGCCCTCGCCGCCGAGGTAGACGTACTGGCGATCGACGGAGAACTCGCCCTTCTTCAGCAGTCCCGCGGCTTTGGCCGGCGCGATGCCCTGCGGGACGCCGATTTCGGGGACGACGATGGCCGAGCCGGCCTCGTCCTGGGTGGCCTGCCAGAAACCTCCGGCGAGCACCGAGAAGGGTGCGCCGAGCGCGAGGGTGATGCCGAATGCGAGTGCGGATGTGCGGAATTTCACGGATGCCTCCATCGAGTGGGTCGGTCGCCCGTTTCGGGCGGAACCGGCGACGGCCGGTACGGTTCCCACTCTACGGGCGCGACCCTGACAGGACGGGCACGGCAGGATTACATGCGTGAAGTCTTTTCAGGAGCCCGGGCCGCGCGCGGGCTTGCGGACTTCGTCGTTCACGAGATCGCGCAGCTCTTTCAGCCCGAACCGCGGCAAGGGTCGCCCGTTCACGAAGAACTCGGGTGTCTTGGTGACGTTGAGCGCCTTCGCATCCGCCATGTCGCGCTCCATGCGAGTGGCGATGTCCGCACCGTTCATTTCCCGCCCGACGCGCTCCTGGTCGAGCCCGACGCCGCGAAGCGCGGGCCAGACCTGGTCGACGTGCACCGCGTGATTGATCGTCCAGCGGTCCTGGGCGGCGAAGAGAGCTTCGAGCGTCTGCCAGTAGAGGTCCTGGCCGCGCGCCGCCTCGAGGATGCGCACCACGTGCTCCGATCCCTTGTGGAAGGGCACGTGACGCATCGAGACGCGGATCGCGCCGGGGTGCTCCGCCATGAGCTTCTTCACTTCCGGATAGAAATCCGCGCAGGTCTCGCATGCGGGATCGAGGAATTCCACGATGTGCACGCGGGCGTCGGGCGGACCCTTCGCGGGGGAATGCGCGCTGGCCAGCGCCTCGACGTTCTGCTGCACGAGCTGGCGCGAGGACTCCTGTTTCTCGGACGTGTACAGGAGGGTAGCCACCACGAAAGCGACGATGAGAACGATTGCCGCGCCGACGAAAAGGCCCTTCCGGGAAACGGACTTGGCGGGCGCAGGTGCCGTTGCCGCCGCCGGTGCCGTTGCCGCCGGGATCTCGCGTGCGGATTTGTTGCGCTTGGACTTCTTGCTCATCTTGCGCTCCGAAAGTGTGCCGCGACCAGCAGTGCGGCCAGGGTGGAAAAGGCGACGAACGAAAGCAACGGGATGTTCACGAAGCCCAGCCACTGGACCTGCAGCTCGGAACAGGGCACGCCCTGCACGCACGGCCCGGCCCTCTCCGGGATCCAGCCCGCGACGAGCAGCAGGTGATACAGAGCGACCAGCCAGCCCCCCGCCGCCAGGGGCAGCGCGTAGCGGGCGACCTTCGCGTCGAACGGGAAGAGGCCCAGGGGCAAGACCAGCACGAGCGGAAACATGAAGATCCGCTGGTACCAGCAGAGCACGCAGGGGGGCAATTCCATCACCTCGCTGAAGAAGAGCGCGCCCAGCGTGGAGGCGGCGGCGACCAACCAGCCCGCGAAAACCAGTCCCCAGGCGATGTCCGCAGCGCGCGTGCTCACGCCGCCGCTCCGCGGTCACTGTCGGTGATTGTCCGGCGGGCGTCGGGTTCAGGTTTCACGAGCGCGTCCTGTGGGAGGTCTCCGGGAGGATAGTCGCAGAAACGAAGCCCGGGTTTGCACGGAGTCAAATCGGGTCGCATGCAGCCCATCGCGCCGCGATGATTACAGCGCCGTAATGTCCCCGTCACGAATTCGGAGGCTTCGTGCAAGGTTGCGCAAAAAAAGCGCGGCCATTCTTGGCGGAATTGCGCAACGTCAATCAGTGAATGCTTATTATTGTGGAGCATCGAACCCGTAAACGCCTGACAACCCGGGGTGGGCATCGGAGCCCGCACTTCCGGCGTCAACTGAAGGGAAAATCCATGAAACGGGCAATTGCGGTAGCGGTGGCGGCCCTCGTGCCGGGACTTGCACTGGGGCAGATGATGGGTGGCTCGATGTCGACCTCGGGCTACTTTCCGTTGGTCGACGGCGCCCGGTATGAATACGTGCACGCGGGGGGAGCGTGGGCGTCGAGCAGCGTCACGGTCCGCGGGGGGCAGTCGTGGGCCGGCCATGCCGATCTCGTGGCGATGCACACCACCTACGTTTGTGCCGCGGGCCAATCGTGCGCGCCGGACGCCACCGACTTCTACCGCGGGCTCGACGACGGCGTGCGCTACTACGGCGGGACAGGCGCGGACCCGACGGGTACGCACTTTTCCATGATGGCTCTCGGCAGCCCCGAATGGATCCTCCGCAATCCGGTCCAGCCGCGTTCGGGGATGGGTGGACCAGGGCAGGGCGGCGACGGTTCCTGGTGGGCGACCGTGCAGGGAACCGACTCCATGATGGGCATCCGGTCGCACACGAGCACCTACACGGCGCTCGATGTCGGCCCCGTCACGACGCCCGCGGGCACCTTCGCCGACGCGCTGCACGTGCGCGAGCAACGCGGGGCCGGCGTCGAGCGCGAGGCATGGTACGCGCCCGGCGTCGGCATGGTGAGGATGACCGAGGGCGCGCAGGTGACGATGCTCAGCGGCTACACGATTCCAGGGCCCGCCGCACAGCCCGGCGGAGGCGCGGCGCCCATGCCCTTCATGCCCTTCAACGGGCTGTGGTGGAATCCGGAGGAGTCGGGCACGGGCGTGAATGTCCAGGTCCAGCGCGGCGTGATGGTCGCCACGATGTTCAGCTACCTGCCATCCGGCGAACCCGTCTGGTACTACGCCGCCGGCCCGCTGCGGCGCGAAGGCGAACAGGTCGCGGTGACGGCGAGTCTCGACCATTACCGCGGCGGCCAGTGCGTGACCTGCCCGTACACCCTGCCCGCGGTCGCGGGCAGCGACGGAGCCTTCTCGATCACCTTTACCGGGCCGTCGTCGGCGACGATGCGCCTGCCGGGCGGGCGCACGACCCGGATCCAGCCGCAGGGCTGGTAGGTCGGGGCTCAGGGCCGCAGCGGCGCCGAAGGCGCGTTCGCCGCAGCCAGAGCCAAAGGCCGGTGAAGGCGAGGAGCAGCGGCACGAGCCCGGTCACGCACACGAGAATCCGTCCCGCCAAGCCGAAGCCCTGGCCGCTGTGCAGGGGAAACTGCCAGGTCCGGATCTTGTCCCCTGCGGTTCCCTCGCGATGGTCGAAGCGGCCGAGAAGCCGGCCGTCGCGCCCGTCGACGAAGTAGCGGATCGTACCGCTGTCCATGATGTCGCCGGGCGGCAGGAATCGCACCTGGTAGTAGCCGCGTGCCTCGATCCGCCCGATGCCGGCCACGGGATCGTCCGCGTGCTCCGCCCGCGCCCGCCCGTAGGCCGCGTCCCAGCCCACCTTCCAGACCGCTTCCCGGGCCGCACCCTGCGTGCGCACGGAAGGCGGGCGCTCGGTGAACGGCGCCACGGCGGCGAGCGCCGGTTCCACGACGGCGGGGATGTTCATGTAGAGCCCGGTGAAGGCGATGACCACGAGCACGACGAAGGAGGCGAGCCCGACCGAGCGGTGCAGGTCGAAGAAGGTGCGCGCGGCCGGCGCGCCATTTCACCCGGAACGCCCTGCCCAGGGAGGCGAAGGCGCGGAGCAGCGAGGACTGCACCGATGAGAAGCGTCACGATCCAGGTCGCGGCGACGGCTGCGGTGATCCACTGCCCCGCCTCGCCGAGGAAAAGGCTCATGTGCAACCGGTAGACCATCGGGGCGAAGTGAGAGCGCGTCGCACCGAACTCGCCCCAGTTGCGCTCGCCGAGGATTGCGCCCGTGTAGGGATCCACGAAAATCTCCGAGGGCTTCGGCGAGTCGCGGTCGAGCCTGCCTTCGCCGGCCGCCCGGCGCGTGTTCATGATGACGCGGATGGCTGCGCCTTCGTCCGGCGTGAAGAGGAAGTAGCCCACCGCGAGCGTGGGGTGTCGCGACTCGATCCGCGCCGCCACCTCGTCGAGCGAGGCTCGGCCGGGGCCGGGCGTGACGCGGTGGAGTTCGGGGACCAGCGCGGCCTCGATCTCGTGGTGGAAGGCGAGGAAGGCGCCGGTGACGCCAGCCAGCACGAGGAATGCGGCGAGGGCAATACCGCACCATCGGTGGATCCTCTGAAGAGACTTGCGGAATGTCATGGGAATCGGCCGAGTCGGTGCCGCGTGGGGGACCCGTGGGCTGCACGGGCCTGGAGTGCGCAGGATGATACGGTCGTTTGGGCGCATTCACGATACCGTGTTCGCCGCGCTCCGGTAGAATCGGACCACGGCCATGACCTCCGGAAAGCCCCGAGCGGTCGCGTATTTCGGCGCCCAGTTCCAGCGCCAGATCGCCGCGCACGACTACCAGCTGAACCCCTTCGAGCAGCGCGCCTTGCCCTACCTCGAGGGCAACGTGCTCGACCTGGGTTGCGGCCTGGGAAACCTCTCCCTCGCGGCGGCGAAGCGCGGCGCCCGCGTGACGGCCTACGACGCCTGCGAGAACGCCGTCGACGACCTGGCCGAGCGCGCGCTCGCCTCGGGGCTCGACGTGTGGGTGCGCGCCGTGGATTTGAAGGGTTGGCGGCCCGAGGAAACCTGGGACGCGGTGAACTGCATCGGGCTTCTCATGTTCTTCGCTCGCGACGAGGCGCTGGCGGGCCTGGAGTCCGTGCGGGACGCGGTGCGCCCGGGCGGCGTGGCCATCGTGAATGCGATGGTCGAGGGCTCGACCTTCCTCGCGATGTTCGACCCCGACGAGTACTACCTCTTCCGGCCGGAGGAAATCGCCGCGCCCTTCGCGGGCTGGGAAATCCTCCACGACAGCATCGAGGACTTTCCGGCGGCCGGAGACACCGTGAAGCGCTTCCGGACGCTCATCGTTCGCAAGGCCTAGCGGGCCGAGAGTTCGCGCCGCCTCTCCTCGAATTCATCCTTGCCGATCTCGCCGCGGGCATAGCGCTCGCGCAGGATATCGATCGGCTTCCTCTCCTGCGGTCGGGAATCGTTCTTCCCGGACCAGTCGCCGAAGCCGCGAATCGACACCACGATCACGGCGATGAAGAGCCCCCAGAACAGCAGCATGCCGATGCCCATTCCGCCTCCGTCGAATCCGCCCAATCCCCACATCATGTCGGTCTCCTGGTTGCGTGCGCGGGGCGACGCGTCGGCGCCGCCCCGTGCGAGCTGCCCATCGTCAGCGGAAGTTCCCGTGATGGCCGCCGAATCGTCCCTGGCCGTGGCCCGCCATGGCGCCCGGCCCGACTCCAGCGAGGCCCCGGTCGGCGATCGCCTTCTGCTGCGGCGTGAGCGCCGCGTAGAGATCTTTCAGCGCGGCAGTCGCCGACTCGCGCACGGCTTGACGCTCCTTGATCAGCTCGTCCTGCTTCGCACGGAATTCCGGAAGCGATTCGGCCGTGCGCGCCTCGTGCATCCTGGCGAAACGCGCCTGCCGGCCTTCCTCCTGTTGCTTCGCGCTCTTGACGAAAGCCTGCCACGCGCCGTCCTGCTCGGTCGTGATCCCGAGTTCCGTCTTGAGGCCCGCCAGCCGCTCTTCGGTCGTGCCGGTGCCGGCGCTCGAATTCGCCTGCGGCCCCATGCCCTTGCCGTGCATGCCGGGACCCATTGCGCAGCCGTGCATGCCGGGACCCATGCCGTATCCGTTCATGCCGGCACCCATCCCGGCGCCGTGCATGCCGAAGCCCATGCCGGAGCCTGCGCCCCAGCCCATTCCATTGGGATGCGCGTTGACTTCCGCGACGGTGAGCCCGAGGGCAAGCGCGGTTCCGATGGCGAGTGCGAGTTTTGTCGTCGATTTCATGGTTGATTCTCCTGGTAGTGATGACTGGAAATGTCGCTTTATCCGATGTCGCGTACTGCTTGGCTTGCCTGCAACGGTTCCCATTGCACCACCGCGATGTAACCCTCCTGTTCCCTATTTGTACCGGGGCGTAGCGGGGCATCGCCTTGTTACGCTAGGCTACAAATCCGCCCGGAATCGGGCGGCTGTGCGTATATAAAGACGACATGGAAGTTGCCGACAAGATTCTCGTAGTGGACGACGACGAGGAGATTCGCAGCCTGCTCGGGGAGTACCTGCGCAAGAACGGCTACGAGGCCTCCGTCGTCCCGGACGGGAAACGCATGTGGGCGGCGCTCGCGCGGGGCAAGGTCGATCTGGTCGTGCTCGACGTGATGCTGCCCGGCGAGGATGGCCTCACCTTGTGCCGCAAGTTGCGCGCGGGTTCCGATACGCCCGTCATCATGCTGACGGCTCGCGGCGAGGAGACCGATCGCATCGTGGGCCTCGAGATGGGGGCCGACGATTACCTGGCCAAGCCGTTCAGCCCCCGGGAATTGCTCGCGCGCATCAAGAGCGTGCTACGCAGGGCACGCAGCCTGCCACGCAACCTGCAGGCCGACGACGCCCGCACGATCGCCTTCGCGGCCTGGCGCCTCGACCTGGTGGCGCGCCACCTGGTTTCTCACGAAGGCGTGGTCACGTCGCTGTCGGGCGCGGAGTTCGCGCTGCTGCGGATCTTCCTGAGCCATCCCAACCACGTGCTCACGCGCGACCAGCTGATGCTGCTTTCGAAGGGCCGGGAGGCCGATCCGATGGACCGCGCGATCGATATCCAGGTCAGCCGGCTGCGCCATCGCCTGCGCGACGATCCGGCAGACCCGAAGATCATCAAGACGGTTCGCGGCGAAGGCTACGTGCTCGCCGTGCCGGTAGAGGTGGAGCACTAGTGCGCCTTCTGCCCGGGAGCCTCTTCGGAAGGCTGGTCCTGGTGCTGCTCACCGGCTTGATCCTGGCGCAGGCCGCTACGGGCTACATCAACCTCGCCGAACGCGGCCAGCTGCTCTACGAATCCGGTGGCCTGCGGCTCGCCGAGCGGATCGCGGACATCGGCAAGCTGCTCGATTCGCTGCCGCCTCCGGAGCGCAGCAGGGTGGTGGCCGTGTTCGACGCGCCTCCCCTGTCGATCTCCCTCGACCGCCCCCCCATGGAAGCGACGCGCCTGCCCGAGGATGGAGACATGCGACTGTCGATGTTCACGACCGTGCTCCGCTTCGCGCTGGGCGACGGGATGCCGGCCAGGGTCGTCCGTCACGAGCGCGCGCCGGAGGCGCTCCGGCCGATGCATTCGATGGGACCGTCCGGCATGTCGAGGATGATGGGCCACATGGGCGGGCAAGGCATGCAGGGCCTCTCCCCGGAGGGCGCGTTCTTCACCGTCCAGGTTTCGCTTCGTGACGGCACCCTGGTGACGTTCGACACTTTTCTTCCGCCCCAGGTCGCGGCGATTTCTACGCGCGTGGCGCTCACGCTGCTGATCCTCCTGGGCAGTGTCGTGTTGCTCTCACTGATTGCGGTGCGCTGGGCGACCGCGCCGCTTTCCTCGCTCGCCACCGCGGCCGACGAGCTGGGCGCGGACATCGACCGCCCGCCGCTGCCGGAAGCCGGGCCTGTCGAGGTGCGCCGCGCCGCGCGCGCCTTCAACACGATGCAAAGACGGCTATCGCGCTTCATCGCCGACCGCACGCGCGTCCTCACCGCCATGTCGCACGACCTGAAGACGCCGATCACGCGCATGCGGCTTCGCACCGAACTGCTCGAGGACGAGACGACCCGGGGAAGTTCGCCAAGGATCTGGACGAGATGGAGTCCATGGTCACGCAGACCCTGGACTTCATGCGCGACGAGCGAAGCGTCGAGCCCGTGCGGCTGGTCGACGTCATGGCCCTGCTGGAGAGCCTGCAGACCGACTATCAGGATACCGGCCACGCCGTGGGGATCGAAGGTGCGATCGCGCGCACCGTATCGTGCAGGCCACAGGCGCTGCGGCGCTGGCTCGCGAACGTCGTCGACAACGCGATTCGCTACGGAGGCGTTGCGACGGTCGGCGTCGAGGACGGCGCGGAGCACATCGCGATCCGGGTGCTGGACCGGGGCCCCGGCATCCCGGCGGAGGACATCGAAAGGGCCTTCGAGCCCTTTGTCCGGGGGGAGGGCTCGCGCAGCCGCGAAACCGGCGGCACCGGATTGGGCCTGGGAATCGCGCGCAACATCGCCCGCGGGCACGGGGGTGAGCTCTCGCTGCGAAACCGGTCCGAAGGCGGCCTCGAGGCCACGCTCTCGCTTCCCCAGATCGGTTCGTGAACCGCCGGAACGCGGGGCAACTCGCCCGCCCCGGTTCAGGCGACGGTCTCCTTCTTCGAGAGATAGACGTCCTGGATGGCGTTCAGGAGCTGCACGCCATCCTGCATCGGCTTCTGGAACGCCTTGCGCCCCGAGATCAGCCCCATGCCGCCGGCGCGCTTGTTGATCACGGCTGTCGCGACCGCCTGCTCGAGGTCGCCCGCGCCCTTGGACTCGCCGCCGGAGTTGATGAGCCCGGCCCTTCCCATGTAGCAGTTCGCCACCTGGTAGCGCACCAGATCTATGGGGTGGTCCGAGGTGAGCTCCGAGTACACCTTCGGGTGCGTCTTGCCGACCTTGATGGCGTTGTAGCCGCCGTTGTTCTCCGCCATCTTCTGCTTGATGATGTCCGCCTCGATCGTGACGCCCAGGTGGTTCGCCTGGCCCGTGAGATCCGCGGACACGTGGTAGTCGACGCCGTCCTTCTTGAAGTCGGCGTTCCGCAGGTAGCACCAGAGGATGGTGGCCATACCCAGTTCGTGCGCACGGCTGAAGGCCTGGGAGACTTCCCAGATCTGGCGGCGCGATTCGGCGGAACCGAAATAGACCGTCGCGCCCACGGCGACCGCGCCCATCTCGAAAGCCTGCTCGACCTCGGCGAACATGCTCTGGTCGTAGGTGTTCGGGTAGGAGAGGAACTCGTTGTGGTTCAGTTTCACGATGAACGGGATGCGGTGCGCGTAGCGGCGCGAGACGGAGCCGAGCACGCCGAGCGTGGAGGCCACGCCGTTGCAGCCGCCCTCGATGGCGAGCTTCACGATGTTCTCCGGGTCGAAGTACGCCGGGTTCGGCGCAAAAGACGCCCCCGCGGAGTGCTCGATGCCCTGGTCCACGGGCAGGAGCGACAGGTAGCCGGTCCCCGCGAGGCGGCCGTGCTTGAAGAGCGAGGATAGGTTGCGAAGGACCGTGGGCTTTCGGTCGCCGTCGAGGAGCACGCGCTCGACGAAGTCGGGCCCCGGAAGGTGCAGGTCCTTCTTCGGGATGGTCTTGCAGACGTGGCCCAGCAGGGATTCGGCGCGGTCGCCGAGCAGGGTGGCAAGGTCTTTCATGACGGTCTTCCGGATGGTTTCAGGGTTTCGAGCGGAAGCAACCGGCGCGAGCGCGGCGCAGCTTCACTTGCGCAGCGACTGGACGTAGCGGGCGATGCGCCCCTTGAGGCCGGGGCGCGAGGCGGAGCCATCCAGGGACAGGAGATCCTCATCGCGACGGTCCTGCCGGCACGCCGCGCGAATCGCGGCGAGCGTTTCGCGGTCGGCAACCGGCTCGTTACATCGTACGCCCACCCAGTCCCCTGCGTCACCGTCGAAGACCTCCGTGGCGAGCCCGGCTTCCACGGCGCCCTGCGCGTCGAGCGTCAAGCCCTCGCTCGCCAGGGGCCGCGCGCGATCCCAGCCGACAAGTTCCACGAGCCGGCGCGTGCCGAGCACGATGCCGAAGGCGGAGCCCGGGAAGCGGAACGTGGCTTCGGGCGCGCACGCGCGGATGTCGCAGGAGGCGAAGAGATCCGCTCCCGCTCCCCAGGCGCGGCCGGTCGCGAACGCCGCCGTGCGCACGGGCGCGTGCCAGACCGCCTGCAGGAGCTTTTCCAGCGCGACGAAGCGGTTGCGAAGCGACGCGTCGGTCTCGTCGTCCAGGCCGGAGAGGTCGAAGCCCGTGCAGAAGTGCCGGCCGCGGCCGCGGAAGAGGAGCGTGTGCACGCCCGGATCGGCGAGCGCGGCTGCGACCGCCACCGACAGTTTCCCGACGGCGGCCTCGGAGAGCGCGTTGCCGCGCTCGGGCCGGTCGAGCCAAACCGTGGCCACGCCGAAGGGGACGTCCTTCATCCGGCGATCGCGGCGCGCAGCGCCACGGAGCGGTCCCAGAGGTTGGGCACGCGCGCGATCGAGTAGCCGGAGACGAAATCCTTCGCGAGCCCCGTGGTCGCGTCGAACACGTGCCGGCGCACCGCGCCGATGTTGGCGCCGTAGACGTGGATGCTGACCGAGGGTGCGTCGGCGAGCCCGTTGGCCACCGTGTGGATGTCGCCCACCGTCGGCGACACCGCCTCGATGTCGCCGGGGCGCAGCATCTGCTCCTCGCCCGCGGGGCGAAGCGCGCCGTCGGCGGCCCGCTCGTAGCGCCGGCAGCGCTCCGCGCCGCGCAGCATTCCCACGAGGCCCCACACGGTGTGGTCGTGGATGGGCGTGGATTGTCCCGGCCCCCACACGAAGCTCACCACCGAGAAGCGCTCGAGCGGGTCGCAGTGCAGCAAACACTGGCGGTAGAACTGCGGGTCGGGCTGCGCGAACTCGTCGGCAAGCCACGCGTCGCCGGCGATGAGCGCTGCGAGAAGGGGCCGCGCGCCCGCGAGCAGGGCCGCCTCGTCGTCGGTGCGTTCGACCAGGCGCGTCATGGACTGCACGAAGCCGCGCAAGGGCGCGATGGGGTCGCTGTCGGTGTTCATGTCGCCTCCTTCGTTGCCGCGCGCAGCGCCCCGGTGTGTTCGCCCAGCGCGGGGAATGCCGTGCGCACCGCGACCGCCTCGCCGTCGAGCCGCACGGGGCAGCCCACGGTGCGCGTGGCGTGCCCGCCGGGCAGGGTCGCGGGGACCACGAGCCCCAGGTGCGCGGCCTGCGGGTCGGCGAGCGCCTCGGCATAACCGTTGATGGGCGCGCAGGGCACGCCCGCGGCGCGGAAGCGCGCAAGCCACTCGGACGCGTTCGCGCCGGCGAAGCGCGCCTCGAGCAGGTCCTTCAGCGCAGTCTGGTTTTCAGCGCGCAGCGTGGTCGTCGCGAAGCGCGAGTCGGCGGGCCACTGCGGCGCGCCGACGACATCGCACACCGACCGCCAGAGCTTGTCGTTTCCGGCGGCGATCGCGAACCAGCCGTCGGCGGCGCGGTAGGCCTGGTAGGGGGCGTTCCTCGGGTGCGCGGAGCCCAGCTTGCGCGGATTTTTCCCCGTGCCGAAGTACTCGCTCGTCTGCAGCGCCGCGATGGCGAGGTTGGTCGCGAACATCGGCACGTCGATCGTGCCGCCGGGGCCGCCGGCGCGCACCCGCGCGAGGAGTGCGGCGATCGAGAACGCGGCGTAGAGCCCCGCGGCGAAGTCGGAGACCGGCACGCCGCACTTCACCGGCGCGCCGCCTTCCTCGCCCGTCACGCTCATCACGCCCGAGGCGGCCTGGATGGTGAGATCGAAGCCGCCTTCGGCGGCGCGCGGCCCCGACTGCCCGAAGGCGGAGATCGAGCAGTACACGAGCGAGGGCTTGCGCGCGGCGAACCAGTCCCAGCCCAGTCCCAGGCGCTGCATCACGCCGGGGCGGTTGTTCTCGACGAGGACGTCGGCCTCCAGCACCAGGGCGCGCGCGAAATCGCGGTCGACTTCCTTCTTGAGGTCGAGCGCGACGCTTTGCTTGCCGCGGTTGATGGAGGCGAAGTTCTCGCTGTAGCCGCCGTTCAGCGGCGGCCATTGGCGCATGGCGTCGCCCTCGGGCGGCTCGACCTTCACCACCTCCGCGCCGTAGTCGGCGAGCAGCATGCCGCAGAAGGGGCCGGCGGCGACCTGGCAGAACTCGACGACCTTGGTGCCCGCGAGCGGGGCGGCGGCCGGGATGGGCATGGGGCGGATCTCGGGGCTGGGCGCCCAGTTCGGCGGGGCGATCGCCCGAGGATACACCGGCGACACGCGAGCCCCGCATCTTGTACCCTTGGCGGCGTGAATCCCCGGACCGTCGTCGCGCTCGCCAGGTTCTCGCTCGTGGTGGCGGTGGCGCTCATCCTGTTTGTCGCCACCACGGATCGGCGCATCGCGTTCATCGACGACATCTGGGACAAGTCCAAACACGCCGGCGCCTTCTTCGTCCTGGCGCTGCTCGTGGACGTGTCCCATCCCACGGGCCGGTTCGGCCTCGCCAAGATCGCGACACTCCTGGGCTTCGGCGTGCTGATCGAGGCGATCCAGCACTTCCTGCCGCACCGCGAAGCGTCGCTCCTCGACCTGGTCGCCGACGGCGCGGGAATCGCGCTTTTCGCCTGCTGCATTCCCCTGCTCGCGCGATTCCCCGTGCTGAACGCGGCGCGCGGGTCCGTAGTCTCCACCGTCGTCCCGGGAGCATCACCGCCATGAATGCGATCGCCTCGTCCGCCCCGCGCTGGTCCTGGCTTCCGGCCACCGGGACGTGGAAGTACCACGCCTTCCTGGTCTGTCTCGGTGTCTTCGTCCTCGGTCCCCTGGGGGGTGTGACGGCCTCCTTCATGAACTTCTCGCTGGGGTTCTTCATCGGCGGGCAGGTGCTCGCGGGGATCCTCGGCTCCACGGTCACCTACGGCTACGGCGCCGAGGGCAAGCATGGTGCGAACTACATGCAGACGGCGGCCGCCTCCGTCGCCGGCATGAGCGCCATGGGCGTGCTCATCCAGGCCATGGTGTGGATGGGGCTTCCGCAGCCGCCGATATGGCAGCTGATCCTCTACATGCTCTGCATCGGCATGTTCGGCGTGGGCGTGGGCATGCTCTACACGCCGCTGCTCGTGGACCGGATGCAGCTCCCCTATCCCTCGGGGTTCGCGGTGGCCAACATCCTGCGCGCGCTCACCGATCCGGTGCTCCTTCGCCAGTCGGTCGCCAAGCTGGGCAGCGGCATCGTGGCGGGCATTGTCGGCGGCATCGCTTCCGGCAAGGTCGCCCTTCTCGGCGCCATCGAGCTGTCCACCTCCACGCTCGGCGTCGGGATGATCGTCGGCGCGCGGATCGGCATCCCGGCCATCACCTCGGGGCTCATCTTCTGGGCGCTGGTGCCGCACTTCATCTCCATCGGCTGGCTCGCGGAAGGAGATCCCTTCCGCAAGATCGCCTTCCTCATCGCGCTCGGTCTCATCATGGGCGCGGCCGTCGTCGATGTCGCGCTGGTGCTCAAGGAAGCGGCGGCGCGCTGGCGCGGCAAGGCGGAGACGCCCGCGCCGCAGGCCGAATGGAAGCGCGTGAACACGGCGCGGCTGGTGGCGTGGGTCGCGTTCTGGGGCGCCGGCGTCGTTCTCACCGGGCACCTCGTGCTCGGGCAGCCCGTGGGATTTCTCGTCTTCGCCGTGGCGCTCGTGTTCGTCTTCGCGCTGGTGAACGGCATCTCCGTGGGCATCAGCGATTCCAACCCCATCTCCTCGGCCTTCGTGGTGAGCGTGGTGCTCATGGCGGCCATCGGGCTGACCGACCCGGTGGTGGGGCTCATGGCGGGCATGGTGCTGCTCATCTCGACCAGCATCGCCTGCGACATGCAGCAGGACCGCTCCACGGGCTGGCGGCTGGGCACGAACCGCGTCTACCAGTTCCGCTACCAGGTGGTGGGCGTGCTGATGGGCGCGATCATGGCCGTGGCCTTCGCCAAGATCTTCATGTCGGCCTATCCGGTGCTGCTGCTCGACCAGACGGTGATGAAGTCGAGCGAGCAGCCGGCGGGCTGGAACGCGGCGATGACCTACAAGTTCGTGGGCGTGCTGCGCAGCCTCACCGACGACAAGCCCTACCAGCGAACGGCCATCTGGGTGGGCGTGGGCATCGGCTTCGCGATGCAATTCGCGCGCAAGCTCCTCAAGGCGAGCGAGGCGTACCGGCGGTTCGTGGCGAGCGGCCGGCGCGGGTTCGTGACGGATTTCCTGATGGACGCGGTGTTCCTGCCGACCCCGTACGCCTCGTCCTTCGGCGGCTTCGTGAACCTGCCCACGTCGCTCTGGTTCGGCGGCGGCGGCATGCTCTCGAGCTTCCTCAATTCGCTGCCGAAGCGCGAATCGGCGAAGAAGCAGGCGATGCCGGAGGACATGAGCACCACCTCCCTCGTGGGCGGCGGCTTCATCGCGGGCGACTCCCTCGCTGCGCTGGGCCTCGGCATCGCGGGCCTCGTCGCGACACTGCTCGCCTGAGGCGGGCGGCGAAGATGGCGCGGCGTCGGAATCGCGTCGCAGGCCTCGAGCCGTGCGGGCACGCCCTCTCCTCGTCGCCTTCGCGGGCCTCGCCGCCGTGAAGGCACGGCTTCTCCTCGTCGCTTTCGCGGGCCTCGCCGCCGTGAAGGCACGGCTTCTCCTCGTCGCTTTCACGGGCCTCGCCACCGTGGCGGGCCTCGCGGCCGCGGCAGAGCCGCTTCGCATCGGCTCGAAGCGTTTCACCGAGAGCTACCTCCTCGGCGAGATCCTCCTGCAGACCGCGACGCGGGAAGGCATTGCCGCGGAACACCGCCCCGGGCTCGGCAACACGGCGATCGTCTTTGCGGCGCTCTCCCGTGGCGAGATCGATGCCTATCCGGAGTACACGGGGACGATCGCGCGCGAGATCCTCAAGTCGCGCGAGCCCCTCGATCTCGAGGCGATCAACCGGCGCCTGGCTCCCCTGGGGCTTGCCGCGGGCGTGCCCTTCGGGTTTTCCAACGGCTACGCGCTCGGCATGCGCGAGGAGGTGGCCGCGGCGAAGGGCATCGCGCGCCTCTCCGACCTCGCCGCCCACCCGGGCCTTGTCTTAGGCCTTTCCCACGAGTTCCTCGGCCGCGAGGACGGCTGGCCGGACCTCCGGTCCGACTACGGCCTGCTGCAGCGCGACCCCCGCGGGCTCGACCACGGAATCGCCTACGAGGCGCTCGCGGCGGGCGAGGTCGAGGCGATCGACGTCTACACGACGGACGCGAAGATCGCGCGCCAGCGCATGAGGATCCTCGCCGACGACCGTGCCTTCTTCCCGCGCTACGACGCCGTGGTGCTGCACCGGATCGACGCGCGGGCGCGACACCCCGGCGCCTTCGCCGCGTGGGCGGGCCTCGCGGGGCGCATCGACGAGACCGTGATGATCGGGCTCAACGCGCGGGCGGAACTGGACCGCGTCGACTTCGCCGCCGTCGCGCGCGAGTTTGTGGCGGGCCGGCCCGCGGGAGGGGCACGCTCGCTCTTCGCGACCGTATTCGCGCCGGACTTCCCGCGCCTCGCGCTGGAGCACCTGCTGCTCGTATTCGGCTCGCTCGCCGCCGCCGTTGCCGTGGGCGTGCCGATGGGCGTGGTCGCGGCCAAGGTGCGATGGCTTGCCCAGCCGGTGCTCGCCGTCGCCGGGCTCGTACAGACGATTCCTTCGCTGGCACTTCTTGCCTTCCTGATCCCGTTCACCGGCATCGGCGCCTGGCCCGCGCTCGTCGCGCTCTTCGTCTATGCGCTGCTGCCCATCACGCGCAACACGCACGCGGGGATCACCGGGATCGGCCCCGGGCTGAAGCAGGCAGGGCTGGCGCTCGGCCTCACGGGCGCGCAGGTGCTCGCGAGGATCGAGCTGCCGCTTGCGGCGCCGACCATCCTCGCGGGCGTGAAGACCTCCGCCGTGATCAACGTGGGCACGGCCACCATCGCGGCCTTCATCGGCGCGGGCGGGTTCGGCGAGCGGATCGCCAAGGGGCTCGCGGTGAACGACCACGCGATGTTGTTCGCGGGCGCAGCCCCCGCGGCGGCGCTGGCGCTCGCCGTGCACGTGCTCTTCGAGCTGGCCGAGTGGCGCGTGCGTCGCCGGGGGCGCGGCTGAGCCGGCGCCCGGCTACTGCATGTTCCGGCGGATGAAGTCGTCCATCCGCGCAACGCCCTGCTTGATCGCCGCCGGGGAGGCCGCGTAGCTGAAGCGGATGTGCTGGCCCTCGTCGGGCACGCGCGGGCCGAAGTGGATGTCGGCGAGCACCGCGACTCCCGCCTCGTTCAGGAGCCGCACGCGGAATTCCTCGGAATCCGCCGCGCGGACCATCGCGCAGGCTTCGGTCACGTTGGGCCACGCGTAGAAGGCGCCGCCGGGGCTCTGGCAGGTCACGCCCGGCACCTGGTTCAGCAGCCCCACGATGAGATCGCGCCGCTCGAGAAAACTCGCGCGCATCTTCTCCGCTTCTTCCTGTGGCCCGCCGATCGCCTCCACCGCCGCCCACTGGCTGATCTGCGAGGCGCAGGAATCGGTGTTGGTGACCCAGCGCGTGAACACGGGTGCCAGCGCCTTGTTCACCGCGTAGCCCAGCCGCCACCCGGTCATCGCCCAGGTCTTCGATGCCCCGTCGCAGATGATCGTGCGCTCCTGCATGCCGGGGATCGCCGCGAGCGAGGCGAAGGCGCCGTCGTAGACCAGGCGCGAGTAGATCTCGTCGGCGTACACCCATACGTCGGGGTGCTTCGCGAGGATCGCGGCGATGGCTTCCATGTCCTGCTTCGGGATCACGCCGCCCGTCGGGTTCTGCGGGGAGTTGAGGATGACGAGCTTGGTGAGCGGCGAGATCTTCGCCTCGAGGTCCGCGGGGTCGAAGTTGAAGCCGCGCGATTCGCGCAGGTACAGCGGCACCGGCACCGCACCCATGGCGCGGATCTGCGACTCGTAGATCGGGAAGCCCGGGACCGGATAGATCACCTCGTCGCCGGTGCCGTGGTCCGTGACGGAAAGGATCGCGTAGGCGATGAAGGGCTTGGCACCCGCGCCCACCACGACGTCGTCGGCGGCGACCGGGATGCCGCGCGTGCGCGAGACGTATTGCGCGATCGTCTCGCGCAGCTCCGCGATCCCGGCGGAGGGCGTGTAGCCGTGCTTGCCCTCGCGGATCGCCTTGACCGCCGCATCCTGGATGTTCACGGGCGTCGGGAAATCGGGCTGGCCGATGCAGAAGGAAATGATGTCCTTGCCCGCGGCCTGGAGCTTCGCCACTTCGGCGAGGACGACGAAGGCGTTTTCGGTGCCGAGGGTGTCGGCGCGGCGGCTGGTGGAGGGCATGGGAAGTTCCGTGGTAACCGGGGAGAGGGACCCCGCATCGGGATCACCGCCGATTTTACGGCAAGCGGCGGTCGCACACGCCCGCGCCGGCCACGTCGCCCGTCGCTGCTATTCTTGGCGGGGCGATCGAACACACCGGGAGGTTCGCGATGGCAAGGAAGACGAAGCGCGCAAAGGCAGGCGACGAGGTTCTCGCCGATGCGAAGGAAGCGGACCGGATCGAGCAGTACTGGCACCTTGCCGGCCGCCCGAAGGCGCGCAAGCCGCCGGCGAAGTACAAGTACGTGAAGGAACTCGCCCACCTGCAGGTGGAACTCATCAAGCTGCAGGAGTGGGTGCGCCTGCAGGGCCTCAAGGTCGCCGTGATCTTCGAGGGCCGCGACGCCGCCGGCAAGGGCGGCGTGATCAAGCGCATCGCCGAGTGCCTGAACCCGCGCATCTGCCGGATCGTGGCCCTGGGCACGCCCACGGAGCGCGAGCGCGGCCAGTGGTACTTCCAGCGCTACGTCCCGCACCTTCCGGCGCAGGGCGAGATCGTCCTCTTCGACCGCAGCTGGTACAACCGATCCGGCGTGGAGCGCGTCATGGGCTTCTGCACCGAGGCGGAGTACCGGGAGTTCCTGCGCTCCTGCCCGCTCTTCGAGGAGATGCTCATCCGCTCCGGCATCGTGCTGGTGAAGTACTGGTTCTCCGTGAACGACGAGGAACAGGAGCGGCGCTTCCAGGAGAGGATCCGCAACCCCACGAAGCGCTGGAAGCTCTCCCCCATGGACATCGAGTCGCGCAAGCACTGGAGCGAGTATTCGCGGGCCAAGGACATCATGTTCGCGGCAACCGACCGGAAGCAGACGCCGTGGTGGGTGGTCGATGCCGACAACAAGAAGCGGGCGCGCCTGAACTGCATCGCGCACCTCCTGCGCCAGGTCCCCTACGAGAACATGACGCCCGTGGAGATCGAGGTGCCGCCGCGCCAGGGAGACATCGGCTACCGGCGGCCGAAGAAGTCGAGCCAGCGCTTCGTGGAGAGCGTCTACTATGGCGCGCGCCGAGGCGCCGCCTAGGGGCTCGCCCGGCGGGCCCTCGCGATATCGGCGCTAAGATTCGCGCCGGTCTTCCACTTGCTCAGGGCGGGCGCGATGCTGTCGAGGACGGCGGTGGCCTCGGCGTCGCCGCGCCTTTCCGTCTCGGCGAGCGCGGAAACATAGACGGCGTGGGCGTACTCGAAGTGCTGCAGGTGGGAATCGTGGCGGCGCGCGAGCTGCTTGCGATGGAACGCGAGCGCCGGCTGAAGGATCCCGCGCGCCTCCGCCAGCCGCCCCTGGCGCGCGACGGCCTCGGCGAGGTACGCCTGGAACACCGCGCCTTCGCGCTCGGTCCCGAACAGGTCGCGGCGCGGCAGTTTCGCGTGTTCGGCGACCATGATGCGTGCCGCGGCTTCCGCGGCCGCGAAATCGCCCAGCTCCAGCGACGCGAGGCCGATGATCTGGTTGGCGCGGATGCGAAAGCGGCCGAACCACTCCACGTCGGCCTGGCTCTCGGGCTTGATGTCGCCCAGCCCTCCCAGCGCGGTTCGCGCCTGCTGCAAGGCCTTTCGCGGGTCGCCCTCGAGGTACGGCAGGTACGCCTCGTAGGCTTCGAGCCACAGGCGCGAGAAACCGACGATCATCGGCGCGGAAGTCGGCTTGATGTACGTCTCCCACAGGCGCCGGCCTTCCGCGACCGTGGCCTTCGCCGCCGCGTGGTTGCCGAGTTCGGCGTCGAGCTCCGCCGCGATCCCCAGCCAGATCATCGCGTTTCGCGCCTGGAAGGAGCCGATCTTGGGCATCTGCTCGCGCACCTGCGCGGCGGAGCGGAACTTGTCGCGTGCCTCGGCGAGGCGGCCCGACTCCATGAGGGCGCCGGCCGTTCGCTGGCGCGCCACGCCCAGGTTGTTCAGGGAGGCCGTGTTCGTGGAGGCGACCTTCACCATGCCTTCGTAGAGGGCCTCGTTCTCGCGCAGGAGCACCATCGCCTTCGCGATCCGCAGGTCGAACACCTCCAGGTCGGAGAGGGCGCCGAGCACGAGGCCCTTGGTGTGGATTGCCGTCGCATGGCCGGGCATTGCGTCGAGGACCCTGTTGGCGATCGCGAGCGACTCCTCGTTCTTCGCGCGGGACTCGGGCCATTGGCCCGTCTCGTTGAGCGCGTCCGCGAGCCACGCGCCGGCGTTGGAATAGCCGGCGGCGGCCGAGAGGTCCGCGAGACCCGGCGCGCCCAGCCGGCGGAAAACCTCCTGGGCCTCCTGCAGGTAGCCGATGGCTTTCCGGGCATCCCCGAAATTGCGCGTGGTGTAGCCCATCCCGGTGAGCAGCTCGCCGTACTGGCGAAGCACCGCGACCGAAGGCTTGGGCGAGGCCTCGACGAGCGGCTTCAACTCGGCCTGCGCGGCTTCGCCCGCGCGGAGGGCTTCCGCGTGCTTGAGCTGGTTCACGAGAATCATCGCCTGGTAGCTCAGGGCGCTGCCCAGGCCCAGGCGCGTGGCTTCCGTGGAATCCCCCTGGGAGCCCAGCCGGCGGAAAACGGCCTCGGCTTCCTTCAGGGCGACAAGCCCTTCCTCGTGCTTGCCCTGGCGGCGCGCGACGGCGCCTGTGCGCACGAGCGCCATGGCGCGGTTGCGCTCCGTGTCGGGCGTGCGAAGCTCCGGGGGCAGGCCCTTGTAGTAGTCGAGGGCGCGCTTCGCAAGCGATGCCACGATGTCGATCCGGCCCACGGGATCGAGTTCGCGCACGAAATCGTCGAGCAGGTAGACGAGGAGCTTCTCGCTCTCGCCGCGTGCGGACTCCGCCATCTGCCGCGTCTGCTGCGCCTTCGCCTCGGCTTCCTTGGCGCGGTTCATGTTCACGTAGCCGAAGACGGCGCCGACCACCGCGAGGATCGCGAGCACGGACGCGCCCGCGGCCACCTGCCGCGCGCGCACCAGCGCCTTGCGCGTGGCGGCCTCGCGCTCGCGCTGGGCCTCGAGCTGGCGCCGCGCCTCGTCGCGCGCCTCGCGTTCCAGGCGCAGGCCGCGGCTCGAGCGCACGACGCTGCACAGCACGTCGTGGGTGAGCTCCACGCGGCGCACGTCGAGGCGCTCCTCGATGCGCAGGAGCCGCCGGTTCACGAGCGTGGGCAGCGCATCCGCGGAGGCGCCCGCGGCCTCGAAGGCCTTCACCACGCGCTCCTCCGCGAGGCTCTCGCGGTAGCCCGACTCGGTGAGCAGCTCGTCCTCGATCACCTTGCGCACCGCCGGCGGCTGGTCGGCGAGCGCGCGCTCGTAGAACTCGGCCAGGATCGTGTCGTGGGAGCCGGCGAGGAGGTCCGCGGAGATCTCCGCACGGCCCTGGGCGATGCGCGTGCTGTTGAGCTCCCTGCAGATGAGGGAGAGCAGCGAGGGCTCCACTTCCGCGTTGCGAAGCTCGGAACCGCCGGCGATGAAGCGAACGATCGACTCGGCGACCTCCTCGGAGACGAGATCGCCGCCCGGCTTCATCACGGCGGAGAGCGCCTGCTGGCCGTTCATGCGGGCGAGCCGCATGCGGTTCTGCGTGATCGAGGGCATCGCGCCCTTGAGCCCCTCGAGGTGCGCGAGATAGTCCTCGCGCAGCGCGATGAGGATGCGGTAGTCGGCGCGGCCGAAGTCGAAGCGCTCGGGAATGGAATCGTCCGACTCGAGCTTCGCCTCGAGCGCCTTGGGGGGCCGGTTCTCCACGAGGTCGGCGAGGTCCTCGATGAACTGCGCGGCGCGCGCCTTGCCGGCGTCGTCGGCCTGGGCAAGGGTGAAGATCTCCTCGAACTGGTCGAAGATCAGCAGCGGTATGACGGTCTTGCCGTTCGCGTCCTTCAGGATATCGTCGCGGTGGTGCAGGAACTCCCAGAGCGACTCGCCTTTGGCCGCCGTGCCCGGCTGCGTCCAGGTTCCCGAGGACTCGGTCGCGCGGAAGATCGCCGCCTTGATCTGCTCCGTCGGCGGCGGCGAATCCGGCGAGTAGTCGACGCGCACGTAGACGGGGCAGTACCCCTCGGGCCGCAGCCTCGGCACGATGCCGGCGCGCAGGATCGAGGTCTTGCCCAGGCCCGACTGGCCGAAGAGGATCGTCAGGAGCTTTCGCTGCACGCGCCGGCCAAGCTCGGCGACCTCCTCCTCGCGGCCGTGGAAGAAGCCGCGCGTCTCCTCGGTGTAGGAGGCGAGCCCCAGCCAGGGATGCTGCGGGTCCACCGCCGGGGGCGTCCCTGCCGCCGCGTCCTGCGCCTTCGCGGTATCCGCGCTCATGCGCCGCCCCGGCCGCCGGTGTTCGTGAGCTCCTTCAGGCGGTTCACGAACTCCGGGGTCGCCGCACCTCCCGGCAACTGCGTGAGGTGCACGGCCTTGAACTTGTCGGGCACGCGGGCAGTGCGCGGGTCCGTGTCGTCGATGCACACCGGCAGGATGAAGATCGCCTCGTCGGCCATGTTGCGCGTGCGGTCGAGCGCGTAGCTCCACTCGCGGCGGAAGTAGGCTTCCAGGCGGCGGTCCGTCATGGCCGAGACCACCGGGATGAAGTAGGAGCAGCGCGCGATGTTCTTCTGGATCTTGCGGTCGTAGTCGTCGCCGCCCTCGAGCCGGTCCATGTCGAACCAGGTCGTGATGCCGGCGGCGTCGAGCCCGCTCTTCAGCTTCTGCACGGCGGCGAGATCCTCGCGCGCGTAGCTCACGAAGACCGCGTTGTCGGGCATCTCGCGCTCGGGCGGCAGGAAGCGCTGCGGTGCGGCGCCCAGCGCGATCACCTCGCCCGGCTTGCGCCGAGCCGTCCAGCGGCGATGCAGCTCGTCCACGAACTGCTCGGCGCCGCTGTAGACGCGGGTGCGCACGCTCACCTGCTGGAGAAACGCCATCAGCCGGTCGTCCTCGCCGGAGTGGTCGTCGGCAAGCACCTCGCCCACATCGCGCGGGTCGGAGAGCCGGCGGCGCTTGGCCATGCGCAGGAAGAGGCGCGCGAGCCAGTTGGAGAAGTTGCTGCCGATGAGGAGCAGGTGGCTGTGCTCGAGCTCGTAGAAGAGCTTCTCGGGCGTCAGGTGCTCGCTTTGCAGTGCGCACACGAACTCCAGCACATCCTCGTCGGAGATCACGTAGGTGGGCGAGGCGGACACGCGCCCGAGCAGGTGGTAGACCACGGGCCGCTGCAGCTGTTCGCGCTCGCACGGGAGATCCGCCACGCGGTTGGGCGCGTAGCTCACGACCTCCGTGGACTGGGCCCCCGCGAACCTCGTCTCGTTGATCGCCTGCTCGAGGAACGTATCGAAGGTGGTCGAGACGAAGAGATCGAAGTCGGTGATCTGGGCGAGCTGCCGAAGCGCCTTCGGCGGCGCGAAGCTCGTGTCGCGCAGGATGGCGCGCATGCGCGTGTAGGTGTCCTCGCGGCGCCCGCGCGCGGAGAGGTGCCAGCAGACCACGTCGTTCAGCGTGTAGGGCTGCGGCAGGCGCGCGGTGTCCACGGCGAGCTTCGCGGCGAGCTTTTCCGCCATCCAGTCGTAGAGCAGGCGCGGGCCCGATTCCGTCTCGACCTTGAGGAGCTCCGGGCCGACGATGGGAATGACGCGGCGCTCCTCGATGAAGTCGAGGAGATCCTCCCAGGCGTCCTCGTCGAGGGTGGGCAGCGGCGTCACGAGCGCGTGCACGTTGCTCACGGGTGCGCTCCTCGGGACGACGGAGACGACGGCAGGAACGGAACCGGCACGGATGCACCCCCAGGTTTCGTTTCGAGTCCGGCGGGAGGGACCAGAAACCCCGCGCGGCTGCGCCCCGGGGTCGGCTGCCCCGCTCGGCACGGATGCCGCAAAGGGTAGGCCAAACTGCGCCGTTTGAATGGCCGGACTATCATCGGCGCTCGCGCATCGATCGGATTTCCCCCATGAAGCATGAGACGCCCGGCACGGGCGACGCCGCGGAAGACACCGCCGAGGAGGCGGGCGCGCGCGCGCAGCGCGAGCTCGACCGCGGCGAGCCGCTGCTCGCCTGCAACACCGCGCAGGCGGCGCTCGAGCGCTGGCCGGAGCACACGCGCCTGCGGCAACTGCACGCCCTGGCGCTGGTGCGCAGCGGCGATCTCGAGCGCGCGAACCGGATCCTCGCCGCGCTGGCCGCCGAGGGCAGGGACGACGCGGAAACCCTGGGGATGCTCGCGCGCACCCACAAGGATCTCGCGCTGCGCGAAGCGGAAGGGCCGCGGCGCAGCGAGCACCTCATGGCCGGATTCCGTCTCTACGAACGGGCCTTCGAATCGGCGCGCAAGCGCGGCGCCGTGGCGGACGCGTCCTACACCGGCATCAATGCGGCGACGATGGCGGTCTTCATGGACGACCTTGCGGGCGCGCGCCGGATCGCCTCCGCCGTGCGCGAGGCCTGCGGCGGCGACGAGGGCCGCAAGGCGCCGGAGCCCGCGCGCTACTGGAGGGAGGCCACCCTCGGGGAAGCGGCGCTGATTCTCGGCGATGCCGGGGAGGCCGGCGTGCGCTACCGCAAGGCGAGGCTGCTCGCGGGCAAGCGCTTCGGGGATCTCGGCACCACGCGCCTGCAGGCGCGACGGCTGCAGGCGCGCCTGCCCGCGACCGGCGTGGACGTGGACGCGCTCCTCGCCGTTCCGCCGGTGCTGGTCTTCACCGGCAACATGGTCGACGCGCCGGGACGGGAGGCGGGCCGGTTTCCGGCCGCCCTCGAGCAGGCGGTGCGCGAGGCGATGCGCGAAACCCTCGCCACAATCGCGCCACTGGCCGTGTACGGTTCCGCCGCCTGCGGCGCCGACATCCTTTGCCTGGAACTCGCGCGCGAGCGCGGCGCCGAGACCCACGTCGTGCTGCCGTTTCCGCCCGCGGAGTTCCGGCACGCGAGCGTCGATTTCGCCTCCGGCGACTGGGGCGAGCGATTCGAGCGGGTGCTCGCCGCGGCCCACAGCGTGACGGTGGCGAGCGACCATCGCGCGAGCGGCAGCGCGGCCTCCTTCGAGTACGCGAACCTCATCGCTACCGGCATGGGACGGCTGCGCGCGCAGGTGCTCGACGCCCCGCTGCGCGCGCTCGCGGTGTGGGATGCCGGCGTGCCGGCATCTCCCGGAGGTGCGGCCTCGGTCGTCTCGCTGTGGCGCTCGCACGGGCTCGCCGTGGACACGGTCGACCTCGCGGCGTTGCGCGCGGACGAAGGCGCGCCCGTTTCCGCGACGCCGGCGGCTTCCGTAGCGGCGAGCGACGGCGCCACGCGCCACGAGCTGCGCGCGATGCTCTTCGCCGACGCCGTCGGCTACAGCCAGCTGAGCGAGGACCAGATCCCGCGCTACATATCCGGCTTCCTCGGGGCCGTCGCCGAGCTGAGCCGGAAGACCGCGCACCCCTTCGAGCACGTCGAGACCTCCGGCGACGGGCTCTACATGGTGTTCGCGACCGTGGCCGACGCGGGCCGCTTCGCGCTGGAACTGAGCGCGCTCGCCAACGGCCTCGACCGCGCGGCCTGCGGCCTGCCGGAGCGCTTCAACCTGCGCATCGCGCTGCACTGCGGCCCGGTGCATTGCGGGCGCGACCCCATCACCGGTTCGCGCCTCTACACCGGCCCGCACACCAGCCGCACGGCGCGCATCGAGCCGATCACGCCGCCGGGGCAGGTCTACGCGAGCAGCGCCTTCGCCGCCGTCGCCGCGGCGAGCGGCGCCGACGGGCTCGCGATGGGATACGTCGGGCGCATGCCGCTCGCCAAGGGATACGGTACGCTCGGCCTGTACCACGTCCGTCCGGCCCACTGACTTGCCGCTCCTCCAGCTCTCCGAAATCTCCCTCGCCTTCGGCCACGTGCCGCTCCTCGACCACGCGAGCCTCGTGATCGAGCCGGGCGAGCGCGTCGGGCTCATCGGGCGAAACGGCACCGGCAAGTCGAGCCTGCTCAGGATCATCGAGGGCACGGCGCGTGCCGACGACGGCGAATCGCGGCTCGCCGCGGGTGCCAAGCTCGCCTTCGTGCCCCAGGAGCCCGCCTTCGCACCGGGGCAGACGGTCTACGAGGCGGTGGCAGACGGGCTGGGCGCGAGCGCGCGCCTGCTGGTGGACTACCACGCCGCGGCCCACGGGCTCGCGGCGCATCCCGGCGGAAAGCAGGAGGCCGCGTTGCTCGCCCGCCTGCACGACCTCCAGGAGGCGCTCGAGGCGGGCGACGGCTGGACGCTCGCGCACCGGATCGAGGCCACGCTCTCGCGCCTGGCGCTTCCCGAGGACACGCTGGTGGAGGAACTCTCGGGAGGGCTCCGAAAGCGCGTGGCCCTAGCCCGCGCGCTGGTGCTCGAGCCCGACCTGCTGCTCCTGGACGAGCCCACCAACCACCTCGACGTCACCGCCATCGAATGGCTCGAGGACACGCTCGTCGCTTTCCCCGGCGCGGTGCTCTTCGTGACGCACGACCGGCGCTTCCTCGACCGCGTGGCGCTGCGCATCGTGGAGCTCGACCGCGGGCGGCTCGCCGACTTCCCGGGCAACTTCAGCGCCTACGAGGCGCGCAAGGCGGAGATGCTCGCGACCGAGGCGGTGGTCAACCGCAAGTTCGACAAGGTGCTCGCCCAGGAGGAGGCGTGGATCCGCCGGGGCGTGCAGGCGCGGCGCACGCGCGACGAGGGCCGGGTGCGCAGGCTCGAGGCCCTCCGGCTCGAGCGCGCGGCGCGCCGCGAGCGCGTGGGGCGCGTGGACATCGCCCTCTCGCCGGGCGAGCGATCCGGCAAGCTCGTGGCCGAGCTCGAGGCGGTGAGCAAGCGTTTCGGCGCCAAGCGCGTGGTGGAGGCCTTTTCCACGCGGGTGATGCGCGGCGACAAGATCGGCCTCATCGGCCCCAACGGCTGCGGCAAGTCGACGCTGCTGAAGCTGATCCTGGGCGAGATCGAGCCCGATGCCGGCACCGTGCGGCTGGGCACGAAAGTCACCATCGCCTACTTCGACCAGTTCCGCGCGGCGCTGGACGAGGAAGCCACGCTCGCCGACACGATCTCGCCCGGCGCCGATTTCGTCGAGATCGACGGCTCGCGCAAGCACGTGATCAGCTACCTCGGCGACTTCCTCTTTCCGCCGGAACGCGCCGCGGCCCCGGTGCGCACGCTCTCCGGCGGCGAGCGCAACCGCCTGCTGCTCGCGCGCCTCTTCAGCCGGCCCGCGAGCGTCGTGGTGCTGGACGAACCGACCAACGACCTGGACATCGAGACGCTCGAGCTCCTCGAGGCGCTGCTGCAGGACTACACGGGCACGCTCTTCCTCGTGAGCCACGACCGGGCCTTCCTCGACAACGTCGTCACGCAGACGATCGCCTACGAGGGTGATGGCCGGTGGAAGGAGTACGCGGGCGGCTACACGGACTGGCAGCGCGCAAGGCGCGCCGCACCGGAAACGGCTGGCGGTGGCGACGGCGAGAGCGGCACGCGCGCGGGGGCGAAAGGCGACGGGCGGGAGCCGCGCAAGAGAGCGAAGCTGGGCTTCAAGGAGGCGCGGGAACTCGACGAGCTTCCGGGAAGGCTCGCGGCGCTGGAGCGGGAGCAGGCGGAACTCGCCGGCCGCCTCTCGGACCCGGCGCTCTACCAGGACCGCAGCGTGGACCTGAAGGCGCTCAACGCACGCCGGGAAGCGATCGAAGCCGAGCTCACGGGCCTGCTCGAGCGCTGGGAAATTCTGGAAGCCAAGTCCCGGTCGTCGCGCTGAGCGCATTCCGGGCGGGCAGCCGCGAACCGGCGCGATGCGGCTCGGTGCGCACCGGCCGGATCATTACACGTGAAATCGGGATAGTGATCCGCGGCGCAGCCCGGCGCATTCGCGCGTGCTATGAATGCCGTATCTGGAACGCGGAACCCCGCTCGACGCAACAGGCGACTCCAGCTCGCCGATCATCGCCACATATGCTCAACAACACCGAACCGCTGGAACTGCTTCCCGTCGACGATCATCCGCCCGCCCCCCGCCCCGGCGAGCGCGCGAACCTGCTCGCGAACTGGCCGATGCCGCCGGTCTCGCCGTGGGCGCCCGGCGAGCTGGGCGAAGGGCCCGAGCGGGCGCACCTGGATTACGCGGCCGGCCGTCGCGTCGCGGGCGAGGCGTTCATCCTCGGCGCGGACGACGGCGTCCTGTTCCGTGCGGAAGGCGGGAATTCACGGGAGCACTGGGTGCCGCTGCGCGAATTCCGGGCGTTGTCCCTCACCCGCCCGCTGGCCCTGGCCGCCCCGCCCTCCGATGGCGCGTGGCTGCGCCGGCGATACCGCCTCGAGCTCATGGACGGCACCGTTCGCGAAGGCGAAAGCGCCGGGATGGTGCGCACCGACCTCGGCGTCTTCCTGTACCCGCCCGCCGGGGACGCGTCCGTGGCAAGGCACTTCATCCCTTCCGGCAGGGTGCGTGCGTTCGATTGGAAGGGCGCGCCGCGCGGACACGTGCAGCTCGACCTCGACAATATCGTGGCGCCGCCGGAGCCCGTCGTGCCGGAGACATCCGTCACGAAGGAAATCGAGACCATCAACGACCTTCGGGAGACGCTCGCGAAGCTCGCCCGAAGCCCCATTCGCCGGCTCGGCGAGGTGCTCGTCGATCTCGGCCACATCAGCCAGGCCCAGCTCGACGAGTCGCTCGACCGCCAGCTCGCAGACAAGGACAAGCCCCTGGGGGAGGTGCTGATCGAGATGGGCGTCGTGAAGGCCGACCAGCTGAAGGCCGTGCTCGCCCAGAAGCTGGGCATCCCGCATGTGGATGCCCGCGTCTTCCCGGCGGACCCGCAGGCCCAGCTGCTGGTCCCCAGGACGCAGTGCCGCCGGCACAGGCTGATTCCGCTGTGCTTCGACGACGAGGGCGGAATCGTCGTCGCGATGGACAACCCGATGTCGGGCGAAGCGCTGCAGGCGGTGCGCTTCGCCTCCGGCCGCCGCGTCGTCCCGGTGCTCGGCAGCTGGCCCGACATCCGCGCCGCCCTGGGTTCGCGCGACGTCTGGGCCACCCATGCCTTCCTTGGCGCGCTGGCGGCGCCCGACTCGTCCGATTCGGAGGCAAAGCCCGGCGTGGAAGCGCAGTTCGTGGACGCGATCGAGTTCGATCTCGACGGCGTCACCGAGCTCACCACGAAGCTCTCGCTCGAGACCACCTCCCTGGATGCGGAGCCCCAGGATACGGTGAAGGAGAGCGACTCCACGCTCGTGCGGCTCGTCAACAAGATCATCCTCGACGGGCACGAGGGCGGCGCCTCCGACATCCATTTCGAGCCCGCTCCGGGAAACCGGCCGACCCGCATCCGCATGCGCCGTGACGGCGTGCTTTCCGACTACGCCGAGCTGCCCGCGAAATTCCGCGCGGCGATCGTCTCGCGCATCAAGATCATGGCGAACCTCGACATCTCGGAGCGCAGGAAGCCCCAGGACGGGAAGATCGATTTCTCGCGCTTCGGGCCGGCGAAGCTCGAACTGCGGGTCGCCACGGTCCCGACCAACAATTCGCTGGAAAGCGTGATCCTGCGCCTGCTCGTCTCGCACGAGCCGATACCGGCGGACAAGCTGGGTCTCGATGCGAAGGTCCTTGCCACACTTCGCGTTCTCTCGGCGCGCCCCCACGGGCTCCTGCTCGTGTGCGGCCCCACGGGCTCGGGCAAGACGACCACGCTGCACTCCCTCCTCGCGATGATCAACACGCCGGAGCGAAAGATCTGGACGGCCGAGGACCCGATCGAGATCACGCAGGCCGGCCTGTCCCAGGTCCAGGTAAATCCGAAGAACGGCTGGGGATTCGCGGATGCGCTGCGCACCTTCCTGCGCGCCGACCCCGACGTGATCATGATCGGCGAGATGCGCGACAAGGTCACCGCAGAGACGGCCGTGGAGGCCTCGCTCACGGGGCACCTCGTCTTTTCCACGCTGCATACGAACAGCGCGCCTGAAACGGTGACGCGATTGCTGGACCTGGGCGTGGACCCCTTCAACTTCAGCGATTCGCTCCTGGGCGTCCTGGCGCAGCGTCTCGTGCGCCGGGTCTGCCCGGCCTGCTCGAAGAGCGCGGAGCTGCCTGAGGACGAGGCCCTGCGCCTGGCCGCCGAGTACTCGGACGCGGCGGCGCTCGATCCGGCATCCGTGCTCGCGGACTGGAGGGTGCGTTTCGGCAGGGACGGCGCCCTTTTCACGGCGAAAGGCGAGGGCTGCGAAGAGTGTCTCGATTCCGGCTACAAGGGCCGCCTGGGCGTGCACGAGTTCATGGCGTCCAGCGCCGGCGTTCGCCATGTCATACAGTCGCGGGGCGCGGCCGAGGCGCTTCGAGCGCGGGCGCTCTCGGAAGGCATGCGCACGCTCAAGCAGGACGGGATCGAGAAGATGCTGATGGGGCTCACGACCCTGGAGCAGGTACGGGGCTCGTGCGGCTGAAGAAGGCCTGAAGCTTTCGAGGGAGCGCCGGCCCGGAATTCCACGAGCCGGGGGAACTGCCCGGCGACCACACCATCCAACCGATGGGCTATCAGGGGGAAGGGGACGCACATGGGACCGATCCGGATCGGGCTGGCGATCGTCGCGACGCTGGGCGCCGCGGGTGCAGCGTGGTATTTCTGGTTGCGCGAGCCCCCTCCTCCGCCACCGCTTTCCGCGCCCGTGGCGCAGGTGCAGCCGGCTCCCGTGCCGCCGCCGCCGCCGGAGCACTATCCCGTGCCGGAAGCCGCAGCCCCGGCGGATGCGAAGACCCCGGAGAAACCGCTCGCGAAGCTCGACGAGAGCGACAAGGACATGCAGGCCGCGCTCGGGGGGCTCGTCGGGTCCGGGGCGTTTGCGCGCTTCTTCAACCTCGAGGGCCTGGTGAGAAACATCGTGGTCACGGTGGACAACCTGCCGCGCAAGACCTTCGCCATGCGCCTGAGTCCGTTGAAGCCCGTGGGCGGCCTCATCGTGGTCACGGGAAAGGACGAATCGATGGCGCTCGCCGCGGAGAACACCGCGCGCTACGCGCCGTGGGTGGGCGTGGTCGAAAAGCTCGACGCGCGGAAGCTCGTGGCGCTCTACGTGCGCTTCCACCCGCTCTTCCAGCAGGCCTACGTCGAGCTGGGGTACCCGAAAGGGCACTTCAACACGCGCCTGGTGCAGGTGATCGACCACCTGCTCACCGCGCCGGAGCCCGCGGAGCCGCTGCGCCTCACCGTGCCGCACGTCCTGCACGAATTCGCCGACCCGGCGCTCGAGGCGGAATCGGCGGGGCGCAAGGTGCTCTTCCGCATGGGCAACGCCAACGCCGCGAAGGTGAAGGCGAAGCTGCGCGAGATCCGCCGCGCCCTAGTGCAGGCTCGATGACCTGATGCGCGCGAGCTTGGCCGAATAGAGGTCGTGGTCCTTGCGGGTCGTGCTGTGCTCCATCGCAAGCGCGAGGTGGCGCTTCGCCTTCTCCGGCTCACCGAGCTTCGCGAGCGCGAGCGCCATCCAGAAGTGAAACTCGTGATAGTAGGGATCGCGGTCGATCTCCCGGGCGAAGAGATCGCGCGCGGCCCGGTAGTCGCCGCGCCCCATCGCCTCCCGCCCGCGGTGGAAGAACGCGAAGGGCGGGTCGGGTTCGAGCTGCGCCAGGCGGCGCTCGAGCGCCTGTGATTGCGCCGTCCGTCCCAGGCCCGCGAGGACGGGTGCGAGGTTCGAGATCACGTGGATGTTGCGCGGCTCGCGCTCCAGCGCCCGGGAGAAGACGCGCTCGGCCTGCGCGAGGTGGTCGCGGCGCCGGTAGATGACGCCCAGCGTGTTGTACGCGGCGATGTAGGCCGGGTCCCGCGAGACCGCCTCCCGCGCGAACCAGTAGGCGTCGTCCACGTGGCCCGCGGAGAGGGCCTCGGCCGCCCGGTTGTTCATGTACATGGCGACGATCGTCGCCTCGTCCAGCTCGCGCCAGTGGCTGCCGCGCAGGTCCGGGGGCGGCAGGAAGTCGACGGTGAGCTGCTCGCCGTCGTCCAGGCGGGAGCCGAGCTTCGGTGGCCTGCGCCCCAGGGTCAGGTTCACGTGGCCGACGGAAACGTAGAGGTCGCCCCGGCGGCTCCAGTTCTCCTCCACGAAGACGCTCTGGTAGCGCACGCCGATGCCGATCTCCTTGGCGAAGGCGGCCGTCATGATGACCAGCGACAGGCAGTTGCCGGTGCGCGCATCGAAGGCCTGGGCGGCGTTGCGGGTGAAGGCGGCGTCGTACTCGAGCCGCAACTGGCCCTTGTTCCTCAGGGCGTCGACGAGCCGCTGCTGGCGGCCCTTGGAGCCGGGCGTCTCGCCCAGTTCGGCGGCGAGGTAATCCTTCATCTGCGTGCTGACCGCGAAGACTTCCTGCGCGTCGACGCGCGCGGAAGGGGCGGCGAAGAGGTCGTCGGCGAACAACGCCTCCACGGGCGCGGCCGGCGGCGCGACGGCGCAGGCGCCGGAGGCGAGTGCCAGGATCAGGGGTGCCCAGGTTTTCATGCGGCTTCTCCTTCTGCCATGCCGGCCATTCTGCGACGATTCCGCCGGCGCCGGGTTACGGATTGCGCCGGCCGTCCGGAGGGTGCCCGCCGGATGCGCGGCCTCGCCCGGCGCTCCCCGACCCTGCTACGCTCGGCCCCATTGCACCCGCCGCGGGAGCCGACATGCCGATCCGTGCCCTGATCCTCTGCCTGGCGGTATTCGCCGCCGCGGCCGCCCATGCCGGGAACCTGCGCTGGTCCTCCCAGGGCGACGCTACCACGCTCGACCCCCACTCGCAGAACGAGTCCTTCACCAACGGCATCAACAACCTCGTCTACGAATACCTTGCGACCCGCGGCAAGGACATGCAGTTCCAGCCCACCCTCGCGACCTCCTGGAAGAACACCGGGCCGCTTACCTGGATCTTCCACCTGAGGAAGGGCGTGAAGTTCCACGACGGCACGCCCTTCACCGCGGACGACGTGGTCTTCTCCTTCGACCGGGCGCGCCTCTCGAGCGTCACCTTCAAGCTCTACGCGAACCAGTCCGGCACGGTGAAGAAGATCGACGATCACACGGTGGAGTTCACCACCCCGGTACCCAACCCCGTGATGATCGAGTCCATCGGCTCGATCTTCGTGATGAGCAGGCGCTGGGCCGAGAAGCACGGGGTGCTGAAGCCCCAGGACCTCACGAAGAAGGAGGATTCCTTCGCGCAGCGAAACGCCATGGGCACCGGGCCCTACCGGCTCGTCTCCTACGAGCCCGGGGTGAAGACGGCGCACGCGAAGAACAACGACTGGTGGGGCATCCGCGAAGGCCTCTACGAAGGCAATGCGACGACCCTCGAGTACCGCCCCATCGGCAATGCGTCCACGCGCATGGCGGCGCTCAAGTCGGGGAGCCTCGACTTCGTGCTCGACCCGCCGGTGCAGGACGTGGCGGCGCTGCGCGCGGACCCCGCCCTCAGGATCTGGGATGGCGCCGAGGTGCGCATCATCATGATCGGCTTCGACCAGTGGCGCGACGAACTCGCGCACGCCGACGTGAAGGGTGCGAACCCCTTCAAGGACCGGCGCGTGCGCATGGCGCTCTACCAGGCCACCGACGTCGAGGCGCTCAAGCGCACGGTGATGCGCGGGATGTCCATCCCCACGGGCATTCCGCTTCCGGACCCGAAGGGCGGCGGCATCCCGGAATCCCACGAGAAGCGCCACCCCCACGACCCCGCGGCCGCGAAGCGGCTGCTCGCCGAGGCGGGCTATCCGAACGGCTTCGGCTTCACCCTGCACTGCCCCAATGATCGCTATGTCAACGACGAGAAGATCTGCGTGGCGCTCGCCGGCATGTGGGCGAAGATCGGCATGCAGGTGCGGGTCGAGGTGATGCCCAAGGCCCAGTACTTTCCGCGCGCGACCAAGCGCGACTTCAGCGCCTTCATGTCGGGCTGGGGCGGCGGCTCCTCGGACGCGATCTTCCTCCTGAAGCCCACCATGCACAGCCCGAACACGCAGGGCGCGGGGGATGCGAACTACGGTGGATTCAGGAACGAGGCGCTCGACGCGCTGATCGACCGGATCGACGGCGACATGGACCTCGCGCGGCGCCAGGGCCTGATCAACGAGGCGATCGGGATTCTCCAGTCCGAGGTGCACGTGATCCCGCTGCACCGGCAGGTGATCCCGTGGGTGTCGCGCGCGGGGGTCACCGTGCACCACCTGCCGACCAACCAGTTCCGGCCGGAGTGGGCGAGGTTCTAGGGCGCCTCAGTCGAGCCGCACGCCCAGGGTCTTCGCGAGGAGCGCCTTGTTTTCCGGGCTGTCCCACTCGCGGGCGCCGTAGACCTTCAAGAGCACGCGGCCTTTCGCGTCCACCAGGACGGTGAGAGGGATGCGGTTCGCGCCCAGCATGTTCTCCAGCGCCAGGCCGCGGTCGAGGTAGTTGTCGAAGGAGACTCCCGTGCCCACCACGAAGCGCTGCGCCTTGTCGGCGTGGTCGTCGGTGGAGATGCCGATGATGTGGAACTGCCGGCCGTTGTGGCGGCGGGCGAGGCGGTCCAGCGACCCCATCTCGTCGCGGCACGGCCCGCACCAGCTCGCCCAGACGTTGATCACCAGCGGCTTGCCGCGGAAGTCGGACAGCTTGCGGTAATCGAGCGTGAGGCCGTAGAGCGGTGCCTCGCGCAGCGTGGCGCCGACGGGAACTTCGCCGGGGGATGCGGCGAGCGCGGCGGAAGCCGCGCCGGCCCAGAGGGCGAAGAGCAGGACCGCCTTCACGGGCCCGGGCCCGCCGCCTACTTGCGAAGCGCCGCGTCCTCGATCAGCACGGGGTAGGCGTAGCCGGCGCCCACGTTCACGTCGGTGCGCACCGTGCCCTTGGCGATCACGATGTCGCCGACCGCGGCCACGTCCTTCGTGGTGAGGATGATGTCGTTCGAGCCGTCGGCGGCCGAGCCCGAGCCGTCCTGCACGTGCAGCCAGTTCTTGCCGAGGATGCCGGAGGTGACCTTCACGACCTGCGCGCGCACGAGAACGGGCTTGTCCTTGAGCCCGGCCTTGCCCTTGACGACTTCCGCCACGGTCCTCGCATCGGGGCCGCTCGCCTTGTCCACCTTCGCGATGGCGGTCTTCGCGGCGGGGACTGCGCCGTGGGGCGCGGCCATCGCCGCGGCGGGCGCGGCGCCGTGCGGGGAGGACATCGCCGCGGCGGGCTTCGCGTTCGGATCGACGATCGAGCCGAAGACGATGCGGTCGAACTTGCGCTTCAGCGTCTTGCTCTCGAAATCCTGCATCACCATCGTGTTGCCGATCGTCACCCGGGCGCCCTTCTTCACGGTGGTCGAGGGAACCGCGGCCCAGGTCTCGCCCTCCTTCGTCTTCAGGCGCAGGTAGGTGTAGCTGTCGACGCTCTTTGCTTCCAGCACCTCGCCCTGGAGCGCGGCGGACGCCTGCGGCGGCATGGCGTGGGCCGCGAGGCCGGCGGCGGCGAGGAGGAGGGTGGCGAGCGCGGTCGTGGGCTTCATGGAAAGGGGCTCCGGTCGGGGATGGGCGTCATCATGGAGGATCGGCGCCCGCGGGGCTTGAGGGGCGTCAAGCCGGGCTAGCCGATGCAGAAGACGTTCAGCTTGTTGCCGTCCAAGTCGCGGAAGTAGCCGGCGTAGAACGTCTCGCCGCGCAGTCCCACGGCCCCTTCGTCCTTGCCGCCGAGCGCGAGCGCCTTCGCGTGCACGCGGTCCACCTTTTCGCGGGCATCGACGACGAGCGCCACCATGACGCCGTTGCCCACCGTGGCGGCCTGCTTGTCGAAGGGCTGCATGATGGCGAGCGCGGGGCGCTTCGGGTTCACGGTCCAGGCGTAGCCGCGGCCGAAGTCCATGGTTCGCGTCGCACCGATCTCGGCGAGGAGCGCGTCGTAGAAGGCGGTCGCGCGCGGCAGGTCGTTGGTTCCGAGCGTCACGTATCCGATCATGGTTCTCTCCGGTTGCACGGTGGAAGGGAGCGCGCAGTGTAGTGCAATCCCGGCGACGCGCCCCTTACTCGAGGAACACCGCGATCTCCTCGAGCGCCTTGCGCGCGATCGCGGGCACCGTCGCGCCCGGCGCGGGATAGCCGGCCACGAGCAGCACGAACGGCCGTTCGTTGTCGGGCCGCCCGAGGATGCCGTTGAGGAAGGCCATCGGGCTCGGCGTGTGCGTGAGGGTCGCGAGCCCGGCATGGTGCAGCGCGGTGATGAGCACGCCCGTGGCGATGCCGGCGGAATCCATCGGGTAGTAGCGCTTCTGCCGCTCGCCGCCTTCGCCCACGCCGTAGGCCTCGTAGAAGACCGCGATCAGCCAGGGGGCCGTCTCGAGGAACGGCTTCGACGCGTCGGTGCCCAGGGGCGCGAGCGCCGCGAGCCATTCGTCGGGGGCTCGCCGTTCGTAGAACTCGCGCTCCTCGGCTTCCGCGCCTTCCCGAATGGATTTCCTGACCGCCGGATCGGCGATGGCGACGAATCGCCACGGCTGTTGGTTCGCGCCGCTGGGCGCGGTGCCGGCGGCGGCGATGCAGTGCTCGATCACGTCGCGCGGCACGGGCTCGGGGGAAAAATCCCGCACGGTGCGGCGCCGGGCGACTTCCGCCCGGAATTGCGCCGAGCGGGAGCGCATTTCGTCGAGCGTCAGGCGCTCGAACGCCAGCGGGTGGCGGGCATGGGTCACGGGAGCTTCTCCTTCGCGCAATCGTCGTCTCGCCGGGGATTGTAGTCGTGCGATGCGGGCCCGCGTTGCCGCCGGCGGGCCGGGCACGGTAGAATCCCGTCATAGCGCCGATTTGACCCTCAGCTTGCGGGCGCTCAATAAATGCTGCTAAAGCGACCGGCCCGAAAACCCGTCGCCCAGCGTTGACGGGTTTTTTGTTTGGCGGCCCCGCCCGCGCGGGAACGACGGCGAAGCGAGATGACGAGAATGGACCAGGCCCTGACCACCCGACCCGCCCGCATCCAGGCGCTCCACGACGCCCTGGCGGCGCGCATCCTCGTGCTCGATGGCGCGATGGGCACCATGGTCCAGCGCTACACGCTCTCCGAGGCAGAGTACCGCGGCGAGCGCTTCGGCGACTTCGCCCACGACCTGCGCGGCAACAACGATCTCCTGACCCTCACCCGCCCGCAGGTGATCCGCGAGATCCACGCCCAGTACCTCGAGGCGGGCGCGGACATCCTCGAGACCAACACCTTCAACTCCACCACGATCTCGCAGGCGGACTACCACCTCGAGGCGGTCGTGGCGGAACTGAATCGCGAGGGCGCGCGGCTTGCGCGCGCCGTGGCGGACGAGTTCACGGCGAAGAACCCGCAGCGGCCGCGGTTCGTCGCCGGCGTGCTCGGCCCCATGAGCCGCACGCTCTCGCTCTCGCCGGACGTGAACGATCCGGGATTCCGCGCCGTCGGCTTCGACCAGGTGAAGGACGCCTACCTCGAGGCCGTGCGCGCGCTCGTCGAGGGCGGGGCCGACATCCTCCTGGTCGAGACGATCTTCGACACCTTGAACGCCAAGGCCGCCCTCTTCGCCATCGACGAATACTTCGAGGAGTGCGGCGAGCGCCTGCCGGTCATGATCTCCGGGACGATCACCGACGCCTCGGGCCGCACGCTCTCGGGCCAGACGCCGGAGGCGTTCTGGAACTCCGTGCGCCACGCGCGCCCGCTCGCCATCGGCTTCAACTGCGCCCTGGGGGCGAAGCAGCTTCGCCCCCACATCGAGGAACTCGCGCGCATCGCCGACACGCTCGTCTCCGCGCACCCCAACGCGGGGCTGCCGAACGCCATGGCGGAATACGACGAGCTGCCCGCCGAGACCGCGGCATTCATCCGCGAGTGGGCCGAGGCAGGCTGGCTCAACATCACCGGCGGCTGCTGCGGGACGACGCCGGACCACATCCGCGCGATCGTGGAAATCGTCGCGCCGTGCAAGCCGCGCGTGACGCCGAAGGTCGAGTCGCGCCTGCGGCTCTCCGGCCTGGAGCCGCTCAACGTCGGCGACGATTCCCTCTTCGTGAACGTGGGCGAGCGCACCAATGTCACGGGCTCGAAGGCCTTCGCGCGCCTGGTGCTGGCCGGCGATTACGGCGAGGCGCTCTCGGTCGCCCGCCAGCAGGTGGAGAACGGCGCGCAGGTGATCGACGTGAACATGGACGAGGCCATGCTCGACTCCCAGGCGGCCATGACGCGATTCCTGAACCTGGTCGCCTCCGAGCCCGACATCGCGCGCGTGCCGATCATGATCGACAGCTCCAAGTGGAGCGTGATCGAGGCGGGGCTGAAGTGCGTGCAGGGCAAGGCCGTCGTGAATTCCATCTCGATGAAGGAAGGCGAGGCGGAGTTCGTGCGGCACGCGAAGCTCGCGCGGCGCTACGGAGCCGCGGTGATCGTCATGGCCTTCGACGAAAAGGGCCAGGCAGACACGCTCGAGCGCAAGAAGTCCATCTGCGAGCGCTGCTACCGCATCCTCACCGAGCAGGTGGGCTTTCCCGCCGAGGACATCATCTTCGACGCGAACATCTTCGCGATCGCCACCGGCATCGAGGAGCACAACCGCTACGGGCTCGACTATATCGAGGCGCTCGCCTGGATCCACCGCCACCTCCCGCACGCGAAGACCTCGGGCGGGGTGTCGAACCTGTCCTTCTCCTTCCGCGGCAACGAGCCGGTGCGCGAAGCCATGCACACGGCGTTTCTCTACCACGCCGTCAAGGCCGGCATGACGATGGGCATCGTGAACGCGGGCCAGCTGGGCGTGTACGCGGACATCGCGCCGGAGCTCCTCGAGCACGCCGAGGACGTGATCTTCGACCGCCGGCCGGATGCGACGGAGCGGCTCGTCACCTTCGCGGAATCCTTCAAGGGGAAGAAGCGCGACCAGGTCGAGGACCTCGCGTGGCGCAACACCCCCGTCGGCGAGCGCCTCTCCCACGCGCTGGTCAAGGGCATCACCCAGTGGATCGTCGAGGACACCGAGGAGGCGCGCAAAGGCTTCGCGCGCCCCATCCAGGTGATCGAGGGCCCGCTCATGGACGGCATGAACGTGGTGGGCGACCTTTTCGGCGCGGGCAAGATGTTCCTGCCGCAGGTGGTGAAGAGCGCGCGCGTGATGAAGCAGGCGGTCGCGCACCTCGTCCCCTTCATCGAGGAGGAAAAGCGCCTCTCGGGGGCCGCGGACGCGAAGGCCAAGGGGCGCGTCGTCATGGCGACCGTCAAGGGCGACGTGCACGACATCGGCAAGAACATCGTGGGCGTGGTGCTCCAGTGCAACAACTTCGAGGTGATCGATCTCGGCGTCATGGTCCGCGCGGAGAAGATCCTCGAGACGGCGGCGGCCGAGGGCGCCGACATGATCGGGCTCTCCGGCCTCATCACGCCCTCGCTGGAGGAGATGGCCCACGTCGCGAAGGAGATGGAGCGCCTGGGGCTCAAGATCCCGCTCCTCATAGGCGGTGCGACGACTTCCCGCACGCACACGGCGGTGAAGATCGAGCCCCATTACTCCGGGCCCACGGTCTGGGTGCCCGACGCCTCTCGCGCCGTGGGCGTGGCCACGAGCCTCGTGAGCGAGGAGCACCGCGACGCCTTCGTGAGCCAGGCGCGGCAGGATTACCTGAAGGTCCGCGACGCGCACGCGAAGAAGACGGGGCAGAAGTCGGTACCGCTCGCGGCCGCGCGGGCCAACGCCGTGCGGATCGACTGGACGGCGTACGCGCCGCCGAAGCCGAAGCACGCCGGATTGCTCGCGCTGCGCAACTACCCGCTGGAGAAGCTCGTGCCCTGCATCGACTGGGGCCCCTTCTTCCAGGCCTGGGACCTCTCGGGAAGCTACCCCGCGATCCTCGAGGACGCGGTGGTGGGGGAGGCCGCGAGGAACGTCTTCCGCGACGGCCAGGCGATGCTCGAGCGCATCGTGCGCGGGCGCTGGCTCACGGCGAACGCGGTGTTCGGCCTGTGGCCGGCGAATTCCGTGGGCGACGACATCGAGATCTACGCCGACGAGTCGCGTTCCAGGGTGCTGATGACCTGGCACAACCTGCGCCAGCAGAACGAGAAGCCGTCGGGCAATCCCAACCAGTGCCTCGCCGATTTCGTCGCACCCAAGGACTCGGGCGTGCCCGACTGGCTCGGCGCCTTCGCCGTGACCGCCGGCACGGGAATCGAGGCGAAGGTCTCCGAGTTCGAGGCGAAGCAGGACGACTTCAGCGCAATTCTCCTGAAGGCCCTGGCCGACCGCCTGGCCGAAGCCTTCGCCGAGCACCTGCACCAGCGCGTGCGCACCGAGTACTGGGGCTACGCGGCGGGCGAGCGCCTCTCCGGCGAGGAGCTGGTGGCGGAAAAGTACGCGGGCATCCGCCCGGCGCCCGGCTACCCGGCGTGCCCGGACCACACCGAGAAGGGCGATCTCTTCCGGCTGCTGGCGGCGGATGCGAACGCCGGCATCACGCTCACGGAATCCTTCGCGATGCTCCCGACGGCGGCGGTGAGCGGCTTCTACTTCTCGCACCCGGATTCGCGCTATTTCGCGGTGGGAAAGATCGAGCGCGACCAGGTCGCCGACTACGCGCACCGCAAGGGCATGGATCTCGCGGCCTGCGAGCGCTGGCTGGCGCCCGTGCTCAACTACTGATGCGCGCGCTCGCCGCCCTCGGTGCGTGCCTGCTGCTGGCCCTGCCGGCCCGGGCCGACTGGCAGCCGACGAGAACCGTGAAGATCGTCGTGCCCTTCGCGCCGGGCGGCCAGCCCGATGTCGTCGCCCGCACGCTCGCCGAACCGCTCGCGAAGGCCCTGGGCCAGGCGGTGATCGTCGAGAACCGCCCCGGCGCCGGCGGCAACATCGCCGCGGATTTCGTCGCGAAGAGCGCGCCCGACGGCCACACGCTGCTCATGGGCACCAACGGGCCGCTTGCGCTGAGCACCGTGGTCTACGCGTCGATCCCCTACCAGCCGCTGCGCGATTTCGCTCCCGTCACGCTGGTGGGCACCTCTCCCAACCTCATCGCCGTGCATCCCGCGCTGGGCGTGGCAACGCTCGAGGAACTCGTCGCAAGAGCGAAGGCGGAACCGGGCAGGCTCAACTTCTCCTCCGTGGGCAAGGGAAGCGTCTCGCAGCTTTCCATGGAGATGCTCAACTCCCTGGCCGGCATCCGCACCGAGCACATCCCGTACAACGGCGGCGCGCCCGCGGTGATGGCGCTCGTCGCGGGCGACGTGCAGATCCTCTCGCTCAATCCCACGGCGCTCCTGCCGCAGATGCAGGCGGGCAAGGTGAGGGTTCTCGCGCAGACGGGCGCCGCGCGTTCCGCTCTCATCGCGGACGTGCCCACGGTCGCCGAGTCCGGCTATCCCGGCTTCGAGGCCGGCGTGTGGATGGCGATCGTCGTGCCCGCGAAGACGCCGCGGGAGGCGATCGCGCGCCTGAACGCGGAGTTCGTGCGGGCGATCCGCGATCCCGCGCTCAAGGCCTCGCTCTGGGATCGCCAGTGGATAGAACCGGTCGGCTCGGCGCCGGAAGAGGTCACGCGCGTGATGCGCAGGGAGATCGACAAGTGGGCACGCGTCGCAAGGGCCGCAAACCTGAAGTCGGAGTGAGGCCGCCCGCCGGCGCCGGCACGGGAGCGCAGGCGCCCGCGCCACGCTCGCGGTCGGCGGGGCTCATCGAGGCCCTCGGCGCGATCGTGCGCGGCCGCCTGATCGGGATGACGATCGGCTCGGGCGTGCGACTCTATGCGGCGATCTTCCTGGGTCTCGGCGCCATCATCCTGAACGTGGGCTGGCAGCAGGGGCCGAAGCGCCTGCTCGAGGCAAGCGAATTCAAGACGTTCACGGCGCGCGCCGACGGCCGCATCGTCGAGAGCTGGCTCGCGATCGAGCTGGAGCCCGCGGATATCGGCGAGGCCCGCCTGTGGCGCGCCTCCGCGAAGGCCTCTCCCTGCGCCGTGGTCGAGTACGAGGGCGACTGGGGCAAGGGCTCGCGTCGCGCCTTCTGCGGCAACCGCCTCGGCTTCAACGAGTCCTACGCGTTGCACGACCTGAAGGAGATGGCCCCCGGCATCGCTTTCGCCTGGGCGCGCGATGCCTCGGGATTCGCGGTGCCGGAGATTCGCATGGGCGAGGCCGCGGTGCGCTGGCTCGCCTCCCACGCCCCGGCGCAGACGATGGTCGGCGCGCAGGCGCCGGCGACTGCGCTTGGGGTGCTCGAGCGCGAGGTGGACCTCCCCGTGGATATCGCGGTGGAGAGCTGGGCCGCGCCGCCGCCGGCGTACCCGCTCGCCTTCGATCCGCAGTCCCCGGGCCGCGCGATGCCCTTGGCCTATGTCGAGGCCCGTCGCGATTCCGGCGCGGCCTGGGTGCTTGCGACGATGTTTCTCGTGATCGGCTTCGGCCTCTGGTTCGCCGGCACGGCGATCCTCCTGCCGGCGCTGCCGCTGCCCGTGCACCTTTTCCTCGCGGCACTTCCGCTCGCGGCCCTGCCGTGGTGGGGCGACGCGTTGCCGCGCTACCTGCGGCACCTGCATCCCGGGTTCGCGATGGTGGTCGCTGACATGCTCGGCGAGACCGACATCACCGGGCGTCTCGTCGCGAGCGATCCGGCCGATGCCGCGCTCGCCGGCGGCGACGTGCTGCGCTGGCCCCCGGGCCGGGGCGACCACGCCGAGACCTTCGGGCGCATCCGTTTCGTGAAACCCGAGCCGCCGCCGCGCGATGCCGATGCGGCGCTCGTCGCGCTCACCGCCGCCGTCGCCACACAGGTGCGGGCCATGCCCGAGGGCGAGCGCATCGAGCTGTTCCGGCGCCTGGAGCGCGACAAGGTGGCGGGACTTAACGGCGCGGGGCTCGCCTTCGTGCCGGCGGCGCGGGAAGCGGTGCTGGAGCCGCGCACGCCCGCCGAGGTCCGCAAGTCCGCGGGGCGATTCCTTTCCGCCTGGGTCACGCAGCCCGTGGACGAGCCGTGGCCGCGCGATGCCGGGTTTCAGGAGCGCATCCGCATCTTCGGCTCGCTCAGGGACGTGCCGATCAGCGACGTGGCGATCCTCTCGGCATCGATCGCGGAACGGGCGAAGGCCCGGGCGCAGGAGCGCCGCTAGAGCGGCAGCACGCGCCTCGGATCGGGTTTCTCCGCGAACGCGAGGAAGGCCTCGCCCAGCCTTTCGCTCTCCGCGATCGCCCGCTTCCAGTACGAGTGCCGCCCGTCGAAGTCGGACACGAAGCGCTTGAAGTCCTTGCGGTCGGGAAGCTTTCCGAAGGGCAGCTTCGCGACGTACTCGCGCGCGGGCGAGACCAGCACCACGTTGTCCAGCCACTCGCCCCGCGCACGCCGCCACGGCAGCGCCTTGTCGAGCCAGCCGGGAACGATGTGGTCCGTGAAGTGCGGATAGAGCACGAGCCCGTCCACCCGCGAGTAGGGCAGGTGCAGGTGGTAGTCGATGAGCCCGCCGTCCCAGTAGAGGCCGGCCGGTGCGCCCGGGATGTCGGCCACGGCGTCTATCACCATCGGAATCGCGGCGGAGGCGACGAGCGCCTCGCGCAGGTTCTCCCGGCCCAGCGCCACGACATGGGTCCGAAAAGCGTCGAACCCCGCCATCGGCGCAATGGGGGACGCTCTCCTGTTTCCTGGCGAAGATGGGGGAGCGTCCCCGTTTTCGGCGGGGACGAGGAAGGGCGGAAGGACGCGCGGGTCGTGGAAGATCGCGCGCTCGAGGAAGTGGCGCAGGTGCCGGCGCCCCGCGAGGTTCGCAAGCGCCGCCGCGCCGAAGCCCGCGGCGCGCCGCAGCCCCGCATCGTGCGAGAGGGGGCCGCGGCCGCGCACCGCGAGCACGTGCACGCGCCAGTCGCGGCTCGCGAGGATCTCCTCGTCGTGGCCGTCGAAGAGTGCCGCGAGCATCTCGCGGACCTTGCGCGTGACGAGTGCGGCGCCGGAACCGGGCGGGTAGCGCTGTGCGGCGTAGAGGCGCGCGAGTTCGCGAAGCCCCTGCGCGGGATCGGCGCGACAGGCCGCGGCGAATCGCCAGGCGCCGACGGAGGCGCCGACGAGGTGGCGCACGCGGGGCGCCCTCGGCAGCCACTCGCCGAAGAGCGCGATGTCGAGGCCGGTAAGGCCCAGCGCCTTCGGCCCGCCCGCGGCGCCGGGAATGAGCGCGACGTCGGCGGGATCGAGCCCGCGCTCGAGGATGCGCGCCCGCGCTCGCGGTCCCGCGCGGATCGTGAGCGTCGGCTCGCCCGTGGCGCGCTAGCGGTGCATGAGGATCTCCGGCTTCTCCGCGCCGCGGGCGAGGCCGCGGTACATGCCCTCGGTCGTGAAGGAGAAGACCGCGTTGCCGGAGCGGTCGAGCACGATCACGCCGCCGCGCCCGCCGATGGCCCGCACCTTCTCCAGCGCCTCGTCGGCGGCCTTCTGCGGCGCGAGGCCCCGGTACTTCACGAGCGCGGCGATGTCGTAAGCCGCGACGCTGCGAATGAACATCTCGCCGGTGCCCGTGGCCGACACCGCCACGCTCGTTCTCCGCCCAGGTGCCGGCCCCGACGATGGGCGAATCGCCCACGCGGCCGAAGCGCTTGTTGGTGAGCCCGCCAGTGGAGGTGGCCGCGGCGAGGTTGCCCGCCTGGTCGAGGGCCACGGCGCCCACGGTGCCGAACTTCTCGTGCTCGGCGAGGGCGCCCGACTTCTTCGGCGCGTCGTGATCCATCGGCATGCGGTCGCGCGCCTTCGCGCGCTGCAACTGCTGCCAGCGCTCCTCGGTGCGGAACCAGGCGGGGTCCACGATCGCAAGGCCCTGCTCCTTCGCGAACCGGTCCGCGCCCGGGCCCGCGAGCAGCACGTGGCGGGACTTTTCCATCACCGCGCGCGCCGCCTCGATGGGATTCTTCACGGTGGTGACGCCCGCCACCGCGCCCGCCCGGCGGCCCTTGCCGTCCATGATCGAGGCGTCCAGCTCGTTCGCGCCCTCGTTCGTGAAGACCGCGCCCCTGCCCGCGTTGAAGAGGGGTGAGTCCTCCATCACCTTCACGGCCGCGACGACGGCATCCAGGCTCGGGCCTCCCGCGGCGAGCACGCGCCTGCCGGCTTCGAGCGCCTCGGCGAGCACCGCGCGATAGGCCGCTTCGCGCTCCGGCGTGAGGGTGGAGCGCGTGATGGTGCCCGAGCCGCCGTGGATCGCGATGGCGAAGGGCTGGTCCTGGGCGGCGGCCGACAGGGCAGCGGTCGCGGCGAGCGCTGCGGCGAAGATCCTCATGGATTTCCCCCGGAAAGGTTCAAGCGATTCTAACCGAGCGCTCCCGCCCGGCCTTTGGCGCCGTGCTAGATTGGAAGGCCCGTACGCCCCCCCTTTCACGAGCCTTCGATTCCATGTCACTGCTCTTCAGCCCCGTCACGCTGCGCGCCGTCACGATCCCCAACCGCGTCTTCGTCTCGCCGATGTGCGAATACTCCTGCGCGGACGGCGTGCCGAACGACTGGCACCTCGTGCACCTCGGCAGCCGCGCGGTCGGCGGTTGCGGCCTCGTGCTCACGGAAGCCGCGAGCGTGTCGCCCGAGGGCCGCATCACGCCCTGGGACGCCGGCATCTGGTCGGACGCGCAGGTCGCGGCATGGAAGCCGATCGTGAAGTTCATCCGGGACCAGGGCGCGGTGCCGGGCATCCAGATCGCGCACGCCGGGCGCAAGGCCTCGTGCGACAAGCCCTGGAACGGCGGCAAGCCGTTGGCACGGGACGCGGGCGGGTGGAAGACGCTCGGGCCCAGCGAGATCGCCTTCGGCGACTACCCGGCGCCGCGCGCGATGACGCCGGCGGACCTGGAGGCGTGCGTGGCCGCTTTCCGCCATTCGGCGGGCCTCGCGTTGCAGGCGGGATTCGAGGTGGCCGAAGTGCATGCGGCGCACGGCTACCTGCTGCACGAGTTCCTCTCGCCGCTGTCGAATCGGCGCGCGGACGAGTTCGGCGGCTCGCTCGCCAACCGCATGCGCTTTCCGCTGGCGGTCGCGCGCGCGGTGCGCGAGGCGTGGCCCGGGGACAAGCCCGTGCTGGTGCGGATCTCCGCGAGCGACTGGAAGGAGGGCGGCTGGGATCTCGAATCGTCCATCGCCTTCGCCCGCGAGCTGAAGGCGATCGGCGTCGACCTGATCGACGTCTCCAGCGGCGGCAACGCCGCCGACCAGAAGATCGTGCTCGGCCCCGGCTACCAGGTGCCGTTCGCCGCCGCGATCCGGCGCGAGGCGGGCATTCCCGTGGCCGCGGTGGGCCTCATCACCGAGCCGGTGCAGGCCGAGCACATCCTCGCGACCGGCCAGGCCGATGCGGTGTGCCTCGCGCGCGCGCTGCTGCGCGACCCCTACTGGCCGCGCCATGCCGCGAAGGCGCTCGGCGTGGCGATGGCCTGGCCCAACCAGTACAAGCGCTGCGACACCGGCCCCCTGGGCCGCTAGACGAAAGGACGGACGCGATGTACGACCTCTACTACTGGACCACGCCCAACGGCCACAAGATCACGCTGTTCCTGGAGGAGGCGAAGCTGCCCTACCGCCTGCACGGCATCAACATCGGCAAGGGCGAGCAGTTCGCGAAGGACTTCCTGAAGATCTCGCCCAACAACCGCATCCCGGCCCTGGTCGATCACGCGCCGGCCGACGGCGGCAAGCCGCTCTCCGTATTCGAGTCGGGCGCGATCCTCGTCTACCTCGCGGGCAAGACGGGGAAATTCATCCCCGGCGACCTGCGCGGGCAGGTGGAGGCGCTCGAATGGCTCATGTGGCAGATGGGCGGGCTGGGCCCGATGGCCGGGCAGAACCACCACTTCCAGCACTACGCGCCTGAAAAGCTTCCCTATGCGATCGAGCGCTACGTGAAGGAGACGAGCCGCCTCTACGGCGTGCTCGACAAGCGCCTCAAGGGCCGCGACTTCATCCTCGGGAAATCCTATTCCATCGCCGACATGGCTTCCTATCCGTGGATCATCCCCGAGCGCCAGGGCCAGGACCTCGCCGACTTCCCGAACCTCGCGCGCTGGCACGCGGCGATTCGCGCGCGCCCCGGCACCGTGCGCGCCTACGCGAAGGCGAAGGAAGTGAACCCGACCCCGCGCGGTCCGGTGACCGAGCAGGAGCGCAAGATTCTCTTCGGCCAGGACAGGAGCGTGGTGAAATAGCGCCCGGGCGGTTTCCGCCGCCCGCAGCCACAGCGTGAGCGGCAGGAGGAGACCATGCCCCGCTTGAAGGACCACGACGCCATCCGGCGCATCGCGAAGAAGTCCCTCTTCGAGGGGCTCGACGCCATGTGCGAGGGCGCGCTCATCGTCGACCGGGACGCGCGCATCGTCTGGATCAGCGAGAAGTACGTCGGGCGCCTGAAGCTCGCCTCGGCCGCCGCGGCCGAGGGCCGCGTGGTCGAGGACGTGATCCCCAACAGCCTCATGCGCGAAGTGGTGCGCACGGGCGAGCCGATGATGCTCGACATCATGCAGTTCGGCGAGGAGTCCTTCGTGGTGATGCGCGTGCCGGTGAAGGACGAGCGCGGCCGGGTCATCGGGGCGGCCGGGTTCATGCTCTTCGACACGCTCGCTTCCCTGCAGCCGCTGGTGCGCAAGTTCCAGCAACTGGAGACCGAGCTCGCCACCACGCGGAGCAGCCTCGCCGCGGAACGCCGGGCGAAGTACACCTTCTCCAGCTTCGTCGGCACCTCGGCCGCGGCGATGGAGGTCAAGCGCCAGGCCCGGCGCGCCGCGCAGGCCGACACGACGGTGCTGCTCCTGGGCGAGACGGGCACCGGCAAGGAAGTGCTCGCCCAGGCGATCCACGCCGCGAGCCCGCGGGCCCACGGGCCCTTCATCGGCGTGAACGTCGCGGCGATCCCGGAGGCGCAGCTCGAGAGCGAGTTCTTCGGCGCCTCGCCCTCTGTTTACGCCGGAGCGGACAAGCGCGGGCGCGACGGCAAGTTCATGCTGGCCCAGGGCGGCACGCTTTTCCTCGATGAAGTCGGCGACATGCCCCTGGGCGCGCAGTCGAAGCTCCTGCGCGCGCTGCAGGAGAAGGAGATCGAGCCGCTGGGCTCCAACCGCGTCGCCAAGGTCGACGTGCGCGTGATCGCCGCGAGCAGCGTGGACCTGCGGCAGATGGTGGGCATGGGGCGCTTCCGCTCCGATCTCTTCTACCGGCTGTCGGTGCTGCCCATCGAGCTGCCGCCGCTGCGCGAGCGCATCGCCGACGTCGAGGCGCTCTGCGAGCACATCCTCGAGGACATCGCCCGGCGCAGCGGCCGCCCGCAGCGCGAGCTGGCGCCCACGGCGCTGGCGGTGCTCTGCGCCTACGCGTGGCCGGGCAACATCCGCGAGCTGAGGAACGTGCTCGAGCAGGTGACCATGCGCTCCGACGCGCCGCGGCTCTCCGCCGAGGAGTTCAGCCTCGTGCTGCCGCGCCTGGCGGGTGCCGCGCACGCGAGCGGCCGGCGCACGCTTCGGCTCGCCGACATCGTGGCGGACGCGGAGCGAAACGCCATCCGTTCGGCGCTGGCCGCGGCCGACGGCAAGAAGATTCTCGCCGCGGAGCTGCTCGGCATCTCGCGGGCGACGCTCTACGAGAAGCTCAACGCGCTCGCGCCGCGCGACGGCGAGCCGCGGCACTGACACGGCGCGCGGCGCCCCGGGAAAAGGGCCGGGCGAGGGCGTATCGCGCCCCGGCCCGGCCCCCGGCTACCGCCTCGGCTACTGGCCGAGTTCCTTCTTGGCCTTCTCCTGGTCATCGCGGAACTTGTTCATGACCGCGTTGTGCTCCTCGACCGCGGCGCGGATGCCGTTGTTGCTCGCCTCGATGAAGGCCTTGCGTTCCGCCACGTAGGCCTTCACGCAGTCCTGGTAGTTCTTGAGCGCTTTCGTGAACGCCTCGCGCTTGTCGTCATCCTGGATGGCCTTCACGCCCGGGTAGACGGGCTTGGGCTCGCACTTGGCCGCCGGAACGCTCACGCCGGGCGCCGCGGCGGGAGCGGGGGCCTGCGCGAGGGCGGCGGTGGTGCCCAGGGCGAGGGCAATCGCGAAGACGGTGCGTTTCATCATCGAGTTCCTTTCGGTCGCAAGGTGCGGATTTTACCGTGATAGCGAGCGGCGGCGAACCTCACGGCTTGCCCTTGGCGGCAGCGGGCGCGGGTGGCGGAATGAGCAGCAGGTCCGGCGCGGAGATGGCGCGGCCCAGCTCCACGGCGGAGAGGAGGTCCCCGCATACCTTGTCCTGGCCCGTCGGGCAGCTGGACTTGGCGAGGTCGCGGATCTCGGCGGAATCCTGGGTCCCGAGCGTGGGGCTGCTCAGGCGCTTGTTGAGCCAGCGGCGGAAGGGCTCGTCCTTGTCGAGGATGGAGCCCGCATCCCCCACCTTCTGCCAGCCGCTGATTACCACGCGCAGCATCGCCTCGGTGAAGAGGTCGGCCGTCGTGCCCTTGTCGCAGTGGCCGTAGTCCTTCACCGATTTCTGCAGCGCGGCCCAGGAGGTCACGCCGTCGATCGCCTTGTTGGCGCCGTCGCAGGGTTTGTCGGCGGCCGCGGCGCCGAAGCACGCGGTCGCGAGGAGGAGTGCGGCGGCCCTAGGCCGCCATGCCGGGTCTCTGGGAAGCATTGCCTTGCGAAAGCCTTTCACGGATGGCACGCGCGATGCCGGGAGCATCGAGGCCGCAATCGGCCAGCAACTGCGCCGGATCGCCGTGTTCGACGAAGTGGTCGGGAAGGCCCAGTTGGAGAACGGGAACCTCGACGCCCTGGGCCGCGAGCGATTCGAGGACCGCGGAACCCGCGCCGCCCGCGAGGACGTTTTCCTCGACGGTGACGACGAGCTCGTGGGTGGTGGCGAGCCGCAGGACGAGCGCCTGGTCGAGCGGCTTCACGAAACGCATGTTGGCGACGGTCGCACCCAGCTCGGCGCCGGCCTCGAGCGCGGGCCGCAGCATCGCGCCGAAGGCGAGGATCGCAACCCTGCGCCCCTCGCGGCGGACCACGCCCTCGCCGACCGGCAGGGGCTCGAGTTGCGCCGACACCTCTACGCCCGGGCCGGCGCCGCGCGGGTAGCGGATCGCCGACGGGCCGTCGAGCGCGAACCCGGTGCAGAGCATCCGGCGGCACTCGTCCTCGTCGGCGGGCGCCATCACGGTCAGGTTCGGGATGCAGCGCAGGAACGACAGGTCGAAGGCGCCGTGGTGCGTGGGGCCGTCGGCTCCCACGAGGCCGCCCCGGTCGAGCGCGAAGACCACGGGCAGGTTCTGCAGCGCCACGTCGTGGATCAGCTGGTCGTAGGCGCGCTGCAGGAAAGTGGAGTAGATCGCGACCACGGGCTTCATGCCGTCGCAGGCGAGCCCCGCGGCGAAGGTGACGGCGTGCTGCTCGGCGATGCCCACGTCGAAGTAGCGGTCCGCGTGCTCCTGGGAGAAACGCACCATGCCCGAGCCCTCGCGCATCGCCGGCGTGATGCCGACGAGCCGGTGGTCCGCCTTCGCCTGGTCGCAGAGCCAGTCGCCGAATACCTGCGTGTAGGTCGGCCGCGCCCTCGTGTCGGGCGCCGGCGCGGGCTTCACGATGCCCACGCCCGGGTCGAAGCGGCCGGGGCCGTGGTAGGCGATGGGGTCGTCCTCGGCGAAGGCGTAGCCCTGGCCCTTCCTGGTCACCACGTGCAGGAACTGCGGGCCGTCGAGGCGCTTCACGTTGGTGAGCGTCTCCACGAGGGCGTCGAGGTTGTGCCCGTCCACGGGGCCCGTGTAGTTCAGGCCGAATTCCTCGAAGAGCGTGGAGGGCGTGATCATGCCCTTGGCGTGCCCCTCGAAGCGCTTGGCGAGCTCCTTCATGGGCGGCGCGACGGAGAGGATCTTGTCGGCGGTGCGCTTCGTCGCCGCGTAGAAACGCCCGGACATGAGCTTCGCGAGGTAATTGTTGAGCGCGCCCACGTTCTCCGAGATCGACATGTCGTTGTCGTTCAGGACGACGATCACGTTGGCGCCGGAGTGCTTCACGTTGTTCAGCGCCTCGAAGGCCATGCCCGCGGTCATGGCGCCGTCGCCGATGACCGCGACGGCACGGTGGTCCTTGCCCAGCTGGCGCGCGGCGACCGCCATGCCGAGCGCGGCCGAAATCGAGGTGGACGAATGCGCCGTGCCGAAGGTGTCGTAGACGCTCTCCTCGCGCCGGGGAAAGCCCGCGATGCCGCCCTTCTGCCGCAGCCTCGGCATGCCCGCGCGGCGCCCGGTGAGGATCTTGTGGCCGTAGGTCTGGTGGCCCACGTCCCAGATGATCCGGTCCTCGGGCGTGGCGAACACGAAGTGGAGCGCGATGGTGAGCTCCACCGTGCCCAGGTTCGACGACAGGTGCCCGCCGGTGTTCGCCACGGAAGTGACGATGAATCGGCGCAGCTCCGCGGCGAGCGCCGGGAGCTGCTTGCGGTCGAGCCGCCGGAGATCCGACGGATCGTTGATCGTCTCGAGGAGGGGGTAGGTGCTCATGCGGCGCTTCTCGGCCGGGGGGCCGGAGTGAGGCATTTTGCCGCAACTCGGCGCATCCCGTCTGCGCGGCCTCAAATGGAACGCTGGCGGGGCGGGCCTTCCCGCCTTGCGGGGCGCGCAGGCGCACTTCGGGCTCGCGTTCGTGTTTTCGCGTCCGTTTTGTCCGGCATTCCGGACAGGTTTTCCGGGTTCCGATACGTGTCGGGCTGTAATGGCCTGCGTTACATATTCAGCGTCCGATGAATTTATAAGTATTTGATAAATAACGCGCTGAATTATTTATTCACCGAAAAATGAAATCTTGACGAAGTCCATGGGACTGCACTAGATTGCGGACCACGCGGCCGGTGTCCGGTAAGCGCGACGCACAATAATTCCAATCCTGAGGAGGAATCCATGGCATCGAAACGACAGCATTCGGTCCGGACGCTGCATGCGGCCATCGCGCTTGCCCTGACGCAGGGCGCGGTCGTCGCCGCGGCGCAGGAACAAGCGCCGGAGGCGGGCATCAAGCTGGCCCAGGCGACGCAGGCGCAGGCGAAGGACGCGAAGAAGGACAGCCCCACCGCGGTCGAGCAGATCGTCGTCACCGCGCGGCGGCGCGAGGAACTGCTGCAGGACGTTCCGGGCGCCGTGAGCGCCTTCTCCGCCGCGGCGATCGAGGCGGCGGGCATCCCGGACCTCACGGGCATCGCGAACCTCGTGCCCAGCACGACGCTGAAACCCTCGCGCGCGACCAACTCCACGCTCACCGCCTTCATTCGCGGCGTCGGCCAGCAGGACCCGCTCGCCGGCTACGAGCAGGGCGTGGGCATCTACCTGGACGACGTCTACCTCGCGCGCCCGCAGGGCGCGCTCTCGGACATCTACGACATCGAGCGGATCGAAGTGCTGCGCGGCCCCCAGGGAACCCTCTACGGACGCAACACGATCGGCGGCGCGATCAAGTACGTGACGCGCAGGCTCTCGGCGAAGACCGAGCTGAACGTGAAGGCGACGCTGGGCAGCTACAGCCAGCAGGACCTGAGCGTGAGGGGCAGCGTGCCGGTGACCGACACGGTGCGGCTCGGCGCCACCCTGGCTTCCTTCAACCGGGACGGGTACGGCACGAACGTCGTCAACGGCAAGGACAACTACGACAAGGACGTGCTGGCGGGCCGGATCACGGCGGAGTTCACGCCGACGAGTTCGCTCTTCATCCGCCTCTCCGCCGACCGCACGGTCGACGATTCGCTTCCCAAGCAGGGGCATCGCCTGACGGCCGGCCCCGCCCCGGGAGCCGAGCCCGTGCTCAGCGGGCACTTCGACACGCGGGCCAACCTGTACTCCGTCCTCGGCCATGCCCAGCAGGTGAAGACCAGCGGCGAGTCGCTGCTGGTGGACTACACGATCAGCCCGACCCTGTCCTTCAAGTCGATCACCGCGACGCGCCGCTCCAAGTCCTACGCGCCCATCGACTTCGATTCCCTCAACACGCCCCTCTTCGAGGCGCCCGCGATCTACGAGGACGACCAGAAGAGCCAGGAATTCCAGTTCACCTACACGGGAAGCAAGTGGCAGGGTGTCGCGGGCGCCTATTTCATGCGCGCCAACGCCTTCAACGAATTCGACGTGCTCTTCAACGCCGCGGGCGGGCTGTCCCTCTACACGCTGGACGACATCGACACCAAGACCTGGGCCGCCTTCGCCGACGCGAGCTACGACGTCTCGGACCGGTTCAACGTGACGCTGGGCGGGCGCTACACGAGCGACCAGCGGCAGGCGCGCATCTACAAGCGGACCTATTTCGGCCTCGCCGGCTCTCCCACGCTCGGCAATCCCGCGGCCGCGGCCTCGGCCGTCGTCAACACCGACATGGGCAAGAGCGACCTGGACCGCACCGACAAGAAGTTCACGCCCAAGGTCGGCTTCGGCTGGAAGCTCACCCCGGACCAGAACCTGTACGCGACCTACTCCGAGGGCTTCAAGGGCGGGCTGTTCGACCCCCGCATGGACCTCGGGGGCAACCCCACCAGCGCCACCTCGCTCGAGAAGCGCAAGGGAGTCAAGCCCGAAGAGGTCAAGAGCTTCGAGGTGGGGCTGAAGTCCGCGATGAACAACGGCCGCATCCAGACCAACGCGGCGGCGTTCTTCACCGACTACACCAACGTCCAGATCCCGGGCTCGATCCCGACCTTCGACGCCGCCGGGACCGTCACGGGATTCGCCGGCAACGTGACCAACGCCGGCAAGGCCGAGATCAAGGGCCTCGAGTTCGAGGCCCTCGCCCGCGTCACCGACGCGTTCACGGTGAGCGGCATGGCCTCGTTCATCGACGCCGAGTACAAGGAATGGATCGTCGCCAACGGGCTCACGGGAGCGGCCGCCGCGCTGGTCAACATCGCTTCCGCGGCGGAGTTCCAGAACACGCCGAGGAAGGCAGCCAGCATCACCGGGACCTACGAGTGGCCGATGGCCGTCGCCGGCAGGAGCGGACGCCTCGCGCTGACGAACACGATGTCCTACAAGGACAAGGTGTACCAGTTCGAGTTCGTGCGCCCGACCGGCGTCCCGGCGATCGACGCCAACGTGGGAGCGGCGGAAACGCTGGCGCAGGCGGCCCACACGCTCTGGGACGCGAGCCTCACCTGGACGAGCAGCGACCGCAGGATCCAGGTGGCGCTGATCGGGCGCAACCTCACCGACAAGCGCTACAAGGTCGCCGGCTACACCTTCGGGGCGTTCTTCAACACGGTCACGGCCTTCTACGGCGATCCGCGTACGGTCAAGCTCACCGCGAGCTACTCGTTCTGACCTGCACTGCCTGAGCCGACCGGCGGCGCCGCCAGGCGCCGCCGGCCTGAATCGGCGATCATCGGGGCCGCAGGCACCGCCCCGGCGGGCAGCCGCACGCTTTCCGGCGAAGGAGGAACCATGGCCACTTTTGTCGAACGAACCTGGAAAGGCGTGGGCGAGCTCGCGCTCCACGCCCGCGACTACGCGGGCGACGGCGGCCCCGCGCGCTGCCCCGTCGTCTGCATCCACGGGCTCACCCGCAATTCCGGCGATTTCGAGGACGTCGCGCCCTGGATCGCCGCGCAGGGCCGGCGCGTCATCGCGGTCGACATCCGCGGCCGCGGCCGCTCGGCGCGCGATCCCGATCCGCGGCGCTACCACCCCGCCGTCTACGCCTCGGACGTGCTGAAGCTCCTCGACGAGGCCGGCATCGCCCGTGCCGTCTTCATCGGCACCTCCATGGGCGGCATCATCACCATGACGATCGCCCTGAAGCGCCTGCGGGCCATCGCCGCGGCCGTGCTGAACGACATCGGCCCCATGATCTCCATGACGGGGCTCACGCGCATCAAGGGCTACGTGGGGCAGGGGCGGCCCGTGGAGACCTGGGACGATGCCGCGGCCTACATCCAGTCCATCAACGGGGCGGCCTTTCCGGACAACACCCCGGCGGACTGGCACGCATGGGCGAAGCGCACCTATCGCGCCGACGCGAACGGACGGCTCGCCCTGGACTACGACCCGGCGATCGCGGCCGCCATACAGGGCGCGAAACTCAAGCCCACGTCGTTTCTCGCGAAGATGCTCTTCCGCCGACTCGCCCGAAACCGCCCGACGCTGCTCGTGCGCGGCGCGATCTCCGACATCCTGGGCCCGGAGGAGGCCGGGTACATGCGCGGCGCGGCTCCCGGCATGCAGTACGCCGAGGTGCCCGGCGTGGGCCACGCGCCGATGCTCACGGAGCCCGCGGCACGGGCCGCGCTCGCGAGCTTCCTCGCGGGCGTTGCATGACGCGATGCCCAGGGCCGCGAACAAGGCTGCCCCGCGTGGCCGCCCCGTGCGCAGGCTTGCAGAGGCGGTCGAGACGCGCGGGCTCATCCTCGACCACGCCGAGGCGCTGTTCGCGCGCCACGGGCTGCACGGCGTCACGGTGCGCGAGGTGGGGAGTTCCGCCGGCGTCGACCCGGCGCTCGTGCACTACTACTTCGAGACCAAGAAGGGCCTCTTCGACGCCGTCTTCGAGCGGCGGGCCGAAGTCCTCAACGCGGAGCGGATCAGCTCCATGGACGCCTATGCCCTCGCCGCAGGCGAGCGCATTTCCGCCGAAGGCTGCATCGAGGCCTTCCTCGAGCCGATCCTGCGCCACTCGATCCAGGGCGATGAACGCTGGAAGAACTACTTTCGCCTGCTCGCACTGGTCAACAATTCGCCCGACTGGGGCGGCCGGATGATGACGCGCCACTTCGACCCGGTCATCCGGCGCCTGATCGACCTGCTGCGCCGCTGCATGCCGCAGGCGAGCGACGTCGACCTGTACTGGTGCTACCACTTCCTGTCCGGGGCGCTCACGCTGAGCCTCTCGGAGACCGGGCGCATCGACCGCCTGTCCGCGGGCGCATGCGTTTCCGCGGACATGGAGGCCATCCTGCGCCGGATGGTGCCGTTCATCGCGGCAGGCTTCCGGCGCGTCTGCCAGCCCGGGCCGCAGGCCACCTGATCCCGCGCACTTTTTCCGAGGAGATGTCCATGGCTTTGAAGAGCTTCATGCTGGTGCCGGCCCTGTGGGCCGCGGCCGGCGCCGCGAGCGCCCAGGAACTGCGCATCGCCCTGATCCTGGGCAAGACCGGCCCCTTCGAGGCCTACGCGAAGGAGACCGAGGCCGGGTTCATGATGGGCCTGGAATACCTGACCGGCGGCAAGATGGAACTCGGCGGGCGCAAGATCCGGGTGATCGTGAAGGACGACCAGCTGAAGCCCGACCTCGCGAAGACCGCGCTGGCGGAAGCCTACGGCGACGACAAGGTGGCGATCGCCGTGGGCACCACCTCCTCGGGTGCGACGCTCGCGATGCTCCCGGTGGCCGAGGAGTACCGCAAGATCCTGATCGTCGAGCCGGCGGTGGCCGACAGCATCACCGGCGACAAGTGGAACCGCCACATCTTCCGCACCAGCCGCAACTCGACGCAGGACGGGCTCGCAGGGGCGGCGACGCTCATGGGCAAGGCGAGCGTCGCGTTCCTCGCGCAGGACTACGCCTTCGGGCGCGACGGCGTGAAGGCCGCCAAGGACGCGCTGGCGACGATCGGCAGCAAGGCCACCGTCGTGCACGAGGAGTACGCGCCGCAGAACACCACCGACTTCACCGCCTCCGCCCAGCGGATCTTCGACGCGCTCAAGTCCCACCCCGAGCCGCGCATCCTCGGGATCATCTGGGCGGGCCCGCACCCGCTGTCCAAGATCGCGGATTTGAAGCCCGGGCGCTACGGCATCGTGCTCGCCCCCGGCGGCAACATCCTGCCGGTGCTGAAGACCTGGAAGAGCTACGCGGGCACCGAGGGCGCGATCTTCTACTACTACGGGTTCCCGAAGAACCCCATGAACGACTGGCTCGTGGCGGAGTACCGCAAGCGCTACAACGCGCCGCCGGACATGTTCACCGCCGGCGGGTTCACGGCGGCGAGCGCGGTGGTCGCCGCGCTGAAGAAGGTGCCCTCGGGGGATACGGAGAAGCTGATCGCGGCGATGGAGGGCATGGAGTTCGACACGCCGAAGGGAAAGATGAGCTTCCGCAAGGCGGACCACCAGGCGATGCAGCCGATGTACCACTTCCGCATCAAGAAGGAGCAGAAGGACGAGTGGGACCTCCTGGAGCTGGTGCGCGAAATTCCCGCGAGCGAGCTGCCCGTCCCCGTCCGGAACAAGCGCTGAACCCGAAGCGAGCGACGGCGCCCGCCATGTCCGCGCTGCCCGCCACGCACCCGGTGCTCTCGACGCGCGGCCTCACGGTGCGCTTCGGGGGCCACGTCGCGGTGAATGCGGTGAGCGCGGACTTCCACCCCGGGACGCTCACCGCGATCGTGGGGCCGAACGGCGCCGGGAAGACCACGTACTTCAACCTGGTCTCCGGGCAGCTCGCGGCGAGCGCCGGATCGGTGCACCTCTTCGGCGAGGACGTCACGCGGCTCGGCGCGGCGCAGCGCGCCCAGCGCGGCATCGGCCGGGCGTTCCAGCTGACGCAGCTTTTTCCCAACCTGACGGTGATCGAGAACGTGCGGCTCGCCGTGCAGAGCCGCGCGCGCGGGCCTGAACTTCCTCTCGCTCTGGACCGGGCACGTGGAGTTGATCGAGAAGGCCGAGCACTTCCTGCACCGCGTGGCGCTGGCCGACCGGCGGCACGCGGCCGCGGCCTCGCTCTCCCACGGCGAGCAGCGCAAGCTCGAGGTGGCGATCCTCCTCGCGCTCGAGCCGCAGGTCCTCATGTTCGACGAGCCCACCGCGGGCATGAGCGTGGACGAGGTGCCGATCGTCCTCGAGCTGATCCAGCACATCAGGGACCAGGGCGACCGCACGGTGCTGCTGGTCGCGCACAAGCTGGACGTGGTGCGTTCGCTCGCCGACCGCATCCTCGTGCTCCACGACGGCGCCCTCGTGGCCGACGGCGATTTCGCGACGGTGATGGCGTCGCCCATCGTCCAGGAGGCGTACCTGGGCATCGCGGAGGACGGCGATGGCTGAGGCGCTGCTGACACTCGCCGGCGTGCACACGCACATCGGGCAGTACCACATCCTCCAGGGCGTCGACCTCGAGGTCCGCGAAGGCGAACTCACGGCGCTCCTCGGTCGCAACGGCGCCGGGAAGACCACGACGCTTCGCACCATCATGGGATTGTGGAAGGCGAGCCAGGGGCGGCTTCGCTTCGAGGGGCGCGACATCGCCGCCCTCGCCACGCCGGAGATCGCGCGCGCGGGCGTGGCCTACGTGCCCGAGAGCATGGCGGTCTTCTCCGATCTCACGGTGCGCGAGAACCTCGTGCTCGGCGCCCGCCAGGGCAGGCTCGACTCTGCGCGACTCGAATGGATCCTCGGATTCCTGCCCGCCCTCGGGAAGTTCTGGAACCACCAGGCGGGAAACCTCTCCGGGGGGCAGAAGCAGATGCTCGCCATCGCCCGCGCGATCGTCGAGCCGCGGCGCCTGTTGCTCGTGGACGAGCCCACCAAGGGCCTGGCACCCGCCATCGTCCAGAGCCTGCTCGCGGCGTTCCGCGAGCTGAAGGCGACGGGGACGACGATCCTGCTCGTCGAGCAGAACGTGAGCTTCGTGAAGCGCCTGGGGGACCGCGTCGCCGTGATGGACGACGGAAGAATCGTGCACGCCGGGCCGATGCCCGACTTCGCCGCCGACCGGGCGCTGCAGATGCGCCTGCTGGGGCTCGCCATGGAGGCGCATACATGAACGACGAATTCGTGCCCGCGCAGCAGGGCAAGGGCGCGGCGATTCCCGCCGCGGCGCTCGATTACGCGCCGCTCGTCCTGGTGCCCGCCGTCGCGATCGCCATGCTGCCGCTCGTGGGCAGCTTCCCCACCTGGGTGACGCTGACCGTCGCCGGGCTCGCCATGGGCATGATGATCTTCATCATGGCCAGCGGCCTGACGCTGGTCTTCGGCCTGATGGACGTGCTGAACTTCGGCCACGGCGCCTTCGTCTCCGTGGGCGCCTTCGCCGCGACGCTGGTGCTCCTGCCGCTGGGCGACTGGACCCAGGCCGATTCGCTGGCGCTCAACCTCTCCGCCGTCGGGCTCGCCATCGTCGTCGCGATGGTCGCGACCGCCGCCGTCGGCTGGGTCTTCGAGCGCCTCATCGTCCGGCGCGTCTACGGCCAGCACCTGCGGCAGATCCTGGTGACGATGGGCGGGGCGATCGTGACCGAGCAGATGATCCACGTGATCTGGGGCGCGGAGCAGATCCCGCTGCCGCTTCCGAAGGCGCTGCGCGGCGCGTTCGTGATGGGAGACGTCGCGATCGAGAAGTACCGGCTGCTAGCGGTCGCCGTGGGCCTTGTGGTGTTCGCGACCATGTTCCTGGTGCTCAACCGCACGCGCATCGGGCTATTGATCCGCGCCGGCGTCGAGAACGGCCCGATGGTGGAGGCCCTGGGCTACCGCATCCGGCGCCTCTTCGTGGGCGTGTTCGTGGCCGGCTCCGCGCTCGCCGGGCTCGGGGGCGTGCTGTGGGGGCTCTACCGCGAGACGCTCACGGCCTCCATGGGCGGCGAGATCGTGGTGATGGTGTTCATCGTGATCATCATCGGCGGGCTGGGTTCCGTGGGCGGCTGCTTCCTGGGCGCGCTCCTCACCGCGCTGGTGGCCAACTACGCCGGGTTTCTCGCGCCGAAGCTGGCACTCGCCTCGAACATCCTCCTCATGGTGGCGATCCTGCTCTGGCGCCCCGCGGGGCTCTACGCCGTGGCCAGGCGCTAGAAGGGGATGCGGGTGATCCGAAGCCTCCTCTCCGACGACGTGCCGCGCGGGCGCCTGCTTGTGGCGCTCCTCGCCGCGATCCTCGTGGGCCTCGCGGTGGTTCCGTTCGTCGCGGGCGGCGCGCGCGCGCTCAACACCGCGGCCACCATCTGCGTCTTCATCGTCCTGGTGGCCTCCTACGACCTGCTGCTCGGCTACGCCGGCATCGTGTCCTTCGCCCACACCATGTTCTACGGCATCGGCGCCTACGGCGTGGGCCTCGCGCTGGGCGCCATGGGCCCCACCTGGTGGGCGGTTTTCACCGGGCTCGCGACCGCGCTCACGGTGACGCTCGTGCTCGCGCTCGTCATCGGCCTGGTCTCGCTCAGGGTGCGCGCGCTCTTCTTCGCGATGATCACGCTCGCCGTGGCGTCCGCCTTCAGCGTCCTTGCCTCGCAGCTCTCCGACTTCACGGGCGGCGAGGATGGCAGGAACTTCCGCGTGCCAGAGGTGCTGCAACCCGGCTACCGCCTCATCGAATCGGAGATCTTCGGCCGTGCGATCGACGGGCGCCTCCTCACCTACTACCTCGTCCTCGCCGTCTCGGTCGTGCTGTTTCTCTTCCTGCTGCGCGTGGTCAATTCGCAGTTCGGCCGCGTGCTCCAGGCCATCCGCGAGAACGACTTCCGTGCCGAGGCGCTGGGCTATCGCACGGTCGTCTACCGCACGCTCGCCAACTGCATCGCGGCCCTCGTGGCCACGCTCGCCGGGGCGCTGATGGCGCTGTGGCTGCGCTACGTCGGCCCGAAGACGGTGCTGAGCTTCGAGGTGATGACCGACATCCTGCTGATCGTCGTGATCGGCGGCATGGGCAGGATGTACGGCGCGGTGATCGGCTCGGTCCTCTTCATCCTCGCGCAGAACTACCTCCAGCTCGGGATGGGGCGCGCCGCGGCGCAGCTCGTGGACTGGCCGTGGCTCGCCCGCGTGATCCACCCGGACCGCTGGATGCTGTGGATGGGGATCCTCTTCATCGCCTGCGTGTACTACTTCCCCACCGGGATCGTGGGAAAGCTGCGCGGAACCGCCAGGTAAGGCCGCCGCACCCATGCTCGAGCTCGCCACGCTGATCAAGCGCCACGCCCGCCTGCGCCCCGATGCGGTTGCCGTGGTGTTCGAGGGCACGCGCTACACGTACCGCGAGTTCTGGGAGCGCGTGGCGCGCGCCGGAAACCTCCTGCGCTCCCTCGGGGTCCGCCCGGGCGACAAGGTGGCCACCGTCGCCGCCAATTCGCTCGAACTCCTCGAGATCTACTGGGCGGTGCCGTCGATCGGCGCGGCGCTCGTTCCGCTGTCGCCTCTCCTGCTGCGCGAAGGGCTCGCGAGTCTCCTGCGCGGCTCCGATGCGAACCTCCTCCTTGCGCAGTCCTCGATGCTGCCGGTGCTGCGCGAGATGCCCGGGGAGCTTCCCGCAAACGTGCTGCTCGTCGATGGCGCAGCACCCGGCTTCGGCGACTACCGGGCGCTCTCGGCGCAGCAGCCCGGGGATCTCGAGCCGGCCGAGGCCGGCCCCGACGACCTCTTCAACATCATGTTCACGAGCGGCACCACGGGTGTGCCGAAGGGCATCATGCACACGCACTTCGTGCGCTCGATGTACGCCACGCTCATGGGCCCGGCCTTCCGCATGGCGCCGGAGTCGCGCACGCTGCACAGCGGGGCGATCGTGTTCAACGGCGCCTTCGTGACGATGATGCCGTCGTTCTTCCTGGGCGGCACCTACATCCTCTTGCGCCAGTTCGACGCCGAGGAAACGATCGCCGCGATCGAGCGCGAGCGCGTGACGCACGTGATGCTCGTTCCCGCGCAGATCGTGGCGATCCTGGGTGCGCCCGGGTTCGATGCGAGGCGACTGGAATCCCTCGAGTGCATCGTGTCGCTGGGCGCCCCGCTCCTCAAGCAGGACAAGGACCGGCTGAACGCGGCGCTGCCCGGGCGCCTCTACGAGCTCTACGGGCTCACCGAAGGCTTCGTCACCATCCTCGACCGCAGCGAGGCCGTGCGCCGCGCGGCTTCCGTGGGCGTGCCGCCGCCCTTCTTCCGCATGCGCATCCTGCGCGAGGACGGCACCGAGTGCGCGCCGGGCGAGCCCGGGGAGATCGTCGGCCGCGGGCCGATGCTGATGAGCGGCTACTACAAGAGGCCGGACCTCACGGAGCAGGCGATTCGCGACGGGTGGCTGCATACCGGCGACATCGGCCACGTGGACGGGGAGGGCTTCCTGCACCTCGTGGACCGCAAGAAGGACATGATCGACTCCGGCGGCGTGAAGGTCTATCCGCGCGACATCGAGGAGATCGCGGCGCGCCACCCCGACGTGCGCGAGGTGGCCGTGTTCGGCATTCCGCACGACAAGTGGGGAGAGACGCCGCACGCGGCGGTCATCCTCAGGCCCGGCGCCGAGGCGACGGCGGATGCGCTGCGCAACTGGATCAACGAACGCGTGGGCGCGCGTTTCCAGCGCGTCGCGAGCGTGGCGATCCTCGCCGACTTCCCGCGCAGCACCGCGGGAAAGATCCTCAAGCGAGAGCTTCGCGAGCCGTACTGGTCCGCAAGCGGGCGCAAGATCTGAGCCGGACGGGACTGGAGTAGCGCAACGCCCGTGCCGGTGCGTGCGCGCGAAGACGCTCTAGCGGTCGCGCTTCACGATGAAGTCGGCCAGTTCGCGCAGCCGGACCGCGTTCGCGTCGAATGCCGACAGCGCCTCGTGCGCCTGGGCGAGCAGGTCGGAGGCGAACTGCTTCGCCCCGGGAACGCCGAGCAGGCTCGTGTAGGTGGGCTTGCCCGCCTCGCGGTCCTTGCCGGCGGTCTTGCCCAGGGTCGCCGCGTCGCCTTCCTCGTCGAGCACGTCGTCGACCACCTGGAAGGCGAGCCCCACGAGCTTCGCGTAGCGGTCGAGGTGCGCGTGGCGCTCCGCGTCGAGGGGGCTGCCGCACAGCGCGCCCAGCAGGACCGAAGCGCGGATGAGGGCGCCGGTCTTGTGGATGTGCATGTTCTCGAGCTCGGGGAGCGTGAGGGGCTTGCCCACCGCGTCCAGGTCGATCGCCTGGCCGCCGGCCATGCCGCGCGAACCGCAGGCGAGCGCGAAGAGCTGGATCATGCGCAGCTGCACGTCGGGGTCGTCGGCGAGCCGGTTCTCCGAGAGGACCTGGAAGGCGAGGCTCTGCATGGCGTCGCCCGCGAGCAGCGCCGTGGCCTCGTCGAACTCCACGTGGCAGGTGGGCTTGCCGCGCCGCAGCACGTCGTCGTCCATGCACGGCAGGTCGTCGTGCACGAGCGAATAGGCATGGACCAGTTCCACCGCCGCGGCCGCGATCTCCAGCCGGTCAGCCCTGGCCCCCGTGACGAGCCCCGCGGCGAAGACGAGCATCGGGCGCACGCGCTTGCCGCCGTCGAGCACGGCGTAGCGCATCGCGTCGTGCAGCCGGGAGGGCGTGATGCGCGCGGAGGGAACGAGGCCCGCGAGGACGCCTTCCATGCGGCCCGCGACCTCCCGGGACCAGGCCGGGAAATCCACGGCGCTCACGACTCGGCGGCCGGCAGGTCCTTGAGAACCTCGCCCTCGAGGATGCTGATGCGCGCCTGGGCGGCGGAGAGCTTGCCCTCGCAGTGGCGAAGCAGCTCCGCGCCACGCTGGTAGGCCGCGAGGGATTCCTCCAGGGGGAGCTTGCCGTCCTCCATGCGCGCGATGATGGCCTCCAGTTCCTCCAGGGCCTTCTCGAAGGGGATGTCGGCGGCGGCTGGCGTGGTCTTGGGCATGGGTCGGCACCTTAGCGCAATTGGTCCTCGCCGTCATTTTCGCGCCCCGCGCGGCAAACGCGAAGGGCCTTGCGCGACACCCCTTGACGGCTCGCAAGCCGCGGTGCCGCGTTCCTTGAAAAGCGGGGGAACTTTGGGCAAACTGGCCTGCTCTTATCTTGTCTCATGTGCTGGTACGGGACGGAGCTGCAGAGTTAAAAGCTAGCTGACTCGATTAGCCCGCTGTTGTTTACATCTTTGGCTTCTTCGGAGGTGCGGATAATGTCGGACTTGGCGAGCCAACGGGCGCTCACCCGGACGCCCACCCAACTGCCGCTGTCGTGGTACTTCGACCCGAAAGTGGCGGAAATCGAGAACCGGGTCCTCTTCGAACGCGGCCCGGGCTACGTCGGCCACGCCATGATGGCGCCGCAGCCCGGCGACTACCGCGTCCTCGACTGGCGCGAAGCCGGTCCCGGCTGGGCCCTGGTGAACAACGGCGGCCGCCACGACATGGTCTCCAACGTCTGCCGCCACCGCCAGGCGGTGATGCTCACGGGCGCCGGGCAGCTTCCGGGCGGCACCATCACCTGCCCCGTGCACCGCTGGGCCTACGACGGCGAGGGCCGCCACATCGGCGCGCCGCAGTTCCCGGACCACCCCTGCCTCGACCTCCCGCGCCAGGACCTGCAGCACTGGCAGGGCATGCTCTTCAACGGCCCGCGCGACATCGCGGCCGATCTCGCTTCCATGGGCGCGGCGAAGGACCTCGACTTCGAGGGCTACGTGCTCGACAAGGTCGACGTGGTCGACTACGGCTTCAACTGGAAGACCTTCATCGAGGTCTACCTCGAGGACTACCACGTCGCCCCCTACCACCCGGGGCTGGGCCACTTCGTCTCCTGCGACGACCTGAAGTGGGAATACGGCCCCTGTTACAGCGTGCAGACCGTGGGCGTGAACAACGCGCTCGCGAAACCCGGCAGCGCGGTCTACGCGAAGTGGCACGAGCAGGTGCTCAAGTTCCGGCAGGGCGAGCCGCCCCCGCACGGCGCGATCTGGCTCACCTACTACCCGAACATCATGGTGGAGTGGTACCCGCACGTGCTCGTGGTCTCCACGCTCTGGCCGCGGGGTCCGGAGCAGTGCGTGAACGTGGTCGAGTTCTACTACCCCGAGGAGATCGCGCTTTTCGAGCGCGAGTTCGTGGCGGCCGAGCAGAAGGCCTACGACGAGACGGCGGTGGAGGACAAGGAGATCTGCGACCGCATGACCCAGGGCCGGCGGGCGCTGTGGCTCGAAGGCCGCGAGGAGCAGGGGCCGTACCAGTCCCCGATGGAGGACGGCATGGTGCACTTCCACGAGTTCATCCGCGGCGAGATCGCGAAGCACCTCTAGCGCGGCGCCCGCGCGGGCCCGGCCCGCCGGGCTTCAGCGCGCCAGGTGCCGCAGGTACAGGACGAGCTGCCAGATCTGCTCGTCCTTGAACTTCCGGTGCGGCGGCATCGAGGTCTCGGGAGAGCCGTAGCGGATGATCCAGAAGAGATGCCCGTCCGGGACGTCCTTGATGGTCTTGTCGCAGGAAAAATCGCGCGGCGGGGGGTCGAACTGGTTCGAGAGCGGGCCCTTGCCGTCGCCCTTGACGCCGTGACACGTGGCGCAGAAGACGCGGCGCGGGTTGTCTCCCAGGTACAAGCGCTCCCCTTCGGCGAGATTGGCTTCCGTCGCGGTCAGTGGATTCGGCCGGTTGTAGTACTCGTCCGGCGCCTTGTCGGTGAAGCGCGGTTGCGGGCACTCGCGGGCCACGCCCTGGCCGGCCGCGTCGGCGGCGAAGCCCAGGGCGAGGCCGACGGCGAGGGCGCTGCTCAGTCGCGAAACGGTGTTCATGCCGGACTCCTTGTCTTCGCTCGAGGGAGTGTCGCGAAGGCCGAAGCATGGCAGACATCGGCGCGGCGTGCATGCCGGGCGCCGCCCGGCCGGCGCCGCGGCGGCTACCCCGCGAACTCGTGCACCACCGCCCACAGCGTCGCGTAGGTGTGCACCGGGAAGTCGGCGTGCAGGGCCTCGTAGTCCTCCGGGCGCAGCGGCTCGCGCTCCTTGCCCTTGCGGATCTCCCACCAGCGCTTCTGGATCGCCTCGCGCACGGCGGGCGCGGGCATGGCCGGGCGTCGCAGCTTCTCGTGGGTCCCCGCGAAGAGGCGGCGCTTGAGCGTCACGTCGGTCGAGGATATGCGGAAGAGCTTCGTGAGCATCGCGGAGGTCGCGCCGTGGCGGACGAAGTGCTCGATCTGGCGCGATCGCTTGCCGATGTAGCCCACCTGCCGGATGCCGTGCTCGAAGGAGCCCGCGTCGATCTGCACGGCCACGCGCGGCTCCTGCATCTCGGAGAGCCGCACGAGGTCGTCGGTGGAGAGCGCGCGCAGCTCCGCGAACTGCACGTCGCTCAAGCCCGGGGGCGCCGGGCGGCTTTCGTCGGCGCTACGCTGCAGCTCGCGGATGAGGTGGGTGAGGAAGAGCAGGCGCAGCTGCTGGTCACGGATCTCGATCATCGCCTTTCCTCCCCTTGTCGTCACCGGCCAGCCGCGGCGATGGGCCTGCGGGCGTGGTCGAGGGACCGAAATTGCCGCCGGGCGCGGGCCGTGTCAACGCGAAATCGGGAAATTTTCGTGACGCGCCGCAGCAAGCCGGCTGGCGCTTCGCCGCGGGCCGCGCACGGGACTTGAGAAGCCGCCGCAACTTCGCGGCGCAAGGCCGCGAAGTGCCGGGGATTTCGGAAGCGGCTAGTCCTCTTCCCGCGCCAGCTTGAACTGCGAGGTGAGCGCAGACTGCGTCTGCGGCGGCACCATCGCGTAGTGGCTGTACTCGATCTGGTAGGAGCCCTGCCCGCCGGTCACCGAACGCAGCCGCGTCTGGTACTCCGATACCTCGGAAAGCGGCACCTGCCCGGAGATGGACATGAGATCGCCGCCCGAGGATTCGGTGCCGGTGATCTGCCCGCGCCGCGACGAGATGTCGCTCGTCATGTCGCCCACGAATCGGTCGGGCGCGGTGATGGTGATGTTCACGATCGGCTCGAGGATGATCGCGCCGGCCTTGAGGATCGCGTCGATCACGGCCTTCTTGCCCGCCGTGACGAGGGCGATCTCCTTGGAGTCGACCGCGTGGCTCTTGCCGTCGTAGACGATCACGCGGATGTCCTCGACGGGGTGGCCGGCGATGACGCCCGTGTCGAGCGCCTGCTTGACCCCCTTTTCCACGGCGGGAATGAACACCGTCGGGATCACGCCGCCCTTCACCTGGTCGACGAACTCGAAGCCGCTGCCGCGCGAAAGGGGCTCGATCTTCAAGTAGACCTCGCCGAACTGCCCGGCCCCGCCCGTCTGCTTCTTGTGGCGGCAGTGGCCCTCGGCCTTCTTCGTGATCGTCTCGCGGTACGGGATCTTCGGCGGCTTGGTGTCGACGTCGAGCTTGTACTGCGTGCTCATCTTTTCCAGCTTCACGCGCATGTGCAGCTCGCCCAGGCCCCGCACCACCGTCTCGTGCGTCGTGGGATGGCGCTCGATCCACAGGCAGGGATCCTCGATCTCGAGCTTGTGCAACACCTCGAAGAGGCGCTGCTCGTCGCCCTTCTTCTTCGTCTCCACCGCGATGGAGTGCATCGGCGTCGGGAAGTCGAGGGAGCGCAGGCGAATGTTGTCCTCGTCGTGGGAGTCGTGGAGCACCGCGTTGAACTCGATGTCGTCGACCTTCGCCACCGCGCCCAGGTCCCCGGGCACCAGCTCGTTCACCTCGACGTAGTCCTTCCCCTGGATCGAGTAGAGGTGCCCCACCTTGAACGGGCGCTTGCCGTCGCCGATGTAGAGCTGGGAATCCTTGGTGACCGTGCCCTGGTGGACGCGGAAGAAGGCGACCTTGCCCACGTAGGGATCCATCACCACCTTGAAGACGTGCGCGAGCACGTGCTTGGATGGGTCGGGCTCGGCGTGGAATTCCTCGCCCTCCGTCGTGTCGCTCTTCACGAAGGGGGGCGGGTTGCCCTCGGTCGCGTTGGGCGCGAGGCGCGAGAGGATCTCCAGGAACTGCGGGATGCCCGCGCCGGTCTTCGCGGAGGCGAAGCACACGGGCACGAGGTGGCCCTCGCGCAGCGCCTTCTCGAAGGGCGCGTGCAGCTGACCGGGCTCGAGGTCCTCGCCCTGCTCGAGGTAGAGGTTCATCAAGTCCTCGTCGACCTCGACCACCTGCTCGATGATCGCCGTGTGCGCGGCCTTCACGCCCACGAAATCGGCGTCGCCGTCGGGAGTGAAGAAGCAGTCCACGACGTCCGCGCGGTCGTGGGCCGGCAGGTTGATGGGCAGGCACTCCTTGCCGAAGTGGTCCTGGATCTTCCGCAGCAGCCCCGGGAGGTCCACGTTGTCCGCGTCGATCTTGTTCACCACGATCATGCGGCACAGGCCCCGGGTCTTCGCCCACTTCATCATGCGCGTGGTGTTCAGCTCGATGCCGTTCTGGGCGTTGATCACCACGACCGCGGTCTCCACCGCCGCGAGGGCGGCGATCGACTGGCCGGCGAAGTCGGGCATGCCGGGCGTGTCCACGAGGTGGATGTGCATGTCCTCGTAGGCGAAGTTCACCAGCGACGAGGAGAGCGAGTGCCCGTACTCCTTCTCCATCGGGTCGAAGTCGCAGACCGTGGAGCCCTTCTCGACGGTTCCCGGGGAGGCGATGGCGCCGGATTTCCAGAGCAGGGCCTCGGCCAGGGTCGTCTTGCCGGAGCCGCCGTGGCCCACGAGCGCGAGGGTATGGATGGATTCGGTGGTGTACTTCGGCACGGTGCTGTTCTCCGTCTTGGGTGTCGGCTCGTTCCTCGACCGGGGGGGAGCAGGGGTTTGCGGGAGGGATTAGGCTTTCCAAGATCTGCGACCTTCTGACCCCCCGAATTTACACTTTCCGGGGCGATCGCGCCTCCGGAAGGAACAAGCCCAGCAGGTCGTTCAGGAACCGCCGTCCCAATGGCGTCGGGCGAACGGCGAATGCGTCGCGTTCGATGAGCCCGGCTGCCTCGGCGCGCGCGAGGGGCGCCTCGACCGTGGCGAGCGAAAGCCCGGTGCGTTCGGCGAAGAGCGGGACGGCGAAGCCTTCGGAGAGCCGCAGCGCGTTCATCAGGAACTCGAAGGGCAACTCCGCCGCGGGGACCTCGTGGCTATCCTGGATCGCGTCCCCGGCCAGCGCGCCTTCCTGGTAGGCCCGGGGCTGGCGATGGCGCGTCTCGCGCACCACGCGGTCCGCGAACGAGAGCTTCCCGTGGGCGCCGGCACCCACGCCGAGGTAGTCGCCGAAGCGCCAGTAGTTCAGGTTGTGCCGCGAGCGCATGCCGGGCCGCGCGAAAGCCGAGGTCTCGTAGTGCTCGTAGCCCGCGGCCGCGAGCGCGCCCTCGATCGCCTCCTGCATGGCCGCGGATGCGTCCTCGTCGGGAAGCGGGGGTGGGTAGCGGTGGAACCAGGTGTTGGGTTCGAGCGTGAGGTGGTAGGCCGAGAGGTGCTGCGGGGCGAAGGCGATGGCGGCCCGGATGTCCTCGAGCGCGGCCTCCACGGACTGGCCCGGCAGCGCGTACATGAGGTCCAGGTTCACGTTGTCGAAGGTGGCCAGCGCGATCTCGGCGGCGCGCCTCGCCTCACCCGCATCGTGCACGCGGCCGATGGCCTTCAGGCGCTCGGCGTCGAAGCTCTGGATGCCCACCGAGAGGCGGGTAACGCCCGCGCCGCGGAAATCGCGGAATTTTTCCTGCTCGAAGGTGCCGGGGTTGGCCTCGAGCGTGATCTCCGCATCCGGCTCCACCGTGAGGAGCGTGCGCGCGGCCGTGAGCAGGCGCTCGATCGCGCGCGCGGAGAAGAGGCTCGGCGTGCCTCCGCCCAGGAAGATCGCGTGCACTCTCCGGCCCCACACCTTCGGCACGCTCGCCTCGAGATCGGCGATGACGGCATCGACGTAGCGCGCTTCCGGCACCTCGCCCTTCGCCTCGTGGGAATTGAAGTCGCAGTAGGGGCACTTCTTCAGGCACCACGGGATGTGGACGTAGAGCGCGAGCGGCGGCAGGGCCGCGAGGCGCACGCGCCCCGGCGCGGCCACGGTCACCGGTTCCATCGACGACTCAATCGGCGCCGCGCAGCCGCGCGGCGAGCCGCTCCGCCGCGATCGCGCGGTGGCTCAGGCGATTCTTCTCCGCGGCGAGAAGCTCTGCGACCGTGCGCCCGAGGCCGGGCAGGAGAAAGTGCGGGTCGTAGCCGAAGCCGCCCGCTCCCCGCGGCAGGTCGACGATCTCGCCGCGCCAGCGACCCTCGGTGATCACGGGCTCCGGGTCGTCCGCGTGGCGCACGAGGACGATCACGCACACGTAGTGCGCGCCGCGGTCGGCCTGCCCCGCGAGCTTGTCGACGAGAAGCGCGTTGTTGGCGCGGTCGCGCTCCTCGCGCGTGCCGAGGCGGCCCGCGAAGTACGCGGAGTGCACGCCGGGCGCGCCGCCGAGCGCCTCCACGCACAGGCCGGAATCGTCGGCGAGTGCGGCGAGCCCGGTGTGGCGCGCGCAGTTCCTCGCCTTGGCGAGCGCGTTCTCGACGAAGGTGTGGTGCGGTTCCTCGGCCTCGGGCACGCCGAGATCCCCCTGGGGCACGGTCTCGAATCCCAGGGGTGCCAGGATCGCGGAAAGCTCGCGCAGCTTGCCCGCGTTGTTCGAGGCGATGACGAGCCGTTGCATGGGGCTAGCTCACGCGAGGGAGGCCTTCTGCATCGCGACGATCTCCGCGATCCCCTTCTGCGCAAGTGCGAGCAGGCGCTCCATTTCCTGCCGCGAGAAGGGCGCCCCCTCGGCCGTGCCCTGCACCTCGACGAAGCCGCCCGCGCCGGTCATCACCACGTTCATGTCGGTGTCGCAGGCGGAATCCTCGGCGTAGTCGAGGTCGAGGCGGGGCGCGCCGCCGACGATGCCCACGGAGACCGCGGCCACGAAGTCGCGCAGCGGCTCGCGCGTGACCACACCCTTCGCCTTGAGCCAGGCCACGGCGTCGGCGAGCGCCACCATCGCGCCCGTAATCGCCGCGCAGCGCGTGCCCCCGTCGGCCTGCAGCACGTCGCAGTCCATCGTCACCTGCCGCTCGCCGAGTGCGCCGAGATCGGTCACGGAACGCAGCGCGCGACCGACGAGGCGCTGGATCTCCTGCGTGCGGCCGGACTGCTTGCCGGCGGCCGCCTCGCGCCCGCCGCGCGTGTGCGTGGCCCGAGGCAGCATCCCGTATTCCGCCGTGACCCAGCCCGTGCCCTTTCCGCGCAGGAACGGCGGCACCTTCTCCTCGACGCTCGCGGTGCACAGCACGCGGGTCTCGCCGAACTCCACGAGCACGGAGCCCTCGGCGTGGCGGGTGAAATGGCGGGTGATGCGGACGGGGCGCAGTGCGTCCGCCGGGCGATCCTGGAAACGGGGCATGGGTGAGACCTTCGTGAATGACTAGCGGGGAACCTTCTTGATCGCGTTCTGGATCTCGGCGATGGCCTTCTCGATCTCCTCCTCGGTCACGTCCTCCACGATGGCGTGGCGGTCGAGGTCCATGGTGTTCGAGGAGGTGGTGAAGTGCTCGCTGTCGAGCTGCTCGGTGTCGATGCTGAGCGTATCGTCCTGCGCCTCCCAGGTCATCGCGACGACCGAGAGGTTGTCGGACTGCCCGGCGGCGCGCTTCTGGGCCTCGGTGAGCAGCCCCGGCAGCAGCCCCACCACGTCCTGCTTGCGCAGCAGGTTCGCGATGAGGTCGGCCGGAATCGGGCCCCAGAAGCCGTCGGTGGAGATGAGGATCGTGTCGCCCGTCTGCAGCGCGAACTCGGCCCCCACGGCGATGACGGGCGGCACCACGCCGCCCAGGCAACTGAAGATCTTGTTGCGCTCGGGATGCGTGGCCGCGGCCTCCCGGGAAAGCAGGCCCGAGTCGATCATCTGCTGCACGCGGGAATGGTCCTGCGTCGCCGCCGCGAGCTTGCCGCCGCGCAGCACGTACAGGCGCGAGTCGCCCGCGTGCGCCCACCACGCGGAGCCGTTCTGCACGATGCACACGACGCAGGTGGTGCGCGGCGACTCCAGGAGGTTCTCCGCCACCGCGTGCGAGACGATGGCGCGGTGCGCCGCGTTGATCACCGAGACCAGGAAATCCGCGGGGCGCCGCAAGCGGTTGCGCGCCTCCTGCTGGAAGAGGCGCGTGATCTCGGTGACGGCGATCTCGGCTGCCACCTCGCCCTGCATGTGCCCGCCCATCCCGTCGGCGATCACCATGAGCAGCACGTCCTTGCTGTAGGTGTAGCCGACGCGATCCTCGTTTCCCGAGCGGTCGCCCTGCCGGCTGTCCTGGAAGATGGTGAATCGCATGGCGTGTCCGGTGCCTATCTCGAGAAGAACTTCGAGATCGGCTTGTTGAGGGTGTCGAAGAACCCCTTGCGACCCGCCCCCTGCGGCTCGACCATGAGGAGCTTCTGCAGCTCGAAGGCCGTTTGCGGCCGTGCGAGGTGGTCCAGTTGCAGGCAGGCATCGACGATGGAGAAGAGCTCCTCGGAATAGCCCTGGCGCGCAAGGTTTCGCAGCGGGATGAGACGGTCCTTCTCGAGCCGCGCGTCGGCCGCCTGCGGCGGCGTCCCCGCGATGCAGGTGTAGAGCGTGGCGCCCACGGAATAGATGTCGCTCCACGGCCCCAGGCGCCCGGGCTCGAAGGTGTACTGCTCGGGCGCGGCGAAGCCGGCGGTGTACATGGGTTTCAACTTCATCGGCTCGTCGGAGAGCGTGATGCGCGCGGCGCCGAAGTCGAGGAGCACCGGCCGCCCGTCCATGGCGATGTAGATGTTGGCCGGCTTGATGTCCAGGTGCAGGAGCTTGTTCGCGTGCACCTCGCGCAGCCCGTTCATCAGGTGGATGAAGATGCGCCGCATGAAAGTCTCGGTGAACTCCGCGCGGTTTCTCTGGATGTGGAACTGCAGCGTCCTGCCGCGCACGTACTGCATCACCATGTAGCACGTCTCGTTGGCGCGGAAGAAGTTCTCCACGCGCACCACGTTCGGGTGCGTGACGAGGGCGAGCGCGCGCCCTTCCTCGAAGAAGCACTTCAGCCCGTGGCGGAAGGTCGAGAGGTTCGCCTCGTCCGCGATGACCACCTCCGTGCCCTCGGCGCGCAGCGCGAGGGAGGCGGGCAGGTATTCCTTGATCGCGTACGGCGTCTGGTTCTCGTCCGTGGCCAGATAGACGATGCTGAATCCGCCGGAGGAAAGGGGCTTGTCGATGCGATAGCCGTTGAGGACGTAGCCTCCCGGCAACGGCTGGTTCACCTGCGAAGGCATGGGATGCGGGGGTTCCGCTATAATTCAATGCATTGTCGGCAATCGAAAACCGCTTGTAAAGGCGCGGAGGCAAAGGAGTTTTTCCCCGCGCGCGGTTCGTGGTCCGGCCGTCACCCATTCCCGATCGAAACGAGCGCGCCATGATCGCCAGCATGACCGGCTTTGCCGCCGCCACCCGCGAGGTCGCCGGGGGGCAGCTGGCGGTGGAACTGAAGAGCGTGAACCACCGCTACCTCGAGTTCCAGTGCCGCCTGGCCGATGACCTGCGCGCGCTCGAGCCGGTGCTTCGCGAGGCCGCGGCCGCAGGGCTTACCCGCGGCAAGATCGACTGCCGCCTTACCTTCACCGCCGCCGCCGCCGGAGCGCGCGCCCTGTCTCCCGATGCCGGCGCGATGACCGCGCTCGCGCAAGCCTCGGCGCGCGTGGCCGCGGCCTTTCCCCTGGCGCGGCCGCTCTCGGTCTCGGACGTGCTGCACTGGCCCGGCGTGCTCGCCAACGCGGAGGTGGCCGCCGACACGATCCGCGAGGACGTCGCGAAGCTGGCCGCGCAGGCCGTGGCGGAGCTTTCCCAGACGAGGCGCCGCGAGGGCGAGAAGCTCGCCTCAGTGCTGCGCGAGCGGCTCGAGTCCATGGCGCAGCTGGTGGCGCGGGCCCAGCCCCTGATGCCGGAAGTCATGAAGGCCTTCCGCGAGAAACTCGCCGCGCGCCTGGCCGAAGCGCAGGCCGCGCCCTCCGACGAGCGGCTCCAGCAGGAGGTCGTGCTCTACGCGGCGCGCATCGACGTGGACGAGGAGCTCGAGCGCCTTACCGCCCACGTGGCGGAGTTCCGGCGCGTGCTCGACAAGGGCGGCGCCTGCGGCAAGCGCCTGGACTTCCTCTGCCAGGAACTGAACCGCGAGGCCAACACCCTGGGCTCGAAGTCGGTCTCCGCGGACATGACGCGCATCTCCGTGGAGCTGAAGGTGCTCATCGAGCAGATGCGCGAGCAGGTGCAGAACATCGAGTAGCCCGTGCTTCCGACCTTCCGCCAGGAGTTTTGATAGATGGCCGGCGATCTCTTCGTCGTGGTGGCGCCCTCGGGGGCCGGCAAGACCAGCCTCGTGAACGCGATGCTGGAGGTCGAGCGCGGCATGCGCCTGTCGGTCTCGCACACCACGCGGGCGCCGCGCGAGGGCGAGGTCGAGGGCCGCGAGTACCACTTCGTCTCCCGCGAGGCCTTCGAGAAGTTGATCGCCGCGGGCGACTTTCTCGAGCACGCGGAGGTCTACGGCAACTACTACGGCACCTCGCGCCGCTGGATCGAGGAGGAGCTCGCCCTCGGCCACGACGTGCTGCTGGAGATCGACTGGCAGGGGGCGGTCCAGGTGCGCCGCCTCTTTCCGCGCATGGTCGGGATCTTCGTGCTGCCCCCCTCGCTCGACGAATTGCGCCGGCGCCTGACCGCGCGCGGCAAGGACCCCGCGGAGTCGATCGAGAGGCGCATGGCCAGCGCCCGCGCGGAAATCTCGCATGTTCTTGAATTTGAATATATAATTGTCAACGAAACATTCGATGTCGCGGTAGCGGACCTGCAGGCGGTGGTGCGCGCGGCGCGTCTTTCGCGGGATCGGCGGGGAAACCGCCTGTCGCGCCTTCTCGACGAATTCAGGTAACGGAGCCCTCCATGGCGCGCATCACGGTCGACGACTGCATCAAGTACTTCTCCAACCGCTTCGAGCTCACGCTCGCGGCGACCAACCGCGCGCGCCAGATCGCGCTCGGCGCCTCCCCGATGGTGGAGGCCAACCGCGACAAGCCCTGCGTCGTGGCGCTGCGCGAGATCGCCGGCGGCAAGGTCGGCAAGGAACTCCTGAACCCCCCGGCGCCCACGCCCCCGGTGCTCTAGCGCGGTAGATCCGGGCCGCGCCCCCAGCGCGCCCCCACCTCCCACCCCGGCCCAGACATGGCGATGCTCAGCGCACGCACCGCGGCGGGAGGCTCCACCGGCTCCGGGACCACGCCGCCCGGCCCCGACGCATCCGAGCTCTCCGCCGTCCTGGGGTACCTGAAGCCCGAGGACATCGCCCAGATCGAGCGCGCCTACGAGACGGCCCGGGCCGCCCACGCCGGCCAGTTCCGCAAGAGCGGCGAGCCCTACGTCACCCACCCGCTCGCGGTGGCGAAAATCCTCGCGGAATGGCACCTCGACCCGCAGGCGCTGATGGCCGCCCTCCTGCACGACGTGGTCGAGGACACGCACACCACCAAGACCGAGATCGCGAAGCACTTCGGCAAGCCCGTGGCCGACCTGGTGGACGGGGTCTCGAAGATCGAGCGCATCGAGTTCGCCACGCTCCAGCACGCGCAGGCCGAGAACTTCCGCAAGATGCTGCTCGCGATGGCGCGCGACGTGCGCGTGATCTTGATCAAGCTCGCGGACCGGCTGCACAACATGCGCACGCTCGACGCCGTGCACGCGGAGAAGCAGGAGCGCGTGGCCCGCGAGACCCTCGACATCTACGCGCCCATCGCGAACCGCCTGGGGTTGAACGCCATCTACTACGAGCTGGGCGACCTGGGCTTCCGCTACCTCCACCCCACGCGCTTCCGCGTGCTGGAGAAGGCGCTCAAGAGAGCGCGCGGCAACCGGCGCGACGCCGTGGGGAAGCTCACCGAGGCCATCGGCGCCCGCCTGAAGGAGTTCCGCGTCGAGGCGCAGGTGCACGGGCGCGAGAAGCACATCTCGTCGATCTACCGCAAGATGCAGGAGAAGAACATCTCGTTCTCCGAGGTGTTCGACATCTACGGCTTCCGCATCCTCGTGCCCGACGTCTCGGCCTGCTACCTCGCGCTGGGGGCGCTGCACACGCTCTACAAGCCCATCCCGGGCAAGTTCAAGGACTACATCGCGATCCCCAAGGCGAACGGCTACCAGTCGCTGCACACCACGCTCTTCGGCCCCTTCGGCATGCCCGTGGAGGTGCAGATCCGCACCCCCGAGATGCACAAGGTCGCCGAGGCGGGGGTGGCCTCGCACTGGCTCTACAAGAGCGCCGAGGAGCAGTCGAAGGACGTGCAGCTGAAGACCCACCAGTGGCTGCAGTCGCTGCTCGAGATCCAGAGCGAGTCGGGCGATGCGCTGGAGTTCCTCGAGCACATCAAGGTCGACCTCTTCCCCGAGGAGGTCTACGTCTTCACGCCCAAGGGCAAGATCCTGTCGCTGCCGCGCGGGGCCACGCCCATCGACTTCGCCTACTCGGTGCACACGGACGTGGGCAACCACTGCATCTCCGCGCGGGTCAACGGCGAGACCGTCCCGCTGGGCACGGCGCTGCGCAACGGCGACCGCGTGGAGATCGTGACCGACCCGGATTCGCGCCCCAACCCGGTGTGGCTCTCCTACGTGGCCACCGGCAAGGCGCGCTCGCACATCCGCCATTACCTGAAGACGATGCAGTCGGCGGAGTCCGCCGAGGTGGGCGAACTCCTGCTGGTGCAGGCGCTGCGCTCGCTGAAGGCCAACCCCGACGAGATCGGCGAGGAGCACTGGAAGCGCTTCTTCAAGGGCGACGCCTCGCGCACTCGCGACGAAGTGATGGCCGACATCGGCCTGGGCAAGCGCCTCGCGGTGGTGGTCGCGAAGAAGCTTCTCGCCACCCCCGAGGCGGTGGCCGAGGGCACGCACCGGCTCGACTCCATCACCATCCGCGGCACCGAGGGCCTGGCGGTGCAGTTCGCGCCCTGCTGCCGCCCCATCCCCGGCGACCCGATCATCGCGCAGATCAAGAAGGGGCAGGGGCTCGTGGTGCACACCCACGACTGCCCGGTGATCCACCCCTTCCATTTCGATCCCGAGAAGTGGGTGGACGTGCAGTGGGACCCGGTCCCCGGCAGGCTCTTCGACGTGAACGTGCGCCTCACGGCCGCCAACCAGCGCGGCGTGCTTGCGCGCCTGGCCGCGGAGATCTCGGAGGCCGATTCCAACATCGAGCACATCGAGACCGAGGAGCGCTCGAGCAGCGCCTACACCACGATCGTCTTCACGATCCAGGTGCGAAACCGGATGCATGTCGCGCAGGTATTCAAGCGCATGCGTCGCATACCGGAAGTCGTCCGGCTCACCCGCCTGAAGAAGAAAGCCGCATGAAACAGCCCATCGCCACCCCCGACGCTCCCGCCGCCATCGGCACCTACTCGCAGGCGGTGCGCGCGGGCGACACCGTGTACCTCTCGGGCCAGATAGGGCTCGACCCGGCGACGATGAAGCTCGCCGAGGGATTCGAGAACGAGGTGCGGCGCGTCTTCGACAACCTGCAGGCCGTCTGCCGCGCCGCGGGCGGCGACTTCGACCGCGTGGTGCGGGTGACCGTCTACCTCACGGACCTCGCCCACTTCGCGAAGGTGAACGAAGTGATGGCGACGTATTTCCGCGAGCCCTACCCGGCGCGGGCGGCCGTGGGCGTGGCGTCGCTGCCGCGCGGGGCGGCGGTGGAGATCGACGCGGTGATGCACTTCGCGCCCCCGGAATCGGCCTGACCGGCAGGGTTTGCACGACCTGCACGCGCGGTTTCGCGTCGCGGCGAGGGGAGTTGCCCGGGCGGCCCGGCGCGGCCTCTTCGGGCTGGTTCGTCCAAATAGTCCATTTTGGCTATAATGGCCTCATCTTTCCCCGGGGGTCCCATGTCCACGCTCACCTACCGCAACCGCCAGGGCGAACTCGTCTCGCTGCCCACGGTCGCCGCCAGCCGCTTCAAGAACGAGTTCGGGGCCGTCTTCGAAAAGGCGGCCCTGGGAGGCGCGGTGGCCATCACCAAGCACGACGCACCGAAGGCCGTGCTGATGTCCTACGCGGAGTTCGAGGCGCTGGTGCGAAGCCGCCACCCCGGTCTCGACGACCTCTCCGCGCAGTTCGACGGCCTCCTGTCGGGCATGCAGGGGCCGAAGGCGAGGAAGGCCATGGCCGCGGCGTTCGAGGCCACGCCCGCGCAGCAGGGCAAGGCCGCAGCGAAGGCTGCCGGACCAAAGGCCGCCAGGCGCCGTTGACGGCGCCTCACCAGGCCGAATGACGCCGAGAACGGGTCAGCGAACATGGCGCGCGCCGCCCCCCGCATCTACGTGCTCGCCGGCGTCAACGGCGCCGGCAAGAGCAGCATCGGCGGCGCGGCCTTCCGCGCGTTCGGGGCGGACTACTTCAATCCCGACGAGGCGGCGCGTGCGCTGATGGCGGCGAACCGCGACCTCGGCCAGGCGGAAGCCAACGGCGCGGCCTGGCAGCAGGGGCGGCGCCTGCTGGAAAAGGCGATCGCCGGGCGGCTCGATTTCGCGATCGAGACCACGCTCGGCGCGAGCACCATCCCGCGCCTGCTGGCCGAAGCGGCGGAGCAGGGCTTCGAAGTGCGCGTGTGGTACGCGGGGCTCGCGACGGCGGAGCAGCACGTCCGCCGCGTGCGCGCCCGGGTGCGCAAGGGCGGTCACGACATTCCCGAAGCCGACATCCGCCGCCGCTTCGAGCACAGCCGGATGAACCTCGTGCACCTGATGCCGCACCTGGCCGCACTTCGCGTCTTCGACAACAGCGTCGAGGCCGATCCCGGCAAGGGCGGGCTGCCCGAGCCGCGCCTGCTCCTGCATAGGGAGCGCGGCAGGATCGCCGGGCCGCGGGACCTCTCGGCCACACCCGAATGGGCCAGGCCGATCGTCGCGGCCGCGATGCAGTTGCACGGGCGGCGGGTGAAGCCATGAGCGGGCGGGAGCCGAAGCGTCAGGCGAAAGCCGCCCCTCCGGTGGCTGCGGAACCCGCGCCGGTTGCGCCGCGAGACGACCTCGTCGCCGGCCCCGTCGTGCGCACGAAGCTCGCCAAGCTCGGCATCCACTCGCGCTTCGACCTGGTGCTGCACCTGCCGCTGCGCTACGAGGACGAGACGAAGCTCACGCCGATTTCGGAAGCCGGGACGGGAGAGCCGGTGCTGGTAGAGGCGGACGTGATCGAGTGCGAGGTCAAGTACCGCCCGCGCCGCACCCTCGTGGTGAAGCTCGCCGAGGGCAAGGACGAGCTGTGGGTGCGCTTCCTCAACTTCTATCCCAGCCAGGTGAAGCAGATGGCGCCCGGCAGAAGGCTTCGCCTCTTCGGCGAGGTGCGCCCCGGTTTCTTCGGCGCGGAGATGGTGCACCCCAAGGTGCGCGTGGTGGAGAAGGACGCGCCCCTGCCGTCCTCCCTGACGCCCGTGTATCCGACGACGGCGGGGATGTCGCAGGCGAACCTGCGCGGCTTCATCGAGCACGCGTTGGACACCCTGCTCCTCGACGACACGCTGGAGCCGGAACTCCTCGAGCGCCTGGCCCTCGGGCCTTTCCGCGAATGCGTCCTCACCCTGCACCGCCCGCCTCCCGATGTCGCGCGCGAGAGCCTGGACGAACGCACGCACCCGGCGTGGCGGCGGCTCAAGTTCGACGAGCTTCTCGCGCAGCAGCTCGCCATGCGCATCGCCTACCGCGAGCGCCGGGGCAAGGCCGCCGCGCGCATGCCGGACAAGCACACGCTCACCAATGCGCTGGAGAAGTCGCTGCCCTTCACGCTCACGCGGGCTCAGAAGAAGGCCCACGCGACGATCGCCCACGACCTCGGCCAGCCGCACCCGATGCGCCGGCTCCTGCAGGGCGACGTGGGCAGCGGCAAGACGCTCGTCGCGGCGATGGCCGCGCTGCAGGCGATCGAGAACGGCTGGCAGGTCGCGCTCATGGCGCCCACGGAGATTCTCGCCGAGCAGCATTACCTGAAGCTCGCGCACTGGCTCGAACCCCTCGGCGTCAAGGTGAGCTGGCTCGCCGGAAGCCTGAAGGCGCGCGCGAAGAAGGCGGCGGTGGAAGCCATCGCCCGGGGCGAGACGCAGCTTGCCGTGGGCACCCACGCGCTCTTCCAGGATGACGTCGTTTTCGAGCGCCTGGGGCTCGCCATCGTCGACGAGCAGCACCGCTTCGGCGTGGTGCAGCGTCTCGCCCTCGCAGCGAAGGCCGGCACGGGGCTCGAGCCCCACCAGCTCATGATGAGCGCCACCCCCATCCCGCGCACGCTCTCCATGAGCTACTACGCGGATCTCGACGTGAGCGTGATCGACGAACTGCCGCCGGGGCGAACGCCCGTGGTCACGAAGCTCGTGGAGGAATCGCGCCGCGACGAGGTGATCCGGCGCGTGCGCGAAAGCTGCGCGGAGGGCGAGCAGGCCTACTGGGTCTGCCCCCTCATCGAGGAGTCCGAGACGCTCCAGTTGAAGACGGCGCTGGAAACCTTCGAGGCGATGAAGGCGACTTTCCCCGATCTCGCCGTGGGCCTCGTGCACGGCCGGCTCAAGCCCGACGAGAAGGCGCAGGTGATGGCCGACTTCAAGGCGAAGCGCGTGCAGCTGCTGGTGGCCACGACCGTGATCGAGGTGGGCGTGGATGTCCCCAACGCGACCCTCATGGTGATCGAGCACGCCGAGCGCATGGGGCTCGCGCAACTGCACCAGTTGCGCGGGCGCGTGGGGCGTGGCACGGCCAGGAGCCTCGCCATCCTCCTGTATCATCAACCGCTGTCGGAGACGGCCCGCGAGCGCTTGAAGATCATCTACGGCAACACCGACGGCTTCGAGATCGCGCGCCAGGACCTGCTGCTGCGCGGGCCCGGCGAATACCTCGGGTCGCGGCAGAGCGGGGCGCCGCTCCTGCGCTTCGCAGATCTCGAGCGCGACGTGGACCTGATCGAGCTTGCCCGGGAGCTCGCCGACACGATGATCGCGGAACGCTCCCACGCGGTGGAAAGGCACCTGGACCGCTGGCTCGGCCACCGGCAGTTCTTTCTCAAGGCATGAATCGATGGAAACGGCTCGCGCCGCCGCACACGGATCCCTGGCGTCCCTGGCTCGCCTGGCGGGGCTCGCTCACCTGGCGCATCACGGCGCACGCGCGGGATTTTCGCGTCGAGGTGATCCGGCAGGGCCCGCACATCCCCAACGAGGACGAGTACCGCCGGCTCGGCCAGCCCGCGCACCGCAGGGCGCTGGTGCGCGAGGTGGTGCTGCACGCCGACGGCGTGGCGGTGGTGCTCGCGCACTCGATCGCGGCGTGGCGCGATCTCTCGGGCGCGTGGCGGGGCTTGCGCGGCCTGGGCAAGCGCCCGCTCGCCGAGGCGCTCTTCACCGATCCGCTCGTGGCGAGGCAGGCGCTCGAATTCGTGCGCATCGACGCGCGCCATCCCCTGGGCCGGCGCGTGGAGCGGGTGTTCGGCCGCGACTTCCCGCCCCTGTGGGCGCGGCGCTCCCGTTTCGTGAAGCACGGCCGCCCGCTTCTCGTGACGGAGGTCTTCCTGCCCGCGCTTCTGCGGTTGCGGTGAGCGCCCCGTGAAACTTGCCGCCGTCCTCGCGCGCCTCGACGCCTACGAGAAGCTCGTCCGTCTCGACAAGCCCATCGGCATCCTGCTGCTGCTCTGGCCCACGCTCTGGGGCCTGTGGTTCGCGGTGCGCGCGGTGCCGGACTGGCGCGTGCTCTGGATCTTCGTTATGGGCACCGTCCTCATGCGCTCGGCCGGTTGCGCGATCAACGACTGGGCCGACCGCGGATTCGACTCCCGCGTGGCGCGCACGCAGGATCGCCCCCTCGCCGCGGGCACCATCCATCCGCAGGAGGCGGTGCTCGTCGCCGCCACCCTCGCACTCGCCGCCTTCATGATGGTGGTGTGGATGCTGAACCTCGCGACGGTGGGGCTCGCGGTGGTCGCCGCGGTGATCGCGCTGATCTATCCCTTCACCAAGCGCTTCCTCGCGCTCCCGCAGGCGTGGCTGGGGATGTGCTTCGGCTTCGGCATCCCGATGGCCTTCGCCGCGCAGACGGGGGACGTGCCGCTCTTCGCGTGGCTCCTCTGGGGCGCAAACTTCTTCTGGGTGCTCGCCTACGACACGGAATACGCGATGGTCGACCGCGACGACGACCTGAAGATCGGCATCCGGACCTCCGCCATCCTCTTCGGGCGCTTCGACGTGGCGGCGGTGATGGCCTGCTACGCGCTCTTCCTCGGCGCGATGGCCGCCATCGGCGCCTGGAAGGAGCTGGGCCCCGCGTACTACTCGGGGCTCTTCATCGCCGCGGTGATCGCGGGCTACCACTGGCGCATGATCCGCGACCGCTCGCGCGAAGGCTGCTTTCGCGCCTTCCGCCACAACCACTGGATCGGCATGGCGGTGTTCGCGGGCGTGCTCGTGGACCACACCGGCTGGAAGCCCTGGATCGGGTGAGCGCGAACAACGCGATCCTGGTGATCCTCGCGCATCATGGTCTGGCTGCACCCGATGCACTGGTACGGCATGCCGGGGCTTCTCAAGGTCTGGATGGACGCGGTGCTCGTGAAGGGCTGGGCCTTCGGCGCGGGAGGCAGCGCGCTCGCGGGCAAGGACTGCCTGTGGGCGGTGACCACGGGCGGGGACGAGCACGCGTTCTCGGCGGAGGGTCGCCACCGCAGGCCCTTCGCCGACTTCGTCGCACCCGTGGAACAGACGGCGCGTTTCTGCGGGATGCGCTGGCTCGAGCCCTTCTGCGTGCACGGCGCCCACGAGGTCGACGACGCTTCGCTCGCGGCCTCGGCGATGCAATTTCGCGAGCGACTCGATGCCTGGCGCGCGGGGAGCGCAGCGTGACCGAGGCCCTCGTCTTCCTCGCAGCCGCCGTCATCCTCGTGCCGCTCGCCGCGCGCGCAAAGCTGGGCTCGGTGATGGGTTACCTCTTCGCGGGTGCGGCCATCGGGCCGTGGGGTCTCGCGCTCGTCGGCGACGTGGAATCCACTTTGCATCTCGCGGAGCTGGGCGTCGTGCTGATGCTCTTCGTGATCGGCCTGGAACTCGACCCGAAGCGGCTGGTCGCCATGCGTCGCGAGGTGTTCGGTGGTGGCACGCTCCAGTTCGCCGTGACCGGGGCCGCGCTGGCGGCGGCGCTCTTCGCGCTCGGGCTCGCCTGGCAATCGGCGCTCCTGGCGGGGCTTGCGCTCGCACTTTCCTCCACCGCGATCGCGGTGCAGACGATGAACGAGCGCAACGAGTTCGTCACCCCCACGGGGCGCACCGCCTTCGCGATCCTGCTCTTCCAGGACATCGCCGCCATCCCGCTGATCGCGCTGGTGCCGCTGCTCGCCGTGGGGCCGGTCGCCTCGGGCATGCACGGCTGGGAGCGCTTCGGCATCGCCTTCGCGGCGATCGCGGGCGTGATCGTGATCGGGCGTTACCTCACCGGGCCCGTCATGCGGCTCGTGGCGAAGACGAACGTGCGCGAGCTCTTCACCGCCTTCGCGCTCCTGCTGGTGATGGGCATCGCGCAGCTCATGACGGCGGCGGGCATGTCCATGGCGCTGGGCGCCTTCCTCGCGGGCGTGCTGCTCGCAAGCTCCGAGTACCGCCACGCGCTGGAAACCGACATCGAGCCCTTCAAGGGCCTGCTCCTCGGCCTCTTCTTCATCGCCGTGGGCATGACCATCGACTTCGGGCTCCTTGCCTCACGGCCGGCCATGGTGGCGGCACTCGTCGTGGGCCTGCTCGCGATCAAGATCGCGATCCTCTGGGGGGTGGCGACCTTCCTCGGCGTGACGCCCCGCCAGCGCATGCTCTTCGCGTTCCTCCTGTCCCAGGGCGGCGAGTTCGCCTTCGTGGTGTTCACCTCGGCCCGCGAGGCGGGCGTGCTCGCGCGGGACTGGGAGGCGCTCCTCACGGTGGCGGTGGCGCTCTCCATGGCCGTCACCCCGCTCATCCTCCTCGCCCACGACCGCTGGCTCTGCCGCCGTGCCGAGAACGAGCGCGAGGCGGACGCGATCGACGAGGAGGCGCCGGTGATCATCGCGGGCTTCGGGCGCTTCGGCCAGATCGTCGGGCGCATGCTGCTCGCCAACGACATGCGCGCGGTGGTGCTCGATCACGACCCCGACCAGATCGAGATGCTGCGCAAGTTCGGCTACAAGGTCTTCTACGGCGACGCGACGCGGTTGGACCTCCTGCGTGCCGCGGGCGCGGCCAAGGCGAGGCTCCTGGTGAACGCGATCGACGACATGGACGCGAGCCTGGTGCTCACCGACCGCGTCCGCGCGAACTTCCCGGCGCTCCCCATCATCGCGCGGGCACGCAACGTCTCCCACTACTACGAGCTTCGGCTGCGCGGCGTGGAGGTGATCGAGCGGGAGACCTTCGAGTCGGCGCTGCGCGCGGCGCGCTCCGTGCTGGAATCACTGGGCGTGGAGCCCTACCGCGCCCGCGAGATGGCGGATGCCTTCCGGCGGCAGAATCGCTACACGCTCGAGGCGACACTTCCCCACTACCAGGACGAGACCCGGTTCCTCACCGCGGTGAAGGCCGGCCGCGAGGAACTCGAGGAGATGTTCGCGAGGGACCGCGAGCGATTCGAGCGCGAAAGGCGCGGCGACCCCGACAGCTGGCGATGAAGCCAGGAGACCAAGGAGCAGCCATGAGAACCAACCGTGATCCCGCCACCCCCGTGTGGCTCGTGCCCGGTGTGCGCACGCCCTTTGCCCGTGTCGACGCAGGGCTTCGCACCCTCGACGCGGTGGCGCTTTCCGTTCCGGTGGCCAAGGCCATGGGTGCACAACTGGGAGAAGGCGGCCGACCCGACCTGATGGTATGGGGCACCGTGGCCTCCAACCTCGGCTGGAGCAACATCGCCCGCGAGGTGCTGATCGACGCGGGGCTCGACCAGTCCACGCCCGCGTTTTCCACGGTGCTCGCGTGTGCGACGAGCATGGTCGGCGCGTTCGAGGCGGCAGGCATGCTGGGCGGCAGCCACCACCTCGCGTTGGTCGGCGGCGTGGAGAGCATGAGCCGCGTGCAGATCGCGTTGACGCAGGGGCTCTCGGACTGGATCCGCCGCCTCTCCCAGGCGAGAAGCGTCGGCGAGCGCATCGACCGCCTGCTCGAAATCCGCTTCGCCGACGTGAAGCTGCACGTGCCGGGCGTGAAGAACCGCGCCACGGGAAAGAGCATGGGCGAGCACTGCGAGGCGATGGCCAGGGAGTGGAAGATTCCGCGGGAAGCGCAGGACCGCCTCGCGTTTGCCTCCCACGAGCGTGCGGTCAAGGCGATGGCCAACGGCTTCTTCGACGATCTCGTGATCGCCGCGGGCGAGGCGTCGCGCGACGGCATCCCGCGCGCCGATTCGACGGTGGAGAAGCTCGCGAAGCTGAAACCCGCCTTCGATCGCGACGCCGGGACGATCACCGCCGGGAACGCTTCGCCCCTCACCGATGGCGCGGCGGGCCTGTGGGTGCCACCGATGCGGGTGCCCAGCGCTTGCCGCCGGACCGGCCGCGCGTGCGCCTCGTGGACTGGGAGATCGCCGCGGTGGATGTCTTCCACGAGGGGCTCCTCATGGCGCCGGCCTACGCGATCCCGCGCCTGCTTGCGCGCAACAACCTCGCCCTCGACGGCATCGACCTCTGGGAGATCCACGAGGCGTTCGCCGCGCAGGTGCTGTGCAACGTGGCCGCGATCGAGGACGAGGCGTTCGTGCGCGAGAAGGCCGGTGTCTCCGCAACGCTCGGCAAGTTCCCGTGGGACCGGTTGAATCCCAACGGAGGCAGTGTCGCGATCGGCCATCCTTTCGGCGCCACGGGTGCGCGGATCCTCTCGCAGGCGGTGAAGGAACTCGCGGCGATGGGGCCGGGCAAGCGCGCCGTCGTCTCGATCTGCGCCGACGGCGGGTTGGGCGCGGTGGCGCTGCTGGAATCCGCTTGAGCCGCGAGTACCCCGCGGCGCCGCGACGCCACGAACGCCGATGAGCGGCCCGCGCGCCCTGCTGATGACGGACCTCGTGGAAAGCACGCGGCTCGCGCAGCGCATAGGCGATGCGGAGATGGCCCGGCTCTGGGCCGCCCACGACCGCGCCGCCCGCGACCTGCTCGCCGCGTGGCACGGGCGGGAGATCGACAAGACGGACGGGATGCTGTTGCTCTTCGAGGCGGCGGCGGATGCGGTCGGCTATGCGGTCGCCTACCAGGAAGCCCTGCGCGCCCTCGAACCGCCGCTGGAGGCGCGGGCCGGCCTGCACGTCGGGCCCGTGACGCTTCGCGAGAACAGCCCCGCCGATGTTGCACGGGGCGCGAAGCCCCTCGAGGTCGAGGGCCTCGCGAAGGCGATCGCCTCGCGCGTGATGTCGGTCGCCCGCGGCGGGCAGGTGCTCGTCTCGGAAGGCGCCCGGCGTGCGATCGAGGGCAACCACATCCGCCTGCAGTCCCACGGCCACTGGCGCCTGAAGGGCGTGGACGAGCCGATGGAGCTCTTCGAGGCGGGCGACGAGCGCACGCTCTTCCTTCCGCCGCCCGACGCGGACAAGGCGTATCGCGTCTTCCGCCAGGACGGCGCCTGGATGCCGGCGCGCGAGATCCGCCACAGCCTGCCCGCCGAGCCCGACGCCTTCGTCGGCCGCACGGAGGCGGTCGCAGACCTCGCGCGGCGATTCCGGTCCGGCGCACGCCTCGTGTCCGTGCTGGGCATGGGCGGCACCGGCAAGACGCGCCTGGCGATGCGATTCGGCCGCAACTGGCTTGGGGAATTTCCCGGCGGGGCGTGGTTCTGCGACCTGGCGCCGGCACGAGGCGTCGACGGCATCCTGAACGCGGTGGCGCAGGGGCTCGCCGTCCCGCTGGGCAAGGGCGATCCGCTGGCGCAGCTCGGTCGCGCCATCGCCGGGCGCGGCCCCTGCCTCGTGATCCTCGACAACTTCGAGCAGGTGGCGGGATTCGCCGCGGCGACGCTGGGCCACTGGCTGAACCATGCCGTGGAAGCCCGGTTCCTGGTGACGACGCGCGAGGTGCTGGGCATGCCCGGCGAGGAAGTGCTCGCGCTTCCGCCCCTGCCGCCCGCCGATGCCGCGGCGCTCTTCCTGCTGCGGGCCGCGGCGGCCGATTCGGGCTTCCGGCCGAAGCCCGACGACGAAGCGGCGATCGGCCCGCTCGTGGCGCTCCTCGACGGGCTGCCGCTCGCGATCGAGCTTGCCGCGGCGCGGGCGCGCGTGATGCCGCCGCGGATGCTGCTCACGCGCATGGACGAGCGCTTCAAGCTGCTCGCCGCCCGCGGCCGCCGCCTCGACCGCCAGGCGACCCTGCGGACCACCTTCGACTGGTCGTGGGACCTGCTGCCGCCGGTCGAGAAGGAAGTGCTCGCGCAGCTCTCCGTGTTCGCCGGCGGCTTCACGCTCGAGGCCGCCGAGGCGGTGATCGATCTCTCGCGCCACGCGGAGGCACCGTGGATCGTGGACGCGATCCAGGCGCTCGCCGACAAGTCGCTCCTGCGCCCGCGGGGCGACGGCCGCTTCGACCTGCTCGTGAGCGTCCAGGAGTACGCCGCCGAGCACCTGTGGACGGAGGGCCGCTATCCGGGCAGCGGGCCGCAGGCGCTGGCCGCGGCGCAGGGGAGGCACGCCGGATGGTTCGCCGCGCTCGGCCCGGTGCGCGCCGAGGAGGGCGATTGCGTCGAGCTGGAGAACCTGGTGACCGCGTGCCGGTGCGCGATCTCGCTCGGCGAAGGCGGGCTGGCGGCGTTTGCGCTCGAGGGCGCCTGGGCGGCACTGCGCCTGCGCGGGCCCTTCGAGACCGGCGTCGAGCTTGCCGAGGCGGTGTGCGCGATGCCGGCCCTGGACGACCGAGCGCTCGCACGCGCGCTGCCGGCGCTCGCCCACGCGCGGCAGTCCTGCGGGCGCCCGGGGCAGGCCGACGCCCTGTGCGAGAAGGCGCTGGCGAGCGCGCGGGCGGCGGGCGACCGGCGCGGCGAAATCGTGGCGACGATGCGGCTCGGCTCGCTCGAGGCCGACAAGGGCCGCCTCGGCGAGGCGCGCGCGCGTTTCGCCGAGGCGATCCGCATGGCCCGCGAGATGGGCGACGCGAGGCTCGAGTGCACGGCGAACAACGAGCTGGGGACCGTCGAGTACAGCGAGGGGCGCATGAACGAGGCGCTGGCCCATTACGAGCGCGCGGAGGCGCTGGCGCGCGAGGCGGGCGACCGCCGCATGCAGGGCATCATCGTCGGCAATCTCGGCAACCTGCAGGCCGATCTCGGGCACGCGGAGGATGCGCGGTCACGGCACGAGGAGGCGCTTGCGATCGCGCGCGAGACCGGCCATCGCCAGCTCGAGGGCAACACGCTCTGCAACCTGGGCATGCTGCACCACTTGCAGGGCCGGCTCCGTGAGGCGGAGACCGCCGCGGCCGCGGCCCTCGTCCTCGCCCGGGAACTCGGCCATGTCCGGCTCGAATGCATCGTCCTGTGCAATCTCGGCATCGTGCTGGAGGCGCTCGCGCGGCCGGAGGAGGCACGCTCCCGCTTCGAGGCGGCCCTGGTCGTCGCCCGGGCGCTGGGGGACTCGCGCTCGGAAGGGCAGTTCCTGGGCTACCTCGGGTTGCTGCACGCCCGCCAGGGCGGGCACGACGATGCGCGGCGCTGCCTGGATTCGGGCGAGGCGCTCCTGCGTGCCGCGTCGGATCCCGTGGGCCTCGGCGTGCTGCTCACGAGCCGTGCCGAGGCGCAGCACCTGGCAGGCGAGGCTGCCGCGGCCGCGACGTCGATCGATGCGGCCGCGAAGCTGGCGGAAGAAGTCGGCGCGGGGCCGTCTTCCGAGATCGGCATTGCGATCGCGCGCGTGCGCTTGCTCGTCGCTCCGCGCTGAGGCGGCGGCACCCGGGGCGGGCGCCCCGCGGGATCAATGATTGCTGATGAACGGGTCGTAGGGCGCGCAAGCCTTGCCGTCGGACTTCCTCGTCACGCGAACCACGTACTTGATGTCGGGCCGCTTGTCGGTGTGGTCGTCGTGCACGATGAACTTCTTGCCGTTGCCGGTGGCGCCGGGGCGGTTCTTGAAACCCTTGCCCTCGATGACGATGCCGTTTTCCGCGAAGACGTAGCCATCGGTCTCGATCGTCCACTCGATGTTGTTCGACTCGGAAACGCGGATCGGGTCGGGAGTGACCGGCATCGCCCCCTTCTCGCAGGACAGGACCGTGACCTCGGCCTTGCATACGCCCTGGTTGCACGGGCCGCGGGCAGCGAGGTGGTGGGCGCAGCCCTGGAGGACGGCCAGCAGGCCGAACCCGCAGGCGGCAAGGAGGAGGCGAGGGACGGAAGACTTCCCCATCGAGCGATCGTTCATCTGCTTTCCCCTGGGTTGGCGTGCACGCGGGCCGGAACGCCTCGGGCGGCGGCAGCGACCCGCGGCTGAAAGTATCCCGCCGCGCGGGCAGCGTCAACCGACGCCCTTGGTGTGCCGGAAAAGATTGTCCGGGTCGAAGCGCCGCTTGAGCGCCGCGAGCTTGCCGAGCGCCTGCCTGCCGTAGGCGGCCTCGATCCGGTCCTTGCCCTCCTCGTCGGTGAGAAAGTTCACGTACGTGCCGCCCGTCGAGCAGGACCGCGTCGCCTCGAAGCACTTTCTGGCCCAGCCCATGTTCGCCTCGTCGGCGTCGGGCTTTTCCCAGGAAGCGGCGATGTTCAGCACATAGGCCGCATCGCGGTTTCCGGCCGGAGAGTGGTCGGCCGGCAGCTCGCCCAGGGCGCCCTCGATCTGGAACAGGAGGATCGCCGAATGGGGCGACTCGAACCGTCCGGCGTGTTCGATCGCGAGGTCGATCATCTCGCGGCCGATGCGGGCGAGGTAATGCGACTTCCAGTAGTAGCGCCGGCCCTTCGGCTGCGTTGCGTCGAGGATGGCCTGCATCTGCGCATAGGGCCGGCGGGTCACGATGTCGGCGACCGGCTTGCCGAGGGCGCGCAACGGGGCCAGCAGCGCTTCGCCGTCCTCGACCTTGCCGGTGTGGCAGACGAACACCGCGACGATCGGTTGGCCATGCACCTCCTTCGGCAGCCACGGCGCCGGCGGCGCGGTGCGCAGCACGGCCACGCTGGTCAGCTCGCGCGGCGCCTTGGCGCTGAAGTCGCGATAGGCCTCGAGGACGCGCTTGGCATCCTCGCCGCGCCAGGCGATCGCGCCGCCCAGGATCTCGGGCCCGACGGGAAAGAGCCGGTACTCGAAGGACGTGACGATCCCGAAGTTGCCGCTTCCGCCGCGCAGCGCCCAGAACAGGTCCGGGTTCTCATCGGCCGATGCGCGCAGGACTTTCGCGTCGGCGGTCACCACCTCCATCGACACGAGCGTGTCGCAGGTCCAGCCGTGGCTGCGCGTGAGGTAGCCGAATCCGCCGCCGACGGTGAGGCCGGCGATGCCCGTGGCCGACACGAAGCCGAGCACGGCCGCCAGCCCGTGCAACTGGGTCTCCCGGTCGACATCGCCCAGCGTGCAGCCGGCCTGCGCCCGCGCCGTCCGCTGCGCGGGGTCGACCCACACGCCCCGCAGGGCCGACAGGTCGATCATGATCCCGCCCTCGCAGACGGCAAGCCCCGCGATGTTGTGGCCTCCGCCGCGCACGGAGGAGAGCAGCTTGTGCTGGCGCACGAACCGGACGGCCTGCACGACGTCCGTCGTCCCGGTGCAGCGGGCGATGAGGCCCGGGCGACGGTCGATCATCGCGTTCCAGATCCTGCGCGACTCGTCGTAGGCAGCGTCTTCGGGCGTCAGCACGACGCCCTTGAATCCCGCCCGGAGTGCCTGCATCGCTTCGGCGGGGACGTTCACTTTCCCGCCATCCAAACCCGTGAGTGTCGTGTGCATTGCCGCTCTCCTGTGTGGATCGTTCGAGGGGTCGATTCCCCGCAGTCGCAGGGTGCTCGTGACGAACGGGGCGGACCAGTCCAGAATCTGAAGCCTTTCGGTGCCGGGAGCCGGGCGATGAACAAGGGCTATGGGCAGTTCTGCACCGTCGCGCGCGGGGCGGAGGTGCTGTGCGAACGATGGACGCCGCTGATCGTGCGGGAGCTGCTGTGCGGGAGCCGGCGCTTCAACGACCTGCACCGGGGCGTGCCGCGAATCTCCTCGAGCCTCCTCGCGAAGCGCCTGCGCGACCTGGAGGAGTACGGCGTCGTGGCGCGCAGCCGCGCCGGAAAGGTGTGGGACTACGGCCTGACGGAGGCCGGCGAGGCACTTCGCCCGATCGTCATGGCGCTCGGCCATTGGGGCGCGCAATGGATCGGCGGCCGCCTGCGCAACGACGAGCTGGACGCCGGCCTGCTGATGTGGGACGTGCGCCGCTTCGCGAGGATCGAGGCGTTTCCGCCGAGGCCGGTGGTCATCCAGTTCCGGTTTCGCGACGCGCGCCGCGGCGAAGGGCGATGGTGGCTCGTGGTCGAGCACGGCGAGGCGGACTTGTGCCGCGACGACCCGGGACGCGAACCGACGCTGGTGGTCGACACCACCGTGCGCGCGCTGACGGAAGTGTGGGGGGGCGACCGCACGCCCGAGGAGGCGCTGAAGTCGCGCGAGCTTCGCGTGGACGGGATGGAGAGCGACGCTCGATCCCTCTGGCGCTGGCTGGGCACAAGCGCGTTCGCCCCCACGCGGCTCGCACGGCGACCATCGCGTTCGTCGAGCCGGTCTTCGCGCTGATGGGCGGCGCGGCGCTTGCCGGCCGCGCGCGGTGCCGCTGCCGGAGTCCTAGCGGGAAGCTGCGGCCTGGCGAATCGCCTGCTCGAACGCTTCCGGCGGCTGCCCGCCCTGGATCACGTAGCGGTCGTTCACGATGACGGTCGGCACGGCGGTGATGCCGCGCTCGTGCCAGAAGCGCTGGCGTTCGCGAACCTCGGCGGTGAACTCGTCGCCCTCGGCAATCGCCCGGGCGCGCGCGGGATCCAGTCCCGCCTCCGTGGCCATCTCGGCCAGCACCTCCGGCGCCGCGGGGTTGCGCCCCTCGCCGTGGTAGGCACGCAGCAGCGCGCGCTTCAGCTCATGGCCGCGGCCCTCGAGCCCCGCCCAGTGAAGCAACCGGTGCGCGGCGAAGGTGTTCCACACGTGCTTGCGTTCCCCGAAGGCGAAGCCCACGGCGGCCCCGCGCTCGACGATGCGCGCGCGGTTCTGTGCCACCTGCTCCGGCGTGATGCCGTACTTGGCCGCGAGGTAGGGCACGGTCTCGGTTCCCTCGGGGCCCATGTCGGGGTTCAGCTCGAAGGGCTCGAAGTGGAGCTTCACGGGGATCTCGCCCTCCACGCGGGCGAGCGCCTGCTCGAGGGATGCGAGGCCGATCGCGCACCAGGGGCAGGCGACGTCGGAGACGAAGGCCAGGTCGAGGGAGGCTTTGTCCATGGGCAAAGGGTAACCCGGTTCCCGCGATAATATCGACGCACTGGCGCACGAGACCGCGCCGCGCCACCTCGGAGAAAGCCTTGCAGATCGTCTGCCTCGACCTCGAAGGGGTCCTCGTCCCGGAAATCTGGATCGAATTCGCGAAGCGTGCCGGCATCGCGGAGCTTTCGCGAACCACGCGGGACGAACCGGACTACGACAAGCTGATGCAATTTCGGTTGGACCTCCTCGCGCGGCACAAGCTGGGGCTCGCGGACATCCAGGCGGTGGTCGCGGGGATGGATCCGATGCCGGGCGCGCGGGAGTTTCTGGATGAGCTACGCGCGGACTTCCAGGTGGTGATCCTCTCCGATACCTTCTACGAGTTCGCCGATCCCCTGATGGCGAAGCTCGGCAGGCCGACTTTGTTCTGCCACCGGCTGGAGATGGATGCGGGGGGATTCGTGCGCGGCTATCGTCTTCGCATGCCCGATCAAAAGCGCGCGGCGGTGAATGCTTTCCGGGCGCTCGAGTTCAAGGTGATCGCGGCGGGGGATTCCTACAACGACACGGCGATGCTGGGGGCGGCGCATGCCGGGATCTTCTTCCGGCCGCCGGAGCGGATCACGGGGAGTTTCCGCAGTTTCCGGTGACGCGGGAGTATGGGGAGCTGATGGGGGCGATACGGAGGGCGAGCGGGGCGATTTGAAACCGCGATGCTGAAAGGGCGGCTGCCTCGAGCTGCGACGGCTTACCCCGTGCCTTTCGGCCCGACGGAACGCGGTCGTCAGGCCGCGACTTCGACGTAGTCCACCTGGCTCGAAGGCGGTGGTATGGGCGTGCCGTCTTCCCGCATGCCGGAAAGGTGCAGCTCGATGGCCTCGCGGATCGCCTGCTCGGCCTGCGCGACGCTGTCCCCGGTCGCGACGCACCCGGGCAGATCCGGGACGTATGCGGAAAAGTTGCCTTCGGCCTTCTCGATCACCACTGCGTAGCGCATGAGGACCTCACTTCTTGAGTCCTGACTGCTTCAGGATGCTGGCTAGTGTACCCGGAGCAACGTCGTCACCGGGTTTCCCGTGAACGGTGACGCGCCCCGGTTTCGAGGGGTGCTTGAACTGACGGTGGCTACCGCGGTGAGTCACGAGAAACCACCCATCGACATTCAGGCGCTTCAGGATGTCGCTGACTTTCAGGGGCATGGACCTCCTAACGCGAGGTCCATGGATCGCGATGACATCATCGCAGTGTCGCCAGATAGTTTTTTGGGGTCAGCCAGCAGCTCTTCGTAATCGACCCTGGAAGCACGAAGAGTCGAGGCGCAGCCTGGAAAGTGAAAAAGGCGATAGACGTGGTACGTCGCCGCGTTCCGATCTGAGGTTTCCACTTCATTGCTTGTCACGAAAAAGGGCGTGAGGCTCCCGTATTTCGTTGTTTTCACTTCGATCAATCGTTCGGCGCCGGACACATCAAAAGACAGAATGTCGAATCCTTCCGAATCTCCCTTGACGACTGCCGTGTGCTCAATCTTGGCAGCGAACTGCTCATGCCCAGCATGAATCAGGCGTGCGCGCTCATAGTTGAGCACAAATTGCTCTCCTGCCTTGCCAAGCGAGCGATTGCGTGCCTCCCGCTCAATAAAGTTGGTAGCAGGCCTTACCGGTAGCGAAACAGGATTCGCGACCCGGAAAGTCTCGGCAGGCATGATCGGCCGTTGTTCGAGAACCGCCAGAATGTCTTCGACCTCGGGGACGGCAATCGGTTGATCAGCATTTGCGCTGGCAATCTGATGCAACGGCGTGGCCGCATCCAGCCTCTCCGATAGAACGTCGGCAAGAAGCTGCTGGTAATGGAGCGAGGCTTGTACCCGCTAATGTAGGGAAGCCAGCATCAATCAGGGCAGCGCTGATGTTTGCATGCTTGAACTCGATAGAGGGTTCCGACCGGTCACTCAGGCGCGCAAGCAGCGCGCGACGATGGACAGACTTGTTGTACGGAGTGCCGGAAAGCTCCGCTGCGAGCATTGAGAGGTAGTCATCGACGACAGCCTCCACTTCTAGCCTGGTCCAGTTATCCATGTCGCCGAAGGTTCTCCATCAAAGTCACTCGACGTTTCCCTTAAGCGATGCGATTGTTGCGGCCCGTCAGCCGCAACTGATAGTCAGGTTCGTGCTTTCGCAAGAGCGACGGCTTCAATTGGCGTGAGCACGTCGATGCCAAGCTCGGAAAGGTCGCACCTGCTACCAAGGATACCTCTAGGCTGAGTTTTTGATGCGCCGTCCGTAGTTACGAAGAAAGCGCCTGCCAACTTTGCCGTAACCAGCGCAGTAACGTCGTTCTGTTGCGACGTTGATTGCACACCTCCGGGAAATACGGCTTTCTCAATGGCCTCTCGCCACTGGGCCGGAAAGCCGGACTCTTCAACGACCCCAGCCCACTCGAACTCGGCCGCCTTTTCGGAACGCTTGCCGCAGCCATGTGACGCCTCGGCGAAAGTGACTTCGGTGTATTGCACTTCGATCAATCCGGCTTGCGCCATCCTCTCGAGCTCGTTGAGCGCGCTGTCGCGTTGCCTCGCGTTCACCGCGTTTGCGTCCAGAAAGAAGAGCATTGTTTCAGATCGAGACCAGTGGATTGGCAATGGAAAGCACGAACCCATGTCGAACTTGAATTGAATGGCGCTTGAATCGCCAAACTCCGGTGACGCGGGTATTGTCTTGCTGCGTGAAGAGGAGGTCAACGGCAAGTGTCTGAACAGACGCGAGATGATGAATATGCTCGAATGACCAGGATTGGCAAACTAGGGCCGATGCCTTTGTTCGGTTGCCTCGATTTCGAGGGGATATCTGCGAACCCCGAGACGACATCGACATGGGCGGCGCGCCTGCCGATCGCCGATAGCATCCCGCGCTTGAACCGATGAGAATGCCCCGATGCCCACCCCCACCCCGACCAAAGGCTCACCTACCGCGCCTGCCCCCTCTGCGAGGCCATCTGCGGCTTGGAAATTCGCACTCGCGGCGACGAAGTAACAGGAATCCGGGGCGACGACCACGACCCCTTCAGCCGAGGCCACGTCTGCCCCAAGGCCGTCGCACTCATCGATGTGCACCACGATCCCGACCGCCTGCGCGGCCCCGTGCGCAGGATCGGCGACCGCTGGGAGCCCATCGCCTGGGAAGACGCCTTCGATCTCATCGCCACGCGCCTCGTCGCCATCCAGCGCGACCACGGCCCCGACGCGCTCGCGATCTACCTCGGCAACCCGAACGCGCACCACTTGGGCCACATCCTGCACGCGCCGAACCTCGTGCGGGCGCTGCGCACGAAGAACCGCTTCACCGCCACCAGCGTGGACCAGCTCCCGTATTACGTGGCCGCGCACGCGATGTTCGGGCACATGTTCCTGCTGCCCATTCCCGACATCGACCGCACGGCGTACTGGCTGGTGCTCGGCGGCAATCCCGTCGCCTCCAACGGCAGCATGATGACGGCACCCGATGTCGCCACGCGCCTGAAGGCGATACATGAGCGCGGCGGCAAGGTCGTCGTGGTCGATCCGCGCCGCACGGAAACGGCGGAGGCGGCTACGCGCCACCACTTCATCCGTCCCGGCACGGACGCGGCATTTCTCCTCGCACTCGTGAACGCGCTTCTCGAGCTGGGGCCGCCTCGCATCGAGCGCTACGGCGACAAGCTCGCGGGGCTGGAGACCGCACTTGCAGCCATCCGCCCCTTCGGCGTGGAACGCGCCGCCGCACCCACCGGCATCCCCGCCGCCGCCATTCGTGGGATCGCGACCGAGCTGCGGGAAGCGCCAACAGCCGTCGTCTACGGCCGCATGGGCCTTTCCACGCAGCCCTTTGGAACCGTGTGCCAGTGGCTCGTGCAACTCGTGAACCTCCTCACCGGCAACCTCGACGCGCCCGGCGGAGCACTCCCCACGTTGCCGGCAGTGCCGATGACAGGCCCCGGCACGCGCCCCGGCGGGCTCGGCCGTTTCGCAAGCCGCGTTTCGTCCCGTCCCGCCTTCGGCGGTGAGCTGCCGGTGGCGGCGATGATCGAGGAAATGGAGACGCCGGGTGATGGTCAGATCCGCGCGCTGCTCACCATCGCGGGAAACCCTGTGTCTTCGACGCCCAACGGCCGCCGCGTGGACCGCGCGCTCGCCGGCCTCGACTTCATGGCCGCGATCGACCTCTACGTGAACGAAACCACGCGCCACGCGGATGTGATCCTCCCGCCCACCACTTCCCTCGCGCACGAGAACTACGACATCGTGTTCAACGCGCTCGCGATCCGCAACGTCGCGCGCCTGAGTCCGCCCGCCGTCGCCAAGCCGCCGGGGGAGCTGTTCGACTGGGAGGTGATCAACGGCTTAGGGATTGCGTACGCGAAAGCCACCGGCACGCCCTTCAAGCCCTTGCCGCCGCCCACCACCGTGCTGGGTGCAGCCCTCGCCGCGGGTCCGCACAAGGACAAGGTCACGATGGCCTCTCTCAAGGCCGCCGAGCACGGTATCGATCTCGGCGCCCTGGAGCCTTCGCTGCTCGCCCGCCTGGAGACGCCCGACGGGAAGATCGCCTGTGCGCCGCCCGCGTTCGTGACGGATCTCGCGCGCGTGGAATCCGACCTCCTCGCCAAGCCCGACGCGGGAGAGCTTCGCCTCTTCGGCCGCCGCCACGTGCGCAGCAACAACTCCTGGATGCACAACGCCCACCGCCTCGTGAAGGGCCCGCGTCGCGACCAGCTTTGGATCCATCCCGATGACGCAGCCGCGCGCGGCATCGTGGAAGGCTGCGCCGTGAACATCGCCTCGCGCACGGGTGAGATCCGCGTCACGGCCCACGTCACCGATCGCGTGATGCCCGGCGCCGTGTGCCTGCCCCACGGCTTCGGGCAGCGGCGCGAGGGCGTGCAGCTTTCAATCGCCTCCGCGCTCGCAGGCGCCAGCTACAACGACATAACCGACGAGTCGGCGGTCGACCCACTCTCGGGCAACGCGGCGTTGAACGCCCTGCCAGTCCAGGTCGAAAGGGATGCTTCCCCTTAAAGCGTAGCGTCCCCTGCGTCCTTCTGTTCGTGCCCCACGGGAGTGGCGCTACTTCGCATACTGGCGGGCCAGGGCGGCGGCGACCCTGCCGATGAGCGGATAGGGAACAGGCTCCGTGAACGGAAAACGCAAGTTGCCCTTGGCGTTTGCGTACGGGGCCAGTTCTGCCTTGAGCTTCGCGTCTGCCTCGACAGGGGGATAGACGCCGATGTGATCCTTGAACGCGGCGAAGTAGAAGAAAACGCGCCCATTCCTGAGGGCAGGCATCTTGTAGCTGATGGTCTCCCGGGCCCCGGGAACCGCTGCCAGGGCAACGCGACGAATCTCGGTGAGATGCGGCCTGGCGATGGGCGCCGCCGCCGCGATGTATGCGTCGACCTTGCTGGATTCGGCGGATGGGGACATGGGAAGCCTCGGCTGTGTGTTTGTCGGAACTGGCCGCCCGGAAAAAACGGGGACGCTCCCCGATTCGTCGCGAAACACGGGAACGTCCCCAACTACCGGCGCGAGGCGACGGCGGTGAGGATCGCCTGCAGGATCGCGATCGGTGTCGGCGGGCAGCCCGGTACCGCCACGTCCACGGGGATCACGTTCGCAACCTTCCCGCAGCTCGCGTAGCTCTCGCCGAAGATCCCGCCCGTGCAGCCGCAGTCGCCCACGGCCACGACGAGCTTCGGCGCAGGCGTGGCCTCCCAGGCGATGCGCAAGGCGTGCTCCATGTGCTTCGCGACCGGCCCGGTGACCAGCAGCATGTCCGCGTGGCGCGGGCTCGCGACGAACTTGATGCCCAGCCCCTCGAGGTTGTAGTAGGGGTTGTTCACCGCCTGGATCTCCAGCTCGCAGCCGTTGCAGGATCCGGCGTCCACCTGGCGGATCGCGAGCGCGCGGCCGAGGAGCTTCAACACCTCCGCCTGGATCTCCGGGGCGCGGGTGCGCAGCGCCTCGAGGGGCGAAGGGGCGTCCTCGCTCACGATGCCGGTGCGCACGATCCGCTTGAGGATGTGGATCATCAGCCGTCCTGCCCCGAGTAGCTCAGGTTGAAGCTCTTGTTGATGAGCGGGAAGTCGGGAACGATGTTGCCCATCACCGCGTGCTCGATCACCGGCCAGTTCTGCCACGAGGGGTCGTGCGCATGGCAGCGGCGGATCCTCCCGCCCTCGCCCGCCTCGAGTGCGACGAGCACCTCGCCGCGCCATCCTTCCACCCAGCCCGCGCCAAACGCCTGTGCCCGCGGCTGCGGCAGCTCCACGCGCAACTCGCCGTCCGGCGCGCCCATCGCGATCGCGCGCACCAGCCGCAGGGATTCGAGCACCTCGTCGAAGCGCAGGTGCACGCGCGCGGCCACGTCGCCCGCGGCGTAGCCGGCCTTCCTCACCGCGAGTTCCGCGTAGGGTGCGGCGGGAAAGTCGGCCCGCAGGTCGTTCGCCTGTCCGCTCGCCCGCCCGGCGAGGCCCGTGAGGCCGAGCTTCCTCGCGAGCTCCGGCGTCACGCGCCCCGTCGTGAGGAAGCGATCCTGCAGCCCCGCGTGCTCGTCGAAGATGTCGCGCAGGTCGCGAACTTCCACCTCGATGGCCTTGGACTCGGCCACCATGCGCTCGGCGCCCGCGGCGTCGAAGCCGCTCGCGACCCCGCCCGGCACGACGAGGTCCATGAGCAGGCGGTGGCCGAAGACCTCGCCGCTCGTGCGCAGCCAGTCCTCCTTCAGGCGCATGAACTGCGAGAGCGCGAAGGCGAGCGCGGCGTCGTTGCCGAGCGCGCCCAGGTCGCCCAGGTGGTTCGCCACGCGCTCGCGCTCCAGGGCGAGGGCGCGGATCCAGCGCGCGCGCGGCGGCGGCACGACGCCCAGCAGCGATTCCGCGGCCTGCGCGTAGGCCCAGGCGAAGGCCACGGTCGAGTCGCCGGAGACACGGCCCGCAAGCCGATGGCCCTCGGCAACGGTGAAGTCCTCGAAGCGCTTCTCGATCCCCTTGTGCACGTAGCCCAGCCGCGCCTCGAGGCGCAGCACCTTCTCGCCGACGATGGAGAAGCGGAAGTGCCCCGGCTCGATGATCCCGGCGTGGATCGGGCCCACGGGGATCTCGTGCACCCCGTCGCCCTCGACGCGCACGAACGCGTAGTCGGCGAGTGCGTTGGGCGGCAGTTTCGCCGCGTCGAAGTCGCGGCGCAGCGGGAAGGCGTCCTCGGCCCACGCGCCATGGCGCAGCCACGGGCGGGTATCCGCCGCGCCCGATGCGCCGATGCCCAGCAGGTCGAAGAGCGCGCGCTGCATGCGCGCGGCTGCCGGGAAGAGCCCCGAGAGGTCCGGGTACGAAAGCGCGGGTTCCGCGACGACGAGGCGCACGATCGCGAGCCCCGCCTGCACCGCGTAGGCCGCGTACACGGAGAACTCGTCCTCGTCCTCGGAGAGGTCGCGGTGGTCCGCGCCCCACAGCGACACGAGGCGCCCGCCGCCTTCGCGCGCCAGCCGCGCGGCCTCGGTCCACTGCCACTCGCCCACGGCGGCAATCGCCACCGGCGCGTCGCCGGGGAGCACGGTCCATTGCAGGTTGAGGCCCGGGATGCGCATGGTGATCAGCCCAGCAGCCTTGCCGCCTCGGCGTACCAGGCCGCGAGGTAGGGCGGGATGTAGAGGCCCAGGAGCAGCCCCAGGCCCAGGTGCACGAACACCGGGACCAGCGCCGGCTGGTGCGCGAGGGGCTGCATGTGCGTGTCGCCGAAGACCATGGGCTGCACGCGGCTGAAGACGGCGGCGAAGGCCACGCCGAGTGCGAGCAGCAGGAAGGGCGTGGCCCAGGGGTGCTCGCGCATCGCCGTGGTGAGGATCAGGAACTCGCTCGCGAAGACGCCGAAGGGCGGCATGCCCAGGATCGCGAGCGTGCCGATCATGAGCCCCCAGCCCACCGTGGGGCTCACCTTCATGAGGCCGCGGATGTCCTCCATCACCTGCGTGCCGGCCTTCTGCGCGGCGTGGCCCACGGCGAAGAAGATCGCGCTCTTCACGAGCGAGTGCACCGTCATGTGCAGCAGCCCCGCGAAGTTCGCGATGGGCCCGCCCATGCCGAAGGCGAAGGTGATGAGCCCCATGTGCTCGATCGACGAGTAGGCGAACATGCGCTTCACGTCGCGCTGGCGCGACAGGAAGAACGCGGCCACCACCACCGAGAGCAGCCCGAAGCCCATCATCATGTTGCTCGCGAAGCGCGAATCCAGCGCGCCGTCGGCCAGCACCTTGCAGCGCAGGACCGAGTAGAGCGCGACGTTCAGGAGCAGGCCCGAGAGCACCGCGGAGATCGGCGTCGGTCCCTCGGCGTGCGCATCCGGCAGCCAGTTGTGCAGCGGCACGAGGCCGACCTTGGTGCCGTAGCCCACCAGCAGGAAGACGAAGGCGAGCGACATGATCGCGGGCTCGAGGTCGCCTTTCACGAGGTTCAGGTGCGTCCAGAGGAGCGCGTTGCCCTCCGCGCCCAGCACGCGCTCGGCCGCGAAGTAGAGGAGGATCGTGCCGAAGAGCGCCTGGGCGATCCCCACGCCGCAGAGGATGAAGTACTTCCACGCGGCCTCCAGGGAGGCCGCCGTGCGGTACACCGACACCAGCAGCACCGTCGCGAGGGTGGCCGCCTCCATGGCCACCCAGAGGATCCCCAGGTTGTTCGTGGTGAGCGCGGCGAGCATGGTGAACATGAACGCCTGGTACATGCTGTGGTACAGGCGCAGCCGCGGCCCGGTCATCTTTCCCTTCTCGCGCTCGATGCGCATGTAGGGGCGCGAGAAGAGCGAGGTCGTGAAGCCCACGAAGGCGGTGAGTGCCACGAGGAAGACGTTCAGCGCATCGACGAAGAACTGCTCGTTCCACGCGGTGATGGGCCCGCCGGAGATCACCTCCGCCGTGAGCCATGCGGAAGCAGCGAAGGTCGCGAGGCTGAAGGCCGCGTTCACCTCCGGTGCGATCTCCCGGTCGCCCAGGAGCCACAGCGCGGGGGCGCCGAGGAGCGGGATCGCGAGGAGGACCACGAAGGCTTCCATCAGTCCTCCTTCAGCTTCTCGAGGTGATGGATGTCGAGCGAATCGAACTGCTCGCGGATCTGGAACATGAACACGCCCAGGATGATCATGCCCACCAGCACGTCCAGGGCGATGCCGAGCTCCACCACCATCGGCATGCCGTAGGTGGCGCTGGTCGCGGCGAAGAAGAGGCCGTTTTCCATCGCCAGGAACCCGATCACCTGCGGCACGGCCTTGGAGCGCGTGATCATCATGAGGAAGGCCATGAGCACGCAGGCGAGCGCGATGCCGAGCGTGCCGCGCGCGATGGAATTGGAGAACTCCGAGATCGGCAGCGCGAGGTTGAAGGCGAAGACCACCAGCACGATCCCCACCAGCATCATCGTCGGGATGTTGATGAGGGTCTCGATGTCCCACTTCACGTTCAGGCGCCGGATGAGCCGGTGCAGGATCAGCGGCAGCGCCACCACCTTCAGCACGAAGGTGATCCCGGCCGACCAGTAGAGGTGGTGCTGGCCCGTCGCCCAGGCGACCGTGACCGTGGAGCCCACGAGGGCGAGGCCCTGGAGCGCGAAGAGGTTGATGAGCGTGACGATGCGCCGCTGCGAGAGCATCGCGAAGGCGATGAGCAGCAGCACCGAGGCGAAGAGGTTGATGACCTGGCTGGTGAGGGAGGTCACGGCGCCTAGGCCCCCAGCAGCAGGTGGACCAGGAGCGCGAGCACTCCCAGCAGGAAGGCCGTGGCGAGGAACTCCGGCACGCGGAAGATGCGCATCTTCGCGAGGATCGTCTCGATCAGGGCGAGGGTGAAGCCGCCGATGGCAAGTTTCACGGCGAGGACGGGCAGCGCCCAGAGGAGGGCCGCGTGGTCGCGCGCCTCGGCGATCCCCCAGGGAAAGAAGATCGCGAGCCCCGCGCAGGAGTAGGCGAAGAGCTTCAACGTCGCCGCCCACTCGATGAGCGCCAGGTGGCGCCCGGAATACTCGAGCACCAGCGCCTCGTGGATCATGGTGAGCTCGAGGTGGGTGGCGGGATTGTCCACGGGCACGCGCGCGTTCTCGGCCAGCGACACCATGGTGAAGGCGATGCCCGCGAAGGCGAGGCTGGGCAGGATCGCGAACTCGCGGTGCGCCAGGGTCGAGACCGTGGTCGCGAGCGACGTGGAGCTCGAGATCAGGGACGCCGTGAAAAGCACCATCAGGAAGGCGGGCTCGGCGAGGAAGCCCACCAGCATCTCGCGCCGCGCGCCCATGGTGCCGAAGGCGGTGCCGATGTCCATGGCCGCGAGCGAGATGAAAAGCCGCGCGATGCCGAAGAGGCCCACCAGCGCGATCGCGTCGGCCGCCGGGGCCATCGGCAGGTCCGTGGAGAGCGTCGGGATGATGAGGGAGGCGAGCAGCATGCAGCCGAACACGATGTAGGGCGTGATGCGGAAGATGGGGGAGGCGTCGTGGGCGACGACGGACTCCTTCCAGAAGAGTTTGTGCAGCATCCGGAAGGGCATGAGCAGGGGAGGCGCGCGCCTGCCCTGCAGCCACGCGCGACACTGGTTCACCCATCCCGCGAGCAGCGGCCCGCCGGCGAGGGCGACGGCCATCGCGAGGAGCTGGGCGAGAAGGCCTTCGAGGTTCATGCCTGGGTGAGGAAGAGCAGCGCCACGAGGGTGAGGAAGCTGTAGAGGAGATAGATGGAGATCCGGCCGCGCTGCAGCATCCCCACCCAGCGCGACGCGGCTTCCGTCGCGGCGGCGATCCTCAGGTACACCCAGGCCCAGAGCGGATCCTCGACGGTGACCTTGTAACGCGGCGCCTCGTCGAAGGGCGTGGGCAGCTCCCGGTGCATGCGGTAGAAGGGCTCGAAGATCTGCCGGATGGGCTGGCCGAAGCCCTCGGCGGTGTCCTGCATGCGCGCCGTCTGCAGCGGGAAGCCGCAGTCCCAGGGCGCGGCCCGGCGCACGCGGCCGTGGTAGAAGCGCCGCACGAGGACGAAGGCGAGCACCACGACCGCCGCGGTGACGAGCAGGAAGAGGATCGGGCTGTAGGAGGCGCGCTCGGCCGACACCGGTGCGAGCAGCAGCCAGTCGCCCGCGCTCCCGCTCGCGGCGAGCCCGCGCCCGACGAGGGCGACGGTGATGGGGTCGATCGTCTCGAGGACGGCCACGGGGAAGAGCCCCAGCAGCACGCAGCCGGCGGTGAGCCAGAGAAGGCCCAGGCGCTCGAGCCCGCCCGCGTCGTGGGCCTGGGCGAGCTTTTCCTCGCGCGGCCGGCCGAGGAAGATCACGCCGAAGAACTTCACCATCACGTAGCCCGCGAGTGCGGCCACGAGCACCACGCCCGCGGCGAAGACCGGCACCAGCATGCGCAGGTACGGGTTCGGGAGTTCCCCGGTGAAGAGGAAGCCCTGCAAGAGGAGCCACTCGGAGACGAAGCCGTTGGAAGGCGGCAGGCCGGCGCTCGCGATCACGCCCGCGAGCGTGGTCCACGCGACCCAGGGCATGAAGCGCATGAGGCCGCCCAACTTGCCCAGGCTCCTCTCCTTCGTGGCGTGCAGCACCGAGCCCGTGCCGAGGAAGAGCAGGCTCTTGAAGATCGCGTGGTTCAGGCAGTGGTAGAGCGAGGCCACGAGGGCCAGGGCGGCCAGCGACTGCATGCGGTAGGCCGCGAAGATCATCGCGAGCCCGAGTCCCACGACGATGAGCCCGATGTTCTCGATGGAGGAGTAGGCGAGGAGCCGCTTCATGTCCACCTGCGCCGCGGCGAACACCACCCCGAAGAGCGCCGTGGCGAGACCCAGGGCAAGCGCCACCACGCCCCACCACCACAGGGGCGAGCCGAGGAGGTCGAAGTTCACGCGCAGCATTCCGTAGATCGCGGTCTTCAGCATCACGCCGCTCATGAGGGCGGACACCGGCGAGGGCGCGGCCGGGTGCGCCTCGGGGAGCCAAACGTGCAGCGGCAGGATCCCCGCCTTCGCGCCGAAGCCGAAGAGCGCCAGCAGGAAGGCGCAGGAGGCCCAGAAGGGCGAGAGCTCCTGCGCGCGCATGTTGGCGAAGGTGTAGTCGCCGGTGTTGGCCTGCAGCACCCCGAAGCAGAGCAGGATCGCGATGGCGCCCACGTGCGCGACGAGGAGGTAGAGGAAGCCCGCGCGGCGGATCTCCGCGATGCGGTGGTTGGTGGTGACCAGGAAGTAGGAGGAGAGCGCCATCACCTCCCAGGTCACCATGAAGGCGTAGGCGTCGTCGGCGAGGAGCACCATCGCCATGCTCGCGAGGAAGAGGTGGTAGTGCAGGCACAGGAGGCCCGGGGGGGTGCCCTCGCCCTGGCGGAAGTAGCCACCGGCGAACACCGAGATGCCGGCGCTCGCGAGGCCCAGGATCGCGAGGAAGAACGCGGAGAGCGCATCCAGGCGCAGGTGGAAGGGCAGGTTCGGGAGCCCGATCGCGAGCACGGTCGATTGCGGCGCTCCCGGCAGCGCGAGGAGGGCGAAGCCGGCCAGGGCGATGCTCAGCGCCGCGGACAGGGGGAAGAGCACGCGCCCGACCAGGCGGAAGTTGTGCAGCGCCGCGATCCCGGCGAGCCCCACCGCAAACCAGGCGACCACGACCAGCATGACGCCGTCGATCGCGAGGAGCTCTGGCAGCGGGTCCATCGTGAACGCTAGCGCCGTGCTGCCGCCGCGCTCACACCGTCTCCACGGACGTGTCGAAGTAGTAGCCCGAGCCCCGCTCGGTGCGGATGAGTTTCGGCTCGTTCGCCTTCACCTCGATCTTGCGGCGCAGGCGCAGGATCTGCACGTCGATCGAGCGGTCGTAGATGTCGTCGTGCAGCCGGCTCGATTCCAGGAGCTGGTCGCGCGAGAGCACCTTCTGGGGCGCGCGCAGGAACGCGACGAGGAGGGCGTACTCGCTGTTGGTGAGTTCCACGTTTTCCCCCTCGGGGGATTTCAGGCGCCTGAGGCCCGTGTTCAGCTCCCACCCGGCGAAGCGGTAGGCGCGCGCGTCCTCGACACGGCGGGCGGCGCGCTTGGTCTCCGTGCGGCGCAGCACCGCCTTGATGCGGGCCAGGAGCTCGCGCTGGCTGAAGGGCTTGGTCACGTAGTCGTCGGCGCCCAGCTCCAGGCCCATCACGCGGTCGACTTCCTCCTTGCGGCTGCCGGTGAGGATGATGATCGGGATGTCGAGCTTCTCGCGCAGGCGCCGCGCGATGGCGAGCCCGTCCTCGTCGGGGAGCTTGAGATCGAGGATCACCAGGTCCACCACCTCGGCGCCGAGCACGCGGTCCATCGCGGCGCCGGACTCGGCCGTGGAAACCTTCATGTCGTGCTCGACGAGGTAGTCGCGCACCAGCTCCCGGATGGTGGGGTCGTCGTCGACGACGAGGATATGGGCTTCCACGGACGTGTTGGGCGGGCCGGCTCTGGAGGAATGGGGCCATTTTACGCCGGGAGCCCGTAGAATCGCTCGCTTCAGGACATTTTCCGTGACGACCGCCTCCGACCCGCTTGCCGCAGACCCGCCCCGGCCCGTCGTGCCGCGGCGGGAGGCCGCCTTCCTCGCGGCGTTCGCGGTCTTCTACTTCGCCCTCGCGGCTTACGCCGCGGCGCTGCCCGCGCAGACGCCGTTTCCGCTGCTGATCTGGCCCGCCGACGGCCTGGCCCTCGGCGTGTTCCTGGTCTCGCCGCGCTCGCGGTGGCTGGCCCTCTCCGGCATCGCCTTCGCGCTCACGCTCGCCGTGGCGCTCCCCGCCGGGGGGCCCGTCGAGGTGGCCGTGCTGACCGCAGTCCTCAACGCGGCGACCCCGGCCATCGTCGCCGTCGGGCTGCTGCGACTGGCGGGCGGGAGCGTGCACATCGGCACCCTCGTGGGGCTCACCGGCTTCCTCGTGAACCTCGTGCCGCTCACGGGCGTGGTCTCGCTCGCGGACGCGGCGCTGGCCTGGTGGTGGCATGGAGTCGATTTCCGCGCGTACTGGACGGTGAGCTTCGTCTCCGACTTCCTCGGCATGATCGTGGTGGCGCCCCTGGTGCTCGCCTGGAGCCGCGGCGGCTGGGTCGACGTGGTCGAGCCGCTGCGCGGGCGCATCGCGGAGGTGATCGTGCTCTACGCGGGGCTCGTCATCGCCGCGCACGCGGTCTTCCGCACGCCGCCGGCCGCCGCCGCCTACCTCGCGCCGCTCGCCTACCTGTGCTCGCCTTTCCTCATCTGGGCGGCGCTGCGCTTCGGGCTGCGCGCGGCCACGCTCGGGCTCACGGTCTTCGGCCTCATCTGCTACTGGCATACCGCGAACGGGCTGGGGCCCTTCGCGATCCTGGGCGCCAACGACTGGACCTCGCTCCTGTACCTGCAGGGCTTTCTCGCGACCTCGGTGGTGACCACCCTCTTCGCGGCGGCACTCCTCGCCGAGCGCGAGGCGGCGGCGCAGACGACGGAAGCCTGGCGCCGCCGCTACGAGGCCGCGATCCGCGCGAGCGGCAACCTCCTCTTCGACCTCGACCCCGCCTCGGGCGACATCCTCTGGGATGGCGACGCCCGCGCGGTGCTGGGCGTTCCCGCGGACGAGATAGGGACGGTGGCGTCGTGGACGGCGCGCGTGCATCCGACGATGGAAAGCGCATCCGCGGCATCCTCGACCAGCTCCTCTCCGGGGAAATCTCGCACATCGAGCTCGAGTACCGCATGCAGCGCGCCGAGGACGAGTGGATCACCGTCGGCGTGAACGGCTATGCGATCGAGGATCCCACGCGCCGCAAGGCGGGCCGGCGGCGGATCATCGGCTTCGTGAGCGACGTCTCCGAGCGCGTGCGCGCCGAGGCGGAGCGCCAGGCGCTCGCCGCGCAGTTGCGGCAGGCCCAGAAGATGGAGGCGGTCGGGCGCCTGGCCGGCGGCATCGCCCACGACTTCAACAACATCCTCGGCGCGATCCTGGGCTACGGCGAGCTTGCGCAGGCGCGCGCCGAGTCGGACCCGCAACTGAAGCGCTACGTCGACACGATCGTGAGCGCCGGCAACCGCGCCAAGGCGCTGGTCGCGCAGATCCTCGCCTACAGCCGCGCCGAGAGCGGGATGCTCGAGCCCGTGATCCTCGGGCCCGTGCTGGCCGAGGTGGGCGAGCTGCTGCAGGGCTCGGCCACGGCGAACCTGGAGGTGCGCATCGCCGCGCCCGCGGAGGAGACGGTGGTGATGGGCGACCCCACGCGCCTGCACCAGCTCCTCATGAACCTGGCCTCCAACGCGAGGCAGGCAATGGCCGACGGAGGTGTGCTCGAGATCGCGCTCGAGCGGCGCGCGCTCACCGCGCCGGAGCGCACGCGGCTCGCGGAGGTAGCACCCGGCGAATGGGCGGTGCTCTCGGTGAAGGACACCGGGTCGGGAATTCCCGCGGAGGTGATCGACCGCATCTTCGAGCCCTTCTTCACCACCAAGCCCGCGGGCCGTGGAACGGGGCTGGGGCTCGCACTCGTGCACTCGATCGTGCGCGAGCACGGCGGGGCGATCGACGTGAAGAGCGAGCCGGGCCAGGGCACCACGTTCACCGTGTGGCTCCCGAGGATCGAGGTCGAGCAGGTCGCCCCCGCCGAGGAAGCGGCGGCGGTACCGGGGCGCGGCCAGGCGGTCCTTGCCGTGGACGACGAGCCCGAGGTGCTCGCCGCGCTCGAGGACATGCTCGCGGCGCTGGGCTACGAGCCGACGGGATTCACCGACAGCCGCGCAGCGCTGGAGGCATTCCGGGCTGAGCCGCAACGCTTCGAAGCGGTCATCAGCGACGAGGTGATGCCGGGTCTCGCCGGCACGCAGCTCGCCGTGCAACTGCGCGCCGCGAACCCGAATATTCCAATCGTAATAGCGACGGGGTACGGCGGCGCGGGCTTCGAGACCCGCGTCCACGCCGCCGGCGTGAACCGGGTCCTGCGCAAACCCTACCGCATGCAGCAGATCGCCGAAGCCCTGCGCGGATTCTTCGGGCCATCCTGAGGTTCCCGCGGCCCTTCCGGGCCCCGCGAAACTTTTCCGGGGGAGTGATGGAAGTCACAAGGCCTGCTTGCGGCCGCGGGCGAAAATGTTGGCCTGAAAACGATGCAAGGCGCACGTGTCATGGTTCTCAACAAGAACGGAAAGGGCAGTACGGAAGGCAAGGTCGGCAGCACGGGGCACCGGCTGGAGACGCGGTTCCAGCCCATTTTCTCGGTCCTGGAATGCGATCTCGCGGGGCACGAGGCGCTCGTGCGCCCCGTGGACACCTCGGGCAAGCCCGTGCGTCCCATGGATTTCCTCTCCGCCCTCGCGAACGGCGATCTCACGCGCATGGATCGCTGCCTGCGCCGCAAGCATCTCGCGCGGTTCACGGCCCTGGACGAAGGCGACGGAATGCTCTGCCTCAACGTCCACCCGATCGCCGCCAAGGGCGACGAGGGGGCCGCGGAGGATCTGCTGGAAGCGCTCGGCGAGCGGGGATTTCCGGCCTCGCGCCTGTGCCTCGAAGTCCTCGAGGACGACGCCACCGATCACGAAACGCTCTCGCTCGCGATCAGGACCTGGCGCGGCCTGGGATTCAAGGTGGCGATGGACGACTTCGGCGTCCGCCATTCGAGCACCGACCGCGTGACGCAGTTCGGGGTCGATTTCGTGAAGCTCGACCGGTCGCTCCTGTCTGGCGTGGCGCGGGGCGAGCAGCCGCTCTCCCGCTTGTCCGCCATGATCCGGCGCCTGCAGGACGCGGGCATGGCGGTGATCATCGAGGGGGTCGAGGAGGCCATCGAGGCGTACTACGCCATCGAGGCGGGGGCCGACTTCCTCCAGGGCTACTTCCTGGGCGCGCCGCTCGACGGCCTCGGGGTCGACCCGGTCGTGGGAAAGCTCGTCTGCGAGATGAAGCGCCGCTCTCTCGGGCTGCCGCGCTGAGCGCGCGCCCGCCCGTGCGGCGGCCTTACTTCACGATCTCGAGGTGGTCGAGGCCGCTGCCGAGATCGCGGTTCTTCGCGTTCTTGCTCTCGAGCTTGATCTTCAACCTCAGGTCGTTCACGGAGTCGGCGTTCCGGAGCGCATCCTCGTAGCTGATCAGGTCCTGCTCGAAGAGGTCGAAGAGCGCCTGGTCGAAGGTCTGCATGCCCAGCTCTCGCGAGCGGCTCATGAGCGCCTTCATCTCGTGCACCTCGCCCTTGAAGATGAGATCCGACATGAGCGGGGAGTTGAGCATGATCTCGATCGCGGCGACCCGCCCCTTCGTGCCCTTCATGGGGATGAGCCGCTGGGAGATGATGGCCTTCAGGTTGAGCGACAGGTCCATCAGGAGCTGCGCGCGCCGCTCCTCGGGGAAGAAGTTGATGATCCGGTCGAGGGTCTGGTTGGTGGAGTTGGCGTGCAGGGTGGACATGCACAGGTGGCCCGTCTCGGCGAACTGGATGCCGTACTCCATCGTGTCGCGGTCGCGGATCTCGCCGATCAGGATCACGTCGGGCGCCTGACGCAGCGTGTTCTTCAGCGCCGCGAACCAGTTGTCGGTGTCCACGCCGACCTCGCGCTGGGTGATGATGCAGTTCCTGTGCTCGTGGACGTACTCGACCGGGTCCTCGATGGTGATGATGTGGCCGTAGCTGTTCTCGTTCCGGTGCCCGATCATCGCGGCGAGCGAGGTGGACTTCCCCGAGCCCGTGCCGCCCACGAAGATCACGAGGCCGCGCTTGGTCATGGCCACGTCCTTCAGCACCCCCGGCAGCCCCAGCTCGTCGAACTTCGGGATCGTCGTGGTGATCGTGCGCAGCACCAGCCCCACGCGCCCCTGCTGCACGAAGGCGTTCACGCGGAAGCGCCCGATGCCCGAGGGCGAGATCGCGAAGTTGCACTCGTTGGTGGCCTCGAATTCCGCGGCCTGCTTGTCGGTCATGATCGACCGGGCGAGTTCCTGCGTGTGGATGGGCGTGAGGCTCTGCTGGGAAACCGGCGTCACCTTGCCGTCGACCTTCATGGCCGGGGGGAAGCCCGCGGTGATGAAGAGGTCGGAGCCCTTGCGCGCCACGAGGGCGCGCAGCAGGTCGTGCATGAACTTGAGTGACTGTTCGCGTTCCATGGTGCCTCCCGGCTTCTCAGCCGACGAATGCGTCCTTGTTGGCGGCTTTCATGCGCGCCTCGGGGATCGAGATGAGGTTTCGCTTCACGAGGTCCTGCAGGTTCTGGTCGAGGGTCTGCATGCCGATCGACTGGCCCGTCTGGATCGCGGAGTACATCTGCGCCACCTTCGCCTCGCGGATGAGGTTTCGGATCGCGGGGGTGCCGATCATGATCTCGTGGGCGGCGATCCGGCCCGTGCCGTCCTTGGTCTTGCAGAGCGTCTGCGAGATCACGGCGCGCAGCGACTCCGAGAGCATGGCGCGGATCATCTCCTTCTCGGCCGCGGGGAAGACGTCGATCACGCGGTCCACCGTCTTCGCGGCGGATGACGTGTGCAGCGTGCCGAACACGAGGTGCCCCGTCTCGGCCGCGGTCATCGCGAGGCGGATGGTCTCCAGGTCGCGCATCTCGCCCACGAGGATGATGTCCGGGTCCTCGCGCAGCGCGCTGCGCAGCGCGTTGGAGAAGGAAAGCGTGTGCGGGCCGACCTCGCGCTGGTTGATCAGGCACTTCTTCGCCTCGTGCACGAACTCGATCGGGTCCTCCACCGTGAGGATGTGGCCGTACTCGTTTTCGTTCACGTCGTTCACCATCGCCGCGAGCGTGGTGGATTTCCCCGAGCCCGTCGGGCCCGTCACGAGCACGAGGCCGCGCGGGTACTTCGCGATCTCGGCGAAGATCTTGGGCGCGTGGAGGTCCTCCAGGGAGAGCACTTTCGACGGAATCGTCCGGAACACCGCGCCCGCGCCGCGCTGCTGGTTGAAGGCGTTCACGCGGAAGCGCGCGAGGTTCGGGATCTCGAAGGAGAAGTCGACCTCCAGCGTCTCCTCGTACACCTTGCGCTGGGAGTCGTTCATGATGTCGTAGACCATCCCGTGCACGTCCTTGTGCTCGAGCGCGGGCAGGTTGATGCGCCGCACGTCGCCGTGCACGCGGATCATCGGCGGCAGGCCGGCCGACAGGTGCAGGTCGGAGGCCTTGTTCTTGACCGAGAAGGCGAGGAGTTCGGCGATGTCCATTTTCGTTCTCGATGCGGTGGAAGGAGGCGGCGCGGGAGGGGCCGGCCAACGCCGGCGTAAAATGCGCCTCTGAATACCCGAGCCGATTATGTCTCCAATCGCGGAAAACCTGCAAGAAGTGAAACGGCGCATTTCCGAGGCGTTACAAGGGGATAGACGCGCGATCACGCTGGTGGCGGTCACCAAGACGCACCCGGCGGCGATGGTGCGCGAGGCCCACGCCGCCGGGCAGCGCGATTTCGGCGAGAACTACGTGCAGGAGGCGGTGGCGAAGATCCGGGACCTCGCGGGCCTCGACGCCACCTGGCACTTCATCGGCACGCTCCAGGGCAACAAGGCGCGGGAGGTCTCCGAGCACTTCGACTGGGTGCACGGCGTGGACCGCCCGCGCACCGCAGAGCTCCTCTCGCGCCACCGCCCGGCCGGCAAGGCGCCGCTCTCGGTGTGCGTGCAGGTGAACGTGAGCGAGGAGGCCACCAAGGGCGGCGTGAAACCGGGCGAGGCGCTCGCGCTGGCAAGGCACGTCGCGGCGCTTCCGGGCCTCGCCTTTCGCGGGCTCATGGGCATGGCGAGCCCCTCGGGCGACGAGGCCGCGATCCGGGCCGAGTTCGCGCTCCTGCGCCGCGAGCTGGAGGCGATCCGCGCCGCGGGCCTGGAGGCCGACACGCTCTCCATGGGCATGACGCAGGATTTCGAGGCCGCGCTCGCCGAGGGCGCGACGATGCTGCGCATCGGCACGGCGATATTCGGCGCGCGCGAACCGCGGCCCGCGCGGCAGGGCGCGGCATGAAGCTCACCTTCCTCGGCGGCGGGAACATGGGCGCGGCCATCGTCGGCGGGCTCGTGGCGCGGGCTTCCCGCCCTCCGACATCGCCGTGGTCGAGCCCGGCGCGGCCGCGCGCGAGGCGCTCGCCGGCGCGCTTCGGGGTCGCGGTGCGCGAGGCCGCGGGTCGCGACCTCCCCGCGCCGATGCGCTCGTGCTCGCCGTGAAGCCCCAGCACATGCGCGAGGCCGTGCGCCCGCTCCTGCCCCTGGACCCCGCAACCGTCGTCGTGACGATCGCCGCCGGCATCCGCATCGCGGACCTGTCGCGCTGGCTGGGGGGCCACGCGGCGATCGTGCGCGCGATGCCGAACACGCCCGCGCTGGTGCACGCGGGGGTGGCCGGTCTCTACGCGCCGCCGGCGGTCGATGCCGAGGGCCGGGACCGCGCGCAGACGCTCCTGGGGGCGGTGGGCGAGACGGTGTGGCTGCCGCGGGAAGAGGATCTCGACGCGGTGACCGCCGTCTCCGGAAGCGGGCCGGCCTACGTGTTCTACTTCATCGAGGCGCTCGAGCGGGCCGGCGTCGAGATGGGGCTCGCGCCCGAGGCGGCGCGCACGCTCGCGCTCGGGACCTTCGCGGGCGCGGCGAAGCTCGCGCAGGCGCGCGGGGAGGATCCGGCGGTGCTGCGCGCGAAGGTCACCTCGAAGGGGGGCACCACCGAGCGGGCGCTCCGGGAAATGGAGGGCGCGGCCCTGAAGGCGCGCTTCATCGAGGCGGTGAAGGCCGCCTGCGCCCGCTCGAAGGAGCTGGGCGAGGAATCCGGACGGGACTGACACATGGTGAACAAGGCGCTCGCCTTCGTCGTCGAGACGGTCTTCAACATCTTCATCCTGTCGGTGCTCGTGCGCTTCTGGATGCAGGCGCTGCGCGCGCCCGCCCGCAACCCCCTGGCCCAGTTCACCATGGCGCTCACCGATTTCGCGGTGAAGCCGATGCGCCGCCTCGTTCCGGGCCTGTGGGGCCTGGACGTCGCCTCGCTCCTGGTGGCGTGGCTCGCCGAGGTGGTGCTGCTCGCGATCGTCACGCTCCTGCAGGGCGTGGGGCTGGACAGCGGGTCGGCGATCTCGGTGCTCTGCTTTCTCGCGCTGGTGCGGCTCCTGCGCCTGACCGTCTATATCGTCATGGGGGCGGTGCTGCTGCAGGCGTTGCTGTCGTGGGTGAGCCCCTACCATCCCCTCAGGCCGTTCTTCGACGCGCTCGCGCGGCCCTTCCTCAAGCCGTTCCAGAAGGCGATCCCGCCCATCGGCGGCGTCGACATCACGCCCATCCTCGTCCTCATCGCCTGCCAGCTCGTCCTCATGCTGCCGGTGGCCTGGCTCGAGGGCGAGGCGGTGCGCATGATTGCGCGCTTCAGCCTCTAGCCGGCCCTCTCCCCCCGGGCGGGATGTGATTATTCGCACCTTCCCCCGTCGAATATTTCAAGCGTAACCGCCGCAATCCTCCGGCGAGTTCCCCGCCGCGGGTGCGTAGTCTGGGCATCAACGCGAAGGAAATGATTCGCGCCGCCCGAGACCGGCAGGGGCCTGCCGGGGGGTACGCAGGATCGCAATAAGGGAACTCGCCATGGAACTCATCGCCGCCGCCATCGTCGTCCTCGCCATCGTCGTGCCGGTCTTCCTCGCGCTCGAAGTCGCCACACCGCACCCCGGGATCTCCCGCGTTCGCTTCGTCGCGAGCGCCGAGAGCGCCGCCCGCGACTACCTGGCCGCGCACCCGCTCAAGCCCGCGCCCGCTGCCGCAACGACCGTCCAGCGGCTCGCCCGAGCGACGGCCCGACCGGCCCCCCCCTTCGCGCCCGCCCCCCCCGGCCCAGCCCCCCCGCGGGGGGGCCCCCCCCCCCCCCCGCGGCGCGCCGCGCGCGGCGGGCCCCGCCCGGCCGGGGGGGCCGCCGCCCCCCCCCCCCGCCCCGAAGGGGGCCCCGGCGGCGGCCCCGGGCCCATGCCCCCTCCGGAGCCGCATTTCGTACCCGGTTTTCGCCAGTTCGTCGCATCGGGCTGGCGAGCCGGGGGCGGCAGGACCACAGTGGCATCCAACGCGGCGACAAACCCGCGAGGCCCCCGAAGCACCGGGGTCGCGACCGACCCCAGAACCGAACTACCCAGGAGACCGACCATGAACTTCTTCCTCGAGAACTACGCGCAACTCGTCGCCATCGCCGCCCCGTCCTCACCCTCGCCGGAATGAACGTGCTGCTCGCCCTGGGCGGCGAACGCGGCACGCTGCTCCTGCCGAGCGCCGGCCCCCTCCAGATCGTGGCCCGCGGCGTGAACCGGGTGCCGGCGCGCGCCACCGGCGCCACGGCGCAGTCCGCGGCGAACGAGCCCGATTACCGCTACGCCGCCTGAAGTCCCGCGTCGGGCGGGACCCGACGGGCCCGGCTGCCGGGCCCACCAGCCTCCTCCTGGCCGGACCTCGTGTCCGGCCTCTTTTTGGGGCTCCGCGGCGCCGGGGGCGGCGGCTTTCGGGGCGGATTGTGACGGCGTGCACTTAAGGCGCGCGAAGGTCTCGGGTACACTGGGCCGCAACCAGTGAGCCCGCCCGTGAGCCCAGCCATCCCCGTCGACGCCCGATTCGAGGGCGAGATCACCCGCTACAACCGCTGGCGGGAGGACCTCACGCGCTCCGTCACGGCCTACCACGACTGGCTGGAGGCCAACGGGCAGCTGGACGTCCAGCAGTCGATCCGCTTCTACGACCTGCTCGAGAACCTGAACAAGGGCCGCCTCATGCTCGCCTTCCTCGCGGAGTTCTCGCGCGGGAAGTCGGAGCTGATCAACGCGCTCTTCTTCTCGAGCTTCAAGGAGCGGCTCCTGCCCTCCGACGTGGGGCGCACGACCATGTGCCCGACGGAGATCTTCCACGACCCGGGCGAGGAGCCGTATCTCAAGCTCCTGTCGGTCGAGACGCGCTACCGCGACGAGTCGATCTCGCAGCTGAAGAACAACCCCGTCGAGTGGAGCAAGATCCGCCTGAACACGGGCTCGGCCGACGACATGAGGAAGACCCTCTCCGCCCTGGCCGACACGAAGCGCGTCTACGCGCTCGAGGCGAGAATGCTCGGGCTTGCGCCGATGCTGAACGAGAACGGCGAGATGCCCGGCGAGGAGGAGCTGGTCGAGGTGCCCGCGTGGCGCTACGCCATGGTCAACTACCCGCACCCGCTCCTGTCCAACGGGCTGTCGATCCTCGACACGCCGGGCCTGAACGCCCTGGGCATGGAGCCGGAGCTCACCGTCTCCACGGTGCCCAACGCCCACGCGATCCTCTTCCTCCTGTCCATCGACACGGGCGTGACCAAGAGCGACCTGGAGATCTGGGACCGCTACGTGAAGCCGGGGCTGCCGCAGAAGATCGCGGTGCTGAACAAGATCGACCTCATGTGGGACGAGCTGAAGACCCCCGAGGAGATCCAGCGCGCGGTGCATCGCATGGTCGAGACCACCGCCAAGGCGCTCACGCTCGATGCCTCGCGCATCTTCCCGCTCTCGGCGCAGAAGGCGCTGCTGGGCAAGATCCGCGAGGACGCGGGCCTGGTGCGAAAGAGCGGCATCGAGGCCCTGGAGGCCTACCTCGCGCAGGAGATCGTGCCGATGCGCCGGCAGATCCTGTGCAAGGCGGTGATGAACGAGATCGGCGCCATGATGGTGTCGTCGCGCGCCTCCGTGGCGACGCGGCAGCGGGCCAACCAGGCCTCGATGGCGGAGCTGCAGGGGCTCGTGGGCAAGAGCCGCGAGGTGGTCACCAAGCTCTGGCAGAAGATCACCGCGGAAAAGGGCGCCTACAACGCCGCGCTCGCCGAGTACAAGGTGAACCTCGCCAAGTTCTCGGCCAAGCGCTCCGCGCTCATGGACATGCTCAACCCCGCGAAGCTCGACGCGATGCTCGCGCAGAGCGCCCAGGCCCTCGACGACTCGTGGACGACGGTGGGGCTGCAGCGCGGCATGCGCGAGCTCGCCAAGCTCATGAACGCCGACTTCGAGCGCGTGTTCGCCGCGAGCGAGGACATCAAGAAGCTGATGCAGGGGGTCTACAACACCTTCGTGCAGAAGTTCGGCTTCCAGAAGATGACGATCCCGTCGCTGGATCTCGAGCTGCACGCGACCAAGCTGAAGCTCCTGGTGGCCGAGACGGACGCCTTCAGCCGCGACCCGATCAACGTCGCGAACTACAAGAGCTTCTTCGTGAAGAAGTTCTACGCGTCCCTCGTGGCCCAGGCGCGCACGCTCTTCGGCGACGCGCGCTCGCAGAGCGAGCGCTGGGTGCAGGCGGTGACGCTCCCCCTCGAGACGCAGATCAAGGACCACAAGCAGCTCCTGCAGTCGCGCCTGGACAACCTCTCGAAGATCAACGAGAAGTCCTCCGGGATCAACGAGCGCCTGGCCGAGTTGAAAGCCGCGGCCGAGACGCTGAAGCAGCAGTTCGACATGATCGAGGGCCTGCTCGCGCGCGTCACGCGCGAAGGCGCCATCGCGGAGCCCGCGGCACCCGTGCGCGCGGCGACTGCCGAGCCGATGATCATGCCGGCGGAGCTCATGGAGACCACCAAGCTCTCGGTCTTCGAGGCGCCGCTCACCATTTCGCGACGCGCCGCCAGGGCCCAGGAGGTCTTCCGGGAGGTCGCGCACGTGAAGGAGGTGGCGCCGAAGGCCGCGGCACCGAAGCGCGTGGCCGCGCCGGCCGCGGCCCCGATGATCTCCGACGACATGCTCGCCGCGCTCTCCCGCCGCCCGGGACTCGACCTCAAACGCGCCCCGCGCCAGTCGACACGGAGCCAGCGTCCCGCCGCCTCTGGATCGGCCGGACGACCAGCCCCCGCCCCACCCCCCCCCCCCCCCGCGCCCGGAGAGCGCGCCGCAGGCTCGGCCGCCGACGGCGACAAGACGATGCGTCTGCCGAAGTTCGACCCGCGCCTGCACAATCCCGACGGCACGCGGAAGTCCGACGGGAAGATGCCCGAGGGCGCGGATACCACCCAGCAGCTCGACCTCACGCGCACCCAGCGCCTGGAAGTCTCGATCGAGCGGCTGCAGCAGGCCAAGCGCCTGCTCCAGGGAACCCCGCAGAAGAGTTGAGGCGCGCCCCGCGGCGCTTCAGACCAGGATCACGTCGTACTGCTCCTGGGAATACGCGGTCTCCACCTGCATCGCGATGGGCTTCTGGATGAAGTCCCCGAGCATCGTGAGCGCGGCCGCCTCCTCGTCCAGGAACATGTCGATCACCATCTGCGAGGCGAGGATGCGGTATTCCCTGGCGCCGAACTGGCGCTCGGTGCGCAGGATCTCGCGCAGGATCTCGTAGCAGATCGTCTGCGCGGTCTTCAGCTCCCCGCGCCCCGCGCACACCGGGCAGGGCTCGCACAGGATGTGGGCGAGGGACTCGCGGGTGCGCTTGCGCGTCATTTCGACCAGCCCGAGCTGCGAGAAGCCGTTCACGGTCACGCGCGTGCGGTCCCGGGCGAGGGCCTTCCGGAACTCGGCGAGCACGGCGTCGCGGTGCTCCTGGGTGTCCATGTCGATGAAGTCGACGATGATGATGCCGCCCAGGTTGCGCAGCCGCAGCTGGCGCGCGATCGACAGCGACGCCTCGAGGTTGGTCTTGAAGATCGTGTCGTCGAAGGAGCGGCCGGAGACGAAGCCGCCGGTGTTGACATCCACCGTGGTGAGGGCCTCGGTCTGGTCGATGATGAGGTAGCCGCCGCTCTTGAGATCCACGCGCCGCGCGAGCGCCCGCTCGATCTCCTCTTCGACCGCGAAGAGGTCGAATATCGGGCGCTCCCCGGAATAGTGCTCGAGGATCGGCAGCGCCTTCCTCGTGTACTTCTCGGCGAAGTCCTTGAGGCGGTGGAAGGTCTCGCGGGAATCGACGATCACGCGCTCGGTGGTGTCGGTCACGAGGTCGCGCAGCACGCGCGCGGCGAGCGCCAGGTCCTGGTAGAGCAGCGCCTGCGGGGCGGCCGTCAGGGCCGATTGCTGGATCTGCTTCCAGAGCGTGACCAGGTAGTCGATGTCGGACTTCAGCTCCGCGTCCGTGGCGGTCTCGGCGACGGTGCGCACGATGAAGCCGCCGGACTCGCCCTCGGGGATGAGGGAGTGGACCTTCTCGCGCAGGTTCTCGCGCTCGGCGACGTCCTCGATCCGCTGCGAGATGCCGATGTGCGGGTCCTGCGGAAGATAGACCAGGAGCCGGCCGGCGATGGAGACCTGCGTGGACAGGCGCGCGCCCTTGGAGCCGATGGGGTCCTTCACGACCTGCACCAGCAGGGCCTGCCCCTCGGAGAGGATCTTCTCGATGGGCTTCACGGGCTCGTCGCCGTTGCGGGCCATCCAGATGTCGGCCACGTGGAGGAAGGCCGCGCGGGCGAGCCCGATCTCCACGAACGCCGACTGCATGCCGGGGAGCACGCGGCAGACGCGGCCGAGATAGATGTTGCCCACGATGCCGCGCGAGGAGTCGCGCTCGACGTGCAGCTCCTGCACCGCGCCCTGCTCGGTGATCGCCACCCGCGTTTCCTGCGGGGTGACGTTGATGAGGATCTGCTCGTTCATCGTGGCTCACGATCTCGTTGGCGAATCGTGGAGCCGCGCAGGAACGCGGGTGGACGCGGACGGGCTGGCCGTCGACGACGATGTCTCAGCGGGGGGCTAGCGGCGGCCTCTCCGTCACGAAAGGGTCATCTGCGTTCATCTGCGTTGGTTCGCGGTTCCGGATCCATTGGCCCCATCTTACGGGACTGTCACCCGGAATTCTCGCAGGAGTTCGGCCGTCTCGAACAGGGGCAGGCCCATGACGCCCGTGTAGCTTCCCTCCAGGCGGCTCACGAACGCCGCCGCGCGGCCCTGGATGCCGTAGCCGCCCGCCTTGTCGAAGGGCTCTCCGGAGGCGACGTAGGCCTCGATGCGCGCCTCGTCGAGCGGGCAGAAGGTCACCAGCGACTCGCTCACGCGCATCTCCACGCGCTCGCCGAAGGCGAGCGCCACGGCGGTGAGGACGCGGTGGCGGGTCCCGGCGAGCAGGCGCAGCATGCGCGCCGCGTCGTCGGCGTCGGCGGGCTTGGCGAGCATCTCGTTGCCGAGCGCCACGGTCGTGTCCGCGGCGAGCACCGGCATGCGCCGCAGCCCCTTGCGGGTCACCACGCGCTGCCACGCCGCGTCGACCTTGAGCAGGGTCACGCGCCGCACGTAGTCGTCGGGAGGCTCCCCGGGGAACGGGTCCTCGTTCGTTTCCGAGTCCTGCCGGGAACCCTCCCGGAACAGGAGCATCTCGAAGCGCACGCCGATCTGGGCGAGCAGCTCGCGGCGGCGGGGGCTGCGGGAGGCGAGGTAGATGGCGGCCATCGGCCTACTCGCGGTGGTAGGGGTGGTTCGCGAGGATGGACCAGGCGCGGTAGAGCTGCTCGGCGAGCACCACGCGCACGAGCCCGTGGGGAAGCGTGAGCGCCGAGAGCGAGATGAGCTTGTCGGCGCGGCTGCGCACCGCCTCCGGGAGCCCGTCCGCGCCACCGATCACGAAGAGGGGATGCGTCGCGTCGCGCATCCAGCCGGCGAGCATGACGGAGAGGCCCTGCGTGGTGACCGATCGGCCCTTCTCGTCGAGCGCATAGACGGTCGCGCCCCCGGGTATGGCGGCGAGGATGCGCTCGCCTTCGAGCATCCGCGCCTTCTCGACGGTCTTGCCGGAACGGTCCTCGGGCTTCAACTCCGAGAGCTCCACCTTGATCTCGGGGGGCAGGCGCTTCACGTACTCGCGATAGCCCGACTGGATCCAGGCGGGCATCTTGTGGCCGACCGAGACGATCGAGACGCGCATTCAGGCGGCGGGCTTGCGCCTCCGGGCGCGCGGGGCGCCGGAGGTGGCGGTCGAGCCCTTGCGGGTTCGCGGCGGCGCCGCGGCGGTGCCGGTCGTCGTCTTGCGCTTGCGCGCCGTGGCGCCGGATCGGGCCGCAGTCGGGGACGTGCCTTCCCGCGCCTCGCGGCGCGGCTTCGGCTTGCCCCGCGGCGGCTTCGGCTTGCCGTGCGGCAATTGCGGTTCGGCCTCCTCGCTGGCGCGCGCGAGCCGCGCGGTGCCATGGGAGGTGGGGTTGGCGGGCCGGTCGAACTTGCCCTCGCCCCACAGCTCCTCCAGGTCGTAGTAGGCCCTGACCGCGGGCTGCATGATGTGCGCGACGATGTCGCCGGAGTCGACCAGCACCCATTCGGCGCCCTCCTCGCCCTCGGTGCCGATGATGGCGCAGCCGGCGGCCTTGAGCGTGTCGCGCACGTGGCGCGCGAGCGCCTTCGTCTGGCGGGCGGAGTCGGCGCTCGCGACCACGATCCAGTCGAACATCGAGGTGATTTTGCGCACGTCGATGGCGAGGATGTCGCGGGCCTTGATGTCCTCGAGGGCGGAGATGACGAGCTTCTTCTTGGCAAGGGTGGTGAGTTGTCGGGTCACGCGAGGGTTCCGTAGAGCTGGTGCTGGTGGATGTAGTCGACCACGGGGTCGGGAGTGAGGTACCGGAGCGACGCCCGGGACTGCGCGAGGCCGCGAATGGCCGTGGAGGATATCGCAAGCGGGGTCATGGCGAAGGTCATGATGCGCCCGCCCGGCGCGGAAAGGACGTCCTCGAGGCCCGTCGTCACCCGCGGCCAGAGCGCCCGGGGGATCACCCCGGGCCCCGTCGCCTGCCACCCGGCGTCGCCCGCCCGGACCGCCACGGCGAAGTGCGCGAGCGCGAAGAGCGCCTCGAAGCGATGCCAGGTCTCCACGCGGGCGAAGGCGTCGGTGCCGCACAGGAACACGATCGGCCGGTCGGGCCCGCATTCGCGGCGGTACTCCTCGAGCGTGTCCACGGTGTAGGTGGGCCCGGCGCGTTGCAACTCGCGCTCGTCCACCGCGAAGGCCGGCTCGCCGGCGATGGCAAGTGCCAGCATCCGCGCGCGCTGGGCCCCGTCCGCCCCCGTGTCGGCGCGGCGCTGCCAGGGGCGGCCCGCCGGCAGGAACACGACGCGCTCGAGGCGGAAGGCCTCGCGCAGCTCCGTCGCGAGCCGCAGGTGGCCGAAATGGACCGGGTCGAAGGTGCCGCCGAAAAGGCCGAGGGGGGAGGCCAAATGCTCAGCCGCGCACGTGCCCGTCGCCGAGCACGATCCACTTCTGCGAGGTGAGCCCCTCGAGCCCGACGGGGCCGCGGGCGTGGAGCTTGTTGGTGGAGATGCCCACTCTCGGCGCCCAGGCCGTACTCGAAGCCGTCGGCGAATCGGGTCGAGGCGTTCACCATCACCGAGGCGGAGTCCACCTCGCGCAGGAAGCGCCGGGCCCGCCCCCAGTCCTCGGTGACGATGGCGTCCGTGTGGTGCGAGCCGTAGCGCGCGATGTGCGCCATGGCCTCGTCGAGGCCGGGCACGATGGCGATGGCGACGATGGGGGCGAGGTACTCCGCGGACCAGTCGTCCTCGACGGCCGCCTTCACGCCCTTCACGCCCGCCTTCTCGAGGAGGGCCTTCGACTCGGGGCAGGCGCGCATCTCCACGCCCTTCTTCGCGAAGAGCTTGCCGATGGCCGGAAGCACCGCGGGCGCGGCCGCCCGCGCGACGAGGAGAGTTTCCATCGCGTTGCACGTCCCGCAGCGCTGGGTCTTCGCGTTGTCGGCGATGGCGAGCGCCTTCGCGGGATCGGCACCCGCGTCGACGTAGACGTGGCACACGCCGTCCAGGTGCCGGATCACCGGGACGCGCGCCTCGCGGGAGATGCGCTCGGTGAGGCTCTTGCCGCCGCGCGGCACGATCACGTCGACGAATTCCTCGGCCGCGATCAGCTCGCCCACGGCGGCGCGATCGGGCGTGCCCACGAGCTGCACCGCCTCCTCCGGCAGGCCCGCGGCCCTCAGGCCCTCGTGCAGGCAGGCGACGATGGCCTCGTTGGAATGGAGCGACTCGCTGCCGCCGCGCAGTATCGCCGCGTTGCCGCTCTTCAGGCACAGCCCGCCCGCGTCCGCGGTCACGTCGGGGCGCGACTCGTAGATGATGCCCACCACGCCCAGGGGCACGCGCATGCGCCCGACCTGGATGCCGGTGGGCCGAAAGCGCAGCTCGGTGATCTCGCCCACGGGGTCGGCGAGCTTCGCGACCTGGCGCAGCCCCTCGGCCATATCCTCGACCGCCCTGGCGGTGAGCTTCAGGCGATCGATGAAGGCGTCGTCGGCGCCCGCGGAACGGTTTGCCGTGCCTTCGGGCCCGCGCCGCGCGGCCTTCACGTCGCGGGCATTGGCCGCGAGGATCGTCTTCTCGCGGGCCGCGAGGGTCTCGGCGGCGACCTCGAGCGCGTGGTTCTTGGCGTCGGTGCCGGCGCGCGCGAGCACGCGGCTCGCTTCGCGTGCCGAGCGGCCGAGCGCGGCGATCAGGGCGCGCGCGTCGTGGGGGGCGTTCAGGTCGTTCATGTCGTTCACGGGTCAGGCCGCGGGTCGAAGGGCCGGTCTTCCGGCGAGGGCGAGGCAGAGTTCGAGTATCTCCTCCCACGCATCGCCCGTTTCCACGCCTTTGATCATGCGGTCAATGCGGTGGGCCCGCAAGAGTTGGCGGTCGAAGGAAGCCGCGTCGTGCTTGCGCGCGGTGCGTCCCGCGCGTTGCGTGCGCTCCGGGTCGAGGAAGCGGCGGGGGCGCTCGCCGCCGGAGAGCTGCATCATCAGGCGCAGCTCCTCGGTCAGGGCCCAGAGCAGCAGCGGCAGGGGCTCCGCCTCGGCTTCGAGGGAGTCGACCGCGCGCGCGATCCGCCCGGGCTCGCCGTCGTGGATCGCCTCGATGAGGCCGTCGCGCTCGAAACGCGAGACGTCCGTCACCGCCTCGCGGATCGCGTCGGCGGAAATCTCCCCGGCCGGCAGGAGCAGGGCGAGCTTCTCGACTTCCTGCCGCGCGGCGAGGAGGTTGCCTTCCACGCGGTCGGCCATCCACTCGAGCGTCTCCACGCCGGCGTGCTGGCGCTGCAACGCGAAGCGCTCGGCGAGCCACTGCGGCAGTTCCTCGCGCGAGACGGCTTTGGCCTCGACCGCCACGCCCGCGGACTCGAGGGCGCCAAACCAGGCGGTCTTGAGCCCCTGCCAGTCGAGCGCCGGCAGCATCACGAGGACGACCGTGTCCGCGGGCAGGCGCGCGCAGAGCGCCTCGATCGCCTTGCCCCCCTCGGCGCCGGGCTTGCCCGTGGGGATGTGCACCTCGAGGATGCGCTTGGTCGCGAAGAGCGAAAGATTCGCCGCGGAGGCGCCGAGCGCCGACCAGTCCGCGCCCGGCTCGGCGGTGAAGACCTCGCGTTCGCTCGCGCCGTCGCGGCGTGCCGCGGCGCGGATGGCGTCGCCCGCCTCGAGCGCGAGCAGCGTCTCCGGGCCGTGCACCGCGTACAGGGGGGAAAGCCCCTTTTTCAGGTGCTGGGCGAGGCTGCGGGTGGCGATCTTCATCGCGCGGCGGCCCCGGCGTGCGCGATGGCGATACGGCGAAGGATCTGCGAGGCGGCCTCCGCGCGCATGTCCTCGAAGAGCTGGCGCTCCTCGACTTCCTTGGCGAGCGGCGCGGTCTCGGAGTACGAGATGATGCGGCGGATCTCGATCTCCGCGGGTGCGATCAGGACCTGCCCGGCGCCGTTCGTCACCCGGTAGCCCACGCGAAGCCTGAGCTGGTAGTCGAACACGCGGCCCGCGCTGGTGAGGGTCTGGATCGTCTTTTCCGTGCTCTCCGAGAGGATGCGCAACTGCGCCTCGGCGACCTTCAGATCGGCCGCGAGCCGCGTGGGCCCGCCGGAGAGACTGCGGCGGATCTCCACGGCCACCTGCGAGGGCGCTTCCGTGGAGACATGCAGGGACTTCAATCCCGACGGCGCCTCGCCGCGCAACTGGAAGCCGCAGGCGGAAACGGCAAGGACGAGGAGTCCCGCGGCGAGGAGTCTAGACAACGATGTTCACCAGGCGCCCGGGCACCACGACGACCTTCTTCGCGGGCCGGCCCTCCATGAACTTCACCGCCGCGTCCGTTGCGAGCGCGAGCTGCTCGATCGCCTCCCGCGTAGCGTCCGTCGCTACGACGAGGTGGCCGCGCAGCTTCCCGTTTACCTGCAGCACGAGCTCGATCGTCTCCTGCACCAGCGCCTCGCGGTCGACCTCGGGCCAGGACTGGTCGAGAAGGCGCGTGCCGGGGCGAAGCTCTGCCCACAGTACGGTGGCGATATGCGGGACGACGGGGGAGAGGAGCAGCACCGCGGCCTCGAGCACCTCCTGGGCCACGGTGCGTGCGGCGGGCGAGGCGTCCTTCACGTCGGTGAGCGCGTTCAGGAGCTCCATCACCGCGGCGATGGCGGTGTTGAACTGGAGCCTCCTGCCGTAGTCGTCGCCCACCTTGTCGATGGTCTTGTGCAGCTTGAAGCGCAGGTCCTTCAGCTCCCCGGAAAGATCCGCGCCCGCGCGCTTCGGAGCGGGCCCGGCGGCGAGGTGGTCGTGCACCAGCTTCCAGACGCGCCGCAGGAACCGGAACGAGCCCTCGACCGAGGAGTCGGACCAGAGGATCGTGTCCGTGGGCGGGCTCGCGAACATCACGTAGAGGCGCGCGGTGTCGGCTCCGTAGCGGTCTATGAGGTCCTGGGGATCGACGCCGTTGCGCTTCGACTTGGACATCGTGCCGATGCCGCCGTAGTCCACGACGCTGCCGTCGGCCCGCAGCGCCGCACCCGTGATCCGGCCCTCGGCGTCGGACTTCACCTCCACCTCCTCCGGCGCGAAGTAGGCGATGCCGCCCTTGTCGGTGCGCCGGCTGAAGATGTGGTTGAGCACCATGCCCTGGGTGAGGAGGTTCCGGAAGGGCTCGTCCACCTTCACGAGGCCCATGTCGCGCATGACCTTGGTCCAGAAGCGCGCGTAGAGCAGGTGCAGGATCGCGTGCTCGATGCCGCCGATGTACTGGTCCATCGGCATCCAGTAGTCGGCGCGCTCGTCCACCATCGCGGTCGCGCCCGGGCAGGTGTAGCGGAAGAAGTACCAGGACGAATCGACGAAGGTGTCCATCGTGTCCGTCTCGCGCTTCGCGTCGGCCCCGCAGGACGGGCACTTGCACTCGTAGAACGCGGGCGACTTCGCGAGCGGGCTGCCGGAGCCGTCGGGCACGAGGTCCTCGGGCAGCACCACCGGAAGCTCCTCGTCGGGGACGGCCACGTCGCCGCACTTCGGGCAGTGGACGATGGGGATCGGCGTGCCCCAGTAGCGCTGGCGGGAGATGCCCCAGTCGCGCAGGCGAAATTGCACGCGCTTGGCCCCCAGGCCCGCGGCCTCGAGGTCGGAGGCGACCGCGTCGATGGCCGCGGCCTGCGCGAGCCCGTCGTACTTGCCGGAGTGCACGTTCACGCCCGGCGCCTCGTACCACGGCTGCCAGGCATCCGTGGAGTACGCCTGCCCGTCCACGTCGATCACCTGCGCGATGGGCAGGCCGTATTGTTTCGCGAAGGCGAAGTCGCGCTCGTCGTGGCCCGGGACCGCCATGACGGCGCCCTCGCCGTAGCCCATGAGCACGTAGTTGCCGACCCAGACCTCGATCGGCTCCTGCGTGAAGGGGTGGAGCACGAAGAGGCCCGTGGGCATGCCCTTCTTCTCCATCGTGGCGAGCTCGGCCTCCATCACGCCGCCGCGCTTGCACTCCTCGATGAAGGCGGCGAGCTTCGCATGGCCCTTCGCGGCCTCGGCGGCGAGCGGGTGCTCCGCGGCCACGGCGGCGAAGGTGATGCCCATGATCGTGTCGGCGCGCGTCGTGTAGACCTTCAGCCCCGCCTTTCCATCGGCCATGCGCGCAGCCGTCTCCGGCGCATAGGGCAGCGTGAATTCGACGCCGTAGGAGCGCCCGATCCAGTTCCGCTGCATCTGCTTCACCTGCTCGGGCCAGGCGAGGCCGTCGAGCGCGTCGACCAGTTCGTCGGCGTACTGCGAGATCCTGAGGTACCACATCGGGATCTCGCGCTTCTCCACCGTCGCGCCCGTGCGCCAGCCCTTGCCGTCGATGACCTGCTCGTTGGCGAGCACGGTCTGGTCCACGGGATCCCAGTTCACCGTGCCCGTCTTCTTGTAGGCGATGCCCTTCTCGCGCATGCGCAGGAAGAACCACTGGTTCCACCGGTAGTAGTCGGGCGAGCAGGTCGCGACCTCCCGCGTCCAGTCGATCGCGAAGCCGAGCGACTGGAGCTGGCGCTTCATGTAGGCGATGTTCTCCCACGTCCACTTCGCGGGCGGCACGCCGTGCGCCATGGCGGCGTTTTCCGCGGGCAGCCCGAAGGCGTCCCAGCCCATGGGCTGCAGGACGTTGTAGCCCTTCATGCGCAGGAAGTGGCAGAGCGCGTCGTTGATCGAGTAGTTGCGCACGTGCCCCATGTGCAGCTTGCCCGACGGGTAGGGGAGCATGCCCACGTTGTAGTACTTGGGCTTTCCGGATGCGTCGGGGGCGACGAAGGCCTTCGTGTCGTCCCATTCTCGCTGGACCGCGGGTTCGAGGCTCTTCGGGTGGTAATGGGGATCCATGGCGATCGGGGGCTCGGAAGGCGTTTGGTGCGATGCGCAAATTATAGCAGCGGGGTTGCCCAAGCCCTTGATTTGCCATGCGCTATCGCCGCGGAAATCCGCCCGGCGCGGCGGCGCGTACAGTGAGGTCCGAACCTACCCGACCCTCGGAGAACCGGATGAGAAATCGCCTGGCTGTCCTCGCCTCGACGCTTTTGCTGTGGCACGGCCTCGCCGGCGCCGCGCCACCCGTGGTCGCCGTGGAAGCGGTGCAGTACCCGGCCTGGCTCGATCGCGAAGGCGCCAGCGTTCCCCTCGAGCCGGGCGCGGTGCTGCGGGCAGGAGACCGGTTGCGCACCGGGCCCGATGCGCGTGCGCGCCTGCGGCTCTCGGACGACAGCAGCGTGAAGCTCGGCGAGGGTGCGCGCTTCGAGATCGTCGAGGCGGAGGACACGAACGTCCTTCGCGCGAAGTTGCGCGTGCTTTCGGGCGCCTTCCGCTACGCGACGCAGGGCCCCGTGGTCCCCGGGCGGCGTGCGATCGACATCGAGGTGAAGAACGTCACCGCTGGCATTCGCGGCACCGACCTCTGGGGCAAGGCCGCCGAGGCGCGCGACCTGGTCTGCCTCATCGAGGGCCGGATCACGGTGAGCGCGCGGGGGCAACCGGAGGCGATCCTCGACCGGGCGCTCGACTACTACGAGATCGACCGCGGCGGCAACGCGGCCGTGCGGCGCGTCGATGCGAAGCAGCTTGCGCAGTGGGCGCTGGAGACGGAGATGGGCACGGACCGCGCCGTGGGGCAGGTGGACGGAAGCTGGCGCGTGGTGGCCGCGCGCCTTGGCGAGCGCGAGGCATCGGACCGTCTCGCGCGGCGCTTGCGCGAGGCCGGTTACCCTGCGCGCGTCGAGGAAGGCGACGCGCCCTGGGCCGTGGTCGTGACGGGGCTTGCCGGAGAGGCGCAGGCGCGCGCGCTGGCCGAGCGCCTGCGCTCCGAGGCCGGGCTCGCCGGGCCGGTGGCGCAGCCCGGCTGAGGCGCCAGGCGGGGCCGGAACGCGGGGACGGCGGCGGTATAATTCGGCTCCGCTTCCGCAGCCCGCCGCATGCCCGACCTCCTCGCCGGCCTGAATCCCGAACAACTGCGGGCCGTCACCCTTCCACGCGAATCCGCCCTGATCCTGGCCGGCGCCGGCAGCGGCAAGACGCGCGTGCTCACCACCCGCATCGCGCACCTCATCCAGTCGGGCCAGGTGAGCCCGGCGGGAGTGCTCGCCGTCACCTTCACCAACAAGGCCGCGCGCGAGATGCTCACTCGCCTGTCGGCGATGCTGCCCATCAACACGCGCGGCATGTGGGTGGGCACCTTCCACGGACTGTGCAACCGGCTGCTGCGCACGCACCACCGCGAGGTGGGGCTGCCGCAGCTTTTCCAGATCCTCGATTCCGGCGACCAGCTCTCGGTGGTGAAGCGCCTGGCCCGCGCGCAGTCGCTCGACGAGGAGAAGTTCGCGCCGCGCCAGCTGCAGGCGTTCATCAACCGCTGCAAGGAGGCGGGGCTGAGAGCCAACGCGGTGGAGGCGGGAGACGACTTCACGCGTCGCCTCGCCGCCTTCTACGCCGACTACGACGCGCAGTGCAACCGCGAGGGCGTGGTGGATTTCGCGGAGCTGCTGCTGCGCACCTACGAGCTGCTCGTGCGCGACGCGAACCTGCTCGCCCACTACCAGGGGCGTTTCCGCTACGTGCTGGTCGACGAGTTCCAGGACACGAACAAGCTGCAGTACAAGTGGGTGCGCCTCATGGCCGGCCCGGAGGGGTGCGTCTTCGCCGTGGGCGATGACGACCAATGCGTGGTCGCGGAAACGCGAGTGACGATGGCGGACGGCAGGACCCGGGCAGTGTCCGCGGTCCGACCCGGCGATCGGGTCCTTTCGTGCTACGGAAGCGGCGATTTCCGTCCCGCCGAGGTGCTTCGCGTCCATCGCCGCGCGGCGAGGAAGGAACTCGTCGAGATCCGCACGCGCGACGGCCGGCGGATCGTGAGCACCCCGGAGCACACCCATTTCGCCGGCTACCTGCTGGGCGAGACGCCGCAGACTTTCTTCACCTACCTGATGTTCCGGGAGGGCGTCGGCTACCGGATCGGCACGTCGCAGGTCTACACGCGCGGCCAGGCAAAGCCCATGGTCGGATACCGGCAACGCGCCATCCAGGAACACGCCGATGCGGTCTGGATCGTCGGGACGCACGCGAGCGAGAACGAGGCGCGCTTCGACGAGATCACCTTGTCCCTGAAATACGGATTGCCGACCCTGCCGTTCGTGGCGCGCAAGGGCAAGGCGGCCAACGGCCTGGTGCACGACGCCGGGTGGATCGGGCGACTGTACCGGGAGGTCGACACGGCTTCGGCCGCGCGTCGTCTCCTTCGCGATCGCGGTCTTCGCGAAGACGAGCCCCACCACGTTCCGATCTCCCGGGATTCGAAGCGGCGGAACATCGTTCTCACCCTGTGCGGGGACCACCGCGGCGACAGGCCCGCGCACCGCATCGCCGTCATGGGCAACGACGAGGCCGGCCGAAGCGCCCTTTCCCGCGCGGGCATGGAGGTGCGCCCGGCCAAGCGCGGATCGAGGAGCTGGCGCTTCGAGACGGTCCGCGCGGATTACGGCGAGGCGATGAAGCTCGCCCGGGCAGCCGCGAAGGCCCTCGGCGGCCGGATCATCCAACGCGCGAACCTGCACGGCAAGTCGCTTCCTTTCGTGACTGCCGCGAGCGTGAAGCCCGGGATGGTGATGGTGGCCGGCGACGGGACAGCCGACTCGGTGGCATCCGTGAAGAGGGTGCCTGGACGAGCGAAACAGGTCTACGACCTCGATATCCGGGGCACGCACAACTTCATCGCGAACGGGATCGTCACCCACAATTCGATCTACCGCTTCCGCGGCGCCGACGTGGGCAACATGAACGAGTTCCTGCGCGACTTCGGCGTGCGCGAAGTCGTGAAGCTCGAGCAGAACTACCGCTCCCAGGGCACGATCCTCGACGCGGCCAACGCCGTCATCGCGCAGAACCGCGCGCGCCTGGGCAGAACCTGTGGACCGCCGAGGGGCGAGGAGAGCCGCTGCGCATCTACGCCGCCGTCAACGACGAGGAGGAGGCGCGCTTCATCGTGGACGAGGCGAAGCAGCTCAACCGCGAGGGCACGGCGCTCGCCGACATGGCGCTGCTCTACCGGTCGAACGCCCAGTCGAGAATCCTCGAGCACGCACTCTTCCGCGCCGGGATCTCCTACAAGGTCTACGGCGGGCTGCGCTTCTTCGAGCGCCAGGAGGTGAAGCACGCGCTCGCCTACCTGCGCCTCGCGGCGAACCTGGACGACGACACCGCCTTCTCGCGCGTGGTGAACTTCCCGCCGCGGGGGATCGGGGCGCGCTCCGTGGAGAGCCTCCAGGAGGCCGCGCAGTCGGGGCTCGGGAGCCTGGCGCGCGCGGCGAAGGCGGGCGCGGTGTCCGGGCGCGGCGGCGCGGCGATCGCGCAGTTCCTCACGCTCGTCGAGCGGCTGCGCCACGCAAGCGAATCCCTCACGCTCCCCGAGCTGATCGAGGAGGTGCTCGCGGTCTCGGCGCTGAAGGACCACTACGCCGCCGAGCGCGACGGCCAGGACCGCGTCGAGAATTTGAACGAGCTCGCGAACGCCGCGACGCTCTTCAACGAGGAGTTCGAGATCGGCGTCGAGCCCGCGGGCGAGTCCCAGGAGGACGTGGCCCCGGTGCCCGGCACGCACCAGCAGCAGGTGCTCGCCGCCTTCCTCTCGCACGCGAGCCTGGAGGCGGGCGAGCACGAGGCGGGCGCGGGCGAGGACGCGCTGCAGCTGATGACGGTGCATTCGTCCAAGGGCCTCGAGTTCGACGCCGTGTTCCTGGGCGGTCTCGAGGAGGGCCTTTTCCCCCACGAAAACAGCCTGAAAGAGGACGGCGGCATCGAGGAGGAGCGCCGCCTCATGTACGTGGCGATCACGCGGGCGAGGAAGCGGCTCTACCTCTCCTACGCCGGCAGCCGCATGCTGCACGGCCAGCCGCGCTACGGCATCGTCTCGCGCTTCGTCGAGGAGATCCCGGCGGAGCTGTGCAAGTGGATCGTCCTCCCCGAGAAGGGGGCCGCTTCGCCGTTTCGCGACTGGGGCGGCGCGTCGTCGCCCTACGCGGGAGCCCGCGGAAAGCCGGGAGCGTCCTCCGTTGCGGGAGGCGGCCGCGCGCCGGGCGCCGAGACAGGACGCTACGCGAGCGCGCCGCGCGCCGGGTTCGAGACCTCGCGCCCCGACGAGCACCCCTTCGCCATCGGCGCGAACGTGCGCCACGCGAAGTTCGGCGAGGGCGTGGTGATCAACGTCGAAGGCGGCGGGCTCGACGCGCGCGTGCAGGTGCGTTTCCGCACCGAGGGCACCAAGTGGCTCGCCCTCCAGTACGCGAAGTTGTCGCCCGGCTGAGGCGGCGGCGCTAGGGCTCGATCACGTGGACGCGGTTGCGTCCCGCGGCCTTGGCGAGGTAGAGCGCACGATCGGCGAGGGCCACGGCCTCGATGCTGTCGCGCATGCCCGGCCGCACTTCCGCGACACCCAGGCTCGCGGTGCAGCGCAGCTCCGGCGTCGAGGCCAGGCGGAAGCCCGAGACGGATTCGAGCAGGCGCGCGGCGGCGATCGCGGCCCCCGCGGCGTTCGAGGAGGGCAGGAGCACGCCGAACTCGTCGCCACCGTAGCGGCAGGCCACGTCCCCCGGCCGCAGCACGCCGCGCAGGGCCTCGCCCATGCGGCGGATCACCTCGTCGCCGACCAGGTGCCCGAAGCGGTCGTTCACCGACTTGAAGTCGTCCACGTCGATGAGGATGAGACCCGCGGTTCCGCCCGCATTGCGCAGCCGCTCGAACTCGCGCTCGAGCGCCTCCTCCCAGTGCTGCCGCGTGGCGAGCCCGGAGAGCCGCTCCGTGCGCATCGCCAGGTCGAGCTGCTGCTTCTGCCCGCGGATGCGCTGGCGGAGCAGGTAGTTCGCCACGCCGATCGAAAGCGGATAGAGCAGGATCAGGGGAAGGCAGGCCACCATGACCGTAAAGCTCGTCTCGAAGCGCATCTCGGGGGCGGCCAGCAGCATCGTCGCCGTGCCGGTGCCGAGCATCGCGGCCGCCGCGATGGCGAACAGCCGCGGCCCGCCCACGCTCACCATGCCCAGGCCCGTCATGGACGCGATCAGCACGCTCGGCAGGACGTTGAAGCCCATGAGCGGCAGCCAGACGCCGGCGAAGGCCGCATCGGCAACGAGGATGCTGCGTTCGGCCCGCCAGGGATCGGCGCTCCTGCGTGCCGCGAGGTACGCGAGGTGCGGCCAGGCGAATCCGTGGAAGGCGGCCAGCACCAGCAGGGCGAGGCTCGTGCCGTTCTCGCGGAACACCGTGGCCACGGCGAGGAAGCCCGCCGCGACGCCGAGCGAACGCACGGGATAGACGTGCCGCGGCAACTCGTCGCCGCGAATCGGCGCGACGGCCGGCTCCTGCCCGGGGGGCGGCACGGCCATGGCGGCTCAGGTGGCGACCGGCGCCGCGCCCGATTCCCCGAAGACGTCCACGTAGCCTGCGTAGGTGCTCGCGACCATCACCGGGATCACGACGAGCAGCCCCAGCCCCAGGGCAGCGCGCCGAGCACGAAGACGGCGGTGAGCACGGCTCCGTAGGCGAGCATCGCGCCCAGGTTGGAGAGCGCCGCGTAGACGCTCCAGCGCACCGCATGGGCAGTCGAAAGCGTGTGGAAGGCGAGTATCGCCGGCGCGAACCACAGCGCGCCCTTCACGACCGCGGTGAGCGCGAGCCCCACGAGCAGGATCCACTCCTTGCCCTGCAGCCGCTGCACGTAGTCGGCGATGGTGGGTATTTCGTCGCCTTCGCCGGCCGCCCCCGGGAGCCCCAGGAGCGACATCAGGAAGAAGATCCCGATCTCGGCGATGAGGAGAATCGCGCCGAGGTTCAGGAGCGGCCGCAGGGGCCGGCGGAAACCCGCGAAGAGATCGCCCATCTCGGGGACCTCGCCGGCGAGCTGGCGGCGCGCGGCGAGCGCGAAGCTCGCGAAGAACACAGGCTGCAGCAGGTTCGCGGCGATGCCGCCGATCACCGGCACCAGCACCAGCCCGAAGGTGATGAGCATCCAGCCCGCGGAGAGCCCCGTCCACACCATCGGATTGCCGCGGAACAGGCGCCACCCGCCGGCAATCCACGCCGGACCGCGGGAGGGGCGCACATCGCGGCTGTGAACGGCGGTTTCCATGGCGCGGACCTAGTCCCCCGCCGCTTCGAGCGCGCGGGCGTGGACGAGGTGGTGCTCGAGCAGGCGCCGGGAGAAGGCGTGGTCCTTCGGGATCGTCATCTCCGCGGCCTGCGGGAAGTGGTTGTACTCGAGCCGTCCGAGCCAGGTGCGCAGCGCCGCGCGGCGCAGCATCACCGGCCACAGCTCGCGCTCGAGATCCGTCAGGGGGCGGTGTGCGTCGTAACCCGCGAGCAGGGCGTTGGTGCGCCCGGCTTCCAGCGCGCCCGGGGCGTTCGAGCACCAGTCGTTCGCGGTGATGGCGATGTCGTAGAGGAGCGCGTCGTCGCAGGCGAAGTAGAAGTCGATGACCCCGCCCTCGCCGTCCCCGTCCCAGAGCACGTTGTCGCGGAAGAGGTCGCCGTGGATCACGCCGCGCGGCAGCACCGTGTCGTCGTGCAGCGACTGGTAGCGGATCTCGCTTTCGACGAGCGCCGCCTCGGCCGCGGAGAGCTTCGGGCGCACGCGGGCGGCGAAGCGCTCGCACCACGCGAGGCCCCGCCAGTTGGCCAGCCCCGCGTCGTAGTCGAGGCCCGCTTCGTGGATGTCGGCGAGGATCCGGCCCACCTTGCGGCATTCGTCCGCCGTGGGCGACATCCGCGGCGCGCCGGCGAGGCGCGTGACGATCGCGGCGGGCTTGCCGTTCAGGTCCGCGAGATAGCCGCCGCCCTGCAGCGCCATGGGCGCCGGGCAGCGGATGCCGCGCTCGGCGAGGTGGTGCATGAGCCCCACGTAGAAGGGAAGGTCCTCGCGCGCGATCTTCTCGAAGAGCGTGAGGACGTAATGCCCCGTGGTGACGTCGAGAAAGTAGTTGGTGTTCTCGATGCCCTGGGCGATGCCCTCGAGGCCCTCGAGTTCCCCGAGGGTATAGCGCGCGAGGAAGGCGCGCGCCTCGTCGTCCGAGACTGGCGTGAAGACTGACATCGCGGGGAGCCGTTGCCGAAGGCTAGAACTCGAGGAGCACCCACTGCGGGACGCGCAGGCCCGAGTCGAGGTTGTCCTGGCGGGCGAACTGGCCGTCTCCTTGTGGTCGACCAGCACGTAGGGCCTGCCGTGGGCGGGAGTGACCTTCATCATGTAGAGCCGGCCCTTGATCCGGTACTCGGCGATCGTGCGGTCGCCCTCCGTGCGCACGGTGACCTTCGGCTCGAGCGCGGGGTCGCCCTCCACGACCGCGGGAGGCGGCGGGAGCTCCTCCAGGGGCTTGGTTCCCGGTGGGCGCGGGCGTTCCGTCGACTGCGCGAAGGCGCCGGCGGCGAGGACGAGGGCGAGAAGGGCGAGGAAGTGGCGCATGGAAATTACGCGAGCGGGGATGTGCGCCAGTCTAGCATCCGCGGGCGTGCTCACAGCGCGAACTCCGCCTCCCGCTCCGAGGGCGAGAGCTCGAATCCGCGCGCGTGGTAGTGGTGGAAGATCGCGTCGACGACGGCCTGCGGATCGTCGATGACCTGCAGCAGGTCCGCGTCGTCCGGGCCCACCATGCCGTCGACGGCGAGGCGCTCGCGGATCCACTCGCCCATTCCCTTCCAGAAGGTCGATCCGACCAGGATCAGCGGCACGCGGCGGACCTTCCCCGTCTGCACGAGGGTGAGCACCTCGAAGAGTTCGTCCAGGGTGCCGAAACCGCCGGGCAGCATCACGAACGCCGAGGAGAGTTTCACGAACATCACCTTGCGCGCGAAGAAATGCTGGAAGGTGTGCGAGATGTCCTGGTAGTGGTTGGCGTGCTGCTCGTGCGGGAGCTGGATGTTGAGTCCCACGCTGGGGCTCGACCCCGCGAACGCGCCCTTGTTGGCCGCCTCCATGATGCCGGGGCCGCCGCCGGAGATGACCGCGAAGCCCGCGTCGGAGAGGCGCCGCGCGATGTCCTCGGCCAGCCCGTAGTAGGGCTCGCCGGGCTTCACGCGTGCGCTGCCGAAGATGGACACCGCCGGGTGGATCGCCCGCAGGCGCTCGGTGGCGGTGACGAACTCTGCGATAATTTCGAACATCCGCCACGCCTCGCGCGCCGAGGACTGCGTGCTGTTCGCCGGTCGCGGATCGAACTGTTTCGGAATCTTGCTGTGCATGGCGGGCCCTGGGCGGTGACATGAACGAATCGAAGAAGCGTCTGCTGCTGGTCGACGCCTCGAGCTACCTCTATCGCGCATTCCACGCGATGCCGGAACTGCGCAGCCCCGCGGGGGAGCCGACGGGCGCGATCATGGGCGTGGTGCACATGCTGAGGAAGCTCGCGGCCGACTGTCCCTCGGATTATATCGCCGCGGTCTTCGATCCCAAGGGAAAGACCTTCCGCGACGAGATCTTTGCCGACTACAAGGCCACGCGCCAGGCGATGCCCGAGGACCTCGCGGCCCAGATCGCGCCGCTCTTCGAGGTGATCCGCGCGCTCGGCTGGCCCCTCGTGGTGGTCGACGGCGTGGAGGCCGACGACGTGATCGGCACGCTCGCGCGCCGGGCCGAAGCCGAGCACGGCTGGGACACGCTCATCTCCACGGGCGACAAGGACCTCACGCAGCTCGTCACCGACCGCGTGACGTGGATGAACACCATGTCCAACGAAACCCTCGACCCCGCGGGTGTCGAGGCCAAGTTCGGCGTCCCGCCCGGGCGCATCGTCGACTACCTCGCGCTCATGGGCGACACGGTGGACAACGTCCCCGGCGTGGACAAGGTGGGCCCGAAGACCGCGGCGAAGCTCGTGCAGCAGTACGGCGGCCTCGACGAGGTGATGGCGCATGCGGACGAGGTGAAGGGCGTGGTGGGCGAGAACCTGAGGAAGGCGCTCGACTGGCTTCCCACCGGCCGCACGCTGGTCACCGTGAAGACCGACGTGGCACTCCCGTTCGCGATCGACGCGCTCGTGCAGGGCGAGCCGGACAAGGCCGCGCTCGCCGCACTCTACGAGCGCTTCGGGTTCCGCAGCCTGCGGGAGGGGCTGGACAAGGGCGATGGCGCCGAGACCGCCGCGCCGCGTGCCGCGAAACCTTCCCCTGCCGCCGGCGCGCCGCCACCGCCCACCCCCGTCTCGCCCGTGACGGCCTTCGTCGACGCCCGCCAGTACGAAATGGTGATGGACGAACCCGCGCTCGAGCGGTGGATCGCGAAGATCGAGGCGGCGGAACTCACCTGCTTCGACACCGAGACCACGAGCCTCGACCCGATGGCCGCCGAACTCGTGGGCCTGTCCTTCTGCGTCGAAGCGGGCGAGGCCTGCTACGTGCCGCTCTCCCATCGCTACCCCGGCGCACCGGACCAGCTCGATCGCGAGGCCACCCTCGCCCGGCTCAAGCCCTGGTTCGAAAGCGCGCGCCACCGCAAGGTCGGCCAGAACGCCAAGTACGACCGGCACGTGCTCGCCAACCACGGCATCGCGGTCGGCGGCGTCGTGCACGACACGCTGCTCGCCTCCTATGTGCTGGAGAGCCACCAGCGCCACGACATGGATTCGCTCGCCATGCGCCACCTCGGCGTGAAGACGATCGCCTACGAGGAGGTGGCGGGCAAGGGCGCGTCCTCCATCGCCTTCGACCAGGTGAGCGTGGAGACCGCCACCGGCTACTCCGCCGAGGACGCCGACGTCACCCTCCAGCTGCACCGCGCGCTCTGGCCGCGGATCGAGGCCGAGGCGGGCCTGCGGCACATCTACGCGGATATCGAGATCCCGGTCGCCGGCGTGCTCCTCGCGATGGAGCGCAACGGCGTCCTTATCGATGCGTCGCTCCTCGCCACCCAGGGCGGCGAGCTGGGCACGAAGATGCTGGCCCTGGAGGCGAAGGTGCACGAGCTCGCCGGGCAGCCCTTCAACCTCGCGAGCCCGAAGCAGCTGGGCGAGATCCTCTTCGGGCAGCTGAAGCTCCCGGTGGTGAAGAAGACTCCCTCGGGCGCGCCCTCGACCGACGAGGAGGTGCTCGAGAAGCTCGCCCTCGACCACCCGCTGCCCAAGGCGCTGCTCGAGCACCGCGCGATGTCGAAGCTGAAGAGCACCTACGCCGACAAGCTGCCGCGCATGGTGAACGCACGCACGGGGCGCGTGCACACCAACTACGCGCAGGCGGTCGCGGTCACCGGGCGCCTGTCCTCCACGGACCCGAACCTGCAGAACATCCCGGTGCGCACGGCGGAAGGCCGCCGCATCCGCGAGGCCTTCGTCGCCCCGCCAGGCTCGAAGATCGTCTCGGCGGACTACTCGCAGATCGAGCTGCGCATCATGGCGCACCTCTCGGGCGACAAGGGCCTCATCGACGCCTTCGCCGCGGGCGAGGACATCCACCGCCACACCGCATCCGAGGTCTTCGGCGTGGCGGCGGGCGACGTCTCGAGCGAGCAGCGCCGCTACGCCAAGGTGATCAACTTCGGCTTGATCTACGGCATGAGCGCGTTCGGCCTCGCGGGGAACCTCGGCATCGAGCGCGCCGCGGCGCAGAGCTACATGGACAAGTACTTCCAGCGCTATCCGGGCGTGGCGGCCTACATGGAGCGCACGAGGAACGAGGCGCGGGAGCGCGGCTGGGTGGAAACCGTCTTCGGCCGCCGCCTCTGGCTGCCCGACATCGCGTCCGCGAACCAGGCGCGGCGCCAGGGCGCGGAACGCCAGGCGATCAACGCGCCGATGCAGGGGACCGCCGCGGACCTCATCAAGCTCGCGATGATCGCGGTGCAGGGCTGGATCGAGAGCGAGAAGCTCGCGACCAAGCTCGTGATGCAGGTGCACGACGAACTGGTGCTCGAGGTCCCCGAAGGCGAGCTCGACCGCGTGAAGCCCCAGGTCGAGCGGCTGATGACCGGCGTGGCCGCGCTCGACGTGCCGCTGGTGGTCGATGCCGGCGTCGGCGAGAACTGGGAAAGGGCCCATTGAGCGCGATCGCACAGGCGGCGCGCTCGCTCGCGGCGGGCGAACTCGTCGCCCTGCCCACCGAGACCGTCTACGGACTCGGCGCCGACGCAACGAACCCGGAGGCCGTCGCGAAGATCTTCGCGCTCAAGGGCCGCCCTGCGGACCATCCGCTCATCGTGCACCTCGCACCGGAAGCGCGACTGGAGGACTGGGCCGTGGAGATTCCCGAGGGCGCAAGGAAGCTCGCCGCGGCGTTCTGGCCCGGCCCGCTCACGCTGATCCTGAAGAAGTCCGCGCGCGTGCCCGCGATCGTGACCGGTGGCCAGGATTCCGTGGGCCTGCGCTGCCCCTCGCACCCGGTGGCGCAGGCCTTGCTGCGCGCGTTCGCGATGGTGGGCAGCGGTGCGGTGGCCGCGCCTTCGGCCAACCGCTTCGGCCACGTGAGCCCGACCACCGCGCAGCACGTGCGCGACGAGTTCGGCGAGGACCTGCGCGTGATCGACGGTGGTGCGTGCGCGGTGGGGCTGGAATCGACCATCGTCGATCTCTCGCGCGGCGCCGCGGTCCTGCTGCGCCCGGGGGCGATCACGCGCTCGCAGCTGGAATCCGCGCTGGGGGCACGGCTTCGTGAAAGGGACGCCTGCGCGCCGCGCGCCTCCGGCACGCTCGCGGCGCACTACGCGCCGGCCACGCCGGTTCGGTTGGTCGCCTCCGGCGATCTGCTGCAGGCGGTGGCGAGCGCCGGCGGCGCGGCCGTGCTCGCGATGCGGGATGCAGCGGCTGGGGCGGTGGCGTGGATCGCGGCACCCCGGGACTCCGCGCGCTACGGCCACGATCTCTACGCGAACCTGCGCGCGCTCGATGGGGCGGGCGCGCGCGAGATCCTCGTGGAAGCGCCCCCGGTGGCGCCCGAATGGGAAGCGGTGAACGATCGCCTGTCGCGCGCCGCGGCCGGTGCGGCTTCGCTCGACGACGAGCCCTAGCGCCTGCGGACCCCGGGGCCGGCTATCCGGCCGGTGCGGCTTCGCTCGACGACGAGCCCTAGCGCCTGCGGACCCCGGGGCCGGCTATCCGGCCGGTGCCGTCAGTCCAGCGCGGGCAGCTTCGCCAGCAGCTTCGCGTAGCGCACGTTGTCGAACTGCCGCGATGCCGCGAGCATGGCCTGCATCTCGTTTCGCGCGACGGCGGCGATCAACTGCATCGCCTCGCCCTCGGAGTTCCCCGCGGCCACCAGCCGGTCGAGCGTGGCCTTCGTCTCCGGCGGATCTCCCGTCTCGAGCTGGTTCTGGACGACTTCCATGAAGGCGTCCTTGACGGTCCTGTCGTTCACGAGCTTCTCCCGCGAGTTCCTGACGGCGCCATTCTGCACCCGGATCAGCGCGGCGTCATGCCCCCGGAGGACGCGAGCCTTTCGGCGCGGGTGATGGCGAGGGACAGCTCGGCCCGCCGCGGGTCCGCGGCATCGAGCAGCGCGTGCAGCGCCTTCCAGTGGAGCGCGGCGGCGGCGTGATCGCCCTTCTCCGTGGCGAGGCTTCCCGCGAGCTCGAGTGCGCGCGGGTGCGCCGGATCGATCGCGAGGGCCCGGGCGATGAACGACTCGGGGCGCCCCACGAGGGTCCGTCCTTCGGCCATTCCGGTGGCTTCCGCGTAATCGACCCAGATGTCGGCGTCGGCGGCGACCTTTCGCGAGGACTCGATCGCGCGCCCGAAGGCGGCCGCGGCCTGCGCGTGACGCTCGAGGGCGAGATCGACGCGCCCGAGGAGCGCCCAGGCCCGCCCGTCGGACGGGCTTTCGGCAACGTGCTTCGCGAGCCGCTCGCGGAAAGCGGGCAGGCGATCCGGCGTGAGCGGCCCTTCGATGCTCTCGAAGGCGAGCGCCGTGCCGATGGCCGCGGGACTGCCCACCTGGCCATAGAGTGCGAAGGCGGCGAGGGGGATCAGGATGGCCGTTGCCGCCGCGACGGCCCATGCGGGGCGCCGCGCAAACGCGGCCGGCGCCGCGTCGGAAAGCTCTTCCGCGGCCCGGTCGGCGAGTTCCCTGCGGGCCGCCTCGTGCTGTTCGGCGGGCAGCAGGCCCGTGGCGAGATCGCGGTCGAGCTCCGCCCACGACGCGCGCAGCGCGGCGAGATTCGCCTCGCGCGGCTCGAAGTGGGCGGCGGACCGGCGGGGAAGACGAGCCGCGCGGCCACGAAGGCCACGGCGGCGAGCGTCATCGCCCCGGCGATAGCCCAGAACCCGATCACGCGTGCGGGCCTACTTCGCGGCCGCTGCCGCGGGTGCCACCGCCGCCGGAGCGGCCGCCAGGGTGCGCTTCTTCGCCGTGGCTTCGTCCAGGACCTTGATGGCCTCCTGCGAGATCACCATGCCCTTGTTGATCGACTGGTCGGCGAGTTGCGGGTTGTGGAAGTAGGAGCCGTTGGAGGCGGTCCAGAATTCCCAGTGCACGTGCGCCTCGTAGTGCTTCTCGCGCACCGCCGCGAGGACGGATTCGTCCACGCCCAGGTTCTTCGCTTCCTCGAACTTGTCGATCATGCGCGTGAGCCAGTACTCGGCCTTGCGCAGCTTGCCCTGGTAGCGGTTCCTGAGGGAGTCGACCGTGTACTTCGCCTGTTCCCTGCTCCACGTCTTGTGGCAGCCGAGGCAGGCCTCCTTCACGTATTCCTTCGGGCTCGTCTGCCAGTGCGAGGTGAAGGTCTTGCCGGTCTTCGCGTCCTTCTCCTTGGGCATGTGGCAGGTGTGGCACATGACGCCCTCGCGGTCGTGCACCGAGCCGTAGTACACCTCGACGTCCGGGTGCTGCGCCTTCCACAGCATGGCGCCGGTGATGGCGTGCTTGAAGTCGCGGAACTTGAGGTCGCGGTAGTGCTGCGCGAGGTCGTTCACGTCCTTGAACGGGAAGTGGTTGGTGCGCGCATCGGCCATGGTCACGGGCTTGCCGGCGACGGGGTCGGTGCCGGGGTTGCAGTTGTACTCGACGTGGCACTGGCCGCACTGCAGCTTCGTGTCGTACTTGTCGAGGATCGCGATCTTGCGGGTGAAGCCGCGCTGGCCGAGGTCCTTCACGTCCACCTTGCCGGCCTTCGGGTCCTTGTGCCAGAGCGTGTCCTTCTCGGGGCGGGTGAGCGCCTGGATGAGGCCGTCGCGGATGATGCGCGGCTGCGCGCCGTGCGGGTCGTGGCAGAAGATGCAATTGAGCGAGTGGTTCACGTCCTTCACGAACTCGTTCACCTTGGAGAGCCGGCTCCACTTCGCCTTCGGCTCCGGGTCGCCCATGTAGGCCCAGTCGAGGATGTGGTCCGCGGTCTTGCAGGACATGCACAGCGGGTTCGCGGCGGCGGCCGTGCCGGGCTTGAAGGTCTTGTGCGGCTCGCCCGGGATACTTGTCGACGAGGACGTCCCAGAGCCTGAAGTTGCCGCCCGGCGCGGGCGAGGTCGCCCCAGCCGTACTTGTTCTCGAACCGGCCGCCGAAGGCGCGGTCGACCACCAGCTGGTCGTAGAGCGCGAAGGCGTGGGAGCGCGGCATGTTGTGCTCCTTCGTGAAGCCGTGCGGGCCCATCAGCTTCTCCCACGCCGGGTTGGGCGAGACGCCGGTCAACTGGCTCTTCTCGTTTCGCGCCGTCTTCGCGAAGTTCATGCGGTACATCGTCTCGTACTGGTTCTTGTGGCACGAGCCGCATTTCGCCGGGTCGGTGATGGTGGCCGGGCGTGCGCTCTTCTTCTTCAGGTGCGCCTCCGTCCCCGTGTGGCACTCGGTGCAGGCCACCGTCTTGTGCTTGCCGGGATCGTGGAACTCCTTGAGCTCCTCGTGGCATTCGATGCACTCGCGGTTGGCCGCGGGCGCCTTGCCCGGCGCCGCGGTCTTCGCAGGGGCGGCGGCGGTCTTCGCGGGGGCCGCGGCGGCCTTAGCCGGTGCGGCCTTGTCGGCGGCCGCCGCGAAGTCGCCGCCCGCAAGCCCGAGGGCGGCCGTCGCGAGGGCGGCCAGGATCGTGGTGAACGGACGCAATGGCTGGATGGTCATGGTCTTGTCCCTGGAATCTCCCCGGAGCCGGGAAGGTGTTTTCCACGCTAACAGGCAGACCATGTGCAGCTTTGACAACGGTCAAGCTTAGCGCGGCTTCGCCGCCGACTGCCGCGCTCCGTCAGCCGATCCGCCGGAAGGAGAAGGCCACGGTGGCCGTGACATCGCCGTTCGCGCCGCGGGTGCGCTCCTCGAGATGCACCTCGCCGTGCGCGCCCGCGCGAAGGACAGTGGAGGCTCTCGTCCCGTAGGTCTCGCCGGTGATGAGGATGGGGGAGAGCCAGCGCTCGCGCTCGAGGCCCACGCCCGTGTCGGGAAGCGCGTGGTCGGGCGCGGGAGTTGCGTCGGAGAGCATCGCGAAGAGCGGCTCGTCGCCGTCGCCGACACCCATGCCCAGTACGGTGCGCGCGCGTTGGACCTTGGGCCACGGCTCGTCGAGCAGGTGGTTCGACAGCGCGTGAACGCCCGGCTCCACCGGGCGGATGGCGCCCTCGCGGCTGCCGAAGCAGAAGAGCGAGCGGTCGTCGCCCACGAGCAGGTTGAAGCCGCTGTACTGCGCGGCGCGGCCCGCGATGCCCGCGAGGAAATCGGCGGGGCTATCGGTTGCGAGCAGGAAGCCCGCCACCAGTTCGCCGCGCGACCGGGCGCTCGAGCGCCGCTCCGAGGGGTCGCGGTAATTGGTCACCGCCGCGAAGCGCCCGCCGCGGGTGACGCCCATCCAGGTGCCACCGGCCTGGAGGTCGCGCCCGGCGAGGATCCGCGGATGGTCCTCCCACCAGTGGGCCGCGCGGGCGGGCCGGTCGCGCCACTCGTCGCGGTTGGCCGCGACGACCAGCGGGTAGTCCGGGTGGGCCTGCCAGGCGATGGCGATGAGGCACATGGCGCGCGCGTGCTGTAAGCGGGGACCCCATTCTGCGGCAAACGCGGCGGGCGTTGCCGGGCGCGCTCAGAGCCTTGCCGGATCGAACCCCGTTTCGCGATAGATGGACTGGAGGAGGTCGCGCCCTATCCGTGCCTCGCTTTCCTGGTGGACGCTCAGCAGCGCCTTCTTCCACGCCTTCTTCTCCTCGGGCGTGAGCTCGATCACCTTCGACAGGCCGCTTTGCCGCACCGCCGCCAGGGCCTGGTCGTTCTCGCTCTTGGCGATGTCGTTGGCGAAGCGGGTCGCCTCCCGCATGGCGCCCTCGAGTGTTGCGCGGATGTCGGCCGGAAGGCTCTCCCAGAACTTGCGGTTCACGATGACGGCGTAGCCGAGGTAGCCGTGGTTGGAGGGGTCACGTGCTTCTGGACCTCGTGCATGCGCTGCGTGTAGAGGTTCGAGGGCGGGTTCTCCGTGCCGTTCACGACGCCGGCGCGCAGCGCCTCGCGGACCTCGGAGAAGGCCATCACCTGCGGGTTCGCGCCCAGGGCGCGCATCTGGGCGTCGAGCACCTTGGAGGACTGGATGCGCATCCTGAGGCCCCGGAAGTCGGCCGGCAGGCGCAGCTCCCGGTCGGCGCTCATCACCTTGAAACCGTTGTCCCAGTAGGCGAGCCCGAGGATGCCCTTCGTCTCCAGGGTCTTCAGCAGCGCCTGGCCGACCGGGCCCTGGGTCACCTTCTGCAGCTCCCGGTAGTTGTCGAAGATGTAGGGCAGGTCGAAGACCTCGAAGGCCGGCACGCCCAGGGGCCCGAACTTCGCGAGCGAGGGCGCGAGCATCTGCACCGCGCCCAGGCTCAGGGCTTCCATCTCCTCCTTGTCCTTGTAGAGCTGGCTGTTGGGGTAGACCTCGACCTTCACGCGGCCCTTGGTGCGCTCCTCCGCCAGCTTCTTGAAGTGGTCCGCGCCCTTGCCCTTGGGCGTGTCGTTCGCCACGACGTGGCTGAACTTGATGACGATGGGGCGCTGCGCGGACGCGGTGCCGGCGGCGGCGAGGAGGGTGACCGCGGCGGCCGCGGCGATGAATGTCCTGCGAATCACGGTGCGAGACCTCGCGCGAGGCGAATCGAAGGCGAAGGGCCCCGACGCAATGGGGCCATGGTGGGACCATCGTGTACCGGTTCGCGGCCGCCGGGGATGGTGGATTTCCACATTCCCGTTTACAGGGCGTCGCCGGGGCGAGACGATAGCCGGGTGTCCCTCGCCACGCTACCGCCCCCGGCCGGTCCCGCGACCGCCGCCCCGCCCGCCCGCCCGGAGTCCCGGGTTTGGCGGCGCGTGCGTTGGTGGATTCCGGGTGTCATCGTCGTGCTGCTGCTCGGCGCGACCTCGTTTCTCCTGACGCTCTCCGACCTGCACGAGCGCGCCGAGGCCGGCAACCAGCTCGTGGCCGACTCGCTGTGGGTCCGGCAGTCGCTCACGTTCCAGCTCGAGCGCGAGGCCGAGGCGCTGCAGCTCATCGCCTCCGACCTGGCCGCCGGGAACCTGACGCGCGGGGCGCTCGAAGCCCAGCTCCAGGTATTCCTGCGTCGCGGCCGCGAATCGCTCGTGGTCGCGCTCATGGGCCAGGGCACGCAGTCCTCGGAAATTCTCGCCCGGGACGCCTCGATCTCGGGCATGGACCCGCTGGGTGCCGCGCCGTCGGCGACGATCGAGGCCGCGATGGCGAAGGCGCTGCGCAGCGGCGAAGCGGTCTTCGGCCCGCCCTTCGCGGCGCCGTGGGGCGCGGGGCTGGTGCTGGTCGCTCCCGTGAAGGGCGAGGCGCAGGCTTTCCTCGTGGCCGTCTACTGGCTCGAGCGCGCGCTCGACGGGATGGTGCCGTGGTCCTTCGCGCAGTCCCACGAGGTGACGCTCTCGGACGTGACCGGCACGGTGCACGCGCGCCGGGCTTCCGCGGGCCGCGGGCGGGGCGTCTACACCCACCAGACGCCGCTCGAGATTCCCGGCACGACGCTGGTCCTGGGGACCGACAGCCTGCGCGGGCCGCCGGACTGGATCACGAACGTGATCCGGGGCGGGACGGTGGCGCTCGCGTTCCTGCTCTTCTGGAGCCTGTGGGCGCTGTGGCGGGACGTGCAGCGCAGGGTCGCGGCGGAGCACCGGCTGCGCGAGGAAGTGGCGTTCCGGCGCGCGATGGGAGATTCCGCGGTGATCGGGCTGCGCGCGCGCGACCTCGACGGGCGCGTGACTTTCGTGAACCCGGCCTTCTGCCACATGGTGGGGTTGCCGGAAGAGGCGCTGGTGGGGCACGGGCCGCCGATGCCCTACTGGATTCCGGAACGCGCCGACGAGTACCAGCGCCGCGTCGACCACGTGCTCTCCGGCCAGGCGAGCACGGCGCCCTTCGAGACGGAGTTCCGGCGCGCAGGCGGCGAGCGCTTCCCGGTGGTGATCTACGATGCGCCGCTGCGCGACGCCGACGGGCGCCAGACCGGCTGGATGAGCTCCATCCTCGACGCGACGGAGGAGAAGAACGCCGAGGAGCGCGAGCGCCTGCAGCAGGAGCGCCTGCAGACCGCCGCGCGCCTCACCACCATGGGCGAGATGGCCTCCTCGCTCGCCCACGAGCTGAACCAGCCCCTGGGCGCCATCGCGAGCTATCTCGCCGGGTCGATCAACCTCATCGAGCGCGGCGGCGCCAGCGCCGAGGACCTCGGCCCGGCGCTCGCCAAGGCGAGCCAGCAGGCGCAGCGCGCGGGCCAGGTGATCCGGCGCGTGCACGAGTTCGTGAGAAAGCGCGAGCCGCAGCGCGTGGCGCTCGACGCCGGGCGGCTCCTCGAGGAATGCCGCGCGCTGGTCGAGCTGCAGGCGCGGCGCACCGGCGCCCACATCAGCGTGGAGGTCGAGCCCGGCCTCGCGCCCATCGTGGGTGACGCGGTCATGCTCGAGCAGGTGATCCTGAACCTCACGCGCAATGCGATCGAGGCGATGGCGGAGGTGGACCCGGGCCGGCGCGTCCTCGCGATCGCCGCGCGCCGCGGCGAGGCGGGCGGGACGCGCATCAGCGTGCGCGACCGCGGCACGGGCATCCCCGACGCCGTGGCCGAGCAGCTCTTCTCGCCCTTCTTCACGACCAAGGCCGAGGGCATGGGCATGGGGCTTTCCATCTGCCGCTCGATAGTGGAGGCCCACGGCGGCAAGCTCGCCTTCGAGCGGTGCGACCTCGGCACGGCGTTCCACATGCAGTTCCCGCCGCCGTGATCCACGTCGTCGACGACGAGGAGCCGATCCGGGACGCGCTCGCGTGGCTGCTGCGCTCGCGCGACCTGGCCTGCCGCACCTACGCCTCGGCCGAGGAGTTCCTCGCCTTCGTCGAGGCGGGAGGCGCCGACGGGTCCAGGCCCGGGGCGCTGCTCCTGGACGTGCGCATGGGCCGCCTGGGCGGGCTCGAGCTCTTCGAGCGCCTGGGCGAGGAGGGGCGGCTCGCCGCGTGGCCGGTCATTTTCCTCACCGGCCACGGCGACGTGCCGATGGCGGTCGAGGCGTTGAAGCGCGGCGCGTTCGATTTCGTCGAGAAGCCCTTCAACGACAATTCCCTCGCCGACCGGCTCATCGCCGCGCTGGAGGAATCGCGCCGGCGCATCGAGGAGACGCGCGAGAAGGGGCTGCGGGAGGAGCGGCTCGCCACCCTCACGGCGCGCGAGCGCGAGGTCCTCGACCTGATCGTCGAGGGGCACTACAACAAGGTGATCGCCGACCGGCTGGGCATCGCCATGCGCACGGTGGAGGTCTACCGCGCGCGCGTCTTCGAGAAGATGGGCGTGAAGAGCGCCGTGGAGCTCGCCCGCATGCTCGGCGAGAGAGGCGAGGCGTGACTCACATCCGGTCGGGAAGCCAGGTGACGATCGCGGGGAAGAAGTAGATCAGCGCCACGGCGGCGACCAGCAGCGCGAAGAGCGGCAGCGTCACGCGCGCGATCCACGGGATCTGCCGGCCCGTCATGCCCTGCAGCACGAAGAGGTTGAAGCCCACGGGCGGGGTGATCTGCGCCATCTCCACCACGATCACGGTGAATATCCCGAACCAGATGAGGTCGATGCCGGCGGCCTGGATGGTGGGCAGGATCACCCCCATCGTGAGCACCACCATCGAGATGCCGTCGAGGAAACAGCCCAGCACGATGTAGAAGAGCGCCAGGGCGAAGAGGAGCCAGAAGGGCGTGAGCCCGAGGCCGGTGATGTACTCCGCGAGGTGGCGCGGCAGCCCGATGTAGCCCATGGAGAGCGTGAGGAAGGCCGCGCCCGCGAGGATGAGCGCGATCATGCAGTACAGGCGCGTGGCCCCCATGAGGCTCTCCGCGAAGACCTTCAGGCTCATCGAGCCCTGCGCCCAGGACAGGGCCAGCGCGCCCACCACGCCCAGGGCCGCGGCCTCCGTCGCCGTGGCGATGCCGACGTAGATGGACCCCAGCACCAGCAGGATGAGGGTGAGCGCCGGGATGAGGTGGCGGGAGGCGCGCAGCTTCGCGCCGAAGGAGAGCGGCGCGTCGGGCGGCGGGATGCGGTGCGGGAAGACGAGCGACCACGCGACGGTGTAGCCCATGAAGAGCGCGGCAATGAGCAGCCCGGGCAGCACGCCTGCGATGAAGAGCTTGGTGATCGACACTTCGGCCGTCACGCCGTAGACGATCATGATGATGGAGGGCGGTATGAGCAGCCCCAGCGTGCCGGCGCCGGCCAGGGTGCCGACGGTCATGTCCTCGGGATAGCCGCGCTTCTTCAGCTCCGGCAGCGTCATCTTGCCGATGGTCGCGCAGGTGGCCGCGCTCGAGCCCGACACCGCCGCGAAGAGCGTGCAGCCGATGATGTTCGTGTGCAGGAGCCGGCCCGGCAGGCGCTGCAGCCACGGCGAAAGGCCGCGGAACATGTCCTCGGAGAGCTTGGTGCGGAAGAGGATCTCGCCCATCCACAGGAAGAGCGGCAGGGCGGTGAGGGTCCACGAGGACATCGACCCCCAGACCGTGACCGCCATCGCGTCCCCCACCGGCCGGATGGTGAAGAGCTCCATGCCGATCCAGGCCACGCCCAGGAGCGCGATGCCGATCCAGAGCCCGCTCGCGAGGAGCACGAAGAGGAGTGCGACGAGAAGGGCGGTGATGGCGAGATCCATGGCGCGCTACTCGCGGTGCTCCGTCCCGGCGCCCGCGGCGGCGGACGGGTGGCGCCCGCGCAGGTGCAGCACGAGCTCGTCCACCATCGCCACGGCGAGGACGATCGCGCCCGCCGCCATCGCGATCTGGGGAACCCACAGCGGAGTCGCGTCGTTGCCCTGGGAGATGTCGTTGAATACGTGCGACTGCCACGCCAGGCGCACGCTGTAGTACGCCACCACGGTGCAGAAGAAGACGCCCGCGGCGTGGGACCACAGCTCGAGGGCGCGGGTCACGCGCGCTCCGGAGCGCTGCAGGAAGAGGGTCACGCGGATGTGCTCGCCGCGCTTCAAGGTGTGGGCGAGCGCGAGGAAGGCCGCCGCCGCCATGCAGTAGCCCGCGTAGGCGTCGGAGCCGCGCAGGTTGAATCCCAGGAGCCGGCCGAGGACGCTCGCGAGCACCATCGCGAGCACGCCCACCATGAAAAACGCCGCGGCCCAGGCCGCGGCGTCGTAGAGCAGGTCGAGGCCCTTGCGCATCAGAAAGTCCCGCCCCCGGCGGGAACGGGCCGGGGGAAGGGTTCGCGGCGCCGGGCCTCGGCCCGCGTCACTGGCGGAAGGCGTCGATGATCGCCTTGCCGTCGGGGCCGGCGTTTTTCAGCCACTCCTCGGTCATGGTCGCGCCGATCTTCTGGAAGTCGGCCTTCAGCTGCGCCGAGGGAAGCGAGACGTTCATCCCGTTCTTCTTCAGCTCGCCCAGGTAGAACATGGTCTTGGCTTCCGAGGTCTTCCAGCCCCGCGCCTCGGCGTCCAGGGCCGCCCGGGTGACCGCGTCGCGCGTGGCCTTGTCGAGGGCCTCGAAGGCCTTGCGGTTGACGAACACGATGTTCTTCGGGAGCCAGGCCTGGGTGTCGTAGTAGTTCTTCACCACTTCCCACGCCTTGGTGTCGTAGCCCGTGGCGCCCGAGGTGATGTTGGCGTTCACCGCGCCCGTGGCCATGGCCTGCGCGAGCTCCGCGGCCTGGATCGTGACCGGCTGGGCGCCCGCGAGCTCCGCGATCCGCGAGGTCGCCGGGTTGTAGGCGCGCATCTTCAGGCCCTTCATGTCGGCGATGGAGTCCAGCGGCTTGGTGGAATAGATGCCCTGCGGCGGCCACGGGACCGCGTAGAGCACGACCATGCCCTGCTTGGCGAAGCGGTCCTCGATCGCCGTGCGGGAGGCTTTCCAGAGCTTGGCGGCCGCGACGAAGCTCGTGGCGAGGAACGGCACGGAATCGACGCCGAACACCGGGTCCTCGTTGGAATAGCCGGAGATGAGGATTTCGCCCGCCTGGGCCTGCCCGCCCTGGACGGCGCGCTTGATCTCGGGCGCCTTGAAGAGCGAGGCGCCGGGATGCACGGTGATCTTCAGCTTCCCGCCGCTCGCCTTCTCCACGTCGGCCGCGAACTGGACGATGTTCTCGGTGTGGAAGTTGGTCGCGGGGTAGGGCGTGGGCATGTCCCACTTGGTCTGCGCCGCGGCGCCGAGCGAGACGGCCAGCGCAAGGGCGCCCGACAGGGCGTGGATGGGTCGCATAGGGGTTCTCCGGGAAGGGGGGTCGTGGCCTCTCCACGGTAGCGACCGGGTGCGGCCCTTGTCAATTCATTGACACCGCCTGGCCGCGGGGCCACATTGGCGCCTCGACGCAATCCCCCCCCATGAGCACGACCACTCCCGGACGCTGGCAGTTCTGGATCGACCGCGGCGGCACGTTCACGGACGTCGTCGCCCGCCGGCCGGACGGCGGCATCGCCACCCACAAGCTGCTCTCGGAGAACCCGGAGCGTTACCGCGACGCGGCGCTCGCGGCGATCCGCCACTTCCTCGGCGTGGGTCCCGGAGAGGCGATCCCCGTCGAGCGCATCGAGGCCGTGAAGATGGGCACCACGGTCGCGACCAACGCGCTCCTCGAGAGGAAGGGCGAGCCCACGGTGCTCGTCATGACGCGCGGCTTCCGCGACCAGTTGCGCATCGCCTACCAGAACCGGCCGCGGATCTTCGACCGCCATATCCGCCTGCCGGAGCTCCTCTACCGCAAGGTGGTGGAGGTCGACGAGCGCGTCGGCGCCCGGGGCGAGGTGGTCTCTCCGCTCGACGAGGCGCGCGCGCGCAGCGACCTCGCGCAGGCCTTCGCCGAGGGCTACCGGTCGGCCGCCGTCGTGTTCATGCACGGCTATCGCTTCCCGGCGCACGAGGCGCGGGTGGCGGAGCTCGCGCGCGAGGCGGGCTTCACGCAGGTGTCTGCCTCCCACGAGGCGAGCCCGCTCATGAAGATCGTCTCGCGCGGGGACACGACCGTGGTGGACGCCTACCTCTCGCCGATCCTGCGGCGCTACGTGGAGCAGGTGGCGGGAGAGCTGCCCGGCGCGCGGCTCATGTTCATGCAGTCCTCCGGAGGACTCACCGACGCGCACCGCTTCCAGGGCAAGGACTCGATCCTCTCGGGGCCGGCGGGCGGCATCGTGGGCATGGTGAAGACGGCCGAGCGCGCGGGTTTCGGCAAGGTGATCGGCTTCGACATGGGCGGCACCTCCACCGACGTGTCCCATTACGCCGGGGAGCTCGAGCGCGAGTTCGACACGCTGGTGGCGGGCGTGCGCATGCGCGCGCCGATGATGGCGATCCACACCATCGCGGCCGGCGGCGGCTCGGTGCTGCAGTTCGACGGGCAGCGCCAGCGAGTGGGGCCCGACTCGGCGGGCGCGAATCCGGGCCCGGCCTGCTATCGCCGCGGCGGGCCGCTCGCCGTCACCGACTGCAACGTGATGCTCGGCAAGATCCAGCCGGCCTTCTTCCCGAAGGTGTTCGGGCCGGGCGGCGACGAGCCCCTCGACGCCGCCGTGGTGCGGGAGAAATTCGCCGCGCTCGCCGGCGAGATCGCGCGGGCCACGGGCCGCGCGCAGCCGCCGGAGGAAGTCGCCGAGGGGTTCCTGAAGATCGCCGTGGCGAACATGGCGAACGCCATCAAGTTCATCAGCGTGCAGCGCGGCCACGACGTCACCGAATACACGCTCGCCTGCTTCGGCGGCGCCGGCGGCCAGCACGCCTGCCTCGTGGCCGACGAGCTGGGCATGACGCAGGTCTACATCCATCCGCTGGCGGGCGTGCTCTCCGCCTACGGCATGGGGCTCGCGCAGGTTCGCGCGCTGCGCGAGGAGGCGGTGGAACGCCGTCTCGAGGAGGCGCAGGCCGAGTTGGAGGAGAGGACGGCGCGCCTGGGAGAAGCCTGCGCCGCGGAGCTCGGTGCCCAGGGGGCCGCGGTCGAGCGCGTCGACAGGCGCGTCCACTTGAAGTACGAGGGCACGGACACGGCGCTCGCCGTGGCACTCGGCTCGACGCAGACCATGCGCGCGGACTTCGAGCGCCTCTACCGCGCGCGCTTCAGCTTTCTCATGCCGGACCGCGCGCTCATCGCGGAAGCGGTGTCGGCCGAGGCGGTCGGCCGGTCCGACGCCCCCGAGGAGCGCGTGGACGGCGGCAAGGCAGGGCTGCCGCCCGCGACGCCGCTCGAGCACGTGGAGATGACGAGCGGCGGCGAGCGCCACCGCACGCCGGTCTTCGACCGCGACGCGCTCGGGCCGGGGCGCGCGTTCCCGGCCCGGCGATCGTCGCCGAGCGCAACGCCACCACGGTCGTCGAGCCGGGATGGGAGGCCGAGGTCACGGCGCTCGACCACCTGGTACTGCGCCGCGTCGCCCCGCGGCGCGTGCGCTACGCCGCGGGCACGCAGGCCGACCCGGTGATGCTGGAAGTCTTCAACAATCTCTTCATGTCGGTGGCCGAGCAGATGGGCGTGCGCCTCGCCCAGACCGCCTACTCCGTGAACATCAAGGAGCGGCTCGACTTCTCCTGCGCGCTCTTCGACGCCGTTGGCAACCTGATCGCCAACGCGCCGCACATGCCGGTGCACCTGGGGTCCATGGGCGAATCGATCAGGACGGTGATCGCGAAGAACGCGGGGAGGATGCGCGCGGGCGACGTCTACGTGCTGAACGACCCCTACAACGGCGGCACGCACCTGCCGGACGTGACGGTGATCACGCCGGTGTTCGACGAACCCGGGCGCGAGATCCTCTTCTACGTCGGCTCCCGCGGCCACCATGCCGACATCGGCGGCATCACGCCGGGCTCGATGCCCCCCTTCTCGCGCACCATCGAGGAGGAGGGCGTGCTCCTGGACAACGTGAAGCTCGTGGAGGACGGCAGGATGCTCGAGGCCGAGATGCGCCGCCTGCTCGCGTCGGCGCGCTATCCCGCCCGCAATCCCGACCAGAACATCGCGGACCTGCGCGCGCAGGTGGCGGCCAACGAGAAGGGCGTGCAGGAGCTGCGCCGCATGGTCGCCCACTTCGGCCTCGACGTCGTGAAGGCGTACATGCAGCACGTCCAGGACAACGCCGAGGAGTGCGTGCGGCGCGTGATCGGCGTGCTGAAGGACGGCGAGTTCGCCTGCGAGATGGACAACGGCGCCGTGATCCGCGTGAAGATCTCGATCGGAGACGACCGCCGCAGCGCCGTCATCGATTTCGCCGGCACGAGCGCGCAGCTCGAAAGCAATTTCAATGCCCCCTCCGCGGTGGTCTACGCCGCCGTGCTCTACGTCTTCCGCACCCTGGTGGACGACGACATACCGCTCAACGCCGGGTGCCTGAAGCCCCTGGAGGTGAGGATCCCCGAGGGCTCGATGCTCAACCCGCGCCCGCCCGCGGCGACGGTGGCCGGCAACGTCGAGACCTCGCAGTGCATCACCGACGCGCTCTACGGCGCGCTCGGGGTCATGGCCGCCTCCTACGGGACCATGAACAACTTCACCTTCGGCAACGAGCGCTACCAGTATTACGAGACGATCTCCGGCGGCACCGGCGCGGGGCCGGGCTTTCCCGGCACCGATACGGTGCAGGCGCACATGACCAACTCGCGCCTGACGGACCCCGAGGTCCTCGAGTGGCGCTATCCGGTGCGGGTGGATTCCCACGCCATCCGCGCGGGCAGCGGCGGGCGCGGGCAATGGAGCGGCGGCAACGGCGCCACCCGCAGGATCCGCTTCCTCGAGCCGATGACCGCCGCGATCCTCGCGGGCCACCGTCGCGTTCCGCCCTACGGCATGGCCGGCGGCCACGACGGCCAGGTCGGGCGCAACTGGGTCGAGCGCGCCGACGGCACGCGCACGGAATTGGGCTTCGCCGACGAGACCGAGGTCGGAGCCGGCGATGTCTTCGTGATCGAGACGCCGGGAGGCGGCGGATTCGGGCCGCCGGCGGAATAGACGGGCATCCCGCGCCCGGCTGATCCAGCGCAAGGAACGCCCGCGGGCGCGTGGCACATTTCTTGTTGAGCGGCTGCGGTCGCGCGAATGGCGCGACGATTGCCGTTGTAGCCGCGCAGCGACGCGACTTGTGCGAAATATCGCTTTGTCGCGCATCGCGTCGCGTATAAAATAGGCGCCTTTTCCGCGGCTCACAAACCGACTACAAACGCCGTGAAGATCGGGACCATTTCCCTCCGGAACAACCTCGTGGTCGCGCCCATGGCGGGCGTGACCGATCGTCCTTTCCGCCAGCTCTGCAAGCGGATGGGCGCGGGGATGGCTGTCTCGGAGATGGTCGCCTCGAATTCGCTCCTGTGGGGCTCGGAGAAAACGATCCGCCGCGGCAACCACGAGGGCGAGGTCGAGCCCAAGGTCATCCAGATCGCGGGCTCCGATCCGGCGATGCTCGCCGAGGCCGCGAAATACAACGTCGACAGCGGCGCCCAGATCATCGACATCAACATGGGCTGCCCGGCCAAGAAGATCTGCAACGTGGCCGCGGGCTCCGCGCTCCTGAAGGACGAGCCCCTCGTCGCGCGGATCGTCGAGGCCGTGGTCCGCGCGGTGGCCGTGCCGGTCACGCTCAAGTTCCGCACCGGCTGGAACCTGGAGAACCGCAATGCGCTTTCGATCGCCCGCATCGCGGAGCAGAGCGGCATCGCCGCCATCGCGCTCCACGGGCGCACGCGCGCCTGCATGTACACGGGCGAGGCGGAGTACGACACCATCCGCGCCGTGAAGGCCGCGGTGTCGATCCCGGTCATGGCCAACGGCGACATCGATTCGCCGGAGAAGGCAAAGCACGTGCTCGAATACACCGGCGCGGACGCCGTGATGATCGGCCGCGCTGCCCAGGGGCGGCCGTGGATCTTCCGGGAGATCGCGCATTTCCTGGCGACCGGCGCCCACCTGCCGCCGCCCGAGACCACGGAGATCCGCGAGGTCCTCCTGGGCCATCTCGACGATCTCTATGCCTTCTACGGGGCCGAGCGCGGCGCGAAGGTGGCGCGCAAGCACATCGCCTGGTACACGAAGGGGTTGAAGAACTCCGCCCTCTTCCGCGCCCGCATGAACCAGCTCCAGAGCGCCGGGGAACAGCTCGACGCCGTCCGCCTCTTCTTCGACGGACTCGCCGAGCGCTCCGAGCGCCTCGAATACGACAATGAGGTGGCCCTTGCAGCCTAGAACCCAGTCCCGAGCCGCCGCCAGGGCGGAAGCCGTCGAGCGCGAGAACGAACTGTCCTCGACCGTGCGCAAGATGATGAAGCAGTACTTCAAGGACCTCGACGGCGAGAAGACCTGCGGCATCTACAACATGGTCGTCAACTGCGTCGAGCGACCGCTGCTCGAGGTGGTGATGAACCACGCGCGGGGCAACCAGACGCGTGCCGCCGAGTTGCTCGGCATCAACCGCAACACGCTCCGCAAGAAACTGCAGGAACACGGCATCGACTGAGCCGTTCGTCCTGCGCACCCGAGGACGGGCGATGCAAGAAGACCAGATCCGAATCCGGCGGGCGCTGCTGAGCGTCTCCGACAAGACCGGCGTCGTCGAGTTCGCGAAGGCCCTTGTCGCGCACGACGTCGAGATCCTCTCCACCGGCGGCACCGCGAAGCTCCTCGCCGCGAGCGGGCTCCCCGTCATCGAGGTGGGCGACTACACGGGCTTCCCCGAGATGATGGACGGCCGGCTGAAGACGCTGCACCCGAAGGTGCACGGCGGCATCCTCGCCCGCCGGGATCTTCCGGAGCACGTCGCCGCGATGCACGAGCACGGCATCCCGCCCATCGACATGGTCGTCGTGAACCTCTATCCCTTCGCCGAGACCGTGGCGAAGCCCGGGTGCACGATGGAGGACGCCATCGAGAACATCGACATCGGCGGCCCGGCGATGGTGCGCGCCGCGGCGAAGAACCACGCCTTCGTGGCGATCGTCACGGACCCCGCCGATTACGCCGCGCTCGCGAAGAAGCTCGCCGCGGGCGGCGGCAGGCTCGCGCTCTCCGATCGCTACGCGCTCGCCGCGAAGGCCTACAGCCACACCGCCGAGTACGACGGGATGATCTCCTCCTGGCTCACGGCGAGGAGCGAGCGCGGCGAGGCGCGCGAGTTCCCGGATCGCCTGAACCTCCAGTACCGGCTCGCGCAGACGCTGCGCTACGGCGAGAACCCGCACCAGTCGGCCGCCTTCTACGTCGAGCGCGATCCGGCCAAGGGCACGCTCGCGCGCTTCCGCCAGTTGCAGGGCAAGGAACTCAGCTACAACAACATCGCCGACGCCGACGCGGCCTGGGAATGCTGCCGCTCGTTCGACGTGCCGGTCTGCGTGATCGTGAAGCACGCCAACCCCTGCGGCGTGGCCATCGCGACCTCGCCGCTGGAGGCCTACCGCCGCGCTTTCCTCACCGACCCCACCTCCGCCTTCGGCGGCATCATCGCCTTCAACCGGCCCGTGGACGGGCCCGCGGCCGAGGCGGTGTCGGCGCAGTTCCTCGAGGTGCTGATCGCACCCGCCTACGACGCGGCCGCGAAGAAGGTCTTCGCCGCGAAGCAGAACGTGCGACTCCTCGCGATCGGCGCGGCGGGGGAATCGAACCGCCTCGACATGAAGCGGGTGGGCGGCGGGCTCCTCGTGCAGACGCCGGACGCGTTCGACGTCTCCGAGCTTCGCGTGGTGACGAAGCGCAAGCCCACGAAGGCCGAGATGAACGACCTCGTCTTCGCCTTCCGGGTGGCCAAGTTCGTGAAGTCCAATGCGATCGTCTTCTGCGGGGATGGCATGACGCTCGGCGTGGGCGCCGGGCAGATGAGCCGCGTCGACTCCACCCGCATCGCCGCGATCAAGGCGAAGCACGCCGGCCTTTCGCTCGCCGGGAGCGTGGCGGCATCCGACGCCTTCTTTCCCTTCCGGGACGGACTCGACGTGATCGCGAAGGCGGGCGCGCGGGCGGTGATCCAGCCCGGTGGCAGCATGCGCGACGACGAGGTCATCGCCGCCGCCGACGGGCACGGCCTTGCCATGGTCGTCACCGGCATGCGCCATTTCCGGCATTGATGCCCGGGCCTGCGCGAACGCGGCGGGACGTCACATGAAGATCCTGGTCATCGGCTCCGGCGGCCGCGAGCACGCGCTCGCCTGGAAGCTCGCGAAATCCCCGCGCGTCTCGAAGGTGCTCGTCGCGCCCGGAAACGCGGGAACGGCACGGGAGGAGGGGCTGGAGAACGTGCGCGCCTCCACCACCGCGGAGCTGGTGGCCCTCGCGAAGGCCGAGCAGGTCGCGCTTACCGTGGTGGGGCCGGAGGCCCCGCTCGCCGCCGGGGTGGTGGACGCCTTCCGGGCCGAGGGGCTCGCCATCTTCGGGCCGACGAAGGCCGCGGCACAGCTCGAATCGTCCAAGGACTTCGCCAAGCGCTTCATGGAGCGCCACGGCATTCCCACCTCGCACTACGCCACCTTCACCGATGCCGCCGCCGCCCATGCGCACATCGATGCGAAAGGAGCGCCGATCGTCGTCAAGGCCGACGGGCTCGCCGCGGGCAAGGGCGTGGTGGTGGCCATGACGCCGGAGGAGGCCCATGGCGCGGTGGACCTGATGCTGGCCGGCGGCGGCATGGGCGAGGCGGGCCATCGCGTGGTGATCGAGGAGTTCATGGCCGGCGAGGAGGCGAGCTTCATCGTGATGGCCGACGGGAAGAACGCGCTCGCCTTCGCCTCGACCCAGGACCACAAGCGCATCTTCGACGGCGACCGCGGCCCGAACACCGGCGGCATGGGCGCGTACTCGCCCGCGCCCGTGGTCACGCCCGAGGTGCACGCCCGCGCGATGCGGGAAGTGATCCTGCCCGCGTTGAAGGGCATGGAACAGGAGGGCGTGCCGTACACGGGCTTCCTCTACGCCGGCCTCATGATCGACGCCCGCGGTGCGCCGCGCGTGGTGGAGTTCAACTGCCGCCTCGGCGACCCGGAAACGCAGCCCATCCTGATGCGGCTGAAGAGCGACCTGCTCGATCTGCTCGAGCACGGCGTCGCCGGGACGCTCGATGAGGCCGAGGCCGAGTGGGACCGCCGCGCTTGCCTGGGCGTGGTGATGGCCGCGGCGGGCTATCCGGATGCGCCGAGGAAAGGCGACGAGATCACGGGCCTGCCGCCGCCGGCGGACGATTGCCACGTGTTCCACGCCGGCACGGCGGAAGAGGGCGGGAAGATCGTCACCGCGGGCGGGCGCGTGCTGTGCGTCACGGCGCTCGGCGAAAAGGTGGGTCTCGCGGCGGATCGCGCCTACGAAGTCGTGGCGGGCATCGAGTTCGCGGGCAGGCAGTTCCGCCGCGACATCGGGCACCGGGCGATCCACAGGAAGTAGCCCTCATGGACATCGCGGCAGTCAGGGAATACCTCACGGGGCTCCAGGAGCGCATCGTCGGGAAGTTCACGGAACTCGACGGCAAGCCCTTCCTGAGGGACGCCTGGGAGCGCCCCGAGGGCGGCGGCGGCGTCTCGCGCCTCGTCGAGGAAGGCAATCTCCTGGAGCGGGGCGGCGTCGGTTTCTCGCACGTGGTCGGCACGAAGTTGCCGCCCTCGGCCACGGAGCACCGCCCCGATCTCGCCGGCCGGCCGTGGGAGGCGATGGGCGTCTCGCTCGTCTTCCATCCACGCAATCCCTACGTGCCCACGGTGCACATGAACGTGCGCTTCTTCGCGGCGAAGTCTCCCGATGGCGACGCGTCGAAGGCCGTGTGGTGGTTCGGCGGCGGCATGGACCTCACTCCTTACTACGGGTTCGAGGAGGACTGCGCCCACTTCCACCGCACGAACCGCGACGCGCTCGACGCCATCGACCCGGCGCTGCATCCGCGCTACAAGCAATGGTGCGACGAGTATTTCTACAACCGGCACCGCAAGGAGCCGCGCGGCATCGGCGGCACGTTCTTCGACGACTTCAACGCCCCCGGCTTCGAAAAGAGCTTCGCCATCCAGCGCGCCGTGGGCGATGCCTTCCTCCCCGCGTACGTCCCGATCGTCGAACGGCGCCGCGACATGCCCTACGGCGAGCGCGAGCGCGACTTCCAGGCCTACCGGCGCGGCCGCTACGTGGAATTCAACCTCGTGTGGGACCGCGGCACGCACTTCGGCCTGCAGTCGGGCGGCAGCACGGAGTCGATCCTCATGTCGCTGCCGCCGGTGGTGAAGTGGCGATACGACTGGAAACCCGCGGCGGAACGCCGGAGGCGAGGCTCTACACGGACTTCCTGGTGCCGAAGGACTGGGCCTGACGCGACCGTAGGCGGGGTCGGGCGATGCGCCCGGCCCGGCTCGGACATAATGGGGCCCCTCGATCCCTCTTGCCCGGAGAATTCCCCATGCAGCGATTCGCGCTCGCCACCCTCGTGCTCGTTCCCGTACTTGTTGCCGCGACCCCGGCCCTGGCCGCCGGAAGCGAGGCGAAGGGCACGTTCGTCCACGGCTCGCGGACCACGACCGTCAAGTACGCCTACCTGATCAAGGGGCCGGACGTCGTGAGCAAGCAACCGATCCGCCGCCTGATCCTCTCGGCGACGGACCTCGGCGCGAAGATCGCGGCGTGCAAGTCGATGTCGTGCACCGACAGCGACCTGGGCGACGGCCTGTCGGTGAACCTCGACGGGAGCAAGCGGCTCAACTACTGGCTGGTGCAGAACGACCAGCGCGTCCAGTACTCCGGCACCGAGCCGGTTGCATCGCTTGCGGCGAAGGCCGACGACGCGAAGCGCCTCTCGGGCACCCTGCGCTTCGACAAGACCGGCGCGGGCGGGCCGAAGGTGGACATCACGTTCGACGCCGCGCTCGCGAAGGAAGTCGCCGCGCCGTAGCCGTTGCGCGATCCGCTGGAGGTCCCCGGGCGGGAACCCGCCCGGGGGCGCATGGTGCAGCCGCCGCCCGGCTGCGGGAAGCCGGCGACAAAATCCTTGGTAATCAAGCCGCTTTAGCGTATAGTGCGGCCTGCTGCGATGCAGCAATCCTGAAATACGCATCGCAATCGTTCATCGTCCCTGACCTCCCCGGAAGAGGGTTCCTTCTCTTCCCGCAGCAGTTCCCCAAGGGTTTCCTCCCCAAGGATTGCGAAATCGGTTGGTGCCGGTGTCTTGGCCTGCCGACTTCCCGCGCCCTTTTTTCCATCGTGGCTCGTGAGTGCCCCGTTTCCGACGACGGGCGGCGTGTCTTTTTTCGCAATCGCCGTTCGCAGCGCGTCCTCCGGAAGGGTCGTGCAGGAAAGCAGTCACCATGAAATTCGATTCCCTGGGCCTCGTGGCCCCCCTCTGCCAGGCCGTCGCAGCCGCCGGCTATACCGATCCCACGCCGGTGCAGGCGCGCGTCATCCCCGAGGCTATGGCCGGGCGCGACCTGATGGTCTCGTCGCAGACCGGCAGCGGCAAGACCGCCGCCTTCATGCTTCCCGCGCTGCAGCTCCTCACGGAGCCGCATCCGGCCCACGGCCGCGGCCCGCGCGTGCTGGTGCTCACGCCGACGCGCGAGCTGGCCATGCAGGTGACCAAGGCCGCCGAAACCTACGGCCGCAACATGGGTCGCATCAAGACCATGTCGGTGGTCGGCGGCATGCCCTACCCGGCGCAGAACCGCCTGCTGCAGGCCGGCGTCGACATCCTCGTGGCCACCCCGGGCGGCTCCTCGACCAGATGCAGTCGGGCCGCGTCGACCTCTCGCGCCTGCAGGTGCTGGTGCTCGACGAAGCCGACCGCATGCTCGACATGGGCTTCAAGGACGACCTCGAGGCGATCGTCGGGCGCATGCCCGCGAAGCGCCAGACGCTGCTCTTCTCGGCCACCCTCGACGGCAACATCGCGCGCCTGGCCCGCGCGATGCTCCAGGATCCCGTGCGCATCGAGATCGACAGCCAGAACGCGCGCCACGAGAACATCGTGCAGCGCATGCACTTCGCCGACGACATGGGCCACAAGAACCGGCTCCTGAACCACCTGCTGCGCGACGTCGAGATGAACCAGGCGATCGTGTTCACCGCGACCAAGCGCTCGGCCGACGAGCTGGCCCTCGACCTGCATTCCAAGGGCTTCGCCGTGGCGGCGCTGCATGGCGACATGAACCAGGGCGCGCGCACGCGCACGCTGCAGGCGCTGCACCGCGGCCGGCTTCGCGTGCTCGTGGCCACCGACGTCGCCGCGCGCGGCATCGATGTCCACGGCATCTCGCACGTGATCAACTACGACCTGCCGCGCCAGGCCGAGGACTACGTGCACCGCATCGGCCGCACCGGCCGCGCGGGGCGCAACGGCACCGCGATCAGCCTGGTCAACTCGCGTGAGCACGCACAGGTGCGCACCATCGAGCGCTTCACCTCGCAGTCGATCCCGGTGGGCGTGATCGAGGGGCTCGAGCCCAAGGTGCGCGCCTTCTCGAGGCCCGCCGGCCCGGCGCGTCGTCCCGCGGGCAAGCCGCGCGGCAAGCCCGCCGGAAGGTCGTTCCGCCAGGGCCGCTAGCAGTACCGGGGACGCTCCCCCAAAACGAGAACCGGGGACGTTCCCCTGTTTCACGCAAGCGAGCCGCGTGAAACAGGGGAGCGTCCCCGGTTTCCGCTTTCAGCCGTCGAATCCCTCGAGGAGAACGAGGCGGCCCTTGGAGTTCGCCCGGCGCAGTTCCTTCGGCTTCGCGTACTCGGGCGAATCCCACCAGGCGCGCGCGGCTTCCATGGAAGGGAACTCGAGGATCACCCGGCGAAGCTGCGGCCAGTCGCCCTCGAGCACTTCGGCCGCGCCCCCCCGCACGAGGAAGCGCCCGCCATAGAGCGCGATCGAGGCGGGAACGAGCTGGGTGTAGGGCTTGTAGCCCTCCGGGTTGGTGACGTCGATCTCGGCGATCACATAGGCGGTCATGGAGAGGCTTTCGCGTAGGCGGCGCGGACGGGTTCGGCGCCGTGGATCTTCTCGAGGCGACGGACGATGAAGTGCCCGCGCGCCATGTCCTGGTAGTGCCCGATGAAGACGGTGTTCACGACGGCGCCGCCGGCCGCGCCGATGATCGGGATCGCCTGCGCGGCGGCCTTCTCCGAGACCACCACGCCGAACCGCGAACCGATGGCCGCGACCAGCCGCACCAGCGCCGGGGAGCCGGATTTCGCGAGCCCCTTCTTCGCGAGATGCGCGGAAGCCTCCGTGACCGCCGAGGCGAGGGCTGCGCGCGCCGCGAAGTAGCCCGATTCGGTCGCGTTGTCGCGCTTGTCGCGGGTGGAGCCGAGCGCGAAGACCGTGAGGCAGGCGAGCTTCGTGTCGATGTGCCGCGGGTTCTCGCCCTCGCTCGCGGCGATGTCGGCTATGGAGCGCAGCATGAGCGTGGTGGACAGCGGCAGCTCCCAGCTCAACGCGGCGAGCCCGAAGGCGCCGCCCGCGGCTCCGGAGGCAGCCGCCGCCATGCGATGGAAGCGGTCCTGGGACGCCACGCGCGGGCGTTCGCCGAGCGAAGTCACCGCCACCTCGAGCGCCTTCATGAGCGCGGCCTCGGTCGCCTTGTGCACGTTCTTCTGCCAGGAGGCCGGCAGCATCCTCACGCCCTTTTCCACCGGCGCGCCGAGCATCGAGGAGAGCTTGGCCGCCACGCCGGGGTTCTCGAGGAGCGCCTTGGCGCGCTTCAAGTCGGCGAGGTCGTCCTTCGCGAGCGTCGTCATGGCGGCGATGTTACGGGAAAACGGAAATCGGGGAGCGTCCCCCATTTCCAGTTTCCTAGGCGCGGGAGAAGAGCCGGTCGGGCAGCGAGCGGATGCGCTCGAATAGCTTGGCGCCCCAGAGCGAGGTCTTGGCCTGCACGCTGTCGGCCACCTTCTGGCCGCGCACGAGGTCGGGGCGCTGCTTGAAATCGCGATACTTCTGCAACGCCGCCTCGACGTGGCCGCGCAACTGGCGCACGTTGATGGGCTTGTTCAGGAACCGGAATATCTGCGCCTGGTTGATGAGGTCTATCACCAGCTCGGAGTCCGAGGTCTCGGTGACCAGGATGGAGAGGATCTCCGGGTGCTGGGCCTTGAGCAGCTTGAAGAGCGTGGTGAGCCCCTCCTGGCCGACCGCGAGGTCGGCGACGATGAGCGCGATCTCCTCTTCCTCGAGGGCCTTCACGGCTTCCTCGGCGGTGCCCACCAGCCGCACCGGAGCCACCCCGCCGAGTACGGACTTGAGCCCTTCGGAAAGGGTGTCGGAGGAGTCGACCACGAGGATCGAGGCGTCGATCTTCTCGAGCGGTTTCGCCGGCGCCGGGGGTGCCGCGGCCAGCTCCATGGCGATGGCCACCGCGTCGGCGATGGTCTTCTGGATGTCCAGGTTGTCCCAGGGCTTTCTCACGAAGCGGAAGACCTCGCCTTCGTTGATGGAGCCCACGATGGCCGCGAGATCGGAGTAGCCGGTGAGGAGCATGCGCACGGAGTTCGGCGACAGGTCCTTTACCTGCCGCAGCAACTCCACGCCCGTCATGCTGGGCATGCGCTGGTCGCTCACCACCACGTGGATGCCGAAGCGCTTGACGAATTCGAGCGCGAGCGAGCCGTTCTCGGCGGTGAAGACGTGGTACTGCCCGCGGAAGATTGTGCGAAGGGCGTTGAGGATCCTCTCCTCGTCGTCCACGAAGAGCACCCGCGCCTTCTTCGTGTCTCCCCCCACCGCGAAGGTCGAGGACGCGGCATCGGGCGCCGCGGCCTCGCCCATGACCCCCGCGTCCTTGGCGCCGGCGATGAGGCGGGCCTTGTCCATGAGGCTCGCCATGCCGCCGGGCACGGAGGCCGGAGAGACGGAGGCCGCCGCCGCGGCGAGCGGGCCGCCGAGGCTTTCCTCGAGCGCGCCCATGAGCGCATCGGCGAACTCGCGCGCGGAACTGAACCGCTCCTGGGGATCCTTGGCGAGCGCCTTCTGCACCACCCAGTCGAGCTGCCAGGTGACCTTGGGGTTCACCGTGGAGGGATTGGCGGGCCGCTCGTTGGTCACGCGGCGCAGGATCTCCACGTTGTTTCCGGTGAAGGGGCGCGCGCCGGTGACGAGCTCGTAGACCATCACGCCGACCTGGTAGATGTCGGTGCGCGGGGTGGCCTCCTGGCCGCCGAACTGCTCCGGGGCCATGTAGTGCGGCGTGCCCACGATGTCGCCCATCACCGTGAGGGTCGAGGTGTCGATCCGCGCCACGCCGAAATCGGTGATCTTGATGCGCCCGTCGTCGTTGATCAGGATGTTGCCGGGCTTCAAGTCGCGGTGGATCACGCCCTGGCCGTGGGAGTAGGCGAGCCCGTCGAGGATCTGGCGAACTATCTCCCAGGTGTCCTTGAAGCCGTACTGCGTCACTTCCTTCAGGTGGTGCGCGAGCGACTTGCCGTTCACCAGCTCCATCACGATGCAGGCGAGGTCCTCGGTCTCGATGAAGTCGTAGATCGCGGCGATCCGCGGGTGGGTGAGGCGTCCCACCGCCTCGGCCTCGTGGCGGAAGCGGCTGATCACGTAGTCCAGGTCCGCGGGGTCGAGCAGGCTCTTGGTGATCGCCTTGAGCGCCACCGGCCGCTTGATGCCGGGGTCGTAGCCGCGGTAGACGAGCCCCGTCGCCCCCTTGCCGAGGATCGACTGGACGACGTACTTGCCGATCTTCTCCGGAATCTGCACCGCTCAGCCTTCCTTCATGACGAATTCCGCCGGCGGCTTGATGGGCAGCACCACGAGGAACGCGGTTCCCTTGCCGGGCTGCGACTTCACTTCGATCCGGCCGCCGTGCTGGTTGACGATCTTGTAGGCGATCGACAGGCCCAGGCCCGTGCCCTTGCCGATTTCCTTCGTAGTGTAGAAGGGATCGAAGATCTTCGGCAGCACGTCGGGGGGGATGCCCTTGCCGTTGTCCGCCACCTCGATCGCGATCGCCTCGGCGCCCTCGCGGCGCGTGGTGATGACGATCACCTTGTCGGGCTTGTCGAGCGCCTGGGCGGCGTTGGTCACGAGGTTCAGCAGCACCTGGTTCACCTGCGAGGGCGAGCAGGTGATGGAGGGGATCTCGCCGAAGCGCCGCTCGATCGTCACGTTGCGCAGTTGCGGCTTGGCGATGAGGAGAGTCGCGGCCGCGCCCTCGTTCACGTTGAAGCTCGCCACCTTGCTGCGGTCCAGCCGCGAGAAGTTCTTCAGGTTCCCGACCAGCTCGGAGATCTGCTCGATGCCGTGCATGCCGTCCTTCGAGAGGGACTCGATGTCGCCCAGGACGTGGTGCTCGCGAAGCTGCGCGAGGCGTGCGTTCACGGCGCCGAAGGTCTCCTGGAGGTCCGCGGGATTGGCCGACTCGGACTGCAGCAGCCCCATCAGGCGCTCGGACCTGGGCCACGGCGTCGCGCAGTTCCGGCAGGCGGTCGCGCACGGTGGCCACGCTGTTCTTCACGTAGGCGAGCGGCGTGTTGATCTCGTGGGCGACGCCGGCCACCATCTGCCCGAGCGAGGACATCTTCTCGCTCTGCACGAGCTGCGCCTCGCTCTCCTTCAGGCGCACGAGCGTCTCGGAGAGCTCCTTCGTGCGTTCCACGACCCGCTTCTCCAGGCCCTCGTTGGCCTCCCGGAGCGCCGCCTGGGCGGCGAAGACGCGCGCGGCGAGGTAGCCCACGCCGATCAGCAGCGCCGCGGCGTAGAAGAAGAGGTAGACGCGCCAGCGCTCCTTGTCGTCGAGGGAGGACTGCACGGAGCGCGAGATCGTGCGCGAGAGCAGCTCGACCCGGCCGCCGGCGGTGATGAAGCCGAACTTGCGGGCGGCTTCGCCCTCCTCGGCGCGGGCCGCGAGGAAGGCGCGCAGTGCCTGCTCGGCCGCAGCCGCCGGCGCGGCAAGCGATGGGTCGGCGGCGATGGCCGCTTCCCGGAGCGTGGCGAGGCGCGCGGCGAAGTCGCCCTCGACCTGCCGCTGCATGCGCGCGGTGGCGACGAGGGCGAGTGTTTCGGCCGCGAGCGCGGTGTAGTGCTCGGCGCGGCGGGAATCCCGGATGCGCATCGAGCGGGCCTGGCCCGCGAGGGCCTGGGCGGCCGATTGCGCGGCGGCCAGGGCCTGCGTGGAGTTCGCGTGCCGGGCCTGGAGCGCGTCCCAGGCCACGCTCTTGGCCGCCATGCCGGCCTTGATCGCCGGCAGGGCCTCGGCGACCTCGGGGCGGCCGGAGGCGCGCTCGAGTTCGCGCAGGATGCGCGCCAGGCTGGGACCGCGATCGGGAACGGGCCCGGAGGGCGCGAGGGAATCGGCGTACCGGGCCGCATCCGCGTCCCAGCGCGTGTCGAGGTCCTTCAGTTCCCCCAGCAGCGAAAGCGTCTCGGCGTCGCGCTTGAAGTCGATCGCCTCGGTGCGCGAGTAGAGGAACGCCAGCAGGCCGAGCAGCAGGATCGCGAGGATGCCGAGGAGGATGCCGCGGGCGGCCGGTTTTCTTGTCATGGAGTGGCCAGGTTTCCGGTATTGCGTGGGCCGCATCGTGCGTACCCTTCTGTCACCGATTCTGGGCCGAAGGGCTGGCCGAGTCTGTGAATCCCATCACGCGGCAGTTGCAAGTGTAGCTGCAAACGCCCCTTCGCTACGCGGCCGGGCTCATTCGCCGAGATAGGCCTGGCGCACCTGCGGGTCGTCGAGGAGCCTCGACGCCTCGCCCGAGAGCGTGACCAGCCCGCTTTCCATCACGTAGGCGCGCCGGCTCGCCTCGAGGGCGAGTCTCGCGTTCTGCTCGACGAGCAGCATCGTCACCCCCTCGGAGGCGATGAGGCGGATCACCTCGAAGATGCGCTCCACCATGAGCGGCGCGAGCCCCATGCTCGGCTCGTCCAGCAGCAGCAGCCGCGGGCGGCTCATGAGCGCGCGCCCGATGGCGAGCATCTGCTGCTCGCCGCCGGACATCGTCCCGGCCGTCTGGCGCCGGCGCTCCTTCAGGCGCGGAAACAGCGAGAAGACGCGCTCGGCGTCGTGCGCCACCGCGACGCGGTCGTTGCGCGTGTAGGCGCCCATCGCGAGGTTCTCGTCGATCGTGAGCTGCGGGAAGACGCCCCGCCCCTCGGGGACGAGTGCGATGCCCCGCCTTGCTATCTCGTGGGGCTTTCGGCCCGCGATGTCCACCCCGTCGTAGACGATGCGCCCGCCGGCGTGGGCGATCCCGGTGATGGCGCGAAGGGTGGTGGTCTTTCCCGCGCCGTTCGCGCCGATGAGGCAGACGAGCTCTCCGGGCTCGACCACGAGGTCGATGCCCTTCACGGCGCGGATGCCGCCGTAGTGGACCTCGACCTTCTCGAGTGCGAGAAGGCTCACGCGGGCGTTCCGTGGGCGGCGCCGAGGTAGGCCTCGATCACCTTCGGGTCGCGCCTCACGTCGGCCGGCATTCCCTCGGCGATGCGCTTGCCGTAGTCGAGCACCAGCACCCGGTCGCACAGGCCCATGACGAGGCGCATGTCGTGCTCGATGATGAGGATGGTCGTGCCGTCGTGGCGGATCGCATCGAGGAGCTTGCGAAGCTCCCGCTTCTCCGAGGCGTTCATGCCGGCCGCGGGCTCGTCGAGCGCGAGGAGCCGCGGTTCGGTCGCGAGCGCGCGCGCGATCTCGAGGCGGCGCTGGTCGCCGTAGGGCAGGTGGCGCGCGAGCTCGTTGCCATGGGAAGCGATGCCCACGTACTCGAGCAGCTCCCGGGCGCGGCGGGTGATCGCCTCCTCCTCGGCGCGCGTGGAGCGCCCGCGCAGGATGGCGCCCACGACGCCCGCCTTCGTCCGGACGTGGCGGCCGATCATCACGTTCTCGAGCGCGGAGAGGTTCGCGAAGAGCCGGATGTTCTGGAAGGTGCGCGCGATGCCGAGCGCGGCGATGCGGTCGGGCGTGGCCTGCCCCGAGCGGGCGGCCCGCGAAGCGGAACTGCCCCTCGTCGTGGCCGTAGAGCCCCGTGAGCACGTTGAAGAGCGTGGTCTTGCCGGCGCCGTTGGGGCCGATGAGGCCGTAGATCTCGCCCTTGCGGATGGAAAAGCTCACCTCCGAGAGCGCGACGAGCCCGCCGAAGCGCTTGGTGACGCCCTCGATCTCGAGGAGCGCTCCGTCGCCACGGGCCTCAGTCATCGTCGTCATCGTCCCGTCCGGTCCTGAGTTCCCGATTCCTGACCGGCGAGGGCAGGAGCCCCGCGGGGCGGAAGAGCATCATCAGGACCATCGCGAGCCCGAAGAGGAGCATGCGGATCACCTCGGGGTCGATGAGCGAGCGGCCGAAGAGCATGCGCTGCACCGGCTCCACCGTGTAGCGCAGTATTTCGGGCACGAACGAGAGCAGCACCGCGCCCAGGATCACGCCCCAGATGTTGCCCATGCCGCCCAGCACCACCATGGACAGGACCATGATGCTCTCGGTGAGGATGAAGCTCTCCGGGCTGATGAAGCCCTGGATCGCCGAGAACATGCCGCCGGCGACGCCGCCGAAGCTGGCGCCCATGGCGAAGGCGAGCAGCTTCATGTGCACCGTGTTGATGCCCATGGCGCGCGCGGCCATCTCGTCCTCGCGGATCGCCTCCCAGGCGCGGCCGATGCGCGAATCCTGCAGCCGGAGGTTCACCACGATCACCACGAGCAGCACCGCGAGGAGGAAGTAGTAGTACTTGATGGTGCCGGAAAGCGCGATGTCGCCGATGCTCGTGACGGTGCCGAAATCCATCCCGAAGAACCGCACGGGGTCGATCGTGGCGATGCCCTTGGGCCCGTTGGTGAGGTTGAAGGGCTCCGAGAGGTTGTTCAGGAAGATGCGGATGATCTCGCCGAAGCCGAGGGTCACGATGGCGAGGTAGTCGCCGCGCAGCTTCAGCGTTGGCGCGCCCAGGATCACGCCGAAGAAGCACGCGACGGCGGCGCAGATGGGCAGGATCGCCCACCACGGCAGGTGCAGGCCGAAGTGCGGCGAGGCGAGGAGCGCGTACACGTAGGCCCCCACGGCGTAGAACGCGATGTAGCCCAGGTCCAGCAGCCCCGCGAAGCCCACCACGATGTTCAGGCCCAGCGAGAGCAGCACGAAGAGGATGGCGAGGTTGGTGATCCGCACCCACGCCGTGCCGGCCGCGGCCAGCGCGAAGGGCAGCGCCACGAGGGCGATGGCGATCAGCGCGAACCCGACCCACTTCAACCGCGGGTCCGCGCGCAGGGCGGCCAGGGCTCCCATGCTCAGGCCCGGTCGCCGACGCGCTCGCCCAGCAGCCCCGAGGGCCGGAAGACCAGCACGAGGATCAGGACGATGAACGCGTAGACGTCCTTGTAGTTGCTGCCGAAGAGGCTCGCGTTCGGGCTCCTCTCGCACACCTCCGTGAAGCCCGGCAGGACCTTGTCCAGCAGGCACACGTTGGTGAAGTCGCCCACGTATCCCGCGCCCAGGGACTCGATGAGGCCCATGAGGATGCCGCCGAGCACGGCGCCGGCGAGGTTGCCGATGCCGCCGAGCACCGCCGCGCTGAAGGCCTTGAGCCCCAGGAGGAACCCCATCTGGTAGTGCGCAACACCGTAGTAGCTGCCGACCATCACGCCCGCGACGGCGCCGAGTCCCGCGCCGATCACGAAGGTGGCCGAGATCACGCGGTTGATGTCGATTCCCATCAGGCCCGCCACCTGCGGGTTCTGCGACGTGGCGCGCATGGCGATGCCGAGCTTCGTGCGGTGCACCAGCAAGAGCAGGCCCGCCATCATGGCGATGGAGGTGAGGATGATCGTGATCTGTACGTTGGAAATCGCGGCACTCGTCGCCGGCGAGGACCCGAGGTAGAAGAGCTTCAGTTCCACGATCTGCGGGAAGGCGATGATGTTGCGGCTCCAGACGAGGAGCGCCAGGTGCTGCAGGACGATCGACATGCCGATCGCGGTGATGAGCGCCGCGAGCCGGGGCGCCTGGCGAAGCGGCCGGTAGGCCGCGCGCTCCACCGCGTAGCCCACGGCCATGCAGGTCGGCACTGCGATGAAGATCCCCGCCCCCACGATGAGCAGCGGTGGGAGCCCGCTCGGCGCCAGGGCGAGGATCACCGAGAAGGCCACCATGCAGCCGATCATCACCACCTCGCCGTGGGCGAAGTTGATGAGCTGCACGATGCCGTAGACCATCGTGTAGCCCAGTGCAACGACGGCGTACACGCAGCCGAGGGTGAGGCCGTTCACGATTTGCTGGAGGAAGATGTCCAGGGCGCGGCTCCTCGTCGATCAGGGGATTCTACGGAAAACGCCTCCAAAAAAAACGGCACCGTTCCCGGTGCCGTTTCTTCGACTGCGACGCGCTATTACTTCTTGGGCGCGGCGGGCTTGGCGGCTTCCGCGGGCTTGGCGGCCTCGGCGGCCTGGCCGAACGGCGTGGACACGCCGTTCTTCACGACCGCGAGCGGCTTGATGTTGCCGTCCTTCAGCCGGAAGATCGTGATCTCCGCGTCCTTGCGGTCGCCCTTGGCATCGAACTCGACCTTGCCCGTGGCGCCGGTGAAGGAGACGTTGTAGATCTCCGGGCCGAATTTCGCCGGGTCGGTGGAGTTGGCCTTCTTCATGGCCTCGATCACCGCGAGCGTGGCGTCGTAGAAGTAGGGCGCGTACTGCTTCACGTCACCGTACTTCGCCTTGAACGCGTCCAGGAACTCCTTGCTCGCCGCCTCGGCGGGCAATCCCGCCTGCGAGCAGATGAGGCCCTCGGCCGCCGCGCCGGCCAGCTTGGACATCTCGTCCGTGCAGGCGCCGTCGCCGAAGGCGAACGCGGCCTTGATGCCCAGTTCACGGGCCTGCTTGAGCATCGGGCCGCCGGTGGCGTCCATGCCGCCGTGGAAGATCACGTCCGGACCCCGCGACTTCACCTTGGTGAGCACCGCCTTGAAGTCGGTTTCCTTGTCCGTCACGCGCTCGCGCGTCACGACGGAAACCTTGGCGGCCTTGAGGGCCTTCTCGACCTCGTTCGCGAGGCCTTCGCCGTACGCGGTCTTGTCGTCCAGGATGGCGACCTTCTTGGCCTTCAGGTCGGAGGCGATGTAGGCGGCGATGGCCGGGCCCTGCTGGTCGTCGCGGCCGACGGTGCGGAAGACGCCCTTCAGGCCGCGCTCGGTCAGCGTCGGGTTGGTGGCCGCGCCGGAGATGACGGGAATGCCCGCCTTCGTGTAGATCTCGGAGGCCGGGATGGTGACGCCGGAGTTCAGGTGCCCGATCACGGCGGCGACCTTGGCGTCGACGAGCTTCTGCGCGACCGTCGTGCCCGTCTTCGGGTCGGCCTGGTCGTCCTCGCTCGTCATCTTGAACGTGACCGGCATGCCGCCGATCACCAGCTTCTTGTCGTTCGCCTGGGCCACGGCGAGCGCGGTGCCGTTTTCGTCGTCCTTGCCCAGGTGCGCGATCGAGCCGGTGAGGGGGCCCGCGTGGGCGATGGTCACGGTGACGCCGGCGGGTGCCGCGGCCTTGGGGGCGGGTTTCGGCTCTTCCTTGCCGCAGGCCGCGACGCCGAGGGCGAGGGCGACCGCGAGGGCGAGCTTCGTTGAACGGTTCATCGAGGGGTCTCCTGGTGGAATGGGGGTGGTAGGCCCGCCATCGGGCCCGGAAATGGGGGTGAAGCGCGCGATTATAGCGGCTGCGCGGGCCCCGGGTGGCCGATATCGGGCGCCGAAATACCCCGCCGCGGCCAGAAAAAAAGCCGGCGCGAAGCCGGCTTTTCAACGTAAGCGATCGCTTACATTACTTGGTCATGAGGATCCAGTGCACGAGGTCTTCACGTCCTCGTCCTTCACGTTGGCGTTGGGGGGCATCGGGACCTGTCCCCAGGTGCCCACGCCACCCTTCTTGACCTTCTCGGCGAGCATGGCTTCGGCCTTCGCGTTGCCCGCGTACTTCTTGGCGACGTCCTTGTAGGACGGGCCGACGAGCTTCTTGTCGACGGCGTGGCAGGCGGTGCAGGCGTTCTTCGTCGCGAGCTCCATGCTGGCGAGGGCCGGCGCGGCGGCAAAGGCGAGGCCGAGCGCGGCGATGACGAGACCGGACTTCTTCATGAGCAACATCTCCTTATGCGAAACGGTTGGGGGTAGGCGCGGAACCTGTGATTTTCGGGGGTTTCAGGGTTTCGCGCAATTGCCCCGGCTCGTCGAGCGGAGCCATACACCTAACGCCTTCGCAAACCCAGGCGTTGACAGCCGGCCCGGCGGGTTTCGTGAGAGGAGGCGGCAGGCCGGCCGTCGCGCCGGGCACGAAGAGCACGAGGGCCGTCGGCCGGTAGTCCCGGCGCAGCGCCTCGCGCCAGGCATCCAGGCCCGCTTCCGGCCCGTTCACGATGACGGTGGTCGGCGGGCGAAGCGTTTCCTCGAGGGTGGCGAGCAGGCTTCCGAATCCCGCCGGGCTTTTCGCGAGGGCCGGCCAGAAGAGCGCGAGCGTTGCCTCGGCGGCGCGCTGGAAACGCGTTTCGCCCGACAGGAACGCGAGGCGGTTCAGCGCCCGGGCCGCGACCCCGTTGCCCGAAGGCGTGGCGTTGTCATGGCCGGGCTTGGGCCGGTGGATGAGGCGCTCGTGGTCGTGGGAGGTGAAGTAGAACCCGCCGCCGCTCGCGTCCTCGAAGGACTCGAGGAGGGCGTCCCCGAGGGCCTCGGCCCAGGCGAGGTCGGCCGCGCGGAAATCCGCCTGCAGCACCTCGAGGAGTGCGGCGAGCAGGAAGGCATAGTCGTCCAGATAGGCGTTCAGGTGCGACCTGCCGTCCTTGTGGGTGGCGAGCAGCCGGTCATCCTTCCACAGCGTCTCGCGGATGAAATCGAGCGCGCGGCGGGCCGATGCGAGCCAGTCGGGGCGATCGAAGACGCGCGCGGCGTGCGCCATCCCGCCAATCATCAGCCCGTTCCACGAGGTGAGAATCTTGTCGTCGCGGCCCGGGCGCACGCGCTTTTCGCGCGCCGCAAGGAGCTTCGGGCGGGCCGAGTCGAGGCGCGATCGCGCGGCATCCGGGTCGAGGCCGAGCGAGGCGGCCACGGCGTCGAGCGGCCGGGCCACGACCGGATTCCAGGCATGGCCCTCGAAGTTCGGGTCGCGGTCGAAGCCGTAGTGCGGGATCGCGACTTCGCCTTCCTCCTGCGTGAGCAGCGCGCGCACCTCCTCGCGGCTCCAGACGTAGAACCGGCCCTCCTCGCCCTCGGAGTCGGCGTCGAGCGAGGAGTAGTAGCCGCCTTCGGGCGCCTGCATCTCGCGCATCACCCAGGCGGCCGTCTCCTCCACCGTGCGCGCGAAGAGCGCCTCGCCGGTGATCGCCCAGGCGTCGGCGTAGAGGCCGAGGAGCTGTCCGTTGTCGTAGAGCATCTTCTCGAAATGCGGGATCGCCCAGTCGTCGTCGACGCTGTAGCGCGCGAAGCCGCCGCCCAGCTGGTCGAAGAGGCCGCCCTCGGCCATCTTCGCGAGCGTGACCGTCGCCATGGCGAGCGATCGCCCGTCGCCCGTCCTCGCGAAATCGCGCAGGCAGGTCTCGATCGTGTCGGGATGCGGGAACTTGGGCGCCCGGCCGAAGCCGCCGCGCTCGCGGTCGAAGTTCCCCTCGTGGAAGGCGATTGCCTCTCGCAGGGGCTCGCCGGAAAAATCGGACGCGTGCGCGCCGCCGCGCGGCTGCGTGCGCGAGAGCGCGGCGACGATCTCGCCGGCCTGCGCCTCGATCGCGTCGCGCTTCTCGTCGTAGAAAGCGCGCACGCGCCGCATGAGGTCGACGAATCCCGGCAGGCCGTACTTCGGTTCGGTCGGGAAGTAGGTCCCGCCGAAGAAGGGCACCTGGTCGGGCGAAAGAAACATCGTGAGCGGCCAGCCGCCGCTGCGCTGCGTGAGCATCTGCTGGGCGAGCTGGTAGATCTGGTCGATGTCGGGGCGCTCCTCGCGGTCGACCTTCACGTTCACGAAGAGCCGGTTCATCACGGCCGCGACCCCGGCGTCCTCGAAGGACTCGTGGGCCATCACGTGGCACCAGTGACACGCGGAGTAGCCGACGGACAGCAGGATCGGCTTGCCGGATTCGCGCGCGAGCGCAAGCGCCTCCTCGCCCCACGGATGCCAGTCGACGGGGTTTTCCGCGTGCTGCTGGAGGTAGGGGCTGGTTTCCTGCGCGAGGCGGTTGGCCATGCAGGGATGCTACCGCGTTCGCCGCGATGGGCCCCCGGGGCGCGAATGCCCTAGGCGGCCGGACGGCGAAACGGCAGCCGCACCAGCCCCAGGGCGAGCGCGCACCCGGCCAGCACGATCGCGCATCCCGCCAGGCGCCCCGGCGTCACGGGCTCGCCCAGCAGCAGCACGCCCCAGAAGATGCCGAACACCGGGATGAGGAGCGTGACCATCAGCGCCTTCACGGGCCCCAGGTCCGCGATCAGGCGGTAGTAGAGGATGAAGGCCGCGCCGGTGCTGAACACGCCGAGGGCAGCCACGCTCGCCCACGCGTGCACCGGAACCGGCGCGGTGAGCACGGACCAGGGCGTGAAGGGCGCGAGCGCCCCCGCGGCGACGAGGCAGCTCACCGCGGAGAGCGCGCTCGAGGGCGCCTCCTTCAGGTGGACCTTGGTGAAGACGCTCACCCAGCCGTAGCACGCGCACGCGAGGAGGGTCAGCAGGCAGGCGAAGAGTTCGCCCGCGCTCATCGGCCTCGGCGTCCACCCCAGGAGGATCGCGATGCCCGCGATCGAGAGCGCGATGCCGGAGAGCTTCTCCACCGTGAGCCGGTCGCGGATCCAGATCGAGGCGACGATCGCCGAGAAGATGGGCGAGGTGGTGTTCAGGATCGCCGCGGTCGAGGCATCGATCGTCCTTACCGAGGTGCCGATGAGCCAGAACGGGGCGGCGACGCCCACCAGCCCGATCACGAGGTAGCCGCGCCAGTGCCGGCGCAGCGCGAAGCTGCGCCGGGTGAGGACGATGAAGGCGGCGAGCACGAGCCCCCCCGCGAGCGTCCTGCCCTCCACGACCCACTCGGCGCCGACATGGGGGACGGCCAGGCGCATGAAGAGGTACGAAGCGCCCCAGAGCGCGCCGAGGGCCGCGAGCCGCGCGAGGTCGGCTGGCCTCAAGCGGGCGATTCCTCGATGGCGCCCTCGAGCACGAGCAGCCGCTCCTTGCGGCGCAGGCCGCCCGCGTAGCCGGTGAGCGCGCCGTCCGCGCCGACGATGCGATGGCACGGGACGACGAGGGCGAGAGGGTTGCGCCCCGTGGCCGCGCCTGCGGCGCGCGCCGAGCCCGGGGACCCGGCGCGCGCGGCGAGTTGCGCGTACGTGAGCGTCTCGCCGAAGGGCACGCGGGCGATCTCCCGCCACACGCGCTGCTGGAAGGGCGTCCCGCGCGGCGCGAGCGGCAGGTCGAAGCGCCCGCGCTCGCCGGCGAAATACTCGGCGACCTGCGCCGCGCAATCGCGAAGCGGCTGCCCCGCGGGGTCCTCGATCCAGTCCGCTCCGATCGCGGGCGCGTACTTCGCGTCCTCGAAATCGAGACCGGCGAGTTGGCCGTCGATGGCGATGGCGATCATGGCGCCCAAGGGCGTGGAGAAGCGGGCGTAGCGGGTCATGTCATTTTCCTTGGCTGGCGGATTCAAGGGATTTCCACAGGTGCAGCACGGCATAGGAGCGCCACGGGCGCCAGGCCTCGGCCGTGGCGAGCGCTCTCCGCCCGTTCGTCTCGCCCAGCGCCTTGAGGATCGCGACGTCGGGGTGCGGAACGCATCGGGCCAGGCCAGCGCGCGCATGGCGATGTAGTGCGCGGTCCAGGGACCGATGCCGGGAATGGCCTCGAGCGCGGCGAGCGTCGCGTCTACCGGCGCGTCGGGGTCGAGGCGAAGCGCTCCGGCGTCCAGGGCGCGGGCGAGCGCCACGATGGCGCGGGCGCGCGTGGCGATGATCCCGAGGGCGGCGATATCCGCGGGCGGCGCCGCGGCGATCCGCACGGCCGGGGGAAAGAGGCGGTCCAGGCCCGCGTGCGGCGTGTCGATCGGCTCGCCGAAGGCGCGGGCGAAGCGGCCCGCGATCGTGGTCGCGGCCGCCACCGTCACCTGCTGCCCGAGGATCGCGCGCACCGCGATCTCGAAGCCGTCGACGGCGCCGGGAAGTCGAAGGCCCGGGTGGGCCGCGGCGAGCGGGCCCAGCGCGCCTGCGATCTCGTCGGGACGGCAGGCGAGATCCAGGAGCGGCTTCACGCGCGCGAGCAGCGCCGGCACCGCGCCCGCAAGGGACGCGCTCGCCGTCACGCGCAGCGCCGCCTTGCGGGGAGAGGCCGCCACCTCGATCCATCCGGCGTGGGACTTGCCCGCGCGCTCCAGCCGGATAGTCCTCCGGTAGCGGCGCGCGTCGACCGCCTCGACGCCGGCCACGGCGCGACGGCCGAGGAAGGCGAGCATCGCGGGCCAGTCGTAGGGCGGGCGGTAGGCGAGGTCGAAGGCCATGCGGTCGGCGTCGGCGCGGGCCGGCGCCGACCGGCGCAAGCCGCCCGGCGTCATGCGGTAACGCGTGCGGAAGAGATCGTTGAAGCGGCGCAGGCTCGCGAAGCCGCTCGCCATCGCCACGTCGAGGACAGGCAGCGCGGTGTCGGTGAGGAGCCGCTTGGCGAGCAGCAGGCGCTGCGTCTGCGCGTAGTCCACGGGCGAGACGCCGAACTCCTGCTGGAAGACGCGGCGCAGGTGGCGGTCGGTGACGCCCAGGGCGGCGGCGACACCCGCGAGGCTCGCGTCCTCCAGCCCCCCGTCCTCGATCATCCCCGCGGCCGATTGCGCGAGGCGCCGGTTCGCATCGACCGCGGCATAGCCGGGCGCCAGCTCCGGCCGGCAGCGCAGGCACGGGCGGAAGCCGCCGGCCTCGGCGGCCGCCGCACTCGGGAAGTAGCGGCAGTTGCGCGCGAGCGGCGTCTTCGCCGTGCACACCGGGCGGCAGTAGATGCCGGTGGTGCCCACGCCCACGAAGAAGCGCCCGTCGAAGCGGGAGTCGTGGGTGCGAAGCGCCCGGTAGCACTGTTCTGGGTCGAGATGCATGGGCGCATTATCCGCCGGCGCCCCGCTCCGCGCTCGCCGTTTTCGGACATCGTATCCGGCCGCCATAATGGCCCGATGGCGAGGAGGAACGAGTTCGTGGAGCACGTCGTCGAGACGATGCGCGCCTTCGGCCCGGTCGAGGCGAAGGCCATGTTCGGCGGCTGGGGGCTCTACCACCGCGGCGCCTTCTTCGCGCTCGTGGCCTACGACACGCTCTACCTGAAGGTGGATGCGGACAACCGCGCGCGCTTCGAGGCCGAGGGGCTGGAGCCCTTCGTGTTCGAGGCGAAGGACGGCAGGAAGACGGCGATGTCCTACCGCGAGGCGCCCGACGAGGCGCTCGAGAACCCGGCGGTGATGGCCGAATGGGCGCGCCTGGGCTACGGGGCGGCGTTGCGCGCGGCCGCCGCGAAGCAGAATCGCCCGAAGGCCGGGAATGGGGGGACCGAAGACCGCGGTGGCGAAGGCTCCGAAAGCCAGGTCGAAAACGAAAGCCGGGCCGAGAGCGAAATCCAGGCAGAAAGCGAAGCCGGGAACGAAACCGCCCCGCTAGGCCTCGACGATTTCCGGCGCGTTCGTGACGGGGAAGTTCACCGAGTTCGCCACGAAGCAGTGCTCGTGCGCCTTCGCATGCATCGCGCGTGCGTCGTCGAGATTCGTGCCGCGCGCCACCGTCACCCGGGGCCGCAGCTCCGCCGAGACGATCTTCATCTTCCCCGTGGCCGGGTCCTTCGCGAGCACGGCCGTCGCCCGGTCCTCGTAGGCGAGCACCGCCATCTTCTTCTTCGCGGCGACCGCGAGGTAGGTGAGCATGTGGCAGTGCGCGAGCGCGAGCGTGACCAGCTCCTCGGGGTTGTAGCGCGAGGCGTCGCCGCCGAAGACGGTCGGCGAAGAACCGGGCAGCGGCGGGTGGCCGGGACTGCCGAGCTCGGCATTGCGCGAGAACGCCGGGTCCGGCGGCAGCTTCTGCGCGGGATCGGCGGGCCAGCGGACGGTCGCCTCGAACGTGTGGGTATCGCTCACGGGAAGTCTCCTTCAGGAAAGGGCGGGGGCAGCGCGCCGCCGCAGGGCCAGCCAGACCGCCGCCGATCCCGCGATCACGAGGAAGGGCAGCGCCACGTAGTTGAGAGTGTTCCACCCGGCGGCATTCACCAGCACGCCGGAGGTGAAGGACGAGGTGGCCGTGGTGCAGAAGACCAGGATCTCGTTCGCGCCCTGGGTCTTCGCCTTCTCGGCCGGGCGGTAGGCCTCGGTGAGCAGCGTCGTGCCGCCCACGTACATGAAGTTCCAGCCCACGCCGAGGAGCACCAGCGACCACCAGAAGTGGGTGACGAGCTGGCCCGAGAGCGCGATCGCCACGCAGGCGAACATCGCCGCCACGCCCGCCAGCATCACGTTCAGCACGCCGAAGCGCTGAATGAGCGAGCCCGTGAAGAAGCTCGGGCCGAACATCGCGATCACGTGCGCGGAGATCACGCTCGCCGCGGCTGCGTAGGGATGCCCGCAGAAGCCCATGGCGAGCGGCGTCGAGGTCATGAGGAGATTCATCACGCCGTAGCCCAGCGCGCCCACGACGACGGCGACCACGAAAACGGGCTGCGCCATGATTTCCTTCAGGGGCCGGGAGGCGCCGTGGGCTTCGTCGCCCTTCGGGTCCGGAATGCGAAGCCCCGCGAGGATCGCCATGGTCACGAGGCAGAAGCCGATGAGCGAGGCGTAGGAGGCGAGGAAGGTCGGCTGCACGAGGTCCCTCGTCACCTTGCTCATCTCCGGGCCGATGATGCCGCCGACGAGGCCGCCGGCCATCACCAGCGAGATGGCCTTCGCCTTCCACGGCAGCGGCGAGGCGTCGGCGGCCGCGAACCGGTAGTACTGCCCGAAGGCGTTGTAGGCGCCCAGCACCAGCGTGCCGGCGACGAGCGTCCAGAAGCTCGACAGGTAGATTCCCAGGGTGGCGATCGCCCCGCCCGCGATGCCGAAGGCGGTGCCGGTGAGGAAGCCGTTGCGCCGGCCGACCCTCTTCATCCACAGCGACGCGGGGAAGGTCGCCAGCGCCGCGCCGACCACGTAGCCCGTCACCGGAAGCGTGGCGAGCACCTTGTTGTCGGCGAGCGCGAACCCCGCCAGCCCGTTGAGCGCGATCAGCGTGACGTTGTTCGTGAAGAGCAGCGCCTGGCAGCAGGCGAGCAGGAAGATGTTGCGGCGGGCGTGTTCCATCAGCGCATTCTAATGCACCGTCGTGCCGCGGGCCTGCGGCGGCAACGGCGAATCCGCGGCGCATGGCCGGCTCCGGAAGCCATCGCGGGTTTACGCGATAATGACGGCTTCCCCTCGACCGCCCCGCGCGAACCACGATGAACTACAGACGACTCGGCCGATCCGGCCTCAAGGTAAGCGAGCTGTCCTTCGGCTCCTGGGTGACCTACGGCAACCAGCTCGACGCGAAAAGCGCGGGCGAGTGCATGGCCGCGGCCTGGGACCTGGGCGTGAACTTCTTCGACAACGCCGAGATCTACGCCGCGGGCGAGAGCGAGCGGATCATGGGCGAGGTGCTGAAGAAGCTCGCCTGGCCGCGCCTGAAGTACATCGTCTCCACCAAGTTCTTCTGGGGCATCGCCGACGGCCCGAACGCGAAGAACACGTTGAACCGCAAGTACCTGATGCAGGCCATCGACGGGTCGCTCAAGCGCCTGCAGCTCGACCACGTGGATCTCGTCTACTGCCACCGCCCCGACCCGAGCACGCCCATCGAGGAGACGGTGTGGGCGATGAGCGACATGATCACGCAGGGCAAGGCGCTCTACTGGGGCACCAGCGAGTGGAGCGCCGACGACATCCGGGCGGCGTGGGAGATCGCCGAGCGCCACCACCTCGCCAAGCCGGTCGTCGAGCAGCCGGAGTACAACCTCTTCCACAGGAAGCGCGTGGAGGTGGAGTACCGCCACCTCTACACCGACGCCGGGATCGGGCTCACCACCTGGAGCCCGCTCGCCTCGGGGCTGCTCACCGGCAAGTACCGCGAAGGCGTGCCGCAGGACAGCCGCGGCGCCATCGCCCGCATGGCCTTCCTCGTCCCGGAACTCACCGACGCGAAGCGCAACGCCGCGGTGCAGGAGCTCGCCTTCGTCGCGAAGGAGCTGGGGTGCACGCTCGCGCAGTTCGCGATCGCCTGGTGCGCCCGCAACCCGCACGTGTCCTCGGTCATCACCGGCGCCTCGCGCGTGGAGCAGGTGAAGGAGAACCTGCGCTCGAGCGAGTTCATCGCGAAGATCACCCCGCCGATGCTCGACCGGGTCGAGCAGATAGTCGCGGGCAACTGCGACTAGCAACCGCGCACCTCCCGCCCTCGGGCGGGGCTGCGACCCCAGACGCCGCGCGCACTGACGCGCACTCCCGGAGAAACACGCCATGACCCGCTGGATCCGCTTCGAACACGAGGGGCGCGCGCAGTTCGGCGCGCTCGAAGGCGACACCATCGCCGTGCACGAGGGCGATCTCTTCGCCTCGCCGCGCGCCACGGGTGCAAAGCGTGCCGCTCGCCGCGGTGAAGCTCCTCACGCCCTGCGTGCCCACGAAGATGGTGGCGCTCTGGAACAACTACCGCGCGCTCGCCGAGAAGCTCGGCCAGGCCGTGCCGCCGGAGCCGCTGTGGTTCATGAAGGCGCCGAGCTCCTTCCATCCGGGCGGGCAGCCGATCCGCGTGCCGGCGTCCTACGCGGGCAAGGTGATCTACGAAGGCGAGCTGGGCATCGTGATCGGCAAGCGCACGGCGCGCGTCTCCGAGGCGGATGCGCCCGCGCACATCTTCGGCTACACCTGCATCAACGACGTGACGGCCGTGGAACTGCTCAAGAAGGACGCGAGCTTCGACCAGTGGTCGCGCTCGAAGAGCTTCGACACCTTCGGGGTCTTCGGGCCGGTGATCGCCACGGGGCTCGACCCGGCGAAGCTCGTCGTGAAGACGACGCTCAACGGCCAGGAGCGGCAGGACTATCCGTGCGCGGACATGTTCTTCCCGCCCGCGAAGCTGGTCTCGCTCATATCCCGGGACCTTACCTTCGAGCCCGGCGACGTCATCGCCTGCGGCACCTCGGTGGGAGTGGGCTCGATGAAGCCCGGTTCCGACGTGGTGGTCTCCGTCGAGGGAATCGGCGAACTCGCCAACCGCTTCGAGTAGCGGCGCCGGAGGGACCTCAGTTGTCCAGGTGCCGGCTTTCCAGGTAGGCCGTGAGCCAGCCCGCCTCCGTGGCCGGGACGGGATCGAGTTCGACGCCGTGATCCCAGCCGGCCTCGTCGCTCCCGCCTGTAGCGGCGAGGTTGCGCACCTCGCCCGGCAGGGCGAACTCGCGGGTCTCGCCGGCGACTTCCAGCACGAAGCGCGCGACGATGCGCCCCCCGGGGGGCGCGACCGGCGCATCCGCCTGCAGGCGCAGCCCGCGCAGGCTCATGTCGCGCAACCTGCAGGGACGCGATTGCGGGCCGCCCTGCTCGCCCGCCCGCGCCTCGATGAACGTGGCCACGCGCGGTTCGGCGCGCACCTCGCAGATATTGATCTGCGCCGGATAGGCGAGGGCCAGGCACGGCGAGGGCATGTCGTGCATGCCCAGCACCGTGGTGACGAAGGAGATCGCGCGCCTGCCGTGGAAGAGGCGAAGGCGGCACGCATCACCCGCGTTCATCGCCATCGGCCGCCCGCGCCACGAGGGCTGGGTCACGAGCAGGCTCTCGCGGCCGATCCAGCCCACGAGATGCACCTCGAAGGCGAAATCCGCGTTGCCGGCCGGGAAGAGCCGCGCCGCCTCGCCGACCTTGAGACCCAGGTCGCCGATCTGCGCCGTGGAGATCGCCGAACGGTCGGGCGGGAGCTTGAGCCCCGCGGGCCGCGCGACGGGGGACCAGACGGGAGCGTTTCCCGAAGGCGTGGGGGTATTCCGGAAGGTCGACAGGCGCATGGTCGTCACGGGGCGCCGATTGGCGGCAGCCGCGCTACCCGTTTATCGGCAGGCTCCCCTCCGGGCTTTAGGAAAACGGGGGCGTTCCCCAATTTCCGTCCGGAAACAGGGGAACGTCCCCATTCCCGGGGCGGACTCGAGGCCCCTAGCGCACGCGGCCGCCGGATTCCTGCACGCGCCGCTCGATCATCGCGCGCGCCGCCGGGGGGAGCTGGCCGACGGGAATGCTGCTGTAGACGTCCTTGCCCCAGACCAGCAGCCAGAGGTCGTCGAAGCGCCACACCTCGCGCAGCGCCTTCCACACGATGGCGCTCTCGCCGAGGCTGCTCTTCTGGGCGACGGCCTCCTCGGTGAGGGTCCAGGTGCTCTCGGGCGGGTCGAGCGCGCGCAGGCCCGCCACCGCGCGGCTCCAGTGGACGAAGAAGATCGCCGCGCCCAGGACGGCGAAGATGCCTACCGCCACCATGAGCGCGATCTCCAGCCACCGGTAGGGACCCTGGGTGGCGAGGACCAGGAGCCCCGAGCCGATCGTGAGCTCGATCGCGTAGCGCAGGCCCAGCCGCCGCTGCCAGTAGCGCCACGCGGAGGCGAGGCAGTGATCCTTCGTGTAGCGGACGCGAAACGACACGGCCGCGGAATCGGGCGCCGGCACCGCCGAGGCCCTAGTCCGTCACCGCACCCCGGGATGCAGTACCGACCAGCTTCGCGTACTTCGCGAGCACGCCGCGGGTGTAGCGCGGCGCCGGCTGCGTCCACGCGGCCTTGCGCATCGCGATCTCGCCCTCGGGGATGTTCAGCTGGATGAGGAGTTTGTGCGCGTCGATGGTGACGGAGTCGCCCTCGCGGATGAGGGCGATCGCGCCGCCCTCGAAGGCTTCCGGCGCCACGTGGCCCACGACCATGCCCCAGGTGCCGCCGGAGAATCGCCCGTCGGTGATGAGGCCCACGGATTCTCCGAGCCCCTTGCCGATGAGGGCCGCGGTGGGCGAGAGCATCTCGCGCATGCCGGGGCCGCCCTTGGGGCCCTCGTAGCGGATCACCAGCACGTCGCCCGGCTGGATGCGGTCGGCGAGGATCGCGTCCATCGCGTCGGGCTCGGAGTCGAACACGCGCGCCGGGCCGGTGATGACCGGGTTCTTGAGCCCCGTGATCTTGGCCACGCAGCCCTCGGGGGCCAGGTTCCCCTTGAGGATCGCGAGGTGGCCCTGCGCGTACATCGGGTTCGACCACGGGCGGATCACGTCCTGGTCTCCCCGCGGCTCGGCGGGGATCTTCGCCAGCGACTCGGCGACCGTCTCGCCGGTGATCGTCAGGCAGTCGCCGTGCAGCAGGCCGTGCTCGAGCAGCATCTTCATCACCTGCGGCACGCCGCCGGCGCGGTGGAAATCCGTGGCCACGTAGCGCCCGCTGGGCTTCAGGTCGCACAGCACCGGCACCTTGCGGCGGACGCGCTCGAAGTCGTCGATCGACCAGTCCACGTCGGCCGCATGCGCGATGGCGAGGAAGTGCAGCACCGCGTTGGTGGAGCCGCCCACGGCCATGATCACCGAGACGGCGTTCTCGATCGCGCGCCGGGTCACGATGTCGCGGGCCTTGAGTCCCCTTTTCACCGCCGCCACCAGCACGCGCGCGCTCTCCTCGGCGCTCGTGACCTTTTCCGCGTCCTCGTTGGCCATGGTCGACGAGAAAGGAAGCGACATGCCCAGCGCCTCGAAGGCCGAGCTCATGGTGTTGGCGGTGTACATGCCGCCGCAGGCGCCGGTGCCGGGAAGCGCGCAGCGCTCGATGCACTCGAAATCCTCGCGGCTCATCTTGCCGGCGTTGAGCGCGCCCACGGCCTCGAAGACCGAGACGATCTGCAGGTCCTGGCCCTTGTGGTGGCCCGGCTTGATGGTGCCGCCGTAGACGAAGATCGCCGGCAGGTTCAGGCGGCACATCGCGATCATCGCGCCGGGCATGTTCTTGTCGCAGCCGCCGACGGCGAGCACCCCGTCCATGAACTGGCTCTGCACGGCGGTCTCGATGGAATCGGCGATCACCTCGCGCGAGACCAGCGAATATTTCATGCCCTCGGTGCCCATGGAGATGCCGTCGGTCACGGTGATCGTGCCGAACATCTGCGGCATGGCGCCGGCGGCGCGGATGGCGGCGTCCGCGGCATCGGCCAGCGGCTTGAGGCCCGCGTTGCAGGGGTTCAGCGTGGAGTGCCCGCTGGCGAGCCCGATGAACGGCTTCTTGAAGTCGTCGTCCTGGTAGCCGATGGCGCGCAGCATCGAGCGGTTGGGCGAGCGCGAGTCGCCCTCGGTGATGGCGGTGGAGCGGAACTTGTCGGTCATGGCGGTCTTCTTGGGGAGGGGCGGCGGGGCCGGCGTGGGCCGGATCGGTAGAATAGCGCCTCGCCCGCACCGCGCGAAACCCTCGCAAGACATCCATACCCGTGCTCACCCACCCGCAGTTCGATCCCGTCTTCTTCAGCCTCGGGCCCGTGGCCGTGCGCTGGTACGGCCTCATGTACGTGCTCGCCTTCGTCGCCTTCGTGGTGCTGGGGAAGCTGCGCGCGCGCCGGGGCCTCTCCCACGGCGTCACCGAGGCGGGCGTGGACGACATGCTGCTCTACGGCGTGCTCGGCGTGATCCTCGGCGGGCGCCTGGGCTACGTGCTCTTCTACAAGCCGGAGTACTACTTCGCGCACCCGCTGGAGATCGTGCAGATCTGGGCCGGCGGCATGAGCTTCCACGGCGGCTTCCTCGGCGTGCTCGTGGCGGTATGGATCTTCTGCGCGCGCAGGAAGCTCCGCTGGATCACCACCATGGACTTCGTGGCCCCCCTCGTGCCGCTGGGTCTCGCGGCCGGGCGCCTGGGGAACTTCATCAACGGCGAGCTGCCGGGCCGGGCGACGGAACTCGCGTGGGGGATGTGGTTTCCGCAGGTGGACCGCACGCCGCTCGCGCGGCACCCGTCGCAGCTCTACCAGTTCGCCCTCGAGGGCCTCGCGCTCTTCGCGATCCTGTGGTGGTACTCGGCGAAGCCGCGGCCGGCCGGGGCGGTCTCGGGCGCCTTCCTCACGGGCTACGGGTGCTTCCGCTTCGTCGCGGAGTTCGCGCGCCAGCCCGACGACTTCCTGGGGCTGCTCGCGCTCGGGTTGTCCATGGGGCAGTGGCTGTCGCTGCCGATGATCGCCGCGGGGCTTGCGATGATGGCGTGGGCGTACCGAAAGGCCTGAAGCCTCAGAGGTCGAGGGTCAGCCGGTCCGACGCGGCGCGCGAAATGCAGGGACACATCAGGCCGGCGTGCTCGCGTTCGGCATCCGAGAGGGCGTGGTCCCGATGCTCGGGCACGCCCTCGAGCACCTTGGTAGCGCAGGTGCCGCAGGTTCCGGTCCGGCAGCCCGAGGCCACGGCGATGCCGGCTTCGTTGATCGCGTCGAGCAGCGATTGCGTGGCCGGCACCTGCAGGATTCTGCCGGAGCGCCGAAGCTCGAGTTCGACCGCGCGATCGCCGGCGCGTGAAGCCGGGACGAAGGATTCCATGCGCATCCGACCGGCATCGACGCCCCGCAGGGCGCCGAGCTTTCGCGCCGCGTCCAATAGCCGGGGAGGGCCGCAGAAGTAGAACACTGCGTTGGCCGGTGCCTCGTCGAAGAGGCGCGCGAGGTCCAGCCGGCGTCCCTCGTCGGCGGCGTAGCCGGTGAACCGCGGGCCGAGAGCGAGGGATAGCTCCTCGCGATAGGCCATGTCGCGGGCCGACCTTCCCGCGTAGTGAAGGTGGAAGTCGCGTCCTTGGGCCGCGAGCGCGCGAGCCATGGCGCGAAGGGGCGTGATGCCGATGCCGCCCGCGACCAGCACGGAAGGCCTCGCGTCGCGGTGCATCGGGAAATCGTTGCCCGGCATCGCGGCGTTGAGAACGAGCCCGAGACGGAAGTCGCGGTGAGCGCCGGCCGAGCCGCCGCTTCCGCCCGCCTCCCGGTGCACGGCGATCTCCCAGGCGTTGCGCTGGTCCGGCGGGGTCATGAGGGAATAGCGGCGGGTCGACGCGACGCCATTGGCGAGCCGCACGGGGACGTCGAGGTGCGCGCCGGGCTCGATCGCCGGCAGCTCGCCGCCATCGGCCCGGCGCAGCTCGAAGGCCCGAACGCGCGGGGCGAGGTCGCGAATGCCGCGGATCACGAGCGGCAACGGGCCCGCTCCCAGCGTCTCCTCCACGGGACTCGCGGCGTTCGCGTCGCGCAGCCGCGCGCTTTTCGCGGCGATCTCCGCCTCGGTGAACCTCGGCGTGATGTGCTGGGGGCAATTCCAGTCGAAAGCCTCGATGGCGATGACCACGGCGCGTTCGACGCGCGCGCGATAGGCGGGCATCTCGAGCCGCCCGATCAGGTCGCGATCCCGCGAGGCATCGACGAGGCGCGCGCGTCCCCAGATCTTCAGGCGCTGCCGCGCCGCGTAGTCCATCAGGATGATCGCCACGCGATCGTCGACCGACAGGTTGCCGGCGCTGATGTACTGGACGTTTCCGCGGAAATCCGCGTAGCCGATCGTGCGCTCGTCGAGCACGCGCAGGAAGCCGGCCGGTCCGCCACGGAACTGCACGTAGGGCCAGCCGCCCTCGCCGACGGTGGCCTGGTAGAAGCCGTCGCGGCCGGCGATGAACTCGGCCTCTCGCGGCGTCAGGGCATTCCCGCGCTCCTCGTCTTGGTCGAGAGTGGCATAGCTCCCGCGGCTGCCCATGCGCGACTGGAATGCGCGGACCGCTGGCGTGAAGGCGATTTCGCTGAAGGCGCGGGGCATGGCTTCCTCTCATGTTCCCCGGCCGGGACCGGCCGCTTCGCCCGCCCCGGAACCGGTGCGTCAGGCGGCGGCGGATACCGGCGCGGCGAGCAGGTCGATCCTAGGGAAATCGATGTCCACGCGCGTTGCCTTGCCGAGAACGTTGGTGAAGACGTTGAGCGCGACCACGGCGATCACTTCCACGATCTCGCCGTCGGTGAGCCCTGCGGCGCGGGCGGCGCCGAACTCGTCGCTCGTGACTTCGCCGAGGTTGTCGTTCAGGGCCTTCGCGAAGGCGACGATCGCGCCCGCGCGGGCCTCCTGCGAGGCGCCGCGGCGGTTGAGCGCCATCTCCTCGTTCGAGAGCCCGGCGTGACGGCCGATCGCGGTGTGCGCCGAGACGCAGTACTGGCAGCCGTTGCCTTCCGCCACCGCGAGCGCGATGCGCTCCTGCGTCGCCTTGTCGAGCGAGAAGCCGGCGGCGGCGCCGTAAAGGCCGAGGAAGCCCTCGAGCGCCTTGGGCGAATTCGCGAGGACGCGGATGAAGTTGGGCGTGGCGCCAAGCTGGGCCTGGACGGCGTCGAGCAGGGCTTTCGCGGGAGCGGAGGCGGTCTTGGGGTCGATGATCTCGAGACGGGACATGGTCATTCCTTTCGGTGGGGGTGGGAGGGGTTCAGGTGCCGGGCTTCGGAATGCATCATCGTTGCTTCATCTTTCGAGATAAATGCCTAGAATCGATGTAAATTAATCCGAAAACCGCAGTAATATGCCGGCATGGACAAGCTGCGGGCCATGGCGACTTTCGTGCGCATCGTCGAAACGGGGAGCCTCACGGCGGCCGCCGAATCCCTTCGCACGTCGCTGCCGTCCGTGGTGCGCGGCCTGGCGGAGCTGGAGCGGTCGCTCGACGCACGCCTGCTCAACCGCACCACCCGCCGCATCGCGCTGACGGACGAGGGCCGTGAGTACCTGGAGCGATCAAGGCGCGTGCTGGCGGATGTGGAGGAGGCCGAAGCCGCGATTTCGGCGCGCCGGGTCACGCCGAAGGGCCGGTTGCGCGTGACGGCGTCGGTCCTCTTCGGCAGGCTGCACGTCGCGCCGGCCGTGATCGCGTTCGCGGAGAAACACCCGGGCGTCCGGGTCGAGCTGGTGCTGCTCGATCGGACCGTGGATCTCATCGAGGAAGGAATCGACCTCGGCGTGCGGATCGGCTCGTTGCCGGATTCGTCATTGGTCGCAGCGCCGGTGGGCACGACGCGCCGTGTCGTCTGCGCGAGCCCGGCGTACCTGAAGCGTTGCGGGCGGCCCACGAAGCCGGAGGACGTCGCGGCCCATCGCTGCGTCGGGTTCACCGGGCTTTCGCCGGGTCACGAATGGACGTTTGGCGAGGGGCGGGCGCAAAGGCGCGTGCAGGTGGCGCCGGTGATCACCTCCAACCAGATCGACGTCGCCTTGCAGGCTTGCGTTGAAGGGATGGGATTGGGACAGTTCCTCTGCTACCAGGTGGACGCCTATCTCAAGGCGGGCGCGCTCGAGCGCGTGCTCGACAACAGCGAGCCGCCGTCGTCGCCGGTGAATCTCGCCTATCCGGGACGCGGCACCTCTCCTCCAACGTGCGGGCCGCGGTGGATTGGCTCGCACCGAGGCTTCGCGCCTCGCTCGCCCCATCGCTTTTGCCTGCGGCGAGGAGCGGGCCTGCGCCTGCGAGACGGCGTTGAGACCACGGTTCGCTCCGGACTCGTCGACGCGCGCATCGACAGATCGCGGGCGTTGATGCATCCGCTTGACAGTTTGTGCGCTGCACCATAAGTTTCCGGTAACGCGTTCGCAGTCCTGCCGCGGCCCCGGGCTACCCGCCCCGCCCTCCGGCACCGCCCGACCCTCGCGGTGAACGACACCGGCGGAAGCAAACCCGCCCGACGCCCAGGATACGAACTTGAATCCCGGCCCCTTCCCCGCCCCCGCGGCAGGGATGGCGGCCCGACCAGTGGGGGAATAATGCGTTTCTGCATCGTGGGCGCCGGCGCCATCGGTGGCTTCGTCGGCGCGAAGCTCGCCCTGGCCGGCGAGGAAGTCACGTTCATCGCGCGCGGCAAGAACCTCGCGGCCATCAACGCCGGTGGCATGAAGGTCTTCTATCGCGACGGCCGCGAGGAGGCCGCCACCACCGTGCGCGCCACGGACGACTACGCGGCCGCGGGCACCTTCGACGTGGTGATCCTCGCGATCAAGGCCCACCAGGTGGGTGCGCTGGCGGGCAAGCTCGCGGCGCTCTGCGACAAGGACACCGTGGTGATCCCGATGCAGAACGGGATTCCCTTCTGGTACTTCCACGGGCAGGGCGGCGAGCTCGAGGGACGCACCGTGGAGACGGTCGATCCGGGCGGCGTGGTGAAGGATGCGATCCCGAAGGAGCGGATCATCGGCTGCGTCGTCTACCCGGCCGCGGAGCTGGTGGAGCCCGGCAAGGTCGTGCACATCGAGGGCGACCGCTTCCCCATCGGGGAACTCGACGGCTCCACGACGGAGCGCGCCACGCGCATCTCGGAGGCCTTCGTGAAGGCCGGCCTCAAGTGCCCGCTGCTCGAGAACGTGCGCGCGGAGATGTGGTTGAAGCTCTGGGGCAACCTCACCTTCAACCCGATCAGCGCGCTCACCCACGCCACACTCCAGGACATCTGCGAGCACCCGCACGGCCGCGCACTCGCCGCGCAGATGATGGCGGAGGCGCAGGCGGTCGCGGAGAAGCTCGGCATCACCTTCCGCGTGCCACTGGACAAGCGCATCGAGGGCGCGAGGAAGGTGGGCAAGCACAAGACCTCGATGCTCCAGGACGTGGAAGCGGGCCGGCCCATCGAGATCGACGCGCTCGTGGGCTCCGTCGTGGAGATGGGCGAGATCGCGCAGGTGCCGGTGCCCACGATCAAGGCGATCTTCCAGGCCGCGAAGCTCCTGGACGAGACCTACACCTCGCAGGCGCTGAGCATCCGGGGCGTGCAGACCGACGGGAGCTGATCCCCGCAGGAACTTGAACTGGTTCAGGAAAGGCGAATCGGCCCTTTTCCGCCGCGCCCCCGGCCGATAGGATCGGTCTCCATGGGCCACCACCGCCTCACCCACCGCATCGGCGCCACGCTCGCAGTTTTCGCGATGCTGCTGGCGTCGCTCGCGCCGGCGGTGACGAGCGCGCTCGCCGCGGCCAACGACCAGCACGTGCGCTGGACGGCGGTGTGCACGGGCGATGGCGCACGCCTCATCGCGGTGCCCACCGATGCCCAAGGCGTTCCCGTGGCGCCGAAGTCGCGTCATGTCGAGCATTGCCCGTTCTGCGCGCCCGGTGCGGTCTCGTCCGTGCTGCCACCGGCCGCCGCACCCTGTGTTCCCGCTTCCGCCGGGGCCGACCCGGTCGTCCCGCATCTCCTCGCCGCACCGCGCCCGTCGCTGAACCGGATCGCGGCGCAGCCTCGCGCGCCTCCCCTCGTCTCCTGAGCCGAACGCCGTAACGCGCCCGGACGCGTCCGGGCCGTGGCGCCCTTTGCGCGCCGCGATTCCCATTCGCCAGGAGATATCCCGATGGTCCCGTTTCGCCGCAAGCCCCTCTTCGCCCTCTTGGGCGGAGCCTGCCTCAGCCTTTCCGCCGCGCACGCGCAAGTCGCGCCGCTCGATTCCGTGGTCGTCACCGCCGAGCGCGACGACGCACCGCTCACCATCACCACCGATCCCCGGAAGCCCCGGCAGCCGCTGCCCGCCCACGACGGCGCCGATTTCCTGAAGACCATCCCGGGCTTCTCGGTGATCCGCAAGGGCGGAACCGACGGCGACCCGGTGCTGCGCGGCATGGCGGGCTCCCGCCTCGGCATCCTCCTCGACGGCGAGCACATCCTCGGCGGTTGCGGCGGGCGCATGGACCCGCCCACGGCCTATGTCTTTCCCGAGGCCTTCGACCGCGTCACCGTCGTGAAGGGGCCGCAGAGCGTTCTGCACGGGCCCGGGCAATCCGCCGGGGTGGTCCTCTTCGAGCGCGACCCGAAGCGCTATGCCGAGCCGGGCGCGCGCGTCTACGGGAGCCTGCTCGGCGGATCCTTCGGCCGTCATGACGAAATCGTCGACGCGCAGGCCGGCACGCCCGCGTTCCAGGCGCAGGGCGTGGGCACGCGCTCGCACGCGAGCGACTACGCCGACGGCGACGGCAAGCGGGTCCACTCGCGCTACACGCGCTGGAGCGCCAACGGGGCCCTCGCCTGGACGCCGGACGAGCGCACGCGCCTGGAGCTGACGGGTGCCACGAGCGACGGCGAGGCCGCCTACGCGGACCGCATGATGGACGGCACGAAGTTCAAGCGCACGAACGCGGGGCTGCGTTTCCGCAAGGACGGCCTCTCGCCCTTCGTCGAACGGATCGAGGCCCACGCGTTCCACAACTACGTCGACCACGTGATGGACAACTTCAGCCTGCGGCCCCTCGCGCCGGGGTCGATGCCCGCGGTGAGCAATCCCGACCGCGAGACGCGCGGCGCGAAGTTTCTCGCCCGCCTCAAGCCCAACGACACCAACCGCGTGGCGATCGGCGCGGACTGGCAGGCGAACGACCACACCGTGCGCTCGACGGTGAACGAGACGGCGATGCCCTACGAAGCGATGCCGCGCGGCGAGGACGCCACTTTCTCCAACCGCGGCGTCTTCGGCGAATGGACCCACGAGCATCCCGGCACGGGCAGGCTCGTGGCCGGGCTGCGCCTGGACCGCTGGCGCACCCAGGACCAGCGCGCGACGATCCGGCTCGGCAAGGGGCCCATGGCGGCGACGGCGCCCAACCCGACCGCCGGAGCATCGCGCTCCGACACGCTCGCGAGCGGCTTCGCGCGCGTCGAGCGAGAACTGGACGCGAAGGCGACGACGCTCTACGCCGGCCTCGGTCGGGTGGAACGCTTCCCGACTACAGGGGCTCTTCTCGGACCGCGAGGGCCGGAGTCGATCAGCGGCTTCGGCACGCGGCCGGAGCGCACGACGCAACTGGACTTCGGCGTCCTGCACCGGGCCGGCGACTGGCACGCGACGGCGTCGGCCTTCGCGGCGCGCATCGACGACTACATCCTCATCGAGTCGGGTGTCGCGCGCACGATGCCCGCACGGGCCGCGACGATCGCGCGCAACGTGGATGCCAAGACCCTCGGCCTGGAGGCGGGCGTCGGGCGCGCCTTCGCGAAACACTGGAAGGCGGACGCGACACTCGCCTGGGTGCGCGGCGAGAACGACACCGACGGCACGGCGCTCGCCCAGCAGCCGCCTCTCGAAGCGCGCTTTTCCCTGACGCGCGAAGATCCGGTGTGGTCCCTGGGGGCGCTGCTGCGCGCCGTCTCCCGCCAGGATCGCGTCGACCCGGGCAAGGGCAACATCGCCGGGCAGGACATCGGCCCCACGGGCGGGTTCGCGGTCTTCTCCCTGAACGCGGGCTACCGCTTCTCGAAGACGGTGCAGGTGACGGCCGGCGTGGACAACCTGTTCGACCGGACGTACGCGGAGCACCTGAGCCGCAGCGGGGCCATGGTTCCGGGGTATCTCCAGACCACGCGGGTGAACGAGCCGGGGCGGACCCTCTGGGTGAAGCTGCAGTTCTCGCTCTAGGGCGGTGACTGCGCTATAATTTCGCCCTTCGTGTGGGGGGGTAGCTCAGCTGGGAGAGCGCCGCGTTCGCAATGCGGAGGTCGAGGGTTCGATCCCCTTCCTCTCC